>JBBRTE010000019.1:0-100616 GCA_038244715.1 Thermoanaerobaculia bacterium
CACCGTCGTTGCCTGATGCACGTCCAACGCGAGATACTGTTTCGCCTGTTCTTTCATGGCAGCCGTCCCTTCCTTTCGTTTGTCGTTTCGCAACTCCAAACTTACAGGAAGGGGCGTGCTTTCAATATGCGTTAGGCGCCGTCGAGGTCAACCAAGAATTCAGGCTGACAGCAGTTTTGTTTCGACATACTCAATTCCACGCGGAGTGATTCTGACCATCGACGTCTCTGCCTCATATTCAATCAAACGTTGTTTATGAAGAGGCAGCAGGACTCGCTGCCTAAACGAAGCGCGAGAAGAATACTCGATGGATTTGCAGAGAGTCTCGTCAGCGACTTGCGCTGTTTCGGTGTACGCCAACAGAAGCACCTGATGCGCCGCCTTCATCTTCGGATCGAGGACGCGTTTTACCGGGCCGACCTGCCAAATAAGCGGGTGGCGCCGTTGGACAAGAGAATCGACGGCCGCTTCCGCCTCGTCGACAGTAACGCCGTGGAAGACTCGCACGAGTTCCGCCATGAGCCAGCTTGCCATCGCGAGAACAGTTTCGGCATCGACGTGATTTGGGCTGACATCACCGCCAACGTGGCCTACTCCTCTGTTATTGCGGATGTCGTACAGCACGGGCAACAACCTAGGCAAAAGGATGCGTAGCGAGTGATCTCCAACGCGTGACGGAACAGAAGGTCTGGTTTCCAATGCGCGACACGCTGCAACCATATTCGATGGTTTAGATGCTGATCCTGCGAACTGTCCAGACAGTGCGCCGTCGATAATTGTGTAGACGACCTCGCAGAGCTTGCCTCCGTTGAGTTCTGCGGGCTCCCAGCGACGTTCGACGTAATTTCGCATGATCTGCGTGTATGCATCGAGGAGTTCAGCCCTCAGGCCGGCGGGAAGGTTCGCGAAAAGCTTGGCGGTATTCAGCAATCTCGCCTTCTAGTCTTGAGGAGTTTCCTTGATCGTGGCTGTGATGTTTTTGATGCCTGGAATCGTTAGTTTCCAACCCTGCGACTTTGACCCCGTGATCAAGTTTCCAAACGACGAGAAGATCTTGTTGTGGTTGTTCTTGTCGTAGCAACCGAGCGTTACACAAAGCGCACGAGCGTCTTCATCCAGAAACGCCGCCTCGCCGGTGCTTAGATAAGCGGCCAACCCTCGCATCAAATACGCAGTCCTCGACTGCTGCTGCCTGGACTTCGCCCGTTCCGGTGATGCGATGACAGAGAACTGCCCACCTTCGAGATGGAAAAAGCGTTGAAGCGCATCCAGAGACACCGAATGCTGAGAAATCCATTTGGTGGCCGACGGCGGCAAGTCGGCGTCGTCGGTTCCGGTGCCGCCATAAGAGGATCCCAACGGTTTTCCCGGGGCAGCCGGAGCGCCGGCGATTTCGTCACCGAGTAGAAGGAGGGCCGATCGTACAATCCGGAAACGCTCCTCGGAAGTGAATGGCTCGAGGGCCGCATGAACCACGCCGGTTGCATCCGTGATCTTGCTCATATGTGTCTCCGGTGTCTGGTTACGGCTGATATGGTAATCTCTACTGCGACAGCATACAACAGTAACTTCTGCAGTACCAGCCGTATTCCAAAACGTTCCATCAGGAGGCATTGCCGGCGATCAGAAGGCTTCGCCGAGGAGTGAGCGCGGAGTGCGAGTCCCTCGGCGTTTGATCGCGACCACGATGGACGCATCCAGCCACCTAACGGATCTGCGGTTCAGCGGCAACGGGCCGACGCGCAGAACGTGAAGGCAAGGGTAGCAGAGGACGGCCCGTTGTCCGCTGCTACCGCGTGTTGGACAGCGCGCACCTGTTGAAACCACCCGGGGTCAGACCTTTGTTCTTTTTTGATGTCCGTTAAAGCTATGAGCCAAGAGCACTTATGAAGTGAGGAATCCAAGTCGAGCGTGGAGTGACATTCATTTGTTTCCTTCCGCGACGTCGTTCAACCCGTGATTCCTGACGCTCGTAGGACGACCCCCTCGTTTTTCTCGGGCTGGTAAACCTCTGACTTGCGAGGATTGTGGACGCCGGCCGGGTGTTAGGAGCGGCTCGCTCATCCCATTCCCTTCGTCGTCTCCGACTGCTGCCAGAAATCGTAGAGGACATTCACTAGGCGGTCGTGCCAGAACGAGCGGGCGATCATGAAGACTGCGGGCCTGCTCATTCCGAGCTTGTCGGCGAGCTCGTTCAGGGCGACGCGGGCCTGTTCTTTCGCCTCCGGGTCCACGCCGGAAATTGCGTCGAAGAGCACCATGATGTCGATCGCTCCACGCAATCCGCAGGCGCGGACGATCGTGATCTTTTCGCGAACGGCGGCGATGAGCGTGGCCTGATCGATCCAGTCGATCACTCGGTAGATCGGATAGAGCGTCTTCGCGGCGAGCTCCGTCGGCTCGGTCGTGGCCAGATGCTGGACGTCGAGGATGCCGATTTCGGCAAGGAAATCGGCCGTCTGTTCTTCCAGGCCGTCCACCAGCCCGAGGGGGATGCGTTTCACGGTCTGGGCGTCGAAGAATTTCGCGGCAATCCCGCGTAGTGAATCAATCGCCAAAGGCGTCGCCAGCCCGATGGCGAAGTAAAGCACCGGCCCCTTGGTCGAACCGAAGAGATTGATCGCTCCCGCACAGAATCCGACGATCATCGCCACCGCGACGAGGATCCCCGCATTCTGGAAAAAGCGGCTGGACAGCGCATTTGCGTTGAGCCTGCCCATCATCCGCCAGAGGATGTTGACCTCGGCGCCGTACGTTGCCCAGATCAATGCGGAGATTCCCAACTGAAATGCAGGTGGGCCGTCGAACCCCATTCCGTGCGGCCCTGAGGACAGCATCGCAGCCACCTCGAGCAGCGCCGTCAAAAAGATCACGCTCCCGATTCGAACGTAGATGCTGGGGCGCTGCGTCTCCAGATCGCCTTTGACGCGGATGGAGAGGGACGGTAAGCCGGCGGACGCGCCACCGGGCCGTGATGCGAGCCAGCGGAGATACTCCTCCAGAACGTTGCGCTGGACGTCGAATCGGATCTTCGCCATCACCTGATCCGCAAGCCCGATGGTCGCGGGAACCAGCGCGATCAACGCGAAAAGCGCCGTGCGCCAGAGCTTCGCTGCGGAGATGGCGAAGAGAAGTGCCACCACCAGGGCCGAGAGATGAAGGAGATATACCCGTCGATCCTGTACCGGAACCGTTCTTTCGTCGGCCACTTGAACACTCATGGTTTCGTCCTCCGTGAGAAGGACGGACGCGCCGCCTGTTTTTCGCCGTCTGGGCGGAATTCCCTCAATGGAATGCGTTCATCTCGACCGCCTGCTGTGGTTACCCTCCGGCGGCAACCCGTGGAATGCGCAACAGGAACCCTTGGTATATTCAACGTGCTAATGACCGAACCGCTGCAGGACCTGATCTACGACTGGAACATCGGCGCCGAAACGCCGGCGCGGCCGTCGTCGAAGAGGATCGAGTTCGATGATGAGACGCTGCGCGACGGGCTGCAGTCGCCGTCGGTGACCGACCCATCACTCGACGAGAAGGTCCGGATTCTTCACTACATCAATGACATCGGCGTCGATACGGCGGACATCGGTCTCCCGGGAGCCGGCCCGCACGTGCAGAAATCGGTCGAGCGGCTGGCGCGCGAGATCGTCGATGCGAAACTGAACGTGGCCGCGAACTGCGCGGCGCGGACGCACGAGAACGACATCCGTCCGATCGCCGAGATCTCGCAGCGCGTCGGCATCAAGATCGAGGCCTGCACCTTCATCGGCTCGTCGCCGATCCGGCAATTCGCCGAGGAGTGGGATCTCGACTGGGTGATCGAGCAGTCGGCGAAGGCCGTTCGCTTTGCTGTCAGCGAGGGGCTGCCGGTCATGTACGTGACCGAAGACACGACCCGCGCCAAGCCGGAGGACGTGGCCAGGCTCTACACCGCGGCGATCGAGGCGGGCGCGAAGCGCGTCTGTGTCTGTGACACCGTCGGTCACGCCACACCGTGGGGTGTGCGCAACCTGATCCGCTTCGTGCGTGAGGTGGTGAACAAAGCCAACCCAGACGTGAAGATCGACTGGCATGGACACAGCGATCGAGGGCTGGGGGTCATCAACTCCATCGCCGCGCTCGAGGCAGGAGCGGATCGGATCCATGGCTCGGCCGCGGGCATCGGCGAGCGTGTCGGCAACACACCGATCGACCTGTTGATGGTCAACCTCAAGCTGATGGAGTGGATCGACAACGACCTCACCGCGCTGCCGGAATACGTTCGCTTCGTCTCGCAGGCCGTCCACATTCCGCTGCCGGATCAGTATCCTGTCTTCGGCCGTGATGCCTTCCGCACGGGGACGGGTGTTCATGCGGCCGCAATCATCAAAGCGAAGAAGAAGGGAAGTGAGTGGCTTGCGGATCGCGTTTACTCGGGCGTTCCGGCCGGTATGTTCGGTCTCGAACAGATCATCGAAGTCGGTCCGATGTCTGGTTTGTCGAACGTCATCTACTGGTTGGATGCAAAGAGATATCCGCAGGATGAAGGGCTGGCGAAGGAGATCTTCCAGCTCGCCAAGTCGACGAACCGGGTTCTGACGGACGAGGAGTTGCACGGCGCTGCGAAGCGCTGGCAGGAAAAGGCAATCGCATAAGGTAAGCCCGAGTGGCGAAATGGCAGACGCAGCAGACTCAAAATCTGCCGAGGTCAACCCTCATGTCGGTTCGAGTCCGACCTCGGGCACCACTGATTGTCAACACCCCGTTACGCCTTGAGCGATTGCAATTCAACGCGTCGCGCGTGACGTTCCGCCGCTCAGCGACGTAACTGGAGACCAGATCCCTGATGATTTCGTTTGTGCGACGCTACCTCGTCCCGGTTCTCATCGTGCTGTTCCCCGTGGTCGCGCAGGCGCTTCCGCCGCAGCGGGATGGCGTTCCCGTTCGTCACTACATTCTCGAGAGCGATGCACCGCTCGATGCAGCAGCCAGCGCTGAACTGGCCGTGCAGGGCATCGAAGTGCAGCAGTCGCTGGCGGGTCATCGCTACCTCGTGCGGATGCGCGACGGCGTGGCCCTCCCGCACGACGCGCGCATCCGCTCGCTGCGTTCCTACGACGCCTCGCAGAAGATCGCGCGGGCCGCGTACGCGGAAGCCGCGCAGGGGAAGGCGTTTGCGAGACTGCGCGTCCTCTTTCAGAAAGACGTGACGTTCGATGAGGCGCAGGCCGCCGTCGAAGCCGTCGGTGGCACGATCGACATGCCTCTCGACGCGGCCCTCGCCTCGCCCCGGAGCCTGACGGTGCGGATTCCCTCCTCGGCGACGCTGACTCTGGCTCAGGACGAGCACGTGTTCGGTGTGTATGGACCTCCACTTCATGTGCGGAAACTCAACGCCGTGGCGGCGCAGCTTTCCAGTGTCACGCCTCTCTACAGCGCGCCGTACAACCTGACGGGGAATGGTGTCGCGCTGTCGATCTTCGAGCCCGATGGTCACCCCGATGTGAATCACAGCGAGTTCGGCGGGCGGCTGACCAGTCACTTCAATGCATCCAGTCCGGTCAGCAGTCACGCCACCCACACGTCGGGAACAATGATCGCTGCCGGACTGAACGCCGCGGCGAAAGGGATGTCGCCGGCGGCAACTCTCCATGCGTTTGACGCGAGTCCGACCCTGGCCAACGGTGATTTTGACATTGCCAGGCTCTTCGCCGACAAGACGGACCAGGTCAAAGCCGTGGGCAGTGTGGCCGACAACAACTCGTGGGACTTCGCTGTCAGCTGGCAGCAGGGCAACGTCTGGTATGCCAACGAGGATGCCTACGGCGCCTATAGCGGCGTGGAGTCGGAGCCTTACGACGCCCTCATGCGCACGCCGCGCGAGCCGCTGCTCGTGCACGCGGCCGGCAATGACGCCGATTCCGGCAACCCGTCGCTGGGGGAGTGGGGCGTCCACAGGCACATCGAAGACCAGACCGCGTCCGGCAGCTTTCCGCACACCTACTGCTATTCGAAGAACGGAACCGGGACGGATTGCCCGACCACCATCCCCTTCAATTGCTCCGCCGGCGTGGCGTACTGCGAGAGGACGAAACATGCCACTCACGGAGCGAACACGACGATCGGCCTCCTTGCCAGCACCAAGAATGCGGTTACGGTCGGAGCGATTCAGGCCATTGCCAACGCCATCGCACCGTTCAGCTCCCGCGGTCCGACGACCGACGGCCGGATCAAGCCGGAGCTGGTCGCGAAGGGTACCGATCAGTTCTCCACGTTTCCGAACAACGGCTACGCCATCAGCCAGGGAACCTCGATGGCGGCGCCGGTCGTTACCGGGATCGCCGGAATCCTCGCGCAGCAGTACCGGAAGACCTTCGGCACGACGCCGAGCGCGGCGATCCTCAAAACGCTCCTCATCGCAGGCGCCGACGACCTCGGCAACGCCGGTCCGGACTACACCTTCGGTTTCGGGCTGGCCGATGCGAAGGCCTCCGCGGACCTGATCCTCAGCGACAACGGCACCGGCTCACGGATTCGTACCGGAATGATCGGCAACGGTCAGGAGGTCGACCTCCCGATCACGATCACCACGGCACAGAAGTTCCGCGTTGTTCTCGGATGGTTCGATCCCGAGGTCCTGCTGGTACCAGCGGGCCCGGACGACGATCCTCTGGCGGACAAGACCCTCGTCAACGACCTCGATCTGCGCGTGGTCGATCCGTCCGGGGCGATGGTGCTGCCGTATGTCCTGAACAAGACCGCGCCGAGCACCATCGCGACCCGTGGCGTCAACCACACGGACACCACGGAAGAAGTCGAGATCGCAAACGCGGTCCCGGGCACGTATCACGTGATCGTGCATGGTTCGATCGGCGACGCGCGCTCGTCGTCGCAGGATTACGTCCTCGTCACGACCGCTGGCACTCCGATCGTTCCCTGCGCGGACTTCTACGAGCCGAACGACTCGGAGGCGACTGCGTTTCAGGGCCTGGTGAGCGATCAGTCCGTCAAACCGCGGATCTGCAGCGCGAACGACATCGACTATTTCGTCGTCACCACCAGTTCGATCTCGGTAACCGTCGCAGCCGGCGACACACCGCTCAAAGTGACGCTCTCGACTGGCGGTTCCGCGTTCGATACAAAGACGATCCCCGCGAACGGCTCGGCGACCGTGGCCGGGCAGATCAATAGCCTGGTCGCGCCAACCCCGAGCGTTCCCTTCTACATCCGTGTGGAGCCGAACGGCACGGTCGGGGCCAATGGCTCGTACACCGTCACGCCGCACTTCGCCTTCACTTCCACGCCGCGGAAACGATCGGCGAAGCGCTGATGTTCTTGCGACGGGAGAGCCGGCCGAGACGCCCGCGATCCTGCTGACCCCTCAATGAGATACAGGAGACCAGATTCTCGATGATTTCACTCGCGCGCCGCCGCTTCCTCCCGATTCTCGCCTTGCTGTCCCTGCCGCTGGTGGCGCGGGCCCTTCCACCGCAGCGGGACGGAGTTCCGGCGCGTCACTACATCCTCGAGAGTGACGCCCCGCTCGATGCCTTGGCCAGCGCCGAGCTCGCCACCCGGGGGATCGAGGTGCAGCAATCGCTGGCCAATCATCGTTACCTGGTGCGCATGCGGGACGACGTCGAAGTCCCGCACGACGCGCGGATCCGCTCGATCCGCATTTACGACGCGGCCGAGAAGATTGCGCGGGACGCCTATGCCGAAGCAGCGAAGGGACAGTCGTATTCGCGCCTGCGGGTCCTGTTTCAGAAGGACGTCACACCGGACGACGCACAGCGCGCAGTCGAGGCGGTGGGAGGGACTCTCGACAACCCGTTCGTGATTCCAGTGATTCAGCCCACGCGGCTGACCGTCCGGATTCCGACGGCCTCGATCCCGCAACTCGCGGGCGATGAACGCGTCTTCGGTGTCTACGGACCACCGCTTCATCCGCGGAGCCTCAACGCTGTTGCCGCGCTGGTCTCGAAGGTCACGCCTCTGTTTTCCTCGCCCTACAACCTCAGCGGCGATGGCGTCGTCCTTTCCCTCTTTGAGCCCGATGGGTACCCGGACCCGTCGCACCAGGAGTTCGGAGGACGCGTTATCAATCATTTCGCGTCGGACCGCCCGGTGAATGATCACGCCACTCACGTTGCGGGAACAATCGTCGCTTCCGGCGTAAACCCGGCTGCCAAGGGGATGTCCCCGAAGGCGACGCTGCAGGCGTTCGATGCAAACACGGATTTCAACGTGCTTCTCGTCGCAAAAGCGGCGCTCTCCGGTGTGGGCAGTGTCGCCGACAACAATTCGTGGGACTACGGGATAAGCTGGCAGGGATCGGTCTGGTATGGGGCTGGAGAGTATCTAGCCGGCTACAGCGCGCTGGAGTCCGCACCGTACGACGCCGTCAATCGCCGGGCAGGCGCGCCACTGGTTCTCCATGCCGCCGGAAACGATGCGCTGGAAGGGAGCCCCGTGCTCTCCCAGCCGTGGTCGCCCCATAAGCACTTCAACTACGACACCAACCAGGTCGACACACACACCTTCTGCTATTCACAAAGCGGAGCCGGGAACGACTGTACGACGGCGCCCCCCTTCAACTGCTCGACCGGTCAGACCTCGGCCGGGGAAACGTATTGCGAAAAAGACAAGCATCCGACGCATACGGCGCCGATGAGTGTCGGCCTGCTCGGCAGTATGAAAAATATCGTGACCGTCGGCGCCGTGCAGAGCGACGGTCAGCTCATCGCCCCCTTCAGCTCGCAGGGGCCGGCCCAGGATGGACGGATCAAGCCGGAGCTCGTGGCCAAGGGATATCGCCAGTTCTCCACGATGCCCAACAACCAGTACAGCGACGGCACCAACTGCGCATGCCCCGGCTTTGGCACATCGATGGCCACGCCGGTCGTCACCGGGATCGCGGGGCTGCTGACGGAGCAGTATCGCAAGACGTTCAACGCGACGCCCAGTGCTCCGCTGCTCAAGACACTGCTCATCGCCGGCGCCGACGACCTCGGCAATCCAGGCCCTGACTACGTCTACGGTTTTGGCCTGGCCGACGCGAAAGCCTCGGTCGACCTGATTCGCGCGGATGGAGGTACCGGCTCCCAGATTCGCAGCGGCACCGTCGCGAACGGTCAGGATGTCGACATTCCGATCACGGTCTCGACCGCGCAGAAGGTGAGGGTGGTCCTGGGGTGGTTCGATCCCGAGGTCCTGCTCGTACCCGATCCGACCATCAAAGACGACGATCCGCTCGCGGGGAAGACGCTCGTCAACGATCTCGACCTGCGCATCGTCGATCCCAGCGGAAATGCGGTCCTTCCGTACGTGCTGAGCCCCTCCACGCCCAGCGCGTTCGCCACACGCGGCGTCAATCACATCGATACGACCGAGGAGGCGGAGATCGCTGCGGCAGCGCCTGGCACGTACCACGTCATCGTGCATGGCGCCATCGGCGATACCCGATCGACCACGCAGGATTACATCGTCGTCGTCAGTGGCGCGTCCATCGCGCCGCCATGCACCGACAACTACGAACCGAACGACACGCAGGCGGCGGCATTTGGCAACGTGCCGAGTGGACAGACGATCACACCGAAGATCTGCAGTGCGTCCGACACCGACTACTTCACGTTTACGACGAACTCTCTGTCGTCGTTTTCGGTTTCCGTGACGGCCTCCGATACTCCGCTCAAGGTGACGCTTTCCAGCGTCTTCTCGGCGACGGTGACTCAGGTCATTCCCGCAGGCACATCGGCCACTGTGACATCGAACCTAACCCTGCTGACCTTGCCGACACCGAACGTGCCCGTCTTCGTGCGGGTCGAGGCGAACGGAACGGTCGGCGCCAGCGGGTCGTACTCGCTCCGTCCGGTGTACACCTTCAACTCGACACCAAGGAAACGCTCGGCGAAGCATTGACGGTTCACGACTGCGCGAGAACACCCCTGACCCGCGGGCGAATACAATCCGCCCCGCCATGAACTACAAGACCCTTGACATAGGGGAAGCGGATGGCGTGATCACGGTCACGCTGAACCGGCCCGAGGTCCACAACGCCTTCAACGATGAGTTGATCGCGGAAGCGAGCGATTTCTTCGGCGGGCTCGACGGCAGTTCCGCACGTGCGGTGATTCTTCGCAGCACGGGACCGAACTTCTGCGCCGGCGCGGACCTCAACTGGATGTCGCGCATGGTCGGCTACACGCGCGAGGAGAACATCCGCGACTCGTCGCAACTGGCGCGCATGTACTCCCTGATGAACGAATGTCCGTTGCCGCTCATCGGCCGGATTCAGGGTGCGGCGATCGGGGGCGGCGTCGGGCTCGTGGCTGTGTGCGATATTGCCATCGCTACACACGACGCGAAGTTCGGGCTGTCCGAGGTCAAGCTGGGGATTCTGCCAGCGGTGATCTCGCCGTATGTCATCCGCAAGATCGGCGAGACGCACGCCCGGGCACTTTTTCTGACCGGCGAACGGTTCGACGCAGATCGCGCTTTGAAGATCGGGCTGGTGCATCGACTGGTGGACGATGAGGGTGTGCTCGACGACGCCGTGAATGCAGTGATCGCCAATCTGAAATCGTCCGGACCCGAAGCCGTGCGCGCATGCAAGAAGCTCATCGCGCAGGTTGCATCGCACGATCTGGCCGATACCATTCCCTACACGATCGAGGCGATCGCTGGCCGGCGTGTGAGCGCCGAAGGGCAGCGCGGAATGAGCGCATTTCTGAAAAAGGAAAAGGCGCCGTGGGCGACGTAGGCGCCGCCGGGCGGGGACTGCGCCGGCTCCTCGTTCCGAATCGCGGCGAGATCGCTGTCCGCATCGCCCGCGCCTGCCGCGAGTCCGGCGTCGAGTCTGTCCTCGGCTACTCGGAAGCGGACGACATCCGCTACGTCCGCCGCTATTTCGACGATGCCGTCGCGCTCGGCGTTGGCGACGCGCGCGCGACCTACCTCAACGTCAGCCGCGTGATCGATGCCGCGCGCCGCAGCGGTGCCGATGCCATTCATCCCGGCTACGGCTTTCTCTCCGAGCGCGCGGAGCTCGCCGCTGCGTGCGAGGAGTCCGGGATCATCTTCGTCGGTCCGAAGGCGTCGTCGATCGCGGCGATGGGCTCCAAAGCGGAGTCGCGCCATCTGATGAGCCGCCTGGGCGTGCCGGTCGTGCCGGGATACGACGGGGACGATCAGAACGTCAACACATTGACGACCGAGGCAGAGCGGGTTGGATTTCCGCTGCTGGTCAAGGCGAGCGCGGGTGGGGGCGGGAAGGGGATGAAGATCGTCCGCTCCGCCGGCGAATTGCAGGACGCCATTGCGTCGGCACAGCGCGAGGCGAAGAAGTCATTCGGCGATGACCGGCTGCTGCTCGAGCGCTACATCGAGGAGCCGCGCCACGTCGAGTTCCAGATCTTCGGAGACGGTAGCGGCAACGTCGTCCACCTGTTCGAGCGCGATTGTTCGATCCAGCGGCGGCATCAGAAGGTAATCGAGGAGACGCCTGCTCCCCGCTACAGCGACGACCTCCGCCAGCGCATGGCCGCGGCCGCCCTGGCCGCGGCGCGCGGCGTCGATTACCGCAGCGCGGGAACGGTCGAGTTCATCGTGACGCCGGATGGTCAGTTCTACTTTCTCGAGATGAATACACGGCTTCAGGTCGAGCATCCGATCACCGAGGAGGTGGTGGGCGTCGACCTGGTACGCGCACAGCTTGCGGTCGCGGCGGGTGGACCGGTGCCGTGGACGCAGGACGATCTGCGGCAGCGCGGCCATGCCATCGAAGTGCGGATCTACGCGGAGGATCCTGACGACCGGTTTCTCCCGCAGAGTGGCCGGATCGGGTTCTACCGTGAGCCGGGTGGGCCGGGCGTGCGGGTCGACGCGGGCGTGTCGCAGGGAACGGACATCGGCGTGAGTTTCGATCCGATGCTGGCGAAACTGATCTGCGCAGGCGAATCCCGCGCAGCCGCCATCGGCCGCCTCGACCGCGCCCTGCGCGACTACATCGTCCTCGGCACGAAGACCAACATCTCCTGGCTGCGGCGCGTGATCACGCATCCCGCGTTCCGCGACGGGCAGGTGTCGACGCGGTTCCTCGCAGATCACGAAGAATCGCTGCGCCGCACCATGCCGGACGTCGTTCCTGCGATCGCGGCCGTGCTTTCGTCGGTGAAACAGGCGCAGACCTCGTCGTCCGACAGCCCGCGCGGAATTGCGAGCGTGTGGGATTCGGTAGGAGCGTTTGGACGCGCTTAGCCCGCCCGAATGTTGAATGTTGAATGTTCAATGAGGGCCAACCAATTGAACGGTCCTTTACACTCAACATCAGACGTTAGAAAACCGTCCTACGCCTTCCCCAGACTCTCCGGCGCCCGCACCCGTCCAGCGATGCCACAGAGAATCAGCAGTGTGATCACGTACGGCACGGCCAGGAGCAGATGGAACGGCACGCCGCGTCCGCCGGCCTGCATCGCGTACTGCGCCGCTGCGGCGATGCCGAAGACGGCCGTTCCGACGATCGCGCCCTTGAACTTCCAGCGTCCGAAAATCACGATCGAGAGCGCGATGAAGCCGCGTCCGGCGACCATGTTCTCCGCGAATCCACTCGATATCGCCAGCGACAGATACGCGCCGGCCAGTCCGGTCAGCACACTCTCGATCGCCAGCGCCGTCCATCGATGCATCGCCACCGACGCGCCGTTGGCGGTGACCGCGGCGGGCAACTCACCGCAGGCGCGCAGCCGGAGTCCGAATCGTGTGTGCCAGAGGAGCAGCGCCAGCGCACTGGGGATCCCGATCCACGCCAGCGGAAGGATCACGTCGTACCGCATCGCCGGAACGGCGCGCAGGAAGATCGCCTGCTGCTGTAATTCGCGATAGACGAAGCCGGTCAGGCCCTGCGCGAGCAGCACGAGCGCGGTGCCGGTGACGATCTGATCGGCGCGGAAGCGGAGCGCGAACAAACCGAACAGCGCGCCGACGATCGCCGCTCCGAGGATGCCGCCGAGAAAGCCGAGCGCGATGCTGTTCGTCCATTGCGCCGTGATGACCGCCGTCATCGCTGCCGTTAGCATCATCCCTTCGATGCCGAGGTTGATCATGCCGGCGCGCTCGACGACGAGCTCGCCGAGGACGGCCAGGAGCAGGGGCGTCGAGGCGACGATCGCCAGAGGGATTGCCGCGAGAAGCTGCTGCGTCATGCCGCGTCCCTTTTCCGGCGCGTCAGCGCGATCATCGTCAGGATCACGATGGCTTGCCCAAACGTGGCCACGGTCGACGAGATCCCCGCGGTCCGCTGCAGCTCGCCGGCGCCGGTGGTGACGGCGCCGAAGAAGAACGCGGATGCCAGCGTCCCCAGCGGGTGAAGCTGCGCAAGGAGCGCGACTGCGATACCGGCGTAGCCGTAGCCGGAAGCGAAACGCTCGAACAGCCGGTGGGTGACGCCGAGAAGCTCGATGCCGCCGGCGAGGCCGGCCAGCGCGCCGGAGATCGCCATCGCCCGCACCAATTGTGCGTCGACGTTGATCCCGGCCCACTTCGCCGCCGACCGATTGAATCCCGTCGCGCGCAGCCGCAGCCCCTCGGCCGTTCGGTAGAGCAGGAACCACACGCCGACAGCTGCGGCGACCGCGAGGACGATCCCCGCATGCAGCTCGCTGCTTCCGAGCTGGGGCAACATCGCTGAGGTGGGGATCGCGTCGCTCTGCGGATACCTTCTGCCCGCCTCCTGCAGAGGTCCGTTGACCGCGTAACCCAGAAGATGAATGGCGATGAAGTTGAGCAGGATCGTGGTCAGCACTTCCGGCGCGTTGCGCCAGAGCCGCATCGCCGTAGCGATGGATGCCCAGAGCGCGCCGGCGAGCACCGACGCGGCGAGCGCCGCCGCCATCCCGTAGCGCGCGCCGATGAACGCTCCGAGCGCGCCGGCCAGGAACTGCCCCTCACCGCCGATGTTCCAGACGCCTGCCCGAAAGGCGACGGCGACGGAGAGCCCGGTCAGCAGCAGCGGGATCGACTTGAGCAGCGTGCCCTGGAGCGCGAACGTCGAGCCGATCGAGCCGCTGATCAGAATCGACACGAGCTCGTCCGGCCGGTGACCGAACGCGATTCCGGAAAGCGCGAGGATTCCGAGCGCCAGCGTCGCCGCCAGCATCGCGAAGGCGATGCGGTGGAGTGGTCTCACGCGCCGACTCCCGCCATCAATGAGGGTGCGCGCCGCCCCGCCTCGTCCGGCGTCATTCGTGGGCTCAACGTTCCCCGGTAGATGACGTGGACCGCCTGGCCGAGGGCGAAGGCTTCGTCGAGGTCGGAGGTGATGAGGAGGATGGCGGCGCCTCTTGCCGCAGCGGCGCGCAGCTCATCGTGGACGAAGCGCGTCGCTTCGATGTCGAGGCCGCGTGTCGGCTCGGCGGCGATGAGAATCTCCGGCTGCCGTTGCAGCTCCCGCGCGAGGATGACTTTCTGCTGGTTGCCGCCCGAGAGCGAGCCGGCACGTTGCAGCGGTGACTGTGCGCGGATGTCGAAACGGGTGATGAGCTCGGCCGCGCGCGCGGCGGCAGCTCGCGGACGCCAGTGTGGTTCCGCGAGGGCAATGTTCTCGGCGATCGTCATCTCGGCCACGAGTCCGTCGCGCGTGCGATCTTCCGGGATGTGCGCAACGCGGCCTCGCAACGTCCGGCGGAGTGTCTCGGCCAGCTCGGACTGTCCGTTGCCCGCGACGCCGATGATGGCCACGATCTCGCCGCGTGCGACGCGCAATGCGGACGAGAGCTCGATCACGTCTGCGGGATTTCCCGGATTGGCGCCCATCCCACGAGTCTCGGATGGCAGTTCGACGCGACGCCGCTCCACCATCGCCTCGGCCAGCGCCTCGGCGCTCATCGCGCCGCCTTCGACGATGATCCGTCCCCTCCGCATGACGACGATGCGCGAGGCCACCTCCAGTACCTCGGGAATCTTGTGGCTGATGAAGACGACGGTCGTTCCCTGCGCCGCAAGATTGCGGATCACCGCGAACAACTCCTGCGCCTCGGACGGAGCGAGGACGGAGGTCGGTTCGTCGAGGATGAGAACGCGCGGATGCCGGGCGATGGCCTTGATCAGTTCCAGCTTGGCCTTCTCGCCGACGGAAAGGCTCGCGACGCGTCGGCGGACATCGCGCAGCTCGATTCCCGAGTCGCGGATGATGGCCTCCGCATTCCGGCCCCATAGCGACAGAGCCAGGTTCTCGGCAATGGTGAATTCGTTGACGAGGAGAAAGTGCTGGTGCACGACCCCCACAGGGAGCGGCTCGTCAAGGGTGCCGGAGTCCGCCGAAAGCTCGCCAGCCGCGATCGCCATCAGCGTCGTTTTTCCGGCTCCGTTCTCCCCCACCAGACCGACGATCTCGCCGGGAGTGAAGTCGAGTGAGACGTCATCGACTGCGACGTTCGCGCCGAAGCGCTTCGTGATGTGCGACAGCCGCATGGACGCGTCAGTGTAGCGGGCAACCGCGCCGCGGGCGCAGCCGCTAGAACTTGCCGCGCGGGACCTCGAACTTGCCCGAGCGGATGTCGCCTTCGATGCGTTGCACCTCCGCCGCAGTCTTCGGCGACAGCGTGGCCTTCAGCGTTTCGTTCCACACCAGCGACACGATGTTCTCGCGCATGCCGAGCCAGTAGACCTGCGGTCGAAACTTGTGGTCGTGGACCAGCGTGGCCATGTAGACAAATGCGCCCGGAACGTCGAGAACCGCCGAGGCGACGATGACGTCGGGCGCCATGTCATTCTGGTTCTTGTTCGAGCCGAAGCAGCGCACCTTGCGCTCCTGGCATGCCTGAAACACGCCGCGGCCGGCCTCGTTGGACTGATGGAAGATGAAATCGCAGCCGGCGTTGATAAGGGAGAGCGTGGCCAGCTTCGCCGCGCCGACGTCATCGAAGTTGCCGGTGTAGATCTCCTTCACTTCGAACTTCGGATTCACCGACTGCGCGCCTGCCTTGAACGCCAGGAACGTCGAGGCGATCGAGGGAAGGTTGATGCCGCCGACGAGACCGGCCTTGCCGCTCTTCGACTCGCGCGCGGCGATGACGCCGAGGAGGTACGTGGCCTGCTCGAGCTGAAAGACCATCGGGGAGACGTTCGGTGCGACCGAACTGCCCGACGTCGTGATGAAGATCGTCTTCGGGTATTGCTTGCCGGCCTTGACGGCCGCGTCCTGGAACTCGAATCCGTGGCCGAAGGCGAGATCGAAGCCCTTGGCTCCATACGAACGGAAGCCCTCGTCGACCTCAGCGGGGGTCTTCGTCTCCTGACTGGAGATCTGTGCGCCGAGCTTCGCATGGATCTGTTGCAGGCCCTGGTAGGCGATCGCATTCCAGCCACCGTCGTTCACGGAGCCGGGAGTCAGAAGTCCGACCTTCATCGGCGGTGTCGTGGATGGATTCCTCGAGGCCGTGATTGGCGTGGCGGGTTCGTTCCTGCCGCAGGCGAACAGAACGAACGGAATGAGGAGAGCGGCGAGGCGTTTCATGGCGGGCGATTGTAACGGCAGCGAATGCACGGCGTCGCCTCCCTGGTTGGCGTCTCCAGCCCGGCCGGAAGCGGCAACGGCATCCAATTTGTGGTACATCGTGCCCTCGCAGCGAAGGAGGCACAACGCATGGACGACATCGATCGCGAAGGCAATGGCGGCGACGACGACGAACAGTTCGAGCAGATGATCGTGGAGAACAGCATCCTCCTCCACAGTCTTGGCGCATTGCTGGTCCGCAAAGGCATTCTGAAACAGGAAGAGATCGACGCCGAGATGGACAAGTTGTACGACGAGATGGAGAAGTTCGACGGCGAATGAGTACCTGCCGAGGGGAATAGGTCCGATATCCAAATGTTTCGATCGGGCGACGAATCTAGCGGAGAAACTGATGAAAACTCGTAGCTTGCTGATTGCTGTTGCCCTCGTTGCCGCCTCGGCCACGAGCTCGTTCGCTGCGCTTTCCCCCGCAAAAGTGGAGTGGGGAAAAGGCCCTGCGCAGTACGTAATGACCACCGAAGAGAAGGCGACCTGGAAGACGCTGCAGAGCGACGCGGATGCCGACGCCTTCATCGCCCTCTTCTGGGCGCGCCGCGACCCAACGCCAACCACGCCCCGCAACGAGTTTCGGGAGGAGTTCGAGAGCCGCGTGAAGGCGGCGGATGACCAGCTCAGTCACGGCCGGACGCACGGCTCGATGACCGATCCGGGCCGCATCCTGATCCTGTTCGGACCTCCGACGCATGCCATCCGCAGGACCGCACCCGGCAACAGCCAGCAGCTGCGAAACCCACGGGACGCGGAAGTGGGCGCGGGCATGTCCGCTTCCGGCTCTGCCGACATGGTCTGGACCTGGGAGGCGGATACGGCGCAGAAAGTGTTCGGCCTTCCGAAGGTCGAGCTGGTGTTTCACGACGCATACAACAACGGCGAGTTCCGGATGACGCAGCCGACCATCGACCTGAACGCCGCGACGAACCGGATCCTGATGAGCACGCTCACGCAGCCGACGCTCACGCAGGCGCCGACGTTCCCGGTCGGCGGCGCGGCTCCGAAGGCTGCATTGCCTCCTCCCGTCGCGGTCGCCGGAGTCAAGACGCCGGCGCTTGAAGGGGCCCTGGCGGATGCGAAGGCAGGGAAAGCCTCCAACCACGGTGCGGCGTTCTCCTATGCCGAGTTCGTCTCCCCGGCCGGCGAGCCGTTCGTGCCGGTCCAAGTCTACGTTCCGTCGTCGTCAGCGATCGCCGCGGACGGTGTGGACACGATCTTCGGCGCGGTCGAAGACGCATCGGGCACGCGCGTGACGACCTTCGAAGAGCCGGCCAGGCTGACAGCCTCGCGGACGGATTTCTACGTCGACAAGACGCTGACGCTGCAGCCGGGTAAGTACACGGCCATCGTCGGCCTGGCCAAGTCCGGTCAGCCGGTCCTCGTCACCACGGGTTCGATCGAGGTCGCTGGTCCGTCGAAGGAAGCCGCCGGAACGTCGCGCCTCATCCTTTCGGACAACGTGTATGAGCTGGGCACCGCCGAACCACCGAAGGCTGCATTCGCATTCGGCAAGTTGAAGATCGTTCCGAAGGCGAACCTGACGTTCAAGAGCAGCGATGAGCTGAACTACTTCGTCGAGGTGAACAACCCGGGTATCGACCCGGCCTCGAACATGCCGAAGCTGCAGTACAAGCTCGACCTCACGGGCGGGCCGGACAAGAAGACGATCAGCGCCCCACTCACCGATGCCGCACCGCTGCCGCTCAGCGGAGCCCCGGGTCCTGGACACTTCGCCATCATCAGCGCGATTCCTCTGGCCGAGGTCAAGCCGGCACTCAAGGCCGGTGACTACACGCTGAAGATGAAGATCGTCGACACCATATCAAAGCAGTCCTACACGGTCGAACAGAGCTTTAAGATCTCGGGCTGAGCAGACGGAGGAGTGGGGCAGCCCCCACTCCTCCTCACATCCACATACAATCACACCATGCCCCTTGCCACTGTCGAAGAAGCCGCTGCTCTGTACCGCCGCGGCGAAGTCGTGATCATCGTCGACGACGAAGACCGCGAGAACGAAGGCGATCTCTGTATCGCCGCGGAGAGCGTCACGCCGGAGTCGATCAACTTCATGGCCCGGTACGGCCGAGGGCTGATCTGCCTGGCGCTGACCGAAGAGCGGTGTCAGGAGCTCGACCTGCCGCTGATGGTGGAGAACAACACTTCGAACTACGGGACGGCGTTTACCGTCTCGATCGAGGCCCGCGGACGGGTCACCACCGGAATCTCCGCACGCGATCGTTCGGAGACCGTGCGGGTGGCGATCGACCCCCGCACCCGCCCCGCCGACCTCCTCCGCCCCGGGCATGTGTTTCCGCTTCGGGCGAAAAAGGGTGGCGTCCTCAAGCGCGCCGGACAGACCGAAGCGTCGGTCGATCTGGCGATGATCGCGGGGATGACGCCGGCGGCGGTGATCTGCGAGATTATGAATGAAGACGGCACGATGGCGCGTCTCTCGGATCTGCGGGAGTTCGCCGTGCAGCACGGGCTGAAGATCATCTCGGTCGCCGACATCATTCAGTACCGGATGAAGACGGAAAAGCACGTGCATTGCCTCGCCGCTCCGCGCATGCCGACGCCGTACGGCGACTTCCGCGTTCACGCGTACAAGAGCGACATCACGGGAGAGGAGCACGTGGCGCTCGTGCTCGGTGAGATCAAGGAAGAGGACGACGTGCTCGTCCGCGTCCATTCGTCGTGCCTGACGGGCGACGTCTTTCACTCGGCTCGCTGCGATTGCGGCGATCAGCTCGACCGCGCGTTCGAGCTGATCGCGAAGGAAGGGAAGGGCGTCATCCTCTATCTGTTGCAGGAGGGGCGCGGCATCGGCCTGCTCAACAAGCTCAAGGCGTATGAGCTGCAGGAGCAGGGGCACGATACGATCGAAGCGAATGCCGAGCTCGGATTCCCTCCCGACATCCGCGAATACGGCACCGGCTCGCAGATCCTCCGCGACCTGGGCGTCCGTAGGATCCGCCTCATGACGAACAACCCCGCAAAGTACGTGGCCATCGAGGGGTTCGGACTGCAGATTGTCGAGCGCGTCCCGCTGGAGATCGCCCCCTCGAACGACACGCGCAAGTACCTCGAGGCGAAGAAGAAGAAACTGGGACACATTCTGGAGTTGGTGTAACGCGGTTGCGCGGTAGCGGGGTCGCGCGGAACGAGGTTGCCTCACGGCGATCACGCAACTGACCTGGAGACCAGAACTCCGTCATCTGGAAACGAGTTACTGCGAGACCACGAGACCCGGCAACCCCGCAACCGCAACAACAGGAGCACCGTCATTGGGTACCCACACCGGACCGATTCTCGAAGGGCGCGGCGACACCGATTACGAGCGGTATGTGCGCGTTCCCGAACTGCTCGAGCTGCAGAAGCCGGTCGAACTTCTCTCTCACCCCGAAGAGCGTCTCTTCCAGACAACCCACCAGGCGGCGGAGCTCTGGCTGCACCACGTCGACTATGAAGTGACCCGCGCGACCGTGTTGCTGAGGGAAGACCACCTCGCGCTCGCCGCGGAGCTGATCGATCGCTGCGCGCGGATCATCAATCTCCTCCGCCAGCAGATCGTCATTCTGGAGACGATGGCCCCCGTCGATTACCACGTCATCCGGACCAGTTCTCTGGGGCGGGGGAGCGGGCAGGAATCACCTGGTTTCGCAAAACTGCTCGAGGTCGGGCGGCGGGTATGGCCGGTGTTCGAAGCGTTGCTGGCACGCCGGACGGTCACACTACTCGAGATCGAGCGTGCTCCGCGCGAGCATGGGGAGCTCTTCCGTCTCGTCCAGGCGCTGCTCGACTACGACGAAGCGTTTCTCAACTGGCGCTACTCTCACATGCGGCTGGCCTTTCGGGTCATCGGCTCGAAGGTGATGTCGTTGAAGAACGTGCCGGCGGCGCAGCTCGAGCAGGGAACGCGCGAGCCTCTCTTCCCGGAGTTGTGGGAGACGATCAGCGCTCTGACGGCGGAGTTCAAACCGACTTATTAAGTGCCGTCGCTCCGGGTCCGGCCGTCGGACTTACGTCAGGACGTCACGGTGAAAAACAGGCCGTGGTTTCGTTCGCGCGGCCCCGCGTGTCCAACGATTCGCCGGGGAGTGAAAAAGAACAACCATGAAAGCAACTAAAACTTTCGGTATCAGGTGTTACGAACGCCTTGACGGTACAAAAGTCGATGGGTATAGTCGCACGCCATTGTCCACGGAGGGCCCGTCCACACGCCCGGACAGCCTGACAGCCTGACAGCTCGCTTCTGTTTTCCGATCTGAGACATACCACTACGCTTGGAGTTAGACATTTCATGAAAAAGGTGTTGTGCCTGATTGCGGCACTGACTCTCGCCATCGCCTCGCTCGGCTGCACCAAGATCCGGGCGCGGATGGAGATCAAAGCCGGCAACGAGGCCTATCAGAAGGAAGACTACGCGGGGGCGCTCCCGCACTACAAACGCGCACGACAGGTCGATCCATCGTTTCCCGAGCTGGATCGCCTGGTCGCCTACTCCGAGATCGGGCTGTACGTTCCCGACGACAAGACGCCGAAGAATGAGACGCACGCGGACGCGGCCATCGTCGAGCTCAACAAGTATCTGAAGGAACGCCCCGACGACCGCATTGCCCGCGACGCGCTGATCAATCTGTACCTCAACGCGAACCGGACCTCGCAGGCCATCGACTACTTCCGCAGCTACCTGGGGAGCCACCCGGCCGATCTGGAAGCTGTGAAGTCGATCGCCACCCTCTACGCCAAACAGGGTGACTTCAACCAGTCGCTGACCTGGTACGAGAAGATCACGCTCCTCGAGCCGAAGAACCCCGAGTCGTTCTACGTCTTCGGCGTCGTCTGCTACGAGAAGGTGGCGAAGAATCCCCCTGCGGACATGGCGGAGAAGGTGGCCATCATCGAGCGCGGGAAGAACGCCCTCCAGCACGCCATCGACATGAAGCCCGACTACTTCGAGGCCATGGCGTACCTGAACCTGCTCTGGCGTCAGCAGGCCCTGACCGAGACCGACCCGCTCAAGGCTCAGGCCGATGTCGCCCAGGCGGATACCGTTCGCAACAAGGCCGTTCAGATTATCAACGCGAAAAAGGCCGCGGGCGCGAAGAAGAGCTAGCGCAAACGCGTTCTCGATACAGGCAAAGACAATGTTCGAATCTACCGTCGTTGAATCGAAGAAACAGAAGGTCGGCATCCAGCGGCTACTGACGCTGCCGGTATCGGTCGCGCTGCATGCGATCGTGATCACCGCGGTCATCGTCGGTGCGATCTGGAACGTGGAGTTCCCGACGAACTCGCCCGCTCAGGTGGCGCAGTACTCGGTCGCCTCCGCACCGCCACCGCCACCCCCGCCGCCGCCACCGCCCAAAGCGGCCACGGCCACGCAGGTCGTCAAACCGGTGGAAATCCCCAAGAACATTCAGGAAATGGCTCCGACCACTGTGCCTGAAAAGGTGCAGCCGGTTGCGACGCAGGCCACGAGCGTCGGTGTCGAAGGTGGCGTCGAGGGTGGTGTCGAGGGAGGCGTAGCCGGTGGTGTCGTCGGCGGCGTCGTCGGCGGCCTGGTCACCGAGGCTCCTCCTCCGCCCAAGCCGGATGCGCCGTTGCGGGTTGGTGGGGACGTCAAAGCGCCTGTCGTGATCAACCGGGTCGAGCCGCTGTATCCGGAAGTGGCCAGAAAAGCCCGCATCTCCGGCATCGTCATCGTCGAGTGCACGATCAGCCGCAACGGCGACGTCACCGACATTCATGTCCTCAAACCGCTCCCGTTCGGCCTCGATCAGGCTGCCGTCGACGCGGTTAAACGCTGGAAATTCAAGCCGGGTACTCTCAACGGGCAGCCGGTGGACGTTATCTTCAATCTCACGGTTAATTTCAAATTGAACTAAAAGCGTCCGGTTCGCCGTACGTCATTGGAGGGAACTGCATCATGGATACGAGTCTCGGAGCATTGTTTATTTCCATGTCGCTGGCCGCAAAGATCATCGTCGTCGTGATGGCGATCATGTCGGTCTACTCGATCTGGGTGATGATCGAGCGCTTCATCACGTTTCAGCAGGCCAAGAATCAGTCGCTCAAGCTCCTCGGCGCGCTCTCGAACGTGCTGACGAAGGGTGACTATCAGCAGGCGATCGATATCACCAAGAAGTACAAGCAGTCGCATCTGGCCAAGGTCATCTCGGCTGGTCTGCTGGAGTTCGAAGCCGCCCGCCGCGATAAGCGCTACACCGATCCGGAAGTCTCGGTCGAAGCCGCACGTCAGGGCATGGACCGCACCGCTATGATCACCGTGGCGGAACTGAAAGAGAACCTCGGCGTTCTCGCCACGATCGGCGCCACGGCACCGTTCGTCGGTCTCTTCGGCACCGTCATCGGCATCATGCACGCCTTCGGAAAGATGGCCACGTCGGGCGGCGGTATCGCCTCCGTGTCCGCCGGTATCGCAGAAGCACTTCTGACGACCGCGTTCGGATTGTTCGTCGCCATCCCCGCCGTCTGGGCGTACAACTACTTCCAGAACCGGGTCGATCGCTTCACGGTCGAGATGTCGAACTCCGGCTCGGAGATGTCCATCTACTTGCTGAAGGAAGCAGGCACCCATGGCAACTCATCGGTGGCATAGCTCAGTCGGTAAGTTCAGCGCAGCCGGGCTGAACTCGGAGATCAACGTCACTCCGCTGGTCGACGTCTGTCTCGTACTCCTGATCATCTTCATGGTCGTCACTCCCATGCTGCAGAAGGGCGTGCCGGTGAACCTTCCCATGACGGAAGATCCGGAGAAGACCCCGGATACGGAGAAGCAGCTTCAGATCTCCGTCAAAGCGGACGGCAGCGTGTACCTCGGTTCGTTACCCGTGCTCAAGCAGCAGATGCAGAGCGAGCTCGAGAAGATTCACGAGCGCACGCCCGACCGCGAGATCGCGGTCAAGGGCGACAAGCTCGTCAAATACGGCGCGGTGCTCGACGCGCTCAAAGCGTGCCGCGAAGTCGGTTTCAACAACGTCGGTCTCATCGCGCAGCCGAAGAAATCACCGGGATCGGGGACCTAGTCCAATGCAAGTAGGCGGCAGCGGAAAAATCAAATCGGACATCAACGTGACGCCGCTCGTCGACGTCGTGCTGGTGCTCCTCATCATCTTCATGGTCATCACGCCCGTCGTGCAGATGGGCTACCTCGTGCGTGTTCCACCGAAGGCGCCCGCAGGTATCCCTTCGCCTGTCAATGATCAGATCATCCTTCGACTGATGCCGGACAATCACATCTTCATCAACAAGGATGAAGTCACCATGGGCGACTTCCCGCTGCGCATTCGCGACATCATGCACGGCAACCAGTCGAAGATGGTGTTCTTCCAGGGCTCGCCGGATGTCGATTACGACGCCACGATGAAGTTCCTCGACCTGGCTCGCTCCAGCGGTGCCAAGAACATCGGCATCATCGTCGAAGCCGCACAGTAACTCCCGACTCGACCAACGTTTTGGAAACCGGCGGCTTCGGCCGCCGTTTTCGTTTGGGAGGACGCCATCGAAACGCCGTCTCTGCTCGCGCCTGCGGCTGCAATCGCAGGCCGTCCCACCGGGACCCGGTTCCTCCAGGCCGTGGCGGCCCTCAGCCTTTTCGTGGCGCTGTACATCGCCACCCTCCTCGGCGCCGGCTATCTCTTCGCGCTGGCAGGTGCGAACGTCAGTCAGTGGGTTGCGCTGCTCAGTGTCTGCACGGCGACCGCAGGTACCGTGCTGCTCATCGAACAGGGAGTCTGGCCGCTCGGTCTCTTCGTCCCCGCACGCCTGGCATTGCGCGAAAGCCTTCTTGGATGCGGATTCGCAATCCTGTTGATCGGCAGCGCCGACGGGCTCGTGATGCTGACGACGCGGCTGCGGCACGCCGCCGGAAACGGCTTTCCATGGATCGAGTTGTTCGCGGTGTACCTGCCGGCGGTCTTTCACGAAGAGCTGCTCTTCCGCGGCTATCCGTTCCAGAAACTCTGGCAGTTGCATCGCTCCGGAGCGGTGCTCATTTCATCGATCGTGTTCGCCGCACTGCACGCGGGCAACAACGCATTCTCGTGGCTGGCGATGGCCAATCTTTTCTTCGCAGGCATCCTTCTGGCCCTCGCGTATGCCCGCTACGAACGGCTCTGGTTTCCGATCGGCATCCACCTCGGCTGGAACCTTCTCTCCGGTCCGGTCCTCGGCTACAACGTGAGCGGATACGCGTCCCGGGCCAGTGTGCTGCGCACCGTGGGACGGGGAACGCCTTGGCTCACGGGAGGACTCTTCGGCATCGAGGGGAGCGTTTGGATCGTCGTCGTGGAACTTGCCGGCATCGCTTTGCTGTTACGACGGCGACGGCACCTATAATCGCGCCCGTCCGAGTCCCGAATCCATCATCTGGAGGCTTCGAACCATGCATCTCCGCACACTGGCAACCGTGTCGGTCGCCGCGCTCCTTCTCGTATCGGTCGCCGCTCTTTCCGGCGCTCCGATCGAGTATCCGAAGACGAAAAAAGTCGATCAGGTCGATGACTTTCACGGAGTGAAGGTCTCGGATCCCTATCGCTGGCTCGAGACGGATGTCCGGACGTCGAAGGACGTCGCCGACTGGGTCGCCGCCGAGAACCGGATCACGTTCGATTACCTCGGCGGGATCCCCGAGCGCGAGGCGATCCGCAAGCAGCTCACCACTCTCTGGAACTACGAGAAGTATTCGACGCCGTTCAAGCGCGGCGGCCGCTACTTCTTCTCGAAGAACAACGGCCTGCAGAATCAGTCCGTGGTCTATACGGTCGACAAGTGGGGCGACAAGCCCCGCGTGCTCCTCGATCCGAATGGCTGGTCGAAGGACGGCACCGTCGCTCTCGGCGGACTGTCCATCAGTGACGACGCGAAATACGCCGGCTACCTGGTCGCCGAGGCCGGCTCGGACTGGGAAGTGATCCACGTCGTCGACGTGGCCACCGGGCAGCAACTCCCCGATGAGATCCGCTGGGTGAAGTTCTCCGGACTCTCCTGGACCAAAGACGACAAGGGCTTTTTCTACTCACGCTTTCCGGCAGTCGAATCAGGCAAGGCCTACCAGAGTCTCAACCGCGAACAGAAGGTTTACTACCACCGTCTGGGGACGCCGCAGTCGGACGACGCCGTCGTCTACTACGATCCCGCGCACCCCGAGTGGAACCACGGCGCGGAAGTCTCCGAAGGCGGTCGCTACCTGATCATCAGCACCTCCGCCGGGACCGCTGCGAAGAACCAGGTCCATGTGCGTGATCTGCAGGACCCGTACGCGATGCCGTTAACCCTTGTCGACAAGATCGAGAACGACTACTCGTTCGTCGGGAACGATGGTTCCGTCCTCTATTTCCGGACCGACCTCAATGCGGCGAAGGGACGGTTGATCGCCATCGACCTCCGCAATCCTGCGCGTGAGAACTGGAAAGAGATCGTGCCCGAGGGGGATGCGAAGCTGGAGGGCGTGGGGTATGTGGGGCATCGCTTTGTCGCCGACTACCTGCGCGACGCCCACAGCGAGATTCGTCTGTTCGATACGGCCGGGAAGCTCGTGCACACGGTGGAGCTGGACGGCATTGGAACCGCCGCTGGATTTGGCGGACGGACGGACGACACCGAGACCTTCTACACATTCTCCAGCTACGCCACGCCGCCCAGCGTTTATCGCTACGACATCGCCAGCGGGGAAAAGAAGCTGCTATTCCGCGCGAACGTGGCTATGAAGCCGGAAGACTACGTCGTCAAACAGATCTTCTACACGTCGAAGGACGGCACGAAAGTGCCAATGTTCATCTCCTACCGGAAGGGGCTGAAACTCGATGGCAACAATCCGACCCTGCTCTACGGCTATGGCGGCTTCGACATCTCCATGACACCTGGCTTCTCGATCTCCCGCCTGACCTGGATGAACATGGGCGGTGTCTACGCAGTGGCGAACCTTCGTGGCGGCGGCGAGTATGGCGAGGCGTGGCACGAGGGCGGGATGAAGCTGCATAAGCAGAACGTCTTCGACGACTTCATCGCCGCGGCCGAGTACCTGACGAAGAACGGCTACACGAAACCGTCGAAGCTGGCGGTGCAGGGCGCCAGCAACGGCGGGCTGCTGGTCGGCGCCGTCCTGACGCAGCGCCCTGACCTCTTCGGCGCCACGCTGCCCGCGGTCGGAGTGATGGACATGCTCCGTTTCAACCAGTTCACGGCAGGCCGCTACTGGGTGGACGACTACGGTTCGTCGGAAAACGCGGACGAGTTCAAGGCGCTTTACGCGTACTCGCCGTACCACAACATCAAGCCGGGGACGAAGTATCCGGCGACCTTGATCACCACCGCCGACACCGACGACCGCGTCGTGCCCGGGCATAGCTTCAAGTTCGCAGCGGCCATTCAGGAAGCGCAGGCTGGTCCGGCGCCGGTGCTGATCCGCATCGAGACCCGCGCCGGTCACGGCGGCGGCAAACCGACTGCGAAAGTCATCGAAGAGGCGACCGACCAGATGGCCTTCCTCGTCAAGAACCTCGGCATGAAACTTCCCCACGGATTCCAGGAGAGCAAATGAAAGACATCGTCATCGTCGATGGCGCGCGTACGCCGATGGCCGAGTACAACGGCTCCTTCAGCGACATCACCGCCATCGACCTCGCCGTGATCGCGGCGAAAGAAGCACTCTCGCGGAGCGGCATCGCGCCTGAAGAGATCAACCACGTCATCGTCGGCAATGCACTGCAGACATCGGGCGACGCCATCTACGGTGCGCGCCATGTCGGACTCAAAGCGGGAGTGCCGCGGGAAGTGCCCGCGCTCACGTTGAACCGGCTGTGCGGATCGGGGATCCAGTCCATCATCAGCGCGGCCGAACAGATCGAGCTCGGTGAAGCAAACGCGGTTCTGGCCGGTGGCATGGAGAACATGTCGCAGGCACCTCACGTGATCCGCGGCGCACGCAAGGGGCTGAAGCTCGGCCAGGGCGCGCTCGAAGACTCGCTGATGGTGGCCCTGCTCGACAGCTACACCGGCCTGTACATGGCCCAGACCTCGGACAATCTGGCGCGCAAGTACAGCATCTCGCGCGAACAGCAGGATCAGTTCGCGATGGAGAGCCAGCAGAAGGCATCGGCGGCAGCGAGCGCGGGCCGGCTGCAGGAAGAGATCATCGCCGTCCCCGTCGGACGGAAAGGGGAGTTGCTCTCCGTTGACGATCACCTCCGCCCCGACACCACGATGGACGGGCTGGCGAAGTTGAAGCCGGCGTTCGCGAAAGACGGGTTCGTGACCGCGGGCAACGCCAGCGGCATCGTCGACGGCGCGGCCATGGTCGTCGTGACCGCGGCGGACAAGGCGGGGAGCCGCAAGCCGCTCGGCCGCATCGTCTCGTGGGGGATCGCCGGTTGTGATCCCGACATCATGGGCATCGGCCCCGTTCCTGCGACGAAGATCGCGCTCAGGAAAGCCGGGATGCAGCTTGCAGACATCGATCTGATCGAGATCAACGAAGCATTCGCGGGCCAGATTCTGGCTGTGGCAAAGGAGCTCGACATCGACATGAAGAAGCTCAACGTCAACGGTGGCGCGATCGCCCTCGGGCATCCGCTGGCGGCGTCGGGAACACGCCTCGTGCTGACGGTGCTCTACGAGTTGCGCCGCCAGAAGAAGCAGTTCGGGCTCGCGTCCGCGTGCATCGGCGGCGGACAGGGCATCGCCATGATCGTGGAGAGCCTGGGTTGATTCGACGAACGGCGTTCGCTGCGGCCGCGGTCGTGTTGATTTCCGCTTCGACGGCATCCGCGGTCGAGACGGCCCGCATCGCTCCGATCATCAATCCTCCTGCGGGGACGACGGTGCACGGCGCGGCGGAGTTGCAGATCACCGGTACGAGCACCGTGCGTAGTCCCGACGGCAAGGAGATGTCGACGAAGCGGATCTCGCAGATGGACCGCGAGGAGTACACCGACACGACGCTCTCGCGCGACGCGGCTGGCGTGCACTCGAAGCGCCTGTACGGCCGTGTTCTGCATGGTGATGAAAACGGGAGCGAATTCGGCGCGATGAACGGCCGCGCGCTGAATTTCTTGGTGAAAGGGAAGAGCGTCGACGCGACGAGTGGTGATGGCAAGACGCTTTCGGAGGACGAGCGCGAGGGACTGATCGAGCTCGTTCAGCGCTCGCTGCGCGTCGAAGCGAACAACCTCTGCATCGCCAGTTTCCCGCTGACCGTCGGTGCATCGTGGATGGTCCCCGTCGCTCAGCTCGGCGATTGCTACGACTCCCTCGGCCACGCCGTGAAGACGATTCCCGGCCGGGCCACGCTGCGGGCCATCGACCAGCGTTACGGCCATTCGGTGGCCACGATCGAGCTGTCGTTCGTCCGGATGATCGACCGCATCGGCGCACTCGTCTTTGACACGCCTGCCGACGCCGCGGTGACGTCGACGATCGAGGTCACGATCGACACGCCCGCACGATGGCGCCGCGTGACCACGACAACGGTCTCCGGCGTGACCCATCCGAAGGGCCCGCAGGCGCCGTCGTTGACGACCGCGGTGCAGGCCACCGAGACCCTGACGTCCGCGCCGTGATTCCTGGGTTGGCAGGCGGGGGATTCTTCGGCGCGCTGTATGACGGAGCCGCATCCGGAATGCCTGCCACCTTCGCGCTCGTTCTTGCGAGCCGTGAGACCGCTTCTGATCCTCGCCATGCTGCTGCTCATCGCCGGCGCACTCATCGCGGCACCGGCGAAAGCGCCCTCTGTGACGCTCGACGTCAAGGATGAGGATGTGCGCGTCGTGCTCAAGTCGATCCAGAAACAGTGCGGGATCAGGAACCTCATCATCGATCCGGGAGTCACGGGGGGCGGGACGTTTCTGTTTCATGAGGTGCCGTGCAAGGTGGCGCTCGATACCGTCATGAGAGTGAACGGGCTGGCGGTCAGGACGTACTCCAGCTCCGTGGTGACGGTTCGTCCTCGATGAATAGACGGACCGCGATGAAGCTGGCGATGCTCGTCCTCCTGGCCGGAGGCGGTGTCGCGCTCTATCTCTCCCCGCTGCGCACCTATCTTACGAAGGCCCACCTGCATGACCTGATCACGTGGCTGCGCGGTCTCTGGTACGGCCCGCTGGTCCTGATCGCGTTGTACGCGGTTGGCTGCGTCTTCGCGATGCCGGCCAGCATCTTCGTCATCGCTGCTGGTGTGATCTGGGGCTGGAAACTCGGCGCGGTCTATGCGATCGCCGGCGGCATGCTCGGTGCGATCGCGTCGTACTTTGTGGGCGGCTTTCTGGGCGAGGGTCTGCTCGAGAAGTTCGGCAGCGCCGGCCGCGCGGTCCGGCGCCAGGTCGAGACGGCCGGGT
The DNA here is from genome assembly GCA_038244715.1 of Thermoanaerobaculia bacterium. Classification (GTDB taxonomy): domain Bacteria; phylum Acidobacteriota; class Thermoanaerobaculia; order Gp7-AA8; family Gp7-AA8; genus JADGNZ01. The sequence goes on from JBBRTE010000019.1 coordinate 29,899, forward strand.
TCACTTCGATGCTGATCGTCCGTCTCATCCCAGGTCCGCCGTTCGCCCTCTGGAACTACGCCGCCGGGGTCGCGAAGATGCGTTTCCGCGACTACTTCTGGGCCACGCTTATTGGCGTGATCCCGTCGCACATGGTCTTCACCTACTGCGCCGACTCCCTCGTGAACGGGTCGATGACGCAGGGGGACGCGCTCAGGCGCCTGGTCATCGTGTGCGGACTCATGCTGGCGCTGATCATGATTCCGATCCTGATCAAGAAGCGTCTGGATGCGAGAGTCATCCCCCCGCGGTAATTGCGCCGGGGAAAGTGGAGAGATCATGACGGACAGGAAGATCATTCGCCGTCGGCGGTTCGCAAGGCGACAGCAGGAATCGAATCCCGCTAGGGGCGCGCATTCGCCCTTGCTATGATTTCTGAGTGACCGCCTTGCCGGAGCCCGACAGCAGCCGGATTCCTGAGCTCGACGGGATCCGCGGTCTGGCCATCTTCCTTATTCTGGTCTGGCACTATCTGCTCTGCGAGGTGGGGGCACCTCCGTTGCTGTTCCGCTTTCTGAACATCACCAGCAGCGGGGTCGACCTGTTCTTCGTTCTTTCCGGGTTCCTGATCGGAGGAATCCTGCTCGACCAGCGGGACGCGCCGAACTATTTCCGCGTCTTCTACGGACGGCGTGTCTGCAGGATCTTTCCGATCTACTTCGTCTGGCTGCTTCTCTTTCTTCTGCTCAGCCCGATCCGTCACCACCTCCGCATCGGCACGGCCGCGGATTGGTCTCTGGGGCCGCAGTTGCCCTTCTGGTCGTACGCCACCTTCCTGCAGAACTTTTTTCAGGCCAGGCGCGGCACATTCGGGCCGTTCTGGCTGGCGCCTACCTGGTCGCTGGCCGTCGAGGAGCAGTTCTATCTGCTCCTTCCGATGGTGATCCGCTTCACGCCCCGCCGCTGGTTGCCGCTGTTGCTTGGAGCACTCGTGGCCGCCGCGCCCTTCGCGCGCGCGTTCGTCTATGACCCTGCTCAGGGAGGGATCGCATCGACGGTACTCCTGGCCTGCCGGACCGACTCGCTCCTGCTCGGCGTGCTGAGCGCCTGGATGGTTCGGCAGGATGGAGGGCGTGAGCGGATCGTTCGATCGATGCCCGCGCTGCGGATCCTCTTCCTGTCCGGCACCGGCTTCGCGATGCTCTCGGAGTACTTGCCGCGAACGCGGCTCTCGTGGGTCCTGCACGACTCGGCGCTGGCGGTCGCCTACACCTGCCTGTTGCTGCTTGCGCTTTACGCACCGCTTTCTCCTCTGGCCGGCCTCTCCCGCTGGGTATGGCTTCGGAGGCTCGGAGTCATCGCCTACGGCACGTATCTCATCCATGAGGGCGTGGCAGGCTTCGTCTTCGGCCTCGTGCGAGGCCGGTGGCCGGGCATCCTGAATGCGAGCGATCTCCTGCTCAACATCGTGGCGCTGGCCATCACGCTCGGTCTGGCCGCAGCGTCCTGGCGATGGTTCGAGAAGCCGATCGTTTCCTTTGGACGGCGACGATGGAGATACGTTCCTTTGGGCCAGAGGCGGCTTCCGCTTTGACAGTCAGTCGAGTCTCTTCAATTCAGGCCATGCTCCTGCCGGCCCTCATTTCGGAACCTGCGGAATTCTCCCTGGCGTCCATGGTGCGCCGCGCTCGTTCATCTGTTTCTCCACGCCGGCGAGATCGACCTCGATCAGGTTATGCAGGCGCTCGAGCAGCGGGCCGGTCTGCTGCATCGCGATCGCGAGCGACTCCCGATGCGTCGCCGTCGGAGGCGCCGTCGTCGTCAGGCCGTTGACGGCCGTGTTGACGCGGTCGAGCAGCGACGGCGCGCTCGGCTCGTTCGCACGACGGAGAATCGGATCGCCGTTGAGCTGGTCGTTGATGTCGTGCAGCGACGTGTCGATGCGGTTCACCTGAGCGACGAGTTTTGGATCGGGACCGGCGATCTCATCGAGCGCGCGCCGCACGTACTGGATGCGTGTCAGCGCCTCCTTCGTGATCTGGCTGGCGCCCATCACCGTCCGCTGCAGGCTGGCCGCCTTCTTCTGGAAGTCGAGGACCGTGGCCCGGTCACTCTCCTGCATGATCGAGAGATAGAGCGGCACGACATTGAACGTCTGCGCGGCACCGAGAGGAGTCTCGACACCGTCGATGCGGCTGGCCATATGGACGGTGTACTTGCCCGGCGCAACGAGCGGGCCGCCGGGCGGAGGGGAGAAGACATCCGCCTCCGGCTCCTTGAGCTCGATCGGCGAGGGCGGCGGATAGCGAAGATCCCACGCTACGCGGTGGAAACCCGCCTTGACCGGACCACTCACCCGGCGGATGACATTGCCCTCCTCGTCCGACACGATCATCACCACCGCCGGCTCGAGCTCCCGCTCCTCCGCGCGCAACTGGTCGAGGGTCGGATAGGGTGGCTTTGCGCGACCCGGTTCGTTGCTCTTGTCGTGATCGATCTTTGATTCCGCTGCCTGACGCTGCTTGCGACGGCTCTTCAGTTCGTCCTTCAGGTAGTAGGTGAAGACTGCTCCGAACGGAGGGTTGGGCGCGGTGTAGTAGCTCTGTCCCTGAAAGGACTTCCCGGCCAGTCCGAGCTGCGACCGCTCGACGTACAGGAGCGCGTCGCGGGTCGGGAACATCGTCGCGCCCGCGGCAGCGACGGCCGGCGACATCGTACGCAGCGGAGAGACGTCGTCGAGTACCCAGAACCCGCGGCCGAACGTGGCCAGGACGAGGTCGTCGTGCCGCTTCTGGAACCAGAGATCGCGCACGGCCACGGTCGGGAAGCCGCCCTTCAGCGGAATCCATGAGCCCCCGCCGTTCTGCGAGACGAAGAGCCCGTACTCGGTGCCGAGGAAGAGGAGCTTCGGATCGAGGCGGTCTTCGACGAGGGCGTAGGAGACTCCCCGCGCCGGAAGATCGCCCGCGATCGACGTCCAGGTCGTGCCGCGGTCGCTGCTCTTCAACACGTACGGCTTGAAGTCGCCCGTCTTGTGGTTGTCGAAGGCCGCGTAGACGACATTCGCGTCGTGCTGTGATGCCTCGAGGCGCGAGACGTAGGTCATGTCCGGCACGCCGGCGATGTGATCGATCTTCCGCCAGTGCGCGCCGCCGTCTTCGGTAACCTGGATCAGGCCGTCGTCGGTGCCTGCGTAGATCAACCCTTCCTTGAGGGGAGACTCGGCGAGCGACACGATGTTGCCGTACCACGAAGTCGACGAGCCCCTGGCGACGGCGTCGACGCCCCACACGCGACCCATGACCGGCAGCGTGTTGCGGTCGATGTGGCGCGTGAGATCGGGACTGATCGCCTTCCAGGCGTTGCCGCGATCGTCGCTGCGGAACAGATACTGCGCCGCGAAGTAGAGGCGGTTGCTGTCGTGCGGACTGACGATGATGGGGGAGTCCCAGTTCAGCCGCAGCGGATCCATGGTGCCGGACGGCTGCGGCTGGATGTCGAGGCCCTCGCCGGTGCGTTTGTCGAAGCGCACCAGGCCGCCATTCTGCGATTCGGCATAGATGATGTTGGAGTCCTTCGGATCGGGGACGGAACGGAACCCGTCGCCGCCCTGGGTCACGTACCAGTCGGCGTTGGCGATGCCTTTCGCATCGGTCGTGCGCGCGGGACCGCCGAGGCTGAAGTTGTCCTGCGTACCGCCGTAGACGCTGTAGAAGGGGAGCGCGTCGTCGGCGCTCACGCGATAGAACTGCGTGACCGGCAGGTTGGCCTTGAAGTTCCAGGTTTCGGCGCGATCGAACGATTCGTACAGGCCACCGTCGCAGCCGATGAGCAGATGATCGCTGCTGGCGGGATCGATCCAGACCACGTGATTGTCGGGGTGCTTCCACTTCTCGTCGAGCTTGCGCCAGGTCTTGCCGCCGTCGTCGGAGACCCGAACCCAGACATCGACTCCGTAGATGCGATCGTCATTATTTGGATCGACGAAGATTTCACCGTAGTACTGCCCTTGAGCGTTGAAGTCATTGACCTTCTTGAATGACGATCCCCCATCCTTCGAAACGAAGAATCCGCCGGCTTTGCGCGTCGACTCGACCGTGGCGTAGATGACTTTCGGATTGTGCGAGGCCATGGCCAGGCCGATGCGGCCCATGTCCTCTTTCGGCAGGCCATCCTTCAGCTTCGTCCACGTCTTGCCGCCGTCGGCCGACTTGTGGATGGACGACTCGGGGCCGCCGTCGATGAGGGTAAAGACGTGGCGGCGCCGCTGGTATGCCGACGCGTAGAGAATGTCGGGGTTGGAAGGGTCGAGGAGGATGTCGGTGACGCCGGTGTTCTCGCTGATGGTCAGAACGGGTTTCCAGCTCTTGCCGCCGTCGGTCGTCTTGTAGAGACCGCGGTCTCCGCCGGGTGCCCAGAGCGGGCCTTGCGCGGCGACGTAGACGACGTTCGAGTCGCGCGGATCGACGACGATCTTCGAGATGTGCTCGGACTTCTCGAGGCCGGCGTTTTTCCAGCTCTTGCCGCCGTCGACCGACTTGTAGACGCCGTCGCCTATCGAGACCGAGCGCTGGCTGTTGTTCTCGCCCGACCCCACCCAGACCACGAGCGAGTCGTGTGGATCGATGGTCACGCAGCCGATGGAGAAGGATTTCTGGTCGTCGAAGAGAGGCGCGAAACTGGTGCCGGCATTCGTAGTCTTCCAGACTCCGCCGCCCGCCGTGGCGATGTACCAGACTCTCGCGTCGCGCGGATCGACGGCAAGGTCGATGATGCGGCCGGAGGTGAGGGCCGGCCCGATCTCGCGAAGCGTAAGACCGGCGAAGGTCTTCTCTCCATACTTCGACTCTTTGTCCTCCGCGTCCGTCTCTTTGGCCGGGCCCTGGGCCTGGGCATGGAGGAGCAGTGCGGAGGAGAGCAGGAACGCGAGGATGCAGATGATCCGCTTGGACATTCGGGTGACCTCGTTCGATCGGCGTTATTGGACGCGGCTATGCTAATCGATCCGCGGTTTGGCGGTTCCCGGGTGGGGAGTGGTGGGGTTGTCGCCGGGTTGCCGGGTTGCCATGTTGCTGGGTTGTGTTGCTCCGCAAGAAATTCAAATCATGCTCTCACAGCCATCATGGATGAATTCACCGCTGTGCAGATCGCGAGGTCCTTCGCCCCCGCAGCGCGGGGGAGAAGGTGCCGAAGGCGGATGAGGGAGCTGGGATTCCTGCAGTGGCCACGCCCCTCACCCGCACTCCGCTTCGCTGCGTGTCTCCCTCTCCCCGCTCGCGCGGCGCGAGGGTTGCTCGACTAGAAAAGAAACGGCTCTGACTCCACTGGTCAACTACGAGGTACGCAAGCAAGAGGAAATCGGCAACCCAGGCAACTGGCAACCAACCAGGCAACCCAACCCCCGCCCCGTGTTATATTGAACGACCCCGCGTAGTCCAGCGGGAACGCGCCATGATCGAGATCCAGATCGTTCCGAGCGACATCCGTCGCCGCGTGCGCTACGTCTTCGTGGGGCGTCGCCGCGTCGTTGCCGGTCTCGTACTGCTCTCGCTCCTCCTGGCCGGCCTCCTCGGATCCATGGCGGCGGCGCCGACCGTCATCCGCCGCGTCTACAAGGACAACTTCCTCAAGTCGATGCGCGACGAGCGCGAGATCCAGCGCGGCCGTCTGCAGGAAAACGTCGTGCAGATGACGTCGCTCGAGCGGAGCTTGGAAGAGCAGCGGATCCGGGTCGAGAAGCTCGTTACCGTCTACGGTCTCGACCGCAACCTCGGCGTCGGCGGGTTCTCGTTTCCCCTGCATGCCGCAAAGGCGGACCCGAACGATCTCCACATCGACGAGGCGCACCGCCGTGAGACTGCTCTGCGCAACGCCATGCGCCGTCTGCAGGACCAGCTCGACCTCCTGGCGCGCTACGAGAAGGCGAACTCCGACCTCGTGCGCCACACGCCGTCGATCCTCCCGCTGCCGGCCGACCAGTTCGTGCTGACTTCGCCCTTCGGCATGCGCATCTCGCCGTTCACGCGCGCCTCCGACTTCCACAAAGGCCTCGACCTCTCCGCGCCGACCGGTACGCCGGTCTACGCCACGGCCGACGGCGTCGTCAGTTTCTCCGGACGCTATCCTCTGCGCGACAGCGTGGCCTGGTGGCGCTTCGGAAATGTCGTCGTCATCAATCACGCCGATCGCTTCGTCACGATCTACGGTCACTGCGACACGGTCAAAGTGAGCGCCGGGCAGAAGATCCATCAGGGCGACGTCATCGCCTCGGTCGGCTCCACGGGCTGGAGCACGAACTCCCACCTTCACTACGAGGTGCGCAGCGATCTCGAACAGCCCGGGACGTACATCCCCATCGATCCCCGCATTTACATCCTCAACTACCAATGGAACAATGAAGCCTCTCTGTTGATGAAGTCGCGGACGAGCAAGGACTATCGGAACTTCGATCCGCTTCCCACGGCGTTTCTCGGGCGTTAGGAGGGTGTGTGATGAGCAGCAACGCCGCCGATCAGGCGAATTTTCCGACCATGATCATTCCGCGCGGAACGGAAATCCGCGTCAATGCCACCGGGCAGCTTTCCATCAAGACTCCGGGCAACCTCGTCATCCAGAACTCCGGTACGTACTCTGAAATCGAGTCGACGAACGGCTCGATCCGCATCGAGGAGAACGTCACCGTGGAGGCCGTGAGCATTCGCGCGGGCCAGGCCTGCTTCATCCAGGGGACGCTGACGGCCTGGCGCGTCCACGCCAAGCGCATCTCACTCGAGGAGCGCGCTAAGGCATTCATCATGCTCCAGGAGTCCGAACATCTGGAGATGGCCAAGACCGCGCGCCTGGTCGGCAATTTCTCCAACGAGAAAGAGCTCTTCTTCATGATGGGGAAGTTCAGCCCGCAGTTGAAAGAGCTCCCGGGCTCGGTCGACCTCTCCTCGCCGGCTGCCGTCGATGCGCGTCCCGCACCTGCCTGGATCACCGCGCCCGCCCAACCGGGAGCGAGTGCCCCGCCGGTGCAGACCCGGGACGACGGCGGCGAGCACCTCCGCGTCGCCCAGAACCTGCTGGAACGCGAGATCAGCCGCACCGATCTCGCCCCCGCCGAAGCCGAAGCACTGCGCGAGGTTCTCTATGCACTGCGCGAACGGAACGTGACCCGGGTCGGGGGCATCTTCCGCAACGCGTTCGGTGAACTGAAAGCACAAAGCGAAGGCGTTCGGCAGGCCTACGACCACCTGGACCGGTACTTCACGGGGAAGTAGGAGCGGGTGTGATGCGGCGACCGGCCGTCGATGCGTCGGAGCGGGTGAAGGTTCGTTCGTAGCGGGCTGGCCATGGCAAGAGCGGCAATCAAGGATCGCGCTGAGATCGAGCGGCTGATACGGTCCCACGGTCGCTGGTGGCACGAGATCGAAGTCGCTCCGGGCATCGTGACTCCCGGCGACGATTCCAATCGCATGAAGCTGCCCATCCTCGACGCGATCGGGTTGCCGCGTCGAATGGACGGCATGCGAGCGCTCGACATCGGCTGCTCGGACGGCTTCTTCTCATTCACGATGGAGGATCGTGGTGCTTCTGTCGTCGCGATCGATTTCGTACCGGAGCACTACACGGGGTTCGCGATCGCGAAAGAGATTCTTGGCAGTGCAGTTGAATATCGAATGGAGAATGTGTACAACCTCAATCCTGAATCGTTCGGGTTGTTCGACGTGGTTCTCTTCATGGGTGTGCTGTACCACCTGCGGAATCCGCTGGGCGGGCTCGATGCCATTCGCTCCGTCACCAGGCAGGGCGGTCAGCTCTTTGTCGGGACCATGATGATCGACGAATACTTCCAACTACCGGACCGCAGCATCACGTCCCTCGTCGCGCTCAACCCCGCACTAACGGAGGTGCCGCTTTGGCAGGCGTACCCGCGGGACACCCTGAACGGAGACTTCACGAACGCGTTCGCGCCGAATCGGGCGGCGCTGCTCGCAGCCCTCACCGAGGCACAGTTCAAGCCCGTGCAAGTGACGACGGTTTCGATGGGCGGTTACGCTCGCGCAGAGGCAATCACGGATTCGCTCGCGGCAAAGTATCAACGTCTCGATACGCGACTTCAAACGACGCCCTTCGATCCGTCGATCCCCTACTTTCTGGACGAAAAGGGTTCCGTTCATGAGGTCACGGGGCGGGCCGGAGGCGAGGCTCCGAAGTCTTCGGAGGCCCCCCGGCGCTGGTGGCGATTCTGGCGCGGCGCCCCGTGAGTAATCACTCCGGCAGAGTTGCCAACGGTACAATGTGCGAACGGAGTCCGAGCCGGTACGCTTGGAATCCGGTGGGTCGGCCGCAGATTCTCTGGAGGCATCGACGATGCGCAACGCACGAGTGATCGGCATCTGCATCATGATTTTCGGCGCAATGGTCGCCGTAGACGGCGCTCTGATGGAACCACTCCGATGGTGGCGCATCGGCGCAGGCGTGTTCTTCGTCCTGGCCGGCCTGCGGTTCTTCCTTCGTGGTCGCACGGCCACGCCCCCGTCAACCTAGCTGCGTCGAACGTTGCTCGCAACCGGGTTGTCCCGGTGCCCAATCGCCAATCGATTCGCATACCTGGACACGCCAGTGACGTACAGACCGTGTCCGCACGAGACCACGAGACCGCGTGACCGCGGACCACGTGACCACGAGACTACCGGAACCCTGCTTCACGTTTCCGACAAAACGCACCGGATAGAATCGCACCGTGCTCCCTCTCGCTGATCACAATCCCCGGCGCACCGTCCCGGTCATCAACACGATCCTCATCATCGTGAATGTGCTGATGTTTTTCTGGGAGTTCTCTCAGGGACCGCAGCTCGACCAGGCGCTCTCTGATGTCGCGTTCGTGCCGGCTCGCCTCTGGAACCTTCATGGGGCGCTTCTGCCGAACGTGCTGACGATCTTCGTCTCCATGTTTCTCCACGGCGGCTGGTTGCACCTCGGCGGGAACATGCTCTACCTCTGGGTCTTCGGCGACAACGTCGAGGACCGGCTCGGGCACGGCAAGTACCTCTTCTTCTATCTGGCGTGCGGCATCCTGGCGACGCTGGCGCACGCGGTGATGAATCCCGCTTCCCGAATCCCCTCGATCGGAGCCTCCGGAGCGATTGCCGGAGTCCTCGGCGCGTACGTCGTGCTCTTTCCGAAGCAGCGCGTGACGACGCTGCTTCCCATCTTCGTCTTCATCATCGTGCGTGAGATTCCAGCCGTTTTTCTTCTCGGCTTCTGGATCGTCATGCAGTTGTTCTTCGGTGCGGTCTCGATGAACGGAAATCTGCAGAGCGCCGGGGGTGTCGCCTATTTCGCCCATATCGGTGGTTTCGTTGCCGGCATGGTTCTGATCGCCCTCCTCGGCGGGCTGCGGCGCGCTGCCCCTGCGGCGTACTCCGGTCCGTCGCGTCGGTGACGACGGCGCGGTTCGGATCAGGACAGGCAGCCGCGGAACAAGGCCGCGGTCTCGCTCGCATCGATCGTGTTCACGTAGCCGCCGGTACCGAGCTCGAAGCCCGCGATCATCGCTGTTCGCGGGAAGAGCTCGAGGTACCAATGTCCGCGCGGGGCGTTCGGGAAATTCTGGAAGGACCAGTTGTAGGCGTCGCTGAGCGTTCGCATCCCGCGGACGGAGGCCTGCATCAGGGTCTCGAGCTCTCGTGTCGGACCGAGCTCATTCTCGTGCGCCTTTGGCACGATCCACTGCTGCCAGGCGAGGCGAGCGCCACGGGGTGCGATCCAGCGATAGTGTTCCGTCTCGGCGATCGGAATGGAATCCGTGTCCGTGCAAAGCGGGCAGTGTGGCGCGCGCGCGAAGGTCTCCATCTCCAATGCGACGCGCGGCGGAACGAACGGCGTGCCGACGAGCTGGGAATGACTATGCGGAATCGAGGCGCCGGCCAGCCGGCCATGGTTCTTGAAGATGCAGACGTACGCGGCCTCGCCGGCGAGCCGCGCATACCGTTCGGCGTAGAGCTCGACGACGCGTTGCGCGTGCCCGGGGTCGAGCGCGTCGAACCCATCGTCGTGGCTGGCGGTTTCCACGATTACTTCCGCGTGATCCGTCGGCGGATAGCGATTCGGAAAGATCCGGATCCGCCACGGTTCGCCATCGCGCGCCGCTTCTGGCGGCGTCGAATCCTCTGCACCGGGGCAGAAGGGGCAGGGAGCGCCGTCGAACACATTCGGGCGCTGCTCGCGCGCCGGCGCGAGGATGACCGGCTCACCGGTGAGCAGAGTTCGCTCGGTCACGAACGTTCCAGGCGGGACGCGACGCGAAAGCGCTGGATGACGCCGAAGAACGCGAAGAGGAGCAGGATCGCGGCGAGCCATTCCGCCGTCGTCAGCGAAGCCCAGCGCATCGTCTGCCAGCCGTTGGTGTAGAGGATGTACGAGATGATCGGGAGCACGAACATGGCCAGGACGAACTCGCCGCGTCCGACCGACTCGTAGCTGCGTACGCCGTAGGTCGCTTCGATCTGCGTTCCGATGTAGCCGTTCAGCATCGTCATGATGATGCCGGCCATGGCCAGCGGCTGCCAGACAGCGTTGCTCACGAGCCAGCAAGCGGCCAGCAAGGCGTCACTGGCGCGGTCGGCGCAGTGGTCGAGAAAATCGCCGTAGCGCGTGGTCTTTCCCTGCACTCTGGCCACGATGCCGTCGAACGCATCGAGGAGCCCGCTGATCGCGATGATCACGATGGCCACGAGAAAGAAACGAGGCCGGCTCTTCCCCTGGATGAGGCATGCCCCGGCGATGATGTTCAGCGCCAGCGCGATGAGCGTAATCGCATTCGGCGAGATGGGCGTCCGTCGCGCCATCGGCGTGAACCAGCGAGCGAGCCGCTCGCGCCAGGGGTGCATGGGAGGGATTGTATGCGCGGCGGGGAGCCCTTGCGGGTCGTCAGTAGATGATGACGGTGTCCCCGACGTTGGCGAGGTGATACAGCTTCTCGATGTCGGAGTCACCGAGGCGCACGCAGCCATGGGAGACCGCCTGGCCGAGCTTGTCGGGTTCGTCGGTGCCGTGAATGCCGTAACCGTTGCCCATCTCCAGGCGGAACTTGCCGAGGACCTTGTCGTAGTGGCGCTGTTTGGTGGTGACGGGAGGGACGATGATCGCGTCTCCGGCCACGATCGTCTTTCCCGGCTCGAGCTCGCGCTCGACGCCGTTTTCGACAACGACCACGGTATCCCCGCGAACCTTCATGACTGGGTTGTTCGACGTAGCGTTGCTGTTGCCGCCGAGCCACGACCACACGCCCTCGTCATGCTTCCCCGCGGTCGGCTGCCCGGTGCGAGCGTCGATCGTCTGGCCGGGGTTCAAACGGACGACGCGCATCCCGTTCTTGCGCGCTTCCTCGACGTAGTGCCAGTCGGGCGGAACCCACTGCGGGTTCTCGTCCTTGGAGATGATGTGTAGTTTACCGATGGGCGTATCGAAGACGACGGTTCGTCCGTCCACTGCAAGCGTGGTCCCTTTTCCGGTCGAGCAGATCGCTTCGAACACCGTTTGACCATGGCTGCGAACGTAGAGCTTGTTCTCTGCGGTCGAGACGAGGACGGTCTGGCCAGTGTCGGGCTGATCGTCGGTCTGCTTGGCAACGTCCTGCAGCTTGGACTGCAGGGCGTTCACCGCCGCGCTCTTCTGCGTGGCTGTCTGGCGCAGCTCGCCCGCCTTGCTGCCGGCGCGTTCGTTGATCAGCTTGTCGATGTCCGCGACGCGGTCGAGCCGCCGGCCGTCGCGCAGGTTGATGGTCTCTCCCGCGATGGCGAAGCCCGCCAGTCCGAGAGCCAGTACGAGGAGTGCCCATGAGCCGAGAAATCCAATCCAGCGTTTCATTAGAAGATGTAGACCCTCGTCTGATTCGTGATGCGTGGCCAGAGCGCCGCCATATCGGCCTCGGAGATCATGATCGACCCGGGCTTCGGTCCCTGAAGAGGGCTCTCAGGTGGCGGAGGCGACTGGATGACGTAACTGTTCGGAAGGAAGATCACGAAGCGGCCCAGTCCGTTGGGCACGGTGGCGCGCGTCGCCGGTGCGGCCTGACCACGCATGGCGTAGAGCCATTCCGGAACTTCCCACGCATAGCCTTCTTCCTTGCCGGTAACGCTGAACCCGCCCTTGAGCGGGACGAATGTCCAGGTCTTGCCGGAAGGGGAGGTGATCGTCCTGGCCTCACCGATCTGGACGTCGGCCTCGCGCACGACGGCGCGTCCGAGGCGGAACTGCATCTTCTTCCGCTGTGTGTCGATGGAGATGTAGAACTGCTCGCTCTGCAGGCTCTGGAGATACTGCATCCGGCCGTCGATCTCGTGAGAGAGCTGCGCCTGGCTGAGGTCCATCTCCGAGAGCTCATCCCGCATGCGATTCAACTCCGCGGGAGAGTTCTGGTTGTGCTGGAAGAGGATTGCCGTCTTGTGCTCGATGACATCGCGCTGACTCTTCGCGTAGAGGAAGGTCGCGGCGGCGATGATCAGGAGCAGGAGATTGAGCCAGAGTGGCGGTCGCGGGAACGATCGTCGATCCCGCCCGTACGAAGGTATGCCGGACATTGCCGGACACAAGAGCGAGCAGCGTGCCAGTTGCGGCTGCCGGGTCCCAGGCCTGTTGCGCCTGGGCCCGGCAACTGCTCAGGCCAGTTTCGGCTTAAAGATGACCCGAGCGATCGCCATCAGCGAGAGTGCGATCTCGAACGTACAGACGATGGTCGCGCCGACGGAGTCTTGCTGGAGCGGACATATCGCTTCTCCGTGTCGAGACGAGGATGGCCCGGCTACACCTCGAGTTTGTCCTTCGGCCGGGCCACGATTGCGTAGAGCGCCGGCATCAGAAAAATGCTGATCAGGAGACGGGAGAAAAGTCCGCCGACGATTACCAGTGCAAACGGTTTCTGCGTATCGGAGCCAATGCCGGTCGACAGTGCCGCCGGCAGGAGGCCGACCGCAGCGACGAGTGCTGTCATCATGATCGGGCGCAGGCGGAGGATGGCCGCCTCTCGATTGGCCTCTGCGATTCCCAGTCCATCGCGGCGACGTTCGTTCGCGTACGAGATGAAGATGACCGCCGTCTGCACGGACACACCGCACAAGGCGATGAATCCGATGCCGGAGGAAACCGAGAACGGCGTCCCTGTCAGTTTCAGCGCGAGGAGACCGCCGACGGGCGCGGAGAGCAGCACGGCGATGACCGTGATCATCGGGAACTTGAAATTCGAATAGAGCATGAAAAGCAGCATGAAGATCAGCAGAATGGTCACCGGCACGATGATCTGAAGCTGCTTGCGCGAAGCCGAGTAGTTTTCGTACTCACCGCCCCACACGACGCGATAGCCCGTCGGAACGCGCACCGCCCGCGCCACCTGGCGCTGCGCATCTTCGACAGCGCCCGCCAGATCGCGATTCTTGATTGAGAACTGGACTCCGATGTAGCGCTCATTGTTCTCGCGGTAGATGAATGAAGCGCCGCTCGCTTCGCGGATGTCGGCCAGTTCCTTGAGTGGGATCTGCTGGCCGCCGGGCGTGGCCACCAGAATGTTGCCGATCGCCTCGGGAGTCTCGCGGAACCGCGGTTCCAACCGTACGATGAGGTCGAATGATCGCTCACCCTGTACGACCTGGGTCGCGGCCGCACCACCGACGGCGGCTTCGATAAGGCCGTTGATATCGGCGACGTTGAGACCGTAACGCGCGATCTTTTCCCGGTCCGGTATGACGGTGAGGCTCGGTTGTCCCAGCTCGCGTACGACGGAGATCTCGCCAATGCCACGCACCTTCTGCAGCACGGCCTTGATCGCGTTGGCGCGCTGTTCCAATACGCCGAGGTCGGGTCCGAAGATCTTCACAGCGAGCGAGCTTTTCAGGCCGGTCTCTGCTTCGTCCACGGCGTCTTCAGCCGGCTGCGTGTAGTTGAAGACGATGCCGGGGAACGACTTCAGCTTTTTGCCGATCGCGTCGCTAAGCTCCTCTTTCGTCCTGATCGTTCCTGTCCACTGATCATACGGTTTCAATCCGACGAAGAATTCGCAATTGAAGAAGCCCGTGGGATCCGTGCCGTCATCGGGCCGGCCCAGTTCGGAAGTAACGACCGTGACTTGCGGAAACGACCGCAGCACTGCGCGAACCTGGGGCGCAATCTGCGATGCTGCTTCGAAGGAGATCGTCGACGGCATCGTGGCGCGGACCCAGAGAGAGCCCTCGTCGAGATGGGGCATGAACTCGGCGCCGATCGACGGAACGAGAAGCAGGGACGCCGCAAAGATGATCACCGATCCAATGGTCGTGGCCCAGGGATGCTTGAGCGAAGCATCGAGACCGACGGTGTAGACCGCGCGAATCTTGTCGAAGATGACGTTGCGCCGCTCGCGTACGCCCCGGCGCAGGATCCATGCGCACAGCACTGGCAGAAGCGTGAGCGCGATCAGCAACGAACCGGCGAGCGCGAAAATGGTCGTATCCGCCATCGGCTTGAACAGCTCGCCCGAGGGGCCGCTGAGGGCATAGATCGGCAGAAAACCGGCCGCGATCACCGCCACGGCGTAGAAAATCGGCCGATCCACCTCGGCCGCCGCCGAGATGATCACCCGGGAAACGCTCTGCGGCTGCTTACTCTCACCATTCAGCGCCAGTCGCCGGAAGATGTTTTCCACCATGACCACGGCGCCGTCGACAAGGATCCCGAAGTCGATCGCGCCGATCGACAGCAGGTTTGCGGGGACATTCTTGAGATCGAGACAGATGAACGCGAAGAGAAGCGAGAGCGGGATTGTGATGGCGACAATGAGCCCGGTGCGGATGTCGTACAGGAAAAAGATCAGGATGACGATCACCAGGAGCATTCCCCGAAGCAGGTTGTCTTCGACGGTGCGGGTGGTGAGCGCGATCAGATCGCGGCGATCGTAAAACGGTCGGATCTTGACGTCGGGAGGGAGAACAGAGCGATTCAGCTCGGCAGTTTTTTTCTCGAGCCGATCCAGGACTACCTGAGCCTGCTCGCCTTTCCGGAGCAGGATCACCCCTTCCACCGCTTCGTCGCGTTCGTTGAATCCGAATTGCCCGAGGCGGGGTGCCGATCCGATGACGACTCTGCCGATATCCTTGATCAGAATCGGCGTGCCGCCGCGTACGGCCGCCACGACGTTGCCGATGTCCTCCGGCGTCTGCAGGCGGCCCAATCCGCGCACGTAATAGAACTGACCGCCCTGCGAGTAGAAGCCTCCACCGGCGTTGCTGTTGTTCGCGCTCAGCGAGTCCACAATCAGCGGGACCGTCAACCCGACCGCGGCCACCTTCGCCGGATCGAGCAAGACCTGATATTGCATCGTGGAACCGCCGAGACCGGAATCATCCGCAACGCCGGGCACCGCTTTGTACTGTCGCTCGATGACCCAGTCCTCGAGCGTTTTCAGCTCCATCGCGGATCGGTCCGGGCTATCGAGCACGTAGCGGAAAACCAATCCGGACGGCGAAAACAGAGGGGCGATGCTCGGGCTCACACCGTTCGGCAGCGATACATCCCGCAGACGCTCGAAGGCCAGCTGGCGAGCGAAGTAGCTGTCTGTTCCGGTCTTGAACGTCAGCCGCACGTCGGAGAGGCCGTACAACGAGATCGAGCGGATCACCGTCATGTTCGGAATGCCGTTCATCTCCACTTCCATCGGGACGGTGATCAGACGCTCGACCTCTTCGGCGGCGTGCCCTTCCCATTGCGTCACGATCTCGACCTGGGGCGGAGCGAGGTCGGGATAGGCGTCCACCGGAAGGCGGCGGAATGAGTAGATCCCGCCGCAGATCAGAAGAACGGCGAAGAAGAGGATGAGGAATCGCTGCCGGAGCGAGCCGGCAACGATGCGGTTGATGATCGACGTCGCCGTCCGCTCACGCTGCTCGTCGCCAGTCCCGCCGTCATCGAGAACCTCTGGAATCAGACGGTCGCTCATGAGTGCTCCTCGTTCTGGAGGAACAGCCCCCCTTCGACGACGATGGAGTCGCCGACGGCGACGCCCGACCGAAGTTCCTGCTGGTCGCCGACGCGCGACCCGAGGTCGACGCGCCGGCGCTCGAACGCTCCGTCAGCCTTGCGGATAAAGACGAACGGAAGGTTTTCGTCGTCGAGCAGGACCGCCGATACAGGGACGAGGATGCCCGTCGCGGAAACCTGGGCGTGCAGTTGGACGCGTACGTAGAGATCGCGCTTCAGAACTTCGCCTGGATTCGGCACGTCGAGCCGTACCGAAACCGCGCGGGTATTCGGATCGACAAGCGCGGCGATGTACGAGACGCGGCCTTGAAGCGTCTGCCCCGATCCCATGACAACGTCGGCTGCGTCACCGACGTGAACGAAAGGAAGGTCAGCCTCGAAGACATTGGCATTGACCCAGACACTCGAGAGATCAGCGACGGTGAATGTTGGGGTCGTTGCCGCCTGTAGCAGTTGGCCGGGAGAAACGAGCCTCTCGACGACGGTCCCATCGAGGGGCGAGCGAATGACGCCGCCAGGATTTCCGACCGGCCGGTTCTGTTCGAGGTCGGCAATCGCCCTGTCGTCAACGCCGAGCGCGCGAAGTTGCTGCGCCGCTGCCTCGCGATCCGATTCCGCGTTGATCGCATCGGTCTGGGCCTGTTCCAGATCACGGCGTGCGATCGCATCATTCTTGAACAGCTGTTCGTCAAGCGTGGCGATCCTTCGAGCATTCGTCGCGGTCGCCTTGGCCTTCCGCAGAGCACTGACAGCCGCCGCGAAATCGGGCGAGGAGACGAATGCGAGCGCTTCTCCTCGGCTGACGCGGCTCCCGATGTTCGCGGTGATCCGCACGACCGGACCGGAGATCGGTGACAGCACCTGAGTCGATCTGTTCTGGTTGAACGCCACGGTGCCGGTCGTGACGATTGTTTTTTTGAACGACTGAAGCGTCACGGTTGCGGTGCGCACGTTTCGCGTCGTGGTCGGAGGGGTGACGGTCGTTTCGGTCCTCTCGCCACCAGTTTTTTCGCAACCGGCGGTGGTCAGGAGCAGCAGCAAGGCCGCACAGCGTCTGAGGGTTTTCATGGTTGTGGTTCTCCAGCGGGTGGCTTTGGGAGAGGAGCGCCGACGGCGAGCTCGAGCGCGGCCAGCGCGTCGTTGGCTGCACCGAGGGCATCGACATACTGGCTCTCAGCGGCCAGCAGCGTTCGTTTGGCGTCCAGGAGGTCGAGTGCTGAGGAACCGCCCAGGCCATAACTGACCGAGGCGACGCGAAAGACTTCGCGCGCCTGGGGAAGAAGATGATCGCGGATAAAGACCGCTTGACGTAGCGATGTCGAGGCGTTCGCGTACGCGGTTTGAACGTCGAGACCGACTTGCCCGCGGATGTCGGCAAGGCTCGCCGCAAGCTCCTCTTCGTGATGAATGGCCGCGGCCACCTCGCCCCGCTGGTGCTGCCCGAAGAAGAGAGGAATCCCGATGGCAACGCCGGAGGTGAAGGTGGTCGGTATTCCCGCTGACGCGTTGCGCGCGACACTGAGATTGACGTCGGGCAGCCAGAACTCCCTGGCCAGTTTCGTCGCCGTCTTCGCGCCTTGCTGCCGTGCCAGAAGCGCTGCGATCTCCGGTCGCGAAGATTCGGCGAGCGTCTCCATGGACTCGATCGCGCTGATGGAAGCGGGCACTTCCAAGGGGGTCGTGGTCTCCAGCGGAGCGCCACCGGCTCTGCCCAGAACGCGGTTGAGCGATGCGCGCGCTGTGGCGATGGCGCGGTCGCTGGAGAAGAGATCATTCTCGGCCTGCGCCAGATCGGTTTCGGCTTTCACGACGTCAACTCGAGCCACGGTGCCACCGAGGAATCGTGCCTGCGTCTTTTTCACGAAGTCCGCCGCCAGTTCTTTGCTCTGCTGCAAATCGTCGCGGTGTCGCAGCGCCACGAGAATGGCGTCGTACGACTGGGCAGCCTGCGAGGCTACCTGCTGCCGCAACTGCTCGAGAGTGAATTCGGCAACGCGTAAGTCGGCGGTGGCAACGTCGCGCCGCAACGCGCGCTTGCCCGGGAAGGGAAGGGTCATTCCGAATGACTGGTCGCTGCCCATGCGCGAGGCCGGATTGAAGACGCGGCTCTGACCTGCTACGTCGGTGGCGAATGTGGGATCGGCAAATGCGGCCGCGGTCACCACATTCGCGCGGGCCTCTTCCACCTGCGCACGTGCGACCGCCAGCGCCGGGTTGCGCACCAGGGCCTCAGCGGTGGCCTCCTCGCGGGAGAGTCGCAACGGCTCGAGCGTCTGCGCCAGACTCGCGGCGACAAAAAACATCGAAAGCGCGACCATAAAGCAGGCCGGACTCAACAGCGGGGTTCCACCACGATGTGGCGTCATACACTCCTCGGAAGGTCGTCTTCGAAAAAAAAGAGAGACGGCGCTACGCGGAAGGAGGAGCTCTCGAAGCGAGCGGACGCGATTCGCAGAGTGACTGCTGCAGCGGCGAGACAGCGACGACAACAGCGACGATCAGGGCGGGTGCGGTGATGTTCGTCCGCGCCACCGTGATCTGCTGCGCAGCGACCGCGCACAGGGCGCAGGCAGTGGTGCCGGCAATGCCCGCGTCGCTCCTGCCCAGAGCGAATGGATGCGTGTGGACCGTCGGCTCGGCGAC
This sequence comes from Thermoanaerobaculia bacterium, assembly GCA_038244715.1. Lineage (GTDB taxonomy): Bacteria > Acidobacteriota > Thermoanaerobaculia > Gp7-AA8 > Gp7-AA8 > JADGNZ01. The sequence goes on from JBBRTE010000019.1 coordinate 48,514, forward strand.
GATGACTGTCGCCAGAAGCAGAAGGATTGCAAACCGGAGGAAACGCATCGTGATCAGGCTAATACAGAATTCTTCGAGCCGCAGTCAAATTCCGGAGACGGCGATTCGAACCAGTCGAGCAGCCAGACCGAATTCCGAATTGGAATAAGGGGTGGAACCACGGGCTTTCAACATCCGTTTAGGAGATCGTTAGAAATGGCCACCTCACAGGCAGTACGAGAGATTACGGATCAGGATTTCGAGCAGCTCGTCAGCGGAACCCAGCCCGTGTTCGTTGACTTCTGGGCGCCGTGGTGCGGGCCCTGCCGCATCATCGGACCGATCGTGGAAGAGCTTGCGCCGTCGTACGAGGGGAAGGCAGTCATCACGAAGATGAATGTCGACGAGAATCAGCTGGTCCCTCAGAAGTTCGGCGTGACGTCGATTCCCACCCTCATGATTTTCAAGAACGGACAGCTCGTCGACCGCGCCGTCGGGGCGATGCCGAAGCCGATGCTGCAGAAGTTCATCGACAAGAACCTGTAACCGGTTCCGAATCGCGGTTTCAGAGGGCCGGCGGCAACGCCGGCTTTTTCGTGGGTGGAAAGGGGCCATTCCCTCGAACGCGCAGCTACACTCCCGCCATGCTCTCTGACCTCGACCGGCTCCTGCGTGAGCGCGACCTCGACGCGGTCCTCGTTCCGATGCACGAGGCGTTGCATCCTTCCTTTCGGTGGCTCACACGAGGCGCGAAGGTGACGCGCGGATACGCGGTGAAACTCTCCGGCCACGATCCGATCCTCATCTCCTATCCGATGGAACGCGACGAAGCGGCGGCCACCGGACTGGCCACTCGCCTCATTCATGATTTCGGCTACGAGCGCATCTTCAAGACGGCGCCGGATGCCGTCGCTGCCTACTCCGAGTTCTTCGATGCCGTCCTTCGCGATCTGGGTGCGTCGTCCTCCGTCGCCATCGTCGGCCATCTTCCGTTTCCCCTCTACCTCGGCATCGCCGAAGGACTCGAGGTGCGCGGATGGCGGGTGTGGCGCGGGGGCGACGACCTCGTCCAGCTCGCGCGCAAACGAAAAGAGCCTTGGGAGATCGAGGCGATCCGTTCCGTCGGCGAGCGCACGGAGCAGGTGGTCGACCGCGTTCGCGATGTGCTTCGCAACGCGACGATCGATGGCGATCATCTCGTCCATCATGGCCGTCCGCTGTTTCTCGGTGACCTGAAACGGCTCGTCACGAGTGAGATCACGCGCCTCGGCATGCTCGAGGATCACGACACTATCCTTTCTCAGGGCCGCGACGCCGGCATTCCCCACTCGCGGGGCGACGCGGATGCGCTCGTTCGTCCCTCACTGCCGATCGTGCTCGACATCTTTCCGGCGGATCGCGAAAACGGGTACTTCTTCGACCTGACCCGCACGTTCTGCGTCGGCCCGATCCCGTCGGACCTGGAACGACTGCATGCGGATGTGCTCGAAGCCTTCGAGCTGGCGCGCCGCGAGATGTGTGCCGGTACGCTGGCCTCGTCGTATCAGGCACTCGTCTGTGATTTCTTCGAGCAGCGCGGCTATGCCACGACGCGCTCGAATCCGGCGACGCTCGAGGGCTACGTCCACTCGCTCGGCCACGGTGTCGGGCTCGACGTTCACGAGAAGCCGTTCTTCGGTCTCTCGGCGAACAACCTCGACCGGATCGAGGCCGGCGATATCGTCACCATCGAGCCGGGACTCTATTTCCCGGATCGCGAGCTCGGCGTGCGGATCGAAGACACCCTCGTCGTGCGTGAGGATGGACGGGTCGAGTCGCTCTGCCGCAGCGACCGCGGACTCCGGCCGTAGGCCCGCCGCTATTTGTACTTTTTCAGTGCGCGGGCCAGCGTATAGCCCTTGAGGAACCGCTCCCTGCGATATCCGACCGTCTCCTCGTAGACATAGACCGAGACCCCGGCGGGCTCCTCGAGGAAAAAGCGTGTACCGAAGGCGGTCGCGCGGAACGTGACCCGCTCCTTCCCTTCATTCGAGAGACTGCTGAGATACATCGCCATCGGATGAGGGATGGTCGAGGGCGCAATCGTCCTGGCAGACGCCGAGACGGCCACGAGAAGAGCAAAAACAATCACACGAGAACGCATCGGGGGATTGTAAGCTTCGGGTGATGTTCCTGACGGATGGGCCGGAGGACGCCGCGCAGACCTATGTCTTCGCGCATGGGGCGGGTGGGGCGATGGATACGCCTTTCATGACCCGGGTGGCGCAGGGGCTGGGAGAGCGCGGCATCCGTGTGGTGCGCTTCGAGTTTCCGTATATGGCCGCGCGCCGGACCGGGGGGAAGCGAGGAGCGCCTGATCGCGAGGCGGTGCTGCTGTCCTCCTGGCGCGACGTCGCCGGTCAACTGGGCGGCGGCGGCCGGCTCTTCATCGGCGGCAAATCGATGGGTGGCCGGATGGCTACCCTGGTCGCGGACGAGTTGCAGGTCCGCGGCGTGGTCTGTTTCGGCTATCCGTTTCACCCACCCGGACAGCCCGCAAAAGTGCGTACGGCTCACCTGGCCGCCCTGCGCACGTCCATGCTCGTGCTGCAGGGGGAACGGGACCCGTTCGGGACCCGCGAGGATATTGCCGGGTACGAACTCTCGCCGTCGATCCGCGTCGAATGGATCACAGACGGCGATCATTCGCTCAAACCGCGAGCGAAATCGGGCGTCACCGAGGGGCAGAATGTGGCGCATGCCATCGACGTTGCAGCCATATTTATGGCCGGAATCTTGCTCGCTCCGTGACCATGGCCCGTTCCCGAGCGCTGGTGGTTGAGGATGATCTGGCCACGCGCGATCTGCTTGCGCAACTGCTGGAGGCGCTCGACTGCGACGTCGATACGGTAAGCGACGGGGAGAGCGCGCTGGTGCGGATCCGCAGCCACGACTATGACGTCGTGCTGCTCGACATCGCGCTCCCGAAGATGAGCGGAATCGAGGTCATGGAGGCGCTGCGCGGCGACCTTCCTCACGCGCTGGGCTGCGTCATCGTCGTCACCGGCCTCGACGTACTCGAAATCCGGTCTCTTTTTCCAGCGGTTCACGAGACCCTGGCGAAGCCTGTGATGCCGAGCCGTCTCCGCCAGGCCGTCCGTTCGTGTCTGGCTCGGACCCGGCCTGCCGCCGACGCTCGAGTTGACGAACGAATGACGCCTCGTTGACAGACGTTTCACGCCCGGCCCCATTCGCGGCTGGCTCTTCTTTCTTTTTCACGCCTGGACGACGAATGGCTGATGTCGCGTCCGTAGACTCTCTCTACTGGGACATACAGGGCGCGACCTCCTCCGGAAGCGTGTTGTATGAGAGAGAGCAAACAGGCGGATGGAAGCGTGTCGCTTTCATTCGCCTGTCGTTTTTAGTGCCGCTCCGCCCGGCGCCGCTGCGTGCTGCCGATGCTGGTAACCGGCCCGTCCGACAACCCGCCCGGCCCGAACGCGCGGATCCGAAAGAGGTTGCCGATCGATGCCAGCAGGGTGATGCTGCGCGTGGTTCCTGACACGACCGTGTACGTCCTCCAGGTGTTGCCGAAGTCGTACGACCACTCGATCAGGAAGCCCGGAACATCATCGGCCTGCCATTCGATGCGCGCAGTTTTGCCGCCGAAGAGGCTGACTGCGTTGTGTGGTGCCGGTGGTGCCGCCGGCATCGGGCCCAGCTCCGTGACCAGATAGAGACGTGCCCGCGTGAGCGACGATTGCGGTCGCGTTTCCGCAATGACGAGAGCCGTCTCGCCGGCATCGTTCGCGGCGATTGAGGGCCCCCATGCGTGAGAGTAGCTGATCGACTCCGGCGAACCAACCGGCGTAACCAGCGATTCAACGCGTGAACCGGACCGTGTCAGGCGTGCGGCCGCGAGCCAGCCGCCGTGCGGCTCGCTCAACGTGTCCAGGTACTCCCAACTGACGATGTAGTTCGATCCCGCCCAGGTCACGTCGCTCGAGACGGTTGAGATCGGCCAGCTGAAAAGAGGAATGGCAGAATCGACGTGCAGCACGCCGTCGTCATCGTGAACGGTGACCGTCGATACCTCGCTGTCGTAACTATCGAGCGCGATCAGCGACTCCGCACCGCTCGATGCCACATGTGCTCGAATGTGATGCCCGGGGATACGCTGCGGAATGACATCGAGCGCGTCGCCATTCGGGGAGACGCGCAGCACGCGGATGTACTCGGGGATCGGCTCCGGGCAGGGGCCGCACGTAACCCCCGACTGCGACACTTCTCCGAAGACGACGATGAATTGATGACCATCCCATGCCACGTCGGGGCCGGACATGTAGTTGCCTCGAACCGTCGAGATGCCGAGCGGCTTGGGCAACGTGACGGAACCGTCGGAAGCGACGAATGCGCCGAGAAGCTGTTCGCCGGTCGACCAGATCACGAAGTAGCGGCTGCCGTTCCAGGCAACGGAGAGCTGGTCGCTGTACTGGTTCGGCGCGATGAGAATCGGCGAGGGATCCAGGTTCGCGCCAAAGGGCGTCACGCGTGTCGCCACGATGCTGGGGTAGGCACTCCAGACGATGAGGGACTCCGCATTTCCATGCGCAATCGCCGCCGACGATGCCGTCGCTCCCGCAGGCATTAGAGCGGCGCCATCCAGCGGTTCTCCGTCATGCGCTGTACGTGCGACGGCAACCGCGCTCTCTCGTAACGACCGCTCGATCCACGCCGCGGTGAACCCGCCGACGTTGCCGGTGACGACGGGCAGCAACTGACGAACAGGCACGACCGCCGCCGGACCGGCCGCGCCGGGAGTGAACCCTCTCGCATCGACCTTGACCAGAAGCGTCGCCGGAGAAAACGGTTGGTACGTCGCAAGTGAGAAGCCGATCGTGTTTTCCGACGAGACGGCGGACAAGAGTCCGGCATTGCCGACGTGAACCGGGTTCGCATCGAGAAGAGCACCCGCGAGATCGACACGCAGTGCGGACACGGCGGTACCGCCGACGTTCCAGGCCACGACGAAACCGCTGTCGACGGGCACGACCGCCATCCCGATGTTCGGCGGCACTCCTCCGGTAGGCAGCGTACTGCGCACGACGGTTCCGTCGGGCTGAATCACGGCCAGGGAGAGCACCTCCGTCTGAAACTGCATCCAGACGACCGCGATATGGCCATCCTTCCAAGCCACGGAAGCGCTGTAGAAAATGAGGTTCTGATTGACGGGCGGCGGCTCGATCTGCCGCGTCTGCACCAGCGTCCCGTCGTCCGCGATGACCCATTCGTGCGCACCGGAACTGCCGGCCGTTACCACCACAAACTGTCCGCCGGCATTGGTCACGTCGTACGAGTCGCCGCCGAAGACAGGCAGCGTGTAGCGCGAGATGACGCGTCCCGTGAGGTCATAAAGCGAGGCCACGATCGTGGCTGGCCGGACGAAGTTGCCGGTCCGGTCAACCACCAGAATCCTCCTGCCGTTGAACGCGATCCTCGGGTCCGTCAGCTTCCCGGCGTCAAGGTTCACGCTCCGGTCGAGCGCGCCCGCTGCGGTCAGTGTGTTGAGGTAGGGAACGTCGTTCTGATTCCAGACCGCGAGGTAGCCACTACCTGCTGCCGCCGTCGCCCGTACAGCGCTGGCATTGACGAACGCGCGGAGGGTGAACGCCGGCGGTATCGTCACGCTGCCCGCGTCAGCGAGGGAGCCGTAAAGGTCTGGCCCCATCGTCCAGAGGGTGAGGAAGTGCGTGCCGTTGGCGGCGATGGTGGGCACGCCACTGCTCAAATCGCTCGATGCGTAGCGGATTGGGGTGGACAGGTCATGACCGGCTGCCAAAAGAGAGGCCGGCAGGAGCAGGAGGAGGCAAAACGCGCGCACGCTCCGATTGTAGCGATGAGTCATCAAAATAATAGTAAACGCCTGCAGGGAGGGGGCGGGGTCGGGCCCTGCAGCAGTGGGGGAGACGCGAAGAGCAGGGGGATCCGCGAGCGCGGGAAACGCATCATTGGCGAGAACCTCCTCAATGCCGCTGCGCGCGGCGGCGTTCCACACGCCCCGGAGTAGCCAGCACCGGTTCCGAGAGACCCCCTGCACCGATGGCCCGGACGCGGAACCGGTAGTAGGATTCGCGCACTCGCGTCACGCTTTGCCCAACCGTGCTGATGGCGGGAGACCAGTTGCGGCCGGAATCTGCGGATTCCTCGAAAAGGAATCCATCCTGCCCATCGCTCTGCCAGGTGATGACGGTCGCGATTCCAGCTTGGATCGTCGTGACGTTTCGCGGCGGCGGAGGAGGGGCAGGCTTGGGCACCAGCTCCGACACCCGGTAGAGGCGTGCACGCGTGACATAGTTTGGTGGCGCCATCTCCGAGATCACGATAGCGGTTTCGCCCGCATCATTCGCGGCGACGGAGGGCACCGACTGGGAAGCTCCCTCGACGGGGCCCGCCGTAGGTGTGACGAGCGATCCTGAGGGAACACCCGACTTGCTGATGGCGCTCGCGCCGATCCAGCCGGCTCGCTCCATCAGGACGCTGTATCGCCAGGCGACGACATACTCCGAGCCGGTCCACACGACATCGCTGGCGAAGTCGCCATTCAGAAACCAGTGGAAGAGCGGGATTTCCGGACTGACGTGGAAGTGGGCGCCGTCGTCGAGAACGACAACCGCCGTCGTATCCGTGTCGCCGTCGAGCGCGATGAGTGACTCGGTTCCGCTCGACGCGATATGTGCGCGGTGGTGACGGCCCGGAATCACAAGGGGGTTCAGATCGAGCCCGATGCCATCCGCGGAGACGCGCAGGACGCGTTCCTTCTCGGGATAGTAGAAACAGTTCTCGTAGCAAGCGTCGGCCAGGAAGTCCTCGCCATAGACCACGATGAACTGCCGCCCATCCCACGCCACATCGGGATCGGCCCCTCCGGTCCGCGGCGGGAACTGAACCGGTAGCGGCCGGGGCGGCTCGGCAATGCCGTCGGGTCTGACGAAGGCGCCGAAGAGTTTGGGTCCGTCTCCCCACACCACATAAAACCGGATCCCGTTCCACGTCACGCTGTAGGTCGCGGAACCCGGAAACGAGAGCGGCGCGATCGTGATCGGCGGCGCGTCGAGCGTGGTGCCGAACGGCGTGATCCGTGCGGCGACGAGCTTCCCGTCCGCGCGCCAGACCATCAGTTGTCCAGACGATCCGTGCGCGATTGCAGGCGCTGTCGCCTTCTGACCGAGGATGATTCCGGGCCCGTCGAGCGCCTCGCCCTGCGCCGTGACACGGCCGGACACGGCGTTCTGTGAGTCCGATACCCAGTCCACCCACGCGGCCGTGAAGCCCGCACCGTTTCCGGCCACGGTAGCGAACCGTTGGCGAATCGGCAACGTGGGGAGGGGTTTCGGTGTCCGTGGCCGGATGCCGTCAGCATCGACATCCACGAGCAGCGTGGAGGTGGGTCGGAAGGAGGGGAGGTACCGCGTCAGGGCAATCGTTTTTCCGGTCGACGCGGCAGAGCTGAACAGCGCGTTGCCCAGGTCCACGGGCCGCGATTCGCGCGGCGCGCCGCTGTCGTCGAGCCGGAGCGCAAACAATCCGGTCCTGTCGGCGGAGGAGGCATTCCACGCGGCGAAGAAGCCGCTGTCGGTGGGCAAGAGCGTGATGGCAGAGCCTGCAGGAGGCAGGTCGCCTTCGGGGAGCTTGGAACGCGTGACGCTGCCGTCGGGTTGAATGACCGCCGACGCCGTGGTCGCCGGCTGGAGTTGGTCCCACACCATCCCGATGCGGCCTTCCTTCGCCGCCACCGCGATCCGGTAGAAATAGAGGTTTGAATCATGGAGCTCCGGTACGACCGGAAGCTGGACCGGAATCGTTCCCTTGATCGTTCCGTCTGCGGACAGACGGAATTCGTTGATGCCGGTCTTTCCCGCGGTGACGACGATGAAGTCGGTGCCCGCGGTCGTGACGGCATACGAGTCGCTCACCTCCACGGGCAGTGTCACGCGACGCACCAATCGGCCGGTGAGGTCGTACATCGAGGCGGAAATCCCGAGATCGACGACGAGCAGGTTCGTCCCGTTGAAGGCCATGCGCGGTCTGTAGGACCGGCCTGTCCTGAGTTGAACGCGATGTTCCAGCACGCCCTCGGAATCGAACGTGCAGAGCGCCGGCGATTCCTCCAACTTGCGGCAAAGCGCCACAAAGCCACTCCCTGCCGGAGTCAACTGCTCCACGCTGGAGAGGGAGAGTGGAACCGCGGGGTACGCGGCCGACGATGCGCCATCGGTGGGATCGGTGCGCGATGTGTAGATGTTCCAGGCCATCGGCCAGGCGGTCAGAAAGTGGTTGCCGTTATAGGCGATGGAGGCGTCGATGGAGAGCGAGGCGTCAAAGGACTCGACTGGAATGGATCGGACCGCCGAAACGTCGTGGCCCGCGGCGAACAGCGAGAGCGGAACGAGACTGAGGAAAAGCGAGAGAGCGACCCGGGACATACTCAGTGTGTGGCGCGGCGACGCGGCTGGAACTCCGACGCAAGGTAGAACTTCGCACGGTCGATCATCCAGGCCATGTTGAACTCGGTCGTCACGATAGCGGTGTCACCGGCCGAATTCGAGGCGACCACGGGCGGCGATACGGGGAGGTTCGGCGCGAGGTCGGGAGGTGTCGTCGGGAACGCTTTAGCGGTTCCGGTGATCGCAATCGCGTAGGGCTCGCCGCTGCGTGAGAAATGCGCGACGCCGAGGAGCGAGTCGCCGGTACGCCAGGCGACGATGTAGGAGGCGCCGTCGAACGCGACCGCTGCGTACGACGCATAGTGGCTGTTGGCGAAGGACTTCGGCGGGTCGGCGTGCAGCACCGCATCGTCGTGCAGCACCGCAGCCTCAATCACCTCCGGCCCCATGAAGCTCACGAGGCATTCCTGATCGCTGCAGGCGATCGCCGCATAGATGCTGCCGCTGCTGAGGAACTCAGTTGTGTGCGCGTCTAGGGGGATGCCGAGCGGAGAGGTCCGGAGCACCCGCACCCGGTCCTGGTTAAAGGCCTTTACGTGCAGATCGTAGGCGACGATGAAGTGACGCCCGTTCCAGCCGATCATGGGACGGTTCGCAGATCCAAGCTCATCGATCGCCAGCAGTGCACCGGCTGGCGACAGCAACTGCTCGTTGCCTACCGCGCCGTCGGTGCCCACGGTAGCGCCGCCCACCGAAGACTCCGATGTCAGTAGCCACGCCACGAGAAACCGGCCGCCTCCGAATGCGACGGACGGCGCCGTCCCGTTCCGGCTGATCACGAACGGAGCGGCATCGAGCGGTGTGCCGTCGCGGGCGAACCTCCGGCCCATCACGTTGCGCTCGGTGGAGGGGGGCGCCCCCGTCAACGCATAGACGACCAGATACACACCGGAACCGAATGCCACTGCGGGCGTGGCCAGTGGGCGGCTGGAAAAGGACGACGGCGTTTCTGCGACGACGACTCCCGAGCCGTCGAGCGGCACACCGGAGCGCGTAATGCGGCCGGCCGCGATCCTCATCGTGGTCGTCGTCGTTTCCAGCCAGGCGCCGAAGAAATCCACCCCATCGCTCGCGACAGCGGGCGCAATCTGGCGGACCGCGGTCGAGATGACATCGTAGGTAGCCGCGGGAACGATTCCGCTGTCGGAGAGGACATACGTCGTTTCGACCTGGTTCGGCACTCCGTCCGGGAACGAAATCAGGACGAGAGTGTTCGCCGTCGCCGCAGCGGCACCGAAGGATCCGTTGAGAAGCAACGTGGAGCTGGCGTCGCGCGACGCACCCGTCGCGTCGAGACGGTAGGCCAGCAGGCGGTTCTGAAACGGGCTGGCGGCAAATGCGTTTCGGAGCAGGATGAAACCCTCGCCCGACGGCAGGAGCGCAATCCTCTGCGAGAACTCGATGCCGGCAGGCATGATCGAGTCGAGAACGACCGATCCGCCGCGGAGCGCAATGGTATGCACGAAGGTCGTCCCGCCGAACGTCGTCCATGCGGCAACCGTCTGGCCTGCATTCGTCGCGATCGAGACCAGGTATCGCTTCCCGTTGCCGGGCGTGAACACGTCGAACTTGCTCGTTAGCTTGCCGGCCGCGCTGATCTGAAGCGCGTAGATGCCCTCATCGGATCCGCCGACGATGATGGTGAACCCGTCGGCCGAGGCGGTGACGTCAATCGCGGAATTGGAATACGCAGGGTCGGGGATTGGAAGCGTGATCGTGGTTACCACGTGTCCGCTGCGGTCGACGAGGCGGCCCGAAACGCCGCCTGGGATCGCGGAGATAAGGAAGAAGTTTGTCCCGTCGAATGCCGCGCGCGCGAAAAACAGTGGGGCATGCTCGAAGAGGGTGTTGCGTAGAACCGCCCCAGCTGCGTCGAGCTCGGCGATACCGTTTTCGGATACAGCGAGATAGCCATTGCCGTTCGCGAACAACGTTCCGTTCTGCGGGGCCGTCGTCGAAGTTGCCGGAACGCGCGGTACACCGTTGGAGTCGGCGGTCGTCGCGTACGAGTGCGTGGACGAAGACCCCCACCTGAGGAGAAATCCCTGCCCCGTCGTCGATACAGCGGACGCCTGTGCGTTGTAGTTGGGTGTCCCCATGCGCGGCGTGGCGAGATCCCGGCCGAGGGCAAACAGGGGCAATGGTAGGAGAACGGCAAGAGCGAGCAGGCGTGCGGCCGCCCGAAAATTGAACGTCACTGATTCCTCCGATGATTGCGGGTCTGCTGGCGCGTCGTCATCGCCCCACCGCCCGGGTCCGCGGCTCGCTATGGACCGTGACGATCGCACCGTCTGGCGAGCTGCCGTCCGGTCCGTACGCCCGGATCCTGAATGTGTAGCCGGGGTTCGCAAACACCGTCGCCTCGTGGACGTTGGCGGGAAGGTGTTGAAGCTCGGACCAGACGTTCGGTTGACGCAGCCGCTCGACGAGGTAACCCGGTGCGTCTCCGTCCCAGTGCAGCACCGCCTGGTTGTTTGTGGTCAGGTGACCGGTCGCGTTCGTCGGAGTGGGAAGGACCGCCGGCACCGGCTCGAGCTCTGATCCAAAATAGATTCGTGCCCGGGAGAGGTTTGAGGGGGGTGCGCTTTCCGAGATCCCGACCGCGACCTCGCCGGCGTCGTTGGCGACCACCGACGGCGTGCCATCGGGGCCGCTGACAAAGAGTTTCTGCTGGACATGGCCATTGCGATCGAGACGCCAGAGCCGGAGAAAACCGCCGACGCCCGTCCAGGCGACGTCGTAGGCGGCACCGTCCCAGGTCACGTCCGACGCTCCAGCGTCCTGAACGGTCATGACCGGCGCGCTGACGGAAAGGCCAGCCTCGCCGTGGACGATGGCGGTCGAGAAGCTGTGGCTGTAGTCGTCGCTGCTGATCAATAGAAACTCCCGACCGCTCGTCGCGAGGCGCGCGGACATGGCGTTGAGCACGCGATAAGGACTCTTATCGAGGACGGCGCCGGCGGCAGAAAGACGCACCAGACGGATCTCGTACGCTGCCGGGGGAGGGCAAAGAGTGGGGCACGGGCCGTTGTACCCCGTCGGAATCGAGATCAGAAACTGCCGCCCATCCCAGGCGATTGCGGGGTTGAGTGCACCGACCGGCTCGCGACCTTCGATAGTCATCGGAATGTCGAACTTCGCGCCGGCCGCCCCATCGCTGTCGACGAACCAGCCGGCGAGGCGAACCAAGTTGTAAAAACGCGCCGTCACGACGAGATAGCGCACTCCGTTCCACGCCACTGCAGGGTTGTAGTGGTCCGGACCGTCGCGGTCCAGGATGATCGGCGAGGTGTCCAGCAGCCCCACGGTCTTCGACCAGCGAAACGCCCACGTTCCCTCGTCGGCCGACACCACCACGAGCGCATCGCCGGCGGCTCCGCGCGTGATCGCGATGTTCCTGATCCTCTTCGACGGTACAGGCAGTGCGATGCCTGGTCCGTCGAGAGGTACGCCGGAGCGTGTCACCCGTCCGACCATCGCGATCAGGTCGGGACCGCTGTGTTCGATCCAGGCCGCTACATAGTCGACGCCATCGGACGCAATGACGATCTGCTCCTGGCGCGCGGCCGCGGACGTGTCGAGCGGTGATACTGAAGCGGTCACTCCGTCCGCCGTTACCGTTCCAGTGACCCTGGAGAGCGGAACTGCGCTGCCGTCGGACGGTGAGGTGATGAGCGCAAATTGATCCCCCGCCGCAGTGGCCTCCTGAAGGTACCCGGCGGCGATGGGGATCGCCGTTCCATCGAGGAGCCGGCCCGCCGCGTTGGTCCGTACCCCGGAGACCGCACGGTTCTCGCTCCAGAGGATGAGATAGCCCGACGCGGTGGGAACGACGCAGATCTTCGGGTAGGCATTCTTCAGCGGAAGTGGTTGCAGCGCGCCCACTTCATTGTTGCTGCTGACTGATGTGACATAGGCGCCCGACGTCTCGGTCGTCGTCCACGCTACGACGCTCTGTGTGCCGTCTGCCGCTACTGCGATGAGCGGCGTGCGCCCCGCGTACGGAGGAGGCTTGGCCTGCAGTTCCCGATCCGCGATGAGCGTTCCGGCGTCATCGAAACGATAGAAATGCACCTCGCCTGCGGGCCCGGCCGTGACGACGACATAGCTGTTGCCGGCGCGCGCGACGTCAACGTACTCCACGGAAGGGGCGGGCAACTGCGTTTGCGCGAGACGGGTTCCGTCGGGATCGTAGAGCGCCACGTAGGCGGGGCCGCTGCTCGAGGTCGACCGGACATCCGCGACGAGCAGCTGGCGGCCATTCGTTGCAAACCGCGGCGGTCCCGATACCTGTGCGACGCGGGCCGAACGCGCGACGGCCCCATTTGCGAGGAGGGTGACGATGTCGAAAGAGTCTCTGTTCCACCAGAGGCTGATGAATCCTGCGCCCCACGGCGACGGCGGCGCGGGCGAGCCGGTCAGGCCGGGCAGAAGGAACGGCACCGACGATGTCCCATGCGGCGTTCCGGTCATTGAGCCGTAGGCAAGATTGGGTTTCGGGTACTCATCCCTCATGGTCCATACGGTCAGCAGGCGGCCGCCGTTTGCCACAATCCTCGTCGGGCCGATGCCGAGGTTTGCCGGTGCGTAGCGGACGGCAGAAACGTCATGGCCCGCGGCGACGAGCGACAGCGGAAACAGAACGAGGAGAAGGCAGAAGATGATTCGCCGCATCAGATAGTTGAGGCTGGACGTTTTCGCGGTGTTCGAGCCGTCGGAAAGCTTCGTCAGGCTGGGCATACGATCGCCGTCTTTGGAAGCATCATCAGGCCCCGGACCACGGCCGGAGGTGATGACATCCATAGAGAAGGGTGACAGGCGATACGTTGGTGCGAATCCACCGATCGTTCCCAGGCCACTGGAGGAATCGTCATCGCCGCACCGTCCGCGTCCGCGGATCGCTGTGAATCGTCGTGATCGCGCCGTCCGGCGTGCAGTCGTCTGGCCCGCACGCACGAATGCGGATCACATCGCCCACCTTCGAATAGACACTTGCCTCATGCACGTCGCCTGGCAGGCGTTGCATGCCACCAGCAAAGGATGGCAGCGACAAATTCTCGACGAGGAAGCCGGGTGCGTTGCCTTCCCACGTCACCGTCGCGTAGGAGCCGGACAGGTGGCTGACCGCGTTTGTCGGGGCGGTGAAGACCGGCTGCACGGACTCGAATTCCGAGCCGAAGTAGATTCGGACGCGGGAGACGCCCGCCGGTGCTGCCTCCTCCGCGATGTCGGTCGCGACTTCGCCGGCGTCATTCGCGGCGACCGACGGCGAATACGAGTTTGAGACGGTCGTGAAGAGTTTCTGCGCGAGCTTGCCGCTTCGGTCGAACCGCCAGAGGTGAAGCCATCCGCCGACGCCCGGCCACGGAACGTCGTAGTAGGCGCCATCCCACGTCACGTCGAAGGCTCGGCCATCGACAACGGTCATTACCGGCGCGCTGACGGACAGACCGTTCGCCGCCGTGTGAACGACGACGGCCCGGAAACTCTCGTAGTCGCCGAGGAGTAATAGAAACTCGCTACCGCTCGTCGCGACGCGCGCAGAGATGGCGTTGAGCACGCGATAAGGAGTCTTATCGAGCAAGGCGCCGGCGGCAGAAAGACGCACCAGACGGATCTCGTACGCTGCCGGGGGAGGGCAAAGAGTGGGGCACGGGCCGTTGTACCCCGTCGGAATCGAGATCAGAAACTGCCGCCCATCCCAGGCGATTGCCGGATCGAGTGCACCGACCGACTCGCGATCTTCGATAGACATCGGAATGTCGAACTTCGCGCCGGCCGCCCCATCGCTGTCGACGAACCAGCCGGCGAGGCGACCCAGGTCGTAGAAACGCGCCCTGACGACGAGATAGCGCACTCCGTTCCACGCAACTGCGGTTCCGTGGTACGCGCCCCGCGGTCCAGGATGATTGGCGAGGTGTCCAGCAGCCCCACGGTTTTCGACCAGCGAAACGCCCACGTTCCCTCGAGTGCCGACACGACCACGAGCGCATCGCCGGCGGGGCCTCGCGCGATCGATACGTTCGAGACCTTCTTCGTCGGGACCGGCAGCGCGACGCCCGGCCCATCGAGCGGAACGCCGATACGTGTCACGCGCCCGATCTTCGCGATCACATCTGAACCGTCGTGTTCCAGCCAGGCCGAGACGTAGTCGACGCCGTCGGATGCGATCACCGGCTGTTCCTGACGCGCCGCAGTCGATGTCAGAACGGATCGCACGGACGTCTGCACCCCTTGCGGAAGTACGGTTCCCATGACGATGGAGACGGGCGACGAGGTGGCGGCCGGTGTTGTGATGGCCGCAAATTGATCGCCCGCTGCGGTCGCATCCTGCAGATCTCCAGTCGCAACCTGAATCGCTTCCGCATTGACGATCTGACCCGTGGCGCTCGTTCGAACAAGGGAGACGTGGCCCGCGTCACTCCAGAAGACCAGGCAGCCGGACGCCGTCGAAACGGCACGAATGGCAGCGTACGTATGCTCGATCGGAAGCGGCTGCAGGGCGGTAACGTCATTGCTGCTGCTCACCGTTGTGGCATGAGCGCCCGCTGAGTCAGTAGCAGTCCACGCCACCACCGCGCCCCCCGCGACGTGCGCCACCGCCACATGGGGACTGGAAGAAGACCGTGGCGGCGCACTTTGCAACTCTTTGTCGGCGATGATGGTTCCGGCGTCGTTGATGCGGAAGAAATGTACGCCGGTATATCCGCCCGTAACGACTGCGTAGCTGTCGCCATCGCGCGCAACGGCAAAGTTGGTGACGCCAGTGACCGGCAAGGTCGTTCGGGCCAGAAGCTTTCCGTCCGGTTCATAAAGCGACGCGTAACATGTGTTGCCAAGAACACTTTCCTCATCGACGACGAGCAACTGCCGGCCATTCGACGCCATCTTCCACGACTGGTAACGCCACGCCACGCTGACCCGCGCCACGCGCTCGATGACGCCGCGCTCATTGAGTGTGACGATCTGAAAGTAGTCCCAGGTCTTCCAAACGCTGAGGAAGCCGCTGCCCCATGGAATGACCAGCGGCTCTTCCAATCCCGTGACGCCGGGCAGGACAAACGGTGGGGCGGAAGTTCCGCTGGTCCGATCGGTGAGTGCGCCAAACGCATAGCCGCCCATCGACCATACCGTTAGAAAGTGGCTCCCGTTGACCGCGACCGCACTCGGGCTGAGCCATTGCCCGGAGGATGCGTATCGAAGGGTGGAGACATCATGCCCCGCGGCGCCGGCCGAGAAGGTCGGTACGACCAGCGTCAGGAGGAGGGCGAAGGCGACGCGGGGCACAATGCTGCTATAGCATAAAATCCTCAGCCGCGGGGCAATTATTTACAGGTCGTTCGGAAAGTGTCTGAGGCACCAGCCGCCGGAATGCGAACCATCGTCTTCAAGGCCGCGCCGCGCGGCGGCGCTGACTGCCGATGCTGGTGATCGTTCCCTCGGATACGCCTCCCGGCCCGAATGCGCGCACGCGAAAGAGAGTGCCGATGGAGGTCGAGACGCCGGCGGATGGATAGACGGTGACCGTGCGCGCATCGCCGGAAAGGGTTCTGTAGACCCACCAGGTCTTGTATGGCGCAAACCATGCGTCGATTGCGAATCCAGTGGCCGCATCATCACTCTGCCAGTCGATGCGAGCGGTACTGCCCCCGAAGGAACTGACCACGTCGCTCGGCGCAGGGGGCGGTGCCGGCATCGGCGCGAGCTCGGACGCGAGATACAGGCGAGCCCGGAACGACGACGGTCCCGCCCATTCCAAAATCGTCAATGCCGTAGTACCGGCGTCGGTCACGGCCATGGAGGGTCGTCCCCATGAAGCGGCGTACCTGTTCGCGATGCGGTCGTTGGGGCTCGGGCCGCTGGTCGCCGTAAAGCGGTAATCGGAAGGCAGACCCGATCGAGACACCCGCGCCGCGCCCAGCCAACTCGGACCTCGATCGTCGCCCACATATCTCCAGCCGACGGTATACATCGCACCGTCCCACACCACGGCGCTCGATGCGTCCGAAAACCACCGGAAGATCGGAGTCTCCGGGCCCAGCGTCAGGCCGCTCTCGGTGTGGGCGATGATCGCCGAAACCCCGTCGGCATCCAGCGCGAGCAATGACTCCGCACCGCTCGAAGCCACGTGCACATGCCGATGCCAGCCAGGGATTACGAGTGGCGAGATCTCGAGCGGAACGCCATCCGCGGAGACGCGCATGACTCGAAACTGGTCCGTGTCCGGTACGGGGCAGGGCTCGACACCGCCGCAGTTGAAGATCGGCAGTTCGCCAAACACCACGACAAAGTGCTGGCCATCCCAGGCGACGTCCGGTTCGATTACAGACTCCGCCGGAGGCTGTCCGTTGAGAACAGGTTCGTTGAAAAGCGGTCCAGGCGTCGTCGATGAGCCGTCGGGTGCGACGAAGGCGCCGAGGAGCTGCGCCCCGTTCGACCAAACTACGAAATAGCGGCTGCCGTTCCACGACACCGCCACATTCGAAATGTGGCCTTTGGCAAAGGCGACGTGGATCGGGCCCATTGGCATTCCGGATGGAGACAGCCGTTCCGCGAATACATCGCTGTCAAACTCGGTCCACGTGACCCACGCGACGAGTGCTTCGGATGGACTGTGGGCGATGGCGATCGATGACCCTCTGTTCGAATCGACCGCGATGATCTTGTTCTCGATCGGATTCCCATACGCGTTTACAACTGAGGAGGCAACGATGAATCCGTATAGTCCTCGCTCGTACCACGCTGCCGTGAAGGCGGAACCGTTCCCCGTCATGACCGGCAGGCCCTGGGTCAAACCCGGCTGCAACGCCTTCAGATCGTGGCTCGCGGCGAAGAGCGCGAAAGGGAGAAGAAGGAGAAAAAGGAAAAGGGCGTAACGGGACATGCAGCGATCCTACGCTGAATGACAGCTACAGATCGTTCAGGAAGCTGTCCGGCGCCGCCGCTGCGTCGTACTCTGACTGCAGATCGGTCTTGTGCGTCCACTCGACCTCGGCCAGCTCCATGAACAGCCGAGTTTCGTGTCGGGGACGCGCTCGGCCATGAAGCGGAAGTAGCTTTCGGATTCGCGTTCGCGCTCGAGCGCGGCCGAGATTGCGGCCTTGGCGGATGGTGCGAGCGTCAGCGGAACGAGGAAGGCGGCGACGACGACACGCAGAATACTCATGGCGCTGCACGCCTTCGCGGCGTCGTCAAGTGTCCTGCGGCGAAGAGCGACGACGGGAAGATCGTCGTGAGAATGTAAGGGGAAGCGCGCATCATCGGTTAACGGCCATCGTTCACCACGCGGCCCGCCGCCGCGCGGAAAACTCCGATGCGAGATAGAACCGCGCGCGGTCGATCATCCAGACCGTGCTGAAGTCGGTCGTGACGATGGCCGTATCGCCGGCCGAATTTGCGGTGACAGCCGGCGGAGATGCCGGGTAATTCCAAAAGGTGGCGGGAGAATCCTGCGGGAACGCGTTGACCACTCCGGTAGTCGCGAATGCGTACGGCTCGCCGCCGCGTGAGATGCGTGCCACGCCGACGAGGGAGTCGCCGGAACGCCACGCCAGCACGTAGGAAGTGCCGTCGAACGCGATCGCGGCGTAGGACGCGTAGTAGCAATCGGTGACGGTCTTCGGCGTATCGACACGCAGTGCTGCATCATCGTGCACGACCGTGGTCTTGAGGACGTCGTAGCCCAGGAAGCTGACGACGCATTCCTGATCGCTGCAGGCGATCTCTGCATCCCAGCCCGCGATGGGCAACCCGATCGTGTGCGCATCAATCGGAGTGCCGCGTGGAGAGGCGCGAAGCATGCGCCCATTGGAACAAATGATGATGAAATGCCGGCCGTTCCAGGCGATCCTGGGAACTCCTTGAAGTTCTTCCCCGAAGGCCAGCGGCGGGGCGGGTGTCAGCTGCTGCGCCGTATCTACCGAGCCGTCGCTGCCGACCATGGCGCCGGCCAGGAAGGACTGGCCGAAGACCCCCCACACCACCAGAAAGCGTCCGCCGCCGAACGCCACCGACGGGTGGAGCGCGTTTGCCGATATCAAGAACGGAGCCGGATCGATCGGGGTACCGTCGCGAGCGAATCGCTGGCCCATCACGCGGTATTGGGCTGATTCAAAAACGACCAGATAGACGCCCGCTCCGAATGCCACGGACGGCGCGTACCAGTAGGTGATCGGGGCAGCAGACTCTGCGACGACGCGGCCGGAGCCGTCGAGGGGCACGCCGGAGCGTGTCACGCGCCCGGCCATGACCGACATCGTCGTCGACGTCACTTCGGTCCATGAGGCGAAAAAGTCGACGCCGTCGCTCGCGACCGCCTGGTTGAACTGCCATACCGCCGTTGCAACGACGTCGTACGTGGCCGCGGGGACGATCCCGCTGTCCGTGATCGGCGCGGAGATTTCGGTCAGGTCCTGGCCCCGGAAAGAAAGGACAACGAGAGCTCGCGACGTCGCGGCGGCGGCGACGTACTCGCCGTTTGCCAGAAGGGTCGGACTGGCATCGCGAGGCGCTCCGTTCGCGTCCAGACGCAACGCCAGCAGGCGGTGTTGGTCGGGTGTGTCCTTGTAAGCGTTTCGGAGCAGGATGAAACCGTCGCCGGATGGCAGCAGCGTCATCCTTGACGTGCGCTCGATGCCGGCGGGCAGGATCACGTCAGGACCGGCCGATCCGCCGTTCAGCGCAACCGTATGCACGTAAGCTGATCCCGCTCCTGATGTCGTCCAGGCAGCGACAGTCCGGCCAACCGCGTTTGTGGCAATCGCGACGTGATATCCGCCCAGCCCGTTGCCGAAGCCGATCGTTAGCGTGCCGGTAATCTGGCCGTCTGCGCCGATCCGTATCGTGTAAATACCCGCGGTCCCTTTCGCGACGAATACCGTGAAACCGCCGCCCGCAGAGGCAGTGATGGCGAGCGCGCCCGGGTCATTTTCGTCAATTGGCAGCTTCGTCGTGGTGAGCACATGCCCGTTTCGATCGACGAGGCGGCCAGTCCATCCCTCACCGACGACACCCCTGAGGAGGTACAAGTTTGTACCGTCGAACGCGGCTGTTGCGAAATACAGTTGCTCGTAGTACCCCAGGACTACGTTGCGCCGGACCGTGCCATCCGAGTCCAGCTCGGCGATGCCGGTTTGCGAAAGTGCCAGACAACCATCACCGTTCGGGAACAACTGCTTGCTGGAAGGGTACATTGCTGATGCCGGCAGACGCGGCACGCCGGCGGCGTCCGCGGTCGTGCCGGAGGGGCGCGATGCCGACCCCCACCCAAGGAGGAATCCCTTTCCCGTCGTACACGCCACTTGCTGTCCTCCGCTGGTGTAGGGCATGGCAATCCGCGGCGTGGTCAAATCGTGGCCGAGGGCGAACGATGGGAGCGGCGCGAGAAGCGCGAGAGCGACGAGCAGCGAGAGCGGGACGAACCTGCGGGGCATCCTGGTGGTATAGCAGAAAACGACGGGCGTCGTCGGTGACACGCGATGCTGGCTGCCGATAGGGACACGCTCCTACGTTACGAGGAACAACACTCTATAGATCGTTCAGGAAGCTGTCCGGAGATGCGGCCGCGTCGTACTCCCCCTGCAAATCCGTTTTGTGCTTCCACTCGATCTCGGCCAGCTCCATGAAGAGCGCGCCGAGCCGGGTGTCAGGGACGCGCTCGGCCATGAAGCGGTAGTAGCTTTCGGACTCCCGCTCCCGCTCCAGCGCGTGCTTGATGGCGTGACTGAGGTCGAGGTTCACGAGGTCGGACGGGAGATCGATGGTGACAGGGAGAGGTTCCGGTGGAGCCTGCCCGATCTCATCGCGATACCTGCGCTCCATCTTCGCGCGATGCACGAGCTCTCCGTCCGCGAGTTGCAACATGCGCTTGCGAACCGCTGGATTCGCCGCCCGTTCGGCGATTTTCTGGTAGTAGACGCGCGTTTCGACTTCGGACTGAATGGCCTTACGGAGGACTTCCTCGACCGTCGTCTCGAGCGGTTTCATCACGGAGGTTACTGCGTGTCTCCGCCGCGGAACACGTCAGGATTCGGCGGCGCCTCGTCTGCGAAGGGTGCGCTGCGCAGCTGCTGGCCGATGCCCGTGCCACCCGCCGTTCCGCGCTTGTCCATCGCGCCGTAATACGGCCGCCATCCCATCGGACCGACCGGGAAGTTGGGAGGCACGACGAGGTCGCGCAGACCGACGACGGAACGGGCCCGCGTGTCGATCGCCATCTCGTAGTCACGCGTCATGTAGATCGCATCCTCGGGGCACGCGTCGACGCAGTAGCCGCAGAAGATGCAGCGCAGCAGGTCGATGTCGTAACGCACCGGGAACTTCTCGCGGGTCCGCTCATCTTCGCCCGCCTGGATCGTGATGCACTCCGCGGGACATGCCGTTGAGCACATGAAGCAGGCCACGCAACGGGTCGTGCCGTCTTCACGCGTGGTGAGGATGTGCCGTCCGCGGAACCGTTCGGAGTACACCCGCTTGACCTCGGGATACGAGATGATCGGCAGCTTCCTGAGGTTGAAGAGATTGTGGACGAGGTGTCCGATGGTGACCATCATCCCTGCGATCACCTGCGGCAGGTAGAGACGGTCCAGGACCGTGAGCGGCGTGCGCTCGACTTTGACGACTCCGGGTCTGACTCGTGTGACGTTCATCGTTAGTGGTCCAGCTCGCCGGCGATGATGTTGAGCGATCCGAGGGCCGCGACGGCGTCAGCGATCGTCTGTCCGGTGATCATGTCTGGAAACGCGGAGTAGATCTGGAAACAGGGCGGCCGGCAGCGGACGCGGTACGGGTTCTTCGTGCCGTCAGAGACGACGTAGAAGCCGAGCTCCCCATTGCCGCCTTCGACCTGAAAGTACGTCTCGCCGACCGGCGGCTGAATGCCGTGCATGATCAGCTTGAAGTGGTAGATGAGCGACTCCATCTCGTTGTAGACCTTGGCCTTCGGCGGAAGTGCAACGTAGGGGTTGTCGACGATGACGGGACCTTCGGGGAGGCTGCGGTCGATAGCCTGCTGCAGGATGCGCAGCGACTGGCGCATCTCTTCCATCCGCACCAGGAATCGTGCGTACGTATCGCCGCCTTCGGCGATGGGAACATCGAAATCGTAGGTCTCGTAGCCGAGGTAGGGGGCGGCCTTCCGGACGTCATAGGGGACGCCGCAGGCGCGCAGGCAGGGGCCGGTGAAGCCGTAGTTGATGGCCTCTTCCGCGCTGATCGGCGCAACGCCGACGACGCGGTCGAGGAAGATCTTGTTGCGGTCGACCAGCTTCTCCACATCGTTGATGAACTTCGGCATCATGTCGACGAGGCGCTGGGCTTTCGCCAGGAAATCGGGCGGGACGTCGACCGCCAGTCCGCCGATGCGCGTGTACGACGGCAGCAGCCGCGCGCCGCAGCACGCTTCGATCAGCCCGTAGATTTCCTCGCGCGGCTGGAAGAGGTACCAGAAGTTCGTCAGCGCACCCATGTCGACGAGGTTCGTGCCGATGCAGACGAGGTGGTCGGCGATGCGCATGAACTCGGAGAGCATCAGCCGTACGTGCTGCGCACGCGCCGGAACTTCGATGCCGAGGAGCTTCTCGACGGTCATGCAATAGCCGACGTTGTTGATGATCGCCGAGCAGTAGTTGAGACGGTCGGTGTAGGGAATGACCTGCTGGTACGTGTGCGTCTCAGACATCTTCTCGAAGCAGCGATGCAGGTAGCCGATCTCCTGATCCGCTCCGATGATCGTCTCGCCGTCGAGCGTGACGACGATGCGCAACGTCCCGTGGGTGGCTGGGTGGGAAGGGCCAAGGTTCAGGGTGACGCGCTCATAGTCCGTGTCAACGTTCTCGAAGCGCTCTGCGACCTTGGGGATGATTTTCGCGACGTCCTTCTCGGTCAGCATCCAGCGCTGCGCGGGGTCGTAGTCCTTGCGAAGGGCGTGGCCCTGAAACGCTTCGTGCGTGAGGATGCGGCGCAGGTTCGGGTGACCGTCGAACGTGATGCCGAACATGTCGAACACTTCGCGCTCGTACCAGTTCAAGCCCTTGAAAACCGGCGTGCCGGTCGAAATCGGCTCGCCTTCCGCCACACGAACCTTGAGCCGGATCCGCTCGTTGTTCTTCAGTGAGTACAGCTGATAGACGACATCGAAGCGGCCTGCGGCGCGCTTGGGGTAGTCGACCGCGAACAGGTCGAGCGGCATCGTGAAGGCGAGGTCGGTGCTCTCTTTCAGCGTGCGGAGCACGTCGACGATGTGCTCTCGGTTGACGAAAAACGAAGCCATGTCCTGTCCGGTCTCGATCGTCATGCCGGGATGCTGCAGAAGGGCAGCGATCGCGGCCGCGCGGGCATCCATGGCCGCTGCATCGACGGGAACGTACGGATTGCGATTCGTCGGCGCGGGGCCCGTGTAGGGGATCGCCGAGAATTTCGTGAGCGTGCTCATCGCCGCAGCTCTCCACGCTCGATCTTTTCCTTCAGTTTCAGGATCGAGTACATGAGACCGTCCGGAGTGGGCGGACAGCCGGGAACCCACATGTCGACGGGGATGATCTCGTCGATGCCCTGTACGACGTGATACGCGCGATAAAAGCCGCCAGACGTCGCGCAGGCGCCCATGGCGATCACGTAGCGCGGTTCGGGCATCTGTTCATAGATCTTCTTGAGGACCGGGGACATCTTGTCGACGATGGTGCCGGCCACGATCATCAAGTCGGCCTGTCGCGGCGAGAACCGTACGACCTCGGCGCCGAAACGGGCGATGTCGTAGTGCGACGAGACCATCGACATGAACTCGATCGCGCAGCAGGCGGTGCCGAACGGGAGGGGCCAGAGGGAGTTTCCCCGCGCCCAGTTCACCATCGTGTCGACGGTCGTGGTCAGGTAGGTTCCGCCGGCGAGGTCTTCGATCTCCCGCTCCGACTCACCCGGCAGTGTGATGAGTCCCTTTTCGGCGCCCTCGCCGGGCGGGCCTCCGCGCTTGCGTTGGATGATCGAACCGGCACTGTCATACGGTTGATTCGGCATAGGTAGCTCGGACGTGTTGCTCTCGGGCAGGGAGCGAATCTTACGAATTTGAGAAACTTTTCACAAGCAGGTTGCGCGCGATCGCCACTTGCCGGGCAATGCGAAAACGACGCCTCACTCGAAGCCTGTGATCAGCACCGCATCGCGGACGACGTCGAACCGCGAAAGGAAGATGGTCTTGCCATCACGGCTCGGCGCCACGATGGCCGCGAGCTGATCCCGGAAATTCGTGACCTGGCGTGGTGGTGAACCGTCGAGAGGCTGTTCATAGATGTTCGCGCGCCCGAAGCTCGTGGTGAACAAGCTCTTCCCACTGGCGCTCCAGGCAACCGACGCTGTGATGGAGAGGGTGCCAGGAAAACGGTGTACGGGGGGACCACCCGTGACCGGAAGAACGCAGACCTGGGTGACATCTGCTGAGCGTTCCTGGCAGAAGCACGCGATCCACGCGCCATCAGGGGAGACGACGGGTTGCACGGCCCAGTAGTCCGTCAGGAGGGAACTGGGGCCTCCGTCGACAGAGATCCGCGCCAGGCGCGGCTCCCCGTCGGAACCTCCGACATAGATGAGAGAGCGTCCGTCGCGGCTGAAACCGGCCGGGTCTGAATGCGATTTCGCGAGAGTGCGTGGGGGACCACCGGCGATGGCCGCGACGTTCAACTGCATGTCGGACTGTTCCGTGCGCACGCTGCTTTGGCTCGCGCTCATCGGTTTCAGAAACGCGAGGAGAGAACCATCCGGCGAGATCGAAGGATTGTAACGGGCCGCGTTCGTCGACAGAAGTTGATGGCGCTCCGTTCCGTCAGCATTCGAAACAAAGAGATCCTGCTGGCCGGTATCGATCGAAGAAAAAATGACGCGACCGTCGGGCATGGCCACCACTCCGGAGTTGCCGTCGTACTTGCCGCGCGTGATCTGCACAGGCTCCCCGGACGGTAGCGGTACGCGCCAGACGCTGGTCAGCGCTTCGGCGGAAACGGTGACCAGGGATGCTCCGTCGCGCGCGATGCTGGCGATGCGGTAGTCGAGGAGATCCTGGGTGACGCGCCGGGCCTCCCCCGACTCGAACGAAAACGACCAGATCTGCGCGCTGCGTAACGCGCTGCGCTCGATCTCAGCGACCCCGAGGAACCGTTTGGAATCGGGCAGCCATGCCAGATGGCCGACGCGGCCCCAGTGGGATTTCAAGATGTCGCGCCGGCCGCTTCCGTCCGGGTGGACCGCCGCGATTCCGGCCCTTGCCTCGGTTCCCGTATGTCGATACGGCGCGATGATCCACTGGCCGTCGGGTGACCAGGAGGCAGATGAGAAGAAGATCCCGGTAAGAAAGTCCGGCTCATGAAGGCGCAGCACGACTCTCTCCGCGCTGCCGTCCGCGTTGGCAACCATGAGGGCTGACTCCGCATTCGAAGGGAAGTTTTCGCGCACCCAGGTGATCTGCGAGCCGTCTGGAGAGAAGGCCACGGTGCCGTCGATACCTTCGGTAATCTTCGTGGACGTCCCGCCCAGCGTCGCGATCTTGTAGAGCGCGCCATGACGCTGCGTTTCCGAGGCCCTGAGGCCGTAGTAAATGGAGTCGCCGTCGGGGGAGAAACTATGACCCCAATAGAGAACCGGCTCCGGCGCGCGAATCTGGACGGCCTGGTTCCCCGAGACCTGGCGCAACCACAGGCTCTGCCCGCCCTCGTCGATGATCACGTAAGACACGTACTTTCCGTCAGGGGAGATTGCGGCTTCGATGACCTTTCCGACCGTTGTCAATCGGCGGATGTCGACCGATTTCGCCCCGGGCTGGGCTGGGTGTGGGCGCCACAGGAATGTCGCTGCGGCTACCACCAGCACCGCCAGCGCTGCGGCGGCGATCCACGACAAGAGCCTCCTTTGCCCCACGGGAGGGAGTGGGGAGCTCACGCCAAAATCGATCTCGGATCCGAGTTCCCGCAGATCGATGGCCACATCCTTCATCGTCTGATAGCGGTCGTTGGGGTCCTTTGCCAGGCACTTGCGCACGATCCACTGCAGATGCGACGGGACATTCGGTGCTGCGTCGGCAAGCGGCTTGGGCGCCGTGTGAATGATCTGATGGAGTGTGTCGACCTTCGATACGCCACCGAACGGTCTCCGGTGCGTGATGCATTCGTAGAGGATGCAACCGAACGAAAAGATGTCGCTTCGCTCATCGACGGGAAGCCCCTGGGCCTGCTCGGGCGACATGTACGCGGTCGTGCCGAGGATCATGCCGGGCTCGGTGAGCTTCACTGCGGTGGCTGCTGATTCCACCGACGCGACCGGCTCTTGCAGCTTCGCCAATCCGAAGTCGAGAACCTTTGCGTAGCCGTCACGGCTGATGACGATGTTCTCCGGTTTCAGGTCGCGGTGGATGATGCCGGCGCGGTGAGCCGCCGAAACCGCCTCCGCGACCTGCGTGAGGTATGTCAGCGCTTTCTTGAGGGGAACCCGCTCACGATCGATCATCACGCGAAGAGGCTGGCCGTCGACCAGTTCCATGGCGATGTAGTTGGGGCCGACGTCGTAAATCGCCACCAGATGGGGGTGGTTAAGGGATGACGCGGTTCGCGACTCCGCCTCGAAGCGGCGCACGCGGTCAGGATCAGAGACCAGCGCGAGCGGCAAAACCTTGATGGCCACGTCGCGGTCCAAATGTGTGTCGCGGGCACGGTACACAGCGCCCATGCCCCCTTCGCCGATCAGCTCCACGATTTGGTAGTGGGCCAGTGACGTACCGACGAGGTCTGCCGCTGTCATTTCCGTCGCATTGTAAGGAAGTGTTCGATCCTCTCTGCGACTTTCTCGGCGTGCCACTGCTCGGCCACTGCCCGCCCCCGCGCGCGAATGCGCTGGCGTAGCGATTCATCGCTCAGCATCGCGATCAGACATTCGCCAAGCTCCACCGCATTCTCCTGCGGCGCGAAGAGCGCATAGTCGTGAACGTCATCGAACGACCGGTACGACGGGATCGACGTCATGACCACCGGGATTCCGGACGCCATCGCTTCCGCAGCCGGCAGCCCGAAGCCTTCCTCCCGATGATTCGGTGCGATGAGTACGTCGCACGAATGCATGAGGCGCGTCATCTCGCGGTTGGTGAGAGCGACGTGAAACTCCCGCACCGAATCGAGCGGCTCCTCGCGCGATGGCGCCCATGGCGAGGCCCGCACGAGGTCGAACTGCTGATGAAACCACCGTGCGTGGGCCGCCGCACCGTAGCCTTCGGAGATGCCCTTGAGATCGACCTGCGATTCCCCGCAGAGCAACACCCGCAGCGGCTCGTTCTCCGGCGGGGTGCGCGTCCTGAAAAACTCGTCATCGATGATCTGGCCGATGTAGGTGACGTCGTCCGTGAACTGGCGGCAGATCTCGATGAGCGATCTGGCCACCACGAGCTTCGGAATCGCCAGCCGGTACGCGGCGTCGATCTCGCCTCGGATCGCTTGGTACGCGGTGAACGCGCCTTCGTACCCCTGGCAGAGGTGCAGCGCCTTTTCCGGGGCGATCTTCCAGGCGGAGGCGAGCGTCGTCCAGAACGTGGCCACGATGAAATCGTCGTGGCGGGCATCGTAGCTGTTGAAGTCGTCGACGTAGACCCACTCCGCGCGTGACGAGCGCCACGTCAACGGCAGACCCTTCGTCACGATGCGCACTTCGTGGCCCCGCGCAATCAGGGCGTCCGCCTGTGCCAGCTGCACCCGCGTTCCGCCCGATAGCGCGGTGTCTTCCATCAGGTAGGCGATGCGAAACGGGGCTGGCATACGCAGATCAGGAGTCGTTGCGCGCGACGACGTAATAGCCGGCCGGGATGAGGTCGTCCTTCGAGAACGGCATCCGCGCCGCGGTCAGGGCCGCGAGCAACTCCTCCCGTCCACGGGTCACGACGGTCTCCTGAGGGACGATCTCGACGACGGTCCAACCGGCGATCGACAACATCTCCTCGATCGTCCGTTTCGTGAAGAAGCGGAGATGGCCGACACACGTGAGGCCCATGTAGACGTAGTCGAAGCGCCCGCGGATCAGATCACTGACCACGGCCGCGTTTGCGACGTTGGGGATGCTGAGCAGCAGATGGCCGCCGGAAGCGCAGACGCCGCGAAGGTCGGCGAGGAAGGACCATGGCTCGTCGAGGTGCTCGACGATATCGCCGCCGATGATCCAGTCGAACTTCTCCTGAATGATCGACACGATCTCGCGGGCGTCGCCGCAGTAGACGTCGTCGATCCGCTTGCGCGCCACGGCCGCGGCCCGCGGGTCGATCTCGATTCCGACGACGCGGCACTTCTGCCTGGCCTTGAGTGCGGCGCCGAGGGGTGCCTCTCCGCAGCCGAACTCCAGGATCGATTTGGCCTCGGGGGAAATGCGCGCCAGGAGATCGGTCCGCGTCTGTCCACGCAGCGAGCTCCAGCGATGAATGTAGTCGGCGGGCGAGAGCACCACCTCGCGTCCTGCCAGCGCGTGGCGAGGAGGATCTTCGATTCCTTCCAGCCATGAGGTGCGGCAGAGGTATGCGGCGGGATCGGAACCATCCCACTTGAAGACCTCGCCATCCGCGCCCCTCGACTGCATCTCCGCGGTCATCTGCTGCAGCTCGCGCAGCGTGAGGTAGGGGGAGGGCGCCGCGCGCCGCTGGTTGGGGTTCTCGCCTTCGTTGCTGACCGGGAGCGCAGCGACGACGCTGCTCGTGTGGACGAGGAGCTCGCGCAGGCGGGTGACGAGTTTGGCGGGCGGGAGGAGGAGCGGGTCGGTGACGACGAGGACGTGATCACTCTCGAGCCCTGCCGCCGCGAACGAAGCCGGCTCCTCCGCGTCGTAGAGCGCGAACTCGATGTCGCCACCGGCGCGCAGGAGCATCTGACTCTGCCAGCTCGCATAGCGCTCCTCGATCGCTGGATGACTGAAACGAGGGAAGAGGACGGCGGGCGACATGGCGGGCGACATCTTAACCGCCCCATTGGGCGTCGGCGCAGTCGGTACCTACGTCACCCAACCGGGATGATTCGTCGCGTTTCTTCGGTTTAGACGGCCTGGACTTCCGCGCCGTACACTCTCGACCGACATGTCTTCCGTTATCGCCACGGATCTCCGCGTGAATCCATTTCTGCACATCGATGCGGAGAGGATCTACAACCCGTTGACCGATCGGGCGCTGGTACCGGGGGAGCCGAACTACGAGGCACTCCGCCGCGTTCTGGATGGCGGTGCCGCTGAGGGCGCTCTCGAGCGCGAGGGGTGGCTCGTGCGAGGCGACATCTCGCACTCCTCGCGTCTCAAGATCGTCTCGCTGGAGACGATGATCGCCTGCAACCAGAAGTGCTACTTCTGTCCCGTGTCGATCGCGCCGCGCGAGGATTACGACATGCCCGTCGCGCTCTTCGAGCAGATCGTCAACCAGTTGACCGAATATCGCGACACGTTGGAGAGCGTTTTCCTGCAGAGCTACAACGAGCCGACGCTGGACCGGCGTTTCGTCGATTTCTGCCGCACCCTGTTTGCCGCGAGACTTCCCGTGGCCGTTCTCAGCAACGGCTCGGGACTGACGCCGGCCAAGGTCGATGCGCTCATCGACGCCGGCCCTCTCCGTTACATCTGCATCAACCTCTCGACCCTCGACCGCGAGCGCTACATCCGCGACCGCGGCGAGGATCACCTTGCGGCCGTTCTGCGGAATCTCGACTACGTGAAGTCTCGTCCCCTCGCCGAGGTGATGAAGATCGTCGTCCTCGGCACGGGCGACGCGGTTCACGACTCTGACTTTGAAGCGATTACCGAACGCTTCGCAGACAGCCGCTTCACGGTGGAACGACATGTGGTCATGGACCGGGCCGGCTGGCTCGATGTCGGGATGAAGCCGGACGCTCCGAAACGCCATCTCGCCGGCTGCGACAACGTCGGGTCGCGGCCGCTGCAGCATCTGCACATCACGCCGCGCGGGCAGTGCGTCCTCTGCTGTGAGGACTACGACGAGCGCTATCTGGTGGGCGATCTCACTCGAAACTCGATCGCGGAAGTGCTGGCCGGCCAGGAGCTGGCCACGATGAGGAAGTGGGTCTACGGCGTCGAGGAAGCGCCGGACGATTTCATGTGCCGCGACTGCGTCTTCGCGCGGACCCGCGCGTGAGCAGCGACGACCGGCTCTCCTCTCCGAGAGTGAGCACGCTGGCAACGATGAGACTTCACGATGAACCACAGCCGCTTCGAGAGATGTACGCGACTGCAGAGCCATTTCCCCACATCGTCCTCGACGGCCTCTTCGACGACGACGTCCTCGACGCCGTGCTGCGCGACTTCCCCGGACGCGATGCGATGAAGTGGCGCGAATTCGACGCTGCGACGGAGAAGAAGCTCGCCTACCACCACGAGACCAGCACGATCTCGAAGACGGTCCGCGACTTTCTCAACAACATGAACTCGTTCGAGATGCTGCTCTGGCTCGAGGCGCTGACCGGGATCGAGGGGTTGATTCCTGATCCCTACTTCGGCGGAGGCGGACTGCATCAGATCGAACCGGGCGGGTTCCTGAAGATCCACGCCGACTTCAACGTCCACCCAAAGCTGAAGCTCGATCGCCGGCTCAACATGCTCATCTACCTCAATCGCGACTGGCGCGAAGAGTACGGCGGCCATCTCGAGTTGTGGGAGCGGGATCGGAGTGCGTGGCACGAACGGATTCTGCCGATGTTCAATCGCACGGTCATCTTCTCGACGACCGATACGTCGTATCACGGCCATCCGCATCCGCTGACCGCTCCGGCGGGGATGTCACGCAAGTCGGTTTCGCTCTACTACTACACGGCTGGCCGGCCGGAAGACGAGCGCTCCGTGCCGCACGACACGATTTTCATCGCGGGTTAGGGACACGACGCCGGTGCGACGGGATTGACGCCGGACGGCAGCAGCCACACCCGGCGCTGCTCGAGCGCGATGTTGCGCAGGATCGTGACCTGCTCCGGCGGGAACTGGCTCGTATGAATCGCTGCGTCGTCCGTCAGATAGTGCCATGTCGAGGTTGCGTCGATCGTGGTTGCCGACGGAGTGGCCGGCGCAAACCCGACGATTTGCGATGCGTCATCTCGCAGGATGAGTGTCTCGACGAGCATCGTGGACGGAGCGGCCGGCCCAAGGGTGGCAAGCGCATCGAGTGTGAGCTGGCCGGCTTCCCGGTGTGCCGGATGGCACGACGAGCCATGCCTGGGATCGAACGTGTAGATCGTCGTCGGCCTCTCAGTGCCGATCAGCGATGCGAGCCTCGAGACCAGGGCCGGCCGGTCCCCCCATTGCGAGATCTCGAATACGTCCGGAAGGTCCCACTGAATCAGCCTTGCGTGCAGAAACGCCGCGGCGCGCGCGGCCTCGACAGCCCGCTCGGCCGAACCGTTCGTGAGGATCACAATTGCGCAATCGTTTCGTCGTTCGACGCATGCGGGTCCGAAGAGCGGCGCGATGAGCGCCTCATCGTCCGGATGCGCGCCGATCCAGAGAAACCGCACAGGTGGTTGAACCGCACGTACGCGCGGGGGCGCGGCGACGGCCGTGCGGGCGGCGAACGTGATCGCGAGAAACGCGAGTAGCGCGAGAAGAGGACGCATCGTCAGGTTCGACAACGAGGTGCCTTTGGTCATTCCACGCATGAAAACGACCTGTCGTGAAGGCGCCGGGGGTTCTTGCGCGAGGTTGCCGTAGAATTTCATCCGATGGCGTCCGCTGGACAGCGCGAGTTTCTATTGCCGTTGTTTCCGCTGCCGAACCTCGTCTTTTTTCCGCAGACCCGGCTTCCCCTGCACGTCTTCGAGCCGCGGTATCGGCAGCTGATCGCCGACGTCGTGGCAGCCGACCGTCGCTTCGGGATCGTGCTGTTGAAGGCGGGATGGGAGGCCGACTACTTCGGTGCGCCGCCGGTGCACCTGTGCGGCACCATGGGACGCATCGAACAAACCGTCGCGCTCGAGGACGGGCGCTACAACATCCTCATCAACGGTGAGGCCCGCTTCCGAATCATCGATGAGGTGACGCGTGACCCGTACCGGATCGTGCGGGTCGTCACCGAGCCGCAGATCGAACGCGATGCAACGTCGGCCTGGGCCCAGCGCACCTGGCTCACCGATCTTTCCCAACAGTACATGCACTACCTGCCGGAGCAGGGAGCGGTGCCGGAGATTCAGACGGCAGGCCTCGAATCGTTGACGAACGCGCTGGTCATGTCGCTGAATCTCGAGATTGACCAGAAGCAGGAGCTCCTCGAGATCGACGACATCGTCGAGCGGGCCGAGATCGTCGGAATCGAATTGCAGACGCGCATCGAAAGCATGCAGTTTCTGGCGCCCTTCCGTCGGGGCGGCGGCGACCCCAACCGGAACTGAGTCCTGCTACGCGCGCTCGACGAGCCGCGCGATGGCATCCCGATCCGCCCGCGTCTTGCGGAGGAAGAAGGGCCCGGCCGCACGATTGCGCATCCGCAGGACTTGATCGAGCAGTGCCGGCCGCGACAGCAGCAACGCCACGCGACGGCTCCAGGCGATCCGCCGGCCAAACAAGTGCGCATGGCGCGCGCGATACCCGTTCTCGCTCGTGACGCGATCGCCGCCGTTCAGTGCCTCGACGATGAAGGGCAGCGCGACGACGGCCGACTGCAACGCCATGGCCATTCCGTTGCCGGTGAGCGGATCGATCACTCCCGAGGCATCGCCGATCATGAAGATGCCTTCTTCGACAGCTGAGCGGGCTCGGAAGATGACCGGCTCCGAGGAGAGAAAGCCGTCCTGCGCCGGCACGTACCGCGCGTACATCGCCTCCAGCGAAGGTTCCTCGGATCGAATCGTTTCCACGAACGCGTCCCATCGCCCTTTGTGCCCCTGCAGCCGCCGCGCGTGGACCAGGCCGCAGATGTTGGTGATGCCGTCTTCGACGTCGTTGACGCCGAGGTAGCCGTGAGCGAACGAGTAGAGCTCGATGACTCCTTCGGCGCCCGCTCCGCGATAGTGGCGTTTGAATCCGAAGTTGCGATGGGATCGATCGCGGACGAACGCGCGGCCGAGTTGTTGATCGAACCGGCCCCATCGGCCCCATGCACCCACCACGACGGCCGCGTTCACCAATCCATCCTCCAGGGTCACCGAGTGGCGTGCGACCGCGGTAGCCATGGATGTGATCGACCGGGCACCGCTGGTGACCGCACATCGCAGGAGCGTGTCATCGAGCAGCATGCGCGACACGCCGCGGGCGGCATGGGGGAAGGGGAATTCATAAACGCGGTGGCGCGAGACGACGCGGCAACGCTCGATCCGCGGAGCGTCGCCGAGGTTGATCCCGAGCGCGTCGATGATCGGCAGGGCGTCGTACGACAGAAACTCTCCGCACAGCTTGTCGCGGGGAAACGCATCGCGATCGATGAGCGCCACCGAGTAGCCGCGCCGCGCGAGGAGGGACGCAAGCGTCGATCCGCCCGGACCGGCGCCGACGATGGCCACGTCGACGGTGAGCGCCGTCATATGCGGCGACCCGCTACTTCCACAGAAGCAGTCCGAAACGAAACGGCACCATCGTCACCACATCGACGCGTGCCGCACCGGTCATGGCGCCGACCTTCCGTGCCTCGCTCGCGGTGTAGCCACGCGCCACCGAGGCAGGTGCGTCGTACGCGGTGATGCGGCCGACGAGGCGCAGCTTGCCGATCAGCAGTGTGAAGAGATAGGGGAGCCACGTTCGCTGTGTGTCGCTGGCCATCGCACCGATTCGTGCGATCCGCAACGCGCCGGCCAGGATCGAAGCGTTCTCCTCCGGTTCGAAGTGGTGAAAGAAATGAGACGACGTCACCACGTCGACGGAGGCGTCTCGAAACGGCAGCCGGTTGGCGTCAGCGACGACCCGCATCGCCCGCGAATGGCCGCGCTGGTAGAGCAGGTGCTTGATGTTGAGATCGAGCGCGATCGTCAGCACGTTGGCGGGGAGTGCGTCGAGCAGGTCCGCGGTTCCGGCGCCGAGGTCGAGGACGACTCGGGCCGCGGGCGAAAACCGCCGCACCATGCGCAGGTAGGCCGGCGTTCCGCCGAGCCAGCGGTTGATGCGGCGCAGATCACGGAGCGAGCGCTCCATGTCTTCGCGGGGCGCGTCGTGCTCGTCGAGCAGCTCCGGGGTGACGACGCGTTTCATGGCACCTCGACAAACACGGTTCGCCACGCGGGCAGGTCAATCGTCAGTTGAGTGACGGGATGGTTCGCCTCGTCGAAGACGTCGATCCTATAGGGTCCAGGCAGAAGGTGGCTGCAATTAATCGAATGTCCGCTGCGCAGTGGATGCGGTTCCCTGGCGAGACTGCGCAGGAACTCCGGACTCTCTTGTCCTCCGGTCGCCTGGACCTTCACGAGACGGGAAGCATCGTGATTGACCGCGAGGATCAGCTCCCCCGATCGCTCCAATCGCACTTCCAGCCGATCTCCTTTAGGCCACGCAACGAACTGCGGAAAGCGCCGGAGTGCGGCCACCAGAACCTCATTCACGACCGTTCCGTCCTCGACCTCGAAGCGCAACTCGGGTGCCGCGTGGACGGGCTTTTGTTTCGCGTTGACGCCGGTCCGCCAGCGTCCGGCCAGCAACGACGCCGTCCCTTCGATCGGCGAACCATCCTCGGCGGCGAAGAAGCGGACGACCAGAGTGCGCATCAGCTCAATCGTATCGCTTCAGAACCAACGCCGAATTCTTCGAGCCGAAAGCGATCGTGTTGCAGAGGGCAGCCTCGATTTGCGCACGGCGCCCCAGGTCGGGGATGTAGTCGAGATCGCACTCGGGGTCGGAGACGTCGAGATTGATCGTCGGTGGGAGGATCCCGTCGCGGAATGCCATCAGGGTTGCGGCGACTCCGGCCGCGCCGCAGGCACCTTGCGGATGTCCGATCATCGACTTTGTCGCGGAGCCCGCCAGAGTGGCCGCATGTTGACCGAACGCGAGTTTGACCGCCCGGGTCTCGACGCGGTCGTTCAGCTCGGTCGACGTGCCGTGGTAGTTGAGGTAGCCGATGGCGGAGGGATCGACGCCGGCATCCTTCATCGCCAGGGTCATCGCGCGTGCCGGCTCTTCGCCGGATTCATCGAGGCGCACGCGATGGTAGGCATCGCACGTCGATCCGTAGCCAGCGACCTCCGCATAGATCGCTGCGCCGCGCGCCCTCGCCGTCTCTTCGCGTTCCATCACGAACATCCACGCGCCTTCGGCAAGGACGAATCCCTCCCGATCGCGGGAAAACGGGCGGGAGGCGGTCTGCGGCGCATCGTTTCGCGTGTTCGAGACGATGCGCATGATCGAGAAGCCGGTCATGATCGCTTCTGTGATCGTCGAGTCCGCGCCGCCGCAGACGATGGTGTTTACGACGCCGAGTTTGAGATTGCGGTAGGCATAGCCGAGGGCGTCGGTCGACGAGGTACATCCGGTGGAGATCAGATGGGAAAAGCCGTGGAGGTCATACGCCATGGAGATCTCGGAGGCGATCGTGCCGATGGTGCCCGACGGGACGGAGTAGATCGAAGCCTGCTTCGCGTGGTGGTTGAACCAGAGGTCGTACATCCTCTCGCTGAACTCGACGGCGCCACCGCCCGATCCGAGCATCACGCCGATGTTGCGGCGGCCCTCCAGATCCATCGCGGCAGGGTCGAGCCGAGCGTCGCGCAGTGCCTCGTCCGTCGCGGCGATGACCATCGGCACGACACGGGACACATGCTTCATGTTTTTTGGATCGACCCAGCGCTCCGGATCGAAATCGACCTCACCGGCGACGCGGGAGGGGAGCGCCGATGCATCGAACTGAGTAATTGTGCGAACGCCGGAGCGTCCGGCCTTCAGGGCCGCAAAGTAGGTTTCTCGGCCGACGCCATTCGGGCTGAGCGCGCCGATGCCCGAAATGACGATTCGCTGGTGTGCCATTCAGGCGCGGGAAAACGTGGAAGGCAACGAAAACATTGCAGAAAGGGGCGGCTCAGTGAGAAACGCAGGTCCGACCCGCCAGTCCGACGGGGCCGGAGTGAAGGACGTTCAGACGGGGGTCGTAAGACCGGGGTCGTCGGACTGGAGAGTCCGACCTGCCATTTTTCTCGCCGTTCGATTGCACCGCAATGTTGTTGGTGACACTCTTGACTCCGTTCACCTTCGCTGCGTCGTCGTACGCTTTCTGACGATCGGCTGCGCTGCCGTGGCCGTTGAGCGTGACCATCCCGTCGTGCGCTTCGATCTGAAGGCCCGTGATGTGGTCGCCCGCCAGGTTCTTGCGGATCTCGCTCTCGATGGCCGTGTTGTCGAGCGGTCCCGGAGTGGCGCGGTTCCAGTTCGAGCACCCAACAGCTGAGACGAGAGCGGCGGAAAGGACGAGTGATGCGAATGCTTTTTTCATGTGGCTACCTCCTCGCCTGCTCTTGAGCGAGGTGTGTTCCGTTTCGCCAAAGGGATGAGCCTGCATTTTCGCGGCGATGGCGGACTGCCGCAGACGGTGGTAGTCTCTTGGTGGGTTACAACCAACAAATTATGGCCTCGTTCAAGATTCGTCTGTTCGGCGAATTCTCGGCTACGGATCCCCGCGGCAATACGCTCGCGATCGGCGTGAGCCGCGCGCAGGCACTGCTGGTGTGGATGGCGATGCACGTGGATGACCCGGCACCGGTCGAGGAATTCGAGGCGCTCTTCAACGGGGATGGCCCGCAGCTCGCCGTCGAGATCCGTCACGCGCTCGGGGATGCGGATTCCGATGTTCTCGTCGGATCCGACCGAACGCTCCGCCTCAACCGCGATCGCGTTGAGGTCG
Source organism: Thermoanaerobaculia bacterium (assembly GCA_038244715.1). GTDB lineage: Bacteria > Acidobacteriota > Thermoanaerobaculia > Gp7-AA8 > Gp7-AA8 > JADGNZ01. The sequence continues at coordinate 84,781 of JBBRTE010000019.1, forward strand.
ATCTTGCGGAGTTCGATCGTCTGTCCACCAACGGCTCGCTCAGCGCCATCCGGAAAGCGGCCGATCTCTATCGAGGCAACCTCCTCGAGCACTTCGTCAGCGGCGTGGCCGGGTTCGACAACTGGCTCTCCGAGCGGCGCGTGGAGTACTGGAACGACGCCCTGGCGGTCTTTGGGAAACTGCTGGCCGCCCAGATCAAGGCGGGATGGTGGGGTGATGCAACCGACACGGCCAGCCGCCTTCTGGAGCTCGATCCGACCCAGGAAGTCGTGCACCGCGCTCTGATGCGCCTGCAACTCGAGCAGGGGAGACCGGACTCCGCCCTTCGCCGCTATCAGGAGTGCACAGATGTCCTGGAGCGGCAGTTCAACCGGAAGCCCAGCATCGAGACCGAGCGGGTTCGCGACGAGATCATCGCCGCACTCGAGCAGAACCCCGCTCCCCGCGACGCCTTTCACAAGGCGCTCGACGGGCCGGTGCTGATCCTCCTCGTCGAGGACGATGCGGTCTCCTCCGCCTTGATCGAGGGATTCCTGATCGAGGCTGGATATGAAGTGGTGGTGTGTGCCGACGGAGGCGATGCGCTCCTCGAGCTCGGCCGCCGGGAGTTCGACCTCCTCGTACTCGACGTGAACCTCCCCACGCTGAACGGCCTCCGCCTCTTCGAAATCATGATGAAGAAGGGGATGGGGACGCCGGCCATCTTCGTGACCGGGGTGGCCGGAGCCGAGGTGGAGGCGCGCAGTCTGGAGCTGGGGGCGGCCGGGTTTCTCCGCAAGCCAATTCGGAAAGAAGTCCTTCTTCCCCGCATCCGGGCCATCCTGCAGAGGCGAGAGCGCGTACAGTCGTCCCGGTGAGCAACGATCTCGTCATTCGTGCCGAGGAGGGCGAGCGGCAAAAGCGCGCCCGCGCCAGGTACGTGGCGATTGTCGAGATCCCGATCCTCCGGTTTCTCGGCTCCGTCCTCCTCTCCCTCGGCGTCTTCCTCAACAATCGTTACCTGCTCCATGCCACGAGCGACGCGGACTGGCTGCGCATCACTCTCATCATGGCGTTGTATTGCGCGGTGTCGTGGCCGTTCATCGCTGTGTTGTACGGCCGCGTCCAACTCGACATCAGCCTCGTCTTCCTGGTGCTCGACGTCCCCATCTGGACGCTGGCCATCTACTACTCGGGCGCGGAGAGGAGCTGGCTCTTCTTCATCCTGTTCCTGAGGGTCGCGGATCAGGTCCAGACGCGGTTCCACCGTGCGGTCGGCTTCGTGGTCTTCAACACGTTTTGTTACACGGCGATGCTGATCTGGGTGATCAGCGGGGTCGGCCGTCCGGTGCCGCAGGCGGAGGCGCTGGTGAGGATCGCATTCGTCTTCGCGTGCGGGCTTTACGTGGCCTACGCATCGCGAGGAGTGGAAAAGCGACGGGAGCGGCTGGCGAACGCGATCCGCATGTCGCGGGATCTGATTCGAAAACTCGAAGAACAGTCGGTCGAGCTAAGTGCTGCGCGCCAGCGGGCCGAAGAAGCCAGTGCGGCGAAGAGCGAGTTCCTGGCGAACATGTCCCACGAGATGCGCACGCCGCTGCACGGCATCATCGGAATGCTGCAGCTTGCGATCGACACCGAGACGTCGGCGGAACGGGCACGCCAGCTCGACATGGCTCGCCGCTCTTCCGAAACGCTGCTGGCCACGATCGGCGACATCCTCGACTACTCGAAGATCGAAGCGCGACGGCTGGAGCTCGAACCGGTGTACTTCTCGATGCGACAGCTCGTCACCGACACGCTGAAGACGCTGGGGATCAACGCCGCGGAGAAAGGGCTGACGCTCGCCTTCGCGGTGTCACCCGAGGTTCCTGACCGGCTGTGGGGCGATCCGCTGCGGATCCGGCAGGTGGTCGTGAATCTCGTCGGCAATGCGTTGAAGTACACGAATCGGGGCGAGGTCGTCGTGCGCGTCTGGTGCGAGGCGATGGCGCTCGACGGCGTGACGATCGGGTTCGAGGTCCGCGACACCGGCGTCGGGATCGACGAATCGCAGCGCCACATCATCTTCGATCCGTTCACGCAGGCTGATTCCTCCCACTCCCGTCAGTACGGCGGCTCCGGGCTGGGCCTGGCGATCGTTGCACGGCTGCTCGAGGCGATGGGCGGCGTGATCACATTCGAGAGCGAACCGGGGAAGGGCAGCAGCTTCCGTTTCGTCCTGGCGCTGCCCTGTGAGCCGGTGGGCACGGTCCATCGGCCGGAATGGGAGGTGGCGCTCTCCGGAACTCGAGTGCTGCTGATCGAGCCGAATGCGACGACGCGCGCCATCCTCGCCGAGACGCTGCGCGTCCACGGGATGGTGCCGGAGTCGTACGCCACGCTCGATCGCGCGCTGGAGCCGTCTATCCGAGCCGCGTACGGATGCGTCGTCGCGGATACAGGCGTCCTGGCTACCACTCCATGGATTCCGCCGGTCCCGGTCGTTCGGATCGCGTCGCCGCTCGCTCCCGTTTACGACGGCGGAGTCGTGGTCACACGTCCGGTCGGCGAGCGCGAGCTCGTCGATGCGATCGGCGTCACCCTGGGTGTCACCGAACGGGCCGTGACGTACACGCTGGAGCGGCGCCCGGAGATCCTCCGCCCGTTGCGCGTGCTCATCGTCGACGACAACATCGTCAACCAGGAGTTCGCCGCGGAAGCCGTCCGGCGCCTCGGGCATGTGATCACCGGCGCAGCGAGCGGAGCCGAAGCGCTGGAGATCCTGGCCAGGCGAACGTTTGACGTCGTCCTGCTCGACGTGCAGATGCCGGGTCTCGACGGACTGGAGGTGGTGCGCCGGTTCCGAGCGACGGAGCGGGGGACGCACACGCCGATCATCGCCGTCACGGCGCACACGGCGCGGGAGGATCGCGAGCGCTGCGAAGCGGCCGGTTTCGACGCGGTGCTGACGAAACCAGCGACCCAGGCGGCGCTCGGCGCGACGATCCGCGATGTCACCGCCGGGATGTTGTCCTCGCAGCCGCCCCCTCCCGTTCCGGCCGATGCGATTCTGGATGCTGTGGGTGGCAACGTGCGCCTCCTCGCCCGCGTTCGCGACGCGTTCGCCATGCAGACACCCCGCCTGCTGGCCGCGCTGCGCGACTCGGTCGCCGCGCGCGACGGCGAGGCGCTCTATCAGAATGCGCACACGCTCAAGGGCGCCATCAGCAATTTCGACGTCCCCAACGCCGTCGCCGCAGCGATCGAGGTCGAGCACGCCGCGAATGCGAAGGACTTCGAACGCGCCAGCCAGCTTCTACCAGATCTCGAGACCGCCATCCGCGAGCTCGAGGAACGGATCGAAGCCGCGCTGGGCTGAAACGCTGCCGCGCCAACGCGGTCGTTTGTGTTTGTCCGCCGGCGCTACTCGATCGCTGCTTTGACCAGGGCTGCCTGTTGCTCCTCGTGCCGGTGGTGCGAGCCCGTCGCTGGCGATGCGCTGATCGGACGGCCTACGTAACGCAGCTTGCGGGTGCCCGCGAGCGCGGAGAGGCGCTCGTGCAGGAATGGCCAGGCGCCCATGTTGCGCGGCTCGTCCTGCGCCCACACGATCTCGGTCGCGTTGGGGAACCGGGCGATCGCGGCGGCGAGCATCGCGTGCGGAAACGGATAGAACTGCTCGAGACGGAAGAGCGGTACGTTTGCGTTCACTTTCTCGCGTGCCGTGCGGAGGTCGTAGTAGACCTTTCCGGTCGTCAGGACGATCCGCGTGACCGAGCCGGCGTCCGTGGCGGGGTCGATCAGCAACGGCTCGAAACGCCCGTTCGTCAACTCCTCGATCGACGACGTTGCCTGTGGATGGCGCAGGAGCGATTTCGGCGTCATCACGATCAGTGGCTTGCGTGGCTCGTTTTTCATCTGCCGCCGCAGTGCGTGGAAATGCTGCGCGGGCGTCGTCGGATAGATAACCTGCATGTTTCCCTCGGCGCAGAGCGTGAGGAACCGCTCCAGCCGCGCCGACGAATGCTCCGGTCCCTGTCCTTCGTATCCATGCGGCAACAACAGCACGAGACCGCTGTGCTGTGCCCACTTCTCTTCGGCGGACGAGATGAACTGATCGGTGATGATCTGCGCCCCGTTGACGAAGTCGCCGAATTGCGCTTCCCACAGAACGAGAGCGCCGGGATCAGCGACCGAGTAGCCGTACTCGAAGCCGAGGACTCCGTATTCGCTGAGGAGAGAATCGTAGACCGCGAAGTTGACATCCGCGACGTACGGCTCTTCGGTCTGCGCGCCGGCGCCGGCCGTGCGTGTCTCACTGATCGCGTTCAGCGGCACGTATCCCTTGCCCGTCACGTAGTCGAACAGGATGGCGTGACGGGAGGAGAACGTCCCGCGGCCGGAATCCTGTCCGGAAAGCCGGACGCGATACCCGTCCCGCATCACGGTGCCGAACGCCAGCATCTCCGCGAACGCCCAGTCGATCGGCTCGCGTCCTTCCGCCATCGCCGTCCGCTTCGTGATGATCGGCTTGAGTTTCGGATGCAGCGCGAGGTCCGCCGGAACCGTCGTCAGTGCCTTGCCGACGGCGTCCAGCTCGCCGCGCGGAACTGAGGTGTCGGGCGAAGGCTGGTTCTGGAAGCCGGTGATCTCTTCATCGGTCCAGAGCGGGTCGTGATCGTTGTGCGACGGCGGTTCGCTGTCCTCGCGTGTGCGGTCGAAGGCTTCCTGCAGCTTGCCTTGAAACTGATCGAGCCACGACTCCGCTTCCTTCGGGTCGATGTCGCCTTTGCGCAGGAGCGTCTCGGTGTAGATCTTCCGTACCGAGCGATGCTCCTTGATCGACTTGTACATCTTCGGCTGCGTCAGCGACGGCTCGTCGCCTTCGTTGTGACCATGTCTGCGGTAACAGATCATGTCGATGACGACGTCCTTGTGAAATTGCTGACGGAAGTCATACGCCAGTTTCGCGGCGCGGATGCTGGCCTCGGGATCATCGCCGTTCACGTGGAAGATCGGCGCCTGCACCATCTTCGCGACATCCGTGGCATAGACGGAGGACCGCGCCGACTCAGGGCCGGTTGTGAAGCCGATCTGGTTGTTGATGACGAGGTGGATCGTGCCGCCGGTGCGATAGCCCGGAAGCTGCGAAAGGTTCAGTGTCTCCGCGACGACACCCTGACCGGCAAATGCAGCGTCGCCGTGGATCAGCACCGGCAGCACCCAGGCACGTTTGTGATCGCCGATCAATTTCTGTTTCGCGTGCACCATTCCGTCCACGATCGGGTCGACCGCTTCGAGATGGCTGGGGTTCGACGCCAGTGTCAGCTTCATGTGCGAGCCGTCCGGAGTCTGGTGCACCCCGTCGGCACCGAGGTGGTATTTGACGTCGCCGGAGCCCTGGGTGGTGTTCGGGTCGACGTCGCCTTCGAACTCGTGGAAGATCTTTTCGTACGACTTGCCGAGGATATTGGCGAGCACATTCAGCCGCCCGCGGTGCGCCATCCCGATCACGGCTTCGGTCACGCCGTCCTGCGTGGCCTCATTGAAGACGTAGTCGAGCATCGGGATCACGGTCTCGGCACCTTCGAGCGAGAACCGCTTGTGTCCCACGTACTTCGTGTGCAGAAACTTCTCGAAGGCTTCCGCATCGTTGAGCTTCATCAGGATGCGGCGCTTCGTGGCGAGGTCGAGAGGCTGGTGATTGCGTGAGGGTTCCATCCGATCCTGCAGCCACTTCTTCTGCACGGTCTCGGAGATGTGCATGTACTCGGGTCCGATCTTGCCGCAGTACGTTTCGCGCAACGTATCGAGGATGTCGCGCAGCTTCGCGGTGAGCTTGCCGCAGAGGCCACCGCAGACGAAGTCGCGCTCGAGGTCCCAGATGGTCAGGCTGTAGAAGGCGGGATCGAGCTCGGGATGGCGCTTCACTTCGTACTCGAGCGGATCGAGATCCGCGAGCAGGTGACCGCGCACACGATAGGCGTTGATCATCTGCAGCACGGCGGCCTCGCGCGCCACGGTCTCGTTCTCGGTGGCATTGAGACGATGGCGATCCTTGCCCCAAGTGGCCGGCTCGTAGGGGATGCGCAGGTCGCGATAGATGGTCTCGTAGAAGCCGTCGGCACCGAGGAGTAGCTCGTGCACACGCGCGAGGAATGCTCCCGACTCCGCGCCCTGAATGATGCGATGGTCGTACGTCGACGTCATCGTCATCACCTTCGAGATCCCGAGGTCGGCGAGCACCGACGGATCGGTGGCGGAGTATTCGGCCGGGTAGTCGATCTGACCGGTGGCGATGATCGTCCCCTGCGTCTGCATGAGGCGCGGCACGGAAGCGATCGTGCCGAGGGTGCCGGGATTGGTCAGAGAGATCGAGGTGCCTTCGAAGTCGGACATCTCGAGCGTGCCGGCACGGGCCTTCCGGACAACCTCGTTGTATGCCTTGAGGAATTGCGCGAAATCGAGCGTCTGGGTGCGCTTCACGCTCGGGACGAGCAGGGAGCGCGAGCCGTCTTTCTTCTCGAGGTCGATGGCGATGCCGAGGTTGACGTCTTCGCGGTCGATGCGGGTGGGTGTCGTGTCCTGCATCGCGAAGGCGGCGTTCATCCGCGGAAACTGTTTGACCGCGCCGACGATCGCCCAGGCGATGATGTGGGTGAACGACGCCTTGGGCTGGCCGGTCAATGCCTGATGATTGTTGATGACGCGGCGGTTCTCCTCGAGCACCTTGACCGGGATGTTGCGGATCGAGGTCGCCGTCGGCATCGTCAGCGACAGCTCCATGTTCTGGGCGATCTTGCCGGCCGCGCCGCGCAGGGGAACCGCGGTCTGGTTCGGCGGGACGGGGGTGGGGCGGGGCGTCGGTGCGGCTGCAGGAGCGGGGGCCGGGGGTTGCCGGGTTGCGGTGCTGGCCGGTTGCGGTGCGGGAATCGCGATCGCCGCACTCGCGGGCACAGCGGCTCGCGGCGCTGCGGCTGCGTTCTGTTCTGCTGCTTCCTCTTCGAACTCTTCCTCGAAGCGCGGTTCGTAATCCTGGAAGAACTCCTGCCAGCTCGCGCTCACGGAGTCGGGACTCTCGCGATAGCGTTCGTAGAGCTCCTCGATGAATGCGGCGTTGGCGCCGTAGGTTTGTGTGACGGATGACATAGCGAGATACCTAACCGTGAATGGGATACGCGGATTTCGCGCGGAGCGGACCTGCTAGCTGCGTTTTTCGAGGAGCGCGTGGGACAACGACGTCAACCCCAGCCAGCCGAACCCCGCGGCGAACCCGCCGAACACGTCGGACGGGAAATGGACTCCGAAGTACACACGGGAGAACCCCACGCCGAGGATCGTCAGCGACGTCAGTGTGTGGACGATTGCCTGCGTGGCCACCGACCGGTTCTGCACGAAGTGATGTGCGACGATCGGATAGGTCGCCGCGGAGAGCAGCGAGTGGCCGCTCGGAAAGCTGTGCGAGTTCGGCAACTTGATCCGCCGAGCGCGCTCGATCGGACGCTGCCGCTGAAAAATATTCTTGAGGAGCGTGTTGATGGCCATCGCACCGCCCGTCGAGATGACGACGGTCCATGCGTCTGCGCGTTGGCCCTGCCGCCACATCATCAGCGCCGTGAATCCGGCTGCGCTTCCGATGGCCATGTGCGAGCCGAGTTGCGTGATGATGTGCATCGACTCGTGCATCGGCGGATTGTCGATCGTATGGACGAGATCCATGATGAGCGCGTCGTACCGGTCGGCGCGTCCCTCCACGACCTGCTCCGCCTGCTCTTGGAAGAACCAGAATGCGACACCGGCCAGGACCACACTGCCAGTGGTACCAATGGTCAGCGGCAGGAATCGGTTGCGGCGTTTGGTCTTCTTCCGGGGCTCGTTCTTCACGGCGGCGAGTCTATAACACGGGCCAGCGTCACGAATTCATGCTCCGGCAGCGCGCCGCAGGCCTTGCGGTAGAACTCGGTGGCATCGGTCCAGGGAATCACACTCCGGTCGTAGCCGAGCCGTTTGAGATCGGCCAGCGAAGCCTGAAGAAGGCGCGCGCCGAGGCCGCGCCCGCGGAGGTGTTTTGCGACGCCCGTGGGCCCGAAGAATCCGAGGCCGCGATTGTTCGCGTCGTGGGCGGCGAACCCCGCTGGGTTTCCGTCAACCTCGACAAAGAAAAGCGTCGCCGGATCGTTCCGGAACGCCTGGCCCGCTTCGAATTGCCAGATGAATCCGAACTCCGTACGGATGAAGCCGAGAACGCGATCACGCGTCGCGCCGGTCGCGCGAACGACACCGTCGGGAACAACGTCCGGCAAGTCCCTGGCCATCAGATTCTGTGTACGGGCCGTTTCCTGGTAGCCGCGACGGAGAAAAAATCGGATCGTCGCCGCATCCTCCGCCACGATCCCGGGAGTGAAGTAGTTGCCCCCCTCGGCAGCCACGATACGCGCGCCTCGTGTTTCGGCATCACGCAGCAAGGCGCTTCCGATGCCCTGGCCACGCTGCTCGCGGTCGACGACGAGAATCCGCAGCGAGCTTCCGCAGGTCACCGACACTCCCGCGTGGTCGCCGAAAATGCGTACCTCCGTCTTGCCCGCCAGACCAGCGTCGAAACACTTCTCGCGAGCTGCCCGCGCGAGGTCGTAAGGTGCATCGTTCGCCGAGGCAAACAGCGCCGTGATTCCGGGGAGGTCGTCCAACGTGCCTGCGCGAATCACGATGCAGGATTACACCACGGCGGGGTTTCGTTGCGAGGATCCATGAGTTCTTCGATCAACCGTTGGGTGGCGATCTCGGGCGTGTCTCTCCTGTCGCTGTTGTCCTCTTGTCGTCAGAAGGAAATGACGGCATCCGCTCCGGTGCCGCCGTCGCCCGCGCCCATGTCCGAGATGGCGGGGATGTCGTCCACGCAGCCGTTGCCCGCTCCGAATGCGCCGGTGCTGACGGCCGCTCAGCTCACGAACCCGGCCGCTGTGGCGATCTACGCGGAAGCGGCGCAGATCACCGACCGGCTCGCCCGGATGTATTGCTACTGCGAATGCCATGAGACGCGCGGTCACGTCAGTCTGCTCACGTGCTTCCAGACGAATCACGCCGAGGAGTGCGGCATCTGCATGAGGGAAGCGGCGCAGGCCTACCAGGACTGGAAGAACGGCAAGCCTGTGCACGCGTCGCAGCACGCCGCGGACGTAGCGTTCCACCGCGGGTCGCCTCCTCCTAGTCTGCCGGAGTAGGGCTAAGGAAGCGCGCTCCAGGCACCTTCTTTCTTCACTTTCCAGGCGTTGTTCTCTTTGACGAGCGTGATTTCGGTGCGTCCCATCGAGCCGAGCGAGAACGCTTCCACCTGCAGAATCGCGGCCTTGCCGTCCTCCGCACCACCCAGGACTTTGCACTTGGTCGTGGCCAGGGCGGCTCCCAACTTCGCGAAGGCCCCGAACTGCTTCACGAGATCGTCGATCTCGGCTCGTGTCACCGTGTGTCCCTGCTTTTTCGCCTCGTCTTCGAATTGCTTGAGGAGACCTTCCTTACGCATGTAGGCCTCGACTCCCTTTGGATCGTCGGGAAGCACCACCGGCGCTTTGCATTTCTCGTTCAGCCACGCCTTGCCGGGCTCACCGCCGCCCGGGCCGAGCTTGTGCGGGTTCGGGCCGAGGACGATCGGAATTTCGAGAGGGATGTGTTTCATGATCGGCGCGTTGAACGCGATCGGATACTCGACGACGTGCTCGAAGATCTTCTCCTCCTTTCCCATGAAGGGTGCGATCTCTCCGGAGACTGCGTCCGCCGTGATCGTGACCCCTTTCATCATCGAAGCCCCGCCCGATGTCTGCAGTTCCTTTCCGGCGAGCACCGGGTGCCGGATGGTGAGGTGAAAGCTCTCCTGCTCGCGAACCTTGAGGACCAGACCCTCTTTGACGAGATGCCGTAACGCGTCGAAGGAGGTCGCGTCGCGGATGCTGTCTGCGGCGACCGGATCGGGTGTCAGCAGGATCAGCACGGCCTCTTTCGTTGCGTCGAACGTGTCGGGTCCCGTGACCGCGACCGCGTAGCGAAGTGCGATGGGCTTTCCATCGACGACGAGGTTTCCCCGGGCCTTGCCGCTTCCGGGAGGTGCCGCGGATGCGGGCATGACGCCCAACGCGAAGAAAACGGTCGCGATCAAGAGGGTCGGGACTGGCCGGTTTTTCATGGACTGTCCTTCTCGATGCCCGCGGCGGGCGAGCGCTTGTCAGTTCACCGCATCGAGGAAACGATCGAGGGCACCGACCGTCTGTGCCGCCGCGTTGCGCGCTTCCTCGCACTTTTCGGGGGTGTCGCACAAACTCTCGAGGAGCTCGCGAGCGGTCTGGGAATGATGCACATCCGCGGTCATATGAACCGTGAAGAAGTCGATGTCGCGCGGCGCGGTGATCCCGTACCACGCGGCCAGACCGTCGATCTTTGCCTTGGCCACGGCCGGGATCTGCGACTCGTATGCGTAGAGTGACGCCAGGCCCTCGTGGAGTTTGCCGCTTCGTGAAAGCGTGCGCATGCAGGCGATGAGGTCTGTGGTGGCCGCGTTGGCCGCGTTGGCGGTGACGTCGGAGCGATCGATTCCGAGGGCTTCACAGAAGCGGAGCCAGAGCTCAGGGTGGTTCTCCGGCCCGCGCTCCTCTTCGATCAGGTTCTCGAGGAGGTACTGGCGGATGGCGATGTCGTCGACATTCGCATGCATCGCGCTGAGAAGAGTCGGGAAGGCAAGCGTGTACGGGTAGTACTGCTTCGCGTACTCCGCCAGCTCGCCGCGGGTCAGCTCGCCGGTGTTCCAGCGCTGGTAAAACGGATGATTGAGCATGAGGTGCTGCTGCACTTCGCGATCGATGAGATCGATCACGCTGGTGGTCGTATTCGTCATGGTTCCCTCCACTCGTTGATGATCGAAAAGAGTATCACCCGCCCCGTGCGGCGAAGGGTTGATCCGTGGATTCGTCAGAGGGATCGCAGACGGCCCGCGATGGCGTTCTTCTCACGGTACATCGCCTGGTCCGCTGCCTGCAGTGCTGCCTCGGAGTCGCCGTTGATGGGAAGAACGGCGTGGCCGACGGAGAACCGGATCGGCGGGCCGTCGCTGCGCTCGAACTTCAGTCGCTCGCGGACAGCTTCGATGCGTTCGAGGACCTGCGGCGGCTCGAGCGGCTGCGCGATCACGACGAATTCATCTCCGGCGTAACGGATCACGTGGTCGCCGGGCAGGAAGCTCGCCTTGAGCACGCGCGCAAACCGCTTCAGACATTCATCTCCCATGAGATGGCCATGGCGGTCGTTGATGCCTTTGAAATCGTTCAGGTCGAAGAAGAGGATCGTGGCCCCTGTGGGAACGGCCGCGCGCATGACCTCAGGTAGCGCACGGCGGTTTGAGAGGCCCGTCAGGGGATCGCGGTCTACCAGCTGTTGCAGCACTTCCTGCGCGGCCGTCAGGCTGATGTTCGTCCGGGTCAGCTCGTTCTGAATCGTCCGATAGAGAACCAGCACGCAGCCGAGGGCGATGACCCACTCCGCACCGGTGTCCAGCGAGGAATGCGATGCCAGAAAAAACTTGATCTGCGGACCCGACCACTTCTGCGTGGGAAAGACCTGCGTGGCATAGGCGAGCGTCTCCACGGTCCCGAGCGCGGCGCGAATGGAGAGGCCGGCGGCGAGCCAGCCGGCGCCCGGCACGCGTTTCAGGAGGAGCACCGCGGCGGCCGTACCGAGAAACAGCGCGATCAGCGCGGACTGCACGATGCCGATCCTGTCGATCGAATCCATCGTGAAGGCCGCCACGACGGAGTAGATGAGAACGACGGCCACGGCGCTGCGCATCATCGTTACGGTGCTGCGCCGGCGCACGAAGCCCCAGGCGCCGGTTGCCAGCAGCACGACGAACATCGTCTTCCCGAAGAAATAGCCGACGCGGATCGCCAGAAACGTGATCTCCGATTTCGGCTGGCCTAGCCAGTAGACGCTGGTCACGAGAAGCGCGAGCAGGTTTGCCAGCCAGGCATAGACCCACGGCCGGATCTCCACACGCCGGACGGAGCGCGCCATGACCACGAAGAACACCGCGATTACGGCAGCAGAAAGAATCTGTGCCGTCGTGCTCCAGCGCCAGAGGAGAAGTTCCGGTGTCATACGGCTCTCAGGGAACGCGATGCGCCGCGAACACGGCGACCATCGCCAGGACTCCGGGAAAGGCCTGCAGCCAGAGGATGGAGCGCTTGGCGGTGAAGCCGCCGAAGATCCCGGCGACGATGACACACGCGAGGAAGAAGATCCGGATGGGAAACGCGGCGTCGCCGCCGATCGCAGACCAGATCAGGCCTGCCGCCAGAAAGCCGTTGTAGAGCCCCTGATTGGCGGCCAGCCCGGCCGACGCCTGCGCGATTTCCGGGGTCAGGCGAAACGTCCGCAGACCGAACGGCTTCGTCCAGAGGAACATCTCCAGGACGAGAAAGCCGAGGTGCAGGATTGCCACGAAGACCAGGGCAACGTCCGCTAGCATTTGCATCGCTGAATTCTAGCCGTTTTGGCGGTCAGAGCCGTTCCCACGGAGCGATCGGACCTTTGATGACGACGAAGATCGGATGGGGCTCCGCAAGCGTGACGCCGGCGTATTGGTCGAGCCGCGCGGGATCTCGCTCGCGCAACTTCGATCGCAGATGCTGCCATTCGAACGCGAGCTGTTCGTCGGACACCGTCATCGTGACGCGGTCGAGTCTCGCCGGAAGTTTTGCGCGATCGAAGTTGTACGTGCGATTCGTGGCCTCATCGGCGACGTGATGGAGATAGGCGGCGATGGAAGCAGTGGGATCGCTCGTCTCGCGGAAGCGCTCCAGTTGGGGGTGATTCCTGTAGCCGCGCGTGAGACCAGCCAGGACCGCTTGCGCCAGAAGGCCCTCCCGCCATAACGCCACGAGTCCTTTGGCGTCGAGATAACGCGGGTGAAGGGACCAGAGACGCATGGGGCGCGGATGATAGCGCGCGGAACGCGTGGCGCTGTTAGTGCAACAGCCGGATCAACGATGACCGTACGAAACCTCGCAGTGCTCTCCCTTCTTGCGCTCCCCTTCCTGACGATGTGCGGCAGCACGCCGGCCGAGACGTTTCAGAATCCCTCGCGCGAACCGGTGCATTTCGGTTCCAGCGGTCGGGCGCTTACCTATGTCGTGCTGGGCGACAGCACCGCGGCGGGGCAGGGCGCACCCTATTCGGCGGGCATCGCGGTCGGAACCGCGCAAGCGCTCGCTGCTACCGAACCCGTTGCGATGACGAACCTCGGCGTCTCCGGTGCCAGGATCCGCGACGTCGTCAACGACCAGCTCGGCGCGGCGAAACAACTCCGTCCGGACCTCGTGCTGCTCGCGGTCGCGGCAAACGACGTTACCCATTTGACGCCGGTCGGATCGATGCGGGCAGACCTGCTGCGCATCGTGCATGGGTTAAAGGCTGCGAATCCGGCCGTCCTCATCGTCGTGACCGGCTCTCCCGACATGGGATCTCCGCCGCGGATTCCACGTCTGCTTCGCGGTCTGGCTGCCCATCGCACGGAGTCGGTCAATCGCATGGTCAAGGAAATCGTCTCGGAGGAGCACCTGACGTTTGCGCCGATCGCGGAGGAGACGGGCCCGCTCTTCCGGAGGGACAGCAGCCTTTTCGGCGTGGATCGATTTCATCCGAACGCGCGTGGGTACGCTGCGTGGATCTCCGTCATCAACGGTGCACTTGCGCGGGCGCGCACGCCGGCCATCAACGGAAGATAGCAGGCCGACGGTCGTGAAGACCGTTCGCAAAGAAGGGCTCCCGGCGCCAGGCAGTCTAGTGGAGGGAGCGCGCGAAACGAGAACAGAAGTGGCCCCGGTCAGCGACGTCAGTTCGCGATGGGATTGCTCATTGCCTGATGGCGCGGTGCCTCGCGGGCGGCGGTGGTGCGGTGACCGTGATGGTCGTTGATGGCCCCTGCGGCGTTGGTCGCTGTCAGATGATAGGTGGTCGTTACCAGCGGGCTGACCGGCAGTGCGCCCATTGCCGGGACGTCGCCGAACCCCGCGGCTATCAGGCAGACGAAAATTGCGGGGCGATACGCCGCGAGATCATCATCGGCTCACTCTCCTGATCCAATTGCCATTGCTCAGCTGGATCGATAGACGAAACGCCGCCGCAATTTCCCATCTCGATTCGTTACAATCCGCCTCCCTCATGGCTCCGAAGTTCTACATCACCACCGCCATCCACTACGTCAACGACGATCCGCACATCGGACACATGTACGAGAACGTCGTGGCCGACGTCATCGCCAGGCACCGCAGGCGGATGGGCGACGACGTCTGGTTCCTGACCGGCGCCGACGAGCATGGCCAGAAGATCGAGCGCGCCGCGGCGAAGGAAGGCATCGCGCCGATCGAGCTGGCCGACCGCGTCGTAGCCAAACATCATGAGCTCTGGCGGACGCTCGACATCAGCAACGACGATTTCATCCGCACCACGGAGAGCCGCCACCGGGTCGGCGTCCTCGAGCTCATCCGCCGCATCCAGGAGCGGATGCCCGACGATATCTACCTCGGCGAACACGCCGGCTGGTACTGCCAGAGCGAGGAGACGTTCGTTCCCGAAAACCAGGTCAAAGACGGCCGCGACGAAAATGGCCACGCCGTGGAGATGACCACCGAGCGGAACTTCTTCTTCAAACTCTCCCGCTACGCCCAGCCATTGCTCGAGCACTACCGCAACAATCCCGGCTTCGTCTATCCGCCTACGCGGATGAACGAAGTGATCTCCTTCGTCGAGCAGGGCCTCAAGGACCTGTCCGTGTCGCGCACCTCCATCACCTGGGGCATTCCTTTCCCGGGGCATCCCGACCACGTCATCTACGTGTGGATGGACGCGCTCACGAACTACATCTCGGCACTCGGTTTCGGCAGCGCGGAGCACGGCCGCTTCGATCACGACTGGCCGGCCGACATTCAGCTCATCGGCAAGGACATCATCCGCTTCCATGCGGTGTATTGGCCGGCGTTCCTGCTCGCGGCAGGGTTGCCACTGCCGAAGCAGATCGTAGGCCACGGCTGGTGGCTTCGCGACAATCAGAAGATCTCCAAGTCGCTTGGAAACGTCGTCCGACCGTACGACATCATCGAAAAGTTCGGCGCCGATGCGTTCCGCTACTTCCTCCTGCGCGAGATGGTGTTCGGACAGGATCAGAACTATTCGGACGAAGCATTCCTCGGTCGTTACAACGCCGACCTCGCGAACGACCTCGGCAACACGCTGTCGCGCTCGATCAAGATGACCGATACCTACTTCGGCAGCCGGACGCCACCGACGTCGTGTTCCGACAACGACTTGATGCGCACTGCCGAGGCCCTCGTGCCCGACTATCTGAAGGCGATGGACGAGCTCTCGTTCCAGCGCGCGCTCGACGCCGCGTGGAAACTGCTCGTCGCGGTCAACGGCTACATCGTCGCCAGCGAGCCGTGGAAGAAATTCAAGGAAACGGGTGCGGACGAAGCTCTGTCGCGCATCCTCTGGAACACGCTCGAAGCGCAACGGATCGTATGGGTGATGATGTCGCCGTTCATGCCGTCCACGACCCGTGAGGCGCTCTCGCGGCTCGGTGCGGATCCGGAGATGATCGGCCGCGAGGCACTGAACTGGGGCGGGCTGACGAACGGAGCCCGGGTCCGTGCCGAAGAGGCGATCTTCCCGCGCATCGACATCGCAACGTACATGGGAGAAGCAATGCAGGAAAAGAATGAAGCGACGGCAGTTGAGCCAGCACAGAGTGGGGCGCCCCCAGCCTCCCCCGCGCGTCCCGAACACAATGCGCCGCACAAACCCGCCCGCCCGGCCCCCCGCCCCCCCCAGGTCCCCCC
>JBBRTE010000020.1:0-99993 GCA_038244715.1 Thermoanaerobaculia bacterium
CGCTGAGATAATCGTCGATGAATCGAGTTCGTTCCAGCACAGGACCGGTCTCCTTCCACGGCATAGCACCCCTCCTGACTTCGGAGGAAGTGTTACCCATGTCCCCGGTCTGTTCTGTTACCCATGTCCCCGGTCTGTACCGTGCAGTTATCTCCTTGGGGCTGGAAAAGAAGAACGAGACGAGATTTGCAGAGAAGTCATAGGTCTCTACGATGCACGATCAAGAATTGTCCACGGCGGTGGGCGGCGGCGAGTCCAAGATGAGAGCCAACTACAAATGGCGCGCGACCTGTGCAGGAGAGCTATCAGAAAGGAGCTTCGTTTTATCAACGCGCAGGAACCGTCGTGACCCTGGACAAGGCTGCGCCCAAGACCTGGTGGGGATAAGAACCCTAAGCGTGAAGCGGTTGCTCGTCCAGAACTGCGTTCCATTTGTAGGTATCAGCGGGGGTCCAACGCTGACCTTATGAGTGTAGGTATAATTGAGCAGGAGGTAAGCGGAGACGGAGCGTCGACATTCATGCGAATTCAGAGCCGCTTGAGGCCCGAGTGAGCCCGGCCGTTACCGGTAGGGCAAGCTCGACGCCAGACAACAGGCGATCTCTGTTCCTTGTTCGCTCGCTCAGCGCGTCGTCTGTTGTCGCTGAACCCAGAGCCGTACGCGCGCCAACGTCCCACTAGCCGATGAACATGCGCGTCACCCGGCCTGCCCTTGCCATCATCCTCACGATTACTGCACAGCCCTCATTTGCTGATGTCGCGTGGCTTCCCTCACCCGCGGTTCTCCGAGCCCTTATGTGTGACTCGAAATGGGTTGTGATTGGGCGGCTCATCGATGTAGACGTAGAGGATAGTAATCCACTCCGCTTCGAGGGGGAGATCATCCGGTCAGGATCGGGCCGACTCGCCATTGACCGAATCATTGCCGGCACGGATGGCGCGCTTCCCGCCGTCCAGTGGTCCGATCGTTCTACGGTGATCTGTCCCCGCCTGCAACTCGATCAATTCAACGACCAACTCGGCGTCTGGTTCGTCCGAGTCGACGCCACGGGTGCTTTCGATCCTTACGGCTCGGAGTTCTGGACGTTCCGTACAATCGAACGCGCTCTCCGGGAGACAGAGAAGGCAGGAGCGCTCACGCCGGAGTTGCAGGCATTGCAACAGGCAATCAACGAGCGTTCAAGAAAAACAGGGCAGGTCGAAAATATGGAGTGCGTGCCGCAATCGTACAAGCTCACACGCTCCGCCAGACGAAATCGAGGAAGTGCTTCAGGATCCTTCCCGTCAACCCCCAGATCTCGTGCTGTTCGTGGACGTAGTAGTACGCCGGGAATCGTTTCCCTCGAAACGGAACGTAGCGCACCTCCGGCTGTTCCGGCGTGAGCAGCGCCTCCATCGGGACCTCGAACACTTCCTGCACCTCGGAGGCCTGGAGCACGTAGTCGATGCTCTGGTCGTCGATGACGCCTACAAAAGGGGCAACGAGAAATCCGCTGTGCGTGACCAGATCGTCGAGGCGGCCGATCACCTCGACGCGATCGGAGGCGATTCCCACTTCTTCATGCGCCTCACGGACGGCGGCCGCCTGGAGTTGCTCTCCCGGATGAACGCCGCCCCCGGGAAAGGAAATCTGGCCACCGTGCGCGGCGAGGTTCACGGCCCGGAGCGAGAAGAGCAGGCACCAACCGGTCTGCGTCGGAATCAACGGAATCAATACCGCGGCTCGCCGCAACATCGGCGCTTCGATCTCGACCGCAGGCCTGGCGCCGAGGATCGTGCGCAGGCGGACCACCGCGGCATCGTCGAATCGACGGGTAGCCATCACGCCGTGCCTTGCGGCCCGGTTGCGAAGGTCGCGAACGGCTCCATCGATACGATGGGGATCCCTTCGATCGCATTGTAGAGTCGCAGCGTTCCCTTCGCGCGCGGCAATGGAACTGCCGTTTCCTCGCCCGGACGCAGATCGCACGGCAATTCAATCCAGCGATCGTCGATGACCCGGTCGCCGTCGAACACCAGCATCACCAGGCGGTAGCCGGGCTGGCCGTAGCTGCGCGTCAGCAACGGGAACCCGGAGACGTTGCGCAGGACGATGGCATCGCCGCGCCGCGTCGCCTCCAGCTTCGGGAAGAGCGGAATCGTGCGCGTGACCGCCGCACTCGATGTTCGCGACGTGTCGCCGAGGGCGGCCATGTAGCCCCGCACCGTCCGCTCCATCGACGCGTTCTCACGCAGCCAATTCGCCTGCGCCTGTGCGGGATCGGGCAGCGGACGCACGAGGAAATCCGCGAGCGCCGCCACTTCCTCTTCCCCGAACGGAATCTTCACGACGCACGCATCGGGAAACTCGGCGAACTGCGCGTAGTCGCTGACCGCGACCGGCTTGCCGGCTTCGAACGCACGGATCAAGGTGCCCGACGTCTCGCCGGCGCTCGGATACCTGAGGTTCACGAGCCGGTCCACTGCGGCAAAGTACGCGGCGAACTCCTCGTCCGCGACGTATCCCGTAAACGTAATTCCGTCGCCGCGAAGCGAATCGACATCGACATTCGGTGCCGGCTCGCCGACGACGAGCAGCCGCTGGTGCGGATCCCGCTGTCGTGCCTCGGCAAACGCCGCGAGCACGACATCCGCACGCTTGGCCGACGTGAGGAACCCGAAGAGCCCGATGACGCGATCCCCGGATGCAAATCCATGCTGGGTACGCAGAGCCTCGCGCCTGCCTGCCGCCGCGGGTTGCGGCTCGAACGGATGCGGGACCACGTGAATCGGCGCGGTCACTCCAAACGACCACAGGCGATCCGCCGCATAGTGATTGTGCACGATCACGGCCCGGGAGCGATTGGCCACATCGACGGATGCCGGCATCAGGAAGTTGCCCATCTCGCTGTGGAGCCCCGCCGCCCTCCCGCGCGCCCAGGCGCCGCCCGCGTCGCCATGGCTCGCTTCGAGAGCGGCCACGTAGCCGTCTACGTCCCCGCGCGCCAGCGTCATCTCGACGATGAGGTGATGCAGCACCAGATCGTGGAGCACCACAACCCCGGGAGTGCGCATCGCCTCCTCGTAGATCCAGGAGTGATGCGGGTTGTTGCCGAGGTGGTAGAGGTTGACCCGGGCATCCCCGGAGACTCGCTCTCCCTCGGAAACCGTCACGACATCCGCCTGGCCACGCAGCGCCGGCAGCAGCATCGACACATAGTGCGCAACGCCGGTGCGGGCAGGAGGAAGCGGTGAAAAACTCGCGACCTTCATTTCACCACCCTACTCCCCTGCCGTCTTTCTCGCTCCTGCTGCCAGGTAGGCCTCGACGAAGCCATCGAGATCGCCGTCCATCACACGCTGCACGTCGCCGACTTCGTAGCCGGTGCGGAGATCCTTGATCATCTGGTACGGCTGCATCACGTAGGAACGGATCTGCGAGCCGAACGCGATTTCTTTCTTCTCCCCTTCCAGCTTCTCCTGATCCTCCTGCCGCTTCTCCACCTCGAGCTGGTAGAGCTTCGAGCGGAGGAGCTTCATGGCCACGTCGCGGTTCTTGTGCTGGCTCCGCTCGTTCTGGCAGGTGACCACGACTCCCGACGGCATGTGGGTGATGCGCACGGCGGAGTCGGTCACGTTGACGTGCTGTCCGCCGGCGCCGCTGGACCGGTAGGTATCGACGCGGAGGTCCTTGTCGTTGATTTCGATCTCGATCTCTTCGTCGATGTCTGGGTAGACATACACAGAAGCAAACGACGTGTGGCGGCGCTTGGCCGCGTCGAACGGAGAGATGCGGACGAGGCGGTGCACGCCATGCTCGGACTTCATGTAGCCGTAGGCGTAGTCGCCGCGGACCATGACGGTGGCACTCTTCAGCCCCGCTTCCTCGCCGGCCTGGTAGTCGACAATCTCGCTCGACCAGCCCTTCCGCTCGGCGTAGCGGAGGTACATCCGCAGGAGCATTTCCGCCCAGTCCTGCGATTCCGTTCCGCCGGCGCCTGGATGGATGGCCAGGATGACATCGCGGTCGTCGTGCTCGCCCGACAGCTTCATCGTCATCTCGATCGAGGTGACCTCGGACTGGAGCTGCGCGAGGAGCGTTTCGATGTCGCCATCGACGTTCTCCCCTTCGCGCTGCAGGTCCAGCAGCACGTCGAGCTCTTCCGCTTTGGAGTTGATGGCTTCGCCGGACGCGATGCGCTTCTCTACGCGTGCGCGTTTGCGGCCGACGTCCTGCGCTGCTTCCGGCTTGTCCCAGAAGCCGGGCGCGGACATCTCACGCTCGATCTCGTCGAGCGACTTGCGTGCGGAATCGAGGTCAAAGATAGCTCCGGACCAGTTGCAGTCGGTCTTTGAGGTCGGCGATTTTTGCGGGGGTATCGTCTTTCATGTCGGCGCGCAGAATACCTCAGCCCCTCGGCCTGCGGACGATCCCCACCGCGACGAAGGCGATGGCGAGCCACGAGAACCAGTCGCCGTAGTGAACGTAGGGCGTCACCGACGTACGCGGCTGGAAGGGCGCGTAAATGATTCCCTGCTTCCCCATCTCCAGCTGCTGCACGATCTGGCCGGCGGGATCGACGAGCGCGGAGATCCCGGTGGTGCCGGCGCGTAGCAGGTAGCGATCCGTCTCCACGGCTCGCATCCGGGCCATGTTGAGATGCTGGCGGGGCGCGGACGTGCCGTCATACCAGGCGTCGTTCGTGATCGTCACGAGCACGGTGGCGCCGTGCACGACCTGCGTGCGCGGGATCTGCGGGAAGACGACTTCGTAGCAGATCGCCAGACCGTAGCGGAAGCGTCCGTCGAGCGGTGTGTCTTTCGTTCCGAACTCGAACTGACCGACCGCATGCACGAGTGCGTGCGCGAAGAACAGCATTTTCCTCATGGGAACGTATTCACCGAACGGGACGATCCGGATCTTGTCGTAGTGCCCGATCGTCCTGCCGTTGCTGACGAGGAATGCAGCGTTCCACATCTTGTCGGGCTGGCTGGCATCTTCCGCTATGGAGCCCAGGATGATGTCGATGCCCTTGTCGCGTGAGAGCGATTCGATCGCCTCGCGATAGAAATCCGTCCGCGCATACGACAGCGGCACCGTCGACTCGGGCCAGATGATGACCTGCACTCCGTGACCAGCGGCCTCTTCCGTCATCGCCATCATGCGGCGGAAGATCAACACGAGATTGTCGTTGTCCCAGCGCATCTCCTGCGAGATGTTCGGCTGCAGCAGCGCAGCGTGGGAGACCGGCGTACCGGTCGGCCGGACCAGCACTTTCGCGGCGACCAGTCCGGTGACCCACCAGACGAACATGAGGATGGCCACGCCTGCGAAGGGGAAGAGACGCCGCGCCCCGTGTGGCCGCGCGACGAACATCCACGCCAGCAACGTCGACGGCAGCAGGATCAGAACGCCGAGGGCATACGGCCCGGCCACGCGATCGAACTGCAAGAGAGGCGCGTAGTCAACGATCGACGCCGCGATGAGGTTCCAGGGAAACCCGCTGAGCAGATACGTCCGGCCGTACTCGACGGCAGCCCAGGCCAGCGGCACAAGGAGCCAGCGCCGGAAACTCGTCGACGGAGCGATGTGATGGACGAGCAGCGCGAAGACTCCGCCGTAGACGCCGAGGTACGCACACATCGCGGTGAAAATCAGGAGGCCCGTGAGATACGGCAATCCGCCGTAGTGCGACATCACGCGGATGACCCAAGGCACCATCAACAACCAGGCGATCGTCTGCGAGAGCCATCCGAGAAAGAAGGCCTTGCCCCACGTGCGTGTGCGCGCAAGCGCAAGGAACAGCGGCAACAGGGCGATGAAGATCAGCCAGCCTGCCGCGACATTCGGGAACGACCAGGCGAAGAGCACGCCCGAGACTGCCGCGAGAGCTACGTCGATGGCAAAGCGTCCGGCAGGTTCGCGGCTGGGCGGTACCTCACTGATCGCGTTGGAAACCTGGGGACTCGGCAACCGGGCAACCTATTTCTTGTTGAACAGAGCGTCGAACGCCTTGCGCGCGTCGTCGGGCGTCTGGGGTTGACGGGCCTTGTCGGCGGTCAGATCGCGGACGACTTTCGGTTGGAAGAATGCGCACTCGTTGCGGGCGTGCTTCCCGGCGATCCTCACGGGGATATTCTCGCGGCACTCCCACAGCGTGGTCGTGTCGAAGGCGCGGCAGTTACCGCACGTGTGGAGGTCGGCTGCGCACTTGACGCAGGTCTCGTCCGTCGCCGGTTGATCGAGTCCGAGCCGTTGCGTGCCGCAGCTATTGCACTTGAAGACCTCCGGTCCGAAACCGCCCGCGGAGCGGCCGCGCGGTGCGCCTTCGAGCCGTTGGTTTTGTGGCTCCGGACGCGGAGTGCGGGGCCGCGAGCCGCCGCCGGAGTAACCAGACGAACCGCCGCCGTCCTGGTAGCCGTTGTGCCTGTATTTTCGATCGCTCAAATGGATCACCTCATGAAGACGTAATAGAGCGCGCTGCCGATGACGACGATGGCGATCACGAACAGAATCAAACGGATCGCCACTCTCGCCAGCTTCAGAACAAACCAGATCACGATGATCGCGATGAGGATCACGAGGAACTCGTGGTTGCTCGGCATGGTGGGGCGCTGGCAGTGTAACAGGAGGGGCGTCGGTTTGATTGCGGCTGGGCCTGTTTGAGGCGCCGGGCGGGGCTGCCCGGCGCCTCAAAGGAGAGAGTTACGGCGTCGCTGTCGCAATCTCGAGAACGGGGAAGGTGGCGTGCGCAGGCGATTGCGGATTGAAGACCGCTGGATCATTCGTCGAGTTGTCGGTGAACGTATGGAACGGGATGGCGACGACGTTGTCGCCGGAGATCTTCATCACGATCGTGTCGCCCATATTCATCGGCTTGCCGAAGAAGTGCTCCGCAGCATCGAGGAAGACGTAGTTGGCCGGGTAATCGACGACCTTCTCGGTCACGACGCCATCGGCCGCGATGTGAAAGAAGTCGACGTGTGCGTTGGTGAGAGTGCGGATGCCGAGATTGACCCGGAACCGTGAGGAAGGGACATAGATGTTCCAGTCGATCGGATTCAACGCGTCCGGAGGTAACACAGGATCTACGAATGTGCCGTAGGTCCCCGCAGCGGCCTCATTGAACAGCCGCGCCTCGACGGGCAGCACACTCAACTCCGCAAATGGGAGAGGAAAGATCTGAACAACGTCGAGTGACCCGATCCCGCTCTGGCCAATCGCCGCCACGATGTCGTCGAACTGCAGCGACTCTCCCCGCGCGACCTGGTAGGGAATCTGAGGATCGTCATCGCTGCCGGCGCGTCCGGCCGGATGAAAAATGATCATCCCGGCGCTCGTCGCCTGCGCCGGACCGAGGCGGAGCGACGTCTTGAATTGAGCATTGTTCTGACCCCGCGTAGAACCCACGACCGGAATGACGATTCTGTTGAAGCGCTGCAACGTCGTGGCGTTATGAAAGATGACGCTCACAGTTCCGGTACACGGCACGTTGGATGGATCCGACGGGTTCGACGCAACGATGCGATACGTGTAGGTTTTCTGGAACGTTGAAATCTGTTCGTTCACCGTGACGCCGCTCGCACCCGCGCCAAGCTTCAGGAGCGTCGTGACGTGCTGAAACCCGTCGGACGACACCTGCACTTCGTAATTCGTCGCGCCGTTGACCGGCTGCCACGACAGCCGGGTACTGGGGTTGAGGATTGAGTTTGGATACGTTACCGGGAAGGTGCAGGCCCCGAAGGACGGCACGGCAAACCAGAGGAACAGGGCGGCGGTTACGAAAACTCTGGGCGATCTCATAGACCTTTCTCTCCTATCAGGCTGGCTCGGATGAGCCGTTCAAGGCGTTGCGGTTGCGATTTCGAGAACGGGGAAGGTGGCGTGCGCAGGCGATCGCGGATTGAAAATCGCCGGATCGTTCGTCGAGTTGTCCGTGAACGTGTGGAACGGGATGGCGATGACGTTGTCGCCGGAGATCTTGATCACGATCGTGTCGCCGAAATTCACCGGCTTGCCGAAGAAGTGCTCCGCCGCATCGAGGAAGATGTAGTTGGCCAGGTAATCGACGCTCTTCTCCGTGATGGCACCATCGGCCGCGATATGAAAGTAGTCGACGTGCGCATCGGTGATCGTGCGGATGCCGATATTGAGGCGGAATCTTGAGGAGGGGACGTAGATGTTCCAGTCGATCGGCTTGAAGGCATCCGCAGGCAGCACCGACGCTTCGAACGCGCCATAGGTTCCCTCGGGGGCTTCATTGAACAGCCGTGCCTCGACCGGCAACACGCCCGGGTCACCCAGACTGAAGAGATTGAGCGGAACGACGTCGAGCGATCCGATGCCGCTCTGTCCGATTGCGGCAACGACGTCGTCGAACTGCAGCGTCTCTCCACGCTCGACGCGGTACGGAATCTGCGGATCGTCGTCGCTGCCAGCACTCCCGGCCGGGTGGAAGATGATCTTTCCGTCGCTCAATGACCGTGCCGGCCCAAGCCGGAGCGACGTCTTGAATTGCGCATTGTTCTGACCGCGCGTCGATCCGGCGACGGGAATGACGATTCTGTTCACGCGCTTGGCAAACTTGGATGAGATCCCGAAATAGTTGAGGTTCGCCGTGCCGGTACACGGAACGTCGGACGCGTTCGACGCGCTCGATGGATTCGACGCGATGATCCGGTAGGAGTACGTTCGGATGGTTGACGTTTGCTCGGTTACCGTGACGCCGCTGGTACCGGGACCAAGATTCAGCAGCGTCGTGACGTGCTGAAACCCGTCGGACGACACCTGCACTTCATAATTCGTCGCGCCGTTGACCGGCTGCCACGACAGCCGAGTACTGACGTTGAGCGGGGAGTTTGTATAGGTCACGGGGAAGGTGCATGCCCCGAAGGACGGACCCACGGATAAAACGAATACAGCAGTGGCTACAAGAACTCTCATGGATCTCATACAACTCTCCTAAACGGTTGTGCTCGGCGGATTGGGAAGACAGCGCTGCGTGTGAGGATTTCCGGCGGGGAACTTCGAGATGGGCGTCGTGTCCGGGGAACACGGGACTACCGCAACAATTGCAACCTATGCTTCATTACTCCGGGCGTCAAGCCATATTCCAATATAGAGGTCAGGCCTGGTTGTGGCCGGCGACCTGGGTTCACGGTGCCTGGGCTGCAAGGTCCAGCACGAGCTCCCCCATCGGCGAAAGCACTCCGGAGGTGCATCGCGCCCCCGCGCGAAGGCCTTGCCTGAAATGCGCGTGTGTTACCTCGGCAGTGGGCAAGCACACGAGGTATGAGCCGGCCGGCATTTCGTTGATCGTCATCGTCGAAGGATCGCCGTGCGGCGAGCCGTTGATCGTCGACCAGTTCACTAACAGCATGTACAGGATTGCGTTGCCGCCGAATTCGACGTATGGCACTCCGCGAGAGGGATCTGACGGCATCCGCAATTTCAGCGTGCCGCCGAGTTGATTCAGCAGTATTTCCGCGCGTTCATCGACGCGGAGTCGTCCATGCCACAAGGCGTACCCGGGCGCCATTACGGTCACGAATGCGTCATTGCTCGCGTCGAGCATGCGGACACGGAACTCGCCGGCTGCGTCGCTACTCTCGGGAATCATCGATCCGGCCGAAGCATTCGCCGGCCAGGCGAAGACGCGGCCGCCCGGGACCGGCCCACTTGCGGAGACTAGACGGCCTTCAATCGCGGTCATCGGATGGAGTTTGAGGACTGCCGTCGCCACCGGAGCGCCGGAGCTGACATGGACTGTCACCTGATCACTCGTGCGTTCCCCCGTCGCAGTAGCCTGCAGAGAGACGTCGCCATCGAATCCAGCGAACTTGAACGTGCCATCGGCAGCGACCGGCGTTTGCTGACGCGATTCCTGGTCCTGACCAGCGACATAACCGCCGCCGTGCAGCGTTCCGTCAGCATTGAGCACCGTCCCGTTCACCACCGTATCGCCGAGCTCGATGACCATGCGCGCCGTATCCTTGGCATCGACGGCCATCTTCCGGAAGGTCCGGAGGACGTGTGCGTCGGGGGCCGACACCTTCACCTCCCACGCCTCGTGGCGCGGAAGGACACCGGCGAACTCGCCCTCCTCGTTCGATCGGAGGGTAATCGCTACCAACGTTGGTTTGTCACTGAACGTGATCTCGGCGGGCAGCCCTCGTTCGCCGAGTGAAACGCGGCCCGATAGACGCGTCTCGGGAACGTCGATATGGACGATCTCCTCGTCCGCCGCGATGATCCGTTCCTCGCCGAACCATGTCTCCTCACCGCTGGAGGCGGTGACGAAATACCGGCCCAGTGACAGGAGGCCGAACCGGCGATGACCTGCTTCGGTAGCCCCCACTGCAAGTTCGTCGACACGGGTCACGCCGCCATCGGCATCGAAGAGACGGATCATCCACGGCCGGCCAAGTGGATCGGTTGGAGGAGAGACGATGATCTCGGCCGACTTCGGCCGCTCGAGCGTGATTGGCTCGTTCAAGATTGACTCGGTGCGAGCGACTACCGGAATACGGCGCCGCAAGACCTCGGCATAGCCTGACTGATTGACCATGAGGTCGTAGTTTCCAGGAGGGACGTCGACGAACTGGAACCGCCCGCGCGGATCCGGCGACACGACGAACTTGAGAAGCGCCTCATCGTGCGCCGCCTTGTCGGTATTCGTCGCAGCGGACCGCGGCGTCAGCCTCACGCGGCATGAAGGCGTCAATGGCTTGCCATCGCCCGTCCGGACGCGGCCCGCAACTGAGGCGCCGCGCCGCAACGCCAAGGCGCCGAGTTGAACGTCATTCGCTTCGGCAACGACGATCGCCGTCCGAAACACCGGTATAAATCCAGCGACATGCAACCGAACGTCGAAGACTCCCTCAGGCAATTCACAGGTCCACTTGCCATCGTGCGCAAGGGGGCACGAGACCGTTCCTGACAATGCGTCACCGCTTTTCGCGTTGACGGGCTCGAACGTAATATCGATTGACGAGGGGAGTTGATCACCGGTCGCGCGACCGCGGGCGACGCCGGTCCTCAGGAGTTGTAGTGCGATGTCCGCCGAACCGGTGACGACCACGATCTTTTCCTTCGACCAGAAGTGCGGCACGCGCGCGCGCAGAGCGACTACCGAGGTTAGCCTCGCCTCCACGCGCGCTTCCCCTGCTGCGATCGGGACTACGCGCTCCGCGGCCTTTGGATCGTCCACCGTACGGACGAGAATCTCGCCGCCGTTCAGCGGCGGCGCCGAATTGACATGAATCGTGATGACCGCATCGGCTGCATGGACCTGAAGCGCGGCGAACAAGAGAGGAAGCGCGAACACGCAGTGCATCCGTTTCATCGTTAGCGATGACAATCTCATTGTTGGAGATGACAACTCCCGCGCTCCTCGCATGGATTGTCGCGTGTCGCAAAGCACCCGCAACCGCCAGGAAAACCGTACCATGCGCAGGAATATCCATACGTCCCGTCCGAGTAAACCGTTGGGCTGCAGTGCGCACATGCGTTGCCGGCGCAGTTGCCCGACCACATCAGCGGCTTCACCGGCTGCACTCTTGCGGCTGCTCGGCTGGGGGCCTGTTTCTGCTTCTGCAATGGAGCAGCAAACACAGAAGTGGTTAGAACTGAGAACACAAGAATCCACGCAGCTCGTTTCATGAATGCCTCCTCGAAGGCATTATAGAGCTTACTAAAACAACAGCCGCAGCGGCTGCTCCAGGTAGCTCCGCAACGTGCGCAGGTACTCGGCACCGAGAGCGCCGTCGACGACGCGGTGATCGCAGGACATCGTCACTTTCATCCGGTCGCGCACGACGACCTGGCGATCGATGACCACCGCCTGTGCGCTCGCGGCGCCGATCGCAAGGATTGCCACGTTGGGCGGATTGATGATCGCTGTGAATTCTTCGATCCCCCACGCACCCAGGTTCGAGATCGTGAACGTCGATCCCTGATACTCATTGGGCATCAACTTGCGGTTCTTCGCCTTTTCGGCGAGCGTGCGAACTTCAGAAGCAATCTCCGCGACGGTCTTACTATCCGCGTTGCGTACGACGGGCGTGATCAGCCCCTCCGGAGTCGAGACGGCGATGCCGATGTGAATCTCTCCATGCAGCGTGATCGCATCCTCCCCCCATGAAGCATTCACGTTGGGGTGATGACGGAGGGCCAGTGCGGCAGCCCGCACGATGAAGTCGTTCACGCTGGTCTTGATGCCTTCGATCTCGTTCAACTGTTCGCGTAGCTGGAGCAGGTTCGTGACGTCATAGTCGGCGGTCAGGTAGAAGTGCGGGATCGGACCGGTCGACTCTGCTAGCCGCTTGGCGATCGTTCGACGCATCGCCGTGAGCGGGATCTCTCTCGTCTCGAGCTTCTGAAGCGGCGGAAGCGACGCAGCCATCGTCCTCTGCTGCGGCGCCGGCGCGGCGGGCTTGAAGTTCTTGATGTCGCTGGCGATGATCCGTCCGCCCGGACCACTGCCGTTCACCTGCTCGAGACTGACGCCCATCTCGCGCGCGATCCTGCGGGCCAGCGGCGACGAGCGTTGCCGGCCGCCATCGGACTTCGCCGAAGCGGAGCCACTGACGTTCGGCGCCGTGCGGTCGATACGAGGCGCTTTCATCTCCATCACCTCGCCGTACTCACCGGTCGAATGCTTGATCGAATCCTTCTGATCGATCGCACGACGAGAGGGGACTGGTGATGACGCGCCGGCCTGTGGGGCGCCAGCGGCCTCGCCGGCGTTCTTTTCGGAAGTACCCGACTGCTTCTCAGACTTCGCCGGCGAGGCCGCCGGCGCCACACTGGAAACCTTCTTTGTGTCCGGCGCTTTTTCCCTCGCTCCGAGGATGCTAGCCAGCACGCCGCCGACTTCGACCATCGTGCCGGCATCCGCCGCGATCTCGCTGAGCGTTCCATCCTGCTCGGCTTCGAGATCGAGGTTGACCTTGTCGGTCTCGATCTCCAGGACGGGCTCGCCCTTCTTCACGGGATCGCCCGCCTTCTTGTACCAGCGGATGACCTTTCCTTCGGTCATCGCGTCGCCCATCTTGGGCATGATGATCTCAGCCATTCGCGTACATCACTTTCTTCACGGCGGCGATGACGTGCTGTTCGTGCGGCGTGGCCAGCAGCTCGAGATTGCGTGCATACGGCATCGGCACGTCTTCACCCGTCACGCGCGCGACCGGCGCATCGAGCTCGTCGAAGACCGTCTCGGTGATGCTGGCAGCGATCTCGGCGGCGGCACCGAACGGCTTCCACTGCTCCTGCACAACCACGCAACGATGCGTCTTCGTAACGGAGGCGCAGGCCGGCTTGAGATCGAGTGGCCGCAGCGTCCGCAGGTCGATCACCTCGCACTCGATCCCTTCCTCCCGCGAGAGTTTCTCCGCGGCGATCAGCGACATCTGCAGCATGCGGCTGTACGACACAATCGTGACGTCGCTTCCCTCACGCGCCACACGCGAGACACCGAAGGGAACGGTGAAACCGGCGTCGTCGGGAACTTCGCCCTTCATCCCGTACAGCGCCGCACTCTCGAGAAAGAGGACGGGATCGCGGCCACGGATCGCGGTCTTCAGCAATCCCTTGGCGTCGGCCGGAGTGGCGGGCGCGACAACCTTGATACCCGGAAAATGCGCGTAGAACGATTCAAAGGTCTGTGAGTGCTGCGCCGAGAGCTGCACGCCCGCACCCTGCGGCCCGCGGATAACGACGGGCACATCGACCTGGCCGCCGGAGAAGTAACGCACCTTCGCCGCGTGATTGAGGATCTGATCCGCGGCCACGATGGCGAAGTTCATCGTCATCATTTCGACGATGGGACGGAGACCGAGCATCGCCATTCCCACCGCCGTCCCCACCATCCCCGCCTCGGCGATCGGCGTGTCGATCACGCGCTTCGGGCCGTATTTCTTCAGCATGCCGGCGGTGATGCGGAACGTCCCTTCGTAGACGCCGATGTCCTCGCCCATGATCAGGACGTTTCCGTCCCGGTCCATCTCTTCCATCATCGCTTCGCGAATGGCGTCGCGGTAGCTTTTCTCAGTCATTGGTTACTCGTTCTCCCGAACCGGACCATTCTCCGCGACGACATCGCGCCACAGCTCTTCGGGCTCGGGCACCGGACTCTCTTCGGCGAACTGGACGGCGGCCGCAACCTGCTCCGCGGCCCAGTCCTCGATGCCCTTCACGTCCTCGTCGGTCAGTCCGCAGAGCTCGCCGAGACGGTTGCGGAGGATGCCGATGGGATCGCGATGCCGGTGCTGCTCGACCTCGTCCTTGCTCCGATACGGCTGCAGGATGTCGGCGGCCCCATGCCCGGAGAAACGATAGGTCACGGCTTCGATGCAGTACGGCTGGCCAGTCTCGCGGATCTGCCGGATGACGCGGTCGGCGACGCCGCGAAGGGCCATGACATCCTGTCCATCCACTTTTTCGGTCGGGATGTTGTAGGCGCGCACGCGTTGGGAAAGGTCCGTGAGTGCGGAGTGCCGCTCGACCGACGTGCCCATCGCATAGCCGTTGTTCTCGATGATGAAGAGGATGGGACACATCCCCTGCTTGCCCCAGAGGCCGGCCATGTTCATCGCCTCATGGAACGAGCCTATGTTCATGGCGCCGTCGCCGAAGTAGCAGACGGTGATGTGATCGGTCTCGCGGTATCGCTGGGCGTATGCGGCGCCGGCAGCGAGCGTCAGGTGGCCGCCGACGATGCCGTAGCCTCCGTAGAAGCCGTTTGCGGCGTCGAAGAGGTGCATCGAACCACCCTTCCCCTTGGAGACGCCAGTGCTTTTCCCGAAGAGCTCGGCCATGATCCGCCGCGGCTCCGAGCCGAGCGCGAGCGCGTGGGCGTGGTCGCGGTAGCCCGTGAAGACGATGTCACCCTTCTGCAGACCCGTGATGATGCCGCTGGCCACTGCCTCCTGGCCGCTGTAGACATGGAGATATCCGCCGATCTTGCCTTTGCGGAACTCGCGTTCCGTGGCCTCCTCGAAGCGACGGATGAGAACCATCTGCCGGAGGATATCGCTCCACTCCGGCGCACACGCGGCGACAGGGTCGATCGTTGCGGATGTTTGTTCTTTCGCTTTAGCCATCAGTTCAGCGCGTCATGGGTGCATGACGCGGGCCGGGATTCTATAGCGCTGGCGCGGCCTGCGCACAACGAGTTTGCGACGAAAGGGAGTCAGGCCTGTGCCAGCCCGGCATCGAGGTCCGTCCCCTTCAAAATGAAGACGAGTGCGACCAGGGCCAGGGCCACGCCGTTGATCTCGAGCGCCGTCGTGATCGACCAGCGCTGGGCAACGAACCCGGCCATCAGGCTGCCCAGCGGCATCCCGCCACGGAAGGCCAGCATGAAGATCGACATCACCCGGCCGCGCATGGCGTCGCTCGTCGACAGCTGGACGAGCGAGCTGTAGAGCGACACGACCCCAACGATGGCGGCGCCGGCGATGAAGGCGATGACGAGGCTGGCAGCGAGATGACGCGAGAGCCCGAAGGCAACCAACGTCGCCGCAAAGACGAGCTGCAGCGCCAGGGCCAGACGCCCTTTCTTCGCCGCGTAGCTGCTGCCGGCAACAAAGAGCGCTCCGACCACCGACCCGACTCCGTAGTCCGCCTGAAGCAACGAAAGGCCCTGCGGCCCGAGGTTGAAAATGCTCTTCGCGACGACCGGCATCATCGTGAACAGCGGCATGCCCAGGAACGTCCCGGCGAAGGAGAGAAACGTCAGCAACAGGAGCGAACGCTTCGACGCCACGAATGCGAAGCCTTCCTTCATCTGCGCCATCATCGACGTCGACGTGGCGGTCTCGCTCAGCGGCGGCATGCGGATGATCAGCAGCACCACGATCACTGCGAGAAACGAAAGGCCGTTGATCCCGAAGCAGGCCGTCGCGCCCCAGATTCCGAAGACCACGCCGCCCAGAGCCGGTCCGATCACTCGCGCCAGGTTGAACTGCATCGAGTTCATGGCTACCGCGTTCGCCATGTCGTCGCGCTTCACGAGCAGCGGCAGCAGCGACGCATACGCTGGTCCGCTGAACGACTGCGCGCTCCCCGTCAGAAACGAGAGGATGAAGATGTGCCACACCTGGACCGAGTGGAAATAGATGAGCCCCGTCAGTACGAAGGCGAACGTCATCTGCATCACCTGGGAGAGCAGCATGATGTTGCGGCGCTCGAACCGGTCGGCGATGACGCCGCCGAACAACGAGAAGAGCAGCATCGGGCCCGTGGCCAGGAAGCCGTCTACGCCCAGTAGAAACGCCGAACCGGTCATCGTGTAGACGAGCCAGCCCTGCGCGAGCGTCTGCATGAAGCTGCCCGTCGTCGACGCGAAGGCCCCGAACCAGAGCAGCCGGAAATCGCGATAACGGAGCGCGCTGAACGTTCGCTGAAACCGTCCGCGCGGGATTCCCGCCTCCGCGTTCGCCTCGACCGTCTGTTCCTGGGGAAGTGAAGAGCTCATCGCGCGATCCGCATCTTCTCCGCGGTACCGGCGGTGTGGGCGTGGCAGATGGCGACGGCCAGCGCGTCAGAGGCATCGGTGGACATCACGAGATTCGCGCATCCCGGCAACAGCATGCGCACCATCTTCGCGACCTGCTCCTTCTCCGCCGCCCCATATCCCACCACGGCGCTTTTCACGCTCCTCGGCGAATACTCAAAGACAGCAACCTTCGCCGCACGAGCGGCCAGCAGGATGACGCCGCGCGCGTGCGCGAGCTGGATGAGGCTCTTGATGTTCTGTCCGCCGAACGGCGCTTCGACCGCCACCGCCTCGGGAGCACAGCGCACGATGACGCGGACCAGCTCTTCATGAATGCGGCAGAGGCGATCGGCGAGCTCGGATCCGCGCACAGTGCCAATCGTGCCCTGTTCAATGAGCGTCAGCCGCCCGCGGACCTGCTCGATGACACCGAAACCTGTCGTTATCGAACCGGGGTCGACGCCGAGGATGATCACGGAAGGATTGTATCGCGCGGACGTTTAGGGCACGGCTTGCGAGCGTGAAGCGAGAGTCCGCTACCGCTCGTTCCAGAAGCGCACTTCGAAAATCGGCCGGCCCTCTTCACGGAACTTCGCCTCGTAGTTTGTTCGGGGAGGGTCGTTCTCGGTGGGAATGCGGCGCTCACTCCGGAAAAACTCCCCGACGACCGGCGCGGCGGCCTCGAAGTAGTCGCGATGATCGGTGACATAGATGCCACTTCCGCCCGGGACGAGCACGCGTCTCATCTCGGTGAGCACTTCGGGCCGGATGATCCGCCTCTTCTGTTCCCGCTTGCGCGGCCAGGGATCAGGGAAGTAGACATGGATCTCGTCGATCGAGGCGGGGGCGAGCATGTCGCGCATCACCAGGAATGCATCGTGGTTGATCAACCGGATGTTCGTCAGCCCACGCTTGAGCATGCGATCGCGGATGACGCGGTGATAGTGCAGCGACTTCTCGATGCCGATGAAGTTGACGTCCCGCTGCTCGGCCGCCGTCGAAAGGAGAAAGCGGCCCTTGCCCGATCCAATCTCCAGCACGACGCGGTTGTCGTTCCCAAAGAGCTCCGGGAGGTCCAGCCGGACGAAGCCGGTCACGCGGGGATCGATGACGAATTCGGGGGCGGTCACGCCGCGGATGATACGAAACCGCGATGCGCGCTATTCCCCGAAGAGTGATCGGAAGAGAACGCCGGCGATGTGCTGATCGCCCGCCTGTCGATACGGTTCGAGGAGGGAGACGACGATCGTCCGAGTCTCGGCATTGTCGAATGCCTCGCCGACCAGCGACCTGACGCCCGGGCCGAATGGTCCGCGGATCAATGATTCGAACGCGCGCATCGCGGCACCGCTATCGTCATGATCGAGCAGCGCCGGCGCCTGCGCGCGAACGAGCTCCGCCACGAGCGCAGCCTTCGACGGCCAGCGCCGGTAGATGGAGGACTTGGCCGTCCCGGCCTGCCGCGCCACCTCATCGAGGCTGAGCGCGCGATAGCCTCCGTCGAGCAGCAGTGTCCGCGCGGCGTCGAGAATCTCGATGTCTGCTTCCGCGCGACGCGGCCGGCCGCGGCCACGAGTGGGGGATCCGCTATCAGTCATGACCACAGTTTTTCGCAACCCCAGGAGTCTGCGCGGCAGAGCCTTTTCGCCGCCACTTGTGCTTGAGCCTTGGGCAACCTGCGCCGCCGGCCGAGCCGGCCTAGATCGTCTGTCCGCTCGCCGGCGGATAGTCATCGGCCCGCACCAGAATCTCGCGCGGCTTGGAGCCTTGCGACGGACCGACGATGCCGTTCGCTTCCATGATCTCGATCAGTCGGGCTGCACGCGAGTAGCCGAGCTTGAGACGGCGCTGGATGTACGAGGCGCTGGCCTGTCCCGTGGAAAGCACCACGCGAACGGCATCGTCGTACTTCTGATCGTCCAGATACTCGATCCCATCGACTCCGCTCTTCTCCTCGGTGATCTTCGTGATCTCCTCGAGGAACTTCGGCTCACCCTGATTCGCCTTCACGAAATCGACGATCTTGACGATCTCCTTCTCCGACACGTACGCACCATGGATGCGGCGGATGCGGGCGGTGCCGGGCGGGAGGAAGAGCATGTCACCGTTGCCGAGGAGCTTCTCCGCGCCCTGGGCATCAAGGATCGTACGCGAATCGATCTTCGAGGCGACCTGATAGCTGATCCGCGACGGGAAGTTTGCCTTGATCACGCCGGTGATCACGTCGACCGACGGCCGCTGCGTGGCGATGATGAGGTGGATGCCGACGGCACGTGCCTTCTGCGCCAGCCGCGTCACGGAGTCTTCGACATCCTTCGAGGCCACCATCATCAGGTCGGCGAACTCGTCGATGACGATGACGATGTACACCAGCGGCTCCGGCACTTTCACCGGCTCCCCCTCGGGCAGCTTCATGGCGCGCCGGTAGCCGTCAAGATCCTTGAGCAGGCTGTTGTACTGGTCGATGTTGCGCACGCCGCACTCGGACAGCGTGCGGTAGCGGTTCTCCATCTCATTCACGGCCCAGATCAGGGCATTCGAGGCGAGCTTGGGGTCCGTGACGATCGGATGGAGCAGGTGCGGGATGTCTTCGTACATCTTCAGCTCGACCATCTTCGGGTCGATCATCAGCATCCGCAGCTGTTTCGGCAGGGCTTTGTACAGCAGCGACACGATCATCGAGTTGAGCCCGACCGACTTGCCGGCGCCGGTGGCACCGGCCACGAGCAGATGGGGCATCCGGGCGAGGTCGGTGACGATCGCGTCTCCGTGAATGTCCTTCCCGAGCGCCAGCGTGAGGAGCGACTGCTGCTGCGTGAACGCGTCGGTGTCGATGATGTCGCGGAGCGTGATGAGCTCGCGCTTTTTGTTCGGGACTTCGATGCCGACGGTTGAGGAGCCGCTGATCCGCTCGATGCGGATCGACTCCGCCTTGAGGGCGAGCGCGAGGTCGTCACCGAGGTTGACGACCTTGGCGTACTTGACGCCGGCGGAGGGCTTGAACTCGAACGTCGTGACAACCGGACCGGGGTGATAGGCCGTCACTTCGCCGTCGACCGAGAATTCGCGGCAGCGCTCTTCGATGAGATGACCGATGTCGAGGAACTTCTTGTGGACGTCGTCGTTGATCGAGTCCTGCTTGGGCCCGGCCGTCAACAGATCGACGGGTGGAAGGAGATCGTGCGTCAGGCGCGTCTCGCGTTTCGCGGGCACCGTCTCCTTCGTCTTGCGCGGGACCGGCCGCGGCATCTGCGCCTTGGCACGCTGTGCACGGGCGGCCGCTGGCTCGTCGAGGTAGAGCGGATCCTCGAACTCACCATCGTCCTGGACCACGACCGGCCGCTGGAACTTCGTCGCCGCCTCGACGCTGTCGGCCTTCGCGGCCGCCCACAACGCGAAGGGATCGGGCGTTTCCTGCCGCGACAGCTCTTCCGCCGCCTTCCGAAGATCGGCCTTGGTCACCTTCCGGATCTGGAATCGGCCGGGTCCCCTGACCTCGCGGACGAGCGGCGCAGTGCCCGCCGCACCGTTGTCGTCGCCGGAGACGAGACGGAGTGCCGGAGCCTCTTTTTCGAGATGCTTGCGTACGACTGCCGTCTTCATCCTCTCTTTGCGCCGGCGCTCCGTGAAGCGGGCCCAGTGCATCGAGAACGTACGGCCAAGGCCGATGAGCTTCTGCTGCAGGGCCGAGAAGATCGACGCCAGGCTGATGCGCGTCGCCAGCAGCAGTCCGACGAGGAGGGCCGTCACGAGGACAATGGCGGCGCCGACTGCGTTCAGATTGGAGGACGCGGCGCGCTTGAGCTCCTGCCCGAGGTAGCCACCGGATGGGATGAGAGCCCCGCGCAGCCAGACCTTGCCGAGCGCAAGATCGCACAACGGTGGCGCGGCGATGAGGAGGATGACAAAACCGATCGCCTTCGTCTGCAGGTACTCGATCTCTTTCGCACAGAAGCGGTTCCAACCGACCACGAGCAAAGCGCCGGGAAAGAGGAGGGAGGCGAAACCGAAAAACCCGACGGACAGCCAGGCGATCGTCGCGCCGTAATAGCCGATCCAGTTGGCGACCGCGCTGTTCGTCGAGGAGTAGAAGGCGGACGAGTCGTCCGGATGGTAGGTGAGCAGGGCCAGGGCAAGGCAGATACCGGCCGCCAGGATCACGATCCCGATCAGCTCCCCACCCCGTCTGGTCCTTGCAAATTGCAGCAGTTCCATCACACACCCATCACGTTATCTGCAATTGCAGAGAGTAGCAGAAAACGGAGGGAGAGGTCGGAACGCAGGTTGGACTCCCAGTGCCACGGCCCGGCAGGCACGTTGCCCAACGGGACGGCGAGTCCGATTCAAGTACGGCCTTGCTGCGTCAGTATCCCGGCGGTTGGTGGTTGCCGGGGTTGCCGACCGGAAAGGTGCCCTGCATCTGGTTGTGTCCCGAGCTGCAGGTGGAGATCGTACAGAAGTACAGGTACGTCCCCTCGCCTCCCATGGTGATCGTCCGCTCGATGGCGGCAACGTCCGGAGTGACGACCAGGTCGAGCAGCACGCCGCTGTCCGCATCGACAAGCTTGAATCCATGCGTTGCGTCGTGACCGCTGATCCGAAACGTGACTTTGTCGCCCGGCTTCAGTGTTCCCTGTGTGATCTCCGGCGAAATCGTGATCGAACCGTTGCGCTCCGTGACCGTGAACACATTGCCCGTCGGCCCGACCACCGCCACCCCTGTGTCTTCCGCGGCTGGAATGTACGTGGGGTCTGTCGTCCCGTTGTCGATGACCGAGCCGTAGGCAACGATCGGCTGATCGGACGAGTAGCTGAGCCACGCGTCGCTGAGATCGGGACTGCCCGGGCTGTCGGCGTAACCGAGCAGACCACCCGGCGCGATCACGCCATACGGCGGCATCACGATCACCTTCGGGCTGCCGACGAGGTTGTTGTTCTTGTCGTAAAGGCGCCAGGTGACGTTGGCCGCGACCGCGTTCGGGTTCGCGGCACCGACGTTCGTGCGGAAGGCCCCGCCCGACTGGAGTTGAATGATGACTCCCTTCGTCTTCGCACTCGACACATCGACACCGCCCACGAATTGTCCCAGGGTCCCGGAGCTGGCGACCGCGTAGATGCGCTGCGTGGCCACGAAGTCATCGTCCGATTTCAGCCGGATCGCGCCGAGGCCGCTCGCGTGAAACAGCGAGGCGACGACGTCGTTGTAGACCACCTGTTGCCGCTTGAGGACGGTGATCGGCGCCAGCGCCTGGACGCCGGAGTTATCAATGTTGCCCACCGGCAGGTAGTACGCCTGGATCTGAATATCCTTCGTCGTGGAGGGATTGAAAATGCGAGCGTCCGTGCGGAAGGTTCCGCCGGCCGTCGTACCCCCGATGCTCAACCAGATCTCCTTGGCCGAGACAACGTTAGCAATCAGGAAAAACGAGGTCAGGAGCAGAAGCCGGACGCGCATGAGAATCCTCCGATGTTGGAATTCTCATTCTACAGGCAAATACTTGTTAAACTTTGCACGCGATGCAGCCGTCACCGAATCGTTGCTGCCGGGGAAAGACGCCAAATGCTCCTCCATAATGCCGCTCCCCGATGAACGGACGCTTTCCACTCGAGCCCGACGCCAGCGAGATGACCCGGCTCGTCGATCAGGCGATGGAACGGATCGTCGCGCACATCGAATCGTTGCCGTCGCAACCCGCGTCCAACGTCGAGGGCGCGCTCGACCGCGCGCGCACGCTGATCGAGCCGTTGCCGCAGCAGGGCGTTCCATACGGCCAGATCCTCGACTTCCTCTTCGACGAAGCCATCCCGCGGTCGTTCAATGCGGCCGGGCCGGGGTATCTGGCGTTCATCCCTGGAGGGGGCATCTTTCACGCCGCGGTAGCAGACCTGATCGCCGATGCGGTGAACCGCTATGTGGGGGTCTGCGCGGCGGCACCGTTGCTCGTCCAGCTCGAAGCGAACGTCGTGCGCTGGTTCTGCGAGATCATCGGCTTCGGGGAAGGCAGCGGAGGCGTGCTGACGAGCGGCGGCTCACTGGCGAACCTCACCGCGATCATCGCCGCGCGTCACGATGTTCTGGGCGACGACGCTCGTCAGGCGACGCTCTACTGCGGCGATCAGACGCACCACGCCTTCCAGAAGGCCGCGATTCTGGCGGGCTTCCCCGCCACGAACATTCGGGAGATTTCCAGCGATGCGCATTTCCGTGTGCGGGTCGACCTGCTCGCCGAATCCATGCGGCGCGACCGTGCGGACGGCCTGACTCCGTTCATGATCTGCGGGAGCGCCGGGACGACGGCCACCGGAGCCGTTGACGACCTCGCCGCGCTGGCACGCCTGGCACGCGAAGAGTCGGTCTGGTTTCACGTCGATGGCGCTTATGGCGCGTTCTTTCAACTGACCGAGCGTGGCCGTGCCGCGATGAAGGGCATTCGCGAGGCCGACTCCGTGATCCTCGACCCGCACAAGACGCTCTTCCTCCCCTTCGGCACCGGCGCGCTCGTCATGCGCGATGTCGGTGTCCTCCGCCGCACCTACAGCATGCATGCGGATTACCTTCCTCGGTTTCAGGAGGCCGATGGGCTGATCGACTTCTGTGAGTTATCGCCGGAGCTCTCCCGCGATTTCCGCGGCTTGCGGGTCTGGCTGCCGCTCAAGCTGTTCGGCATCGAGCCGTTTCGTCAACAGCTCGACGAGAAGCTCGATCTCGCGAGTTGGGCTGCGGCCGAACTGCACAGGATCGAAGGGATCGAGCTCATTGCCGAGCCGCAGCTCAGCATCCTCGCCTTCCGGCTGGTGAAACCCGGCGCCGATCTCAATGCGCTCAATCGTGAGCTGATCGCCCGGATCAACGCGCGGCAGCATGTGATGCTCACCAGCGCGGTGCTCGGCGGAACCTTTGTCATACGCATCTGCGTGGTGTCGCACCGGACGCACATCGACAGGATGCGGGTGTGCCTCGACGACATCCGGGCCGCGGTCAGCGAGATGAACGATTGGGCGCCGGCAGTTTCTCCGGCGCCCTGATTCGTTCGTTCGCTCGTTACCAGATCGCGCAGCGCTTGGAGGTGTCACGCACCATCGTCTGACCGTCGGTGCAACTGAACGCCTTCCAGAATTCCGGCATGTTCTGCACCGTGCCGTTCACGCGGAACGGACCCTGGGCGTGCGGGTCGGTCAGCGCGCGGCGCGTGGCTTCCTGCGGCGACATGTTCTCGCCCCAGACCTGGGCGAAGCCGAGGAAGAAGCGCTGCTCGGGGGAGAATCCGTCGATGGTCTTGCGCGGTTTTCCTTCGAGTGACTTCTCGTACGCGCGCAACGCGATCGTAGCGCCGCCGAGATCGGCAACGGACTCGCCGTTCACGAGCTTGCCGTTGATGTTGATGCCCTGGGCGACATTGAACTCGCTGTACTCATTCGCCACGCAATCCGTTCGCGACTGGAAGTTCTTCAGATCCTCCGGCGTAAACCAGTTGCGCAGGTTGCCCTGGGCGTCGTACTTCGCTCCCTGATCGTCGAAGCCGTGCGTCATCTCGTGTCCGATGACCGTACCGATACCACCGTAGTTGTAGGCGTCATCCGCATTCGGATCGAAGAACGGCGGCTGCAGGATGCCGGCCGGGAACGTGATGTTGTTCTGCGGCGGGCTGTAGCTGGCGTTGACGGTCGGCGGCGTGAAACCACCCCACTCATTCGGATCGTCTGGATGGCCGATGCGCTCGATGTTGTGGTGATAGGCCCAGGCCCGCGCAGCCTGCGCGTTGGCCGCGTAGGAGCCGCGGCTGATGGTAAGCGCCGAGTAATCGCGCCACTTGTCGGGATACCCGATGCGGCGCTGGAACGCGTTCAGTTTCGTCAGCGCTGCGGCCTTGGTCTCCGGCCCCATCCAGGACAGCGTCGGGATGTCTTCGCGGAGCGCACCGACGAGGTTGTCGATGAGCGCGCTCATTTTTGCTTTCGCTTCCGGGGTGAAGTTACGCCGAACGTACTCCTGTCCGAGGAGCTGTCCGATGCTGGCGTCGGCGGCGCGGACGCAACGCTTCCAACGCTCCTGCGGCTCTTTCGTGCCCGAGAGAATGCGGCCACCGAAGTTGAAATCTTCATCGACGAATGCCTTCGAGAGCGTAGGGGCGGCACCGTCGACGACCTGCCAGCGCAGCAGCGCTTTCCAGTCCTCGAGCGGGACGTCGTTCAACAGCTGACTGACGGTCTGGATGTACTTCGGCTGCGAGACATTCAGCGAGGTCGTGTTGACGCCGAGGTCGCGCAGGTACGACGGCCAGTCGACGGCGGGAGCCATGGAAGCAAGATCGGCGACGGCGGTAGGGTGATACGTGTTCTCGGGGATTCGCAGCTCGACGCGCGGAAGCTGTGAGGAAGCCAGCTTCGTTTCCAGTTCGAGGATGCGCTGCGCATCGGACTTCGACTGATCGAAGTTCTCGCCACCCAGCGTCAGCATCTTCGCGACGTGATCGACGTACTGGCTGCGAATCGTCCGGAAGCGGTCGTCATCGCGAAGGTAATAGTCGCGGTCGGGCAGGCCCAGCGCGCCCGAACCGAGCGACGCGATGATCATCTTGCTGTTCTTCTGATCGTTCTGGCCGCCGACGCGGAAGAGCGGTGCGAAGCCGGCCGTGTGCAGACGATTGAGCTCGCTGAGGAGAGAGGCGCGATCGCTGATCGCGTTGATGCGATCGATTTCCGGCTGGATGGGTGTGACGCCGGCCGCGTCGATCGCCGTTTCATTCATGCAGGACGCGTAAAAGTCGCCGACCTTCTGCTCGGCGCTCCCGGGCGCAGCGTTGGTCACCGCCGCATCCTGCTCCAGGATCGTGCGCAGGACTTCACGGTTCCGCTCAGCCAACTCCTCGAACCGTCCGTAGCGCGAATACTGCGCAGGAAGCGGATGAGTGTCGCGCCACTTGCCGACTGCGAAGCGGTAGAAGTCGTCGCAGGCCTTGACGCTCGTGTCCATGGCCGTGACGTCGAAGCCGTGGGGAGCGAAATAGGCCGGCGCGGCGGCTGCCGCGGGCGGTGCGGTCTGGGAAGAACCACAACTGATGACGAATGCCGTCAGAACGACGACCACGACAGTGAGACAACGACGCATCGTTTCCTCCGATTTGGGGCCCAAGGTTTGCGGCGAGATCGTATGCAAAGTCACCGGAACGTGACGTGAACGAATGGTGCCAAGTATTTGGTTTCGCAGTCTCGCGGTTTTCCCGGTTTCGCGGCCGCCGGCTGCGCGCTCGCCGGGCCGCTGGGATTGGTGATCGACACAACCTCGCTCCCCACCACGTAACCGCGTAATCCCCCACCCTGCCACCCCGACAAAATCAATCCCCGATGGGGGGGCCGGGCGGGACCTCGGGCAACTTCGGCT
Source organism: Thermoanaerobaculia bacterium (assembly GCA_038244715.1). GTDB lineage: Bacteria > Acidobacteriota > Thermoanaerobaculia > Gp7-AA8 > Gp7-AA8 > JADGNZ01. Next base: position 25,864 of record JBBRTE010000020.1, read on the forward strand.
GCGTACGAGGCTGATTCGGGCGGGCCAGGAACCGCTCGATGTCGTCTCGCAGCGCGTGTCGGTGAGCGACTTCTGCCGGGTCACGAACCGCCGCATCGGTCAGCTTCGCGGCGAGCCTTCTCAGGCCCTCGCTCGCCTCCGCGCGTACCTGCGCGTCGACACTCGTATTCGAGGCGAGGTTCATCAGGCGCGTCGTCGCCAGTTGCGCGGTCGCGCGCGTCATCGCGCCGCGATAGCCGCTCTCCCGCCGTGTCGCCACTGCGATCACAGCATTCAACACCTCGTTGAAATCGGGATTCGAGGGATCCTCCGCATGGAACTGCGCGAGCCGCGCGGCCCTGCTGCCGTCGAAAAGCGCGGCCAGCGTCACGTCCGCAGACGCCATCGCCGCACTGACCGGATCGAACGCCGGCGTGGTGCGATGTTCGAACAACTCAGTGTTGCTGGTGACGTCGACGTTCCCGCGCGGCGGGATCAGCGCGAGAACCCGCGACGGGATCTCGAGAAACGACGGTTCGAGGGTCGAGAGAACCGCAGCCAGCGCATCGCGTTGCGCCGCGGCGGGGACGATGCGGCGTGTCGCCTGCGGCACCAGACCACCCTCTTCTTTCACGCTGTAGGTGTAGTCGAGGCCCCCAATCGATTTCGCCGCCGCCTCGAGTTGATAGCGGTGATGGAGGTAGAGCGGCACGAGCATCTCTTCGAGCTGCGCCAGCGGCGTCCCCACCGGAATGTTGCGCAGGCCGAACTGGGAGAGCGCGATGCGGCGAACTTCGATTTCGTGGCGCAGCATCACCACCGCATTGCCGGCCGAATCCCATACGGACGACTGCGGATGCGCAGCACTCACCGGCCGCGACTCGGAATCGGTGATGAAGAGTGGCGCCTCGCGCACGATCCGCATCAACTCCTGCTCTTCATTCGCTCCCGGCGAGAACTGGGAGTACGCGTAGCGGATGACCCACTTGTCGTAAGAGCCGATCCCTTTCGCGTAGGCATCGGAGAGATCGAGTTTCCCGTCAGTGATCTTCACATGCGGCGCGGGATAATCCATCACCGACGCGCGGCCGTCACTCGACGCGGCCATGTTGTGGTCGAGTCCGAGCGTGTGACCGGTCTCGTGGGCGGCGAGCTGGCGGATGCGCGCGAGCGCCATCATCGACGGCGACGTCGTTGGATCGAGCGCGGACAAGGCCTGGTCGTGCAGCTCGTCGAACTGCGGGATCAACCCTTCAGCGATGAGCACGTCCTGACGGATGCGCAGCGATCCGAGGGTGACGTTGCCTTTGAGGATCTCGCCGGTGCGCGGGTCGATGACCGCCGCGCCATAGGACCAGCCACGCTGCGCTCGGTGAACCCAGTTGATCATGTTGTAGCGGAGGTCCATCGGATCGGCTCCGGGAGGGAGCAGCTTCACCTGGAATGCATTGCGGAATCCGGCGGCTTCGAAGGCCTGACTCCACCAGGACACTCCTTCGAGGAGCGCACTCCGGATCGGTTCCGGTGCGCCTGCGTCGACGTAGTAGACGATCGGTTCGACCGGATCAGACACGGCTGCGCTCGGATCCTTCTTGATCAGGCGATGGCGCGCGATCCACTGCTTCTCGATCGGCCCGGTGAAGGGACTGGCATAGTCGAAGAAATCGACGCTGAAGACACCGACGCGCGGATCGGCCCGGCGCGACGTGAATCCGGGCGGTGGCAGCGCCACGAACGAGTGATGCTCGCGAACGGTGACACTGTCGGCGATCGGCGTCACTCCGCTGACGAACGCTCCCGGCCGTTCGCTCGTTTGGAACGTGAGCACCGCCTCCACCTCGGTGTTGCGCGGGAAGACCTTCGTCCGTGGCAGGTAGATCGCGCTGCGGTTCCTGTCGAGGGCGTAACTCCCCTGCTGGGTGTTGCGCAGCGTGCGCGTGACGCCTTGCTGATCGCTGAGGAAGAAGTCGGTGGCATCGACGAGTACCGAGGTGGCATCGCTCGCTTCAACCTTAAAGGACCACATCACGGAGCGAGCAAACGAGTCTGCGACCGCGCGGCGCTCCTCCGCATCGCTGCTGAGCGCACGAAATCGGTAGTTGGTCGCGGTCATCAGGACTTTCGGTCCGATGCGGTCGAAGGTCACCACCTGCGTCTGCCCGAGCAATCCGCGATCGAGTCCGATCGAATTCGAGCCGATGCCGGCGGGCAGTGACGACTGATAGAGCACCTCCTCGCCGAAGCGGGAGATCTGCATGAGGAGCTTGCCGTTTTCTGCATCCCAGTAGAGACGGATGTAGCCGTCGAGTTTCTGGAGCTTCGCGGTTTTGGACTGGATGGTGTTCTTGTCCTTTTCCTCGACAACCGCCGGCGAGGCCGCCGGCGCCCCACTGGCCTTTGGTGACACATTGGCTGCTGGTGGAGTCGGGGTCGTCGTACAGGCGGCGAGCAGAACGAGCGAGGCGGCGAAGCGTTTCATGCGCGCGATTCTAGCCGGACTGGAGAGCCCGACCTACGTGGCGCGCTTGATGACTTCCAAACCCTTCATGTACGGCCGCAACGCATCGGGGATCCGCACCGAACCATCCTCGTTCTGATAGTTCTCCAGGATGGCGACGAGCGTACGGCCGATCGGCAGACCCGAGCCGTTCAGCGTGTGCACGAACCCCGTCTTCTTGTCGGCGTTGCGATAGCGAATGCTCGCGCGGCGGGCCTGGAAGTCTAGAAAGTTCGAGCAGGAGCTGATCTCGCGATATGTCTCCTGCCCCGGCAGCCACACCTCGAGGTCGTAGGTCTTCGCGGCGGTAAACCCCATGTCGCCTGTCGAAAGCGTCATCACTCGATAGTGCAGTCCCAAGGCCTGGAGCACGGCTTCCGCATCCGCTGTCAGTTTCTCGTGTTCGGCGCGCGAGGTCTCCGGCGTCGTGAACTTCACGATTTCGACCTTCTCGAATTGATGCTGCCGGATCAGGCCGCGCGTGTCCTTGCCGTACGAGCCCGCCTCGCTGCGGAAACAGGGCGAATACGCCGTGTAGAAAAGCGGCAGCGTCGCTCCGTCGAGGATCTCCTCCCGATGCAGGTTCGTCACCGGAACCTCGGCCGTCGGAATCAGGTAGTAGTCACGATCCGTCAACTTGAAGAGGTCTTCCTCGAACTTCGGCAGCTGACCGGTGCCGAGGAGGGAGTCGGCGTTGACGATGAAGGGAGGGACGATCTCGACGTAGCCCTGCTGCTCATGGATATCGAGCATGAAGTTGATGAGAGCTCGATTGAGCTTGGCGCCATCGCCGGAGAGGATCGAGAAGCGTGCGCCGGTGATCTTCGAAGCGCGATCGAAGTCGAGAATGCCCAGCGCTTCGCCAATGTCCCAGTGAGACTTCGGTGCAAATGCGAGGGTTGGTTTCTCGCCCCACGCGCGATCGACGCGGTTGTGCGTTTCATCGGGACCGACGGGCACCGAATCGTCCGGAACGTTTGGGAAGTAGAGCTCGACGTCGCGGAGCTCCGCCTCGATCCCGGCCAGTCGTTCATCGAGTGCCTTGATGTCATCACCGATGCCCTTGGTCGCCTCGATGTGCGCCGTTGCATCCTGCTTGTTCTTCTTGAGAGTGGCGATCTCCTGCGACGCCGCATTGCGTTTCGCCTTCAGGGCCTCGACCTCGACGATCGTCTGACGCCGCTCGGAATCGAGCTTCAGGAAGCGGTCGAAGTCGACGGTCGCACCGCGGTTTTTGAGCGCGGTCAGGTAGGCGTCGGAGTGCTCACGGAGGTATTCGCGGGAAAGCATGGCGCGCGATTCTAGCGCGTCAGTGTCGTGCCGCGTGCGCACGGACGGGCGACGGGATCGACGGGATCGGATCGGTGAGATCGCCGGTCACAACGAGCGCGTAACTCTGACGGGCACCGGAGCCGAGGTGCGCCGCGGTGACGGAGATCGTGTAGAAACCGGCGAGCGACTGAGGGATGGAGACCGCTTCGACATTGTTCAAGCGATCCGGCTGGCCTGGATGCAGCGAGTCGTTGCCGAGGAGCGTAAAGCCGGCGGGTGTGGTGACGCGGAGATCGAGATCGTTCACCAGCTCGGGCGTCGGGTCGGAGACGCTGCGCGGCGTGCCGGCGGGATCTGTCCAGACCAGCACGACTTTCAACGGCGAGCCTGGCGCGAGATTCAGCTGAAGGGTCGCCGTCTCGTTCAGCGCGAGACCCTGGGCCAGCGGGACGTCGGCCAGGCGCGTCCGCAACCGGTCGCCCGGAAAGTAGAGCGCGTCGTCGAGCACAGGAAACCCGAAGCCCTGTTCGTACGAAGGGACGTCTTTGGCCGGCGTCAGACCGACGTTGTAGGTCCAGTCGTTCGGTACTGCACGCGCCGCAGCAATCAGCGTGGCCTTGAGCAACGCGGCGCTGGGAACAAACGCGTGTGACGGCACCGCCACTCCGGTCGGATAGAAGCCATCCGTGAAGTACTGACGCACGAGGGCCGCTTCGCCCGCCACCGTCGGCGCCGACCACGATGTCCCCGACTGCTGACTCGTGACGCAGGAGTACGTGGTGACGTCGCCGTCACTGTCACCAGCGAACACATACGACGGAGCGACGACGTCCGGCTTGATCCGGCCGTCGCGCGTGGGCCCGACGAGCGAGAACGGCGTCACGACATCGTCGCGCGGATACAGATTGGCATAGCGAGTCCCGCCGACCTGCATCCCGTTCTTTGCACAGCCGGGCGCCGGAAGGGAGCTGGCCGGCGGAGGAGTGTTCGCACTGAAGTTGCCCGTATCGAACACCATCAGAAAGTCGGGATGCGACCAGACGAAGGCATCGACATCGCGGGCGCCCGCGGAGTAGTTCGCGGTCGGTGTCGGAAGCGGCGCCGGCGTGTTCTGGCGATCTCCCCAGGAGTTCGAATGAATCCGCGCTCCCTGTTTGTAGGCCTGCTCGAGAATCGGCGTCAGGTTCACCGGGCATCCGAACCCCGGACGCTGGCTGCAGTTGTCGCCGCCGATGTAACCACCGTCCTGCACGATCAACTTCGCGCCGGGGGCGATGCCCTCCGCGGAATCGTCGCGAAACAGCGGCGTTCCCCGGTCGCCCGCGATGACCGACGCGGCGAGCGTGCCGTGACGCGCGTTGTCGTAGGCGGTGGGGTTGTTCGGATCGTCGCATCTGTCTGCGCCCGGAAACTGATCACACGAGTAGAGAAAATCGTACGCGATGACCTTGCGGCGGCTCGTGTCGACGTTCGAGGAGCTCAGTCCGTAGGTGGGCGAACCGGTATTGATGGGAGGCCGCGATCCGTCGGCATCGACGAAGTAGCAGCTATCCCAGTCAAGGCCGGTGTCGAGCACCGCGATGATTTGTCGCTGGCCATAGATGCCGTGATCGGAGAGCGGAGTGGTGGTGCCGTCCCATCCGGTCTGAACCGTGATGAAGGAAGTGCTGTCAGCGCTGGCAGCAGTGGCAACCGCGATCGCAATGAAGGCAAATAACTTCCGCACGCCAATGGAACGACGGAAGGACAATCAGTCATTCCGCGCGGGCACAGCGCGGGCCAGAAAAATCGCGCATGAAACGCCGCGCCGGCGAGTCAACAGGACAGGGATCCGTTACCTCTGGCATGCTTCGTTCGTACTCTGCTCGCATGACCCGACTTCTGCCTGATCCTGAGCTCGACCGCCTCGTGCGGGAGTTAAACGAACGGGAGGCAGCCGCGGAAGGCAGTCGCTCGGAATGGCCGGCAGCGCAGGTGCCTTCCGGCAACCCGCTCGAATCCCTTCTCATCGGCGTCGCACAGCGAGGTGCGAGCGATCTGCTGCTCATCACTGGTTCCGAGCCGATCTTCCGTGTCGGCGGCCGCCTCGTGCGGGGCGAAGGCGTCGTGCTCTCCGGCGATGACGTGGCCGCGCTCCTCGACACCTTTCTCACGCCGCGGGTGCGGGAACGGATCGTGGAGGATGGTGCCGTGGACTTCTCCCTTCGACTCGCGCCACCGGGGCCGAGCGAGGAACGCCGCTCGTGGCGCTTCCGCGTCAACATTCACCGGCAGCGGGGTACGCTGGCAGCCGCGATCCGGGCGTTGCCGTCCACGGTTCCGACGATCGCCGAGCTGAATCTGCCTCCCGTTCTGAGCGAGCTCGTGAAGCCGACGCGCGGCCTCGTGCTGGTCTGCGGCCCCACCGGCGCGGGCAAGACCACGACGCTCGCGGCGATGATCGGCGCGATCAACCGGGAAGAGGCCCGGCACATCATCACGATCGAGGATCCGATCGAGTACGAGCATCGCAACGCGCAATCGGTGATCGAGCAGATCGAGGTCGGACGCGACGCCCCATCGTTCGCATCCGCGCTCCGTGCGGCCTTGCGGCAGGACCCCGATGTCATCCTCGTCGGCGAGATGCGTGATCTCGAGACCGTGGCCACGGCGTTGACTGCAGCGGAGACGGGCCATCTCATCCTCTCCACGCTGCACACGAGCGACGTCGCCCAGGCCATTCACCGGATCGTGGACGTGTTTCCGCCGGGGCAGCAGACCCAGATCCGGCAACAGCTCTCGCTGAGCCTCAACGCCATCGTCGTGCAGCACCTCCTTCCCGCCTCCACGGGTGACGGGCGGGCAGTGGCGGTGGAACTGCTGCTGGCCAACAACGCCGTGCGCAATCACATCCGCCGCGACAAGATGGAGAACCTCATCAGCGAGATCACGTTGGGGAAGCGTCAGGGAATGATCTCGTTGGAGGATTCGCTGGCGAAACTGGTGCGGCAGGGCGTCATCACCGCCGACGACGCGAAGATCCGATCCGCCCGTCCCGACGAGTTACAGAGCCAGTTGCGAAGCACCTGAACGAGGGCCAGGGGCGCTGGTGTGCATAATGCGCCGCGATGCTGCCGCGCACCCGCGAACGGATCGATCTGGCCGTGATCGCTGCGATTACGCTGGCAACGAACTTCGTCTATTTCGCCTGCGCGTCGCCGGACTACTACTTTCCTGACTCGTTCACCTACCTCGGTCCCGCACAGAACCTGCTTCGCGCTGGGGCGTTTCTCTCTGCGCATGGCGCAATCGAAACGATCCGCACACCCGGCTATCCCCTTCTCCTGGCCGCGTTCGGGATGCGCATCACTCCCGTCATCATCTTCCAGCATCTGCTGAACGCAGGACTGGCCATGGCGATCTACTTGCTGGTGATCCGGCGCCTGAACAACCGATTCGTCGCCATCACGGCGGCCATCCTCTTTGCGACCGACACGCCCACCCTCCACTACGCGAACAAGATCCTGACGGAGACGGTCTTCACGGCTCTCCTGTTCGGTGTCTTCGTGCTCGTGGCGTACGCGCGCAAGCTTCCGCTGGCGGGAATCCTGACCGGCGCGCTGGTCCTCATCCGTCCGGTCGCGATTCTCTGGTTCGTCGCGGTCGCGCTGTGCCTTCTCGTCGGCCGCGTGCGCGTGCGGACGATCGCTCTGTATGTCGCCCTTGCGCTGGTGCTGCCGCTGGCGTGGGGGCTGCGCAATCTCCATCAGACCGGCGTCTTCACCATCTCCTCGATCAGTGGCGTGAACCTGCTCACGTATCGCGCGGCGGGAGCTCTGGCGATCGAGGACGACGGGAACTTCGACGCTGACCTCGCGGACGAGACACAGGGCCTGCACGGCGATGCCGACTCCGAGATCGAAGCGCGGCTGCACATCCCGGATGCCGAGGAGTTGCCGGACGCCGTGCGGAGCAAGTACTACTCCGAGATCGGATGGCGTGTGCTGCGGCAGCATCCGCGCGCGGCGGCTCTGCTCACGCTGCGCGGCTTCCTGGTGAACTGCTTCGACAGCCGCTGGGTGGCGATGGAGATCGTGAGCCGGGTTCCGTCGACGATCGTGCAGCGTGCGCTCGACGCGTTCACCGTTGCGGTCCTTGTCTTTGCCGTCCTCGGTGCGCTGGCGTTGTGGCGGCACGACCGCAACGCCGGCGCGATCCTCATCGCCACGATCGTCTATTACCTCCTGATCTCGGCGGGCGGCGAGTCGGAGGCCCGCTTTCGCGTACCCGTGGTTCCGCAACTGATGATCGCCGCCGCATGCGGATTGGACGCGATGCGGCGGAAGGGTGTGTTGGCGCCGGCTGCGTGATGCCGGACTGGAAGGTCCGACCTGCGCTCCTACTTCTGGAAGGCGTAGCTCAACTTGAAGAACAACTGCCGGTTCGAGAGCAGGAACCTGCGATGGATCACCCGATTAGCGGGATTCGACGTCACCTCTGATTCCTCGTTGACATCGCGGATGTCGCCGTAGCCGAGGTAGAGGACGCTCTGCCAGTTGACCTTGTAGGCGAAGAGGAACTGCGATGAGAGATTGCCGTCGCGCAGCGGAACATCGACGCCGTAGATCAAGGGATTGGAGCTCGTGCGCTGATTCTGCACGACGGCACGGACAAACATCTGGGGAGTGAACATGTACTGTGCCCGGAGCCGCTCGATCTGAGCGGTGAAGAGACGTCCTTCGTCGCCCTGATCGTTGCGCTCGCGAAGCCACTGCATGATGTTCGTGGAGGAAACCGTGAGGCGCGTGGTGGGCCGGAATTGGGTGGTCATGTTCACCCGTGCACCGTGGCCGACCCGATTGTTGAAGAAGTCGATGTCCTGACCCGCCCATCCGTCGAACGACATCTGCGGGATGAGACGGCTCACGCTGAACTGGACCGTGTAGACCAGCTGGTTGCGGCTGAGCACCTTGCCCTCGTTGCGAAAACTCTCGTTTGCGTAGCGTAGACGGGTGAACGAACGGAAGCGGCCATCCGCGCCAAGCCCGGCCGAGCGCAACCGGTAGAGCAGCGAGCCGTCCTGCTGGGAGTCGTACTCGGCCATCCCGAACGCACGCACCCGGTTGAAGAACCCCTTGGGCCGGAAGGTGTAGCCCGCCTCGCCGTAATTCGCGCGGTAACCGACCTGCGGCACGAATCCCTGGTCGGCACGGAAGTCATCACCGAAGTCCTTGAACTCCGTGAGGAGATCGACCTTCGGGTTGGAGTGGGACCACCAGACGTCCGTGCCGTAGGACGAGAGGTTGCGGCCGTTCCACTCAGGATCCAGCCCGGAACGTTGCGGCGTACGGCTCTCACTGACGAGGAACTGCCCGGTGAAGGTGTCGGTCTCGTTCGGCTTCCATTGGAAATCAGGGCCGAGGACGCGATTGTGTCCGCCGCCTTCGTATTCGCGATCGGTGAAGAGGAAGCTCGCGAACGACGTGCCGCTGAAGTCGTGACGCCAGCGGCCGATGGCATCGGTCGCCCCGAAATCCTGGGAAACGAAACGCGATCCGGTGGCCGACGGGATGATGACCGACCCGCCGCCGCGGTCCTGCGCGATGAGCAACGTGTAGCTGTCATGACCACTGTTGCCCGAACCGCGCAGACCCCAGCGCGGCGAGGTGATGGTCCGCGTGTAGACGGCCTGAATCGGTGTCGAGAAAAGCTCGACGCGCTCGAGAAAGAACGGCCGCTTCTCGGGGATGAAGATTGCGAAGCGCTGGTTGGTGGAGATCTGCGCGACATCCGACTCGATCTGCGAGAAATCGGGATTCAGGGTGGCATCGAGCGCGGTGTGCTCGTTCGGCGTGTACTTCACGTCGATGCCACCGTCGCCGCGCGCCGGCCGGTTGAGGAGCTGGTCATTTCCGTTCCCGCGTACTGTCCCCTTCTCGCTGGCAGTCACGTACGGCGCGGCGACGATGTGACCTCCCGCCGGCAGTCCCTCGAATCCTCCAACCTTGTTGTAGTTGCAGACGAAGCAGTTCGATCCCCGCGGAAGCTTGTGATCGAAAATCTGGTAGCGCCGCTCGCGAGGCATGTTGCGGTAGAGGATGATTCCCCAGACCTGCGGACTCTTCTGCTGATACCGCAGCGAGGAAAACGGTACGCGCAATTCGACGATGTACCCGTCCGCCGTTCGCTTGACCGCGGAGTCCCAGAAGAGATCGGGCGAGGGATCCTCGCCGCTGGCATCGTCGGAGCTGGCGTCGTACTGCGTGCCTGCCGCGTTCACGAAGAACTCCATGGCCGACTTCCCGTCATTGCGGGTGTCGAGGATGACGCCGGCGAAGTCGTCGCTGTTTCCACTGATGCCGTCGTGATCGCCGAGCTGTGCGCGAATCTCGGACGGATTGTCGAACGAGTGAATGGCCGCGTAGAAAAAGTGGTCGTCGTACGTCATGTAGCCGACGGTCTTCACCTTCGGCTCGACGTTGTCGCCCGGGTTCGTCTCGTACCAGGTCTCCGATTTCAGGGCGTTCTGCCATCCGGGATCGGAAAGGTCGCCGTCGATCGTGATCGGACCGGCAGCCTTGTGGATCATCATCGATGGCGCTGGAGCATCCGCGGCGGTCGCCGACAGAGCCGCGAGCAAAAGCGCCGCTGCGGTCAGAAGAACGGCCATGACTCGATTCACGGGAGCATAGGACGCTGCAGAGGGGGCAGAGTTAGCCTTCGTTCGCATATGACGCGTGAATACGAAGGTATTCGTAATAGGTTGCACGAAAAAAAAGACAGCTCGAAGTTTTCCGTTCGACACCGCACTACTGCGTCTGCGCCGGCGTCAGAATCGCCAGCGCCTTCACCGCATCGACGGGCGCCGAGAAGTAAAACCCTTGCGCGTAGTCGATGCCCAGGTCGCGCATCCTCTGGACCTGGTCGGCGCTTTCGAGGCCTTCGACCGTCACGGCCATCCCCAGGATTCGCGCGAGCGCGCTGATGGTCCGAACGATCTCGTCATCCCTGCGGTCGGCGTTCGTGGAGATGAACGAGCGATCGATCTTCAGCGTGTCGAACGGGAACTGCCGGAGGGAGCTGAGTGAGGAGTAGCCGGTTCCGAAGTCGTCCAGGCTGATCCCCACGCCCGACAACCGGAGATTGGCCAGTAGCATGGCAGCCGCTTCCGCATTGTCGACGACGACGCTCTCGGTGACCTCCAGGTGCAGGCGGCGCGCATCGACACCACTCTCCGAGAGTGCCGCGGCGACCTGTTCGAGCAGGTTCGGCTGCAGGAACTGTTTCGGGGAAAGGTTCACGTGCATGTGGAGGGAGTCGTTGTCGGGATACAGCTGCTGCCATTCGGCGAGCTGACGCAGCGACTCGCGCAGCACCCATTCGCCGATCGACAGGATGAGACCCGTCTCTTCGGCGATGGGGACGATCTCATCCGCCGCGATCAGCACGTCACCGCGCTGCCACCGCAGCAGTGCCTCGAATCCGGTCACGTTTCCGGACCCCAGCGATACGATCGGCTGATAGAAGACGCGCAACTCGTCCCGCTCGATCGAGCGCCGCAGTTCCGTCTCGAACGTGAGCAATTTGACCGCGCGCTCATGCATGGTCTTGTCGAAGACCTCGTGCACTCCCCGGCCGCGGGACTTGGCCCGGTACATGGCGATGTCGGCATCGCGTACGACATCCTGAGCCCGTTCATACCCGGTCGCACTGAGGGCGATGCCGACACTGGCCGTCGTGAAGATCTCGTGTTCACCGACGCGAAACGGGACGTGCAGTCCGTACTGCAGCCGCTCGGCCATCCGGACGGCGTCGGCCAGGTGCTGGGTCTCGAGCAGGATCGTGAACTCGTCACCACCGAGACGGGCCACGGTATCTGTAGGCCGCATGGTCGCGCGGAGGCGTTCGCCGACACTGATCAGGAGCTGATCACCGAGCGCATGTCCGAGGCTGTCGTTGACGAGCTTGAAACGATCGAGGTCGAGGAACAGGACCGCGAACTGATGTCCGGGAATGTGCCGGGAGCGCTCCATGAGGCTTCCCAGCCGGTCCATGAAGAGGGCGCGGTTGGGAAGGCCGGTCAGCGCGTCGTGAAAGGCGTCGTGCGTCAGACGGTCGATCGCCGTCTTTCGCGTGGTGATGTCCGTCAGCGAGCCGGCGATCCGTGTGGCATTTCCCGTGGCGTCACGAACGGCCACACCGCGGGCGAGCATCCAGCGATCCTCGCCACTGCGGTTCCGCATACGGTGTTCGTGCTCGATGCTGGGGGTCGTACCGTTTCGATGAGCATCGAACTCGACGCGCAGCATTGCCACGTCATCCGGATGAACGCGCGAAAACCACTCCCCGGGCGAGTCTCCGATCTCGGACTCCGAGAAGCCAAGCATCTCTTTCCAGCGATCCGAGTAGTACACCGTATCCGCGGCCAGATCCCACACCCACAAGCCGTCGTTCGCGCCTCGGGCCGAGAGTGCGTAGCGCTCCTCACTTTCCCGGAGCGCCTCCAGCGTACGGTTCTGTTCGAGCGAGTAACGGATGGACCGCTCCAGGATCTGCCCGTCGATCTGTCCTTTTACCAGGTAGTCGGCAGCGCCCGCGTTCATGGCGGCGATGTCGACTTCGCCGTCACCCTGGCCCGTCAGGAGAATGATGGGGCGCAGACAGCCGGCCTCGCGTGCCCGGCGCAGGATCTCCAGCCCATCATGCTCGCCAAGGCGGTAGTCGACGAGGTAAACGTCATGCTTCCCTTCGCTGATGGCGCTCACGGCATCGTCGTAGGAGGACACCCAGTCGAGTGCGAAGCGGGTCCGGCGGCTGTCCGCGAGCAGATCGCGGGTCAGCACAAAGTCGTCCTCATCGTCTTCCACCAGCAGGACGCTGATGTCGCGGGCGTCGATCAACGAGGGGGAACTCCCGAGGGTAACTCGACGATCTCGATCCAGTAGCGTCCGATCTCCTTCATCACCTCCACCAGATCATGAAAGTGCACCGGTTTCGTGATGAACGAGTTCGCGCCGAGGTCGTAGGTGCGGTAGATGTCCTCCTCCGCTTTCGAGGTGGTGAGGACGATGACGGGAATGCGGCGGAGGTTCGGATCGGCCTTGATCTCGCGGAGCGCTTCGCGGCCGTCTTTCCGCGGCATGTTGAGGTCGAGCAGAATCAGACCGGGGGAAGGTGCGGAGCCCGGATCCGCGTAACGACCCCGCTGATACAGGTAGTCGAGCAGTTCTTCGCCGTCCTCGACGAAGCGCAGGTCGTTCACCACGCGACTCTCGGTGAGCGCGTCGGATGTGAGCATGCGGTCCTCTTCATCATCGTCGGCGAGCAGGATGACAATCGGTTTTGCGTGTAGGGCCATGGGTTCCTTTACTCGATTGAAAGAGTCTTCATCTCATGCTTCAGGGGGAGCGTCACGGTAAATCGCGCTCCCTCCCCCGGCGTGCTGCGCGCCCGGACATCGCCCCCGTGCCGTTGCGCTATTTTGCGACAGATCGCCAGCCCGATTCCCGTTCCTTCGTACGCGGCTCTGCCGTGCAGCCGCTCGAACATGGTGAAGATCCGCTCTGCGTATTTTTCGTCGAATCCGATTCCATTGTCGGCGATGACGACCTGGGCGCTGCCGCCGATGACGTTCCCGGACAACTCCACCCGTGGCGGGGCATCCTTCCGGTGAAACTTGAGGCCGTTGCCGACGAGGTTCTGCAGCAGCTGGCGCATCTGCACCGCATCTGCGTCCACCGTCGGGAGCACTCCGATGACGACCTCGCCATGGGCCTCGTGGATCCGAACCTCGAGATCGTGCACGACGTCACGCGCGACGGCCATGAGGTCGACCGGCTGGAACGGCTGCGCCTTCGTGGTGACACGCGAGAAGATCAGCAGGTCATTGATCAGGGCCTGCATCCTTCCCGCGGCGCTCTGCATCCGCTGGAGATAGTCCAGACCCTCCGTCGTCAGGGCCGCCGCGTAGCGCGCCTTCAGCCGATCGCCGAACGCCTGGATCTTCCGTAGCGGCTCCTGTAGATCGTGCGACGCGACATACGCAAAATCCTCGAGCTCGCGATTGCTCTGCTGCAGCTTCACCGTGAACTCCCGCATCGCTTCCTGGGCCGCTTTTCGTTCACGGATGTCGCGCACGATCACGATCGCGCCGCCCTGGATGTCCCCCCGCAGGGACGAGACCGAGATACTGACGTCGATCCGCTCGCCGTCCTTTCTCCGGAAGACACGCTCCTCATCCCGGATCGGCGCACGCCGCAGCATGTCGTGGAGCGTTCTGGAGATACTCGCCTCCGGGTCGACGTATTCGAGCGAGTCGATCGTCTTTCCCAGAAGCTCGCCCTCGGAATAGTCGAACAGCTTGTGCACCGCATCGTTGATCACGCGGACCCTCGCTTCGGCGTCGATCACAAAGAGCGCATCCGCCATCGTGTCGAGAATCTCAGCCGCCGCCCGCGCCGCCGTCACCGACTGAAAGCGGTGTGTGCGGATCGAGCCCCAGGCAAACACGATGAAGGCAAGGACCGGAACGTAACCCAGCGGTCTGTGGTCGATGCCGACCATCGGTGAGAAATCGACCACGGACAGATAGACGATGGCAAAGCTGGCCATGAGGCTGAGGATGCGATGCCGCCTCCGCTCATCTTTCGTGTACCGGTATTCGATGGCGTACTCGAACATCTGCAACGTCAGGACGACGAAGAAGTAGAGGAAAAAAATGACTCCGCCAGGACCGGCGCGCGGATACGTTCCCCACGAAAACTGCCGCGTGCCCGCCAGAATGAAATCGGTGGCCAGGATGAGAAAGGCGAAGACCATGGCCGCAAACCAGGAGATCAGCACGACGGCCCGCTGCCGGACATACGTGCGAATCGAGGTCGTGGTGAAGTCGTAGACCGCCGCCGGAAGAAACGCCACGAACGCGATTCCGAGCCGGCCGAACATCGCCGCGATGCTGTCCGACGTCGTCAGGAACATCGCCGCGAACGCCAGGAACCAGCCAGCCACCAGAAACAACATCAGGCAGAAGAGCCTGGCCACGCGCGAAGCCCTCTGCCGGGCGATGATCACCGAAGCCATCGCCACGAGCAGTCCCGCCATCAGAACCCATGGGACCGCGGCCAGCCGGAAATGGAAGGGCACGCGGCATTGTACGAGGTCGCGTGGTCGTGCGGTCACGCCCTCGGGCGGCTGCGCGACTCAACGCAAACCGCGAGACCTACGAGCAGCGCGTCATCGCCAGCATCGTCACGTCGTCCCCGGCGGGCGTATCGCCGATGAAGTCGTGGACGTAGTTGTCGATCTTCTCGAGGATCGCTTCGGCCTCGCTGCAGTGCATCGGCAGCAGCATCTGCGAGATCGGGTCCAGGCCCAGTTGCTCCTCGGCGCTGTTCTCTGCCTCGGTGACACCGTCGGTGAAGAGGACGAGCGAGTCGCCCGGCTCGAGCGTAAGCGTCTGGTTGCGATACTGCGCATTCGGAAGAATGCCCACGACGATATCGGTCGAATGCATCGCCTCGACTCCATCCTTTGAGACGCGCAGCGGCGAGACATGTCCGGCATTGGCGAAGGCAACGACGCCGGTGGAAGGGTCGAGCACGCCGGCCACCATCGTCACGAACTTGCTCGGCGAGGTCTTCGGCGCCAGCGTGGCGTTGATCTCGCGAAGCAGATCGGCCGGCGTAGGATCGGTGCGCGCGAAGATCGCGAACGCCGTGGCCACGCTCGACATCACCAGCGCCGCTGTGATGCCTTTGCCGCTGACGTCGGCGATGACGAAGTAGATGCGCCCATCCGGGCGGACCACCACGTCGTAGTAGTCGCCGCTCACGGTCTTGCAGGGCCGGTTCGCGCCGGCGAACCGGTAGCCTTCGATCGTCGGCAGGGTTTCGGGGAGCAGCCGCTGCTGAATCTTGTACGCGGTGCGCAACTCCTCATCGATCTTGGCCTTGGCGAACGCCTCCTCACGCAGACGGGTGCGCTCGAGCGTCACGGCGGCGAAGCGCGCGATCTGTGCCAGGAGCCGGACGTCATCCTCCACCACGACGCCACGCCCCGAGGTGAAGTCGATGTACAGGACACCGAGGACGACGTCAGCGACCAGGAGCGGCGCGCAGACGGCGGATCGGATCCTCTGCGCGATGATCGACTGCGCCCGGGCGAACTTGTCGTTCTGTTCGGTGTCGAAATAGGAGACGACCTTTCGGCCGTCGACGACATCGCGCAGAAGCGTCCGGCTGATGGTCAGGTCGTTGGACTCCGTCGCGTCCAGCCTGCGCAGCTTCACGTTGGCGAAAGAGACGCGGTCGTCGCCGAGCAGCGCGATCGCTGCGCGTGTGGGGCGCAGCAGAAAGACCACGCGGTCGAGGATGAAGTCGAAGAGCTCCGACATCGGACGGTCCGCCAGGAACTCCAGCGCCAGCGTCGTCAGAATCTGCGTCTTCTCGCTACTCCGTTCCTTCTCATCCTCGTCGACTGCGATCGCCAGGTTGGTCGCATGAGAGTCGGTGTCGACGGCGATGAACTGCGAAGTCGTCTCGTCCGAGTGGAACACCACCTCGCTGTCGCCGAGAGCGATGCGGTCGCCAGGGTGGAGCAGCGCGGTCTCGGCGAGCTTCACCCCGTTGAGGGTCGTTCCGTTGACGCTGCCGCAGTCGCGGACGTACCAGGTGCCCTCCTCGTTGATGATCTCTGCATGCCGCCGCGAAAGAAAACGGTCCTTGATCGGGATTGTGCAGTCGGAGGCGCGACCGAGCGTGATGCTCTCGGCGCGCAGCGTCACCTGCTGCGGCGAGAGACCAGGCTGGTAAACAGTGAACCGCACGCGCGTCTTCGACTCGTGCAAGAGGCCTCCGGCTTGCCAACTGCATTATACGGTCCGGTTCGCCGTCCTCGGAGTCGCCGTTCACCGGGCAGTCGACGTCTGTCAGTGAACCGGAAAGCTCCAGTGGATGCTCGCTCCCGCTCCGCCGAAGGCACCGCCACCCGCGATCAGGACGACGATTCCAGCCAGTGGCACGGCGGCGATGGCGATCAGCTTGACCGTGTCGATGAGTGAGTCGAGTTGTACGGGGACCATCCCGAAACCGAGAGGGCGGCGGCGCACGAGGTTGGTCCCCACGTGGGCGAGGTTGAGGCAAATCCGGCCCGCGTTGGCAATCCCGTCGGCGATCCCGAAGCCGATGAGGGACAGAAAAAATGAGATGCCGACGCGCTGGTCGGCTGTGGTGCTGCGGATGAACGGCCAGACTTGCGGCGCCGCAACCGTGAACACGCTGCGCAGGCGCGCCAGGGTGGTCCGCACGATTCCCGGTGCCCGGCCACCCGTGTATTCGGCGCGAACGCGGTCCATCATCGCCGCCACCGTGTGATCGACGCCGTCCGCGACCTTTCCTTGCGCGATGGCAGCGGCGAGTTGCTGGTCGAGGATCTGGCGCGCAACGCCATCGGGGAGCGCCCCTTCCAGCCCGTAACCGACTTCGAGACGCGCGATGCGCTGTTTGAGGAAGAGAAAGAGGATCGCCCCGTTGTCACGTCCCTGGCGGCCCACCTTCCACGTCTCGGCCGCGCGAATCGTGAAGCCTTCGATATCGTCGGCGGGAGCTTCCGGGAAGATCACCACCGCGATCTGGTTCGACGTTTCCTTCTCAAAGCTGGCCAGCCCGGTATCGATGCGCGCGGCATCGGCCGGCGGCAGCACACCAGCGAGGTCGTCGACGTAACTGGTCAGACGCGTCAGCGGCTTCGGCAGCGGAGAAGCAGCGATCGGCTTCGGCGGATGGACGAAGGAAACGATCATCACCGCGATCCAGAAGAAGGTGAAGCCGAGCCAGGCCCAGAGCAGTGCGGGCACGCTCTCATCGTCGAATGCCACCCTCTTCGTCGACCGCGTCTTCGCCGGCACCGCCCTCGGATCGGCGGGAAGCCCCAAGAGCGCCCAGGCTGCGGCTACAAAACTGAACAACCAGAGCCAGTACGACGCACTCTTCAGATAGCCGCCGTAGAAACATGCGCCGATCGCGGCGTTGTTGACGACGCAACCGATCAGGAGAATGCGCCAGGCCAGCGAAGGCCGCGAGGTGTGGAGAACGATGCGCGACGCCAGCAGAATCAGATTCGTGAAGCACCCGAGGATGAAGAACAGGATGCTGACGAAGCCATAGGGAGATACGCCGTCGTTGATCTGACGGGCGAACACGACGGCGTCGGCGATCACCGACCCGCGCGAGACGAGGAGCGACAGGCCAAACGCGATCCACGCGGCGGCATAGGCCTTTTTTCTTGTCAGCGCTTGCATCGCGTACGAAACAATGTACGCCATCGGTACGCTACCGGGCGAACACCATTCATCGGGAAGTCAGCAGCCAGCACCCACACTCCTTCAATACCGACCAATGCACAGACTTCTCACATCGTGGCTGCCGCCCATCGCCTGGGCGATCGTCATTCTGACCGCCTCCTCCGACGTGTTCTCGTCGGCGCACACCGGGAACTGGCTCGATCATCTACTGCGGACGATCACCGGACATCAGTTCACCATCGAGACGCTCGAGATGGCGAATGCCGTCCTTCGCAAAACCGGGCACCTGACAGCGTACGGGCTGCTCGGACTCCTGAACTTTCTGGCGCTGAGGGGCGAACGCTCCGGCTGGCGGCTTGCCTGGGCGATCGAAGCGGTCGCCCTGGCGGCGTGCGTCGCGACCATCGACGAGATCCACCAGTCCTTCATCCCGTCGCGCACGGGGACCTGGCACGACGTGGTCCTCGACGCCTTGGGCGCGACCCTGGCCCAATGTCTCCTCCGGGCCGCTCCGGTGCTACCCTTTCGCTCATCATGAAACAGGTTGTCGCCACCATCGCGATTCTCATGGCCGGCACAGCAATCGCCGCCCCTCCGGAGCTCTCGAAGCAGTTCGTGTCACCGGTCTACACCATCGACAAGATCTACCACTCGATGGAAGGTCCTTCGAGCATGCAGCGCATCTATCTCGGCGACCCGGACGCAACGGCCGAGCTGCTCTGGGTCACCGGCATCCGGACGGAGATGATGGATGCGGACGGCACGACGCCGCAGCTTCCCGAGCTGATGTGTCACGTGAATGTCGACCTCGACCCGTCGCGACACCAGGCGCTGTTCGGGTTTCAGCGGCCCACCGCGGCCCGGCTGATGACGCTGTCCCAGGGAATGCTGAGCGCGAAGGTCCCGCCGGGGTTCGGCTTTCCGCTCTCCTCGAACGAGCCGCTGCTGCTGTTCACGCAGGTCCTCAACCTCAACATCGAGCATCCCGCGAACATCCGGGTACGCCACCGCGTCACGATCGACTACATCCGTGCGCGCGACCTGACCACTCCCATCAAACCCCTCTTCAATGTCGGCGCGTCCGGGATGGTGCAGCTCGAAGACAATCCGCTCGCGCTGACGCATTCGATGATGTCGATGTCGACGCCGCCGGCAGCCGGCGTGACCACGAGCGCCGGTCACAACGACACCACGATGAACCCGACCATGAGCTGTCTCATCGGCGCACGGGCGCCGCAGGCATCGAGCGGTTCCGCAGACTATGTCGATCCGAGCGGCCGCAAGATGACGGGACACTGGATCGTTCCTCCAGGCAAACAGGTGAACCACAGCGATATCAGCTGGTTCATGAACCTGAAGTTCGACACGCGGTTGCACTATGCGGCCGTGCACCTGCATCCCTTCGCCACGTCATTGGAAATGCGCGACATGACGACGGGAAAGACCGTCTTCCTGGCCAAGGCCCAGAATCCGAGCAGCGGCATCGGCTTGACGAAGGTGGACGAGTTCTCCAGCGCCGACGGAATCCTTCTCCAGCACGAGCACAAGTACTCGCTCATCAGCACGTACGACAACACGACGCACGGCAACGTCGACTCGATGGCGTCCATCTTTCTCGGCCTCGAGGATCCTGAGCTCAAGGTGCCCGCGGCAGACGATCTCGCACACCTCTCGGCGTCGCTGTTCACGAGCACGCGTCTGGTGTTGCGCACGAACATCGGCGTGATCACCGCGGCGCTCTCTCGCGACCTCGCTCCGGAAACCGTCATCCAGGTGGCACGATTCGCCCTCGGTGGTGCGCTGGAGGGAACGCGTCTGATCGGCGCGAAGAACTCGGTCGTCATCTCGATCCACCTTCGCAACGCCTCACTCCTCCAGCCGATCCGGGCGGAAGGGGGGATGGAACGGCGCAGGGGAACCGTGTCCTACTGCCGCGCCGGAGGAGACCATGCCGCGCCGTCGATCGTGATCGACATGGATGTCCAGCCCGCGGACAGCCGGTGCACCGGGTTCGCCAGAATTGTGAGCGGGATCGACCTCCTTGCTGCGCTGCAGCCGGGAACGAGCGCCTCGCTCGTGAGCGCGGAAATGCCCGGTCCCGTAGAACCGAAGAAGCTCGCCGCCAAATAGCGCATCACAGCGCTCGCGGAGGATTGGCTTCCCACTCCTCGTCGAGCACCTGCGGCCACTTCCAGCGGGCGTCCCGGATCTCTTCCTCGATGACGTCCGTTTCCGGAGCGTCGGCCAGCTGGGGCACGGACCAGTTGGCGAGCCACATCGGCGAGACGTACGGCAGCACGGCGATCTGATCGATGCGGTACGGCAGGCCGCGTGCGGCGAACCGCTCGTTCAGGTGATCGATGACGTCACGAGTGGTCGGGATGGGGTCAGGCATCGCGCTCCTCGATTCCATGCTCCTTCATTTTCGCGGACAGCGTGCGGAGAGAAATGCCCAGTGCCTCCGCGGCTTGCGCGCGCGTAGCACTGCGCGAGAGAGCGTCCGCAATCTTCAACCGTTCCACGACCATCGCCGCCCGCTCCGCGGCCTCGGTCAGCGTGCCGGAGAGATCGAGGGCATCGCGGAGTGCGTCCGTGGAGGCGGCGCCGAGGTGGAGGTCGCGCCGCTCGATGGTGTCGCGATCGCAGAGGATCGCCGCCCGCTCGATGCAGTTTTCCAACTCCCGGATGTTGCCGGGCCAGTCGTACGCATGCAGTGCCGCGCGCGCGTCGGTGGCGATGCGCAATGCCGGCTTTTTCAGTTCACGGGAGAACTTCTGCAGGAAGAAATCGCTGAGCGGCTCGATGTCCTCGCGTCGGGCCCGGAGAGGAGGAATGGTGACCGGGAAGACGTTGATGCGGAAGTAGAGGTCATCGCGGAAGCGGCCTTCTCTGACTTCCTCCGCCAGACCGCGATTCGTCGCGCAGATGATGCGTACGTCGACTTCCAGCGTGGAGAGGCCGCCGATGCGATCGAAGCGCCGTTCCTGAATCACACGCAGGATCTTCGACTGCACGCCCAGGCCGAGCTCTCCGATCTCATCCAGGAAAATCGTCCCGCTGTCGGCGAGCTCGAACTTGCCCAACTGGCGTCCTGTGGCACCGGTGAACGAGCCCTTCTCATGTCCGAACAGCTCGTTCTCGATCAGCGTCTCCGGAATGGCTGCGCAATTGATGGCCACGAACGGCCGGTCGCGCCGCGCAGACAGCTGATGGATGGCCCGGGCGAACAACTCCTTGCCGGTGCCCGACTCGCCCTGCAGGAGCACGGTCGAATCGGTGGGAGCGACGCGCTGGATGGCGTTCGACACTTCGACGATCCGCGGAGACTCGCCGACGATCGCCGGTAGCTGATAGCGCTGCTGGAACTCCTCCTTCAGCAGGATGTTCTCGTAACGAAGCTCGCGCATCTCGCGGCAGCGGCGGAGCAGCAGAAGCAGATGGTCGACATCGACGGGCTTCTGCACGAAGTCGTATGCCCCGAGCTTCATGGCCTCGACTGCGTTCTCGATGGTGCCGAACGCGGTCATGACGATGACGGGACAATCGGGGTCATTCTCCTTGGCCTGACGGAGAACGGCGATGCCGTCGGCGCCCGGCATCCGCAGGTCGGTCAGGACCGCGAAGTACCGGCGGCCGGAGGCCAGCCGCAGGACGGCCTCGCGGCCATCGCGCGCCACGTCGGCTTCCAGCCCTTCCGCCTCGACCGTCTCCCGCAGCATCAGCGCGAGCGACTCTTTGTCTTCAACGATGAGCAGCCGGTTCATCGACACTCCCCGGTCTCACAACCCGAACCATGCCCTGACTCTCGAACCGATCGTCGTCTCTTCTTCCTCGGCGGCCCCGCTGCGAATGGCATCGAGATGGACCTTTCGCTGGACGACTCTCGTCGTGATCGCTTCAACGAGGTCCGGGTGGCCGGTGAGGATCGGCTGGAGAGAATCTTTGACGATCTCCAGCGCGGTGACATCCGTGAGCGCGACCACATCCGCGGTCCGCGGCTCACCGGTGAGCAGAGCCATCTCGCCGAAGAGCGTTCCGGGACCCAGCTGCGCCAATTCGTGCCAGCCCTGCTCCGAGTCATCCGGCAGACGTACGGAAGCGGTGCCGGCGTGGACGACGAACATCGAGTCACCGGCGGCAGCGTGCCGCAGGATCGTCTCACCCTTCGAATAGAAGTGCACCTTCGTGGCCGCCGCGATGTCGCGCCGCGCCTCGCTGGAGAGAGGCGAAAGAATGTCCACCTCGCCCAGCCGCGTCACCACCTCCTCCGGTGAGGCATCGTGCCGCACCTCGGGAGGCGTGTAAGTCTGATAAGCCCGAACGGGGGTGGCAAACGCAATCTTGTTGCGGTGCAACGCGTACCAGACCGCTTTGCGGATGTCCGCGTCGATGCGGTCGCGCTTCGAGTAATCGCGCGTGTGGTACTTGATCTCGTAAACCACGGACGAATCCGCGAACGCGGCCACGCGCGCGAAACAGGGCAGTTCCCGGGCCACGCCGTCGACGTGCGCGGCAGCCTGGCTCACGATCGCGATCACCGTGGACGGCGCGACGTTGTAGTCGATGCCCAGCTGCAGCACCCGCGCGTTCAGCTGCGCGTGCGGGAACACTTCCAGCCGCTCGCGCGCGATGACCGAGTTGGGGAGGACGATCGACTGGTTGTTGAATCCGCGCATCCGCGTGGCCCGCCAGCTCACGCTGTAGACGACACCAATGTAGTCCCCGGAATGCAACACGTCGCCGACCTCGAAGGCCCCTTCCATGTGCAGGGCGATGCCACTGAACAGATTGCCGAGCGTGTCTTGTAAGGCCAGTCCGATTACAGCAGCAACCACGGCACCGCCCGTGAGCGCCGTCTTCACGTCATAGTCGAAGATGATCTTCAGTGCGCTGGCGAACAGGAGCAGATAGAACACGATGGCCACGATCTGCCGGAGCAGCTGCGGCGCGACGACATTCCGCCGCCGCGACATGACCAGATCGAAGATGAACGCATCGACAGCCCGGACCACGAAGATGATCAGCGCGACCCACGCCAGGAAGTGCAGCCCCTTGAAGACGAAGGGACGGACATCGCCGTAACCGTCGAGCAGCAGCGGTTTCTGCTGGAAGTGGACGAGTGTCAAGAAGGCTGCAAAGAAACCGGCGCTGAGAATCAGCGGAAAGAAATAGGAGAAGATGCTGCGCCGGGCGTTCACTTACTCCGCCTGCCCGTCCCGCCGCGAGGCGATCGCCAGGACGTCCTTCACACCGATCAGAAGGTGGACGACCCCGAACCCCGAGACGAAACCCCGCACGAACGAGTTCCCGGCCAGAATCACCAGGGCGGGGGTGGCGTGCAGGATCGGATTCATCGTCCAGACCCTGGTCCAGGGAACGATCAAGAAAAACAGTCCTGCTTCGAGGCAGTAAAGAGCAAAGAAGAGGGCAACGGACATTCGCGAGGATTGTAGCGGAACGGCTCCGTTTCCCGGCGGGTAGCGGCTGGAGCGCGGCGTTCGGGCCACACTCCAGCCGGGGTTGTCAGTCGCGTTTCACGTGACCGCTGTCGTTGTGGGAGTCCTTCGACCCGCTGTCTTGCGAGGTGGAGGGTGGTGGCGGCGAGGAGGGTGGCGGCGGCGAGGAGCGCTCGACGTGCGAAGGCTGCGAATGGTCTCCACTGTGGGACCCGGAGTCTCGCGACCCGGAGTCATGCGAGCCGGACGACGAACGCTCGCGACTCGATGGTGTCTCACCCCGGAAAATATGCGCGCCGCCGATCCCCTCGATGATCCGGCGGGGGATGTCGCGGCTGCCTGAACTTCCGGAGGGAGCAGTCGACGACGGCACATTGCTGTCCCCATGACGCCCTACCGCGCGCCCCCGCCAGTTGTCCGACGGCGCAGGAGCCGGCGTGCTGGCCCCTGAAGGAGCCGGCGCGTCGCGGTGCACCGAGTCGTTTGCGGGAGAGGACGATGGCCCGGAGCGGCGGGAGCCGCTGTCGACCGCATGGCCACGGCGCCACTCATTGGTCGTACCGCTGCCGCTCGTCGTTCCATTGGGAGAATCCCCGCGACGGAAACCGCTGGCCGGATCGTCGCGCTGAACGGTACGTCCATCGCGAATGATTGCGGGCGATTCGCCGGGCAGCGTGCCGTCCGCACCGCGATTGATGCGGCCCTCAAGCGTTCCCGTCGTGCCCGGCGTCGGTACACCCGAGGGCGCTCCGATGCGCGTCGCCGGAACCACGACACCACCACCCTCCACGGGCCGCGCGCGAACCACGCGCTCACGGATCGAATTGGAAAGCTCCGGGTCGCGACGGAAGAACGGCGTCATATCCGCCGCGGACCCGGAGCCTTCTCTGCCGGTACCACTACCGATACCGCGACGGAAGATGTTGCCGACCGCCGCGTTCGGATCTTTGATTTCGTTTCGGGAAAAGCGTGCAGGCGAACTCGTGACGAGGCCAGAGTTGCCATCACGGCGCAGCCGCTCGCGGATTGCATCCGCAGCCAGCGAAGCCTGATCCACATGCCGGTTCAGAAGCGAGTTGGGAGTGACGAAGGTCCAGGGACGGAGATCGACTTCGCCGGGCCGGACGCTGCCCGACCAGCCGCCGCCGAACTCGAAGCCGGCCCGCGCGTACGGCCGGTACGCCCAGTCGTAGTACGGGCGGTAGCAGTCGTACCAGCCCATCGGGGCCCATCCGATGTAACTCGGCCCATACATCCAGTACACCCAGGCCGGCGCATACGCGGCACCCGGCAGCCACACCCAGCCATAGGCAGACTCATACGCCCAGCGTCCGTAGTGATAAGGCACCCAGCCCCACGGATCGTACGAGACCCACACCAGCACGCCGCCGGGGCTGTGGCGCCAATAGCCGTTGTTGTACGGCCGCCAGCCGGCCGAAACGTGCGGTCTCCAGCACCAGCCGCCGAACGACGACGCGAAGAACCAGGAGCCGGTCGATCCCAGCTCCGACTCGGAGTACGCCAGGGAACGATCGAGATACCGGCCACTGGCGGTTGTGTAGCGCGAGGTACGCTGCAGGAACCAGCGTTCGAACTCGTCGGCGGTGTTGTGTGCGCCCACGAGATCATAGATTCCGCCGTCATCGATGTGGGCTTCTTCTCCTTCGCGAATGCGCGTCGTGCGAGCGGGAGTGCGGACTTCCATCGTCCCGTCGAACACCGTCACACGGTCGTGGGTCTTTGCGTCGGCCTCGACGGCGTAGGCGGCGACTTCACTCGCCGCGTAGCTGGCGTTGGCAGTGTCGAGACGCAGCAGCTCGCGCGTCTCACCATCGCGTTGAATGACAACGTGACCGTAGTGAAGCTCGACGACGGTCTGTTCCGAATCGCCGTCGTAGGAGTCGAGAATCGACTTGAAGAGTACCGAAGTGGAACGGTCGAGGGCGATGACATTGCCATCCGCCATGCGGATTTCCGTGCGGCCGCGCCGGCCTGTCGTCACCTCGTCACCCGGAAACACCGGCATGTTGACGCGCGCTTCGACGTCTCGGCCATCGTCGCCCTGGTGGACGATCGTTCCGCCATCGTCATAGGTGATGTAGGAGTGGCTGCGGTCGCGGCCATACGACGGCAACGCGGCGATGGCGATTGCTGCAGCGAGAAACAGAGTGGACTTGCGCATGACGTTTACCTCACGTTGACCTGATGTCTTCGGGTGCGTCCGGCATGCCACGGCACGGACGAGTATTCCCGCATGTTTTCATGTATTTAGCCTGCGGTGAGCCCACGGGGCGACGGCGCTCTGTCCTCGATCGAGGAGGGGTGCGTCCCCTGCGGACGACGAGACTACGTCCCGTATTGCAGGCGTTGCGCGAGAATGGCTGGCAAACCTGCCTTGAGAATCGAGGCCTGCGTCTTCTCCACGTCATAGGCGACGCGGAAGAATTGAAGCGTCAGCCGGTCTGAATCGAAGATGACGAACGAGGACGCGGGATTGCGGTCGCGCGGCTGCCCCACCGATCCGGGGTTGATGAGATAGCGATGATCCCGGTCGAGCCGGACGACGACATCACCACGCACGGCAACACCATGAACCCGGAAGTGGCGGTCGATCGAGAAGATCACCGGCAGATGCGTGTGGCCGTACAGGATGAATGGCGCGGTGCTCGTATCGAAAATCTCCCGCGCGTGCCCTTCGTGAAAGACGTATTCATCCTCATCGTGCGGAGCACCGTGACAGACCAGGACGCCATCCTGCTCGATCGGCCCGAGAGGCAGCGTTTCCAGAAAATGGCGGTTCCTCGCCGAAAGATGATCGCGTGTCCAGAGCGCAGCGGCTTTCGCGGCGCTGTTGAATCCTTCGGCATCATCCAGGCCGGCGGCCACGCGGTCGTGGTTGCCGCGGATGTAGAGCTTGGGCACTTTCATCATCCGCATTGCGTCGAGGACCTGATTCGGTTGCGCACCGTAGCCAACGAAATCCCCGAGGCAAATGATGCGATCGAACTTCTTGCGGCGTACGCGGTTCAGCACCACGCGCAGCGCCTCGGCGTTCGAGTGCAGATCGCTGACGACCAGCGCTCTCATGTGCGAACCCCTCTCCAGGGTGAACGTCCACCCGGATCGAGGAAGCCTTTCGGCAACTCGAGCAGGAGGCGTTCGACGATCTCGTTCGTCGTCTCGTCCTCTCGCACTTCAATCGTGATGTCGGCCATTCGGTAGTAGCGGATGCGGCTGTTGTACAGCTCGTGGGCGGCGATGTCGTCACGGAACAACGGGCGCTCGGCGGCTTTCTCTCCAAGCCGGCTTCGCAGGAGCGAATACGGTGCTGAAAGGTACACCGAAAGCCCCTCAGACTGGATGAACTGAACGTTCTCGTCGAACGTAAACGTCCCTCCGCCGGTGGCGACGATCCCGGTATCGAGGTGTCGCGTGGAACGCAGCAGATCGCGTTCCCGTCTGCGGAAGTAGGCCTCGCCCTGATTCGTGAAGACGTCTTTGATCGACGCGCTCTCCCCCGCCTCGATCAGTTCGTCGAGGTCAAAGAAGGGCGCACCGACCCGGGCTGCCAGTTCGCGGCCCACGGTCGTCTTGCCGGCGCCCATGAAGCCGACGAGGTAGATTTTCATGAAGGGCTACCCGTCCACTCTCCACTCGAACTCCTCCATGAACCGCGTGGAAAAGTCGCCGCGGATGAAGCGTTCGTTGTTGACGATGGCGCGGTCGAGCGGAATGGTGGTCTTCACGCCTTCGATGATGAACTGCTCGAGAGCACGCCGCGCGCGCGCCAGCGTCTCAGCGCGGTCCTTCCCGCGGATGATCAGCTTCGCGATGAGCGAGTCGTAGTGCGGCGGGATCACGTAATCGCGATAGGCGGCGGTGTCGACGCGCACGCCCGGGCCTCCCGGAAGGTGAAACTCCCGGATCTTTCCCGGGTTCGGCGCGAAGGTCACGGGATCTTCTGCATTCACGCGGAACTCCATGGCGTGACCCCGCAGGCGGAAGTCGCCGTGCGGAACGGAGAGCGGCAATCCCGATGCGACGCGAATCTGCTCCTTCACAAGATCCATCCCCGTCACTTCCTCGGTCACGGGGTGCTCGACCTGGATGCGCGTGTTCATCTCCATGAAGTAAAACTCGCCGTCCTGGAAGAGGAACTCGATCGTTCCGGCGTTCACGTAGTCTACGGCCCGGCACAACTTGATCGCGGCATCACCCATGGCTTGACGGAGCTCTTCGGTCAGGACGGGCGACGGGGACTCTTCGATGAGTTTCTGATGCCGGCGCTGGATTGAACATTCACGCTCACCGAGGTGGACGATGCGTCCCTCGGTGTCGCCGAAGACCTGAATCTCGATGTGACGGGGATGCTCGAGGTATTTCTCGAGGTAGACGTCGGCGGAGCCGAAGGCCCGCTCCGCCTCGTTCCGCGCGGTATCGAAGGCGCTCTGCAGCGTGATCTCGTCCCCGCAGATGCGCATCCCTCGGCCGCCACCACCCGCTGAGGCTTTGAGGATCACGGGAAAGCCGATGGTGCTGGCGATGTCGCGGGCCTCTTCGAACGTGCGCACCGGGCCGTCGCTGCCGGGAAGGATCGGCACGCCGGCCTTCTGCGCGGTATCGCGCGCGACAGCCTTATTGCCCATGAGCCGGATGGACTCCGGCGTCGGTCCGATAAAGGTGAGCCCGCACTCGCCGGCGATCTCGGCAAAATGTGCGTTCTCGGCGAGGAACCCGTAGCCGGGATGGATCGCATCGGCGCCGGTGATCTCGGCCGCGGCGATGATCGAAGACACATTGAGGTAGCTCTGCCGCGAGGCGGCCGGGCCGATGCAGACGTCATCATCGGCGTAGCGCACGTGGAGCGCATCGCGGTCGGCCTCGGAGTGGACGGCCACCGTCTTCAGACCCATTTCCTTGCACGCCAGAATGACGCGCAGCGCGATCTCGCCGCGGTTGGCGATCAGGACTTTCGAGATTGTCGGCATAGGGCTACGAAGACAACTTCACCGCGAAGAGCTTCTCGCCGTACTCGATCGGTTGTCCGTTCTGGGGGTAGATCGTGGCGACCACGCCGTCGATGTCGGACTCGATCTCGTTCATCAGTTTCATCGCTTCGACGATGCAGAGCACCTGCCCCTTCGAGATCCGATCACCCACGTTCACGAACGGCTCGGACTCGGGGTTCGCCGAGCGATAAAACGTCCCGACGATTGGAGACGTGATGATGTGCAGCCCGACCTCCGCCGCGTCCTGCTCTGCCTTTGCCGAGGCAGCCTTTTCCGCGGCTGTCGGCGGAGAAGGGGGGGCGGGTGGTGCTGCGGCGGGGGAGGCCGCCGAATGGTGATCCCCGGCATACGAATGAATCACCTGCGGCTGCGATGACTTGCCGTCGATCCGCAACTTGAGGCCAGCCTGTTCGATTTCGACGCCGCCGATCCCGCGGTCCGCAACCTTGTCAATCAGTTCGAGAATGTCTTTGAAATTCAATTCTTACCTCAGACCAGCTCATCACGAAGCGCGTGTTTCGCCCTGGCAAGCTCGTGGCGTGCACGGCCATAGTTGCCGTCCGGCCGCATCACGAGCAGGAGAAAGTACTCCGGCGTGACCGCCGAGAGCAAGGTCGTGTACTTCTCGGTGAACAGCGAGAACTGCAGAACGTCGCCGGTATTCAGGTCCGTATTGGAGAGCCGTACCGACTTGATGAACCCACCGAACTCGGCGCCGATGACGTCCAGAGGGACGGCCTCGGAGTTGATCGTCTCGATCGGAATGCCGTCGAGGGAGATCAGGCTGATTGCCAGTGTCCCTGAAACCCGGTCGCGAACGGATTCCAGCGTCCTGCGGAACACACCGCTATGCACCGCCGGGCTCCCGCCGCGCGACCTTCGCCAGCCAAGTCTCGAGGGCGACAACTTTTCCGTGGTTCGGAGGCACTGACGCCTCACCCGCAGAGGGAGGCTCGCCGGCACCAGCGGACCGGAGCGCTTCGTCTGGCGGCGCTCCCGCGGACGGAGCGGGATCCGCTGTCCCGGGTTCGCGGTTCAATGCGTCGAGCTTCCCCCGAACCTCGTCATTGGAAGGATCGCGCTGGAGCAGATGCTCGTAGATCTTTCGCGCGTCATCCGTGAGGCCCTGACGAACATACAGGTCCGCCATCGTCGTGGTCGCGGTGAGGTCGTCGTCCTGCGGTCGCGCCTCGGATTCTGAGGTTTCGGGGCGGGCCGCGAAGGCATCGCCGGCGTCGGCGGACGGCTCGTCCGCCCAGACCGACGGCACTTCCGCGGCGAGCGGCGCTTCCTCGATGCGAACGCCTTCCGGATGTTCAATTTCCAGCGCGGCAGCGGAGTACGCGGAAGGCTCCTCGAACGGACTGTCGTCATGTTCGGCCGCCATCGGAACGTCGTCACCGGTGTCGAACGGCGTGTCGATGGTGCGGGTGATCGGAGTCGTCTCGTCGAACACGGCCGGATGCGCCGCGGCAAACGGGAGGTCCGCCGTCGCTGCGGGCGGTTCGGGCTCCGGCTCCGCGAAAACCGCGGGGGTGGACTCTGTCGCAAGCTCGGGTTGGACTTCGGGCTCCGCCTCGGCGAATGGCGCCTCAGGTTCTTCCGTCGTATCCGCCGGCGCGGCGTGGGCTTCGCCAAGCGGCATGATGACGACCGGATTGAGCTCCTGATCGAGCTGTTCGATCTTCGCCTCGAGCTCCTCGTCCGACGGCATGAGCGCGTGGACGAGTTTGTACTTCTTGATCGCTTCCAGCTTCTGGCCGAGGTCGAGGTAGACATCCGCAAGCAGTCGGGCGGCGACGACGTTCCCGGGGTCAACTTGCAGCGCGGTATTCAGCGCGTCGACCGCCTCGGAGTTCTTGCGTTGTTCGCGGAGCACACGCCCGAGGCTGACCCAGGCGGACAGATACGTAGTGTGAATGCCAAGGCCGGTGCGCAGCACTTGTTCCGCCTCCGCAAGGCGGCCACCTCGCCGCAGTTCTTCGGCGAGAGGGAGAAAGAGCCTGCTCTTCGGATCGGTCTTGATCCGGAACTGCAGTTCTTCGATTTTGGCGTTGACCACAGGTTGAGCCATTTGCTGAAAGTCCGAATTGTGCTCAACAACAATGAACGGCGCAACCTCGGCCGCAGAAAACGAACCGCCCCCGGAGTCGGGGGCGGTTCGGCGAATGGGATATCGAGTGTCCTACTGCGTGGTGCCGATCAGGTTGAGAGTTCGTGAACCAGCATTCGTTGTGATCGTAACCGCGCACTGGTCCGTTCCAGTAGTGCCCGCGGGCACCTTGCCCGTGTACTGCGCGACAATCGACTGCGTGTCGCACTGATTCAGGGACACAGGTGTAGCCGGCGTGACGATGGAGAAGTTCGCGCAACCCGCGCCTGTCTGCGTAACGGCCGTGATGGTGAGCGGCGCATTCCCCGTATTGACGACCGTAACCGTCTGACCCGATGACGGCGTCACCTTGGTGGGAACGATCGGAGGTCCGGCGCTGCCCGGCACGATGGTCGCGCTGAACGGTGCGAAGTTGGGCGGGCTGAGAGTCAGTGTCGGCGTCGCGGGCGGCGTGACCACGATTCCCTTGGCGAGCGTATCGGTACAGGTCGTGGCGAGACTCGTATAGGTCACATCGAACGCAGTCGCCTGGGGAGCGACGGTGCCCGGGGCTCCCAGGCAGGGCGCCGTTGTGAGCGTCAACGTCGTCGGCACCTGAACCGTGAAGGTGGTGGTGTTGTCACCGTTGTCGACCTGACCGGTGATGCTTGCGCCGATCCCGCCGATCGTAATGCGCGGGAAGCCCACCGCATTAGCCACGCGGATCGTGGCGTTTCCTCCGGGCGCAACTGCGCTCGGGCTGACTCCGATGATCGCAGGCTTGGCCACGCGGTAGATCCAACCGACGGGGGCAGTTGCGCTATCGCCGTTGTCGACGTTGGTGACGATCGCCGGGCCGGTTGCATCGGCACAGCCGGCGATCGCGATTCCATTCGAGATGGCCGTGATCTCCGTCGGCGTGACCTTGATGACCGATGCGGCGATGCCGTCCAGGAAGACCGTCACCGGCTCGTTGAATCCCGTGCCGTCGATCAGGACCCTCGTCCCGCCCGTGAACGGTCCCTGATTGGGAGTGATCGCGGTGATCTGCGCCTTGTTCACGTACCGGAACGCGCCGGCCGAGACCGTCGACTTGCCGGAGTTGACGTTCAGGATCTTGATGTCGACCGGCCCGAGGACGGGGCCCGATCCGCTGGAGTTCGTATCGCGCGCGGTCGGCGTCACGACGTCGATCGTGTGGAATGACACGCTCAGGACCTGCGCCTGCGCGGATCCGAAGAACACCTGCACCGGTGCTTCGAACGCGTCCCCGGTGATGGTGACTCGCGTCCCGCCGTCGATCGGACCGGAGGTCGGACTGACGGCCCGGATGACCGGGGTGAGAACCGCCGCGGTATACGTGAATGCGGCAGCCTTCGTTACACGCTGTTCCGTCGACGTACCCGCTTCGGTAATGACGGTCACAGCCACAACGAGCTGCTGGCTGACGCCAAGGTCGAACGCCGGAGTGATCACCGTGATCTGCGTGGGAGTGACGTTCGTGGCGAATGCTTCCTTCGCAGCCTGACCATTACCCGGATCGAAGAGTACGCGGACCGGAACGCGGAAATTCGCACCGGTGATGATGACCTGCTGGTTGCCCGTGGGCAGCCCGGACACCGGGCTGATGGAGGAAATCGTCGGCGCGTTGGAAGGCGGGATGATCGGGACAGTTGGATCCTGGAACGTGACAGTGATGCTCTTGGTCACGTTGTTGACCGTGACTGTGACGATCACCGCCCCCGCCGTGGAGGACGTCACGGTGGCTTTGGCCACACCCGCGGTCGTCGTCCTGATCAGGGTTGTCGGATTATCGCTCGTGTCCGTGAAGTTGGCGTTTGTCGTCGCGGTAGCGAATTCAACGGCCGTACCGTTGGGTACTGCTGCGTTGTTCTGGGTCACGGTGGCGGTGATCGTCGACGTGCTGCCGGTAAACGGCGCCAGGGTCGATGCCGTGAGGGCAATGCTTGCGCCCACGGGAGGCTGCGTCCCGCCCGAACCGGAGCCGGTTCCACCACCGGTGGTGATCGGAGGAGGCGCCGTGGGCGACTCGCCTTTGCAACCCGCGAAAAGCGTCAGTAGCGCCATAAGCGCCAGAAAAGTGAATCGCTGTGTCGTCTGCTTCATGTCTACCCCCGTCAACTCCATCACACCCGCACGAACCAGCCGCGGAACGCTAGAAACAGCCCCCGCAGTTGTAGCAGAAGTTCACCGGAAATCTGGCCGAGCCCTGCACTCGCTCGCCGGCCAGAGTCTGGCCGTAGACAGTAAGGATGATGTCCATCTTCACGAAGCTCAGTCCCGTCTCGGGATCCCGGCTACCGTTCTGAGGAAGCAAGGCGGCAAACGGTGCGAGGTTGAATGCGTTCGTTTCAAAGGCGATGAAGTCACTGAGCGACTGACCGACCAGACCGGCCGTCAGAACCTGCGCTGTCGACCGGACAAAAGTCGGCGGCACGAGTTTGCCGCCATCCGTGCGGACGTAGGTGACCTGGTACCGATCGAGCTTGACGTCGTTCAGTTCATTGCGAACGGGATGGGCCACATCGTTCTGATTCTGCAGGAAACGGACGCTCAGCTGAACGGTTCCCAACGATGTGGCACAGCCGGCTGCGCCAGACTGCAGATCGATCTGGTTCAGGTTCTGAGTCCCGGAGACGATCAATTCCACCGGTGCGCTCTCGCGCGCGACCGAGTTGCAACCCAGGATCGCCACGCTCGGCAGCGCAATCGCGGCAATCAACGCGAATCTTTTCATCCTCATACCACCCCTCCAGCTCTCCCGATCATCCGCTGCAACCGAGGCCATTTTATTACCTTCCAAACTTACGACGCCCGGACGATGCGGGGCGTGATGAAGATCAACAGCTCATCGTGTTCCGAGTTGTAATCCCTGGAGCGGAACAGCGCTCCGACGACGGGAATCTGATGCAGGAACGGCAGCCGTGACTGCGCGTTGTTCTCCTTGACCTGATAGATGCCTGCGATGACCGACGTACCACCGTCACGGACCATGAGGCGCGTCGAGGCTCGACGCGTCGACAGCGGTGTGCCGGCGCCGCCGGCGATGTTCAAACCGGTGGCCGGCTCGTTCTTCTGAACCTGAATGTCCATGATCACCGTGCCTGCTTCCGTGATCTGCGGAGTCACGGAGAGGCGCAGCGTGGCATCGACGTAGGAGACGGTGGTCGTGAAGTTGACTCGCGTCTGATACGGGATCTGGAAGCCGCTCTGAATCTCGGCCGCCGTATTGTCCTGCGTCATGATGCGTGGCGCCGAGATGACCCGCACGAGACCCTCGGTCTCTGCCGCGAGGAGTGCGAGGTCGAGGGTGAAGGTGCCGAGGACGTTCTGGAGCGAGAAGGAGAGAACGGGAAGGCCGGCGCCAAAGTTGAACGGACCGCCGATCGCGTCGACTCGATTCGGGAACACGAGACCGGTCCCCGTTCCGAGCGACGGGTCCATCGATCCCTTGAAGCCCCAGTTGAATCCGTACTGCTGAATGAAGAGCTTCGTCGTTTCGACGATGCGCGCCTCGATGACCACCTGCCGCGTCGGAACGTCGACCGACTCGATCAGGTTGCGCATCGTCTGCAGGTATCCGGGGATCTCACTGATGATGAGCTGGTTCGTCCGCTGATCCACGATGATGCGCGCACGTGGCGAGGCCATCTCGCGGAGCAGTCCCGCCACGTCGGTGGCCCGCGCGTAGGAGAGCTTGAATCCCACGGTGTTCAGGGCGACATTCAGCCGTTCCTGCTCGCCCAGCCGGCGGTTCGATTCCGCTTCGTCGGCCAGCCTGGCAGCGGTTCCAACCCGCATGACGTTGCCTTCCAGCACGTAGGCGAGTGAGTTCTGGCGGAGGATGATCTCCAGGGCCTGGTCCCACGGAACGTCGACGAAATCGACAGTGACCGAACCAGCCACGGTGGGATCGATGGCGATGTTGAGTCCCGTGAGCTGCGCGAAGGTCCGCAGGACATCCTTGATGTCGGCGTCTTTGAGGTTCAGTGAGAGGGGCTCGCCGGTGTAGACCTTCTCCCCACTGCCGAGGGTGCGGCCACCGGCACCGGTCGAGAGCAGCGTGCCCGTGGTGCTGGACGTCGTCGGTGCCGCCTGCGGATCCGTGAACACGTTCTCGGAATTGAGTGCCGGTTCGATCGCTGGAGGCGCATCCGCCGCAGCAACAGCCGCAGCCTTGCCCCGGCGCTTCTTCGATGCGGGAGGCGGAGTCTGCGTCTGCGGCGCGTTGATGACGGCCGTCGCCGGTTTGCGCTGCTCCGGCATCTTCCAGGTGCTGTTCTCGGCAATCGTCGGAACCTGCGCCGGAATGTCGGTCGCGACCGCGGTCTTCACTGGTGCCGGAGCCGGGACCATCGTCTTGACCGGGGCATTGTCGATCGGAGCGACCGCCACGCGCGGCTCTTCCGGCTTCGGAACGGGCGCAGCCGCAGGCGCAGCAACGGCTGTGGCCATGGCGGCGTCGCCGAACGTGACCCGAAGCACATCGCCGGTCTTGGTGACCCGGTAGGTCGTCGCGTCATCGACATCGAGTACGACGCGCGTCACCGCTTCGGGCGAACTCTTGAACTGCGACACGCGGATCCGCTTGACGACCGGATCCGAAACATTGATGACGTTCTTCGCGAGCTTGTCGCTGACTCCGTTCAGATCGATGACGACGCGCGCAGGCTTCTGGAGCTTGAACACGTTGTAGGCCACGTCTCCGTCGGTGGCCAGGTTCACCTGCATCGATGCGCCCGCGCCGCTGGTCTCGATCTTCCGAAGGGTTCTGGCTTTGTTCGCCGGAGGAAGCGGTTCCGTAACCACGGCAGCATCCGCGACGATGGCGGTCTCCGCGATCGGCTTGATCGCCTCGGGCGCCGGCTCCGATCGGATCGAGTCCGTCTTGATCGGTTCCGTCCTGACCGGCTCCACGGAGGCTGTCTCAGTCTTCACCTCAGCAAGCTTCTGCTCCTGTGGCCGGTTGACGACCGGCGTCTCTTCGGGCTTCTGGACCGGAGTGGACTCTGCCATCGCGAGCGCGGCAGGGAGGCTGATGACGACATTGTTTCCGTCGGCAGACGCCTCGATCGCGCCCGACTGCGCAAGGTGCACACTCACGCGGGTGAGTTGCGAGCCCATCTCCGTCACATCTTCGACGGTGACGGAGCCGACCGAGGCGGGAAGCGCGGAGGGGATCACGACCGAAGATCCTTTCGACGCCCCGGTCAGGTCGATGACAAAAAGGTCCGGCATCGGACTGTACGAGGTATAGACCGGGCTGGCCGTGGTGCGCAGGATGAGACGCGGCGACGGAGTCGTCTCGACGTCCACCGCAGTGAGCGACATGCCTGCGGGAGCGGCGGAAGCAACGGGCGTTGGAGCCTTCGCCGCTCCACCGCGCTTCCACATCGATGCGTGCGCGCTGGCGACGCTCGCCACCAGCATGCCTGAGATCAGCAGGATCAGCTTGGCTCTTGTCATACTTCTTACCTTCCCCATCTCACAACCCTCCACACACCTGGCCTGCACAACCCAGCACGCTACACCTATTTCCTCTGAGCTTCGGAGGAGAGTTCCTTGACGACTTCACGGAATCGCTCGATCCGGGTGGGGTCATTGACCTCCTGCCGGAAGACGATCGAAGTCGGAGTAATGCGAATGATTTCACCATCGAGGACCTTGTCCCCGATCTTTACGAGATACCCTTTGTTGTCCGGCCCGTTGACCATGGCCACGAGCCCCTGCTGCCTTGTCTTCACGACGCCCTGCAGCTTGATTTCATCGATCAGGAATCCCGGGGGACCGGGCGGACGCTGCCCGGCTTGCAGCTTCGGCGCGGGGCCGATCAGCGACTGGAACGGATCGCGGCGCCCCTGGGGATCGTAGTGATAGGCATCGGGAGCGCTCGGCTCCTCGAGGATTTCCTGGAGGCTCTGCTGCATCGCCTGCTCACGATTCGGCGCGGTGGTGGCCGTAGTCGACGTGGTCGCCGTCGCGGACGCGGTGCCGGCCGCGGGTTTGCCCGGCGACTGCGCGAACACGGTCGCGATCGCTGCGACGACGATCAGGAGTGACAGCGCGAATCGGCTCACTCTCATTTCGGGGCGCCCTTCGCCGGCGTCGGTTCCGGCTCCTTCGGCTCGACGTACACGAACGTCTTGGCGACGAAGTCCGCGGTGATCGTCCGATCCGTCTGCACTGGCAGCGCAACGATCGAGATCTGCTCGACGTTGATGATGCGCGTGAAGTTGCTCAGGTGATTAAACAAGGTGGCCAGGTTGTGATAGCGACCGTCGACGGAGACCGAGATCGGCCATTCCGCGTAGGGATCGCTCCCCTGCGCCGCCGCGAGCTTCGGGAAGGTCAACTTCCGCAGCGTGAAGTTCCCGGCGTCCACGAGGGCCTTAATCTTCTTGATGATCTCTTCGGTGTTGCGCGTGGACGGCAGGATGCTGCGCAACTTCTTCAGCTCCACGTTCAGGCGGTTGACCTCTTCGCGGAACTGCGGCAGCTTCCGCTGGGCGGAGCGCCCTTGTTCGATCTTGGTATCGAGATCCTTGAGCTGGGCATCCGCGTTGGTGATCTGCGCGTCGATCCCACTGATGAACGCGTAGTTGACGCCATAGAGGACGGCACCGGCCAGCACCAGCCCGATGATCAGGCCGAAGTACCAAGGTTTTCCTTCGAGCGAAAGCCCCGCCATCACCCCTCCTACCGCTTCGCCGCCGTCGACGTGGACGGCAGGGTCCCTGCCGTCGCGGACGTCGCCGTCCCGGACGCGGTTCCGGTCGCCGCTGCACCGGCCGCTCCAGCATCCACCTTCGGCGCATAGCTGAAGTGGAAGTTCATCGTGTATCCGTAAACCAGTGGCACCGCCGAGACCTGCGTGACGCTTCCCAGATCCGGCTCTTCGAACATCGGGTCGTTCTTCACGTTCTCCACGAAGTTCGCGATCGCGTTGGGGTTCAGTCCCCGGCCGTCGACCGTCACCACTCCGCCGCTGACCGTCATCTTGTCCATCCAGACGAGGTCCGGAAGATCCTGACTGACGCGATCCATCAGCCGCACCGGACCCTTCTGGTTCTGCTTGAGCTGGTTGATGAGGTCAATGCGCTTCTGCAGGCTCTCTTTCTGCTTCTGAAAGATCGCCACGTCTTTGATGATCTTTTCCAGGCGTTGTGCCTCGGCCTGCTTGAGGACGACCGTTTCCTGCCGTTCAGCCAGCTTGCGGTTCTCGACGAACCACCACCCGCCCGCAGCGAGCAGCCCGAGGACCACCCCGCCGATGAGGAGGACGTTGTTGAGGTTGGTCGGCGTTGCTACTGCGGCAGGCCCGGCTGTTGCGGCTCCCGAACCCCGGACCGCACGCCCCTCGCGAACTAGATTGATCTTAATCAAGCATCCCCCAGCTTCCGGATGGCCAGACCGACGGCGATGGCCATGCTCGGCCCAAGTTCGGCCAGTTCCTCGGGGTTGAATTCTTTTTCGTCGACCGTGATCTTCTGGAAGGGATCCATGATCGCGACGGGGATGCCGAACTTGTCGCGGAGGATTGCGTCGAGGTTGAGGACTCCGGCGCCACCGCCAGCGAGCACGATCTCGTCCACGCGATCCGCGCCGGAGGTGGCGGTGAAGAAGTCGAGGGTCTTGCGCAGCTCGCCGGCGAAATCCTCACTGACCGAGTTGAGGATCGGAATGACCTGCTGAATGCTGTAGTCGCCGGTCTGATGACCCTTCTTCAGCTCTTCCGCCTGCTCGAAGGAAAGGCTGAGCTCGCGCTGGATGGCGTCTGTGTACTGGTTGCCGCCGAATGTGATGTCGCGCCAGAAGAGCGAGGTCGCGCCGGAGAGGACGTTCACGTTGGTCACCGACGCTCCCACGTTCACCAGGGCCAGCACCTTCCCCTCGTCGATCGTGTAATTCATCTCGTACGCGTTCTGCAGCGCGAAGGCGTCGACATCGACGAGGACCGGGATCTTGCCGGTCTGGCTGATCACCGACGTGTAGTCGTTGATCTTTTCCTTCTTCACCGCGACGAGGATGACGTCGATGTTGTCGCCCGATCCCGGCGTCGTCAGCGGAACGTAGTCCAGGTTGACATCATTGATGTCGAACGGGATGTACTGTTCCGCCTCCCACTGAATCGATTCAGCGAGCTCCTCCGGCGACATCGCAGGCAGGGTGATCTTCTTGATGATCACCGAGTGCCCGGAGAGGGAGGTGGCGTAATTGGAATTCTTGACGTTTTTCGTTGTGTTGAGCCGCGAGATCGTCTCAACCACGAGCGACGAGTCCATGATGGACCCGTCCACGATCGCTTCCGGAGAGAGGTGCTCGATCCCCAGCTTCACAAGCTGGTACGTGCCCCCCTTCTTCTCCTTCAGCTCAACGAGTTTTACGGCTGAGGAGCCGATATCGAGACCTACGACATTTTTGCTCTTTGAGAAGAACACCACTCACCCCGTCCATCTCACACATTGACTTCTCTTCGCGCGGCTCCAGATGTTGGAAAGTGAGTCGAAATTACAACGTTTAAAGGTGAGTGTCAACTCTACAGCTTTTAGATTTATCAACCGATTAGGCGAATACGAGCCCGTTTTGGGTGTTTCGGTTGCGTCGAATCGGGTCGCCCGTTACAATCCCGCCCCCTGACGTTATTTGAGGAGTCTATCGATGGCAAAGATGTGCGAAGTCTGCGGCAAGGCACCGGTTTTTGGTAACCGGGTCAGCCATGCCCACAATGTTTCCAGCCGGCGCTGGCTGCCGAATCTGCAGCGTGTACGCGTCATGGTTGGTTCTGCGGTGAAACGGATGAACGTCTGCACCCGCTGCATCCGGACCGGCAAGATCGCGAAAGCCGCGCGGTAGTCCGCGCGATCCACTCTCCCGCCTTTTCAGCCCAACCCCGACGTTCCCTGCCTCACGCGAAACCGTTCGGCCCGCCGGAGGTCTATGCGGTGGCGTGGCGCACGTTGAACTTCCGCTCGACGTGGACCACGCCCTCGATGTCGGCAATGGAGCGGATCACGCGCTCGAGGTGCTTGAGATCGGCGATCTCCAACGTCAAGTCCGCCGTCGCCCGTCCCTCGGTCGTCCGGCTGTCCATCTGCCGGATGTTGGTCTTCATGTTGGCGACTGTCGAGACCACACGCGCCAGGATACCCTGCCGGTCCTCCATCACGATCTCCAGTTCGACCTGGAACTGCGCCTGGCGCTGATCGGCCCACTCAACGGCAATCTGCCGGTCTGCGTTGAACATCAGGTTCCGCACGTTTGGACAGTTCGCGCTGTGAACGCCGACGCCCTTGCCGCGCGAGATGTAGCCTGTGATCTTCTCGCCGGGCAACGGATTGCAGCACTTGGCGAGGTACGTCATCAGGTCGTCGTAGCCTTTGACCTTGATCGCGGGCGACGTGCCGGTGAACGGGAAGATCTTCCGCACCGCGCGCTGGAGCACGCCTTCGTCGACCGGCGCCTGTTCATCCTTGATGAAACGCTCCACGACCGCCCGTGGGGAGACCTTCCCGTAGCCGACGTCGGCGTAGAGGTCGTCGAGCCGCGGTAGTCCGTACTCCGCGAGCACCGAGTCGAGCGCGTTTTCCGCCACGAGCTTCCGCCACGGCACGCGATACCGCTTGGCCTCTTTGTCGATGAGCTTCCGGCCGAGCTCAATGGAGCGGTGTTTCTGCTCCGTATTGAGCCAGTGCCGGATCTTGTGACGGGCCCTCGACGTCACGACCATGTTGATCCATTCGCGGGAGGGCGACTGGGTCGGTGCGGTCAGCACTTCGATGATGTCGCCATTCTTCAGTGTCGTCCGGAGCGGCATCAGCTTGCCGTTGACTCGTGCACCGACGCAGTGGTGCCCGACATCCGTGTGAATGCGATACGCAAAGTCGAGCGGCGTCGCCCCTCGGGGAAACGCGAACACATCGCCTTTCGGCGTGAAGGTATAGACCTCGTCGGGGTAGAGATCGATCTTCAGCGACTGCATGAAGACGCGCGGGTCCGTGATCTCGTGCTGCCACTCCACCAGTTGCCGCAGCCAGAGGAAGTTGGTGTCGTCCGGCTGCGCACCGACACGGCCTTCTTTGTACTTCCAGTGTGCAGCGATCCCCTGCTCGGCGACCAGGTCCATCTCCCGCGTGCGGATCTGGACCTCGAACGGCTGCCCCTTTTCCGCCACCACAGTCGTGTGCAGCGATTGATAGAAATTCGGCTTCGGCATCGCGATGTAGTCCTTGATCCGGCCCGGCACAGGCCGCCACATCTGATGGATGATGCCGAGGCAGGCGTAGGTGTCCTTCACGTTCGCGGTGACGATGCGGAAGGCCAGGTAGTCGTAGACCTGGCCGACATCGATCTCCTGGCGCCGGAGCTTTGTCCAGATGGAGTACATCGACTTCACGCGTCCAAAGACCTCGCCGTTGATGTCGTTCTCGCGGAGCTTGGCGGTGAGCGTTCCCTTGATCCGTTCGACGATGTCTCCGGAAACCGACAGCTTCTCGTTCACGGCCCGCTGCAACTCGTCGAACTCGCGGGCGTGCATGTGCCGGAATGAGAGATCTTCCAGCTCGCTCTTGATGCGTCCCATACCCAGGCGGTTGGCGATGGGCGCGTAAATCTCCATCGTTTCCTTCGCGATGGCCATTCGCCGCTCCTCCGGGAGAAACTCGAGCGTGCGCATGTTGTGAAGCCGGTCGGCGAGCTTGACGAGGACGACCCGTAGATCACTCACCATCGCCAGGAGCATCTTGCGGAAGGTTTCGGCCTGCTGTTCTTCCCTGGAGACGTACGCGTAGCGGGAGATCTTGGTCACGCCGTCGACCAGTTCGGCCACGTCGTCGCCGAAGATCTGCTGGAGCGTTTCCTTGGTCGTCAGCGTGTCTTCGAGAACGTCGTGCAGGAGTCCCACAGCGATGGACGTCTCGTCGAGACGCATCTCCGCGAGGATGTAGGCGACGTTGAGGGGATGGACGAGATAGGGCTCCCCGGAGCTGCGTACCTGGCCGCGGTGCTCGCGCGCGGAGAACACGAAGGCGCGATCGAGCAGCTCTTCGTCAAAGTCGGGCTTGTAGCGTTCGACCTTGTCGAGGATGTCTTCGAAGCGAATCACGGGACGTGATCGTAGCCGATTTGTTGCGCGCGTTGCGTTGCCCTTCCTCCCTTCGCTGCTCCACACTCTTCCCGACACGTGAGGCCGGGGCGCCCCGGGACAAACGACGCGTCGTCGTCGTTCACCCAATTCCGGCACCCGTCTTGCTCCGTCCCGCTGTCGGATGCCGGTCGCCGTGGTCGTGGGGCCATGACCGACGGCGATAACTGAAACGTGGGGCGGTGGTGACCACCACCTCACACAACATGGAGGTACTTCTCGTGTCCAAACGTTCTTCCCAGTTCGTAGCCCTCTTCCTCGTTGTTGCGTTTGCGTCCATCCCCGCGTTCGCCGGCCCCGTTCCCTCGAAGACAGCAGCCGATCAGAGCATCGACCAGCGCGCCACCGACCTTGCGCTCGTGCGCGACGTCACCGCGAACGACCAGGTCGCCAAGGTGCTGACGGATCGCGGCTTCACCAAGGCGCAGGTCGATCAGCGTCTCGCACAGCTCTCCCCGCAGGACCTCCATCAGCTCGCACAGAACATCGACCAGGTGCAGGCCGCCGGCCTGACGCGCCAGGAATGGATCTGGATCGGCATCGGCGCCCTCGCCGCGCTCATCCTCGTCATCGCACTCGGATAACGCCCCTCTGCGCAGTCGCCCTGGGGCGAGCGTGCCTTCCGGCCGCTCGCCCTCTTTGTTGGAGGACGAACCGAAATGCTCAACGCTGGATGTTCGAGGTCGCACGGGAAAGCCGCGAGCGCGTCCGATCGGTCTGGCTCAGAACCGGAGGCAATTCCACATTCAAGCTTCGGCATGCAACCTTCAGCGTTGCTTCTCCTCCTTCTTCTGACGGGATGCATCACCGTCACCCCTCGGACCCAGCATGCCTCTCCAACCGCTGCCGTGGTCCCCAACGTTCCTGAGCAGCATTGGGGAATCGAGTCGTGCGGTGCAGGGTCACTCTCGACGGTGTTGCAGCACTTCGGCGACACCACGACGATGCAGTCGTGGGACGCTACCCTGCCGAAGACACACGGCGGCGTCCTGACGATCGACATGCTGCTCGCCGCGCGTAAAGCCGGCTTCGACGCGCAACTCGTGACCGGCAGCCCCGCAACCGTCGAAGACGAGCTTCGACGGGGACGCCCCGTCATCCTGATGCTGCAGGTCGTCGACTCCCCAGGGCATCACTACGACTTTTTTCACTACATCGTCGCCGATGGCTACGATTCTTCCGCCGGCCTCGTGCGAACCCAGTTCGGCGATGGCAAGGGACGCTGGACGACGTTCGACCGCCTGGAAAAGGCCTGGTCGGGCGGCGGTCACGCCGCCATCCTGATCCATCCCGGAAGTGCGTCAGAGGCTCTCCGTGCCGCCGTCACGCTGGAAGACGCCGGCAGGTACGCGGATGCCGCCAACGCGTACCGCAACATCCTCGCGCAACACCCCGACTCCCTCCTCGCATGGACGAACCTGGGCAATGCGGAAATGCAGACCGGTCACCGCGTCGAGGCCGAAACGGCGTTTCGCAAGGCGCTCACCGTCGACGCGAATTCGCGCGATGCGCTGAACAACCTCGCATGGCTGCTCTACGAATCGAAGCGTTACGACGAGGCCGAATCGATGGCCCGGAAGGCGGTGGCGCAGCACGGACCCGATTCCTATCTCGTCCTCGATACCCTCGCCCGCGTCCTCGCCGCGCGAGGCTCATGCGACGAGGCCCTCACGACGTTCCGCGCCGCTCTCGACGCCGTTCCCCAGTCGCAGGCCACCGCACGCGGCAACCTCGAGAAAGCAATGGCGG
This sequence comes from Thermoanaerobaculia bacterium, assembly GCA_038244715.1. Classification (GTDB taxonomy): domain Bacteria; phylum Acidobacteriota; class Thermoanaerobaculia; order Gp7-AA8; family Gp7-AA8; genus JADGNZ01. The sequence continues at coordinate 69,357 of JBBRTE010000020.1, forward strand.
AAACGAAGACGGCCTGCCGGTCGTAGCCCGAGTGCGATAGCGTCTCGCGTGATGTTCTCGAAACGCGCACGAGGTAACGCAGCCGTCAATCGCCTCACCGTCGCACGCCAGGCGTATCGCGGCGAACTGCTCGATCTGACCAACTCCAATCCGACCACGGCTGGCCTCCCCTATCCGCTCGACGAACTTGCCGATGTCATGGCCCGCGCCTCGCGTGCGCCCTACGACCCCCAGCCTCTCGGAATCCTCTCCGCGCGCGAGGCCGTCGCGCGCGCGCTCGCCTGCGACCCTGCAGACATCGTGATCACCGCGTCGACGAGCGAGGCGTACTCCTTCCTCTTCAAGCTCCTCTGCGATCCCGGCGATGCAGTCCTCACGGCAACTCCGTCGTATCCCCTGCTCGAACATCTCGCCGGGCTGGAGCTGGTCAGCCTCCAGACCTTCGCGCTCGAGTTTCACCAGCGCTGGGAGATCGATCCCAGACGCCTTCGTCTCGGATTGACCGATCGAACGCGGGCCATCATCGTGATCAACCCGAACAACCCGACCGGTTCGTACGTGACTCCGGCAGAGCAGGACATCCTCGCCGGCGCGAGACTCCCTCTCATCGCAGACGAGGTCTTCCACCCGTTTGCCTTCCGCGGCACTCCTCCATCCCTCGTCCGCGACGATGTCCTCACCTTCATACTCGGCGGCCTCTCCAAGTCCGCGGGGCTTCCGCATTTCAAACTCGGGTGGATCCGAGTGAGCGGCCCGGAACGAGCGGAGGCGATCCGGGCTCTCGAGCTGATTGCCGACAACTTCCTCTCCGTCGCCACCCCGGTACAGACCGCGTTGCCCGAGCTGCTGACGATCGCACCGCGCATCCGCGCATCGATCCAGGATCGGATCTCCCGGAACCTCACTGCGCTCCGGGACACGGTCCGAGCCTGCCCCTCGGTGCGCGTTCTTCCAGTCGAGGGAGGATGGACGGCCGTTCTTCGCGTCCCTTCGCTCGGCTCCGACGAGGATCTCGCTCTGCGTCTGCTCCAGGAGCATGGGCTGGTCATCCATCCGGGCTACTTTTTCGATTTCGACCTCGAAGGTCACCTCGTCGTGTCGCTGCTCACCGTACCGCAGGTGTTCGATGAGGGAATCTCCCGCCTGATAAGCTCGATCCCCTCATGAAAGAGCACTGGCTGCTCGATCCCGGAATTGCCTATCTCAACCACGGCTCGTTCGGCGCGACACCTCGGGTGATCCTCGCGCGTCAGGACGAGCTTCGTATGCAACTGGAGCGCGAGCCGGTACGGTTCATGGTTCGCGAGCTCGAACCGCTCCTCGACGAAGCGCGCAACACCCTCGCCGCATTCGTCGGAGCGAATCCGGCTGCGATCGCGTTCGTCCCGAATGCCACAGCCGGAGTCAACGCGGTCCTCCGATCTCTTGATCTCGACAGACATGACGAATTGATTGTCACCTCCCATGAATACAACGCATCGCGGAATTCGCTCGAGTACGTGGCCGGTCTGGCTGGCGCGAAGGTCGTTTCTGTGGACGTCCCGTTCCCGATCCGCTCCTCCGAGGAGGTCGTCGAGCGAGTCCTGGCCCGGGTAACGGAACGTACGCGACTGCTGCTCGTCGATCACGTCACCAGCCAGACTGGCTTGATCTTCCCGATTGCGACGTTGATCGACGAGCTGAATCGCCGTGGCATCGACACCCTCGTCGACGGCGCCCATGCGCCCGGCATGTTTCCGTTGCAACTCGACGCGCTTGGAGCTGCCTACTACACGGGCAACCTGCACAAATGGGTCTGCGCGCCTAAAGGTGCCGCATTTCTATACGTTCGCGAAAACCGCCGGCTGGGGATCCGTCCGGTCGTGATCAGCCACGGCGCGAACGCAACTCGGACGGACCGCAGCCGGTTTCACCTGGAGTTCGACTGGCCCGGAACGTTCGACCCGACGGCATGGCTCTGCGTCCCGGCGGCGCTGGCGTTCATGGCATCGGCGGTAGAGGGAGGATGGCCGGAAGTGATGCGCCGCAATCACGGTCTGGCGCTGCGCGCGCGCGACCTCCTCTGCGACCGGCTGGCGATCGGCAAACCTGCCCCGGATGACATGCTCGGATCGATGGCAGCGTTTCCCCTGCCCGACGGCACACAGGAACTGGCACCGTCGCTCTACGGAGATCCGCTGCAGGATGCTCTCTTGTACGAGCACGCGATCGAGGTACCGATCGTCCCCTGGCCACAACCGCCTCGGCGTGTTCTGCGCATCTCCGCCCAGCTCTACAACACGATCGACGAATACGAAGGACTCGCGTCCGCGCTGCAAACACTCCTGCCGCGCTACTGATCGGAGAAGAGGTTCTTCCGCGCAATCGGAAGCATTGCCAGTTTCAGATTCAGTCCGATCACCTTGAACTGATCCGCGACCGCTGACGATACCGGCACCTTCGTGAACATGATGGCGGCGAAGAGATCGCCGGACGCCAGCATTCCGCCGAACCCGAGCACGGAAGCAATCGCGAACTGCTCGACGAACTCTTTCTGCGCGACGATGTAGGGACTGCCCAGGGCCTGAGCGACGTGAAAGACGTTGAAGCTCGTGTCGAGGTTGTCCAGCAGCAGCGTCGGATTCGGCCGCAGGATCGTCGGGACCGAAACCCCGAACTGCTTGAAGAGCTGCGCGATCATCGGCGCTTTCTCGATCATCTCCTCGCTGGTGAGCGGGATGGCCTGATGCCCACTGGACGTGTGCCGCGAACGCCACTCCGGCAGATCCCCATCGGTCGCCAGCAGCACGAGGCACCTCGCATCCTCGACGGTCTCAACCTCTGGCACAACCCCGCGCGCGAACACCTGGAGGTCGTCGCCCACGTCCGAGTACCTGTGCGTCTTAAAGAGACGGACGAGCGCACAGGCAGGATTCCCCTCGTGGTCCACGAACTCGCGGCGAAAGAATTCGACGACGCGCTGCGCGCCCTCTTCGACCGATTCCGGCTCACGATCGAACAGATTCCGCAATCGCGAGCGACAGTCCATCATCTCGTTGAAACCGAAGCGCGAAAGGTTGTACACGGGCCACCGATCTTACTGCACGAAGCGCGAGCGAAGACTACGCCACGATCACGATCGAAGGACTTCGCCGGCGGCGACCGAGAAGGAGCCACCGTCCGAAGAGCCCGAGGGCGATTCCGCCCGCGACGGCCGCGCCGGTCCACGCAAGCGGACTCTCGCGCATCTGCCTCTCGGCCGTCACCGCAGCCTCCCGAAGTCTCGGCTGGATCGTCGCCGCCGCGCGGCGGACTTCCGTGCTCCGGACACAAGCCCAGGACTGGACATCACGCCGGGCATCCGCGAGGTTCCGCCTCCCGCTCTGAACATCAGAAAGTATCGAAGATTTCATGATCCCTCCGCGACAAGACGGTTATTTGTATTGCCAGCCCAGTGCCAGAGGCGTGTACTATCCATTGCTTCGTACGCTGTCCCGAGTAGAACGCATCCCACTTCATGAAGACGCAAATCCGTCCCTCGGAATACGGTTCCCGCGCACGCGGCTACGTGGTCGCTCTCACGCTCACGGCGATCGCAACCCTCCTGCAGATCGGTTTTGCGCCGATTCTCGATGGCGCCCGCTATCTGGTGCTGATCGGAGCCATCGTCATCACCGCCACTCTCGGTGGATTCGGACCGGCGCTCCTCTCCATCGCTCTTTCATCGGTCGCGGCCATCTTCTTCATCATGCCTCCGACGGGCGCGTTTCGAATTCAGAACCCCGCGGATGTCGTTCAACTGACCCTCTTCGTCGCGTTCATGATTCTCCTGGCGTGGGTCATCGCGCGCTATCAGGAAGAGACGGTCAGACTGCGCGGCGAACGCGTTCAGGCACTCGAGGAGATGGCCACTCGCGTCGAGGCTGAGCGCCGGCGACTCGCGGACATCGTCGCCAGCGTCCCCGGGGTCGTCTGGGAAGCGAGTGGTACGCCGGAGCGGGATTCGCAGCGCATCAACTACGTGAGCGAGCACGTCACCCGCATGCTCGGCTACACCGTCGAGGAGTGGCTTGCCACCCCCAACTTCTGGCTGACGATCGTCCACCCGGACGATCGAGAGAACGCCGCAAGGCACGCGCGGGATCACTTCCAGACCGGCGATTTCCGCGCGAACACGTTCCGATGGATGACCAAAGACGGACGCGCCATCTGGGTCGAATCGCATTCGATGGTCGTGAAGAACGAGCAGGGGAATGCGATCGGCATGCGCGGCGTAACTCTCGATATGAGCGCTCGCCGCCGGGCCGAGGAAGCGCTGCGTTTCCTGGCGCGCGTGAGCGAACTGGTGACTTCTTCACTCGACATGGACGCCACGATCCAAACCGCTGCCGCAGCCGCCCTGCCGATCCTCGGAGAACTCTGTGTCATCGACCTGCTCGAGGACGGCCAGCTCCGGCGTGCGGCCGTAAAACACATCGACCCTTCGCTCGAGTACGCCGCGCGACTCCTGCAGAGTTACAACCCTGGCCCGGACCTTCCCTACGGTGCTCCCGCCGCCATCCGCAGCAGCACCGTCGAGGTAGTGGGCGAATTGCCTCCCGAAGTGCTTGCGAAACGCGGCAGCGATGACAGCCACCGCGAGGTCATCGCCCGCCTCGGGACACAGTCGTACATCGTCGTCCCGTTGATCGCGCGGAGCGGGACCGTGGGAGCCCTGACCCTCAGTTCGCGGGAAACCAACCGCTACGACGAAGCCGCAGTCGAACTGGCCGGTGTCTTCGGCCGCCGGGTGGCGCTCGCAATCGAGAATGCACAACTGCATACCCTCGCCGTCGAGGCAAACCGCGCGAAGGACGAGTTCCTGGCCACCGTCTCGCACGAGCTGCGGACGCCGATGACCGCTACCCTCGGCTGGGTACGCATGCTCACGATCGGATCACTCGATGAGGAGACGGTCAAAATCGCACTCGACGCCATCGATCGCTCCACGCAGGCACGGGCCCGCCTCATCGAAGACATCCTCGACGTCTCCAGCATCATCAGCGGCAAGTTCCGGCTGGAGGTAGGACCCGTCGATCTCGGAACCGTGATCACGAACGCCATCGACACGCTCCGGCCGGCTGCAACCGCGAAGCAAATCACCATCGAAATCGAATTCGAATTTGCCCCCCGGGTGACGGGAGACGCCGACCGGTTGCAACAGATCGTGTGGAATCTCGTCTCCAATGCCATCAAGTTCGTTCCGAGAGGGGGTCACATCGGCGTAGGCCTGCACCGCGGCAGCGATGCCGCTCGCATCGTCGTATCCGACAACGGTCCGGGGATCGACCCGGCGTTTCTCCCCCACGTCTTCGAGCGTTTCCGGCAGGGTGACAGCGGCATCGACCGTGCCCATGGCGGCCTGGGCCTCGGACTGGCCATCGTCAGACATCTGGCAGAGCTGCACGGTGGCAGCGTCTCCGTCGCCAGCGACGGACTCGGTCACGGCGTGACGTTCACCGTAGAACTACCGCTCGCGCCAGCGCAACGTGCGGGCGAGAATCAGGAACTGCCGTTCCCGATGCTTACGCCGCCTTCTTCGCCGCAGACGCCCCTTCGTTGAAGAGCTGCAACGCCTTCTGGAGGATCAGGTCGTCCTTCGGCTTCACTGCGGCGTGCGGCGTGCCCTTGGCCGTCGGTGGGCCGGGTTCGGGATCGCGCAGCGCCAGGGACGTCAGATCGACCACGACATCGGGACGGATTCCACCGGCCTTGATCGGCTTCATGTCGGGAGTCGTGTAGTGCGCAACGGTCATGTAGACCCCACCACCGCTGGGGAGCGTGATGAAGCGCTGCACGATGGACTTGCCATACGTCGTCACACCGACGACTTTCCCACGCTGATTACCGTGAATTGCCGCCGCCAGGATCTCTGCACCCGCGGCCGTCGAGCCGTCAGTGAGAACTTCGAGCTCGCCGTCATAGGCGGTGTTCCGGTCAGCCTGCCATTTCTTCGGCTCGACTTTGCGGCCTTCCACTGAGGTGATCAAGCCACTGGTGAGCAGTTCGTCCGCCGACTGGATCGCTTCCTCGACGTCGCCACCTGCATTCCCGCGGAGGTCGATGATCAGCTTCCGGCTGCCGGCTTTGCGAATCTCTCCGAGGGTGGTGGCCAATTGTGCGGCCGTCCCCTTCTCGAAGTACGGGATCTTCAGGTAGGCCACGGCGCCGTAGTGCTCGGTCGTGATGGCGAGCGGATGAAACGCTGCCTGCTGCAGGGTGAAGTCATCGCGCTTGGTCTGCCCACCGCGAAGAACCTGGAGGTGGACTGGCTTGGACGAACGCAGGAGGTTGCGAACCTGCCACACAGCCATCTTCTGAGTAGGCTGCCCGTCGATCTTCTCGATGAAATCGCCGCGCTCGATGCCTGATTTCGCCGCCGGCGAGCCCGGGACGGCTGCGATCACGAACGCGTAACCGAAGCGCTTGGTGACGATCAGACCAACACCGTTGTCTTCCACGTCGCTGAAGCCCTTGTAGGCAGCCATCTGCGCAGGCGGGACGTAGTAGCTGAATTCGTCGATGGCGTCCGTTACGCCAGCGAAGGCGCCGTCCATCAACTGATCGGCGGGCACCTGTTCCACGTAGTTGTTCCGCACCAGGTCCAGCACCTCGGTGAAGATGCTGAGATATCGGTAGACGTTGTTCTTCTGCGTGGCCTGGCCGAACAGTGCGCCGCCGAGCAACGAGAGGAGAAGGGCTACCGAAACAGAAAGGAACGCGATTTTCTTTTTGCTCATGTCGTCGTGCTCATTACCGCAGCCATTTCTGCGGATCTTCAGGCTTGTTGTCCTGCCGGATCTCGAAATACAGGTATCCAGAGTGCGTGTCTTCCGCTTCGCCGACCCCTGCAAGGGCCTGTCCAGCGCCGATGTGATCGCCGACCGCGACCGCGGGCGACTTGAGGTTGCCGTAAAGAGAGAAAACGCGATTTCCGTGATCGAGAATCACCAGATTGCCGTACCCCTTGAACCACTGTGAAAATAGAACTGTTCCCGCGAACACGGAGCGTACCTCAGTGCCCGCCGCAGACGCGATCTTGAGGCCGTTGTTGAACGTCACGGTCGAGAATTTTGCGTTCCGTTGCTTTCCGAAGTGCTCGAGGATCGGTCCCCGTACCGGCCAGTCGAGTGCGCCCTGCACCGTGCGGATGTCGGTCGCCGCTGCGGCCGTGCCATTCTGACGCGCCAGCAACTCGAGAAGATGCTCGAGCCGCTTCGCTTTCTCTTCCAGGCCCGCCAGCTTCTGCTCAGACTGGTTGCCCTCGTTGCGCAGTGAGAGCAGCATTCTCTCTTTCCCCGCCCGAGCCGACGCCACCTCCCGCTGACGCTCCTCGACCACCTTCCGCGCAGCCGCAAGCTGGCGCTGCCGTGCCGCGAGATCGGCATAGCTCACGCGCAATTGATCGCGGGTGGTCTGGAATCGGGAGACCGCGCGCGAATCACGTGACACCAGGAAGCTGAGCATCGAGATGGCCTGGACCGGATCGCGGCCGTCGTCGATGGATAGCAGGATCCGCACGTAACTCATTCCTCCGAGCCGGTAGAGCGCGGCCAGCCGCTTGCGAAGGAAGTCCTTCTCCCTGCCGATCTTCTCCGCGATGGACGAGATCCGGGTCTCGATCTCATGGCGTTGTTGCTCGAGCTGCGACTGCATGTCGATGGCGAGTTGCAGTTCGTTCGTGCGGATTCCAAGCTCCAGGTCCGCCTCTTCGAGATCGTGCTCCGCACTCCGTGTCTGGGCCTTCACGTCATCGAGCCGCGTTCGCAGCCGTCCGATCTCCGCGCGGATGCGGGTGAGGTCGGCATTGCGCACCGGTTGCGGCTGTGCGCCGGACAGGCTGATCGCGCCCATGATCGCGCCCGTGATCGCAACGACCCGAACGACGGCCGCGGCTCTAGACAACCGGCGAGAATTCGCCCAGTGCATGCTTTGCCGCCTGCTGCTGCGCTTCCTTCTTCGACGACCCTTCCCCGCGCGTCACGAGACTCCCGACCCTGACCTCGACGATGAATCGCTTCCCATGGTCCGGCCCCACTTCGGCGACCACGCTGTACTCCGGCAGAGCAAGGGCGCTCCCCTGCGCCAGTTCCTGCAGCGCGGTCTTGTAGTCCTGAAACAGCAGGTCCTGCGAGTCGATCGCTTCCAGGTCCTGGCGGAACGAGCGCTCGATCATCAGGCGTACGGCATCGATTCCGCCATCGAGATATACCGCCGCCAGCATCGCCTCGAAAAGGTTCGCCAGCAGCGAGTCCTTCTTTCTCCCTCCCGACTTTTCCTCGCCGACGCCGAGGAAAAGCACATCCCCCATCCCGTACATCCGGGCCTTCTCTGCGAGACTCGTCGCGCTGACGAGAAATGCTTTCATTTTTGAAAGAGCACCTTCGTCAAGCTCTGGGAAATGGCGGAAGAGAAGATCACCGACCACAAAGCCGAGGACGGAATCTCCGAGAAACTCGAACGTCTCGTTGTCCCGCAACGTCTCCGCTTTCGCCTCGTGGGAGTACGACTTATGCGTCAGGGCGCGCGTCAGAAGTTCCCGGCTCTGGAAGGTGTAGCCGATGCGGGATTCGAACTCGGAGAGGTCGGCGTGCAATCGTTCGTAGTTTACCGCGCACTCGCCGGGATTGGTGTCCGTCCGGGTCTACCGCAGCGACTGCAACGCTCGGGTTGCTGTCGCGATGTCGTCCCGGTAGCGGTCCTTCGGCGCCGTTGCCACGAAGCGCGACAGCGCGGTCCTCGCTTCGTTGACGTGACCGGCTCGTCCCTCCACGAGTCCGGCATTGAAGAGGGCATCGTACTGGCGGGGGTCGATCGCTACCGCCTGGTTCCACGAGTTGACGGCGCGCGTGTCGTCGCCCTGCCTCGCGTACACGACTCCCAGCGTGTTGAGTGCAAGCGGAAGGTGAGGATTGAGCGCCAGCGCGCGCCCGAGGTACGTCTGTGCCGCGGCGACATCATTGCGGCGCAGCGCCACGATCCCCAGGTTCTGCAGCGCAGGCGCATTGTTCGCGTCGAGCTCCAGGACGCGATTGAACTGCCGTACCGCCTCATCCGGCTTCCCATCGTCCGCCAACGCGATGCCATACGCGTTGAGCGCATCGGGATCATTGCCCGCCGCCAGCGGCGCAAGGATCTCCGCCGCCTCGGCCGCCTTGCCGCTCTCCGTCAGGAGCAGCCCGAGTTGCACGCGCATGGCGTCAGTCTGGCCACCGTGACGGATGGCCGTCCGTAGATTCTCGATGGCTGCAGGCACGTTCTCACTCTGCTGCAGAACGAACGCAAGGAGCTCGCGTCCCGCTGCCATCTCCGGCCGCGCCGCCACAACTTCGTTCGCCAGTGCCAGAGCGCGAGACACGTTATGGCGCTGGTAAGCATCGACGACGTCGTGCATCTTGTTGTCGAGCGCCACCAGATTCTTCGGATCGTCCGCAGCGGAGTAGGACGTCCTGGACGACGCCGTGCCGCTGACATATCCGAGGCTTCGCAGACGCGCGGCCTCTTCGGTGGAGATGGTTCGTTCGGTCACCGTGCCGTGCATCTCCGCGAGCAGCTTCCGCGCTTCTTCCACCTGCCGGCGGCGATCGGTTCGGAGATTGGTCGTCTCCCCAGGATCGCGTGGCAGGTCATAGAGCTCTGCAATCGGGAGCTCGATATATTTTTCTCCGCCGTGAATCACGCCGGTGAGTGGCGCCCAACCTCGATTGAGCGAGGCCGAGAGCGCCTCGAAATAGGCGTCGCGGGCGTCGATCCTCCCGAGCAGCGACCTACCCGGCAAAATAGCAGGCCTCGTGATTCCGACGGCATCGAGAATCGTCGGCACGATGTCGACGTGACGCACGAAGGCAGGCTCGACGCGATGCGCCAGCCCCGCGGCACGGACGAGCAGCGGAATCTTCAGCGTCGGCTCATACGCGAACAAGCCGTGCGTCAGCTCACCATGCTCGCCGAGCGCCTCGCCGTGATCCGCGGTGACGATGACGACTGCGCCCCGATCGGAATCGAGGATCGGTCCGAGCTGCACTCCGAGCGCGTGGTCGATCGCCGCGATCTCGCCGAGATAAGGGCTGGACGCGTACTCCGTCGCAAACGGCTCCGGCGGACGATAGGGGGCATGCGCATCGTAGAGATGAATCCAGAGGAATCGCGACTTGCCGGCGTTTGCCGTCCACCAGCGGGTCGCCGCATCCAGGACGGCGGTGGCGGGCCGCTCCTGATTCGTGAAGTCGAGCGACGCAGCGCCCTTGCCGTAGTTGTCGTCGTATACGTCGAAACCCGCATTCAGTCCGTAGCGCGCGTCCAGCGGATAGGCGCCGATGAACGCGCCGGTTGTGTATCCGGCACGGTGCAGCATCGTCGCGACGGTCTCGTGTTTCGGATCGAGCCGGAAGCCCGCGTTGTCGTGAACCCCATGCTGATAGGGATAAAGACCGGTCAGAATGTTGACGTGCGAGGGCAGAGTCACGACGTTGTGCGCATGCGCGTTCGCGAAGACCACACTCCCGGCAGCGAGACGATCCAGGAAGGGCGTCTTCACGCGCGTGTTGCCGGCGAAGCCGACCGAGTCCGCGCGAAGCGTATCGATCGTGACGAGGATGACGTCCGGCGTCGCGTGAGGAACGTTTGCCGGCGGCGAGGACTCTCGATGACAGCCCAGGACTGTCAGCACGGCGGCAAGGACGAGGAAACGGCGCATTCGTTGAGCGAAGGATACCTGTCATTCCGACGCGGCGCGCAGGCGCAACGGCGATCGTTGCTCGCCGTCGAGAGAGCCTCCGACGCTAGCCTCGAATCAGCGCCCGCAACTGCTGATCGTCCGGATAGCGGCCCAGCCCCCGCGAGGCCCAATAGCGAGCACCCTTCGTGTCGCCGATCATTTTCAGCGTCTCTGCGATTGCTACATACGAAGGCGGAGTCGGCGCAGCCTTCTCCAGACTGAAAATGAGCTGCGTGGCCGCGTCATTGCGGCCCTCCACCGCGTAGAGGAGGATCAGATTCCGGTACGGCTGCGGGTCGGTGGGGAAGCTCTTGATCTCGGTCAGGAATGCCTCCTCGGCCTCGTCCGAACGCCCCATGCGCGCAAGGCAGTCACCCCGCAGAAAGTTGAGCCGGGGCAACGGGGGCTGGCCCTTCGACCCCCGGAGCGAGGCTGACTGATCGTAGTCGCGCAGGGCCTCTTCGAGCTTCCCCTCTTCCATCGCGATCTGACCAAGGAGCAGCAGATTGCCGGGGCGGTTCTTGTCATTGTCGAAGGCGGCGTTTGCTTCTGCGCGCGCCTTCGCAAAGTCTTTGCGGCGGAGTGCGACGCGAGCCAGGACCTCGTGCGCGTCGTGCGGTGTCTGTTTCAACACCAGCTTCGCATGCGCCTCTGCGTCATCGAGACGGCCCAGCTCGAGCGATAGATTCGCGACCGTCACCGCCAGCGAGGCGGTGTTCGGCGACACGCGCAGACCCTGTTTCGCGGCTTCGATCGCCTCTTCGCGGCGATCGAGCTTCGCGAGCGCTCGCGAATGAAGCGCCCAGATGTCGAGCATGTTCGGGTTGTCCTTGAGAAGACCGCTGGTAACCACAAGCGTCTCCTCGAACTTGTTGTCGCGGAAGAGACGAAAGGCCTGGCTGATGGCGTTCGCCTTGCCGATGTTCTTCTTCGGATCAGGAAGAACGGCATCGGGGGTGGTGCTCACCGTCGAGCCGACGTAGCCGAGGGCGATGAGTTTCTGCTTCTGCTCATCATCGACGGCGGCCGGGCTCGACACCGCTTTGATGTAGGGCTTGATCGCTTCGCGCAGCGCGACGTACGAGCGGCGGTCCTCCAGCAGGACGTTCTTCGACTCGGCAGGATCGGCGTTGAGGTCGTACAGTTCGGGATCGGACGCGTGAATGTAGTGCTTCGCCCCGGAGATGAGCGAGTGGAGATCGTTCCAGCCGAAATGAAGCCGGGGATAGTAGGTCTCGGAGTAAATCGGGCGCAGGTCAGCACCCTTCCCCTCTGCGATTTCGATCAGCGAGCGGCCGGTCAGCGTCGACTTCGTGCCAAAGGCGTCGGCGATCGTCGGGAAGACGTCAATCAGCTGCACGGGAGCAGCGACGCTCGTTCCCTTTCGCGCACCCTTCGGCAGCTTCAGGATCAGCGGAACCTGCAGCGTCTCGCGGTACAGGAGTACGCCATGTTCGTCTTCGCCGTGATCGCCGAGGCCTTCACCGTGATCCGACAGCAGCAGGATCGTGGCACGGTCGTAGATGCCTTCTGCGCGGAGATAGTCGAGGAACTTCCCGACGATGTCGTCGGCCGTGGCTACTTCGCCGTCATACGCCGAGCGGTACCTCGAGCGAAACGGCTCGGCGGGTTCATACGGCGTGTGCGGCTCGTAGATGTGAAAGAAAAAGAAGAAGGGTTGCGCGCCGTGAGCGTGGTCGCCGATCCATTTCTGGGCCAGCGCACGCGTCGCCTCGCCGCTGCGCTGCGCGCGGCCGATGCTGAGAAACGACGGGTCGATGTCGATGCTGTCTTCCCAAAAGTCGAAACCACGCCGGATGCCGGTTTCGCCGCGCAGGACGACGGCGGAGACGGCACCTCCAGTGACGTAGCCCTTCGACTTCAGCAGCTCCGCCAGCGTCTTCGCCTCGGGCTTGAGGTCGTAGCCGAGGTTGTCACGGATGCCATGCTCGGCAGGAAGAAGGCCGGTGAACAGGCTGGCGTGTGACACCAGCGTCAGCGGGCAGTGCGAGTAGGCGTGCTCGAACAGGATGGAATCGGCGCGGAAGCGATCGATGGCCGGGGTCTCGACACTCTTATAGCCGTACGCAGGGAGATGATCCGAGCGAAGCGTGTCGATCGAGATGATGATGATCGGCGCTTTGACGTCGACCGCGGAACGCGAGCCGTGACAGGCGGCCAGTACGACCAGACTGAGAAGGACGATCGTGCGCGTAAAAAAAGACCGGACGGACATGCAGCGCGAAAAACGATACCACGCGGAAATCACGGTCGTCCCTGTAGCACGGCAACGAATGACAGATACCTTCAGAGACATAACTCTCGAAGCATGGATCCTGAGTTCTCGCGGCGTCGCTACTTGATCGACTTCAGATACTCCTTCGCCTCTTTTGCCTGATCGCTGTCCGGCGCGAGCTCGATCACCTTCTGAAGATCGGCCTTTGCCTCTTTCGCCTTCCCCGCCTGAATCGTGGCCAGCCCGCGGTAGTAGTAACCCTCGGCTTCCTTCGGATTGGCGTCGATGACCTTGGTGAAGTACTCCCGCGCCGCGGCCGGCTGCTTCTTGTTCATCAGCACGATACCGATGTTGGTGAGCGCCGTGACATCGACGGCATCGGCCGGCAACTTGTCGACGATGGCCTTGCCCTTCTCCAGCTGTCCGTCTTCGAGCAGCATATTGGCGTAGAGCATGGCGTTCCGTGCGTTTGCGGAGTCCGCGGTGTAGACGTCGCTCATCGCGGCGATGGCCTTCTTCAGATCGCCGGCACCGTAGTAGGCACGGGCCAGAGCAAAACGGATCGGCATGTACGCCGGCATCGCGGCGGACGCCTTCTCGTAGGCGGTGACGGCATCTTTGTAGTTTTTAGTGGAAAGCGCGGCGTTCCCTGCTTCGACCGCGTCCGCCACATCTTTCGCAACGACCTGTCCGCCGACTTTGACTTCCTCGACCGGGGCTTCCGCCGCAGGAGCAGCGGCGACGACGGCCTGCGGCTCCATCTCGATCTTCATGGGAGGAACGCGCTGGCCCTCGCTGACCTGCACGTTGCCGATCTGACGGACGACGTATCCCGAAGCTTCGATGTCGATGTTCCACATCCCCGAGCTCATGCCCAGGACCGCCCACCGGCCGTTGCCGTCGGCGGTGACGTCAGGGCCGCCGCGGCCGCCCTTCTGAATGCGCAGCATGACCTTGGCGTTCGGAACCGGCTTGCCGGTGGCCTTGTCGACGACGTAGCCGGAGAGGCGGTTGTTCCCACGCCAGTCTTCCGATGCTGAAAGCATCGAAGCAACACAAATCACCGCGATCGCGACGCAGAACTTCTTCTTCAATGGGTACCCCCTGACAGTGTGCGGATTTCGCAACGGCAAAAAAAACGCCGCCGGGGGAAATTCCCCCGGCGGCGAGTACGGACCATCGATACAGGAACTAGAAGCTGACCTTGGCGCCCAGACGCCAGATGCGCGGCGACTGGACTTCGGTGATCGTGTCACCGCTCGCGAAGGACGCACCGCTGGTGAAGAGGCGCGTATTGCGCTGCAACACGGTGCGCTGGTTCGGAACGTTGAACAGATCGGCCGACAGAGTGAGGCCGACGCGGTTCATGAAGCGGAAGTCCTTCGCCGCGCGAAGGTCGAACTCATAGACGTTGTCGAAACGCGTCGTGCCGACCGGCTGCAGGATCACTTCCTGCCGGTTCGGAGCGAAGTTCACCACGTACGTCGCGCCGCCGTTGACGCCCCGCACCTGGTCACGCCAGACGGCCGGGTAGCCCTGACGTGCCGTGAGGCTTGCACCGACGTTGAAGTCCCACGGCAGCTGATAGAGGCCCGTGAGGTTGAAGTTCCACTTCGAGTTGATGAAGACGTTGCCGAACGCGCCGGAGCCTGCCGAGCGCGGTGCAACCTGTCCGCCCGGGCAGTTGCCGACGTACGGCGTCGGGTTCGGGAATGCCTCGGCGCTGCAATGCTCGGTATAGCTGTTCCAGCTGGCGTTGCCGCGGAGCATCCAGTTGTGCGACATCCGTTTGGTAGCGGACAGCTCGACCCCTTGGAACTTCTGGGTGAACCCGGGCAGGTTGGTGATCACGCCGAATGTCGGAGCTGGCACGCCGGACTTGATCACGTAGACCGGGACGGTGGGGAGTGAGATGTTCGCGCCGCCATTTGCTGCAGGCTGCGTGAAGTTTCCACCAGCCGTCGGATGGGCAGTGGAGACGACCCAGTCGTTGCGCGTGTAGAAGTCATTCGCGCCCTGCGTCTTCTCATAGCGCGTACCGACCAGGTCAGAGTAATGGCGATAGGTAAAGTTCATCCCGACGGAGAAGTCCGACATCAGCTCATGGTCGAAGCCGAAAATCGCCTCATCGGTCTTCGGCGCTTTGCTGCCGTAGTCGACGCGGGTGTTGCTGATGGGCTGGTTCGGATGGAGCGGGTCGATGTAGTTCGAGCCGTAGAACTGCAGCAGCTCGTTGCGCTGGATGATGTTGTCATGGTTGGCATCGACGCCGTAGAAGTAGAAGTAACTGACCAGACCGGTTGGGCTGGCGTTCGCGACCGTGGAACCCATCTGACTCACGTACCGGTTATAGGCCGCCCGGAGCAGGGTCTTCTTATCCGCTCCCAATGCGTAGGTGAGGCCGAGACGGGGCGTGACGGTGTTCCAGTTCAGCTTTCTGGCGTCGCCGGTGAAGTTCAGCGTCCCGAGGCTGCCGGTGAAGTTGCCGCCCGTGCAGGGCAGACCAGCGCCGGGAGAACAAGGCAGCGTGATCGGCGTCCCGATAATGCCATTCGCAGCCGCGCTCGACGCCGTATTGAGAGACTCCTGGCGGTCCATGCGCAGGCCGGCCTGCACCGTCAGATTCCCCATGAGGATCGTATCGCCAACGTAGAGATCACGATACTTTTCGCCGTAGTTCTTGTCGGCGTCGCGAGTGACCGCGGCGATCTGGCAGTTCGACGCCAGTCCGGCC
This sequence comes from Thermoanaerobaculia bacterium, assembly GCA_038244715.1. Taxonomy (GTDB): domain Bacteria; phylum Acidobacteriota; class Thermoanaerobaculia; order Gp7-AA8; family Gp7-AA8; genus JADGNZ01. The sequence continues at coordinate 85,062 of JBBRTE010000020.1, forward strand.
GCGGTGCAGTCGGATGCGGCCACCGAATTCTTCTCCCAGAAGCCCGAGGCAGAGCCCGGCCAGGAGGACGTCGAGGAGACGGGTGTATCGCGATACCCGAAGCCGAACTTCAGCTCATGGTTCATCGTCCCGAGGTCGAAGAACTTGGACCCGTCGAGGCGATACTGCTTCTGAGGCCGAACGGTCTGGTAGGTGAGGTAGTTCTGTGACCACGCGTTCGTGGAAGAATCGAGGACCGCAGGTGGTGCACTCGCGCCCTGTCCACCATTTGCGAACAGACCGAAGCCACCAGAGATCTTGGACCACATACCGGTCAGGTAGAGCGAGGAGCCAATGATCTGCGTGTCCTCGAGCTTCTTGACCTTCGTGGGACCGGCCTGCCGCCAGGCGGTTTCAAACGGCCGCGTCGGAGAAAGACTGCGGGCGTTGCGGCCCTTGTCGCCGAACGTGTAGAAACCGACAGCGCTGTTGCTCGGCATGATCTGCGCGTTGAGCTTGGCGTTCTTGTCGCGCAGGATGATGTTGTCGGGAATGATGAACTGGCCGATGTTCTGCGTACCGGTGTTGGAGATCTTCTGCTCCGAGTCCGCGACCCAGGCCCAGAGGTGATCGCGCCAGATCGGTCCGCCGACTTCGGCGCCGTACTCACGGTTGAAGTCGACCTTGTTCGTCGCAGCAAGGTAGCCCGTCGCTTCGCTCGGGATGTGCGCCCCGGCCTGCAGGCTGCCCGGCGCGTAGAAATAGCGGCCCGACCCACGGAAATCGTTCGATCCGCGCTTGGTCACCATGTTGAGCTGCACGCCCGGAGTCATGATGCGCGGATCCGATCCGCCCGTCGTGACCTGCATCTCTTCGAACGAATCGAAGTCGAAGTAGAGCGGCGTGCTGCCGGTGGCGCCCATGTCGGTGATGTTCACACCATCGACGTTCCACGTGTTGTCCGTCGCCTGCGCACCCTTGGCCACATAGACTGACTGCTGGCCCGACTGACTGCCGCCGACGTTGATGCGGTCGACCTGAACCGCCGGAGTCGTCTGCATGACCGCCCACGGGTCGCGGCCACTGGGAATCTTCTCCAGTTCGACCTTCGTGACGCTCGTCGAATCACCCGCCTTGCGAATGTCGAGCAGCGGTGCTTCCGCGGTGACGGTGATCGACTCCGCGACTGACGGGTTCAGCGTCATGGTCACATCAGCGTTGCGGCCGATGTTTACCGTGATCCCGGCGCGGGTTGACATTCCATAGCCCGCCAGCTCCGCCTTCAGGCTGTAGCTGCCTGGAGAGAGACTGATGAACCGAAAGGCACCCTGGGAGTCGCTGATCGACGTCTGCGGCGCTCCGACACCGGAGAGCACGACAGTCACGCCTGGAAGCGCGCTACCGTCCTTCGCCTGAACCTTGCCGTAGATATTGCCTGTCTGGAATTGAGCAAACGCGCTGACGGCAAGCAGCGCGATGCACATGGCGGTGATGGCCGCCAACAACCTGGGAGATGGGCACCGTTTCATAGTGGCTCCTTTCTCAAAAATGTGATCTTGGTCCGTTGGTGCAGAACGAGAGCCTTTTTCACTTCGTTCGCTAATCGCAATGATTTCAAATAGTTAGGTCATTTTGAACAGGGTCCTGATGGGTCGCCCGATTCAAAGGAGTGGTTGCGCCGCCGGTTTACTTGAATCACGGAACGTGTGACGGGGAGCCTAGCAAATTTTTGGTGACAAACAAAGTAGCCGGGAACAAAAAGGCCCGCCGGGATCGGAGGGCCTTGTCACTACTCGATAGGAAGAAGCTAGAACGTGAACTTGCCGCCGAGGCGCCACACGCGCGGTGCCTGCAGCTCGGTGATGCGCCAGCCGGCCGAGCGCGAACCACCTGCGCCGCCGTTGGCGTTCTGCAGGACGAGCGTCTCGCGCTGCAGAATGGTGCGCTGGTTCGGAGCATTGAAGAGGTCGCCTGAGACCGTCAGGCCGATTCCGCGGGGGAGACGGAAGTCCTTGGCGACGCGGAGGTCGAGCTCGTAGACGTTGTCGAAGCGGACCGTGCCGATCGGGTCGAGCACGACGTTGATGGTTCCGGTGTTCAGACCTGTGACCGCTTCGCGCAGCGCGGCGGCGTAACCCTGGCGGCCGGTGAAACTCGCACCGAGGTTGATGTCCCACGGAGCGACGTATGCGCCGGTCACGTTGAACTGCCACTTGGAGCTGATGAAGTCATTACCAAACGCGCCGGACCCGGCCGACTGCGGCGCGTACTGGCCACCAGGGCAGGCGCCCGGTCCGCCAGAGGCCGCGGCGACAGCCGGCAGGGCCGCCGTCGGATTTCCGAAGCTGCCTGCACCGCAGCTCTCGGTGTAATCGTTGAAGCTGAAGCTGCCGCGCATCATCCAGCGATGCGAGAGCCGCTTGTTGGCGGTGAACTCGAGGCCGCTGAACTTCTGCGAGTAATTCGGGCGGGTGGTCAGGACGCGGTACTGCGGCGCGGCGACACCCGGTGCGAGCATGTAGACCGGCCGGCCCGTCGCGGTGTTAAACGTGGCCAACGGCGCGAAGCCGGAGGGGGCCGTAGCCGAAATCCTGCAGTCGCCCGTTGCGGTCTGGAACGTCGTCCCGTTCGGGCAGAGATGAAACATACCGCCCGTCGTGATCGCGACGCCGCCCTTGGTGGCAGGGATGTAGTCGGCGGCCGTGTAGTAGTCGCCCTTCCCCAGCGTCTTCTCGAAAAGCGTGGTGAAGAGGTCGCTCGACTTGCGCCAGGTGTAGTTGAGGCCGACGGAGAAGTCGGACATCAGCTCGCGCTCTGCACCGACGACGATCTCGTCCGAGTGCGGAACCTTCATGCCGTAGTCGACGCGGCGGGTGAGTGCGACCGAACCCGGGTTGTTGACGTCGACACCTTGCGATGCAGACGAGCGGAACTTCAGCAGCTCGTTGCGCTGCACGACGTGATCGCCATTGGTGTCGAAGCCATAGAAGTAGAACGCCGAATACGCGAGGGGGTTCGCACCGCTGACCGCCGAGCCGACCTGGCTGACGTAGCGGTTGTAGCCGGCGCGGAGCAACGTGCGCTTATCAGCGCCGAGGGCGTAGGTCATGCCGATGCGCGGGCTGACGCTGTTCCACTTCAGGTCACGCGAGTCGCCGGCAAAGTCGACCGAGGGCAGCTGCGCGGTGAGATTGGTGCCGTTGAGCCTCGGCAGCGTGAGAGGTGCTGCGAGGATCGGGTTGGCGGCAATCGAGACCGGGAGATTCCTCGTGCTCTGGCGATCCCAGCGCAGTCCGCCCTGGAGGGTGAGGTTGCCGAGCAGGATCGTGTCGCCGACGTAGAAGTCGTTGTACTTCTCCGCGTAGCCGACGTTCACGTCCCTCGGCAGAGTGGCCGTGAAACACCCCGACGGCAATCCGTTCTTCACGCACAATGTATCGTTGCTGGTGGCCGTGGCTTGCGTCACTGCGTAGCTAAGGAAGCCGTGCGATGGTCCTGGGAGGCTGGAGGCCGACGACACCGGCGTGTTGCGATAACCGAAGCCGAACTTCAGCTCGTGGTTCATCCCGCCCAGGTCGAAGAACTTCGACCCATCCAGTCGTTCCTGCTTCTGCGGCCGGACGGTCTGGAAGGTGAAGTAGTTGGCGTGATTCACGCCCGCACTGTCCACCCAGCGTGACGGAGCGCTCTCGCCCGCACCGCCGTTGGCGAAGAGACCGAAGCCGCCGCTCACCTTCGACCACATTCCGGTCAGGTAGAGGCTTGAGCCGACGATCTGCGTGTCTTCGATCTTGTAGACCTTGGTCGGTCCGGTCTGCGTGTACGCGGTCTCGAACGGACGCGTCGGCGAGAGATCGCGCGCATTGCGATACTTGTCACCGTAGGTGTAGAAGCCGACGGCGCTATTGCTAGGGAAGAGCTGGCCGTTCAGCTTGAGGTTCTTGTCGCGCAGAATCGTGAAGTCGGGAATGATGAACGCAGGCGTGAGCACCACGGCACCGGTCGAGGTGGACGCGTTGAACGCCTGCGACTGCCACTGGGAGATCTTGTTGTCGGCGCGCGCGCCCCAGAACCAGAGGTGGTCCTTCCAGATCGGCCCGCCGATTTCGGCGCCGTAGTCGCGCACGAAGTCGACGCCGTTGGCGCGAACGAGGTAGGTCGATGCTTCGCTCGGCACGCTCGACGAAGAGGAGAGGCTTCCCGGCGTGTAGAAATAACGGCCCGAACCCTTGAAGTCGTTCGTGCCGCGCTTCGTCACCATGTTGAGCTGCACGCCTGGCGTCTGGATGCGCGGGTCGGAGCCGCCCGTCGTGACCTGCATTTCTTCGAACGAGTCGAAGTCGTAGTACGTCGGTGAGGAACCCGTGGCGCCCATGTCCGTAATGTTGACGCCGTCCACGTTCCAGGAGTTGTCGCGGGAAAGCGCGCCTTTGGCGATGTAGACCGACTGCTGGCCGCTCTGCGTCCCGCCCACGTTGATCCGGTCGACCATCACCGAGGGGACGGTGGACAGGATCATCCACGGATCGCGCGAGGTGGGAATCTTCTCCATCTCCACCTTCGACACGTTCGTGCCCGTTCCTGCTTTGCGGACATCGAGGAGAGGCGATTCCGCCGTCACCGTGATCGACTCGGCCATCGAGGCGTTGAGGGTCATGGTGATGTCGGCGTTCTGGCCGACCCGCACGGTGAGCCCCGTTCGCGTGGCCGAACCGAACCCCGCCAGCTCCGCCTTGACCGAGTAACTCCCCGGCGAGAGATTCGCGAAGCGGAACGATCCGCCAGCGTCCGTGACGGCCGTCTGCGGGGCTCCGATACCGGTCAGGGTGACGGTGACACCGGGAAGGACGCTGCCGTCCTTCGCCTGGGTCTTTCCGAAGATGTTCCCTGTCTGGAACTGTGCGAACGCGCTGACAGCCATCAGCGCGAGACACAGGGTGGCGACGACCGCCAGGATCCTGAATGATGGGCTCCGTTTCATAGGGGCTCCTTTCTCAAAATGTGAGGAACGTGTGAACACCACTGCAGACTCGCGGCCCATTGCCGTGAACCTGCGAACTTCAAAAAGGGCAATGACTTAGGCGATTCCTGGAGAATTGCCGACGTCCGGCGGATTCAACGCGCCGTCGAACGCCGTCCTTTTTTCGAATTGAGATGTCGGGGGATGTTGCCTGAAGACTAGCAAACTTCCGGCGTCAAAGGAACGAAGAAGTCTGTAGAAATGACAAACGCCGCGAATCTCTTCGCGGCGTTTGAGGCCTGCCTTCCGGCTGCCTACGAGGTTAGCTGTCGGATTCGGACTGGAAGCCCTACCAGCTTTTGGCTGGATTCACCCCGGATGGTGGCAAGCCATCTCTCAATTGGTTCCCCCGTTCCTCGGCGCCGAGGATTAGGCCGGCAAGCCGCCACGCGTAGGCGGCGACGAGAGTGTACGTGTTCGGCCGGAGATGTCAATCGCGGCGAGAGCAGTAATTAGAGGAAGGAGAGTGGTGCCCAGGGACGGAATTGAACCGCCGACACGAGGATTTTCAGTCCTCTGCTCTACCAACTGAGCTACCTGGGCCCGGGGAGGCGGGAAAAGCGGCGCGGAAAATACCACGCGCGAGCAGGGCTGTAAATGCACGCCCTCCGCCGTTCATTCCGAGCTCATCGCGTTCGGTCGCGAACCATCGCCGCCAGATCGCGCAGCGGTGCCGCCGCCGGACCGAGGTTGGAGATCGACGCCACCGAAGTCTCGACGAGCTCATCGCTCAGCTTCTTCGCACCATCCACACCGGCGAGTTTCACGAACGTGAGCCGGTCGACATCCTTACCCACGTCCTTCCCCAACTCCGCGGACACACCGGCGACGTCGAGGATGTCATCGGTGATCTGAAACGCCAGCCCCAGGTTCTTGGCAAAGACTTCGAGGCGTCCCAGAGCAGCGGGCGACATGTTGGCGAGCATCGCACCGACGGCTGCCGCGGCGACGAAGAGCGCGCCGGTCTTGCGCGAGTGAATGAACTCCAGTGTGTCGAAATCGAGATGCGACCCTTCGCTGTGCAGGTCGACGGCCTCTCCCCCGATCGTGCCGTCCCATCCGACGGCGTCCACCACTCGCTTGATCACCTGCAGCATCGTCCATTGACGAGGCGTGAGCGCAGCGTAGTTCTTCGCGATCAACCCGTAGGCATGGTTGAGAAGCGCGACGGCGGAGAGAATGGCCAGGTCTTCGCCGAACTCACGATGGAGCGTCGGCTGTCCGCGACGCAGACGTGCATCGTCCATCGATGGCAGATCGTCAAGGATCAGCGAGGAGGCGTGAATCATCTCCACGGCCGCTGCCGCGTCGGCGAGTTTCTCAGCCTTGCAGCCTGCGGCTTCGCCTGCGGCCATGACCAGGACACCCCGAACGCGTTTTCCTGACGAGGTGAGCGCGCGCTTCAACGGATCGGCAAGCGGCCGGGGAGCGCCGGACCGGCTGGCGATGTTTCGAAGCGTTTCGTCGATCAGCGCGCGCCGTTCCGCGAAGTAGTCGTTCACTCGCGCGCATGGTAGCATCGGCCTTCTTCAGGTACGCGAACTCCATGAACCTAAAACACTTCGGGCGTTCCCAGATGTGGGTTCTGATGCTGGGCTGCTACTTCCTGTTCGCGCTCTTCCTGCTCCTCGTCCCGGAGCTGACGCCCGCGATCTGGCTGCACTCCATGGCGGCGGCCACTGGCGCGGCAACCATTACCGTCGCGGCCTTTCAGTATTGGCTGAAGCGGGTTCTCGGGCGCCGCGACTCGTCGATTCACCTGCTCCATCGCATCACGGCGGGCGATCTCTCTTTCCCCGCACGCGAGATCCAGCTGGCGACACAATCCGTCCGTATGTCGTCGGCGTTGCGCGCACTCGTCTCCAACCTGGAGCGCACGATCCGCCGTTTCGGCCAACTCGCCACGGACGTCGCAAAGGCGAGCACACAGATCAGTGAGCGCTCCCGCGTCCTGGCCCGCGGTGCCAGCGAACAACTCCTGTCGACCGAATCAACCTCGGCGTCGGTCGGGCAGATCGATCAATCCATCAACACCGTGCGCACCTCGATGGAGGACCTCTCCGCGAATGCCGAGGAGACCTCTACGTCGATCCTGCAGATGTCGGCATCGATCGAGGAAGTCAGCCGCATCGCCGACACGCTGGCCGAGTTCGTCGAGCAGACCTCATCTGCATTCGAGGAGATGAGTGCCTCGATCAACGAGGTGGCCTCGAATACGGAGAGCTTTTCCTCTTTCGCCATTCAGACGGCCAGCTCGATGGTGGAGATGAATGCCACCACGGAGGAGATCGGAAAATCGGCGCGGCAATCCGCGGAGCTGGCGCGCTTCGTCAAGGATGCGGCGAACGAAGGCCGCGTCGCCGTGAGCGGCACCGTCGAAGGAATGCGCAAGATCCAGGTCGCCGTCGACGAGGCCAAAGGCGCGCTGAGCGACCTGGCCAGGCGATCGCAGGAGATCGGAGAAATCGTCCGCGTGATCGATGAGATCGCGGGACAGACCAACCTCCTCGCGCTCAATGCCGCCATCATTGCGGCTCAGGCCGGCGAACGGGGAAAAGGCTTCGCCGTCGTCGCGGACGAGATCCGCGATCTCTCCGAGCGCACATCGGTGTCCACCGATGAGATCCGTACGCTGATTCAGAACGTGCAACGGGCCGTCGACCGGGCCACGGAGCAGATGACGATCAGCAGCGACCGCGTCGTCGATGGAGTCGGACTGACGGCTCGCGCGGAACAGACGCTCGACAAGATTCTCGAGATCACGGCCCGATCCACCAACTCGATCGCCGAGATCGCGCGCGCCACCGAAGAACAATCGCGCGGAAGTGCCACGGCCACCGCTGCCATCGAGGAAGTGACCAAGATGGTGCAGCAGACGGCCGGCGCCACGCAGCAGCAATCGCAGACGGCGCGCAAGGTTAGCGAGCAGACCTCGATGGTGCGCGACTACACCAAGCACCTCAAACGCGCCATGTCGGAGCAGGAATCCGGCAGCCGCGCCATCAGCCGCGCCATGGAAAACATCATGGGCCTCGTCCAGAACGTCCTCGAGTCGACGTCCGTTCTGGCGACGGAAAGCTCGGCCATCGTCAAAGCAATGGGCGTCGTGCAACTGGCCACGCGTGAGTCGAATTACTCAATTGGCGACCTCAACCAGATGGCCAGCACTCTGTCTCACGAGTCGACACTTCTCAACGGAGAGCTGAGCCGATTCACGCTTCCCCATCCGACCGAAGGCGGCAAGCTCACGACATCCACGGTGTTGTGGCAGCAGCTGACATTCGATCCGATCCACATCGGCGCGGCCGCTCTTGGCTACATGTCGAAAGCGGTCCATGCGCACCTGGTGATGTACGGCGAAGGAGCGGAGATGATCCCCGGTCTCGCCGAGCGTTGGGATGTCCTTGAAGAGGGGAATGTCTATCGCTTCCACCTCCGCCGCGGCGTGCGCTTCCACAATGGGCGCGGACTCGAAGCGAGGGACGTACACGACTCGCTGGTCCGCCTGCTCTATCCCGAGCTGCGGTCGGGCTCGAGCTGGATCATGCGCCAGGTGCGCGGCGCGGCCGACGTACTCGAAGGACGTACGCGCACGCTGAGCGGCATCCAGGTGCGGGATCCGTACACCGTCGACATCATCCTCGAGGAGCCCCTGGCCTTCTTCCTGTCATTGCTCACGATGCACGAGGCGGCCATCATCCCCGCTGAGGAGGCGACCGACCCGGAGCGTTTCCGCCTCCGTCCGGTCGGCGCGGGGCCGTTCCGTCTCGTCGAAGCAATCGAAGGGGACCGGGTCAAGCTGCAGCGGAACCGCGACTACTTCGTTCCCGGAATCCCTTACCTCGACGAGCTCGAGTTTCGACTCGACCAGCGCAGCTTTCAGGACGTGGCCCAGTCGTTCCTGCGGGGCGAGATCGACGTCGCACACGGGATACCGCTCAAGATGGTCAATGAGCTTCGTGCGGATCAGGACATCGCACCGTACATGCTCACGACCATCCAGCTGCACACGTCGTACTTCGGATACGACTGCTCCGTTCCTCCGTTCGATCGCGTCGAAGTACGCCAGGCCGTCAACCACGCCATCAACCGAACGCGGATCAATGAACAGGTGTTCGGCGGCCTGGGGGTCGTGGCCCACTCCCTCCTGCCTCCCGGGCTTCAGGGGCACGACGCCAAACTGCATGGCTATAGTTACGACCCGGATCGCGCACGATTCCTCCTGCACCAGGCCGGACATGGCGACGACATCCGTGTCGAATACCGGACGTGGGACACCGACGAATTCAACAACTCGGGCCAGCTGCCGCTGATCATTGAAGATCTGGCCGCGGTGGGCATCCACGTCAACATGACGACGCATTCCGCCGTGGAAGCGCGCAAGCCGCTGGGCCAGCCCGGTCACGGCCTGGTCTTCTGCGGCAACTGGTACGCAGACTATCCGGACCCGGACAATTTCTTCTACGTGTTCTTTCACTCCGAGGCGCACTCGCCGGTCGGATTCAATTTTCACACTCCTGAGATCGACGCACAGATTACCGAAGCTCGCCGCACGAACGATCCGCAACGCCGTGCCGAGATCTACAGTGCACTGACCGATGTGGTCTTTCGGGAAGCGCCGCTGGCGTTGCTTTTTCACGAGCGATTCTTCGTGCTGCAGAAGCCGAATGTGCGCGGGTTGCGCACGTCCCTCGCGCCCCCGCCGGTGCGGTACCACGAGGCCTGGATCGAGGATTAGGAGCCGGCAGCCCGGTGGCAGGCTCCGGAGGATGCCCTCGCCGGGAGGCGGCCTCATAATCTCTGTAAACGGGCGAACCGGATCGCCGTCCAAAGAAGCGTGGGTACCGTGGCGACATTTCGAGTGAATCCCATCAGCGAATCCTCACCGACCGATCAGGAGCTCATCGCGCGCACCCTCGGCGGCGACGGAAACGCCTTCGGAATTCTCGTCGACCGCTTCCAGCGGAAGATCTATCGTGTGGCCTTCGCCATCGTTCGCGATGAAACCGAGGCCGATACGATTACCCAGGACACGTTCATTCAGGCGTATACCCATCTGGCGCGATTCCAGGGGCGCTCGGAACTGGAAACGTGGCTGACGCGCATTGCTATCAACCGCTCCCGCGACTGGCTCCGCCGCCGGAAGTTCGTCAGCCTCTTCTCGCACGACGACGAGAGCGAGGGGAACACCTATATCATCGAGCCGGTAGACGACCGGCCGGACGCCGAACGGCAGTTCCTGTCCCATCAGCTCCGCGCGGCCATTCAACGGGCGGAGCGGACGCTGTCGTCGCAGCAGAAAATCGTCTTCCGTCTGCGACACTATGAGAACCATTCACTCGAGGAGATTGCAGAGCTCCTCGGGCTGCGCTCCGGAACGGTCCGGGCGCATTTGTTCCGTGCGATCCACAAGGTGCGCAAAGAGCTCGCCGAGTGGGTCACGGTGAGAGAGGAAATCCCCGATGAAACACTATAGCGAAGCAGATCTACTGGAGACGTACTACACACAGCCGGGCGAGTCGATGCCGGTGATGATGCATCTGGCGAGCTGCAGCGAGTGCGCGGCCCGCTACGAGCGCCTCGAGCACAAACTGCGTGAGGCGGCCATCTGCAACACCGAGAAACCGGACACATTCTGGGCACGGCAGCGGCTGCAGATCATGCGCCGCGTCCAGACCCAACAGGCGCAGGTGGCGAGCAGTGCCCGCACGCTGCGCGTCGCGGCCGCCGCGCTCCTCGCCTTCTTCCTGGGCGGGGCTGTCGTCTACGAGACGGTGCAGCCGGCACAGCAACCAGCCACCATCGTGAAGGTCGTCCCCGCGGCGACCGCGGCAACTCCTGCCCCGGGCGCGAGCGACGTCCACGACGCCTGGCAGTCGGATGAGCTGAAGGACTTCCACAACGTCGTGGAGTGGGAAGCCTGGGTTCCGGACAACAAGACCGCAGCGAACAGTGGGAGCTCCCTGTGAAACGCATCACGATGGCAGTTCTCTCGCTCCTTCTGGCGACGTCCGCGTTCGCACAAACCAATCTGCCGCCGGGCAAATGGTGGCGGAACCCCGACATCGTTCAGACGCTGAACATCGCGGAGGATCAGCAGAACAAGCTCGAGACGATCTTCCGCACGGCATCGACGGATCTGATCGACCTGCGCGGAGACGTGGAGAAACACAACATCGCCCTTCGTGGCGATCTCGATCAAGTCCAGCTCGACCGCGCCGCGATCCGTCGCGATGCGCAGAAGTTGTCCGAGGCCCGCGGCCGCCTGTTCGAGCGCGAACTGACGATGCTCGTCGACATGCGCGCCGTCCTCAACGACTCGCAGTGGAACCGCATGCGCAACGATCTGGGCAAACTCGGCGCGACGCGGGCGCGGGGAATGGGGCTCGGCCGCAAGAACAATCATTGAGGAAGTAACCGGAAACGCGTGGGGTCGTAGCGGAGCGCCAACAGCCTTCCCTTGTGCACGCTGACGTTGCCAGGCAACGTGACGCGCAGCAGAAACGCACCGCTGAGAACGCCCCGTACATGCCAGGAGCCAGCGTAGAAACTGGCCTCCTCCACACTGAAGATGAGATCGGATTCTTCCCCGGCCGGCACGACGGAAAAATCATCGGGCCGGATCAATGCCACTCCCCCTCCCTGAAACGGCGCTGCCGTCAGCGTCCAGTTTCCGATCACCGACTCCACCTCATTCCCTCGTATCGTGATCGGGACGACGCTGACATCTCCCGTGGCGGCGGCCGCCGCCAGACTGGCCGGGTCGCCATACACCGCGGAGGGAATCCCATCCTGCACGATGCGGCCGCGCTCGAGCACTACGACGCGATCCGTCGCACCGATTTCGACGAGCGACGACGGCGCGGTAATCACCGTCGTCCCGAGCACGCGCAGCGTTCGGTAGAAGTCATCCGCGAGATCGACGCGCTCGGCGAGACTGACCCGTTCCAGGATGCGATCGGCCAGGAGAATGGCCGGCTTCAGGATCTCGATCCGCGCCAGGTTCGCCAGCGTTCCCTCCGTCGACGACAGCGAGTCGATCCTCCGGTCGAGCAACGCGCCGAGCCGCCACTTCGTCACCGCCAGGTCGATCTCCTGCTGACGATCCTCGCGATCGATCGTCCTCTGCCGGGCCGCCGCGACAAGGAGATGACGTACCGACCACCGCCCCGGCGCGTCGATCGCGGAGGTCGCGAAGATCAACGGGCGGCCGGCGGGCTTCAGGTCGTTCACAACGCGGGACCCGATGCGAACGTCTCCTGCGAGCGGCCGCAGCGTGCCCGCGATCAGTCCAAGAAGAGTCGACGCTCCACACCCCGCCCGCCCGACGATCGCCACATGGGTGGAGCGTGGAAACGTCACATTGAGGTCGTGCAGCGAAAAGTCTGAACCGCTGCGAGAAAAGGCAATGTTCTGAAGCGCGACGTCGAGCACCACCCGATTGTACGTAGGTCCGAAGGGGACACCTACGGTCCCGCACGGTATGCCACTTGCACTTGCCGTATCCTGTCTGCGCAACCGCAACGCTTTCTTGCAACCTACGGAGCCAAGGTGAGCATTCGAGCCCGGCGTACACCGCACAAACTCCGCAAACTGCTGGTCATCGATGATGACGCGAAGCTGCTCGCCTCATACCGCGACCTGCTGCTTCCCTATGGCTTCGAAGTCCTCACGGCGGCAGACGGCCAGGACGCCATCCCCATCGTCGAGCAGAATCCCGACATCCTCCTGGTCATCCTCGATCTGGCGATGCCTCGGATGGATGGGCGCGAATGGCTGCGCTGGTTCCGTACCTGCCGGAAGGAGTCCCCGGTGATCGTCATCTCCGCCTACAAGCTCGACGCGGGCGACGAGGACCTCAAGCCGGCCGTGGTTCTCGAGAAGCCGTTTCACGTCGCCGAGCTGCTCGATCTCGTCGGCCTCTTCTGCGGCCTCGGTGTCCCGGTGGCGGCGAAAGCGACCTAGGCGGCGTAATGGCGCGCGTCGCAATCATCGGCACCGGTTGGGGAGCACGCGTGCAGGTTCCCGCGTTCCGTGAAGCCGGTCTCGACGTCGCCTCGATCGCCGGGCAGAGTCCGGAGCGCACGCGGCGGATTGCCGGTGAGCTCCACCTTGAACCGTTCGATGACTGGCGCGAGCTCGTCACCGCCAGCGCCGACCTGATCTCGATCGTCACACCTCCCTCGGAACACCTGACGATGGCGCGTGCTGCACTCACCGCAGGCAAGCACGTGCTCTGCGAGAAGCCCACTGCGCTCAACGTTTCCGAAGCCGTGATGCTCGTCGATGCCGCGGCGGAACATCCCGATCAGCTCGCGCTCATCGATCACGAGCTGCGCTTCCTGCCGTCGTTTCGTTCCGCGCGCGAACACATGAGCGAGCTCGGCGAGATCCGTTTCGTCGAAGTGCGCTATGCCAGTCCGGGCCGGGGAGATCGGAGCCGAGGATGGAACTGGTGGAGCGATGCCGGGCGCGGCGGCGGAATCTGGGGCGCCGTCGGCTCTCACTTTGTCGACACCCTGCGATTTCTCGGAATGGAGATCGCGTCGGTACAGGCCTCTCTGCAGACGATCATCCGCGAGCGGCCGTTCGAACATGCGATGCGGGAGGTAACCTCCGATGACCTCGCCGCCGTACATCTCCGACTCGCCGGCGGTGCGCTGGCGGCGATGACATTCAACGCCGTTGCCTCCGGTCCTGATGAGACCACCACGCTGACGATTCACGGTGAGGAGGGCGCGCTTCGTCTCGCCGGTGAGGAGCTTCTGACGGCGCTTCGCGGCGAACCGTTCTCGGTCGCGACCGGCGCCGGACGTTCCGATCGCCGCGGCAACTCCGCCGGCGGTGCCTTCGGCAGCGGCACCTACTTCCTTGGGCATGCCCTGCGGAGTGCGATCGACGGCGGCGACCGCAATGCGTTGGCGAACGCCGCGACCTTCGCGGATGGACTGGCCCAGCAACGGGTGCTCGACGCCGCACGCGACTCGAACGCGCGCGGCGGAGCATGGGTCGACGTGACGTAGCGCCACCAGCGCCACGTCACGTCCCGACTCACTTCACGACCGGCACTCCCGCGGCCAGCTTGTTGAACGCCGGCAGGTCCGTGTCCCAGATCGCTTTCAGCTTCGCCAGCTCCCCATTGATCTTCGCCACGAGCTCGTCCCGCACCGCGATCTGTTGTGCCGTCGGCGCGTACGGACCGGAGGCCGCGGAGTCTCCGACGCCGGCCAGTTTGTCGTTCAGCCGGATCGGATAGTTCAGCGGATCCTGCGAGCTCTTGTTCTTCGTCTGATACAGAGCTTCCTCGACCGCCGTCATCTTCTTGTCGAGGTCATTCGCCGCCGCGACGACGGCCTTGTTGTCGGCCACGCGCTTCTTGACGTCGGTGAGCTGCTTGCGCACCTCACGCACCCGCGCCACCTGTTCATTCACCTCGGATAGCTTGTCGTGAACGGTGGTGACGAAGTCATACTGCGCTTTTAGATCGGCCGCGGTCGCGGTGCTGCGCGGATCCTGACGAATCTCGAACGGCACCGTCACGGGCGGCTGATCGCCCGCTGTCAGCCGGGCCTGATAGGTTCCCGGCACGACGCGCGGTCCGAGCGTTCCACCGCTCCACATGATGAGTCCGGGGAAGCGCTTCGCTTCGGCCGTGCGCAGATTCCAGACGAAACGATTGTGTCCGTTGACGACGTTCGTAAGCTTGTTCGAATCGCGCCCACGACGCCCACCCTCGTCCCCTCCCTCTTCTTCCGCCGCATCGCCCTCGGACTTGACGGCATCGCCCTCGGCCAGTGGGGCGCCCGCGGGCCCCCCGGGGGGGTTGCGTGGGGCCGCGGGGGTCGGACCCCGCGCGGGGGCCCGCGGCCCCCGGGGGGGGGCCCAGTCCCCCACGGGGGGCGGCCCGGGCTCACGGGGCCGGGGGAGGCCCCG
>JBBRTE010000021.1:0-91086 GCA_038244715.1 Thermoanaerobaculia bacterium
GAGGGAATCAACAGCCTCATTCAAGCGGCAAAGGCCAAAGCGCGCGGCTATAGAACCTCACGCAATCTCATCGCCATGGTCTACCTCATCGCCGGCAAGCTCGAACTCAATGTTACCCACCTGGGATAGCGAGGAGGCACAAATTTCTTGCTTCTGGTATACTTTTCGCTCCGTATTCGCAAATACGTAGGGGAGATTCAGCATGTATTGTCGTGGAGTGACGATTTTCGCATGTTTATTCGTCGTCCTATCCACACAGCAAGCCATCGCGCAGAACGTGACCCCCAAAACGGTACAGCGCGTGGTCAAGGCCACCAGCCTGCACCCCAAGGCAGCTTCCGCCGCCTACAGCCTGGGGGATCTAAGCCTTCAGAACGGATGGGACGCGGGTATTGTCGCCCAGGGGTTCACAAACAACAACGCCAACTCGGACGTAGTTACGAACGCAGACGCGTTCGCTGGAACGCAGTCGTGGCGCTACAGCGGAAGCTACGGCAGCCCCGGTTCGGGTACGCCATTCACCAAGTACGTCGCGTCGGTCGGTGCTCCGAACGCTGCCAGCGCCTTCGGCGCCGGGTTGAACAGCCCGGTGACACCCACCGGCGACCAGTCGGTGATCTCGTTCGCCTTCAGGGCGATCGCACCGGGCGACGGCTCCCAGTTCAACGTCTACGAGGGCAACCGCGACCTTGCTGACCCGTCCCGTACTGGTCCGAACATCTACGTAACGGCCACCTCCGCGTCCCTTGTCACACTTCATCTCTTTCACCTGTCCTCCACCGACGATTGCAACAACCAGGATTTCCCCGACATCACGCTCGCCACGGTGGCAGCCGGTGTCTGGCACACGGTCAAGATGACGACGACCTATCCGAATGTCACGCCGTCCAATTTCGCGACCTACGGAACAACAACCTTCATCATCGACGAAGGCACCGGCGGACAGGTGACAGTGACGGACTCCGACGCGGTGTGGGTCCACCAGTACAACTTCTGCAACGGCGGTCCCTACTCGCCGGGCACGGCGGTCAAGTGGTCGAACAGCTTCAACGACTACCCGACCCATCAGGGCTTCTACGTCGACAACGTCTCGATGAAGGTCAACAACACCGGAACGGCAACGACGGTTGCTGCGTTCGCCACGAGCTTCGAAGCGGCCGAACTTAATGTCATCTACGACGGCAACGGCAACACCGGTGGTACCGTGCCCATCGACGGCAATGCATACGTAGCCGGAGACACGGTCACCGTATTGGGAAACACCGGCAATCTGGTCAAGACCGGTTCCAACTTCGCCGGCTGGAACACCGCCGCCGATGGCAGCGGCACGAGTTACGCCCCCGGGGACACGTTCGTCATGGGTTCCGCCGATGTCACGCTGTTCGCGAGGTGGGCCGCGCCCGCCGACATGTCAGTCACCAAGATCGGCCCGGCAAGCGCCAGCGTCAGCACCGTGATCAGCTACACGATCACCGTCACGAATAATGGAGCGAACCCCGCTCTCAACGCCTCCATGAGCGACACGGTCCCCGCGGGAACGACCTTCTCCTCGCTCGTCTCCCCCGGCGGCTGGAGCTGTGTTACGCCTGCAGTGAACGGGATGGGCACCGTCACATGCACGATGGGTTCGATGGCTGCCGGCTCGGCCGTCTTCACGCTCAACGTGAATGCTCCTGCCACGGCGGCGACTGTCAGCAACACCGCCTTGGTGTCGTCTTCTTCGACGGACCCGACGCCCGGCAACAACAGCTCAACCGCGAACACCAACGTCGTCAGCAACGCCGACCTGTCGATTACCAAGACGCCGCAACCCGGCCCGTACGGAACCAGCAATCCGCTGACCTACACGATTGGCGTCACCAACGCCGGCCCCGGAGCGGCAGCGAGCGTCGTGGTCACCGACATCCTCCCCGCCGGCACAACGTTCGTCTCCGCGACACCCACCCAGGGAAGCTGCAGCGGAACGACGACCATTACCTGCACGCTGGGCACAATCGCCAATGCAGGTTCAGCCGCGATCAGCCTGACCGTAACGCTGTCGTCATCCGCCGGCCCCGTGTCGAACACCGCGACCGTTGCCACGGCGAGTAACGATCCGAATGCGGCCAACAATTCGGCCACATCGACCGTCAGCGTCGTTGCCGCGTCGAGCATCCCCGCCTCTTCCCCGATGGTCCTGCTGCTGCTCGCTATCGCTCTGGCCATGGCCGGCTTCGTAGTGCAGCGTACGGAGTAACCGACATCTGGAGAGCGGCGGCCTGGGCCGCCGCTCTCGTAGCTTCCCTTCCAACATCGCCTCTTCCCGTTACTTTCCTGCGGACAGGAGAGATCCGCATGCGGATGATTCGCCCTATTCGTGTCAGCCTTTTCGTTGCCCTGGCGCTGGCGCTTCCGTATCTGGCTGTTGCGCAGCCGAAGGCTCCAACGACAGCGAAGAAGCCTCACGTCACGAAGATTCACGGCGACACGCTGGTCGACAACTACTTCTGGCTGCGGGAGAAGTCGAATCGACGTCATCGCGCACCTGGAGGCGGAGAACGCCTACACAGGCCGCCATGACAGCCGGCACGAGTCGACGCCGATCTATGCGAAGGTTGCCATCGAGGCGCTGCGCGGCGTGGCCCTCGATTGTGGGGAGGCGGCGCTATGAAACGACTCTATCGGCGTTGGACCGGCTACCAGAGCTGCCTCGGTTCCAGCATCCAACGATATATCGAGACCAAGCGCGCCCTTTCGCGACGTTTTTGCCTGCGAGGCTCGAACCCTGGCGGCGCGGATGTTGCTGTGCTCCTTGCTGCGTGCCATTCCCCCAACCGCCGGTACGAGCTCTGGAGGAATGAACATGGCCAATCGACGGACGAATGCTCCGAAAAATGCGACCTGGGTCATCTGCCTGATCCTTTTCCTTGTGGCCGTGTTGTCGAACTTCGGATTCATTCACATCGACCATAGGATTGAGCTCTGGTCGTGGGTGATCGGGTACGCGCTTCTTTTGCTTGCCGTGCAGGTCCGCGGGCTGTAGGTCCTCTCGCCATGGGGCTTGGCTGCTCCTCTATACTTCGCGCCGGGTCGAGGCTCGCCACGCGTCTTGTGCGGTGGGCCCCCCGTTCGCGGTGCTACACGGAAAGGACGAACGCATGCTTTTCACCGGGCGTCGCTGTACGACTCTGTTGCTTGCCCTGCTCCTGGTCCCCACGCTATCGGCGCAGAAGTACCTTACGCCGCCCCCCGAGGTCGTCGCGGCGTTCGATGCGGCGCCGCTGCCGGAGGCGGTGTTGAGTCCGTCCGGGAAGGTGATGGCGCTCGTATATCGGAGGGGACAGCCGACGATCGCGGAGCTCTCCCAGCCGATGTTGCGGCTGGCCGGCCTTCGTGTGAATCCGCGCACGAATGGACCACATCGTACGTTTCTCTTCTACGGGATTCACCTGCAGAAGATCAGCGGCGGTGACGAGATTGCGGTCAACGTTCCGCCGCACGCGAATCTGTCCGACCTCGAGTTCTCGCCGGACGGATCGAAGCTGGCATTTCTGAACACGCGCGGCGACGGCGTCGAGCTCTGGGTCGCGAACACATCGACCGGCGTGGCGAAGAAGGTGAGCGGTACGGCTCGCCTGAACGACGCGGCAGGCGATCCATGCGACTGGCTGCACGACAGCCGCACGATCCTCTGCAAGGTCGTACCCGCCGGCCGCGGTCCGGCCCCGGCCGCCGAGACCGTTCCTACGGGCCCGAACATCCAGGAAAACAACGGCAAGGCCGCGCAGAGCGCCACGTACGAAGACATGATCCGGACGGCGCACGACGAAGCGCTGTTCGCTTACTACTTCACCAGTCAGCTTGCTGCGATCAATACGGCCACCGGCACGACGTCCCTCGTCGGCAAGGCCGCGATCTTCGGCGACGTCTCAATGTCGCCGAATGATCGTTACATCCTGGCGACGAAGATCAAGCGGCCGTTCTCCCACCTCATCCCGATCAATGGGTTTCCCGAGGATGTGGAGATCTGGGATCGGAAGGGTGAGTTGGTGAAGGCGCTGGCCGACCGGCCCAGCCGCGAGGGCACGCCGCTGACAGGAGTCGAGCCGGGGCCGCGTGGTCATCATTGGCGCGAGGACCAGCCGGCCACCGTCGTCTGGACGGAAGCGCTCGACGGCGGCGATCCGAAGAACAAGGTGCCGTTCCGCGACCGCGTCATGACTGTTTCTGCGCCATTCGCCGATTCGCCGGCGGAGATCGGAAAGACCGAGTATCGATTCAGAAGTATCGCCTTCACCGAAAAAGGCGTCGCGCTGCTCAGCGAGTTCGACCGGCTGACGCGTCGCACGCGCACGTGGATCGTCGACGCCGGCGCGGCGCCGCGCAAGCTCTGGGATCGGAAGCAGGACGCCGCGTATGACAACCCGGGGACGCCGGTGACACGCGATCCGGCAGCGGGTGGGCGGTTTGGCCCATCCAACCGCAGTCCCATCCTCCAGATCGACGACTCGATCTATCTGACCGGTGAGGGCGCGTCGCCCGAGGGGGACCGGCCGTTTCTCGATCGGCTGAATCTGACGACGCTCACGACGGAGCGCCTGTTCCGGAGTGCGGGGAACGCCTACGAGGTCGTCGTCGCGCCCGTGAGCGGCGACATGAAGACGATCCTGACCCGTTACGAGACGCCGAAGGACACGCCCAACTACTACGTTCGTGAGATCGGCACCGAGGCTCGTCGCGCGGTGACTGCGTTCCAGGATCCGCAGCCGCAACTTCGCGGCGTGCGGCATCAGTACGTCACGTATCAACGCAAGGATGGGGTCACGTTGTCGGCCACCCTCTATCTCCCGCCGGGGTACAAAGAGGGTGAGAGGCTTCCCGTCATCCTCTGGGCGTATCCGCGTGAATTCGGCGATGCCGCCTCCGCCAGCCAGGTCACCGGCTCGCCGAACCGGTTCACGATCGTGAACGGGTATTCGCAGCTGTTCCTGCTCCTCTCGGGCTATGCGATCTTCGACAATCCGACGATGCCGATCATCGGACCGGGAGAGACGGCGAATGATCACTATGTCGAGCAGCTCGTATCCAGCGCGGAAGCTGCGATCGGCAAGGTGGTGGAGATGGGCGTGGGGGATCGCGATCGCATCGGCATCGGCGGCCACAGCTACGGCGCGTTCATGACGGCGAATCTGCTGGCGCACTCGCGGCTGTTCCGCGCCGGCTTCGCGGAGAGCGGCGCGTACAACCGCACGCTCACGCCGTTTGGTTTCCAGAGCGAGCGGCGCACATTCTGGGAAGTGCCCGACCTCTACGCGAAGATGTCGCCGTTCTGGTACGCGGACAAAGTGAAGGATCCGATCCTGCTGATGCACGGCGAGGCCGACGACAACTCCGGGACGTTCCCCATTCAGTCTGAGCGGTTTTACATGGCGCTCAAGGGTTACGGTGCGACGGTTCGCTACGTCACACTTCCGAACGAAGCGCACGGTTACGCGGGTCGCGAGACACTTCTGCACGTGCTGGCGGAGCGGATCAACTGGTTCGACCGTTACGTGAAGAACGCGCCGCCGCGGAGCGCTGCGGAGAACGGACAGTAGAGAACGCTGAAAGTGGGGCGCCGGCGGCCTCGCCGGCGCCCCACTGGATCGTTCAGTCTTTACTGACCGCGAGATAGAGCGCGACGGGCGCCAGCGCCAGCCATGAGGCGAACGCGATCAGGAGCGGAATGCCCCATTGCGCGAAGACGCTGCGTGAAAGTTCCGCCGGCGCCAGCGAGAACGAATGATTCGTGGCGACGAGGATGCCGATCGCCACCGCCACGCCGGCTGCGACGAGAATCGCCTGCACGATCGTGATCACTCGGGATGCCGTCCGCACGGCGCCCTGCCGGATGCGACGCTGCGTTCGCCACCACACCAGGCCGGAGTTCGGCACGTGCGCCTGACGAAGGCTGGCCTGGTAGTCGGCGGCGACGAGTGATGCTACCTGCACGAGGTCGCGGCATGCGGGGCAGGCGTCGATGTGATCCCGGGTCGTCTCATCGCAGCCTGCCGGCCAGCGTCCGGTGTGAACCATCGCCAGCGTCTCGTGCTCGAACGGACAATTGGGACCGTTCATGACGGCCTCCCGAGCAGTGCCGCCAGTTTGCGGCGGGCGCGGAAGAGGAGGATCTTCACACTGCCGCTCTTGACGCCGATGATCTCCGCAATTTCGGCGTGGGTGGAACCGAGGGCGTAGGCGAGCCAGAGCATCTCGCGCTGGACGGGTTTGAGCTGGGCCATCGCGCGCCACAGGTCCGTACTCCCTTCGAAGCGCTCGGCGATGCGCGCATCCATCGCCACCGTTTCGTGGGACTGGTCTCCGAGCTCCAGTGGCTCGACCGGATGACGCACGTTCTTCCGATGCGTGTCGCGTGCAATGTTCGTGGCGATGCAGAAGAGCGAGTTGCGGCGATGTCCTTCGTCCTGATGTGTCGCGCCTGCTTTGTAGAAACGGAAGTAGGTTTCCTGCAGCAGGTCGTCGGCCAGCTCGCGGTCACCGGTCACGCGGGCGAGATAGACCCAGACGGCACGGGACGTGCGGTCGTAGAAGGCGCGGAACCCGTCTTCGTCCATCAGACCGGACGTCGCTCCGGCCGCGGATTTCGATGTTCCGCCGGCGGCCGAGAGCAGCACGTCATGCATCACGCCAGCGAAGTCCATGTCGTCAATGATCCCATGGGTGACGGTCAGTCGGCGTTCGGAGCTGCTTCAGGAGCCGCGGCCGGCTCCCAGAGTCCCAGCTTGCGGGAAAGTACGAACGACACGATGGCGGAGAGGACAAAGCCTGCGCCGATCGAGATCGCCAGGATGCCCATCGCGAACAGCGGTTGCGCGACATCTTTCTGCACGCTGCCGCTGACGTAATGCAGTCCGACGCCTGCTGCTGCGAGGACGAGGCCGACCTGGACCGACCAGAGGATGCGCCCGATCGGTGCACTCACCGCGCGCGGTGCTCCGTCGAGATTGATCGGCGCCGACTCGAGGAAGCGTTTCCCGGCCGGCGTCTGAATGTAGGCGAGCAGATCTTCATTCGCCGTGAACCGGTCCATCAGCTTGTTGTGGACATCCGCCTGCACCCGCGACATCCGGCTCCAGCGCCGATGTTCGATCACGGTCCGGACGAGCCAGGCGAGCACTCCCGTCACCAGAGCGAGGACGGCGAAGATCGAGATGCCCTCCATCGTCGAGCGCCAGACCCGCTCGCTGCTGTTTTCGGCGCGATCGTCCGGGATGAAAATATCGCCGATATAGAACGCGGGGCTGTGCGCGACTTCGGGATGCTGGGCGAGAAAGGCCGCCAGCGCGGGATAGTTGGCGAGGTACGCCTGATTCGTCATCAGGGACGGATCGAGCTTGAGTACGCGGCTCACTTCCGTCGGATAACGGCGGAGCGTCTCGTGAAACTGGTCGCGGGTCTCGTGACTGTCCGCGTCGGTGACGACCATGCTGGCCGTGGCGGCCGGGGGGACGTTCGTGGTGGTGGCTGGTGCCTGCGCGAAGGCGCTGAAGGAGACGATGGCTGCAACGAGTGCTGCGATGGCGGTTCTGGACATTGATTTCGATCCTCTGCCCGGGGATACGACGCGATCGGGCGGCGGTTAACAAGGTCGTGGCCCAGGCTCCTGCCCTCCCGGGATTCAGGAGGGGGATTCATCGCCGCCCCACGCCGCTGGCTTGGCTCCGGCGGGTTCGGAATATCAGGTAGACGGGTGGCCATGTTGCCAGGCTGCCAGGCTGCCAGGCTGCCAGGCTGCCGGCTTGGTGGCTTGGTGGCTTGGTGGGTTGGTGGGTTGGTGGGTTGCTTGGGAATTGACCGGCTCCGCAGATCGCGAGGTCCTTCGCCCCCGCAACGCGGGGGAGAAGGTGGCCGAAGGCCGGATGAGGGGGCTGGGACTGTGGCATTGGCCACGCCCCTCACCCGCACTCCGCTTCGTGTCTCCCTCTCCCCGCTTGCGCGGGGCGAGGGTTGCTCGATTTTCAAGAATGCTTGCCCTGAGCGACCTGGCCAAACTACCAGCAACCACCAGCCCAGCCACCCAGCAACCACCAGCCCGACCACCCAGCAACCAGCCCAGCCACCCAGCAACCACCAGCCCAGCAACCACCAGCCCAGCCACCCAGCAACCACCAGCCCGACCACCCAGCAACCAGCCCAGCCACCTAGCAGCCACCAGCCCAGCCACCTAGCAGCCACCAGCCCGACCAGCCGGCAACCCGGCTACCCGGCTACCAGTCGGTCGGCTCGTAGTCCTTCAGGAACTTGCCCCAGACATGCTCGCCTGAGTTGATCCCGGCGATGATCGGGTCGACGATCCGGGCGGCGCCGTCGACGATGTCCAGCGGGGGATGGAAGCGGTGCAGGGCCACCTTGCGCTCGGCGATGGCGGCGGGATCTTCGTCTGTGACCCAGCCCGTGTCGACGCTGTTCATATGGATGCCGTCCGCCTGATAGTCGGCAGCCGAGGTGCGCGTCATCATGTTCAGGGCAGCTTTGGCCATGTTGGTGTGCGGGTGCCGGGTCGTCTTCTGGTTGCGGTAGAACTGCCCCTCGACCGCGGAGACATTGACGATGTGCTTGTCGCGATTGGCCGTCTTGAGCATGAGCGGCTTGAGGCGCGCGTTGATGATGAACGGCGCCACCGCGTTCACGAGTTGCACTTCGAGTAATTCGACGGAGGAGACTTCGGCCAGCAGGAGGCGCCACGAGTTGCGCCCCCTTAAATCCACCTGTTGAAGATCCTGATCCAGCCGTCCCTCGGGGAAGAGGTCGCGGTCGTGATCATCGGGAAGCAGGGGCACCTGGGAGAGCTGCGCGGAATGGGTCAGCCCGGCCACGGAGTCGAGTGTGGTCGCCACAGAGGAGGCTTCGGGGAGCATGCGGTAGCCGCGCAATCCTTCGAATGCGCCGAGGAGTCTGCGCGCGTCATCGGTCAGCGTATGGACGGCCGCGGTCTCGCCTTCCATCATGTGCTCGTAGAACGCCGGAGGGCGGCGCACGGTCTGGCAGGCATTGTTGACGATGAAGTCGAGCCTCTCCCGCGTCGTGAGGAACTCGTGGCAGAAGGATTCGACACTCGGCGTGTGGCGGAGGTCGAGGCCGAAGATCTCCAGCCTGTCCGACCATTCCGCAAAGTCATCCTCGCGCGCGTACCGGGCCGCGGAATCGCGCGGGAACCGCGTCGTGACGATGAGGCGCGCGCCGGCGCGCAACAGCTTGAGGCCGGCCTGGTAGCCGATCTTGACGCGCCCGCCGGTGAGCAGGGCCACACGTCCGCTCAGATCGGCCAGCTCGGTGCGCTTTGCGAAGTTGAAATCGCCGCAGGTGGGGCAAAGCTGATCGTAGAAATGATGGAGGGTCTGGTAGTGCGTTTTGCAGACGTAGCAGTGGCGCGACTCCGACATGTCGCGCGGCGTTTCCTCCGACTCCGCGGCCTTGCGGTAGACGTTGGGCGTGGAGAAGACCGGTTTGCGCCGGAGCTCGCGGATTCCGGAGGAATTGAGGACCGCATCGTCGCGTCGCATCGCGGCCGCCTTTCGCTCCCGCGCGGTTGCCTTGACCAGTTTCCGGCGCGCGCGATGATCCGGCTCCGCCACCCGCCGCGCGGCGTGGAGGAAACGCTGCTGCTGCTCCTTGTTCACGTCGGCGAGCAACCCGCGGTTGAGGTCGAGGGCCTCGAGCAGTTCGATCGCGGCGCGGATGCGCTCGGCGACGGGAGTCTCGTCGTCGGGCTCGGTAGGGAGAGTGGTGGTCATCGGTAGGTTCGTGGTTTGCAGGACGTCTAACCTGAGCGGACGCGCGCCTCTTCCGCCGTGTGGGCGGGCCGAAGGCCGGAGAGAACGATTTTGATCACAGGGTCGGCGTCTGCGATGGGTGCGCGGTACGATGAGTTTCGCTCCACGCCTTCCGGCGGAGTGCGACCCTCAAAAGCCACGCAGCTCGCTGTTTCATCACAATGAGCGATCCGACTCAGAAACAGGTTCTGGTAGTGGACGATGAAATCTCGATCCGCACGTTGGTGGTGCGGGTCCTTCGTCGGGCCGGATTCGATCCGTTTGAGGCCGTCGACGGCCAGGACGCCATCGAGCAACTCGGGGAACGGGAATTCGATGCGATCGTTCTCGACCTGATGATGCCGCGCGTCGACGGCTTTGGCGTGATCGACTTCCTGATCGGAACGCGGCCCAACATGATGCAAAAGACGGTCGTCGTTACCGCATTTCCAAAAACTGCGGCCAGGGAGCGCCTTCACCACCTTTGCTCCATCCTGACGAAACCGTTCGAGGTCGAGGAATTGGTGATGGTCGTGCGCGAATGCGCGAGCCGCTGAACCCTCGGTTCCCGTCTTGCATCGTGTCCGGCTTGGTGTTCGGTAACCGAGTGCTGGGCGCCCGCTGCTGGCGAGGATTGAGAGCGGCCCCGTTTCCACAAAAACAACAGGAGGGTCCGATTGATCAACCTTCCGACAGAACCGATCGGCAGTCTTCGGTCGCGCAGGTGCCGACGTTCATTGCGCCGCTTCCGTGAGAGACGGACTGCGGCAGTTGGACGTCGTAGTGCCCGAGGTCGTGGTCTGCGATCTGGCCATGCCCGAAGAGGATGGGTTCGTGTTCCTCCGTGCGCTGCGCGCGCTCCCTGCGCCGGCCAGCGCCACGCCGGTGCTTGCACTCACCGCGTTTGGCCGTCCGGAGGATCGCCGTCAAGTGCTGGAGTCGGGTTTCGACGCTACTTCAAAAAGCCGGTCGACCCTGCGGAGCTGGCGCTGGTCGATCTGCGACTACTCCCATCGCTCTGACCGCAACTCAGTTCAGGACTACACTGCCGCCGAGTCAGTCACACAGGAGAATTCATGTTCGGTCTTGGTTTACCGGAGCTCGCGCTCATCCTCGTCATCGTCATCGTCCTCTTTGGAGCCGCCAAACTCCCGCGCCTCGGCCGCGGGCTGGGGGAGGGGATCTCCGGCTTTCGCGATGCGCTCAAGGGAAAGGACGAGAAGCCCGAGATCGAGAAGCCGGCGGACAAGACGTAGTTCGTCCGCGAAACGGCACGGGAGCGGGTTCGGGCCTTCCTCGTGAAGGCACCGAAACCTCGCATCCCGTGCGCCTGATCAATCGCGATTGAGCGCGCTGATCAGCAGTCCCGCACCTACGGCGAGGACCGCGACACCAGCGGCGACTTTGCCCGGGTTCTCTTTCGCGTAGCTCGTCGCCTTGTCACTTCCACCTTTGAGGTAGTCGCGGGCGGTGGTGAGGTACTCCTCCACGTCGACATTCTGAATCGAGGACTTGAGGTTGGTGATCATCTCCTCGGTGATGCCGAGCCGGCCCAGGAACTGTTCGAGTCCCACGTTGTTCGACGCGTTGCGTGTCTGACCGCAAGTCGGGCACGTTCCGCTGGATGTGGAGGCCATCGAGCCTTTTCCGCCGCTCGAGGTAGGGGTTGATCCGCTGCCAAAACCTGTGTTGTTCATCGGTGTGTCCATGATTTCTCTCCTTGCTATTTGACGGCTTCGCCCGGCTCGTAGGTGCGGCCGTGAGTGCCGATACGGGCGTCGCCTGACTTGTTCGTGTAGTGGTCTTCGTCCTGAAAGCGCTCTCCGGCACCGAGCGGCACCTGCTGATCATCCTGCTGGTCGGAGCCATCGCTCCGGAAGCTGGCCTTGAGGCTGGTCTGCGCCGGGACGTAGGAGGCGTCGCCCATGTCGAGCGGGACGTCTGAGCGGCGTTGCGGCGCACGCGGGGCAGTCGTGCTGGCGGTGGTCGTTGCCGCCGCCCGCGCCGCCGGGGTCCCGGAATTCGTTGCCGCGGCGCGCTTGCCGGGGGTGAGCTTCGTGGTCAGTTTCCGCGCGGTACGAGCGATCGCACCGCCGGCTCTCTTGACTGCGGATTTCTTTTTTTGTGGCATCTGCCCATCCTTTTGCAAAATCGCAGTGACTACGTCTGAACCTAGTGCAAGACGGGCGCCGTGAATGGCCAGCTCGACCTCGCTACTTTCCGTAGGTGACGCGCCAGATTTTTCCGCCGGCGTCGTCGGAGATGAGCAGCGAACCATCGCCGAGAACCAGCAATCCCACCGGCCGTCCCCACACGGAGCGGGTCGTCTCCTCGGTCATCCATCCCGCGGAGAAATCATCGTAGCCTCCGGTGGGCTGCCCGTTCCTGAACGGGATGCTGATCACGCTGTTTCCGGTGCGCCGCGAGCGGTTCCAGGAGCCGTGCAGTGCCACGAATGCGCGTCCGCGATACTCGGGGGGAAACATTGTCCCCTGGTAGAACGCGATTCCGAGCGGGGCGGAATGCGACTGGATCGGAACGGACGGAGGAATGGTTTTCTTCACCAGATCGGGCCGCTCTCCGGCACGGCGTGGATCTTCATGCGCACCGAGGTAGGCGTAAGGCCAGCCGTAGAACGCGCCGGGCTGTACGCTCGTGGCGAAATCGGGGACCAGCTCATCACCGAGCCCATCGCGTTCGTTGACGGCGGTCCAGAGCGCGCCGGTCACCGGTTCCCAGGCCAGCCCGACGGGATTGCGCAGACCGCCGGCGAACACGTGACGTCCCGTACCGTCGGGATTCATCTCGACGATTGCCGCACGCTCCGGCGGCTCGCCCGCGTTGACGTTCGACGCCGAGCCGATTGAAACGTAGAGCTTCGTTCCTGCGCGATTGAACAGCAGCCCTCGCGTCGAGTGGCCGCCCGAAGGCAGCGTGGCGATGGATTGCGCCGGAGCGTTCGCCGTCGTCTGTCCTGACGTGTAGGGAAAGCGGACGACGGCTCCCTCGTTACCGACGTAAAGCCATTGCTTGTAGAAGGCAAGGCCGTAGGGTTCATCGAGGCCTCGCGCGAACGTCGATCGCTGTTCGGCGACGCCGTCATGATTGGCATCGCGAAGGATCGTGATCGTGCCCTCGCGCGGCTCGGAAAGGATCACGTCGCCGTTCGGCGCCAGCAGCATCCCGCGCGGATCGCCGAGGTTGTCGGCGAATACAGCGATGTGGAACCCGGGGGGCAGGTGCAGCGTCGCATTGGCGGGGCGGGCGGTGACTCTCGGCGGATTTCCCGCGGAGGGTGTGGCGAAGGGGCGGGGCAACTGGTCGATGCGGATCTGGTGATGATGGAGGAACGGATCGGGGACGGACGAGGCTGCGGCTGCAGCGACTGCGACGGCGGCGATGAGGAGGAAGCGTTGCATCATGCAAGAAGTGTAGGCAGGGAAGGCGGTCCATTTCGGTCACGCTCCTGCGACATCGGCTGTCGGAACGCGCTGGAATCCCCGGCGCAGCGTGTACCTTGAAATGCCCATGAAGAGCGAGACCTGGCAGTTCAACGGCGTGGTGCGGCTGACCCGTGTCGGGACCTCGTTCGTCGTCTTCACCATCGTCATGGGGTTCGCGGCGATCAACACCGGGAACAACTCGCTCTACATCGCCCTCTCGTTCATGCTCGGATGCCTGCTGCTCTCGGGCATTGCGTCGAAGGGTGGTCTCAAGCACCTCGTCGTCGAATTCGACGGTGTCGATGAAGCGTGGGCCACGCAACCTGCGCACGGCCGGCTGCGCATCGTGAACAACTCGCCAATCTGGAACGTTCGCGACGTGATCGTGACGTCGGACGAACTGGACACGCCGTTGTTCATCCCGATGATCGGCCGTCGCAGTGAGGTCACCGCACATGCGATGTTTCGCTTTCAGCGGCGGGGGTTGGTGCAACTCACGCGTGTCGATCTCTACACACGCTATCCCTTCGGGTTCTTTCTGAAGAAGCGCCGCGCCCGTCTCGCCGGTGACGTCATCGTCTTTCCCCGTCTCCTCGGCGACGACGTGAAGCGCGATCGCTTCCGGCCAGTCGATGGAGACCTGAACCCTTCGAACCGCCTCGGCGGCGGCAACGAGATTCACTCGTTTCGCGATTACGTCCGCGGTGACTCGCTCCGCCGTGTCCACTGGAAGAAATCTGCCGCCCTGGGCCGGTGGATCATCAAACAGATGCAGGTCGAGGCGGGACGGTCGGTGCACATCGTCGTCGATCCGTATCGTCCCAGGGATGTGAGCGAAGCGACGTTCGAGGAGATGATCAGTGAGGCAGCGACGATGCTGCACGACGCGCTGCACCGTGATCTCGAGGTGATTTTCTCGGTTCCGCATGTGACGCTGCATTCCGATCGGGATGGAGAAGTTCCGATGTTCCGCGCTCTCGCTCTCCTGGAATCGACGCCGGAGCCGGTGGCGCAGACCGTGGACCGCGACAGCATGATCTTTACCGTCGTCGCGGAGGGCGTGCAGCAGGTTCCGGGAGTGGCGAATGGGTGAGACGTTTGCGATTTCCGGCGCTGGCGATCCAACGGCAGCTCGCAGCCGGGCACACCAGCTCGAGCTGCTCTTCCTGACGATGTTTGCGGCGGTGCCGCTCTACGCGACGCAGACGATTTCCGCGCCTTCGTTGCTGGCCTTTCACACGATGCTGCTTCTGATTGCCGCTCGTGTCGCACGAGGAAAGGGGCCGGACGTGATCCCCTCGATGGTCATGCGCGGGCTGGCCATGGCGTACGTTCCGTTCTACATCATCGACGCCGCGATGATCTCGCGCAGCGCGATCGCCGCGTCGACGCACCTCATCCTCTTCATCGCCGCCTACCAGCCGATTGAATCGGCGCGGACGCCGAACACCGCGCAGCGGCTGCTCACGGCGTCGCTCATCTTCACCGCCAGCGTCGCGACGGCCACGCACATCGCCATCCTCCCCTTCGTGATCGTGTTCGGATTCCTCCTGCTGCGGCAGCTCATGCACTTCAGCCACGAGGAGACCGTGCGCGTGACCGGCGTCGCGACGGACGAGCCGCCCTCCAGCAGGGCTGCGACCTTTTACGCGTGTGGCGCGCTCCTGATCGGCGTCGTTCTCTTTCCGCTGCTGCCGCGCGTGCGCAATCCGCTGCTGCCCGGAATGGCCGGCCCGCTGAGCAATGCGTCGACCGGACTCAGTGACTCGATCAACCTCAACGAGCCCCGCTCCATCAGCAGTGACGCGACTGTCGTCAGCCGAGTCTGGATGGGACCGGAAGCGATTCCGTTCTTCACGCCGCTACGGTTGAAAGGGACGATCTACGAGCGGTTCACGAACAACAAGTGGCTGCAGGGACGGCGCGATTTTGTCCCGCTCGACGGCAGTGATGGGACGACGCGGATCGCCCGTCCCGAGGGATTCACGAGAAAGGCGACGGTGCAGCAGCGGTTTCCGATGGGTAGCCGGCTCCTGCTGCCGGCCGGTACGTATCAGGTCAGCGGCGCGGGCCAGATCGCCGAGGGGCCGACACGTGACATCTTCACGGTCTGGCAGTCGCACCGGGACATGATCACGTACGACGTCTCGCTCGCGCACTCGACGTCTCCGCGTCAGACGCCACGCGTGGACGTCGCGAACTATCCGGTGACCGCGCCGGTGCTGGCCATGGCGCAGCAGATCGCCGGGAGCGAAACCGATCCGATGCGGCAGGCTGCCGCGATCGAGCAGTACCTCTCGACCCGCTTCCGCTACGTTCCCGATCCCGCGAAGATCGGACACACGATGACCGTCGACCAGTTCCTCCTGCAGGAGCATCGCGGACATTGCGAGTACTTCGCGGCGGGGATGGTGGCGCTGATGTCTGCGCTGAACCGGCCGGCACGAATCGTCGGCGGCTTCTACGGGGGTACGCTCAACCCGCTGACCGGCTACTTCGTCGTCCGCAGCGAGGATGCGCACGCCTGGGTGGAAGTGTGGGACGGGGCCGCCTGGCAGACGTTCGACCCGACTCCTCCCTCGCTCCGTCCGGGCAATTCGCACGAAGGCCTCGTGAAGATCTACGCGTCGGCCATCGCCGACTGGGTGACGTACTTCTGGGACCGCCACATCCTCACGTACGGGCTGGGCGATCAGCTCGCGCTGGCGATCGACCTGCTGCAGCGGCTGCGCAACGCGGCCAGTCTTGCGAATGCAGGGCTGCACAGCCGGGCGATGCGGAGTTACGCGATGATCATGGCCGCGCTGTTCGCATTCGGAGCGGCGATCGTCGGGCTGTCGCGTCGCCCCCGCTCCCTCTTCGATCTCCTCTCCGCCCACTTGCGCACCCTCGGCATCGAGGTCGGTCCGTCGATGACGATGGAGAACGCGTTGGCGGAGTTGCGCCAGGATCAAGCCGCAGCAGCGGCGGACCTCGAGCCTCTCATCGCGCTCTATGAGTCGGAGCGGTTTTCGGCCGGGGTGGAGAAGGGGCGGGCTGCGCGGATCCGGAAAGGTCTGGCGTTGCTGAAGAGCGGTTGAGCCGTCAGCGCCGCGGCCGTTCCATCAGCGCGATCATCTCGCGGACCGCGCGCTCCAGACCGACCAGAGCGGCGCGCGCGATGATCGAGTGACCGATGTTCAGCTCCTCGATGTCCGCGATCGCGGCGATGCCGTCGATGTTGCGATAGTCCAGTCCGTGGCCCGCAAGCACGGTCATCCCCATCTTGCGCGCAGCCTTCGCGCCGGTGGCCACTTTCTCCAGTTCCGCCGCCCAATTGCCACCCCGCTTCCACGCTTCGGCGTATTTGCCGGTGTTGATCTCCACTTTCGGCGCACGCAGTTTCTGGCATTGACGCAACTGCTCGAGGTCGGGATCGACGAAGATCGAGACGTCCATCCCCGAGTCCCGCAACTCGCGGATGGTCTTGTCGATATTTGCCGAGTGGATCATGACGTCCAGCCCGCCCTCGGTCGTCAGCTCGTCGCGGCGCTCGGGCACGAGCGTCACCTGATGCGGTTTCACTGTCTGCGCGAGACGGATCATCTCCGGCGACGCCGCCATCTCCACGTTGAGGTGTGTGGAGACGGTGCGCTTCAGGATCTCAACGTCGCGGTCCTGCATGTGCCGCCGGTCGCCACGCAGATGGACGGTGATGCCCTGGGCGCCTGCCAGCTCGCAGAGCACCGCTGCCGAAACAGGATCCGGCTCATCACTCTTGCGGGCTTCCCGGATCGTGGCGATGTGGTCGATATTGACGGCGAGGCGCATGAGTGGAAGGGTAGCAGACGCTGGTTACAACCGGCGCAGGGTCAGGTAGGCGATCCCTGCCATCACCAGCAGGACGATGGTGAGGTAGATCGTCAGGATCGCGATCGTCTTCGCAGCGGTCACCCAGCGGCCGCCGCCATAAACGCGCCGTAACGCGATGGCCAGGTAGGGGTAGAGACCGAGGATCAGCAACAGCTTCACGATCGCCGTGGCGCGGGAGTGGATCGGACTGATGCCCTCAAAGAGGGCCAGCAGGACGAAGGCGAAGGCGTGGTAGTGAACTGCAAAATAGAAATGAGGTACGTACATCCGCTCCGCGCGGTAATAGACCGCGAAGACGATCAGCGCGAAGAGCGGCATCAGGAGAAACATCGCCTTCGGAAAGGCGGACTCGAAGGCGTGCACGAGGAGCGACGGATCGCGGTTCACACGATCCGCAGCCTTGATCAATTGCGCGTCTCCACCTTTGGTGATCGAAACGTGCATCGGCCGTGTCGGAACGATGCTGACCACGCCGAAGAAGAGCAGGCTGCATAGGAGATAGAGGCGGATCGGACTGACCGAGCGAACGCGCTTCCCGGCCAGGAACTCCGCCGTCAACTGACCCGGTCGGAACAGGAGCAACGCCGCGGTTCGGACCATCTTTCCGTCGACATGGGAAAGCTCGTGAGTTGCCTCGTGCAGCAGCTCGTGCAACGTCGGACGCACCGGTGCCGCGCGCTGGCCGCACTGCGCGCACCAGCCGCCGGTCAGCGCCGCTCCGCAGTTCAGACACACGCTGGTCTCTGAAACTTCATGCATGGATCGGCGGATGATATCCCGCGGGACGGATCGTCCCGTCCCGCGGGATAACGCATTCAATGCCACACGATGCCGGCGCCGAAGGTGATGTTCTGTGCGGTCTTCCCTTTCACACCCGGGATGATCGCCGAGCGCGCCGCCGGGAAGGTGCGCGACCGCTGCCGCGTTG
Source organism: Thermoanaerobaculia bacterium (assembly GCA_038244715.1). Taxonomy (GTDB): domain Bacteria; phylum Acidobacteriota; class Thermoanaerobaculia; order Gp7-AA8; family Gp7-AA8; genus JADGNZ01. The sequence goes on from JBBRTE010000021.1 coordinate 18,015, forward strand.
ACGGCAGCGCCCATGCTCTATCGCTTCGACAACATTGAAAAATCGTACGGCCCTCACGACATCGTGAAAGGGGCGACGTGGCAGCACAATCCAGGCGAAAAAGTCGGATTGGTCGGTCGCAACGGCGCAGGTAAGACCACACTCTTCCGGCTCCTCCTGAAACAGGAAGAGCCGGATCACGGCCAGATCCTCCGCTCCTCGGGCCTGACCATCGGCCATGTCGGCCAGCATCTCGACGCGGAGCCAGGGATGACGCTGTTCGACTACGTTGAGACGGCGTTTGCCGACGTTCTGGCGATCGAGCGGAAGATGCGCGCCATCGAGCACGATCTTGCGGATGCCACGAAGAGCGCCGTTGAGCACGAGAAGCTCCTAGAGAAATACTCGGTCCTCCAGCACGACTACGAACATGCCGATGGCTACACGCTGCACGCCGAAGTCGAGCGCGTGCTCACGGGTGTCGGGTTTGCGAAGAGTGAGTGGGAGCGTCCCATCGCCGCGTTCAGCGGCGGCCAGCAGAACCGGGCCATGCTCGCACGCGTCCTCCTGACCGATGTCGACCTGCTCCTCCTCGATGAGCCCACGAACCATCTCGACCTGGCCGGCATCGAGTTCCTCGAAGAGTTCCTGCAGTCCTTCAAGGGTAGCTATCTGCTGATCTCCCACGATCGGACGTTTCTCAATCGCACGGTGGGAAAGATCGTCGAGCTCGCACACGGCAGGCTGATCGAATACTCGGGTAACTACGAGCGCTTCCTGGAACTGCGCACGGAACGCATGGAGAAGATGGCCGCCGACTACGAGCGGCAGCAGGAGCTAGTGGAGAAGACGCAGGACTTCATCCGGCGCAACATCGCCGGCCAGAAGACGAAGCAGGCCAAGTCGCGCCGCAAGATGCTGGCGAAGATGGACGAAGTGGAGCGCCCGGAGACCGACGAGACGCTCGCGAACTTCAAGCTCGAGGCCGGCCCGCGTTCCGGTGCCGTCGCCATGACCGCGGACGACGTCACGGCCGGGTACGGCGAGAAAGCGATCGTGCACGGCCTGTCGATGACGATCCGTCGCGGCGAGCGCTACGCCATCATCGGCCCCAACGGCTCCGGGAAATCGACGCTGTTGAAGACCTTCGCCGGCCGCATCCCGCCGCTGGACGGCGCCGTGACGTACGGCCACAACGTTCAGGTCGGCTACTACGACCAGACCCTCGGTGACCTCAATCGAGAGGGAAACGTCATCGACGAAGTGTGGAACCTCGATCACTCGCAGACGGAAGAAGAGGTGCGCCGCTACCTCGCGCAGTTCTCCTTCTTTGACGATGACGTCTTCAAGAAAACACGCGACCTCTCGGGTGGCGAGAAGGGCCGCCTGGCGCTGGCGAAGATCATCTACCGCGGCGGGAACGTCATGCTGCTCGACGAGCCGACGAACCATCTCGACGTCTACACCCGCGAAGCGCTGGAGGAAGCGCTGGAACGTTTCACGGGCGCGCTGATCGTCGTGTCGCACGACCGCTATTTCATCGATCGCGTCGTCGAGCACGTCATCCTGGTCGAGAACGGGACCGCGGGAGTGTTCGCCGGAAACTACAGCGACTATGCGGAACGGCTGAAGACGGGCTCGTTGCCGGGTGTGGCGCCGGCTGCCTCGCCGGCGCGGTCTTCGCCGAGGGCCCGCCGGGAGAGGTCCGCCGGCGCCACATCGGTTGCCGTCGCTGCACAGCCTTCCGGGTCCTTGCAGAAGCCGGATCGGTCCGAGCAGAAGAAGCGCGACAAGCGTCGGAAGAAAATCGACGAGGACATCGCCGACCTCGAGGAGCGCATCGCCTCCGCTGAACGGGAGCGCGAGCGCAATGACCTCCTCCTCTGTTCCGAGGAAGTGTTTCGCGACGGAGACCGGAGCCGGAAGATTCAGGCCCAGAATGCCGACCTCAAGGCGATGGTCGAACTCCTCTATGCGAAATGGGAAGGGCTCTCGAAGGAGAAGGAAGAGCTGGTGTAGCGGGACGGGTCGAGGGCTCGGGGGTCAGGCTCGGGCAAGACCAGGGCAAGACCAGGCCCTCATCCGGCCTTCGGCCACCTTCTCCCCGCTGCGCGGGGCGAAGGCCCTCGCGATGGAGGCTTGCGCGAGCCGTCCCAACGGCGCTGTCGGTGTGGTGTCGGCGGGTGGTCGCGTGGGGCGCCGGAGGCCTCGCCGGCGGGTTGGTCGCGGTGTGGTGCCGGCGGCCTCTTCGGGGGTGGTCGCGTGTAGCCGGTTGCTACCGTGCTCGATTGCCCGATACGCTGCTGCCCGATGACGACCGCCGCCGCTCCGATCACCGCCTCCATCATCGCCATCGGTTCCGAGATGCTCGGGCCGACGCGGGTCGACACCAACTCGCTGAAAGTGACGTCGGCATTCGAGTCGTTCGGCATCGGCGTTGTCCGCAAGAGCGTGGTCGGCGATACGCAGAGCCAGCTCGTCGACGAAATCCGTTACTCGATCGCTCACGCGGATATCCTGGTCACCTCGGGTGGTCTCGGGCCGACCGAGGACGACATGACACGCGATGCTCTGGCCGAAGCGCTGGGGCTGACGATGGAAGTCGATACCGCGATCATCGAGAGACTCGAGAAGCGCTTCGCCGCACGCGGTTGGACGATGCCCGAAGTCAACAAGCGGCAGGCGAACGTCTTCGTCGGTCAGACCATGCTGCCGAATGAGCGCGGGACGGCTCCGGGGTTCCACATCCAGCAGGACGGCAAACACGTCTGGGTTTTTCCCGGCGTGCCGCACGAGCTGGAGTGGATGGTGGGCACGTATCTGAAACCATGGCTGGCGTCGATTACAGGCGGACAGTCGCGGTTCCGGCGCGTGCTGAAGATCGCCGGAATGACGGAGTCGGGCGTCGAAGAGAAGCTCAAGCCGTACTACGCCGCGCATCCGGAGCCGCTGACGATCCTGGCGACGAGCGGTCAGACTGAGCTTCATCTCGCCTCGGACGGATCGGAATCCGAAGCAAGCGCGGAGATCGCATCGCGCGAGCGAGAACTTCGGGAGCTGTTCGGAGACAAGATCTTCGGCGCCGATGAGGACGTGCTCGAAGGTGTCCTCGGCCGCATCCTCGCGGCACGCGGCGAGAGCGTCGCCACCGCCGAATCATGTACGGGGGGACTGCTGGCCTCGCGCATCACGGATGTCCCGGGCAGTTCGGCGTACTTTCTGGGCGGCGCCGTCTGCTACACAGCCGCGGCCAAGATCGATCTGGTGGGAGTCGACCCGGCTCTGATCGCCGAGCATGGAGAGGTTTCCGAGTCCGTCGCCATCGCTCTGGCGCGTGGTGCGCGCGAACGCTTCGGAAGCACGTACGGCATCGGTATCACGGGCATCGCGGGGCCGGGTGGGGGGACGGAGGCGAAACCGGCCGGCACCGTACACATCGCGGTGGCCGGCGCGCAGACGCATCGGCACTGGAAGCTGCTCTGGCCGATGGAGCGCAGCCTGTTCAAGCGCATCGCCACGCAGTCGGCGCTCGATCTGCTGCGGCTTTTTGTGCTGCGCAACGGCTGAGCGTTGCTATCCCTTGCGCATCAACAGAACATTCTTCACGACGTCGTTGTAGAGAACGACGATCATCAGCGCAGCCAGCACGGCGAAGCCCACCTGCTGGATCCGCTCCTTCACGCGTAGCGAGAGGTCGCGGCGGGAGACGCCTTCGATGAGCAGGATCATGATGTGGCCGCCGTCGAGGACGGGAATCGGCAGCAGGTTCATGATGCCGAGCTGCAGCGAGATCATGGCCATCAGCGCTACGGTGTTCATCCACCCGCGCCGAAGCATTTCTCCGGAGATCCGGGCGATGTCGATCGGTCCGCTGAGCTCCTTCACGCTGCCTTCCGCGCGGAACAGGCGGCCGAGCGTGATGAACGCGTAGCGGAGCATCTTCCAGTTCTGCTCGATGCTCTCTTTCACGGCCGGAAAGAACGACAGTTTGTGAACCTCGGTCGGCGGAATGAAGCCTCGATACGGGTCTGTGGGATCCACCTTTGCCGCGGGGAGCGTGGTGTGAAGGCGGCTCGGACCGCGGGCGACATCGAGCGCCAGGGGCGCACCCCTGGCGGCGTCGAAGGCGGCGTCGAGCTCCGCGAGCTGCGAAACGGGCTTCGCGTTGACGGCGACGATTCGGTCCCCTGTGCGCAGCCCCGCGATCGCGGCGGGGGAGGCCGGCCGCACGCGGCCGATCGTCGAATCGAGATAGGGGCGGATCCCGGCCCTGCCGACGGGTCCGAACTCGCTGTTCTCCTTCTCCGGCGTCATCGTCGTCGTGTGCGGCTTGCCGTTGCGCACGTAGTCGACGCGCAGAGGCGTTCCTGCGTGCATCCCGATCGCAAGGCGCATGTCATCGAAGTCGTTGATCGTCTCGCCGTTGATGGCCGTAATGCGATCGCCCGGAAGGAGTCCCGCGCGCGCGGCCGGCTTGCCAGGCGTTAACTCGCCGATGATCGGGCGGACGATCAGCGACTCGGTCCCCACCATCGAGATGATCACCATGAACGCCACGGCGATCACGAGATTCATAAATGGCCCGGCCACCAGAATCAGGAAACGCTGCCATTTCGGCTTGGAGAGGAACTCGTCGGGAGCGCCGGCCTGATTCTCTTCCGGTGTGTCGCCAGCCATCCGGACGTAGCCGCCGAGGGGGATGAGGGAGACGCGGTAGTCCGTGGAGCCACGCTGGAAACCAAACAGTCGCTTGCCGAAGCCGAATGAATAGACCAATACCCGGACGCGGAACAGTTTGGCGACGACGAAGTGCCCGGACTCGTGGGCAAAGATGAGGAAGCCGAGAACGATGATGAACCCGACGAAGTTGATGGCAATGTTTTGCATGATTGGAATCGTGGTGAATCGCTTAGCGCTGTGCGCCGGTCACTGCCGTACTGCAACATCAATTCCGAGTGCTTCTTCCCGGGCCCATTGATCCCATGACAGCGCGTCGCTGACGGAAGAGATCGGAGCGACGCGTCCGGCGTGCCGGTCGAGCACACGAGACACCATGTCTACGATTCCCGTAAACGGAAGTTCCCCCGCCAGGAAACGTTCCACGGCGATCTCGTTGGCGGCGTTGAGTACCGCGGGCATCGAGCCCCCCGCCCGGCAGGCCGCGTACGCCAGTCCCACCGCGGGAAAGCGACGCGGATCGACGAGCGAGAACTCGAGCGTCTGGATCTTCGCCAGGTCGAGGCGCGCGAACGGCGCGGCCACCCGCTCGGGGTAGAGGAGCGCGTACTGGATCGGGAACTTCATGTCCGTGGTCGAGAGCTGCGCGATGAACGAGCCATCGACGTACTCGACCATCGAATGCACGATGGACTGCGGATGGATGAGGATGTCGATCGCGTCGGCCGGCATCGAGAAGAGGTGATGCGCCTCGATGACTTCCAGCCCCTTGTTCATCATCGTGGCGGAGTCGATCGAGATCTTGTTCCCCATCTTCCATGTCGGATGGGCGAGAGCATCGGCGATCGTGACGTCTCCGAATGTGGCCAGATCGCGCCGCAGGAACGGTCCCCCCGATGCCGTCAGGACGATTCTCTGCACCTCGGCGTGCTGTCCGCAGCGAAGGGCCTGGTGCACAGCATTGTGCTCGGAGTCCACCGGGAGAATCTCGCCGCCATGCTCGGCGGCGGCGCGGGTCATGACGTCGCCGGCGGCCACGAGCACTTCCTTGTTGGCGATTCCGACGCGCTTGCCTGCCTGCAGCGCGGCGTAGACGGGGGGGATTCCCGCGGCTCCCACGATCGCGGCGATCACGGCATCGGCACCGGAAAAGGACGCGACCGCACAGGCACCTTCTTCGCCGCAGACGATCTCCACGCGCCGCGTCACGCGGGTGCGCAAGGCCGCCACGTCATCGGGGTTGCGCACGGAGACGATCTCCGGCGCGTAACGCTCGATCTGCTGCGCGAGCAGATCGAGGTTTCCGCCGGCCGCCAGACCGGCAACGCGCAGCGCCTCCGGAAAGGCGTCGACGACGTCCAGCGTCGAGCGTCCGACGGATCCGGTTGAGCCCAGGATGGAGATCTTGCGCATGATGGTCGTTCGCTCGAGGGCGCCGCTACGCCGACATGATCCTGAAGCTCTGGAAGTTGTGCAGGATCAGAAACCAGTACACGTAGAGAATCGGCGTCGTGTAGAAAATCGAATCGAAACGGTCCAGAAATCCGCCATGGCCGGGCAGGAGGGTCCCGGAGTCTTTGACGGCCGCGGAGCGCTTCCACATCGACTCCGCGAGATCGCCGACAACTCCCGCGAGCGAGAGGATGACGCCCGCGATGATCGCGTGCATCAGCGGAAAGTTCCTGAAGAACGTGTAGTGGATGATGATTGCCGTGAGCACCGAGGCCAGGACTCCGCCCATCAATCCCTCGACGGTCTTCTTCGGGCTGATGCGCGGCGAGAGTTTGTGTTTGCCGAACGTGCGACCGAAGTAATACGCACCGCTGTCACCGAGCCAGACGACGAGCAGCAGGAAGAAGACCAACTTCGCGCCGTCTGCAAAATCGTCGTGCAGCCGGATTAGCGATCCTCCCAGCATGCCGACGTACAGCGTGGCCAGCACGGCGATGGCGCTCGAGGGGAGCGCTTCGTCAAGATCGCCGCCGGAGATCACGTAGTACCCGGGGATGACCAGCAGCGCCACGAACACTCCCATCTCCACGGAGATCGGCGCCAGGATGAATGCGGCCACGATGAACAGCATTACCGCGATGCAGAGCGGGATGGGAAGGTGATAGCCCTTGTGGCGCCCGAGGTCGAGAAACTCGTAGAGCGCCAGGGCGGCCACGAGCGCGATGGCCCCGTCGAACACATACGGATGCGCCCAGCCGACGATCCAGATGGCCAGCGGCGCGCCGATGAGTGCGGTCAGCTCACGCTTCATGGCTTGATTGGAAGACGCACGCGCCGGACCTAGGACTGTTGATTGTCGGCCTCGATGAACATCTGTGCGTCCGACTCATCGACCGCGCCGTAGCGCCGGTCGCGCGACTGGAAGTCGATGATGGCTTCGAAGAGGTGCCGGCGGCGGAAGTCGGGCCAGAGGACTTTCGTCACGTGGATCTCCGCGTAAGCGATCTGCCAGAGCAGGAAGTTCGACACGCGCAGCTCGCCGCTGGTACGGATCAGGAGGTCAGGATCCTCGATGTTCGCCGTGTAGAGATGATCGGCGAAGAACTGCTCGTCGATCTGGGCGTCGCTCATCTCCCTCTCGCGCAGCACGGCCATGATCCGGTTGACGGTGTCGACGATCTCGGCCCGGCCTCCGTAGTTGAGGGCGATCTGGAACAGCAGTCCGGTGTTCTTTGCCGTCTGGTCCTCCGCGTACTTCAGCTCCCGCTGTACCGACGGGTCGAGGCCGTCGACGCGCCCGATGGCGGAGAAGCGGATGTTGTTATCCATCAGCGTGGCCAGCTCTTTGCGCAGGTATTCCTTGAGCAGCATCATCAGCGTGGCCACTTCGTAGCGGGGACGCTTCCAGTTTTCGACCGAGAACGCATAGAGCGTCATGACGCCGAGCTCGAGCCGGGCGCCGGTCTCGACGATCTCACGCACCGCGGTAATGCCGGCGCGATGCCCCTCGACGCGCGGGAGGTTGCGTGCCCGTGCCCAGCGCCCGTTTCCATCCATGATCACGGCGATGTGCCGCGGCATCCTTTTGAAGTCGACGCGCTCGAGGAGCGTCTCCTCGATCGAGCCCGGTTCAGAGAGTTTGCGGAGGTCGATCATGTGAAGCGTTGGATGGTATCGCAAAGCTAAGCCGCCGGAACATGAACGGCCGCAGGGTCAGTACGTCACGCCCCACAAGGTCAGCCCTTTGGCCGGGGCCGTCCATCGTGCCTCGGTCCATAGCGCCTCCGGTTCCATCTTGCCCCGTCCGATCTCGATCAGGGATCCGGCGATGCGGCGCACCATGGAGCGCAGGAATCCGTCGGCGGTCACCGGGATCTCGATCGCGTGTCCGTCGCGGCGGACATCGAGCCGCGCGATGGTCCGCACCGTCGAGCTGACTTCCGGGCCGGCCACGGTGAAGCGCGCAAAGTCGTGACGGCCGATCAGCGTGGTTGCCGCAGCCAGCATGCGCGCCGCGTCGAGCGGCTGCGGTACATGGGCGTGCGTCTCATCGGCGAACACGTCGGCGATCTCGTCGTTCCAGATCCGGTAGACGTAGCTCTTCGATGTCGCGGCGAAGCGGCAGTGAAAGGTGTCCGCAACCGGTTCGACGGAGGCGACGCGGATGTCGTGCGGCAGCAGGTTGTTGAGGCCCATGCGGAAACCCCGCGGCTCGATGGGGAACGGGATGTCGGCATGCGCCCGCTGCGCGCGCGCGTGGACGCCCGCATCCGTCCGCCCCGCGCCCTCGATGCGGATCGGCATGCCGAACATGGTCGCCAGCGCCACCTCGATCACGTTCTGGATCGCGGTCGCATTGGTCTGCGACTGCCAGCCGGCGTACTTCGTGCCGAGGTACTGGAGGGTGAGCAGGATGCGCACGTCGGTGCTACTTGGTGCTCGCGATGTGGGTGATGACCGCTTCGGAAAGAGTCCACGCCGCGGCGTCCTGCGTGTATCTCAGCGTGGCGTCGACACGCGCGGGCTTCGTGCGCGTGACGAGCCCACTGCCGCTGAGGATCATTCCGCTGTCATTGAGATCTTCGCTGGCGATGCCGCAGTTGTACCGCGGCAGGACCATCGAGACGTCGTACTCACGCTTCCCGGACGCCGGAGTCCTGGCTGCGACGATCGTAAAATCGAGGAAATCCTTCTCGGAGTTGAACGCCGCGCGATTCAACCCACGCGTCGGGCCCGGCTCGATGATCTCGTGCTTCATCAGCAGGTCGTTTTTGAACTGGGCGATGAGTTTGGGATCCTGTGCGGGCTTGACGGCCGGTGCGACGGGCGGCGGTACGAGCGAGGCGTAACGGCAAAGCGCGGGCTTGTCGAGGAGCGGCGTCGCGCGAAACGTTACCTTCGTCGCCGTGCCGGAACTCTGCGCGAGGACATCGAGTCCTTCCGCTTTCAGGATGCCTTTCCCCGGCTGGGTCCACTCCATCGTGACACCGGCGGCGATGAGCAGGTCAGGCAGCGTTTCGATTGCCTCCTGGGGAGTCATGCCGGTCAGGACGAAGGTCTCCGCGGACGCGCCGTCCACGCGGTAGTTCGTGGCGCACGGAGGCTCCTGCGCAACGACGGCAGCGGGAATCAGAAACGCGGCGGCGGTGAAGACGAGGCGACGGAGGATCATGGCCACCAAGAACCTCAGGAAGCCGTCGCCTAATCCACGCTCTACAATTCTCCGATGCACTATTGGCTGATGAAGTGTGAGCCCTCGGCGTATACGATCGAACGCCTGCAGCGGGATGGCACCACGACCTGGGAGGGCGTCCGTAACTATCAGGCTCGCAACTACATGCGCGACGACGTGAAGGCCGGCGACCGCGTCCTCTTCTACGCCTCCAATGCCGATCCGTCCGGTGTGACCGGTGTCGCCGAGATCAGCCGGGAGGCCTTCCCCGACCCGTTCGCGCTGAAGAAAGGTCACGAGTACTACGACGGGAAAGCGACCGCGGAGAATCCGATCTGGGTTTCGGTTGAGCTCCGCTTCGTCGAGACATTCCCCTCCATCGTGTCGCTGGAGACGCTGAAGTCCACGCGCGGCCTCGAGGAGATGGTGGTGACGAAAAAAGGCTCGCGGCTTTCGATCCAACCGGTGACGAAGAAGGAGTTCGACAGCGTCATCAAACTGGGCCGCGGGAAGTGACCCAGCTGGAGGTCGTCGATGGCGACATCACGAAGCTCGCGGTCGATGCGATCGTCAACGCCGCGAATTCGTCTCTCCTCGGTGGGGGAGGAGTCGATGGCGCGATTCACCGTGCCGCCGGCCCCGCCCTTCTCGCCGCCTGCCGGCTCCTCGGCGGATGCAGGACCGGTGACGCGAAGATCACACCAGGGTTCCTCCTCCCGGCCAGGCACGTCATCCATACGGTGGGACCGGTTTGGCACGGAGGCACCGACGGCGAGCCGGAGCTGCTCGCCTCCTGCTATCGCCGCAGCCTCGAGGTGGCGTTGGAGAATGGAGTGCGCACGATCGCCTTTCCGGCCATCAGCTGCGGCGTCTACGGCTATCCGATCGATGCCGCCGCCGAGGTCGCGATCCGTGAAACGCAGCGCATCGTGGATCGCGTCGATGCCATCGATCAGGTGCTCTTCGTCGCATTCGGTGCCGAGGTTCGCCGCGCACTGGAACGGTCTTTGCGCTGTTGACCGCCGGATTGCCCGGAGGGGAGCAAATGACCGAACAGCCGTATCAGCCAGTGTCGTGTGACTACCACGACGAGCTCGAGGCCGCAGCGATGCACAAGCAGGAGGTCGAGCTGGAGTTCGATCTCGATGGCGTGACCCAGCGCGAGAACGGAACGATCGCCGATGTCTACACGGCGGACGGTGCGGAGTACGTGCGGTTCGTTGCCGGCGCCGGTCCGGTCGACATCCGGCTCGATCACATCATCTCGCTGAAGGAAGGCCGGGCACCGGACCAGGGGACTCAGCCGTCGAAGTGATCCTGGGTGGTACCGGCAGCCGGTACCCGAAACTGCTACCCTAGGTGCTGTCATGCCGAAGGTTTTCTTCTACGCTGGCACCGGCTTCTGTCTCTTCGTCGCACTCTGTGCCGCGGCGGGGCTGGTGTCCCAGATGGAAGGAGCACCGCTGGCATTCGTGGCAATCCATGGAGCGGTTGCCTCGCCGGTCGCGGGATGGGCCATCGTCGTTGCGCTGATCGCCGGCCTGGCCTCGGCAGCGATCCTCGTGCGGATGGCGGCGTTGCTGGCGGCACGAAACGTCTTCGGAGCACTCTTCGCGATGCTCTCGACGTCGGCGGCAGTTGTGTCGCTCGCATGGACCCTGCTGCTACAGACGCGCATGCTCATGCTGGCGCGCCACGGGATTGGCTACGGAGAGCTCGGGCAGCTCCATTTCGCGGCCGTGATGATGCTCGGTTGCTTTGTCTCGCTCACGTTCCTGGCGCTGCGTCCCTATTTTTCCGTGCAGGCCAGCCGCGTGCTCTCCGCGCTGGTCTTCTTCCCGTTTCCGCTCTACTGCCTGATCCTGGCGCAGGAACTGTTCGTTTCGACCCGGCTGGCTCCGTTGCCGTCCGCGTCTCCCGCGGCGTCGGTGTATTTCGGAGTGGTCGCGGTGCTCTTCTTCGCCATCGCCGTACACTGCATCCGGCACAGGCACATGTTCATCGAGATGACGAATCTCCGTGAGTTGCTCGACACGCGTGTGGATCGCACGTCGCGCCCGCTCGGCGGCGTGGCCTTCGACTCGTAGACTACATCCAGCCATCCCTTTCAGGAGCCTCAAATGATCGCTCGTCTCCTTGCCGCGCTCGCGGCCTTGTGTGCGTTCTCGGCCTTCGGTGCCACAGACGCGGAGCTGTTGCGCGCCTTGCGCACGCCCTTGCTCGGCGCGCCCATGGCCGTCACGAACGTCCCTCTTTCCGTGGGCCATTTCCGGCTCACGCTCGCTACCGGCTCCGCCGCGACGCTCACTGCAGCCGGGCAACCGGTTGGCCTCTTCTTCAAGGGTTCGGGCCGTTTCGAATACACCGCCGAGGCGACCGAGATGCCGGTGGTGACGCGGAATGTGAAGACGGACTCCCACGCCATGCTCTCCGGCGCGACGATCAGCGAAGATGTCTCCGAAGTGCTCGTGATGATGGCCGGCGCCCCCGCTCCCGAGCTTGGCGCGACTGCCGCCGGATCGCCGCTCGCCGATGACCTCCGAGCACACCAGGAGACGTTCGACCACGCGCGTATCGACCCGGGCCGTCACCTGATCGCTGGGCGTCTGCTCGGACTTCCGGGGACGGCCGCGTACATCGAGATCGTCACACCAAAGGACAAACTCGTCTACCAGTACGACGCCGCGGATCAGCAGGAAGAGTTGCTGATGTCCGTGCATCCATGGAACAGCTACGTCTCCGACAAGACGATCGGTTCGTATCTGCTTCCGACCTCGCTCTCGGCACAGCCGATCGGCCGGGACGTTCGCGCCTATGCAAGACCGCCGTTCACGATTACTGCGCTCGACTACACGCTCTCCGCGGAAAACGACAACGTGAAACTGGAGATGACGGAGACGATCGCTCCCAGACTGGCTGGCCAGCGAGTCTTCCGCTTCAACCTCAGCTCTGACTTCATTGTGGTCAGCAACAAGCCGGCGCGCCGGGTGCACGTCGTGTCCATCACGGACGAGCAGGGGAGGAGCCTCTCTTTTCTGCACGAGGTCGATAACCTTCTCGTCGTCGTGCCGGCGCCGGCCACTCAGCCCTTCAAGCTGAAATTCGTGATCGACGGCGATTTCCTCGTCCGGGAGGAAGGCGACAACGCCTGGCAGCTCGTCAACTTTCCCTGGTACCCGAGCGCACGCACATGGGCCGGGAACTACTTCACCGTTCATTCGGTGGTGAAGTTGAAGAAACCTTTCATTCCCATCGCTCAGGGGACGACTGTCAGCCGCCGGGAAGAGGGTGACTACAACGTCGTCGAAAACATCGTAGAAAAGCCCATCACGTTTCCGATCATTGAAGGCGGCAAATACCACATCGTCGAGGAGAAACGGAACGACCGCATCATCCGCGTGGCCAGCTACGGAATGCCGAACGATCGCGCCTCGAAGACGCTCACCGATCTCGCCTACGCCTTCATCGACTACTACGAGTTCTTCCTCGGTCCGTTCCCCTGGAAGGAGTTCAACATCATTCAGGTGAACACCTACGGCTACGGCCAGGCACCGGACGGCACCATGTTCATCACCAACGAAGCATTCAATCCGATCAAGCCACCGGCGGATGAAGACTTCCTCTCCGCCGAACAGGTCTTCTCGCAGGGGATCAACGAACGCATTGCGCACGAGATCGCGCACCAGTACTGGGGCTCGGCGGTGAAGATGCCCAGCCCGGAGGAGCAGTGGCTGACCGAGACATTTGCCGAATACTCCGCGGCGCTGCTCCTGAAGAAATTCAAGGGTGAAGCCGTCTTCAACCGCCTGGTCAAGCGATGGCGCGCCCAGGCGGTCCAGGCGTCCGCCATCGCTCCAATCGCCTATGCCAACCGAATCGGCGGCGATCGTTCGATGGCAGGCGCCGCCAGGACGCAGCTCCTCTACAACAAGGGTCCGATCCTGCTCGCCGCCATTCACAAGAAGCTCGGCGACGAAACGTTCCTGACGTTCCTCAAGTCGTACACGAAGTCGTTCCAGGGAAAGTTCGGGACGACCGCGGATGTGTCGGGCCTTCTCACGTTCATGACGAAGCAGGACTGGAAACCGTTCTTCGATCAGTACTACTGGGGAACGGCGATGCCGTGATGCGGTGGCGCGGTTTATAAGGTCGCGCCGTCTCCTGGTTGCCAAGTCTCGCGGCGCCCGTGGGGAGTTCGTTTGCGATCACAGCCCACGCCGAGGCGTTTCCTCCGCACGCACGACGAACGATCCTGACCCGGTACCAACGCCGGATCAACGTTCAAAGATGGACCAATGCGGCTGCGCGGTTTCGGCTTGCGACGAGACCCGCGGACCCTACTCCTTCAGCCCTGCCAGGATCGTCCGTGCTTCCTCGAGATGAGCAGCCACCGCCTCGCGCTGACCGGCGAGCAGTTCCCGCATCTCGCCACGTGCCGACGGCATCAGCGTGGAGTCGATCTGGTTCAGCAACCACCCATGCATGTCGACCTGCGTCTGCATGTACGTGCGGTCGAACGCGGATCCGGAGTACAGACTCAGGTTCCTGCGCGTGCGGCTGCTGAGGTCCTGCAGCGCGGTCGCGGTCCGGTTTCCGTTGTTGGGGCCGACGCCGGAGTTCGCGAAGAACGCCCTGGCATTGCTGAGCGCATACCCGTGATCGCGCACCATCATTCCCGCAAAGCTGCGCACTGCGGGGGAAACCGCCTTAGCCGTGGCCAGATGTCCGGCGTCGATCTCTCCCTGGTGTGCGGTCATGAGGATCGCCGCGATATCCGAGCCCGCGACAGGGACCGCGTTCAGAGATGAGGACGACGCCATCACGCCGGCGTCCGAGCCGGCCCATGCACCGGCCAGAAGTACTGCGGCCATCACAATCGGCTTCATCATCTGCTTCATCGGGCTCTTCCTCCTGGCTCTCTTCGGGACGACAAAGCGTACGACGGAATGAGCGAGTCGTGCCAGAAACCGTCGGGTAGAATGTGCGCCGTCGCACGCATCGCTCTGTTCGAGACCTGATGTCCTTCGCTCACCTTCACCTTCACACCGAGTACTCACTTCTCGACGGCGCCAGCCGCCCCGACGAGCTGGCCAAACGAGTGGCGAAGCTGGGCATGGCCGCCTGCGCCATCACCGACCACGGCAACATGTTCGGCGCGGTCGAGTTCTACAACGCCATGAAGAAGGAGCAGGTGAAGCCGATCATCGGCTGCGAGATGTACGTCGCCTACGGCTCACGCTTCGACAAGGCCGGCGTCGAGGATGGTCAGGCGGACGCCGGCGCGAACAATCACCTCATTGTCCTGGCCGCAAACAATGAGGGTTACAAGAACCTCGTCAAGCTCGTCTCCGCGGGATACACCGAGGGTTTCTACTACAAGCCACGGATCGACAAGGAACTGTTGCGCGAGCATCGCGAAGGGTTGATCGTCCTCTCGTCGTGCCTGAAGGGCGAAGTGTCGCAGAGCCTGGCCGGAGGCAACCTCACCAAAGCCAAAGACGCCGCCCTGCAGTACAAAGAGATCCTCGGCGCCGACAACTTTTTCCTCGAGATCCAGGACCACGGCATCCCCGACCAGCAGAAAATCGTACCGATGATGGCCAGGCTGGGGGAGGAGACCGGCCTCCGTCTCGTCGCCACGAACGACTCGCACTACCTCTCGAAGGACGATGCCTTTGCGCACGAGGTCCTGCTCTGCATCGGCACCGGCAAGACGCTCGGCGACGAGAAGCGGATGAAGTTCTACAGCGACGATTTCTACGTCAAGAGTCCCGACGAGATGCGCCGCATCTTCAGCGGCTATGGAGAGGCGCTCGACAACACGGGGAAGATCGCGGAGCGATGCAACGTCTCGCTCGATGTCGAGGGCTATCACCTGCCGAACTTCCCCGTACCCGAGGGAAAAGATCTGGCTGGATATTTTACCGAGATCGCACGGGCGGGGCTGGAGCGCCGGCTCAAGGCGGCCGCGCCGCTCTTCGCAGCGAAGAAGAAAAAGCACGAGCCGCAGGAGTACCACGACCGTCTGCAGACTGAGATCGACATCATCAAGACGATGGGCTTCCCCGGGTACTTCCTCGTGGTCTGGGACTTCATCAAATACGCGAAAGACCACGGTATTCCGGTCGGACCGGGCCGCGGATCAGGCGCTGGCTCACTGGTCGCCTATTCGATGGGAATCACCGACATCGATCCGCTCGACTACGACCTCCTCTTCGAGCGCTTCCTGAACCCCGAGCGCATCTCGATGCCGGATATCGACATCGACTTCTGCATGAACCGCCGCGGCGAAGTCATCGAGTATGTCCGCCGCAAGTACGGCGCGGACAAGGTCGCGCAGATCATCACCTTCGGAACGATGGCCGCTAAGTCCGTCGTCCGCGACGTCGGTCGCGTCCTGGGACTTCCGTACGGACTCGTCGACAAAGTGGCCAAGACCATTCCGGCCGGCCCCGATGTCACGCTGCTCAGCGCCGCCAAAGACTCGCCCGCGTTGATCGAGGCGATGAAGAACGATCACGAGGTCGAGCGCATCATCGAGATCGGCTCGCGACTGGAAGGCCTGTCGCGGCACGCCGGCATGCACGCCGCCGGTGTCGTCATCACGCCGGAGCCGGTCACGAACTACGTCCCGCTCTATCGTACGAACCGCGATGAAATCGTCACGCAGTACGACATGCGCATCGTCGAGAAGATGGGTCTTCTCAAGATGGATTTTCTCGGCCTGCGCACGCTGACCGTGATCGACGACGCCATCAAGTCGGCGAAATCCGTCGATGGTGTTTCGATCGAGATCGAGAACCTCCCGCTCGATGATCCCGAGGTGTTCCGGCTCTTCCAGGAAGGCCGGACCAAGGGCGTGTTCCAGTTTGAATCGGGCGGGATGGTGGATGTCCTGCGGAAGTCCCGGCCCACGCAGTTCGAGGATCTGGCGGCGCTCAACGCCCTCTACCGGCCTGGCGCTCTCGATGCCGGCATGGTCGACGTTTACGTCAAGGTCAAGACCGGAGCGCAGAAGCCGCGCTACCTCGTGCCGCTGATGAAGGAGCTGCTCGAGGAGACGCACGGCGTCATCGTTTACCAGGAGCAGATCCTGCAGATCGCGCAACGCGTGGCCGGTTACACGCTCGGCCACGCCGATCTGCTGCGAAAAGCGATGGGCAAGAAGGACGCGGCGGTCATGGCCTCCGAGCGTGGCAAGTTTGTCGACGGAGCCGCCGCAAACGGATACGACAAGAAAAAAGCGAACGAGATCTTCGATTACATCGAGCCGTTCGCGCGCTACGGATTCAACAAGTCGCACTCGGTTGCGTATGCGCTGGTCGCCTATCAGACCGCGTGGCTGAAGGTTCATCACCCGCGCCACTTCATGGCCGCGTTGATGACGTCGGAAATGGACCGCACCGACTTCGTCGTGAAGTTCATTACCGAGGCGTCGCAGATGGGCATCAAGATCCTGCCGCCTGATATCAATGAGTCCAACTACGCCTTTACCGTCGTCGGTCCGAACATCCGCTTCGGTCTCGGTGCTGTCAAAGGCGTTGGCGAGAGCGCGATCGAGTCCATCCTCGAAGCGCGGCAGAAGAAGGGGAGGTACACGTCGCTGCTCGACTTCTGCGAGGCGGTCGATCTCCGTGCCTGTAACAAGAAGGTGATCGAAGCGCTGATCAAGTCGGGCTCGTTCGACTTTCTCAACACGTCGCGCAGAGTGCTGTTTGAAACGCTGGAGAACACCGCCGACTCCGCGCAACGCGCACGTGAAGAGAAGGAGAGGGGGCAGAATTCACTGTTCGGCATGCTCAGCCCCACTGTGGCGCCGGCGGCCTCGCCTGCCAGGACTCTCGCCGCTGCCGAGTGGCCCGACGACGAGAAGCTGCGCTTCGAGAAAGAGACTCTCGGCTTCTACATCACCGGCCATCCGCTCAACAAATACACCGACGAGCTGCGCCTCTTCGCCAACGCCACGACGGACACGCTGCATCAGTACATCGATGAAGTGGTCAACATCGGCGGGATCGTGTCGCAACTGAAGAAGTCGAAGATCAAGAAGGGGCCGAACGAGGGCAAGCTGATGGCGAAGTTCATCCTCGACGATCAGCGCGGCTCGGTCGAGGTCGTGGTCTTCTCCGATCTCTATTCGAAGTACACAAAGTGGCTCGACAACGGGATCGCCGTCCTGCTCACGGCGGCGGTGAAAGACACCGGTGGGATGCAGGCCGGGCGCAGCGCGGCGCTGCAGTCCGCAGAGCAGAATGCGCACCGGCCGGATGAGGAGTACGCACAGGTCTCCGGCTACGACGTGAGCGAGGACGACGTCGACGACCGTGATCCGAAAGAGATCGAGGCCGAGAAATACGGAGACCGTAGCGACAACCTCGGCCTCTTTGGCGCCGCGCCGGTCCGGGAAGAGGTGCCACCGCCGGAAGAAGAGGACGCGCCGGTACCCGACGCCGCGCCGGTTGCGGGCGACGAGGACACGTCCTTCGCATCGCACGCTGCCGCGTTCCACGAGTCTCCGATCACTCCCGAGCTCAACGCGCTGGAGATCGTGCCGCTCGAAGGGATTCGCGATAAGAAGGTGAAAGAGATCGCGCTGGAAGTGCCGTATCCGCGGATGTCCGAAGCGACGGTGCGCAGGATCCGCGAGATCGTCGACGAGCACCAGGGCGAAGTCCCGCTGAGCGTGACGATCACCGACCTCCCCCAGGTGCTGGCGGAGAGCGCGAACCGCGGGGAAGTGCGGCTGAAGATCAACCAGCACTTCCGGGTCCAGCCCGGCCCGGGGTTGAGCGCCCGGCTGCTGGAAGTCCACGCCACCGCGCGCTACGTTTTCTGAGCGCAGAAGAAGTGGGGCGACGGCGGTCTCGCCGGCGAGTCTCCGCACTTCGCGCGATGGGTTCGATGTCGGTGCCTGATGTGCGATACCTTACGCGCATGGCTGACACAACGCAGACGTATGCGACCCATCGCCGGTTCTTCCCGCTGTTTCATTTCGTCTCGATTCCGCTCCTCGTCATCAATGTCATCGTGCGTATCGTGTACGCCGTGCGGCACTGGGGTGCGCGGCTCGTATGGTGGGACGTCGTCGTGGCGGTAGCGCTGGTCTGCCTCGCGTTCGCGGCGCGGATCATGGTCCTCACTGTTCAGAACCGGTTGATCGTGCTCGAGGAGACACTCCGTCTGCGAAGCTGCCTTCCGGCCGATCTGGTGGGACGGGTCGGCGAGCTGTCGCGAGGCCAGCTGATCGCGCTGCGGTTCTGCGGCGACGAGGCCGAGCTGGCCACGTTGACGCGCTCGGTCCTGAACGGAGAAGTCGCCGGCCGCGACGAGATCAAGAAGCGGATCCGGACGTGGCGGCCAGACAACGCACGCGCCTAGCTGGCGAGAAAAACCAGGAGGAGCCGTTTCATGCTTCGCCCTAACGCAGGTGCCTGTCGAACCAATCCAGCAGCCGGCGGGAGACGTCGCGCACGTGTTCCTTTTTCGCGAAGCGGTGTCCCTCATCCGGGTAGACGACGAGCTGCGTCTCGACGCCGAGGGTCTTGAGCGCGTGCCAGAACTCGAACGACTGCGGTGCAGGGCATTCGCCGTCGCGCTCGCCGACGAGTACGAGTGTCGGCGTCTTCACGTGATTGATGTAGGTGATCGGTGCGCTGCGTGCGTAGACAGCCGGATCGTCGTACACCGATGCGCCGAAGTACGGGATCATCCAGGCGTCGATGTCGTTCTCGCCGTAGTAGCTCTGCCAGTTGGCGATGCCGGCACCGGCGACAGCGGCCTTAAAGCGCGGCGTCTGCGTCACGGTCCACATCGTCATGTAGCCGCCATAGCTCCAGCCCCAGATGCCGAGGCGGTTGATATCGATGGGATTGGATGCGGTGGCGGCATCGACACCGCTCATCACGTCGCGCAGATCTCCGTAGCCGAAGTCCTTCACGTTCGCTCGTGCGAATGCTTCACCCTGCCCGTAGCTTCCACGTGGATTCGGGTAGAAGACGTAGTAGCCGTGCCGCGAGAGCGTGGCGGCGCGGGGATCCGGCCAGCGCGCGAGCGAGGCCGAGGCGGGGCCGCCGTGGATCCAGACGATGAGAGGGTACTTGCGTCCCGGGTCGACCTGCGCCGGAGCGAGTAGCCAGCCCTGCACGTCGAAGCCGTCGCTCTTCCAATGAACCGAGCGGGCATCACCCCACGTGGCGCGCATCGACGCGTTCGTGGTCGAAATGCGTTTCCATGCGCCGACCGGTCCGGCCCACACGTCCGGCGCGCTGCGGAAGCTGCTGCGGATAACAGCGGAGGTGACGCCGTCGCTCGCGAGGGACGCTCCGATGAGGTCCTGCGCCGTGACGAATTCCTCGCCATGCCACAGCGTCTCCATCGAGCCGCTCGCCGTGTCGAGGCGCACGATCGCCGACTCGCCGGCCCAATCTTCGCCGAAGGTGATCTGCCCCGGCGACGTCCAGGCGAACGTGGTGACCGATGCCTTCAGGCCCGGCGTGAGGTTACGCGCCGTTCCGCCGGCGGCGGGGATGAGAAAGAGATCGCCTCCCGTGGAGCCTTCGTCGCTCATCAGCCCTTCGATGAACGCGATCGACTTGCCATCGGGTGACCAGTGCGGTTCCGCGATCTGGAGCTCCGGCGTGTCGATCGGATGCATCGTCGCCGCGGCGATGTCGACGACGTGCAGTTTCGCCACCCAGTAGTTGTTGTCACCGGAGCCGGAAGCGGCCGTCGTCACGAGCTTCGTGCCGTCCGGCGACCAGTCGAAGTGGTAGACGTACATGTCGGGCGGGGTCACGATCCGCACCTTCTTCGTCGCGACGTCGACGATGGCGATGCGCTGTTCGTCGATCTGCTCTTCGATCGCTCCGACGGCGCGGGACATCGCCACTAGCGGACCGGCGGCGCGCTTCGCATTCTCGATGAAGAGGAATGCGATCGACTTGCCGTCGGGCGACCAGCGCGGCTCGGCCAGGTATCCATGAACGTTGGTGACGCGGACCGGCGTGCCGCCGACATGCGTGACGAAGAGCTGCCGCTGGTTTTTCCCGCCGTCGCTGACCGTGGCCAGCTCCTTCGAATCGGTCGACCAGGCCAGGAAATGGTCGTCGCCGTCACCGGGCAGGAGATGCACATCCATCCCCGCGGTCGTCGCCGTCGTCACTCCGATTCCTTGCACGGACCAGGCGACGTGTCTCCCGTCGGGAGAGATCGCTACGGTGTTGAAGGTGTGGACACGGTCGAGCTCATCGAGAAATGCGTCATCGCGCTGTTGAGCGCGCGCGGCGAACGCTGCGAGGAGAAGGATGGCGGTGAACGCGAGTTTGCGCATGGTGGGGAAGGATAACTGGTGTTGGTTGCCGGTTGCCCCGGTTGCCGGTTGCGGGGGTGCGCGGTTGCCAGGTTGCCGAGTTGTCGTGTTGTCGTGTTGTCGTGTTGTCTCGTTTCCAGGTGCCGGGTTGCCAAGTTGTGCCAGGTTTGCCAGGTGCCGTAAGCCGTGTAGCAGTTGGAGATCCGATCGAGCAGGGTGGGGGCGGCTCGTTGACAAGGCTCCGCAAATCGCGAGGTCCTTCTCCCCCGCGGATGCGGGAGAGAAGGTGGCCGAAGGCCGGATGAGGGGGCTGAGATTCTCGTGCTGGTGACGCCCCTCACCCGCACTCCGCTTCGCTTCGTGTCTCCCTCTCCCCGCGTTCGCGGGGCGAGGGTTGCTCGATCAAAAAGCCAACCGTCATTTCAGGGATGCGCCCAACCCCACAACCCCCCAACCCCGAGACCCCGAATCACGGCCTCGGCCGTTCCCCCGAGGTGTACTTCGCCAGTTCCTCCCGCACGAACGCTTCGACTTCGTCCGCCGGCAGCGGGTGGCTGAAGAGAAAGCCCTGCATCTGATCGCACGCGTTCAGCTTCAGGAACGACCACTGCTCTTCCGTCTCCACGCCTTCCGCAACGACGGACAAGCGGAGAGTGTGGGCGAGGTTGATCACGTACGACACGATGGCTGCGGCCGACTCGTCCGTCGTCACCTCGCGCACGAAAGCGCGGTCGATCTTCACGGTGTCGATGGGGAATCGCTTGAGATAGACGAGCGACGACTGCCCGGTGCCGAAGTCGTCGATGGCGATGCGGATCCCCAGCTCCTTCAGCTCACGCATCGTGTTCATGGTGACGTCGATGTTCTGTACCGCGACCGTCTCGGTGATCTCGAACTCGAGGCCGGCCGGATCACACGAGAACTCACTCATGATGCTGGCCACGACTTTTGGGAAGCTGATCTGCTGAAACTGCGGCGCAGAGATGTTCACTCCGATTCGTAATGACGGAAGCCCGTTCTCACGCCATGTGCGCAAGTCACGGCACACCTGGCGCAGCACCCACTCGCCGATCGGAACCACGAGCCCCGTCTCTTCCGCCAGCCCGATGAAATCCGCGGGAGGGACGAGCCCCCGCGTCGGATGCTGCCAGCGCACCAGTGCCTCGAGCGAGACGATCTTCTTGCGGTTGCGGTCGAAGATCGGCTGGTAGTGAACGACCAGCTCCTCGCGCTCGAGCGCGTGGTGCAGGCTCTGCTCGAGCGCGAGGCGGCGTCCGTACCGCTCGTTCATGCTGGCCATGAACATCTGTGCCTGATTCCTGCCGAGCTCCTTGGCCCGGTACATGGCGCTGTCGGCCGATTTCAGCAGCGTCTCCACTTCGTCGCCGTCACCGGGGAACGTACTGATACCGATCGATGCCGTGACGAACAGCTCGTGGCCTCCCACGCGAAACGGATGGGACAGCGACTGCAGGATCTTGCGCGCCACGGCGGCGATCACTTCCTGGCTCGATGTGTCCATGAGCAGGATCGTGAACTCGTCGCCGCCGAGGCGCGAGATCGTGTCCGAGGCCCGCACGCAACCTTGCAGTCGGGTTCCGACTTCGGCCAGCAATGCGTCGCCGAGGGAATGACCGAGGCTGTCGTTGACGAGTTTGAAGTGGTCGAGGTCGAGGTACATCACCGCGATGCCGCGCCGGTTGCGTCGCGCGTGCGCGATGGCGTTGACGACGCGATCGCGGAAGAGGAGCCGGTTCGGCAGTCCGGTGAGCGTGTCGTAGTACGCCTGATACTCGAGCTGTTTTTCAGTGGCCTTGCGCTGCGTGACGTCGCGGTAGTTGAGGACGATGGCGCTGACGCTCGCGTCGTGCAGCATGTTCTGCGCGAAGGCCTCGAGCCACATCCAGCTCCCGTTGCTGTGGCGGAAGCGCAGCTCGGACTGAGACTCGTGTCCCGTTCCTTTGGCGAGTGCGCCGAGTGTCTCGCGGACCGCCTCGCGTTCGCGCGGATGCACGTAGGAGAGGAAGCTCGTTCCGACAAGATCCGTCTCACCGTAGCCAAGGAGGCGCTCCGTCGAGGCGCCGCTGTAGCTGAAGGCGAGGTGCTCGTCGAGCAGGGCCACGCCGCTCCAGCTCTTTTCGACGAGTGCACGGAAACGCTGCTCACGCTTCTCGAGTTCGGCGCGGGCCCGGTTGCGCTCCGAGATGTCTCGCAGGAACGCCGTGAACGTCAGATCCTCGCCGCTGCCCACAGGCTCGATCGTCACCTCGATCGGGAAATCCTCGCCGTTCAGTCGCCGCGCGGTCGTCTCGATCCGTCCTTTGGTGGGGCGACCGCCGGGGGCGAAGAGCGCATCGAAGATTCTTGAGAGCTGCGGACCGATGACGTCACGCGGCAGCGGCTCTCCGATCACCTCCCACGCCAGCAGTCCGAATGTCGCCTCGGCCTGCGGGTTCCATTCGATGACGAGCCCCTGGCGATCGATGCTGAAGACGGCGTCGAGCGTAGACGCGATCAGCTGCTTGAGGCGCGACTCCGACTTGCGCAAGGCATCTTCCGTACGGGATCGTTCGACCGCCTCGCCGAGCAGGTTCGCTGCGGATTTTAGAAAGGCCAGCTCGTACTCCAGGAAGGTGCGTGGCCGGCTCGAGTAGACCAGCATGACTCCGAAGACTCCCGATGCGGTCGGAATCACGACGCCGGCGCCTGCACTTACGTCGTGAAAATGATGGAGGTGCGACGACTTGAAGCGGGTCTCGTTCTCGAGGTCATCGAAGACGACCGGTTCCCCCGCCAGCGTGATGTAGACCGCGATCGATTCGTTCTCCTCGTCGTCCAGATCACAGCGCAGGAAGGTCGCATTCGAACCGATCGACGCTTCGACGCTGACGATGCCGCGCGTGATCGCCAGCGCGCGTACGTGATCGACGGCCAGCGTGGTCTCCACGAGCGCGCAGGCCTGGCCGAGGAGGATGCGTGGATCGACGCCGGTGAGGGCGGCCTGACCGAGCTCCGCGATCGCAGTCTCCTGCCGGTTCCGCGCCTCGATCTCGCCGCGAAGTCGCCGCAACTCCTGCTCGACGGGAGATGCGTCGTTGCGTCGGCCGACGAGTTGAAGCGGCTCGGGCTTGTCCGGCATTGGGGGGATGCACGGTGGATCTTATGACGATGAGGCGATTTCCGTGGGGTGATCGTGCAGCCTCATTCACATCCATTTGTCGTTCGCTTCACTAAATAAAATATCTTACGTCCGGAAAGTAGCTGGTATCATTCGCCTGTCCAAATCCACTTCCAGACGCTGGGGAGTTCTGCCCCTGCCGCCTGGCTACGCTCTGCTGACCACTAGTCAAAGGATTAGCCAACGATGATCACGTCTCGCACTGCGCTCCGCACGCTGCTTAGTAGCCTTGCTCTTGCCTTTCCGCTGCTCGCTTCGGCAGCGACGTTCGATGTGAAGGCGTTGATCGACGTCGACAACAATCGAGGCACCGGCTGCAACGTGACCACGGTTGGGGGGATCGTCAGCGGTATCGACACGATCCTGACCACGAGCGGTTCGGTAACGGGTGGGGTGGGCACGGTTACGGGAGTAACCCGGCAAACGTGCGCGGGTGGCGTCTTCAGCGCACCGGTGGCGGTGGATAGTGGATGGAACGTCGGTGTTTCCCCTTCCGGCGACCTGACGATCGAGACGCACCTGGGAACGGACGTCATTACGTGGGACAACGTCGGCACGCCGCGCTTCGTATTTACGGCGACGAGCGGGCTGTCGTCGGATGCGCAGCTCTCCCCCTGGTCATGGGGCGGCGGCGACATCGTACTGACGCATGCGGCACGTGACCGGGCGGTGTCGACCGGGCTGCGTGCGATCACACTGAATGGAGACAGCTTGGACTGGGCGGGTGTGCCACCGCTCGCGAACGGGACGGAAACGTCACCGGTCTGGCGGTTCATCAGCAGCTCGGTCTTCGCCAGCCGTCACGATCTCTTCTTCAACATTCAGATTCACACGAACATCGGCGCTCCGACGGCGCATGACGACAACTACGCGCTGACCACGCTGGGCAGCACGCTGACGGTGGCAACGCTGGGCGTCCTTAATAACGATAATCCGAACGGGCAGCCCATCACGGCCGTGCTCGTGGACAGCCCGCAGCACGGAACGCTGACCCTCAACGCGAATGGCGGGTTCACGTACACGCACGACGGCTCGCTCGCGCAGCAGGATCAGTTCCACTACATCGCGCAGGGCACGCTCCCCTCGAATATCGCCACGGTGACGATCGATCTTCCGGGATCGCATCCGTACACATTCACGAGCCCCGACCACACGACGTTCACCGAGGGGGTGCCGAACACGTTCGTGGTGACGGTGACGGGCAAGCCGACGCCTGCACTGACGGTCGTTGGAGACTTCCCGGCCGGGATCACGTTCACCGACAACGGCGACGGGACGGGAACGCTGGCAGGGACGCCCGGCGCGAACACGGTCGGGACGTATGCGATGGTCTTCACCGCGGACAAGAACAAGCCGCATCACACGTCGCAGAACTTCACGCTGACGGTGGTGTGTGGTGGCGTGACTGTCACCAACCCCGTGATCTCGACGGGGACCGCCGGCACCGCATTCAGCCAGACGTTCACGCAGTCGGGCGGGGTGGGAACGGTGACGTTCTCGCTCAATACCGGAGTGCTGCCGTCGGGCCTGACGCTATCGGCGGGCGGAGTGCTCTCGGGGACGCCGACGCAGAGCGGCTCATTCCCGATCACGGTGAAGGCGACCGACGCCAGCGGCTGCGCCGGCATCAGCCCGACCTATAACCTCGTCATCGCCTGCCACACGGTGACGGTGACGAACCCGGCGACGTCGACGGGCACGGCGAACATCGCCTTCAGCCAGACGTTCACGCAGAGTGGCGCCATCAGCGGCGCGACGTTCTCGCTCAACAGCGGCACGCTCCCGACGGGACTGACGTTGTCGGCCGCCGGTGTGCTCTCCGGTACGCCGACGCAGACGGGCTCGTTCCCAATCACGGTCAAGGTGATCGACGGTCAGGGATGCGGCGGAGTCGGACCGACCTACACGCTCGTCATCGGTTGCCAGACCATCACAGTGACGAACCCGGCGACGACGACCGGCACCGCAAGCAGCGCGTTCAGTCAGACGTTTACGGCGAGCAACACGATCGGCGCGACGACGTTCACGACGGCCAGCACACTGCCGGCCGGTCTGACGCTGTCGGCGGCAGGTGTTCTGTCCGGCACGCCGACGCAGACAGGCGCGTTCCCGATCGTGGTCAAGGCGACGGACGCGAACGGCTGCTTTGGCAATGGCGCCACGTACACGCTCACCATCGCCTGCCAGACCATCACCGTCACTAACCCAGCCTCGGGTGCGGGAACGGTGTCGGCAGCGTTCAACAAGACATTCACGCAGTCGAACGCCATCGGTGCGACGACGTTCTCGCTCAACAGCGGAACCCTTCCGGCCGGCCTCACGCTCGCCGCGAACGGAACGCTCAGCGGCACGCCGACGCAGACCGGCTCGTTCCCGATCACGGTCAAGGTGACGGATGCGAACGGCTGCACTGGGATCGGTGCGACCTACACGATCGTCATCGCCTGCCAGACCATCACGGTCACCAATCCCGCCACGACCAGCGGCACGGTCAACGCGGCATTCAGCCAGAACTTCACGCAGTCGGGTGCGGTGGGCGGATCGACGTTCTCGCTCAACAGCGGCACGCTGCCGAGCGGCTTCACGCTGGCCGCCAACGGAACGCTGAGCGGGACGACGACGCAGTTCGGTTCGTTCCCGATCACAGTCAAGGTGACGGATGGCAACGGCTGCACCGGCATCGGCGCAACCTATAACCTCGTCATCAACTGCCAGGTCATCACAGTCACGAATCCGGCCACGACGACGGGCGTTGCTGGTACGGCGTTCAGCCAGACCTTCACCCAGAGCAATGCTGCCGGTACGGCGACGTTCTCGATCAACAGCGGCACGTTGCCGGCGGGTCTGACGCTTTCGGCCGCTGGCCTGCTCAGCGGCACGCCGACGCAGACCGGCCCGTTCCCGATCACCGTCCTGGTCACCGACAGCAACGGCTGCACGGGCATCGGAGCGAGCTACAACCTCGTCATCAACTGCCAGACCATCACGGTGTCCAACCCGGGCACAACGACCGGAACGGCGGGCGCTGCATTCAGCCAGACATTCACGCAGACAGGCGCGATCGGCGGTGCGACGTTCACGACCGCGTCGACGCTCCCCACCGGCTTGACGCTTTCCGCCGCCGGAGTGCTCAGTGGTACACCGACGCAGACCGGCCCGTTCCCGATCGTCGTCACCGTCACCGACGGCAACGGCTGCACCGGCACCGGCGCGACCTACAACCTCGTCATCAACTGCCAGACCATCACCGTCACGAACCCCGGCACGACGACCGGAACCGCCGGCACGCCGTTCAGCCAGAGCTTCTCGCAGTCGGCAGCAATCGGCGGGGCGACGTTCTCGCTCAACAGCGGCAGCCTGCCAACGGGTCTGACGCTCTCGACGGCCGGTGTGCTGTCCGGTACGCCGACCGTCGTCGGCAACTTCCCGATCACGGTCAAGGTGACCGACGGCAACGGCTGCACCGGCATCGGCGCGACGTACACGCTCGTCATCGGTTGTCAGACCATCACCGTCACCAACCCAGGCACCACAACCGGTACGGTCGACGCTGCGTTTACCCAGACGTTCACGCAGAGCGGGGCGATCGGCGGGGCGACGTTCTCGCTCAACAGCGGTTCGCTACCGGCCGGCCTGACGCTTTCGGCAGCTGGTCTGCTCAGTGGCACGCCGACCGTCAACGGCAGCTTCCCGATCACGGTCAAAGTGACGGACGGCAACGGCTGCACCGGCGTCAGCGCGAGCTACAACCTGGTCATTAACTGTCAGACGATCACCGTGACCAACCCCGGAGTCAACACCGGTACCGTTGCGGTTCCGTTCAGCCAGA
This sequence comes from Thermoanaerobaculia bacterium, assembly GCA_038244715.1. Taxonomy (GTDB): domain Bacteria; phylum Acidobacteriota; class Thermoanaerobaculia; order Gp7-AA8; family Gp7-AA8; genus JADGNZ01. Next base: position 45,610 of record JBBRTE010000021.1, read on the forward strand.
CGTTCACGCAGACCGGCGCGCACGGGACGGCTACCTTCACGACGGCGAGCACGCTGCCGAGCGGCTTCTCACTATCGACAGCGGGCGTCCTTTCCGGCACGACCAACCAGCACCAAAGCTTCCCGATCGTGGTCACGGTCACCGACTCGAATGGCTGCACCGGGACGAGCGCGACGTACACGCTCATCATCAGCTGCCAGACCATCACGGTCAGCAACCCCAGCTCGTCGAGCATCGCGGCAGGAACGCTGCTGCCGCCGGCGAACTTCACGTTCACGCAGTCGGGCTCCATCGGCGGCGCGACCTTCACGACCGCCTCGACGCTCCCAACGGGAGTAAGCCTGACCACGGCCGGAGTGCTCACGGGCACGCCGACGCAGGGCGGAAGCTTCCCGATCGTGGTCACGGTCACCGACGGCAACGGCTGCACGGGCGTCAGCTCCGGCTACACGCTGACCGTGACTTGCCCGACCATCACCGTCACCAACCCGGGCATTAACAGCGGCACCGCTGGCGTGGCGTTCAGCCAGACCTTCACGCAGGCCGGCGGGCAGGGGACGATCACCTGGAGCGAGACCGGCGCACTGCCGGCCGGCATCACCCTCAACTCCGCCACAGGCGCTCTCGCCGGCACGACCAACGCCGTCGGTTCGTTCCCGATCACAGTCACAGCGACCGACCAGAACGGCTGCACCGGCACCGGCGCGACCTACACGCTGACGATCAACTGCCAGACCATCACGGTCACCAACCCGGGTGTCAACACCGGCACGGTCGACGCCGCCTTCAGCCAGACCTTCACCAAGACCGGCATCCTCGGCACCGTGACGTGGAGCGAGACCGGCGCGCTGCCGGCTGGGATCACACTCAACAGCGCGACCGGCGTCCTCGCCGGTACGCCGACCGTCACGGGATCTTTCCCGATTACGGTCACAGCCACCGATACCAACGGCTGCTCCGGAAGCTCGCCCTACACGCTGACCATCAACTGCCAGACCATCACCGTTACCAACCCGGGCGTCACTACCGGCACGGTTGACGCGCCGTTCAGCCAGACCTTCACGCAGACTGCCGCGCACGGGACAGCGACGTTCACCACGGCCAGCGCGCTGCCGGCGGGTCTCTCGCTCTCCACCGCGGGCGTCCTCTCCGGCACACCCACGGTCAAAGGACCGTTCTCGATCGTCGTCACGGTCACCGACTCGAACGGCTGCACCGGCACCGGCGCGACATACAACCTGACCATCAACTGCCAGACCATCACGGTCACGAACCCGGGCGTCACCACCGGCACAGCCGGGACGCCGTTCAGCCAGAATTTCTCGCAGAGCGGCGCGCATGTCTCGGCCACCTTCACCACGGCCTCGACGTTGCCTACCGGCTTCTCGCTTTCGACAGCCGGTGTCCTCTCCGGCACGACCACGCAGCACGGCTCCTTCCCGATCGTCGTCACCGTCACGGACGCGAACGGTTGCACCGGCACGAGCGCGACCTACAGCCTGGTCATCGCCTGCAACGCCATTTCAGTGACCAACCCGGTCAACACCGCAGGCACGGTGGCCGCGGCCTTCAGCGAGACGTTCACTCAGTCCGGTTCGCTCGGAACGCCGTCATTCACGACCGCTTCGACGCTCCCCACCGGCTTGACGCTGCATTCGGCCACTGGCATTCTCGACGGCACGCCGACACAGTCGGGCAGCTTCCCAATCGTCGTCACCGTCACCGACTCCAACGGCTGCACCGGAACCGGCGCAACCTACACGCTGGTCATCGGCTGCAACGTCATCACCGTCACCAACCCCGGCGTCAACAGCGGTACGGCGGGCGTCGTCTTCAGCCAGACCTTCACCCAGAGCGGCGGCAACGGCACGATCGTGTGGTCGGAGACCGGCGCGCTGCCGGCGGGCATCATTTTGAACTCCTCCACCGGCACGCTGGCCGGCACCACCAGCCAGACCGGCTCGTTCCCGATCACCGTCAAGGCCACGGACGCCAACCTCTGCTTCGGAACGTCGAACTACACGCTGACCATCAACTGCCAGACCATCACCGTCACCAATCCGGCCGTGACCACCACGCAGGCCGGGGTGGCCTTCGATCAGGCCTTCACCGCCACCGGCATCCTCGGCACGGCGACATGGAGCGAGACCGGCGCTCTGCCGAGCGGCATCACGATCGACGCATCCACCGGTCATCTGGCCGGTACGACGACCGCGATCGGCTCGTACCCGATCACCGTCACGGCTACCGACACGAACGGCTGCAGCGGCACCGGCGCGACGTACACGCTGACCGTCACCTGCCCGACCATCACCGTCACCCGCAACGGCGGCGGTTCGTTCCCGGCCGGCATTTTCAATACCGCGTACAGCGGCCAGAGCGTCACCGCCGCCCCGGCCAGCACATACACCTTCGCCGTAACCCTTGGCGCAATGCCGACCGGCCTGTCACTCTCGAGCGCCGGCGCCATCAGCGGCACTCCGACAGCCACTGGCAACTTCACGTTCACCGTCACCGCGACCGATACGGTCAGCCTCTGCACCGGCTCGCAGTCGTTCTCCATCGCCATCGCTCCGGTCGCTGTGGGCGACTCCTATCCGGCGGCCAGCCACCTCGTCGACAACACGCAGTTCGTCATTACCGGCGGAACGACCGTCTCGCCGGCCACACCGTTCGTCGGCTCGCTCACGACACTCATCGCGAACGACCTTCCGAGCGGTGGCGTCACCGCAACACCGGGAACGGTCGCCACGACCGGCGGCGGCAGCGTCACCATCGCCGCGGACGGAACGTTTATCTACACGCCGGGCGTCCACGCAGCGGCCATCACCAGCGACACCTTCACCTACACCGTCGTCAGCAACGGCGTGACCTCGGCTCCGGCCACCGTTACTCTCACGCTCGCCAACCGCGTCTGGTTCGTGAAGAACAACGGTGCCGCCGGCAACGGCCAGTCGCAGTCGCCGTTCAACACGCTGGCAGCGGCGCAGACCGCCTCGGCCGCCGGCGACACAATCTTCGTCTACAACGGCAACGGCACCACCAGCGGTCAGACCACCGGCATCACGCTCAAGAGCAGCCAGAAGCTCATCGGAGAAGGTGTGGCTCTGGTCGTCAACACCGTCACTCTGGTGCCGGCGGGGACGAAACCGCAGATCAGCAACACCACCGCCGCCAGTGACGCCGTTACGCTCAACGACGGCAATACGGTCTCGGGTCTCACCATCACCGCGGCCACTCGCGACGGCATCTCCTCGTTGAGCCTGCACTCCGGCTTTACAGCGGACAGTCTGATTGTTCAGAACAACGGCAACATCGGCATCGAGCTAGGCAGCATGATCGGAACGGCGACGATCACCAATTCGACCATCAGCGGAAACACGGTCGGCGGTTTCCTCGCCGGTAACGGTACGGTCACGGTGAATATGGACAGCACGAACACCATCAGTGCTGCTGCCTGCACGTTCGCCGTTTCGATCCAGAACCGCAATGGCGGGGCCGGCCCGGTCAACATCGGCGCCACGCTCAACGGCGGCGGTATCGCCGTGAATTCGAATACGGTGGGCACGATCTCCTTCACCGGAACGCAAACACTGAGCAACACGACCTGCGCGGCGGTGAACCTGGTCACGAACGCCGGCGCCACGATCAACTTCAGCGGCACCCTGAACATCACCACCACCACAGGGATCGGCTTCAACGCCACCGGTGGTGGCACGTTGAACGTCTCCGGCACGGCAAACATCACCAGCGGCGCGGCGGCGAATGCTCTCAATCTCAACGGCATGACCGTCGGCGGCACGGGCGTCGACTTCGATACGGTCACCGCTACGGGAGCGACGACCGCGATCGCGCTCACTAACGTCACCGGTCTGGTCACCGTCAATGGCGGCACGATCACCAACGGCACCACCGGCATCTCGCTGCAGGGCGCGACCACGAGCCTTACGCTGGCCGGCGTAACAATCACCGGCCCGACGACCGGCATCACTAACACCACGAACTTCGGGACGCTGACCATCGGCGCCAGCGTCAACGTCTCCGCGGTCACTGCTCTAAACCTCACCACCGGTAACCTCAACGGCACCTTCGCCAACCTCAGTTCGACGGGCGGAACCAACGGCGTGTCGCTGACCAGCATCGGTGGGACTGGTTGGACCGCCACAACCGGAACCCTTGCCAACGCAACCGGAGCCGGCTTCTTCGTCAGCGGCGGCAGCGCCAACATGACCTACTCCGGCAACATCAACACCACCACGGCCGCGGCACACCTGGTCGACATCACCGGCCGCACCGGCGGCACCATCCTCTTCTCCACCGGCACCCTCGGCGGCGGGGCGACGGCGGCAGGCGCCGGCATTCGCATTCAGAACTCGACCGGAAACAGCACCTTCACCTTCAGCGGGACGCAAACCCTCGGTACGAGCGTCTCACGCATGGCCTCGACGGCTGTAACGCTCGCCGGGAACAACACCAACACGAACTTCAACTTCAGCGGCACGATGTCGATCTTCACTACGGGCGTGACCGCCTTCACCGCGACGGGTCCCACGGGCGGCACGATCAACTTCTCTGGCACCGACGGAATCGACGCAGCGGCCGGCCAGGGTCTCGTGCTCAACGGCATGGCGCTCAGTGCCGGCACGCTGAGCGGGGTTACCTCCACGGGAGGCGTCAACGGCATCGCCTTGACGACCGTTACTGGCGGCACGCTGACCATCACCGGCGGCTCGCTCTCCGGCGCCACCGGAGCGGCGTTCCTCGTCTCTGGCGGCTCGGTCAGCGTCACCGACAACGGCACGATCAGCCAGGCCACCGCGGCCCAGCCGGCTGTGAACGTCATTAATGGTCATTCCGGCACACTCACCTTCGGCGGCAATGTGACCGCGACCAACGGCACCGGCCTGCAGTTCAACAATGCCGACGGTACGTACTCCTTCAACGGCACCACCAATTCGCTCACCGGCGGCGCCGGGGTCGACATCGTCGCCGGCTCGTCCGGCACGTTCACCTTCAGCGCCGGTACGTCGATCACCAACGCCACCACTGCCACTGCCGACTTCAACGTCGACAGCAGCAACGGCAACGTGACCTACAACGGCACGATCAGCGACACCACCGGCAAGTCTCTCGTCGTCAACGGCTGCGGCGGCGGTACGAAAGCGTTTACCGGGACCATCGGCAGCAGCGGCGGCACCGGCATCTCCCTTACCAGCAACGCCGGCACGATCATCAATATCTCGGGCAATATGACCCTGAGCACCGGTGCGAGCGCGGCCTTTACGGCCACGGGCGGCGGCACCGTGACTGCCACGAACACCTCCAGCACGGCGGTGACGACGACCGGGACCGCGGTCAACATCGCCAACACCACGATCGGTGCGGGAGGCGTCAAGTTCCTGAGCGTCAGCTCCAATGGCGCCGCCAACGGCATCCTGCTGAACACCACCGGCGCGGGCGGCTTCACGGTCATCGGTGACGGTGGTGGCGCCAACAACGGTTCCGGCGGCACGATTCAAGCCACTACCGCTGAGGGCATCCTGCTGACCAGTGCGGCAAACGTCAGCATCGGCTACATGAACATCACGAACTTCGGATCGGATGGCATCAGCGCTACCAGCGTCAACGGCATCACCATCAACCGGTGCAACATCAGCGACAACGCCGGCAACGTGACGATCGATGACGGCATCACGCTGATCAACACCAGCGGCGCGATCGCCATCACGAGTGATGTGATCACCACCGCCCGCCATCAGGGCATCACGGTCGACAATTTCAACGTCAACATGGCCAGCTTTACGCTGACGGGTAGCACGGTCACCGGTACGCCGGGCGGCGACGGCGTTTTGATCCAGATGCGCGGCACGTCCGTCATGACCACCGGCGCCATCGGGGGCAATACGGCGGCTCTTGGCAATACGTTCTCGAGCAACTCCGCGACAGGCCTGCAGATCGCCAACGCCGACACCGGCAACATCGTCAGCATGAACATCCAGAACAACACTGTCTCGGGTAATAACGCCGGGATGGACCTGGATCTCAGCCAGAGCGCCAGTTACAACGTCACCGTTCAGAACAACACATATACCAATCAGGCCACCACGGCGTTGAACCTGGTTCAGTCGACCTCTGCAACGGGCGGTTCGCTCACCGCATTGATCAAGAACAACAACATTGGGACAGCAGGCGTCTTCGATTCGGGCTCAAAGATCGGCAGCGGCATTCGCGTCGCGAACGGCGGGACGACCATCAATCTCACCCTCGATACCAATGTCATTCGCGAGGTTCCAAACGGTCGAGGAATCGACATCGAGCCGCAGGCCTACATCCTGGACTCGAATGTGAAACTAAAGGTGGTCAACAACACCGTCGTCAGGCCGAGCGGAACGAATGCGAACATCGGTTGCGGCGCCGGCGTACCGTGTCCCAGTGCGTCGCTCTTCGTTCTCTCCGACAACAATGCGATGGGCGGCTTTGAGCACGTCTGCATGAGCATTTCGGGCAATACGTTCTACGACCCGACGAGCTGGCCGTTGGGTGGTGAGGCAGCCTTCTACTTCGCCCGACGTACGGGCGCCTCGAATACCATGAACCTCGAAGGAACCCAGGCGAACGTCACGGCCCAGATCCTGAGCAACAACACTGTGACGAATTTCACCTCGGTAAATGTCGTCGACGAGGGCGCCCCAGGATTAGCGGTGGCCATCGTGGCTGCTGGCACTTGCGGCTCTTTCCCTTGATCCAGAGTTAGCCCTGTGAGATCCCCGCCAAAACCGCGGGGATCTCACAAGCCACTCACGAAGTTTTTCCGGTTTTGTGTTTCAATTCGCGCGTCCAGCTGACGCGAGCAACGTCAGGTCCAGTTCGATTAAGAATCAGGAGGTAAACATGGCGGAACCGTTTTTGAGCGAGATCCGGATCATGAGTTTCGGCTTTCCCCCTAAGGGATGGGCACTTTGTGATGGGCAGCTTCTTCCCATCAACCAGAACCAGGCGCTGTTCTCGTTGCTGGGAACTACGTATGGTGGCGATGGGCGCGTGAACTTTGGTTTGCCAGACCTTCGGTCGCGGACACCAATTCACATGGGCAGCGGGCACACCCTTGGAGAGAGAGCCGGTGAACAGGCCCATACCCTCTCCGTGGCAGAGATCCCCATCCACACCCACGTGCTGAACGGCTCCTCTACGACAGGAACGCTCATCATCGCCGCCGGCAATCTACCGGGTAGCAGCCCCTCCCTGATGTATCAGCAACCTCAGAATCTTGCCGCGATGTCCCCGAACGCGATTTCGAATACTGGTGGCAGCCAGGCTCACCTGAACATGCAGCCGTTTCTGGTACTCAACTTTACAATCGCCCTTCAGGGCATTTTCCCGAGCCAGACCTAGAAAGGAGGACGAAGAACAATGGCACAACCTTACGTTGGAGAGATTCGAATATTCGCCGGCAACTTCGCCCCCGCGGGATGGATGTTCTGCGAAGGGCAGCTGCTTCCCATCTCCGAGAATGAGACGCTATTTCAACTGATCGGAACCACCTACGGAGGGGACGGACAAAGCACGTTCGCGCTGCCGGACCTGCGCGGCCGGATCCCCCTCCACATGGGCAACAGCTTCACGCTGGCGGAGACGGGAGGAGCAGAAACGATCACGCTCACTGTGCCGCAGATCCCGGCGCATACCCACCCGCTGCGCTGCTCTGATGCCGTGGCGACGCAACAGAATGTCTCGCCGAACCTCATGGCCGAGGCCACTCTGTTCAATCCATACATCAACGTGAATCCCGCGGCGCCGATGGCAAACACGGCAGTTGGTCAGATAGGCGGCAATCAGCCTCACAACAACTTCCAGCCGTATCTCTGCCTCGATTTCATCATTTCGCTTTTCGGGATCTTCCCGTCCCAGACATAGAGGAGAACACACGACATGGATCCATTTGTCGCTGAAATCCGCATCTTTCCGTTCAACTTTGCCCCGAAAGGGTGGGCCTTCTGTGATGGCCAGCTTCTTCCGCTTTCGCAGAACACCGCTCTGTTCTCGCTGCTCGGCACGACGTATGGCGGCGACGGCAAGTCGAACTTCGCCCTCCCAGACATGCAGGGAAATGCGCCGATGCACCCGGGACAGGGACCTGGATTGAGTCTCCACGACCTCGGCGAGACGGGTGGAAGCGAAACGGTCTCGCTGCTGGAATCCGAGATCCCCGGTCACAATCACAACCTCATGGCCTCAAGCACAAACTCGAGCAAGCCCAACCCGAAGAACAACGCCCTGGCAAAGGTCAGTAACGCCACCCCATACGTCCCGGGGGCCGGCGCAGCGTTGTCGCCGTTTTCCGATCAGGCGCTCGCCCCCGCCGGTGGCGATCAGCCTCACAACAACATGCAGCCCTATCTGACCCTCAGCTTCTGCATCGCGTTGCAGGGCGTTTTCCCGCCGCGCACCTGAGTCCTGGGGCCGCACGAATCGTGCGGCCCCACGGGTCAGGCCCCCCGAAGTGGAAGTGACAGGAATCCAGATCTCATCGAGTGCCCTCGATCACTTCTCTGCCTCCAATCCGATGTGGCGTTGGCCTTCGAGTATTAACTCTGCGAACCATTGGTCACGCTCGGCTCTCTCTTCACCCAATCGAATCAGGTAGAGCACTCCCCGAGCGGTGATGCCAAGGAATCGACCAATTGCGGCGCGTCCGGCGTCGGTGTGACGCGAGGCCATGGTGGCAACAAGGCATCGTGCGGTCGATCCAGCCCGAGGTGGCCACTCCTCGATGATGCCCATCGATTCCAGGGCCGTGCGGATCGGGGTAAGGTCGTCGGAAGTGGAAGTAATGGGAGTCGGGGTGGGATCCTTGCGCCATTCTCCTTCCGTCACTTCCACTTCCGAGGACCTGACCCCCTCCACGAACTCCCGATATCCACGCACGGCCTTGTTCCAGTCGTCTGCGTTGATTGCATCGAGGATCGGACCAGGATCCAGCCAGGCCGGCATGACGGCCAGACCAGCCGTTGCGCGATAACTGCTCCATCGCCACTCGCCAGCCGTATTCACCATCCCGGCACGCACCGGATTCAGAACGATGTAGCGCGCCAGCGCGAGCAGATACGTCTCACTGTTGACCAGATGGCTTTTGAACCGGCCGCCGAACAGGTGCCCCACCCGCTTATGCCGACGGTTGAAGAATGATGCATGTTGGCCATTCAGATCCCTCATTCCCATTGAGAGATTGGCCTGTGGCGTGCGGACGTACAGGTGGTAGTGATTCGACATGAGGACGTACGCGCGCAGTTGCCAGCCGTAGTCGCGGATCACCGTCTCCAGCAGTTGCAGGAAATGATGCCGGTCTCGATCGTCGATGAAGATCGAGCGTTGTTCGACGCCGCGGTTCGTGACGTGCCAGACACCAACTGGAAATTCGACGCGAAGAACTCGAGGCACAGTGCTGAAGGGAAAGCAACATCAGCCGAGGACCGGCTCGTGTGGGGCGGGAAGTATAGCGGGGTCAGGTCCGAAGTGGAAGTGACCGAAGAGGGAATGGCTCAAGAACCGAAACCCTCTTTGGTCACTTCCACTTCGGACCTGACCCCCTTCGACTTACTAGTGGACAAGAGCCCCTCCCTTTCGCTATCTTTCCATCCGTCCAATCCCACAGGTTCAGCAAGTCATTCAGGTAACCGGTTCCTCAGGCGACGCTTCGCGCGCGAAGCGACTGCCTGACATCAGGAGGGGTCCCATGGCTCGATTTGGCCGCAGGGTGCTGCCCGCGTTCGTCGTTGTGTTGTTTGCGTTTGCCCTTCCCGCGTTCGCGACGAATGTCACGATCAACGGTGTCGCGCAATTCAATGCGCTCGACGGTTCCGTCGACGACGCCGATCACACCGTCAACGGGATCTTCACCGTCAACGGCGATCTGATCGTCAACGGCTCCATCAACTGCAACGACGACGGGCCGGGGAACGGCGCCGCCTGCAACATGCGCTTTGCCGTCAGCGGCAACGTGATCATGAACGCTGGCAGCGGGATGTTCGCCGAGAACCGTCATGGCAACGGCAACGGCGGCGATATCACCATCCTCGCCGGAGGAGCGGTCGTCCTGCACGGGCCCGCCTCGACCCTCAGCGGCGCGATGATCTCGACCAACGCCCTCGGTTCGGCCAATGGCAACGGCGGCAAGGTCACCATCGCCAGCGGCGGAGCCTCGACCTTCGAGGCGGGTACCGTCATCGCCGTCGCCAGCAAAGGCAGTAGCTCCGGGAGGATCCTGCTCACCTCAGGCGGCAACATGACCGTCGCCGGCCTTCTGGCCTCGGGTGGTTCGTCGACGCTGCTCTCCACGCGCCAGAGCGGCGACGTCCTCGGCGGCGGTGTCGCCCATCAGCAGGGCGGCGAGATCCGCGTGCAGTCGACCTCCGTCGTCGAGCCCTCCGTCAACATCACCTCCACGGCCACCATCGCCTCGCAGGGCAAGAGCGATGGCGCTGGTCCGATCACCATCGAAGGCTGCGGCGTCATCATCAAGGGTCTCATCGCTGCAATCACCGGTGATGACTCCCCTGCGCGCGTCGTCGTCCGCTCAGGCAAGGGCATCACCATCGACGCCACGGACCTCGGCATCAACGCGAACGGAACGCGGCTGGGCCATATCCGTTCGGACTCCACCGGCGGGGGTGCCGGAGCCAAACAGGCCGACCTCTTCGCGCAGGATGCGATCGCGATCACTGGACCTGATCCGTCACTGAGCACGCTCTACGCCGTGCAGAGTGCGCCCGGAATCGGCGACAAGAAAGTGGACGGCGGAAAGATCCGCGTCATCTCCCTCCGAGGGGCGGCGAGTGGGAGCGGGCGTGTCTTTCTGGCCGGCCGCAACGAGGACAGCAACGTCGGCGGAACGATCGCTGTCTCCAGCCAAGGGAACGTCAACCTCGACCACGGCTTCCTCGAGGCCGTCGGCGACTTCGGCAAGTTGAAGAAGGATGCCGCCGGCGGTCACATCACCGCGCACTCCTACTCCGGCAACGTCAGCTGGGTGCTCGGGATGGGTGATGTCCGTCCCGTCGGCGCCGCAGCCTCGGGTGTCGATACGCAAGGGACGATCACGCTGACCGCGTGCGGAACCGTTGCCATCTCCGGGACGACCTTCCCGACCAACGGCCCGGCTGTTGGAGTTTTTCCGACCATCGTGACGGGGTCGTGTTCTCCCTCGGCGCCATCGCTTCCCGTGGGTGAGCCGTCGCTGCAGGTCTGTTGCAACGTCATCACGATCACCAATCCATCTGTGACGAGCGGATCGGCAGGAAGTCCGTTCAGCCAGACCTTCACGCAGAGCGGCGCCATCGGCACGGCCACGTTCTCGCTCAACAGCGGCACTCTGCCCATCGGTCTTACGCTCGCAGCGAACGGGACGCTCTCCGGCACGCCGACAGTCACCGGCAGCTTTCCGATCACAGTCAAGGTCACCGATTCGCAGGGCTGCACCGGAATCAGTTCGACCTATCCGTTGCAGATCATCTGTCCGACGATCTCGGTCACGAATCCGGCCGTGAACAGCGGCGTGGCTGCGGCACCGTTCAGCCAGACGTTTACGCAGAGCGGCGGGGTAGGGGCGACGACGTTCTCGATCGCCGGCGGCACGCTACCGGCCGGGCTGACGCTCGCTGCGAACGGAGTGCTCTCCGGTACGCCGACGCAGACCGGGAGCTTCCCCATCACCGTCAAAGCGCTCGACTCGAATGGATGCAGCGGCATAGGTCCGACGTATTCGCTGACGATCGCCTGCCAGTCGATCACCGTCACGAATCCTGCGGTCAATAGTGGCGTGGCCGGCTCGCCGTTCAGCCAGACATTCACGCAGAGCGGCGGCATCGGCGCGACGACGTTCTCGCTCGCCAGCGGGACGCTCCCCACGGGCCTCTCGCTCGCAGCGAATGGAACACTCTCGGGCACACCGACACAGACCGGCAGTTTCGCGATCACGGTCAAGGCGACTGACTCGAATGGTTGCTTCGGTACTGGCGCAACGTACACGCTGACGATCACCTGTCAGACGATTACGGTCACGAATCCCGCGGTCTCGAGCGGTGTTGCCGGTGCTGCCTTCAGCCAGACGTTCACACAGAGCGGCGGTATCGGCGCGACGACGTTCTCGCTGGCAAGCGGGACGCTTCCCACGGGCCTCTCGCTCGCGGCGAACGGAAACCTCTCGGGCACACCGACACAGACCGGCAGCTTCGCGATCACGGTCAAAGCGACTGACTCGAATGGATGCAGCGGAACCGGCGCGACGTACACGATGACGATCTCCTGTCAGACGATCACGGTGAACAATCCGTCGGTCTCGACGGGAGTGGCTGGCTCTGCGTTCAGCCAGACCTTCACGCAGAGCAATGCCATCGGTGCGACGACCTTCACGTTGGCCAGCGGAACGCTTCCGTCCGGGATCACGCTCGCACCGAACGGCGTGCTTTCCGGTACGCCAACCGTCACCGGCAGCTTCCCGATCACCGTCAGCGTCACGGACGTGAATGGCTGCACTGGCACCGGTGCAACGTACAACCTGACCATCACGTGCCAGACGATCACCGTCACCGCGCCGTCCGGAAATACTTCGGTGGCCGGTGCGCCGTTCAGCCAGACCTTCACGCAGAGCGGCGCCATCGGCAGCGCGACGTTCTCGATCGCCAGTGGCGTGTTGCCATCCGGGCTCTCGCTCTCGGCGAGCGGCGTTCTCTCCGGCACGCCCCTCCAGACCGGCGTCTTCCCGATCACAGTGAAGGTGACTGATTCCAACGGCTGCACGGGTACAGTGGGCTACACGCTGACGGTCGCCTGCCAGACGATCACCGTGACGAACCCCGCGGTCAGCAGCGGAGTGGCCGGTTCGCCATTCAGCCAGGTCTTCGCGCAGAGTGGCGCGATCGGTAGCGCTACGTTCACGACGTCGAGCACGCTGCCAACCGGCCTGACTCTCGCGACGAACGGAACGCTCTCCGGCACGCCGACGCAGACGGGCACGTTCCCGATCGTCGTCACCGTGACGGACTCGAACGGTTGCACCGGCACCGGCGCAACCTACAATCTCACCATCGGCTGTCAGACGATCACGGTCACCAATCCGGGCGTGAACATCGGGATCGCCGGCCAGGCGTTCAGCCAGTCGTTCACGCAGGGCGGCGGCATCGGTACGGTCACCTTCACGCTCGCATCCGGCACTCTCCCGTCGGGCCTCAGCCTGGCCTCGAACGGAACAGTCTCGGGCGTTCCGATGCAGACCGGCACGTTCCCGATCACGGTCACCGCGACCGACTCGAACGGCTGCAGCGGCACGAGCACGACCTACAGCCTCACGATCAACTGCCAGACCATCACCGTCACGCATCCGGCGAACATGACCGGGACGGTCGGCGTCGCGTTCAGCGAGCAGTACACGCAGAGCGGCGGCATCGGCGCCGTGACGTTCTCGACGTCGAGCACGCTGCCCACCGGGATGACGTTCGCCGCGGACGGCACGCTCTCCGGCACGCCGACGCAGAGCGGCTCGTTCCCGATCACCGTCACCGCCACCGATTCCAACGGCTGCACGGGCTCCGACACCTTCACACTGACGATCGGTTGCCAGACGATCACGGTCACGAATCCTGGCGTGTCCAGCGGAACAGCCGGCACGCCGTTCAGCCAGTCGTTCACGCAGAGCGGCGCCAATGGCACGGCCACGTTCTCGCTCGCAAGTGGGACGCTGCCCTTCGGCCTGAGCCTGTCGGCGTCAGGACTTCTCTCCGGTACGCCGACGCAGACGGGTTCGTTCCCGATCACCGTGAAGGTCACGGATTCGAACGGCTGTACCGGCACCGGCCCGACGTACAACCTCGTCATCAGCTGCCAGACCATCACGGTCACGAATCCTGGTGTGTCGAGCGGTACGGTCGGAACACCATTCAGTCAGACCTTCACGCAGAGTGGGGCGAACGGTACGGCGACGTTCACGACGTCGAGCGCACTCCCGACGGGCATCACGTTTTCGACGTCGGGCGTCCTCTCCGGTACGCCGGCGCAGACGGGCAGCTTCCCGATCGTCGTCACTGTGACGGACTCCAACGGCTGCACGGGTACCGGCGCGGCGTACACGCTCGTCATCGCCTGCCAGGTCATTACCGTCACGAACCCGGCTACGAACACCGGCACCGTCGACGCGCCATTCAGCCAGGCGTTCACGCAGAGTGGCGCGATCGGAATAGCTACGTTCTCCACCTCGAGCACTCTCCCCGCCGGCCTGTCGCTTTCCGCCAGCGGCGTTCTCTCGGGGACTCCTCAGGTTCCGGGCACCTTCCCAATCGTCGTGACCGTGACGGACTCCAACGGCTGTACGGGCACCGGCGCGACGTACACGCTCACCATTGCCTGCCAGACGATCACCGTCACGAACCCGAGCTCCAACAGCGGCGCGTACAACACGCCGCTGAGTGGCAGTTTCACATTCACGCAGAGTGGTGTCGGCGCGCATACGCCCGCCATCTTCTCCATCAACAGCGGATCGCTGCCGGCAGGGGTGACGCTCACCAGCGGCGGAACGCTTACCGGTACGCCGACGCAGACCGGCGTCTTCTCGATCACGGTCAAGGTCACCGACGCCAACGGTTGCACGGGGATCGGCAGCACCTACACGCTGACGATTGCCCCGAACGCGACCTCGAAGAACTACATCGACGTCGGCAACACGCAGCTCGACGGCGGACTCTCCGCGCCGGCCACTCCGACGGTCATCGCCCTCGGACTATCGAACGGCGATTCTTCCGACGCCCCGATCACCTACACAGTAACGGTGTCACCCATTCACGGCGCGCTGACCATCTTCAACGCCAACGGAACCTTCCTCTACACGCCCAACGTCGGGAACACAGCGACCGACTCGTTCATCTATACCGCCACGTCAAACGGAGTCACCGTGACGCGCTCCGCGACGATGACGTTCAGTGGCAGGGTCTGGTATGTCGACAACGCCACGGCCTCCGGCATCAACGACGGCCGTTCGAATACGCCGTTCAAGACCATGACCGCCGTTGGAGCGGCTGGAACCGCGTCCGGCGACTTCATCTATGTTTCGAAGGGCTCGGGTCCGACCACGGGCAGCTACACCATGCTCTCCAGCCAGAGCCTCATCGGCGCGGGCTCCACGCTCACCGTCGGCGGTGTTCTGAATGTTCCGGGAGCCGCGGCGAACACGCCGACGCTCAGCGGAACACTGACGCTGGCGACGAACGTCACGGTGAACGGCATCGACATGAGCACGGGGACGTCGCCGGCGATCACAGGCGTCGCCGCAACGGGCGTCAACGTTACAGTCCGCAATCTCACTACGACCACCGGCACTGCGGTTTCGATGAGCGCCGGGAGCGGCGGAACGATGACTTTCACCAGTATCAGTGCCGGTACGTCGGCGACAGGGCCGTTGAATGCGATCTCGATCGCGAACTACAACGGCTCATTCACGGTGACGGGTGACGGCGGCGCGGTCGCTAATGGTTCAGGAGGAACGATTCAGCGAACCACCAGCCACAGCATCAGCCTCAGTGCTGTGGCAGGCACCGTGAGCCTCAATTACATGAACATCTCCAACAGCGGCGCGAACGGAATCAACTCGGCGACCGTCGGCACCATCACGATCAATCGCTGCAACATTTCCGACACCGCCGGCAACGCCGCCGTCGACGACGGCGTAAAACTCAGCAATACCGGTGGAACAATCTCCATCACGGCCAGCGCCATTACCGGATCAAGTCATCAGGGCGTCACCATCGACAACCTCAATACCAATCTGGCCGGCCTGACGATGACGTCCACCACGGTCAGTGGGACCGCGGGCGGCGACGGGATGCTCGTGCAGTTGCGTGGAACGTCGGTGCTGACGTCCGGCACGATCGGCGGCGCGGTGGCAGCCAACGGCAACACGTTCTCGAATAACGCCTCGACAGGTCTGCAGGTTGTCGGCTCCGACACCAGCACCATGACTCTGACCGTGAAGAACAACACCGTGAGCGGCAACAACGCCGGTATGGACCTCGATCTCTCGCAGGCCGCCAGCAGCACCCTGAACGTGGAGTCCAACTCGTTCAACAATCATCAGAGCACGGCGCTGAACTTCTTCTCCAGCAGCGCCAGCACCGGTGGAACGATGACCGCGATCGTGCGTAACAACACCATCGGAACCCCGGGAATCTTCAACTCCGGCTCGTTCTTCGGTGACGGGATTCGCGTGGCGTTGAACGGTGGCACGCACGGAGTCTTTACGATCGACGGCAACATCATTCGTGAGGTGCCGAACGCCCGAGGAATCGATATCGATGCGGAGGGCTTCACGTCGGCCAACAGCGTCAACCTCAAAATCATCAACAACCAGGTCGTTCGTCCCACCGGCGCCTTCGGTGATATCGGTTGCGGTCCTGGCGTGCCTTGCCCGGAGGGTTCGATCGTCGTGGTCGTCGACAAGAACGCCGTTGCCAGCGAGAGCATCTGCTCTGTCATCACCGGAAACACTGCGTACGACCCCACGAGCTGGCCCCTCGGCAGCGAATCCGCGTTCTACCTGGCCCGGCGGAGCTCCCAGACGCTGAACCTTGAAGGAAATACTGTGTTGACTCCTCGGCAGAACATTCTCAACAACAACACTGTCACGAATCTCACAAGCCCCGGCTTCGGAGACTTCACGGACGAAAACGGCGATGTAGTCGTGGTCGCGCCGGGAAGCTGCGGAACGTTCCCCTGATTTGATCGGCCGATAGCGCGCCCCGACGGTGGCGCGCTATCCTTCCCGGGGAGTTTCGTCCCTGTGAACTACCCGGATCCTCGACTCCAGGGCTGCGCACCATGTGCCGTTGCGGCGATCGATTCCACGGCCACGCGCCCGTACTAGCGATCGTGGATTCGGAGATCCTCAAGCAAGCGGACGTGCGGATACTGAAGGATTTTCTCGTCGCGGGTTGCCAAGGGCAAATCGAGGAGTCGCGCCGTTGCCACGATGATCTGGATCCGCTGGATCCCGGAGGAAGCTGCCAGGCAGCATGGTGCTGGCAGCTGCGATGGCTGGGGAGAGGGGAATGAGGCTCAGGCCCGAGTCTTCCAGTGCCATCCCCAGCCACTCGTCGATCTTCCGTGGAAGCGCCAGCCGGCCGCGTTCGACCAGTTTGGACACTTCCCAACAGGAGATCGCGCTGACGGCCAGTCCTTCCTTTTCTCGGCTCTGGAGATTGGCTTTCATCTCCCACAGCAGCGGGTCGTTGTGAACCCACCACACCCACACGTGGGTGTCGACCAGAATCACCGCGAGGCGTCCCACTCCGAGTCATCGGCCGCAGAGTGAAACGGCTCTTCGTAGTGAACCGGGAGGCCGAGCAGCGGGTACGTTGGCACCGTCTCTCCGTCGATCCGGATGGTCACCTCGACCGTCTGCCCTTTGACGACAGGAACCCCGTCCACGACGACCCGACCGTCGGCCAGCACGACAACCTTGAACTTGTGCTTCTTCATGGCAACCCTCATCCCGAGGGTACCTCGGAAGGGGTGAGAGGGAAAGTCTTGTGAAGGTCCGAACACACTACGCCGGCATCTTGACGCTACCAGCGGCAGGCAGCACGATGCCGGAATGCGCACCACGCTCACGCTGGACGATGACCTTGCGGATGAACTGAAGTCGGTGGCTGGGAAGAGCGGGCGCTCGTTCAAGGAGGTCGTCAACGAGACACTCCGAAACGGGCTGGCTGTCGGAGCGTCTCCCTCCCGGCGTCCACGGCGGTTCCGCGTTCATCCGCAGGCGTGTGGGTTTCGCGCGGGTGTCGATCTCACAAAACTGAATCAGCTCGTCGCTGACCTCGAGATCGAGCGCGCCGGCTCTCTGGGTCATCCGGGGCCGGTGATGCCGTGATCATCCCCGACATCAGTCTGCTTTCGCCGATCGCCTTGCGATCGTTGTTCCCTGACCAGGAGGAACGTTTCGGACAGTTTCGCGCTTTGTTAGGAGGAGATCGTTGAGACCGTTGAGATCGATGTGATCGCCGGGTACAACTGCAAGAAATGACCATCACACTTCGCCCCGCCAATGACGCCGACTACGCCTTCATGCGTCAGCTGTACGGCGCCACGCGCGCCGAGGAGATGGAACGTTTTCCCTTCGACGAGGCGCAGAAGAACGTGTTCCTCGACCAGCAGTTCGCCGCGCAGTTTGAGCACTACGGCATCCACTATCCGACGTGCGAGCGCAACATCATCGAAGAGGATGGAACGCCGATCGGGCGCCTCTGGATTGACGAATGGCGCGATCAGATCCGCCTCGTCGACATCGCCCTGATGCCGTCGTCACGCGGCTCGGGTATCGGCTCGGGTCTCCTCCATCAGGTGCTCGATCGTGCAACGGCCGCGAAGAAGCCCGTCACGATCCATGTCGAAGGATTCAACCCCGCCCTTCGGCTCTACAAACGCCTCGGCTTCGAACAGGTCGACACGAATGGCGTCTACTACTTGATGCGCTGGACGCCGCTAGTGCGGGGCTAGAATGCGCACATGGTTACGGGTCTCGCAGCAGGGTTCATGCTCGACCGCCAGTGGCACTGGCTGAGGGGAGAAATGGATCAGACGAAGAAGCCGGCCCTCCTTTCCCTCACTCGTGTTCTTGCGGCCGAAGGCACCGTCTATGCGATCATTGGCGGACTCGCACTTCAGGTCCATCAGACCGAACCGCGCACAACTCTGGACATCGATATTGCTCTTCTCGACCGAGCCGCGATCCCGCGCGATGCCCTCCAGCGTGCCGGGTTTCGGCCCACCGGAACCTTCGAGCACTCAGAAAACTGGAGCGCGGCGGATGGAACACCCGTGCAGTTCACGGACGATCCTGCGCTTGGCGCTGCTGTCCGGTCGGCGATGGAGATGGCATTGGAAGGGGTCACGCTGCGGGTCCTGCGCGTTGGCGATCTTCTGCATGAGAAATTGCGTGCCGGCGCCGATCCCGCTCGCAGGCGGTCGAAGAGATTGCAACACCTGGCGGATGCACAGGCTCTCCTCGAATCCCATGCGGAGCTGGCGAAGGAGCTCAGTCCTCAAGAGCGCGGACTGCTCGACGGACTCCCAACCTGACGCTCTCGAGCGCTACGTGAACACCGCTTCCAGGGTGTACGTCGTCCCCTGAGCGCCCACCGGGACGAGGAAGAGGTCCATCGGCTCGGCGAATGCGTCATGCCGGAGCTGGTACGTCCTCTGGGGCAGGAGCAGGGGACTGTCGAAGAAGAGCGAGAACGCCGTCCGGGTCAGCCGCGCCGCTTCGCTTTCCATGACGCGGGCCACGCGAGTCAGACGCAGCTCGATCTTGCGCTCTCCTTCGTGAACCCAGAACGAGGTTCCGACGAGCGGCTCGAACGATTCGATGGTCAGTTTGTCGAGCATTTCATTCGTACTTTATCTCAGGAGTCGGCTCACATCATCCATGTTGCAGTCTCTTCCGCGCTACGGGTTGATGCGGTCAAAATCGTCGCGCGCGTGCCGATCACTGCGCTTACGACCATCGCGCAAGTTCGAACGTCGGCAGCAGCGGATTCAGGAACTGAACACCTTCCAGACGGCGGGCGTTTGTGAAGTCTTCCGTGAAGATGGTGGGCACCTGATTGAGCCGTGCGGTAGCCCAAATCTGCGCGTCGAAGTAGCTGAGCTGGTGATCGCGAACCCCTCGCCCGGCCTCCAGGACAATCAGGTGAGTCTGATCGAAGACGGATAGCGCTTCCGCGAGCAGAGTGGCCTGCCGAAGGGCGTCGCCGATTGCCAGGATTGGGCGACGTCCCCGCGTCGTTGCGCTCATGAACTCTCCGAGAACTTGCGCACTGAGACGTCCAAGCCCGCTGGCCATGAGCGTCTCAATGGCTCGAAGCGCCCTGTCGTGTTTCACGCTCTCCGATGGTTGATGGGCGTAGATGAGAATATTCGTGTCGATCAGGACTTCGTCCATCGACCGATCCGATCTTCGTAGAGCGACTCTCTTGTCCAGCCACGATCGGAGGACGTTCCGCGGCGCGCAGTAGTGAGGGAGCGCATGAAGGCGAGAGCCTTTCGGGCCGCGGCCGCATCGCCCTGCCGGCGACGAACAGGCACGCCCACCTCGACGTTGTCGAGGGCTTCACGAATGAGCTGCGCCTCCGTGACACCCCGTTGACTGGCCCGTCGTTTCAACATTCGATCATGGCGTTGTTCGATGTAGACCTGTTTCCGGATCATGGCTCCTGACCTCATACATCGTAATATACATCGTTACAGAACCGCTTACGGCGGGGCCGGTACGATTCCATTACGTTACCGATAGACACTCGCGTTCCGATTCGCAACAATGGCGTCGTCATGGACTCCTTTCCGCTCCGCCCGCGCGAGGTCTTCGAGGAGTTGAGTAAGACCGTCGTCGGTCAGGATGAGGCCATCCGCGAGCTCTCGGTCGCCATCGTCAAGCATCTGGTCGGGCATCCTGCGCCGAACATGCTGATGATCGGCAACTCCGGATCCGGTAAGACCACGCTGATGCGGGCGGTGGAGACGTTTCTGGCCAGCCGGTCGGAGCTGAGTCATTCCGCGAATGTCATCCGCATTAACGCCAACGTGCTGGCCGAAGAGCATCAGGGGTATGGGCGGGCGGTGCTGGGGCGGCTATTTGCGAACGCGCGCACCATCCTCGGCGACACGGCGGCGATGTCGGATCTGCTTCGCTCCGTCGAGCACGGGATCGTGTTCATCGACGAGGTCGACAAGATCCGCGCGCAAGTCAGCGGCGATCCCAACGTCCGCGGCATCGTGGCGCAGGAAGCGCTGCTGACATTGATGGAGAATGAGAACGTCGAGTTTGAAGTCAACGGGATGACGTTCCGCGTGAACTCGTCGAACATCCTCTTCATCGTCGGTGGTGCGTTCGAGGAGTTGTACGAAGCCGTCTACCGGCGGGCCACCATCGGACAGGACGTCGCGCCGATGAAGCCGATCGTCGTTGTCTCTGCTTCGGGCGACGTCCGCGAAGAGCTGCCCTTCCACCTTCGGGACTACTTGAAGTACGACGACTTGTTCCGCTACGGCATGACCCCGCAGTTCGTCTCCCGATTCGAATCCATCGTCGTGCTCAACGACCTCGGCGAGGCCGATCTGGCGCGAATCTTTGTCGAGCCCGAGGCGTCTATTTTCAGGACGTCGCGGGCCTACTTCCAGCGGTTCGGGATCGACCTGCAGATCACGCGCGGCGCTCTGATCGCCATCGCCTGGGACGCGGCGCGGCAGAAGCGCCTCGGCGCCCGCGCTCTGCGGGAGACGTTTCGCCGCGTGATCGGAGGGCTGGAGTTCGATCCGGCCGAGGCGGGATCGCGCGTCCTGACGGTCGACGAAGCGATGGTGAAGCAATCGATCGCCGGGCGAGAGCAAGGGTCTTCTCGCCCGAAATGATCCGAACCGTCGTCCTCACCGTCATCCTTATTGTCGCGCTGACGTTCTCCGCTGCTGTGGCGAGGGCCGCGGTCGCCTTCGTCGACAATCGTTCGGCGCCTGGTGGCGACGGAAGCCGCGACCGCCCGTTCGCGACAATCAGCCAGGGTGTGCAATCTGCCGATGTCGTCTACGTCGCGGAATCGGACAAGCCATATCTCGAGAGCGTGACCCTGAAAAAGGGCCAGCTCCTCATCGGTTCCGCCTTCGGGCTGGATGCCGTGAAGACCGACCTGCACATCGAGACCGGCGTCACGGGAGTGCCCGCGATGCAGGGACCGGGGCCGGCCATCCAGGGAATGATTGCGACCAGCGGGAACAACGTCATCGCCGGCTGCACGATCCTCTCGGAGGGTCTGGGCGGCATCACAGGCAACGGCGCGATCGGTACTCTGACCGTTCGCAACGTCTTCTTCAAGACCTCGCGGTCGGGCGGCGCGATCAACCTGCAGGAGCAGCAGGGGAACGTCACCATCTCCGGCGGCGCGATCGACGCCACGGAGCGGGGAGGGGGCATCGCGCTGGGCGGCGGCTACGGTGATGTCGTCATCGAGCGCATGCCGATCTCGGGCGAATTTCTGTCGGCGGTGCGCGTCCAGGGCCGCCGCTCGGGAACCGTCACGTTCCGGCGGGGCACGAAGCTGCATGTACGTGATTCGTATGACGACGCGGTGGTCGTCAGCAACATCGAACGTCCCGGCGCCGTGATCTTCGAAGACACGATCGATGTGCGTGGTCACCGGCGGGGGGTGGTGGTTTACAAGGTCGCGAAGCTCGTGATCGGGGGGTCGTCGCGACTGAGCACCATCAACGCGGCGGCGCTCGACGTCCGCGATTCGGGAGTCGAGCTCTCCTTCGAAAGCGTTTCGGCTGAGGGCATCGCGCCAGGGACGCTGGACGAGGGGATCGTGCTCGACAACGTTCACGGCCACGTCGCGATCACAGGAATGGAAGGGAAGATCGGTTCCGGTGGCTCGATCCAGCATGCCCGGGGCAATGGAATGCGCATCGCACAGACCGGCAATATCCGCATGTCGGGAATCACGCTGACCGACAGCGGGATCAACAAGCCGGTCCGCGGCGTGCGTTGTGCGGGCGCATTCGACGTGAATTCGACCGCGATCTGCCGCGCTTCGGTCTACCTACGGCATGTCACCGATTCCGCGTTCGACAACATCGTGGTCGACGGCGGATCCGCGATCGGCGTCAACGCCAACAACATCCGCAACGTGACGTTCGGCGGTCTCGATGTGCACGGCGCGGGCGACGAGACCTTCGAGAGCGGCGTCCTCCTGCAGGAGATCGGCGGGACGGTGACGTTCAGCCGTTCGTCGTTCATCGACAATGCCGGCAGCGAGATTCTGATCGAGCAGCGCTACAACAGCGGCAAACTCGTGCTCGACCGCTGCACGCTGGCCGCGACGGGACGACCGCAGATCGCGCCGCATCTGCTCGACGTGCACACATTCGGGGCGTCGAAAGTCGACGTCGAGCTGCGGACGGTTGCGCTCCGCGACAATCTGGGATCGGCGATCGATGCGACCGCCGGCGACACCAGCTCGTACTCGATCGACATGCGGGACTCCTCGCTGCAGCATTTCGGGCACGGAGTCGTGACCGCGGCGGCGCGGCAGGGCGCCCGGGCGGGGCTGACGTTGCGGGGGAACTCGATCGTGGCGCTGGTCTCGGATCGCGCCTGGGTTGATGTCGCAGGCACCGACAGTGCGAAGGTGTGCGTCGACCTGGCCGCGAACCAGTTCAGCCCTGTTCCGGGTACCGTCATCCATCTCCGCTCGACGGGGCAGGCTGCGATGGCGGTGGTCGGTGCCGCAGCAACCGATGCGCACACCATCGCCGCGAATTTAACGGCAGCAAATGGTGGAGCAGTCACGGTCATCGACGGCCGGGCCCTGGCGGCCGCCGCTTGCAACTGATCGGTCTTGGCCGTGTTAGTATCCACGGGTAAATCGGCCCATTACCCGCGCGTTCTTCCCAGTGCGCGCATTTCCCAGGTTCGCTACATGGAGAGCTGTATGAAATCGTCGAAAAACGTCGCCAACGGGATTCCTCGCCGCGAGTTCCTCCGCATCAGCTCCGTCGCGGCCATCGGTGTCGCGGTCGCCTTCAACAGCGAGCGCAAGGCATTCGCGGCTGCCACCGACTCGGGCATCGTTCCTTTGATGAGCGTCGGCTACGCGCCCTCGCTGCCTCTGGCCGGCTATTCGGTTCCTCTCGCCAGTGCGGACTCGATTCTGAGTCCCGATCCTCGCTTCATCAGCAGCGGCGCGCATATCTCCGTCGTCGGATCGAAGCGTGCGGCCAGCCATGCCAACGCTCCGGGTGGCATTGGGGTCGATGCGTTGTTCGACATTTCCAGCCGTCCGTCGGGAGATGCGGCTCACTATCGCTTCTTCTCGATCGCCGGGCGTCCTGACCACGACGCGCTCAGCGGCCTGTTGAGTTTCACGACCAAAGTGGCTGCCACGAGCGGCGTATCGTTCCTCGTGCGGCGTCAGCGTCCGTCGACCAGCACGGTCGCGGCGACGGTCGCGCCAGCGCTGGAGACCGAAGCATCGCCAGTGACGTTGTCGCTCGGTAACGTCGCAGGTCCGAAGCTGACTCGCGGCGTGTACGCGTTTGCATTCCGCGAAGAAGAGAGCGACAGCATGTCGAACTGGGGCCGCCTCTCGATCGCTCCGACGGAAGACGGCAGCTATCTGATCTCGGGAGCGACGTTCTCGTACATGCTCCTGCACGTCGACTACGCGGAGCAAGCCGAAACCGCTCCAGACCGCCGTCGGGCCTCGCGTCACTGACATCCTCTTCAATCCAGAATCCATAAAGAAAAGCGGCAGCGCGAGCTGCCGCTTTTTGTATGCTCCGCGTGCACTTCAAAACGCGAAATCCTATGCCTGAGCAACCCAAGAAATCCCTCTTCGACAAGCTGAAACGTGGGCTCTTCATGACCCACACGGAGATCATCGAGAAGGTGAAGGAGTCGATGACTCCCGACCTTCCGATCGACCAGTCCGCCATCGACGGTCTCGAGGAAGGCCTCCTCGGCGCCGATGTCGGCGCGGAACTGACGACTGCGCTGGTCTCCCGGATCGAGCAGCGCATTCGGGCCGAGCGCATCACGAAGATGGATCGCTTCACGGAAGTCCTGCGCGAAGAGGCGAGGGCGCTGATTCCGCAGCGTGCGATCTCCCCGATTGAAACCGCAGCCGCGAAACCCTTCGTCATCCTCGTCGTCGGAGTCAACGGAACGGGCAAGACGACGACGATCGCAAAGCTGGCCACTCGCTTCCGCAACGAAGGCAAGAGCGTTCTCCTCGGAGCCGCAGACACGTTCCGCGCCGCTGCCATCGAACAACTCCAGACGTGGGCCGACCGCATCGGCGTCGATATGATCAAGCACAAGGCAGGCTCCGACCCCGGTGCCGTCGCGCACGACACGGTCACCGCGGCGAAGGCGCGTGGCATCGACGTGGTCCTCATCGACACCGCCGGCCGTCTGCACAACAAGTCCCATCTCATGCAGGAGCTTTCGAAGGTACGGCGCGTGATCGAGAAGGAGTTGCCGGGCGCGCCAAACGAAACGCTGCTCGTTCTCGACGGGACGACGGGACAGAACGGCGTCAACCAGGCCGCCGCGTTTCTCGAGGCAGCGCAGGTGACGGGAATGATCGTCACGAAGCTCGACGGCACTGCGAAGGGCGGCGTGATCCTCTCGATCATGCGGCAGTTCGACATCCCGGTGAAGTTCGTCGGCGTCGGCGAGAGTGCCGAGGATCTGATTCCGTTCGATCCGGCGGCTTACGTCGACACGCTCTTCGAGTAACTGAGCGCCCACCACGACGCGAAGACCACTCCGAACATCCCCACGATGCGGAAGACCACCTCCGCCGTCTGCCAGACGTTTGCCGCGGCGTCGCTGTAGTGTTGCTCGCTCCAGACGCCCTGACGAACCGCGTAGGTCGACTCGATCGAGATCGCCAGCCCGACGCAGTGCGAGACGAAGAGGATCAGCATTGCGATCGCCAGGCCGCGCAGGTTCGCGACACGCCACGGCCGGACGTTCGATGCGAAGAGCGCCAGCATGAGGATGATGTTGTACGTGAGTTGATCCGCCGGGATCGTCGCCGTCGGCATGGGCGTGGATGACGTCACGAAAATCGTGCGCTCCTGCGGGACGAGGACTGCGGGCGCCAGCCGCCGGTCTGCGCGCAGCAGGAACTGGGTTGCTGGTGCCAGCACGGAGTTATATGCCGGAGTCAGTGTTGCCCAGAGCACGACCCCGAGCGCGAGGCCGGCCAGAAAACTAGAGGCTCGCAGCAGCATCGCGCGGGGTCACCCTCGACGTCCAGACCAGGAACAGGAACACGGCCGCACCGAACATCAGCGTCTGCCAGACGGCCAGGTGAAACATCTCGAAGACGCTGCGGTGGTAGACGCCGAGGAGGTAGAGCGAGTCGATCCTGATGATGTTGAGCGCTTCCAGAATCACGGCCGCCGCCGCGGCTCCGGTGAACCGCTGTCGCATCGGCGCGTGGAAGGCCAGCATCGCCGCACAGACGAAGACGACCGCCTCCAGACCGTTGCATCCGCCGCGGATGTCCACCGCAAAGCGGGGACCGGCGATGACCGTGCCCTCGACGTGCACGGGTTGTCCGATGAGGTTCAGCGCGGCACCCGAAATTCTGGCCAGGGCGGCGGTGAACGGCAGGACGACACGTTTGTCGACCGCTTCCAGGGTGATCAATCCGTAGAACGTGAGGAGCAGTGCAGCGAAGACAATGAGGAACCGCGTCTGGCGCGGTGCGAGGGCCATGGATGGATTCTAGCAGTTGCCGGGATGATCACTTTCGATGGACGTAGATCGTGTTGCCGGTACGGTCGTAGCGAAGGTTTTCCATCCGCATCAGTCGTTCGAACGCCTCGGTCCATGGAACCTCGTGCAGCTCTTGCGTGACCCGGCCGCTGACATCATCGTCGACGATGATCTCGATATTGGTCAGTTTCGAGAACGTTCGCAGGACGTCGCGGATGTCGGCATCCTTGAGATCAATCGAGATGTTCTCGTCGGACGTTGCTTCGATCTTCCTGACCGCATGCGCAGGCTTGGGGACAATCATTCGGATGACCGGCGCCGCGCCGTCAACGACGATCTCGACGATAGCCGTTCCGTCCTCGTGTCCCTTGGCGCGGATGACGACCTGATGACCGCCGTCGGGATCACTTCCTGCCCCGCGCTCCTTGTACGCACAACCCTCGCACAACGAAGCGGTGGCCCACTCCTCAGGATGGCTTCGCATCCGCGAGGAGTTGACGATCTTGTCGTCCGCGCGATTGCGGATGATGACGAAGAAGTCGAAGAGCGAATCGATCCTTGAGGCCGTGACGTCGATCTTGTACGGGCCGGCATTGTCCTGCGTCGACGGCAATGCGCGGGCTACGCCGCTGCCAATCGTAACGGCGGCAAGAAAAACGATGACTCCGGCAGTGATCATGCGGTGCGGGAAAGTGCGTCGCGTTCCAAAGCTCATGATGGCCTCCATCCTTTCGCGGATCGTGTTGCTGACGATGCAGGAGATCCCGGCGATGCCTGGGGCGATCGAGGCGCCGCAAACCTTGCCGAGGGCGGTGATGTAGACGTTGGCATTGCCCGAGGAGACGACGACGGCATCGCAGGCTTCTTCGCGAGCGGAATCGAGGATGCGGCGCGCGATCCAGACCAGCGGATGAAACCAGAGCGCGGAGCCGGCAATCGATTCGATGATGTTCAGTAAATTGTCGTGCCGCGCAATGTGCGCACATTCGTGCGTCAGGATCGTTTCGAGCTCGTCATCGGCGAGTTCGCTTCGCGATGGGATCACGATGACGGGATGAAGCACGCCGGCGGTCGATGGCGTAATGGCCGGAGGGGAACGGATCAGTCGAACGGATCGCGTTACGCCGGCGCGGGCCTGAGCACGATGAAGGTTGGCAAGATCGCCGTCGCTGGCGATGCGCGCGTCCGTCCGAAGGGCGCGCACAGCCTTGCGGCCGCGAGAAAGAGAGCGCACGAAAAGAGCGGTGGCCACAGCCGCCCAGATCGCAAGCGCTGCGGCCGGCCAGGTAGAAGCGTTCGATACCGGCAGCGTTGTCGCAGACAGCGGAGCGAGGGCCTCGATGGCGATGGTTCCCCTCGTCATCCCCGCCAGATCGACTCCGCAAAACGCCAGCATTCGCGGAACGATCACGGAAGGGATGGCAAACTTCATCAACGCCGCGAAGACGATTGCGTACCGGGTTCGCGCCGCCATTCGCGGCAGCTGAGCGATGAGGATGGCCAGCGCCAGGAGCAGCGTCGATTCGAGAAGGTGAACGATCATTTCGCGCTCCGTTTAGCCGCTTTCTCGATCGCTTTGAGATCGTCGAGCGAGAGCTTTCCGCTTTCGACCAGGTGCGCCACGAGCGGCTGCGAGCCTCCGATCAGGTCGAGCAACTCGTCCACAAGCCGACGGTAGACCGACTTGCTGCTGATGGCAGGCTCGAAGAAAAAGGCGTTGCCTGCTTTGCGCGTGCGGCGGACAGCGCCCTTCTGCTCGAGGCGCTGCACGATCGTTTGCACGGTCGTGTAGGCGGGGCGTTCCGTGCGATCGATGGCGTTCTGTACCTCGCGTACCGTCGCCTCGCCGAGGCGCCATAGCACGCTCATGACTTCGGTCTCGAACTTCGTGAGAGCGATGCGTTCCTTGGTCATTGCCGAAACATACTACATTTGTAGTAGCACGGCGTCAAGGAGGAGTTTGCTGCCTTGGTACCGCGATGTCCTCCACCACGGCGCGATGGAGAGTCGCCAGATGCGCAGGCGCGAGTTTGATCTTTGTGGAACGGTTGCCGCCGCCGACGATGACGTAGTCGCGCTCCATGACCCGGCTGTCGATGTAAAGCGGGACCGAGTCGGGCAGTCCGAAGACCGTCACACCGCCGATGAGCTGTCCGGTGATCTGCTTTGTCTCGTCGGCCGTCGCGAACGAGAGCCGCTTGATTCCGACCAGCTTGCTCAGTTTGTGATTGACGTCGATCTTCGACGATGCCGTGACCAGGCAGGCCAGATACTGGCGCGGCTCGGTCTTGGCTGCGACGAGGATCGTGTTCGCTGCGTGATCGCGCGGGATGCCGTAGTTCTCGCAGAACGCATCGGTATCCGCCCAGTCGGGGTTGCAGTGGAGGATCTCGTACGGGATGGCCAGGGCATCGAGCGCGTGCTGGACGCCGGGGTCGAGCGCGCTCACCACGTCGTAACCCTTCCGGGCGTGACGGTCACCGTCGACGTCTTCGCGCCAGCAGTGACTCGGTATTCTCCCGGTTCCAGCCCGAGCATGCCGAAGTAGCCGCTGCCGTCGGCGTGGGTCGTCCGCGCCGGCTGCGTGGTGATCGGTGCGACAGTGACGAGCGCGCCATCACCGTCCGCGCGGCCGAGGATCGCGCCGGTGACCAGCTCCGGTTTCTTCGGAGGACCCGAGGTAATGGCGAAAAGTGGCTGCGTCATGCGCTCGAACGGTGTGCGCCCGTCGGTGGCGGTGCTCGTACGCAGCGCCGCGAAGAACTCCTCGTTCGGCCGTTTCGGCGTGAAGACTCCGGCGACCGGAAGTGCGTATGGATTCTTGCGAACGGCGTTGTTCGTGCTGTTGGCCAGGATCGACCACGGCTTGGTATCGCCCATGGCGAAGAAGACGATCCCGTCGGCGTTGGCGTCCCGCACCCGGCGCGCCTGGCGCAGCGTCCCTTCGATCGAGTTCAGGTACGCGCCGATGCCCGGGACCGCCCCGCGTCTGCTGGCATGTGCGGCCACGACCAGGAACTGCAGCCAGTCGTCGAACTGCTTCCGTTCCGCCGGCGCATGTTCGCGCTTGTAGAGCATGGGACTGGCGACGTCGATGATGCCCTCGCGCAGCCAGGCGTCCCATTCCTGAAACGCGACACGGTATGCATCAGTGTTCGTGAAGCCGCCGCTGGCGATGGGACCGGCGCCCCAGGAGATGAGCGCGGCGGAGATGGTGATCGACGGGCGAATGGCGCGGGCGCCGAGGGCGAGGTGGCGGACGAAGCTGGTGACCTGCTCGCGGCGCCAGTCATTCCAGAGGGGATCCTTCGCATGCGGCGCGCGGCCGTAGCGCGCCCGGAAGCGGGCCACGCTCGTCTCGTTGTATCCCACGTCTCCGTGAGGCGACTCGGGATAGCGCACTCGGTCGAGATGAATGCCGTCGATGTCGTAGGCGCGAACGAGATGCAGGAGCACGTCCGCGGTGTACGCGGCGGCGGCAGGATGTCCGAGGTCGACGTACCAGTCGGTGGCGAACTGGTAGCGGCCCTTGCTGGTCTTGGTTCCCCACTGCCGGGAACCCCGATACGGCCGCCGCGCCTTCGCATCCCAGAAATGCTGCAGAAAGACATGGCGCGGGTCGCGGGGGAGGGCCACGCGGTTTGGATCGCCGTGAAAGATCGCGCCGACGATCACGAATGCGTGGACCTCGATCCCGCGCGCGTGGGCCGCATCCAGCAGCGCCCGCAGCGGGTCGAAGGTCCCGTCCATCACCTCGGCCAGCGGCTCGGCGGCGTCGAGGTACCAGGCATCGCCGCGGCGCCGCACCTGCACGAAGAGCGCGTTGGCGTTGCTCTCGACGGCGGCGTCGACGATACGATCGACATCCGTGCGGGTCGCGAATGGCGTGCGAAAGGTGTCGACCCAGTAGGCGCGATATTCGGGACGGGGTTCGTCCGCATACACCGCGGCGGCCATCAGAAACAGGAGTGCAGCCAGGAGACGGCGCATTTGGATCTGACGATTGTAAATGTTGGATGTTCAATGTTGAATGGTGAATGTGAGCACGAAGACCGATGCGTAACGTCGTCAAGCCCCCTCCGGGCGATCGCCCCCTGAAGACGCTCGAGCGCGTGCTCTCGAAGGCAGGTCTGGGATCGCGCACGGAAGCGCGGTCGTGGATCGCCGCCGGAAGAGTGAGTGTCAACGAACGCGTCGTGCGCAATCCCGACGCCTGGGTGGACCTCGAGCAGGATCGGGTGGCCTTCGACGGCAAACCGCTGCGCAGCGAACAGAAGACGTATCTGCTCATCAACAAACCGGCGGGCTACATCACCACGTATCGCGATCCGCATGGCCGCCCGACGATCTACGACCTCCTGCCGGACCGCGAGCGGTATGTCTTCCCGGTTGGCCGCCTCGATCTCGAGACGAGCGGGCTGCTCATCCTGACGAACGACACGCAGTTCGCCGAGCGGCTCACGAATCCCGAGTATCACGTTCCGAAGACGTACGTGGTGACAGCGAATCGCGCATTGGCCGACGGTGATCTCGACGTGCTGCGGAACGGGATGGAGCTTCGCGATGGGCCGACGCGGCCGGCGAAGGTGACGCGCGTCGACGAGAGCTCGTTCGAGATCACCATCACCGAAGGACGCAACCGTCAGGTCCGCAGGATGGTGGAAGCGCTCGACGCGTCGGTGATCACGCTCGAGCGGATTGCCATCGGGCCGATCGCGATCGGAGACCTCTCGAGCGGGAAGTCACGCGAGTTGACCGCCGATGAGGTAAAGGCGCTGCGCCGATAAGTTATACGATCGGGTTTCCATGTGGACCGCACGAAGAATCGTCAAAGAGCTCGCTGACCCCGATCACCGTCGCCGCATCCTCGTCGCATTCTGGAAGTTTGGTGATGAGACCGCGAAGATGGTGGCCGTTGCCCAGCTGGCGAAGGCGCTGCGCTTCCGGGAAGAGTCGATCCGCAAGATGTCCGCGGAGAAGAAAGCCGACCTTTTCGCGTCGCGGGCGGCGGGCCCGGAGTTTGAGCAATCGCTCGACGCCGCATTGATGCACTATCACACCCAGGAGCAGAGCGTGCTGATGGCAGCGTTCCTCGACCACTGGAAGATCCCGCACGTGAACGGTTCGATCGAGATCGACGACTACGCGGCGCCGACCGCCGATCAGGTTCGCGACGCCGTCCATGCGATCGACTCGTTTCCGCCCCGCGATGTGGCGATCTATCTCGCGTCCGCGGGCCTGCTGATGGGCGACGACTGGCGCGCCGCGACGTGGCCCGTCGTCGATGAGATCGCCGCAACGCTGACGTAGGGGGGCGCCGCTCCCGCCTACGGGATGTAGCGTCTGGTCGGGATTCCTTCCGCTTTGCTGATACTCAGCTCCGCCAGGACCCGGATCAGCTTGCGCCCCTCGGTGTTCGAAGACGCCCAGGTCTCGCATAGAAGCTCGATGTGCGACTGCGCTTCCTCGTCCGAGATCGTGAACCCGTTCGCCGGCTGATCGGCGCGGGTGGTCGCGGTACGCCGCCACGCGCCATTGATCAGCTCGTAACGGAGGTACTGCGTTCCCTTGCCGGTCTGGAACGTCTGCGCGGCGACGGCGGGGATGCCGTGCGCGTTTGCCTTCTGCTCGTCGAGGGCGCGTGCCACGAGCGCCTCGATCATGTCGCGCAACGACTTCATCGACTCGTCCGACGCCTGGGCGATCTCCATCCCCGCGTGATAGACGTTTTTCTGGTCGGGGGTCTTTGCGGCTTTCTCGAGCGTGTTGCGCGTAATCCTGCACTGCGCCGAAACACGATGTTGCTCCCACTCGAACGCGATCGAACAGTTCTCTCCTACCCCGGGGATGTTTCCCTGATGGGCGACCCTGAGGCCGCTGAGGGATGCATCCAGAATGAAGACGCGCGCCGTGCCGATGCGGCCAGCCAGCGGCCGGACGAGGGTCACGCGCTGGTATTTTCGTCGTTCGTCGATGAAATTTGCCACCAGAGCTAAGTTTAAAGCAAAGAAAGAGTTTCGATATTGCGACAAATGACGGAGTGTCCGTCTATGCGACAAGCCACAGCCGCATAGTAGCAGGGCATCGGGGGTTGAATCGATGCGACAAACCAGCCGGCAAAGGCGGGCAGCAGACTCGGCTGTGCCGGTGGAACCGAGAAGTCTCGCAGGTCTCCAGCCCCGATCCCTGTACCTGTCGCCTTGACGATGGCCTCCTTTGCGGTCCAGATCGTGAGGAAGGCCTGAGCGTGATCGCGGGCGTCGTTCACGATGGCGGCTTCGCTCTCCGAGAAAAAGCGCTTTGCCAACGCATCTGCATGGCGGAGCGGCCGCTCCTTTTCCACATCGACGCCTACGGGCGATCGCCGCGAAAACGCGAGCGCGACGAGATCACCGGAATGGCTGGCGTTGAATTCGATCTGCCGGTCGCGCAGAACGGGCTTGCCGTGTTCCAACTCCTCAATCGCGAGGGATTGAGGATTCTCATTGAGGTAGCGGCCGAGGAGCTGGCGCGTGGCGGCTCGTGCAACGATGGACCGGCGGCGGTCGTGATCGAACCGGTATGCCTGGGCGCGCGTCCGCTCCGGCCCGGTCAATTTCGCGGACAGCCCATCGATGACGTCGGAGGAGGCGCGCACGTCGATGAAGTAGACCTCGATTCCGATCATTCGCGCCACCCGAAGAATGCGATTGCGATCGTAACCGTCTGGACGACGAGGACGAGTGCGACGCAGGCGGTCCATCCTCCGAAACGCCAGAACAGTCCCGGCAGCACTCCGCTGACACTCCCTCCCACGTAGTAGGAGGCCACGTAAAGACCGGCCGCGGACGCGCGCCCGCCGGGCGGCGCCGCAGTCTGGATGTAGCTCGTGGCGGCGGACTGGCAGACGAAGACTCCCGACGAACAGAGGACGAGCCCGAGGAGGATCCACGGCAGTGTGTGCAGAAGTGTGAGGGCGACTCCGGCCATCGAGATTGCCACGGCGATGATCAGCACGGGACGCGAGCCCACGCGACCGATGCCGATGCCCGCCAGGGGAGTGACGATGAGCCCGACGAGGTAGACCACGAAGAGCGAGCTCAGTTGCGCCGGCGTCAGCAGGTAGGGCGGTGCAGCGAGGTGAAACGTGATGTAGGTGAAGATCGCCACGAGGGAGAAGAGGACGTTGAAGCCGACGGCGCACGTCGCGAGGAGGCGCGGGTTGCGCGCGTGCCGGAGCATGCCACCCACCGGACGCGAGGACACGACGCCCGCCTTGCGGTCACCTGGCAGCCAGCGCGCGATGACGACGCCGAAGAGGAGATCGCAGACGGCGATTACGATGAATCCGTGCCGCCAGCTCGGCGTGACCGACTGGAGGATGCGATGCGTTGCGGCATACCCGGGCACGATCCGCCCAAGGAAGCCGCCGAGGACGGTGGCGCTGACGTAGAGGGACATGGCCGAAGCGACTCTGGAGGGCGGCCACTCCTCGGCGATGTATGCGATGGCGACTCCGAAGATGCCGGGCATCACGATCCCCTGGAGAAATCGCCAGAAGATCAGCATCGGAAGAGACGGCGCCGTCGCCGCGAGGAGCGTCGGGATCGACAGGAGCAGCGTCGCGCTGACGATGACGCGCTTTCTGCCGATGCGCTCGGCGACCATGCCGCAGAACGGCGCCGAGAGCGCGACACCGATCGTGGCGGCGCTCACCGTCATTCCCACTGCGGCCTTCGACGCCGAAAAGATCCGCGCCAGCATGGGAAGGAGAGGCTGTGTGGCATAGAGGTTCAGGAACGCCGCGATACCGGCGAGCATGATGGCCACGGTCGCGGCGGCCGATGCCGTCGACGCCGGCGTTTCCACGGCGTCGTCTTCGTCGCGCGCGCTCGTCCCGCTGGCCACGACCGCGTCGGCGGTGTCGTTGACCACGATCCGCCGCCGGAAGGCGCGCTCGAGCGTCCTGCGAAAGTCGGGCATCGCTCCCGATTACATCACGCGGGCCGCGTCCGCCGCGTCGGCGCCACTAGTGCAGAAACATGGGCATGCCCATGATGTCTGCGACTTTCGGCCGGTAATTCGCGACGTCGTAGAAGCGATCGACGTCGACCCGCTTCGGTCCGCTGCTGCCAATCTCGATCGGCACCGCGGTATACCGGCCGTCGACGACGGCCACCATCTTTCCGGTCTCGCCGCGGCGCATCAGGTCGGCGGCCAGGCTGCCGTAGTTGTTCGCCACGAGTTGATCGAGCGAGTCGGGCGCGCCGGATCGCATCAGATAAGCGAGCCGCTGGTAGATGACTTTGTCGCGCGTTTGCTTCTCCAGGTAGTCGCTCACGAGACCGCCGATCCCGCCGAGCTTGCGGTTTCCGTACGCATCCGCCTCACCGCTCTCGATCGTCCCGCCGCCGATGACCCGTGCACCTTCCGACACGGCGACGACCGCGTAGTTACTGGGGTTGTCGGCGCGGTCCGCAAGAAGCAACTGATACAACTTCTCGCAATCGAACGGCACCTCAGCGATGACGGCACGGTCGACGCCCGCGAGATACGAGGCCAGCAGGCAGGTCTCTCCCGAGTACCGGCCGAAGAGCTCGACCACCAGAAACCGTTCGTGCGAGCCGGCTCCCGTGCGCAGATCGTTGATGAACATCACCGATCGCGTGACCGCCGTCGAGAAACCGAGGCAGTAGTCGGTGCCGTAGACGTCGTTGTCCATGGTCTTGGGGATGGCGACGAGAGGGATGCCTTCGCAGTGCAGGCGCCGCGCAAACGTGAGCGTTCCATCTCCGCCGAGCGCGACGAGCCCGTCGAGCGCGAGAAAGTCGATGACGCGCAACGCGGCGCCGGTGAGGTCATAGCGTCCGCGCTCATCCGGCTCTCCTTTCACCGTCAGGAGTGGCTCCGGGATGTTTTCGAGCTTGCTGATCGAAGGGTTGATGCGCGATGTGTGCAGCATCGTGCCGCCGAAACGGTCGATCGAACGCGTGTTGATGCGGCCCAGAGGAGTGATCCACGCGGAGTTGTCCGCGCCCGCATTAGGGATGATGTTGAGGAGGGACGCCCAGCCGCGGCGCAGACCGAGGATCTCGTAGCCGTCGTGATCGAGCAGTCGCGTGACGAAGGCTTTGATGGCGGCGTTGAGCCCGGGCACGTCGCCGCCGCCGGTGAGGATGGCAATGCGTTTCATCTCTTCATGCGCGCTTGCGCCGCTTGTTCTCCCTCAGGAAAGAAAACCACTTTCAACGCTTCGTGACGGTCGAAACGTGCAACACCTTCGTGAAAGTCGTTCAGCGAATCGAAGGCCGCCTGCACGATCCACTCGACGTCGAGTCCCGATTTGAGCAGCGCCAGCATGCGCTGCCACGTGCCGTACATCCTGCGGCCAATGATTCCCTGCATCGTCACTCCCTTGAAGATGACGTTGCGGGTGTAGTCGTTAATCGTTACGGCGTGGCCGGCCGGTAGTCCGAGGAGGGAGAGGACTCCGCCCATGCGCACGATGTCGAGGGCGAGGTTGATGGCCGGCGGCGCTCCGGACATCTCGAAGACGACGTCGACGCCATCGCCATCGGTCACATCATGAACGGCGGTTTTCACCTCCCCGGGGCTCATCGTCCGGACGTTTAAGGCATGGAGATTGTGGAACCGTTTGCTGGCGGCCCATCGGCGCGCGGTCTCCAGTGCGTGATCGCTCACGTCGGTGACGACGACGGTGCTTGCACCACTGTGTTCGGCGATCGCAGCAGCCATCGCGCCGATCGGACCGAAGCCGGTCACCGCGACGGACTTGCCGGCGAGGTCGCAGATCTGCGTGGCATGAACAGCATTACCGAGGGCGTCGAGAAACGCACCGACGCGGAGAGGAACGTAGGCGCCGAGCTTGACCACGTTGGCGGATGGAACCTTCACGAATTCAGCGAAGGCGCCGTCTTCATGCAGTCCGTAGATGCGCGTCCGGTCGCAGATGT
The DNA here is from genome assembly GCA_038244715.1 of Thermoanaerobaculia bacterium. Classification (GTDB taxonomy): domain Bacteria; phylum Acidobacteriota; class Thermoanaerobaculia; order Gp7-AA8; family Gp7-AA8; genus JADGNZ01. Next base: position 81,880 of record JBBRTE010000021.1, read on the forward strand.
GCCCGTTGCCGGTGCGGCAGCGCGGGCACTCGCCGCAGACGACGTGCATCTCGGCCGAGACGTAGTCGCCGATCTCGAGATGTCCCTCGAAGGAGCGCTGGGCGCGTTCGCCGAGCTCTTCGACAAAGCCGCAGAACTCATGGCCATAAATGCGCGGTGGCGTGACCTTGTCGCGGATCGAGGGATCCCAGTGATAGATGTGTTTGTCGGTGCCGCAAACGGCGGCGGCGGCGACACGGATGAGAACTTCGTCCGGCCCGGGACGCGGGATGGGACAGTCGCGAACGGTCGTGCCCTCGCGACCGTCGACAGGGGCCGATTTTACGACGGCGAGCATGGACTCCTTCGAATGCCGAATTTCGCGGACGGCGTCGTGTCCGCGCGTGGCGAACGTATCACAGCAGTTGATGGGCCGGACGCCGGCGCCGCGCTCTGCGGAGGAATCGCAACCCCCGGTCCCGCAACGCGTCGAGGAACGAAGTCTTCCCGCGCTCGGCATGCGACACCGGCCGCAGGCTGCCGGCGAAACGGTGGATCTCGCGGACGAGAACCGCCACGTCATCGCGCGTGTACAGGTCCTTGTGCAGACCTCCATCGACCAGGAGGAGTCTCTTCGACTCGGTGCTGCCCGACTCGTGGATCGATCTGGCCATCCACGCGGGACACACCTCGTCCGCCGTGCCGTGGATCGTGAGGAGCGGGATCGTCAGCCGCCGGACGACGTCCAGGGTGTTGAAGAACCGGCCACTGATCCGATGGAGCGGAATCCGCGGAAACGTGACCCGCGCGATGTCGGGAAGACTGGTGAAGGTCGATTGGAGAATGAGACCGTCGAAGGGATGGCGTTCGATAATCTGCGCCGCGACCGCGCCACCTAGGGAGTACCCATACAGAATCGAAGGGAGACCGTGGGGACGGATTCCCTCGTGCAGCCGCGCGGCGGTCATCGCATCGGCGGCGATATTCGACGGCGTCGGAGAGCCGGTGCTGCGTCCGAAGCCGCGATAGTCGAACGTCAGCACGTTGACGCCTGCTTCGAGCAAGTGCGGGAGGATGTGTGCGGTGTTCGTGAGGTTGCCGGTGTTGCCGTGGCAGTAGAGGACGGAGGCAACGGGACGTTCGGTACGGCAGTACCAGCCGTACAACAACTCTCCGTCGCTGGTCTCGAACGAGAGTACCTCGACCTGTCTCGGCGGGATTCCATAATCCTCGGGATTCCAGGTGAGCAGAGGCTTCGGCTCGGGAACGAAGAGCCGCGACCGGCGAAACCTGCGCCACCCGAGGTCGATGGTCAGGAGTGCGGCGGCGCCGAGCATCAGGGTGTTGGCCCTGCCCGCGAACCGGCTGCTCTTCGTGTTTCTCGGCACGGTTCAGCCTGAAAGAGCAAAAGTTCTGCCGGAGATAGAATCGCGGGCCGCCATGCACGTGACCGAGAGCAGGACCCGGGTGCGATACAAGGAAACCGACCAGATGGCGATCGCCCATCACGCCAACTATGTCGTCTGGTTCGAGATCGGCCGCACGGACCTATGCCGGGAAGTGGGGTTCCCCTATCGCGAGATCGAAGAGCGCGGACTCATTCTCGTCGTCACCGAAATCGCCTGCCGGTATCGGGCTCCATATCGCTACGACGACGAGGTGGTGATCCGTACGTCGGTCGCGGAGGCCGCCAGCCGTCGGATGCGTTTTTCCTACGAGTTGCGGGATGCATCAGGAGAACGGCTTCACGCCGACGGTACGTCCTCGCATGTATGGGTAGACCGGGCCACACGGCGCCCTGTGATTGCGGATGCCGATGTCATGAAAGCGTTCCAACCCTGGCTGCTCCGTCCCTAGGGAAGAGGCGTAGACTCGACGTCTTTCCAGCTGCGAGGAGGTCTCATGAAACGTCTTGCCGCACTTGCCGGCGTCCTGTTCGTCGCTCCCTTCGTTGCTGCGCAGGAGACGGTTCCTCCGGTGGCTGCGCCTTCGAAGACTCGGGCCGTGGCGACGCTCTCTGTCGTCGTCACCGATTCGCGGGGAAATCACGTCACGGCGCTGTCGAAGGACGACTTTCAGGTCGCGATCGGAGGCTCGCTGCTCCCGATCGAACGATTCTCCGAGCGGGGCGCGCCTGGTGCGCCGGTTGGAGAGCTGAGGCGGATCGTGATCTTCTTCGACACGACCACGCTGTCGACGGGGGCCCGCCGCCAGGCGCTCGACGCCGCGCATGCGTTCCTGGAGCGGGCGATGCGTCCCGGGGACATGGCCGCGATTCTCGCGGGCGGGCCGTCGCTGCGAGCAGCCACTGGCTGGACATCTGATCTGAAGGAGATCGATGCGGGACTGCAGCTTCTGGCCGGCGACTCGACGATGCCGCGCACCGGCAGCCAGTCGGACGCCGAGAAACACATCCGCGAGATCGCCACGGACATCCGGCAGAACGGCGCCAGACCCGGCGTGCCTGCGCACACCCTCTACACATTCGATGCGCTGATCGACGCCGCACGCGCGTATGCAGCCAGCGCGTATCGGGATGCGGAGCAAAACCTCAGTGTCATCTCGTCGGCTGTGAGTCTCTTCACACCCCGCACGCGAAACGTGCTGGTCGTAGTCGGTGGCGGATTGCCCCGTACGCCTGGCGCGGCCGTGTTTCAGATTGTCGAGACCCTGCGGGTCAACGCCGAGCGCGGCACGATGGGTACTCAGCTGCAGTCGGGTGCCCAGGCCAGCTCTCCGATGGGAGAGGTGTCTTCCTACGATCTCACTCCGGTCTTCAATACGTTCGGCACTCGCGCCTGGCGGCGTGGCGTCGTGTTTTACGCGATCGCATCGGATGTGGGCGACGACGGAGGCCATACCATTGACTCCAGCCAGTCGATGGACTCGCTGGCATCGTTCACGAACGCCGCGAACCGTTTCGACGGCTACCACCTGCTCGCCGCCGAGACGAGTGGTGTGGCCTTCGTAGGCCGTCCGGCCGCCGACGCGTTCGATCGCATTGCCAAGGACCTGGAGTCCTTCTACGCGGTAGGCATCCATCCGACGGCACCGATCTCAGGAAAGCAGGCCATCGCGATCAAGGTGAGGAACGGATACACGGCTCGCTTCACACGCGGGAGTGCGGGCTCGGGAGGCGTGTTTGAGGAGATGGAAAGCCGGGTCATCGCCAACCAGATTCTCAAGCCGACCGGAAACCGCCTCGGCATCTCTCTCTCCGCGGCGCCGCCGGTGTTCGAGGGAGAGCGCCGTATCGTGACCGTCGACGTGATGATTCCGGTGCAGAGCCTGAAGCTCGTGCCGGATGGGAACGATCTGTCGGGTGCGTTCACAGTCTTTATCGCCACGGGCGATTCCGTGGGACATTCGTCGAGTGTGAGCCGGCAGACGAAGACGATCCGCTGGCCGGCCGATGCGGTCCGCCGCGCCGGAGACCGGCCGCTTACGTTCCGCGTCAATGTCGTGCTCGAGCCGGGGCGGTCGCAGATCTCGATCGGCGTGATCGACGAGCAGTCGCAGCAGAAAGGGTTCGACCGGCTGACGATCTAGAGGCACGACGCCCGGAGTCGGCGTCCAGGGGACAAACGAAAACGGCGCACCGGAGTGCGCCGTTTGAAGAGGCGTCGATGCGCGCTCCTTACTTCGCGGTGGCGCGTTTCGAAGCGGCCGCGAGACGCGACTTGTAGCGGTCCGCGGTGTTGTCCTTGATGATGCCGCGCTTGGCGGCCTTGTCGATCTCGGAGAAACCGGTGGAGAGGACGCTGGCATCGGTGCTGCCGGAATCGACGGCGGCGCGGGTCCTCTTGAGCGCCGAACGGAGGCGCGATTTGCCTGCGCGGTTGCGGGTATTTGCTTTTTCGGCCTGTCGCTGCTGTTTTTCGGCCGAGCGGGTGTTCGCCATTGATGTTGCTCCTACGGTAAGTGGTCTGCGGTGCGAAAGCTGGGTATTCTACTTCGAATCGACCCCGAGCGACTTCAATTTCTGCCGGGCGAGCGCCGCCTCCGCTGAGGTGGGGTGCTCGTGGACGACATATTGAAGCTGCACGATGCCCTGTGATTTTTCGCCGAGCGCGACATAGGAGTAGCCCTTTTTCAGAAGCGCTCCGGCGACCTTGTCCGATTTCGGATATCGGGTAACGACGCTGTCAAACTGCTGAATCGCCTCGCGATATTTCTTCTGGGAGTAAAGGCTTTCCCCGATCCAGTAAGCCGCGTTGGCCGAAAGCTCGGAATTGGGGTTCTTCGCAGCGAAATCGCGAAAGCCTGAGATCGCCAGGTCGTAGTTGCCGCGCTGATAGTCGCGGTAGGCAGCCTGGTAGGTCGTCATGGGGTTCTCGGACTCGGCTGCCGGCGGTTGAACCGTGACCTCGCTGCCGGAAGCAGGCATCGCGCCGGTGGAAGGAGGGGCCGGGAGGGCGGCTGCGCGCGCCACCGACGATTTCAGATCATCGACGTCGTGCTGCGTCTGCGTGAGCTGCTGCGTCATGCGGTCGAGGCGGTAGTTCGTCTGCTCGACGGCCCCCTGCGCGTTCTGAATCCTGTCCTCGATCTGATCGACTTTTGCGACGAGCGTCGCGTTCGATTTCAGAAGCGACTGCGTCTGGTCGGCGATGGTGCGGTTGACGTTATTGACTTCCTCTTTGCTCGATGCCGTCCGTTTCACCTGCGCGAGCTGCTCCTGAAGATCGGAGATCTGGCTCTGCAGTTTGTCGACGTCGGAGCTCGTCACGCAAGCGGCCGCGGAAAGCGAGGCCGCGGCCAGGACGACGTTGCGAATCAGGGATCTCATGTTCATTTTCCTACGAGGACGAGATGGTCGCGGCGATTCTTCGCCCAGGCCGCTTCGTCGTGGCCTGGATCGAACGGGCGCTCTTCGCCGTAGCTGACGGTGCGAATGCGGGCCCCGTCGATGCCGAGGGTGACCAGATACTCCTTGGCTTGGTTGGCGCGGCGGTCGCCGAGGGCGAGGTTGAACTGCTCGGTGCCACGCTCGTCGCAGTGACCTTCGATCAGGAGGTTGTAATGCGCGTTTTTCTTGAGCCAGGTGGCGGACGACGTCAGCGCCGCCTGTGCTTCACTCGACAGCGCGGAGTCGTTGTATCCGAAGTACGCGTCCTGCACGTAGCCGCGGGTCTGGGCGACGCGGTTCAATTCCTCGATGTCATTGGGCAGCGTCTCGACGCCCACGGTGTCGGTCGTCGGGCTCACGAAATCGTGTTCCGGCGGAACCGTCTGAGTCGTAGCAGTCGTGACGGTGAGGGGGATGCTGGGAACGGTGGACGACGTGTCGATCGAAGGTGCAACCTTGGGTGGCGTCTTCTTGTGGCAGGCCGTGGCGACGACGATCATCGCCAGAAGAATCAGGGTGCCGACGAATGCTTTCAATCCTTTACTCATGTTGTTACTCCTTTGTCGATGATAGCAGCGGAGGTGCGGCCGGAGGTCCGGTCGCGCATGAATCCGTCTCACAGTCCGCCGGACGCGTCCTTCTTGGACCAGTCGGGATCCTTGTTTTCGCCGTCGAAGGTGAGTTGCAGCAGGTCCGTCCCGTCGATGCGCATCCGGTAGATCTGCCAGATGCCGCTGCGATTGGACTGGAAGGCGATCCACTGTCCATCCGGCGACCAGGCCGGTTGCTCGTTCGATCCTTCACCGGCGAGGATGCGGCTCTGATGCGTCGCCAGATCGGCGACGCGAATCTGGAACCTGCCGTTCACACGCGAGGTGTAGGCAAGCTGCGACCCATCCGGCGACCAGGTTGCGTCGTCGTTCCATTCGCCATCGAACGAGATTCGTTGCGCGTTTGAGCCCTCCGCATCCATCGTGTAGATCTGGGGTGAGCCGCTGCGGCCGGAGGTGAAGGAGATCTGCCGGCCGTTGGGGCTCCACTCCGGTGTCGATTCGATCGACGCGTCGTGCGTGAGGCGGCGAAGGTTCGTCCCGTCGTCTTTGATGAGGTAGATGTCGGGGTTGCCGGCCACGGATCCGACGAAGGCGATGTCGTTGCCGACCGGAGAGAAGGTGGCGGAGGTATTCAGATTCAGACCCGTAGGCACTCGCATCCGGCCGCCGCCCCGCCGGTTGATGATGTACATGTCGCTCGTGCCGCGCGCAAAGGACGTGTAGACCATCCGTTCGTTGTCCGCCGACCAGCTCGGGAGGATGGAGAGCGCGTTATGCCGCGTGATCTGGCGCTGGTTGGCTCCGTCCCAGTCCATCAGCCAGATCTCGAAATTGCCGGAGCGATTCGACGCGAAGCCGATGAGCGAGAGGAAGATCCCCGGCTTTCCGTTGACGGTGCGCACGAGATCGTTGGCCAGCATGTGGGCGATGCGCGGGAGGGCGCTGGCCGTGCCGCGATATCGCTTGCCGAACTGCGTAGCACCCGTGGAGTCGAGCATGCGCGCATCGACCACGAGGTCCTGACCCTGAGGATCGATCTTCAACGCCAGGACGAACTGCGCATTCGCGGCTTTGGCCAGATCGGCAGTGGCGGGGATATTCGGCGGAATGGGAGCGATCGCGAACACGCCCGAGTAGGCGAGATCACGGGTGAGTGGCGCGAAGAACGGCGTGTTGATCGTCTCGAGCGGGAGGGCCGTATCGGGGCGGGGAACGGCGATCCGCGCGATCTGTGTCGCCTGATTCGGATTGATGGTCGTCTGGATCTGCGTCTGCGCAACGAGCGGCAGAGCCAGGGCGGAAAAGAGGAGAGCGAGCGGTCTGGTCAGTCGTTTCATCGAAAGGTGAGGTGCACGCCGAGGTATATGCCGTCGTATGCGAACGGCAGGGGAGGCAGAGGCGACGCTTCGAGAACGGCACGGAGCGCCGCACGGTCAAACGTGCCGTTGCCGCTGGGGATTTCGTTTTTCGCGTCACGGATCGTTCCGTCGCGATTGATCACGAACGAGACCGTGGCCAGCATTCCGCTTCCAACCTGCGGCCGCAGCCAGCGCTGGCCGATCAGGACCTTCATGCGGTCGATGTAGATCGTGTATGGAAAGTCGCCGCCCTCGAGTCCGGTTACGCCGGCGGCGCCGATCGGGATATCCACCCCACCGACGACTCCGGGCTTCGCCGCGATCTGCGCGGGTGGGGCGGGAGGGGAGGGGCGCTGCGGTGGGGGGATTTCGGAGCCTTTCTTCGGCGAGTGTCCGAACGCGGAGAAGGGAACGGTCTTCGGCTCCGGCCGGGCCGAGGCCTTCGGTGGTTCCGCAACAGGTTCCGTGATGACGGGCTTGACCGGCATGCGGACGGATCTGGCGGCTTTCGCAGGGGCGGGGGCCGGCACGCGGCTGACGACGTCCGCCGCGGGTGCGAAGCGGATGTTCAGTGCCTGCATGGTCTGAGGTGCCGTCGTGTGCATCGCGGCGTAGGCGAAGGCGGCGGCAATCGAGCCATGGACCAGGATCGAGACCGCGATTCCGGCGCCGGCACCGCCGCCGAGCTGCGCGCGCTGGGCGAGGAGATCACCGATGCGGTCTTCCATCGCTCCCCTTCGGCTGGGTGACCATCCCGAGTTGTTCGACCCCGGCGCGATTCATGATGTCCAGTACGGCCACCACGCGCCCGTACGGCACGGCCTTGTCGGCCTCGAGGAGTGCGCGTTTGACCCGGCGTGCGCGGAGCATGGGGCCGAGGCTCTGGTCGAGGTTCGCGGAGCCTGCGGCGATGCCATCGAGATAGACAGCGCCGCTCGCGGTGACCTGAATCTTCGCTGGGTTGTTTGACGCCAGCTCGAAGCTCTTTCCCTCGGCGGCCGGCAGCGCCACGGTGAGCCCCTGCGTCAGCATCGGCGCGGTGACCATGAAGATGATGAGAAGCACCAGCATGACATCGACGAGAGGCGTGACGTTGATCTCCGCCATGTCGCCGTAGTCGTCGCCGTGATCGAATCGAAAGGCCATGGGTGTTGTGGGTTAGACGTTGATGTCGCGCGTCAAGTAACTGGTTTGCGTTCTGGGTTGGCTGCCGTGGCAACCGCTCACATGAAGTTTCTCTCGGTCAGGTTCAGGAACTCCAGGGTGAAATCCTCCATCTCCCCGCGGGCCTGGCGGAGGCGCTGGACGAAATGGTTGTATGCGAGCAGGGCAGGGATCGCGGCGAAGAGTCCGGCTGCGGTGTTGATCAGTGCCTCGCTGATGCCGGGTGCGACCGCGGTGATCGACGTGGTCTGCGTCGCGCCGATCGTGGCGAAGGCGCCCATGATTCCCCAGACCGTTCCGAAGAGGCCGATGAACGGCGAGGCAGCGGCGGTGGTGGCGAGGAAGGGGAGGTAGCGCGAGAGGCGGGCCGACTCGATGCGCGATGCGCGCAGCAGCGAGCGTTCCACGCTGTCGAGCGAACGGATCGTCGAGGAGCTCGCATGCGCGATCTGCGCCTCGATCTCCGCATAGCCGGCCTTGAACAGGCCGACGAGGGACGAGTGTCTGGTCTGTGTCGTGGCCGCCTGGACGTCGGCGAGCTTTTTCGCGCGGCGGAATGCGAACATGAACCGGCGCGATGCCGTTGCGGACTGGCTGAACCGCAGCGCGATCACGAACATCACTGCCCACGATCCGATCGAAAAAAGCAGGAGCAATCCCAGGACCGCTTTTCCCACCCAACCCGTATGCTGAAACGACGTCCAGAGTTGCACTTCGGTAAAGGTAGCATGCCGACAACGGAGATTGGGCAGCGGACGCTGTCGCGTCCGCCTCGAGTGCTGCTATGCGGCGATGCGGACTCTCGTAACCAGGTCGTTCGTCTCCAGGTAGAACTGCAGATCTGCCGGCGTCATCGAGTAGAGCATGCGGCCTTCGCCGCGGCCGGTGGCGCTGAGAAATGTCCCATTGACCGTCCGGAGGACCACGTCACCGGCAAACGATGCCGGCAATGACGCCAGGAGCTCCAGAAACTGCGTGGGTGTCGCGGCCCCGTCGAGGATCACCCGCACGATGTCCTGCGTTCCGTGCTGCAAGGCGCCGACGAGCAGCGATAGTGAATTCACAAGGATGACCCGGCTGCCAGCGTCACGGTCGAGGTTCCATACCTCTGGCGAGCTCTCGGTACTGCGGGCGATGAGGGTGATGCGTCTGGTGTCGTGTCGCATGGTGGTCTCAGTGAGGCAGGATCGCGGCGGTGACGCCGATGAGGAGTGCGAAGGAGTAGAGGGCGCCGAGGACGCGCCAGGTCTGACGTCCACCGCGAAGGTCGAGCGTGGTCTCGGTAACGAAGTGCTTGATCTGA
>JBBRTE010000022.1:0-90984 GCA_038244715.1 Thermoanaerobaculia bacterium
CATCGCGTTCAACGTCACGGTCACCGCGCTCGACGCCTCGAACGTTACCGTCCCGAGCTACACCGGCACGGTCCACTTCACCAGCTCCTCAGCCGGATCGCTCCCTGCGGATTACACCTTCGTCGCGGGCGACAACGGAGCGCACACATTCAGCGTCACGCTGACCTCGACCGGCTCGCAGTCGATCACCGCGACGGATGGACCGATCACCGGCAGCACCAACACGACCGTCGCCCTGCCTGTGGGCACGCACTTCAGCGTCAGCGCACCGGGGAGTGTCAACCCCGGTGTTCCGTTCAACGTCACGGTCACGGCGCTCGACGCCTCGAATGTGGTCGTCCCGAGCTACACCGGCACCGCGCACTTCACGAGCTCCTCGACGGGAACCCTTCCCGCGGACTACACCTTCGTCGCCGGGGACAACGGCGTTCACACCTTCAGCGTCACACTCCTCACGCCAGGCCCGCAAACGCTTACGGCGACCGACAGCATTACCGCGACGATCACGGGCAACGCATCGATCTTCGTCGGCGTCCTCTGCGCGCCGGGACCGGCGCCCTTTGCCAATGCCACGAACAGTGGCCCGGCCTGCGCCGGAACGCCCGTCAATCTATTCGCTACCGGCAACGGCTCGATCTTCTCGTGGACTGGCCCGGGCGGCTTCACGTCATCGCAGCAGAATCCGACCGGAATCACGGTGGCGGGCACCTACACCGTCACCGTGAGCAGCACCGGCCCGTGTAGCGGCGGCAGCGCACAGGCATCGACGACCGTCGTCATCAACCCGATTCCGGCCGCCACGATCACGACGTCCGCGACCCTCTGCGCGACCACGGCCGGTTACAGCGCCTCCGTTCCGACCGCAAGTGCCGGAGCGACGTATACCTGGACGATCACCAACGGCAATATCACCGGCGGTGAAGGTACGCGCGGGATCAGTTACACCGCCGGCTTCGCAGGAAACGTCCACCTGGCTGTGACGGTGACGTCAAACGGTTGTAGCGCTAGCAGCACCGCCGACGTCCCCATCGCACCGCGTCCGACGATCACGCTTCCGCCCGCGGTCACTGCCTCCTGCGGTGGTTCGTCGGTGAACATCCCCTTCACGCTCACGGGTACAGGACCGTGGACCGTTCAGTGGTCGGACGGCATCACGCAAAGCGGGATCGCCTCGGCGTCGGCATCGCGCACGGTCTCGTTGCCGAGCGCGGCGAGTCTCACAGTCGTCAGCGTCAGTGATGCAAGCTGTTCGAGCTCGGGCTCAGGCGCAACGGTGACGATCACCGTCACGGGCGTGCCTGCGATCACGACGCAGCCTCTCGGGCAAATCGTCAACCCGGGGACCAAGGCGACGTTCACGGTTGCGGCAACCGGCGGCGTCCTTCATTACCAGTGGTTCGTGCAGCATCCGAGCGGTGTGACGAACGCCGTCGGTACGGACAGTCCGTCCTACACGACCACACCCGAGGGGAATGCAACGTGGTTCGTGAGAATCACGAATGGGTGCGGTAGCGTGGACTCGGTGCGTGTCATCGCCCTCGTCACGACGCCGCGGCATCATCCTTCGGCGCCCTAACGCCTGAAGTGTGGTGAGCCGGAGCAATTCGCTCCGGCTCACCGCTTCCGCTGCTGGAAGAGCCACGTCCACATCGCTGCGTCCGCGTACGCGCGATCCCAGGCGTTGTGGCCCACACCCGGATACTCGACGTAGCGAACGTCGCAGCCTTCGGCATGAAGGTCTTCGGCCATCCGTCGGGACTCGGCCACGGGGATGACCGGATCGGCATCTCCGTGAAAGATCCGGATCGGCAGATTGCGGAGCGCGTGGGCGGTGAAAGCATACGGGTCAGCGCCGGCTTTCGTGAGCGGCGACTGTTGCACCGCGGTGGTTGTCTCATGCGGAAGGAGACCGCCGCATACGACCACGAGCGCAGCAAATGTCCCCGGATGGGCCAGAGCGAGATGGTACGTGCCATACCCGCCCATGGACAGTCCGGTGAGGTACACACGATTCGAATCGCCATGGAATTCAACAATGCTCTTCGCCAGCGCTGCCATGGCTGCATCGGCGGGCTCACCCAGCCAGCGTGAATCGTGCGGGGCCTGCGGAAACACGACGATCGCCGGCACGCGTTCGGGATTGGCGCGAATCGCCGCGGCGACGCCGATCTGCGTGGCGCGCAATCCGTCCGATCCGCGCTCGCCCGAGCCGTGCAGAAACAGGATCACCGGCCACGATCTCGACGGATCAAACGCGCGCGGAACGTACACCGAGTAGGGATAGGCGGTACCGTGAACGGTGACGGATCGGATCAGAAAACCGGTTTCGTGCGGTGCCACTGTGCTGCAGGAGAATACCCCGATGCTCAGAACCAGAAGCGCGGTCAAGCGAGCGCGAGTGATCATCACCATCGTTGAGGATAGCGCTTCCTTCGCGGATGCATTCACGACACGACGACTTCTTTGCTCTACAATCGGGGACGATGCCCACCAAACGTGAAAAGGAATTCAACACCGCCTGCCAGGAAGAGGTCTACCGGCAGGTGAAGTCGTATCTCGACGAGCTGGTGGACGAGCACTTCGACGATGCGGAACACTGCGACTTCTATCTGAAATACGGCTCGACGGTGCTCGAGATCTCCATCGACCCTTACCAGGAAGACGACGCGGTCATCGAGGTGCTCGCGTTCTGCGTACAGGGTGTGGAGCCGTCCTTCGAACTGATGCAGGAGTTGCTCCGCGTCAACGCCGAGGTCCCCCTGGGCGCCTTCAGCATGATGGGCGGCCACGTCTTCTTCTCGCACTCATTTCTCGGACGCCGGTTGCGGCCCGAGCAACTGATCGCATCCCTCGACATCGTGGCAAACATCTCCGACGAGTACGACGAGAAGCTGGTCGCGAAATACGGTGGCGAAACCGCCATCGACTGTCTGCGCAGCGGGGGCATGCAGCCGCCGGTACAGCTCGCCGCGCGAAAGGCGGACAGTAATTGAGCGTTGCGGCATACCGCTTGCTCTTTCATGGCGGTATGACCAGGGCATTGGGCACTTGCGCCGCCGTTTTTCTTCTCTGCGGCAGTCTCCTGACGGGGTGCACCGGCGGCCAGGAAAGCCGCGCTTCGGAAGAGGCAACCCCGAAGAAGAACGGCATCCAGCCCGCCGTGACCACGACCGCCATCCAGCCGCCGCAGGTCGATGCCCGGGCCGCGCTCAAGTCGATCAGCACGGCCATCCCGATCTACGCCGGCGCGAAATACCGCGAGGACCTGACCCGGCGCGATTCCAACATGATCAAGAACCAGTATGGCCCGTCGGCCGAGGTGTTCACGCTGGCGACGGATGACTCATTTCCGCAGGTTTATCACTACTACACAACCTACCTGGCCCAGTTCCGTGCGTTTCCGACGCAGAGCCCCTACCCGGCTGCGCAGAACTGGCGCACCCTCGAGGTGCAGCTCAACCAGGCCATGCAGGATCCGTTCATCCCCGGCGACATGATGAAGCCGGGCGACAAGCAGGTCATGCTGCAGATCGCGGAGACGGAAGCGGAGCCGAAGACGGTCATTCGCTACGTGATTACGCCCCGGGCGGTCCAGGCCAGTGAGGTGCAGGCGCCGAAGGGCTCCCCCTCTCCGAACGCGTTCGATCGCGAGTAGCGGGTCAGCAGATCCGCGTCTCTGTCGTACAGTACGAGAGAACCATGCTGAACTGGGCGGACTGACATGTATCCGTGGCGCCGTATCGTAATCCCCACCGACTTCTCCACGGCGGCCGAGTGGTCCTTCGATTCCGCGGTGAAGATGGCCGGCGCAACCGGCGCCGAGCTGATCATCCTTCACGTGCGCGCCACCCGCGCGTCCAACCCGGACGAGCTTCGCTTTCCGGCGGATGACGCGCTCTACTCCTACGCAGAGCAAACCGAGCTGGAGAAGCTGCGGGACCATGCGCGGCGCGCCAATGCCTCCGTCCCGATCCGGCTGGTGGTGCAGCGCGCGCCGGATGCGGGTGCGGCGATCTGCCGGACTGCGGCCGAGGAGCAGGCAGATGTCATTGTCATCTCGACGCACGCGCGACATCACGTGGCGCACCTGCTCATCGGATCGACAACCCTCAACGTCCTGTTGGGAGCACCTGTCCCCGTCCTGGCCATTCGTTACGGCATCCCGGCGCGTCGTACGATGTCGCGGATCCTGGTCCCAGTGCACCTCAAGCAGAGCTCGACGGACGCCGCATCGCTGGCGGCATCGATTGCGCGGCGGGCGGGAGCGGAGGTTCACCTCCTGATCGTCTGCGACAACCTGGGGCGTGGGGCCGCGGAGGCCCTGCTCGCGGAAATGAAGAGCACGATCTTTCGAGACGTGGCGACGAGAACCATCGTCCTGCAGGGCAAAAACGTCGATGCGGAGCTGGTGCGGTATGCACGGAGCGCGGACGCAGACGCCCTCTTTCTCAACGCGGATGCGCACCGCATCAGCACGCTCAAACAGGACATCATCCGGCAGGTTGCGACGCCCGTGATGCTGGTTCCGGCGGCCACCCCATCCCCCACCTAGAAAACAATTGGGGATCAGGGTAGGGATTTTCCGTCCCGCGACACTCCTAGTTCGGAACCGGTTTATGAAACTCGCATCGACGAAAACAGGTGTCGCCGGGCAGGACCCGGCGACAGAGACAATTCTCCTCTCCCAGCGGCATGCTTCGTTTCTGGCGAAGATGTCGAACGAGATCAACCCTGCAATGCCTGCAGCATTCGGGTGGCCTCATGCGATCCGCACGATCATCGACCGCATGGAGCAAAGCAAGATCGACCTCACTGTTGCAAGCAGTGAACGAGAGATTGCCAAGCTCGCGGCGGGCGAGTTGCGCGCGAAGCGCCGGAAGCAGGTTCCAGCCCGCAGCTAGCGGGTCTTTCGATTCTTCATCGGCGATCCGGTCAGAAGCTCGACGAGCGTTCCGATCGAATCAGCCTGTGAGAGATCGACGTTGCTCTGGAATGCTGCCTCGATCAATCCGCGGATGATCTCCGCGCGACTGATCGCCTTGCCGTGCTTCAAACGGATGTCGATCGCCAGCCGATCGAGATACGCAACGTGCCGGTCAAGGAGGACGACCGTAATCTTCGACCAGGGCTCGGTATGAACGATGGGTCTTCCACGATTTCCTTTTGCTGGTGTCACATGTTCTCCTGTCACTCTTCATTCTGGGTAGAGAAAGCAGGAACAGTGTATGCCCTCCGCGCACGCGCGTCCATCCGTATGTAAAGACTGAACAACCTCCGGACGGTCAGCTCATCGCCCGCTTGTCGAACGCACGGAGACCCAGGGCCATGAAGAGTGCTGTCAGAAGCACAAGCGCGGTCAAAATCGACACGATCGGCATATGTGGCACCCCCGGCGTCAGTGCCGCCCTCATCCCCTCGGAAACGTAGACCAGCGGGTTGATCAGGACGAGCCACTTCATCACCGGCACATGGGACAGGCCAGCCCACGGATAGTACGTGCAGCCGAACATGATCATCGGCGCCACGATCACGCTGAACATCAGACCGATCTGTTGCGGAGCGATGCCAGCACCGAGGTACAGGCCGATGGTCGAAAAGGCGGCACCACCGAGAATCGTCACCGCGAGCAGCATCGGCACATTGCCGAACGTGAGACCTGGGATCGGTCCCATGATCAGTCGCGCCACCGGCAGGACGAACAACGCAGCGACGATACCCTGCAACACGCCGGCGACGACTTTCTCGATCGCGATCAGCTGCATCGGCACCGGCGAGAGCAGACGGTCTTCGATCTCCTTCGTGAAACCGAAGTCCTGCATCATCGGCAGAGAGACGGACTGGATCGCCGAGAGCGTGAGACTGAGCGCGACGACGCCGGGCAGCATGGTCGTCGAATACCCGCGAGGGATCATGCCCATCTTCGGCAGGAGATACCCGAACACGATTACGAAGAGAATCGGCTGCAGTGCGGTTCGCACCAGGAAATACGGCAACTCGCGCCGCGCCACCGTCAGATCGCGGAGCAGGATCGCCGCAAACACCCGCGAGGGCGCGACCGGGTCGAGCGATTGGCCGTTCACGTCAGGTTTCTCCCCGTCAGCGCGATGAAGAGCGTTTCCAGGCTCGGGCGCGACAGGTGAATATCCCGCACGATCCTGCCATGGCGTTCGCCGGCGTCGATCAGCGCGGGGATGAGCTCACCACCACGTTTGCTGAAAACCCGCAGGACCGGCCCGCGCGCTTCCGCATTCGAAACGCCATCCATGCCCCGCGCCGCTTCCGCCGCAACCGACGCATCGCCGTCGAAGGTCACTTCCACGAGCGTGTCTCCAGGAGCCTTCGCCTTCAACGCAGCTGGCGCGTCGAGCGCGAGTAGTCTGCCCTGGTCGATGATCGCCAGCCGGTCGCACAGCTGGTCGGCCTCTTCCATGTAGTGCGTCGACATCACGATCGTCCTCCCCTGCTCGTGAAGCTCCCGCAGGATCTCCCACAGCGCCAGGCGTGCCTGCGGATCGAGGCCTACGGTTGGCTCGTCGAGGAAGATGACACGCGGCTCGTGCGTCAGCGCCCGCGCGATCATCAATCGTTGCTGCTGGCCACCGGAGAGCTGGTCGACCTTCGCATCCATCTTGTCGGAGATTCCGAGCCGCTCCAGCAGTTCCCGTCCCCGGCGCGCGGCTTCGGTGCGGCCGATCCCGAAGTACGTGGCATGGAAGACGAGATTCTCGAGGACGCTGAGGCTGCGGTCCGGATTCGGGCGTTGCGGGACTACTCCGATGCGCCGGCGCACCGTCGCCGATTCCGTGGCGACGTTCGCACCGGAGACGAACGCTTCGCCCGCGGTGATCCTGACCCGCGTCGTCAGGATTCCGATGAGAGTGGTCTTCCCGGCGCCGTTCGGACCGAGGACGCCGAAGAATTCTCCCTCGCCGACGGTGAGGTCCAGGGCATCGATCGCCACGATCCCGGCGGGCGGAGCAGCAGGAGCGGCCGGCGCTCCTCTCCGCTTTTTCACGGCCGGAGCGGGATAGACCTTGCGCAACTGCCGCGTCTCGATCGCATTCATCAGTGTGAAGAATATCCCGCCATCAGTCGCTCGATCTCGCCGACGCGGCGCGGCGAATTCGACGAGAGAAGCCGGGCTCCATTCTCAGTGATCAGGATGTTGTCCTCGATGCGCACACCGATCCCGTCGTACCGCTCCAGCGCCGCGGCGATCGTCGCCTGCTCCTCCTTCGGCAACTTCGCGTAGACCGGGCTGGCCAGCACATCGCCTTTGCGGACGTAAATTCCCGGCTCGACGGCGAACACCATATTTGGCTCGATCTTCCGGTCCCGATCGGTGACGTCGTGGGTGTCGAGTCCGATGTGATGCCCGGGAACGTGGCGGAAATACATGTAGACCTGTCGCGGCTCGTCCTTGGAAATCAATCCGAGGCGCAGGAGCTCGCGTCCGATGACAGCGACGGCGGCGTGATCGGCGTCGCGGAAATGGCCTCCGGGCCGGAGAGCTCCGATCGCCGCATCCTGGGCCGCCAGAACGGCTCCGTAAATCGCCCGCTGATCGGCGGAGAACTTGCCGCTGGCCGGATAGGTGCGCGTGACGTCGGCGGAATAGCCCTTGTATTCGGCACCCAGGTCGGTGAGAAACAGTCCGGTCCGGTCGACGGGCCCGTTGTTGGCCATGTAGTGCAGCGTCGTCGTGTTCTTGCCGGATGCCACGATCGACGGAAAGGCCCAGCAGCACGTTCCCTCGTCCTTGTATGTGAAGTCGACGACGGCATCGACCTGGTTCTCGCTGGTCGCGGTTAGCACGCGTTTCATCGCCGCCTTCTGCGCGACCTCCGTGATGGCGATCGCACGCTCGATGACGGCGATCTCCGCCGCGCTCTTGACCTCGCGCATCGCAACCAGCAGCGGCTGTGCATCGCGAAAGCGAAGCGCGGGGACACGGTCACGGAGGTCCTTGACGAATTGCTGCTCCTCGCTCAACGGCGGGTTCGGTCCGATGCTGCGCTCCTCATTCACCGTCCACAGCTCCGCCGCGCCGGACGTGACCGCACCGTAGAAATGCGGCGTGGCCCGGGGAGACAGGCGCTCGGTCGATTCCGGTGCAGGCCACTGATTTCCCGACAGGGCCGCGGCGACGAACCTGCGCCAGCGGGCCGAAGATTCGATCCGCCGCATGCCGCTGATCCGCGTGATCTCATCGCGTGGCGGGATACGGCCGGTCCACACTTCCTGCTGCGGGTCGCGGTCGCGCACAAACAAGACTTCCGTAAATTCGGGATCTCCGGGAACCATGACCAGAGTCGTATCGATCTCGTCGATTCCGGTGAGATAGAGCAGCGCGTCGCTCTGCCGGAACGGCCATTCCTGATCGCCGCTGCGGATCTGCAGCTTCGGGGAGAAGGCGACGAAGATGGCGTTGGGGCCGAGCTCCTTCGCAAGCCGGGCGCGGCGCGCCGCATACTCCGAAGCGTCGATCACCGGTATCGGAATGGTCTGAGCTGACAGTGAGCCGGCCACGGCAGCGGCGAGGAGGAGGAGAAACAGTTTGCGCATCCCGGTATCGTAGCCGGGTGAACTACCTCGCGCACCTCTTCCTGGCGGAAGACACGGCTGAGTCGCTCATCGGCAACCTGGCCGGTGATTTCGTGAAGGGAAGGATCGCGGACGATCTGCCCTCCGCGATCGCGGAGGGCATCCGCCATCACCGCCGCGTGGACGCCTATACCGATTCGCATCCGTCCGTCGCGGCGTTCCGCCGGGTCCTCGTGCCGGAGCAAGGACACTACGCGAGAATCATCGCGGACGTCTTCCTCGATCATTTCCTGGCCGCCACGTTTTCACGCTACTCCGGCCAAACACTTACCGCATTTCTGTCCCGCGTCTACTCGGCGATCGATCCTCACGCCGACGAGTTGCCCGGCCTCCTGCGCGTGGTCTATCCACGGATGCGGGATGAGGGATGGCTGCAGTCGTACGCGACGATCGACGGCATTCGCATGTCGCTGGCTGGAATCTCGCGCCGTCTGTCACGCCGTCCGCGGCTCGGCCCGGCGGTCCACTTTCTGGAGGATCCGCAAACCCGCTCCGAGCTCGAACTTCACTTCCACGAATTCTTCCCTGACGTGATGGCGCTATCATCGCGTTCGTGAAGGACACGAGCATTCAGGAAACCTGGGCACCGCGGAACCATTGCTTCGGCTGCGGACCTGCCAACGACAAGGGTCTGCGCATCCGATCGTTCCGGGATGGCGACGACTTCGTCTGCGACTGGACGCCGGAGCCACATCACGCCGCCTTCGATAACGTTCTGAACGGCGGCATCATCGGCGCCCTCCTCGACTGCCATAGCAACTGGGCCGCCACGATGGTGCTCATGGAGCGGAACGGCAGCGCGACGCCGCCATGCACGGTCACCTCCGACTTTCACGTTTTTCTGAAACGGCCTACGCCGATGGAGACACCGCTTCACATCCGCGCGCGCGTCACCGAGGTCACGGGCGACCGCGCCACGGTGGAAGCGTCGATCGAGGCGGGAGGAAAGATCACCGCCACCTGCAAAGGCACCTTCGTCGCCGTGAAGGAAGGACATCCGGCGTACCACCGCTGGTAACCGGATGACCACCGAACGCTCCCGCCTCAGCAGCGGCCCTCACGACATCGCGCGGTGGCGCAAGTGGGGACCGTATCTCGCCGACCGGGCATGGGGCACGGTGCGCGAGGATTACAGCGCCAACGGCGACGCCTGGTCGTACTTCCCGCACGACCTGGCGCGCTCGAAGGCGTTTCGATGGGGGGAGGACGGCATCGCCGGATTCTGCGACCGCTACCAGATCCTCTGCTGGTCGCTCGCCTTGTGGAACGAGCACGACCCGATCCTCAAGGAGCGCTACTTCGGCCTCGTGCCGGGTGAAGCGAACCACGGCGAGGATGTGAAAGAGTGCTACTTCCACCTCGACGCGGTTCCCAGTCACTCCTATCAGCGCCTGCTCTACAAGTATCCGCAACGCGCGTTTCCCTACACGCAGCTCATCGAGGAGAATCGCCGCCGAGGCTCCCTCGATCCTGAGTTCGAACTGATCGATACCGGAATCTTTGATGGGGGCCGCTACTTCGATGTCGTCATCGAGGTCGCGAAGGACGATCCGGAATCGCTGGTCTTTCGCATTACGGCGCATAACCGGGGACCGGAACGTGCGCCGCTGCACCTCATCCCGCAGCTCTGGTTTCGCAACACCTGGAGCTGGAGCGGGGAGCACGTCGCCAGCCCGTCGATCCGCGCCATCGATCGCGACGGACGTCCTGCACTTCTCGCCGACGACTCCCTTGCTCCCGCCCTGGCCGGCCTCCTCCACAACAGCCACCTCGGGCCGCATGTGCTGGAGTTTCCGGCGGGTACGAACCTGCTCTTCACCGATAACGAGACGAATGGCCCGCGCGTCTGGGGGCCGGACGCGCAGTCCCGCAGCCGCTACGTAAAGGATGGCTTCCATCACCGCATCGTCGGTGGTGAGGTGGACGCGGTGAACCCTGCGCAGACAGGGACCAAGGCATGCGGCTGGCTGCGCGTCGAGATCGATCCGGGCGCGTCGTACACGATGACCATGCGGCTGGGGCCGCAGCCTTCACCCAGCGCCAGCGAGGCCTCAGGCGCCACACCGTCCGCATCGTTGGATCAGATTGTCGAGTTGCGGCGGGCAGAGGCGGATGAGTTTTATGCCTCGATTCACCCGACCCGCGCCACCGCGGAAGAGCGCAACGTGCAGCGTCAGGCCTTCGCAGGGCTGATGTGGTCGAAACAGAGCTATCTCCTCGACGTCGACATCTGGCTCGATGGCGATGACCCCAAGCGTCCCCCTCCCGCGTCACGGGAACAGGGCCGCAATCACCGCTGGCGGCATCTCAACTCGATGCGCATCCTCTCGATGCCGGACAAGTGGGAGTATCCGTGGTTTGCTGCGTGGGACCTGGCGTTCCACACCGTCATCCTCGCGCTCATCGATGCGAACTTCGCGAAGGAGCAGCTCTGGCTGATGTTGTTCGAACAGTTCCAGCATCCCAACGGCCAGATCCCCGCGTACGAGTGGGAGTTCTCCGATCTTAATCCGCCCGTCCATGCCTGGGCGGTCTGGCGCGTCTACAACATGGACCGCATTCGCAATGGTGCAGACCGGCCGTTTCTCGAAAAGTGCTTTCACAAGCTGATGCTGAACTTCACCTGGTGGGTGAATAAGGTCGACCGCGAAGGCAACAACGTCTTCGAGGGTGGCTTCCTCGGCCTCGACAACATCGCGGTCTTCGATCGCAGCGACGCACTTCCCGGTGGCGCCTCGATCGAGCAGAGCGACGCGACCGGATGGATGGGGATGTTCTCGCTGGTCATGATGCGCATGGCACTCGAGTTGGCGGAAGAGAACGCAGCGTATGAGGGTCTGGCTACGAAATTCTTCGAGCACTATGTCTACATCGGCGCGGCGATGAAGATGATGCGCGGCGACCGGACCCTGTGGGATGACGCGGACGGGTTCTTCTACGACCTCCTCCGCTTTCCGGATGGCACCAACGTTCCCTTTCGCGTGCGCTCGCTGGTCGGACTGATCCCGCTCTACGCGATCGAGCGCCTGGAACGGAAATGGCTCGAGCCCTTCGCGGTCTTCCGCGAGAACTTCGACTGGTTCATGAAGCACCGCCGTGACATCGTCGACTACTGCGTGACGACGGTGCAGCACGACGGGGAGACGACGCATGTGCTCACCGTCGTCGATCAGAACCAGCTCCAGCATCTCCTGGCGCGTGTGGCGGACCCGGAGGAGTTCCTCTCGACGTTCGGCCTGCGCAGCCTCAGCAAGGCACACCAGCAGCAGCCGTTCGTCTACGGCAACGCGTCGGTGACCTACGAGCCGGCCGAGGCGGCCACAATGCTGAAGGGGGGAAACAGCAACTGGAGGGGCCCGGTCTGGTTTCCGACGACGTTCCTGATGATCGAGACCCTGCGCAAGCTGGAGAAGGCCTACAGCGGAAACGTCCGCATCGCGCTGCGTGAAGGCCACGACGATTATCAGCCGAGGAACGAGCCCGAGTCCGCCTTCGCCGACACGCGTACCGACGAAGGATTGGGTGCCGGCACGACCCGACCGCGCCGCCGCGGCATGACGCTGACCGGCGTGCCCGTGCCCCCACCCGAAAATACGACGTCGTTGACCGGCCTGGCCGCGGATCTGGCCCGGCGCATGATCAGCATCTTCCTGCCCGACGAGGAGGGCTATCGTCCGGCACATGGTCCGCGCGGAACCCGCCAGTCCGAGCTTTTCGCACACGACCCACACTGGAAGGACCTGGTCTGGTTCTTCGAGTACTTCAACGGCGATACCGGCGAGGGCCTCGGCGCTTCGCACCAGACTGGATGGACCGCTCTGGTGGCTAGCCTGATCGACGAGTGGAGCGTTTGATCCTCGACGGGCGTGACGGACGTCCGGGCGGTTTCTCTCGCCCCGCCCATAGAATCTCGACGTCATACGCCGCAAGGGCTGCATCGGCGGTCATGAGCGGCAGACCCTCAACCTGACACTGCGCGACGAGAAGGCGGTCGAACGGATCACGGTGGTGTTGCGGCAGTGAGGCGACACGCAACGCGTGGGCCAGAGAAACAGAGAGCGACGACATCGACAGCGCGGCCAGCTGGGATGACACGAACTCTCCCGGCGGCTCCGACAACTGCAATTTCCCAATCGACGCTTTGACCGCAATCTCGAGACCACTTACCGCAGAAAACAGGACGATGTTCTCGCTGTTCTCGAGAATCCTCGCAGCGGCCGGGCGCAACCGTTCGGGGGCCATCACCGCCCAGAACCAGCAATGCGTGTCGATGAGAAACCGCACTTACGCAAGCGTCTCTGGATCGACCGGTTCGTCGAAGTCGCTGGCGATGACGACCTCACCCCGGTATTTGCCGAGCAAGCGTTTCCCGCCCGCCTTCGCGATCGGTACGAGTCTGGCGACCGGCTCGCCGCTTCGCGCAATCACGACTTCCTCGCCGGATTCCACCTGGACCAGGAGCCGGGACAAGTGCGTCTTTGCTTCGTGGACATTGACTTTGATCATCCTGGGAATGTTACTTAGCTAAGTTTACTTAGTCAATCACGCTCAATACAACCGTGCCACCAGAAACGGCACCGCCGTTTCCACCCGCAGAATCCGCTCCCCGATTGCGACCGGCGCGAATCCCGCGCGCTCCAGCGACGTGATCTCCGCCTCGATGAATCCTCCTTCCGGGCCGATCACCAGGGTCACAGGCTCGTGCATACCGCGCGGACACTCCTCCCGCGCATGCGGGTGGGCGACGAGAGCGCGCGTCGCCCGCGCCAGGGACTGCAGCTCGCCCTCGACGAACGGCCGGAAGAGGCGGTGGGTCTCGATGACTGGCAGTACCGTGTCGCGCGCCTGCTCCAGGCCGAGGACCGACTGGTGGCGAAGATTCTCGGGAGAGAGGCGCGGCGACCCCCAATAGCTCTTCTCGACACGCCAGGCGTTGATCAGCACGATGCGCTTGATCCCGAGCGATGCCGCACCGGCAATGACGCGGTTCAGCACCTTCGGCCGCGGCAAAGCCAGGATGAGCGTCAACGGCAATGCCCGCGGCGGCTCCCGATCGAGCACGACATCCAGCTCTAGCGCCTCGTCATCCAGGCGCACCACCGCACCCTTCCCGATTCGCCCATCGGCCACGCCCACCACGACTTCCTGACCGATCGCGGCTCGATGCACCTCGCGAACGTGCTTCAGGCGCCGTCCGGTCAGACGTGCGCGCGAGGTGTCGACGAAGTCATCGGCGAAGAGAAGGATCAGGTTCACGGGCGTTGCTACGATAATCCCGTCCGCATGACCGTGCAGCCTGATCCTCAGTGGGAAGCATTCGCGAAGCGTGAACCCTACTTCGCTGTCTTCACCGACCCGAAGTTCCTGAGCGCGAACCGGACGCCGAACCATGAGCGCGAGTTCTTCGACAGCGGCGACGTGCTCGTCGACTCCATCTTCCACACCATAAAACGCCAGCTCGACGCCGATTTCGCACCGGAATCGATCCTCGAATACGGATGCGGACCGGGACGGCTGGCCATCCCCTTTGCACGGCGCAGCGGCTCCGTGACGGCTGTCGACCGCTCGCCCGCAATGCTCGACGCGGCCCGCGGGGAGTCCGCGAAACAGTCCATGGCGAATATTCACTTTCGGACGGCGGCGGAGTTTGGCGATACGCAACGCAAGTTCGATCTCGTCAACGTCTACCTTCTCTTCCAGCGCCTGCCACCGGCCCAGGGCCTCAGACTGTTTCGCGAGCTTCTCGGCCGCATCGGACCGGGGGGCATCGGCGCGTTCCACTTCCTCTGCCGCACCTCTTCGTCACCGCTCGTCCAGGTGACACGCGGCGTGCGTGAGCGCGTGCCGGGCGTGAACCACTTCGTCAATCTCGTGCGCGGAACGCGCGGCCAGCCCTTCATCCCCAGTCACACCTACGACCTCGACGCCATGTTCGGGATCCTGATCGCAGGTGGCTTCGAATCGAGTCACGTCGTCTTCGAACATCACGACGCGATCACCAGCGCCATCGTCTACGTTCGCGCGAGCACTTCGTTCGCAACAACGTTCGACGAAGAACAGACGGCAGAGGGTGGCGGGACGGCGGAGGAGGCCCTGATCAACGTTCGGGATCTGATCGCACGCACGTCCATCGATGATCTGAACCGGACAGCCGAGGAGTATTTCGCATCGCTGAAGGAGTGGGAGCACCATCTCGCCAAGCCGTTCAGCAAGCCGGACGAGACGCCACCGATCCTGATCAATGTCGCCACGATGCTGCAGGGACTGCGGCTCACGCCCGGCATGACGATCCTCGAGTTCGGAGCAGGGAGCGGATGGCTCTCGCGCTTCCTGACGCAACTCGGCTGCCGGGTCATCCTGCTCGACGTCTCACCGACGGCGCTGCGCATCGCGGAGACTCTGTATGAGAAACTGCCGCCGATCGGAGCGCGGCCAGCGCCGCAGTTTCTGCAGTTCGACGGACGCCGCATCGATCTTCCCGACGGCAGCGTCGAACGCATCCTCAGCTTCGACGCCTTTCATCACGCACCGAATCCCGACGACGTGCTGCGCGAGATGGGACGCATTCTGAAACCCGGCGGCATCGCGGCGTTCGCCGAGCCCGGCCCGCGGCATTCGCGGACACCGCTCTCGCAATTCGAAATGCGCACGTACGGAGTGATCGAGAACGACATCGACATTCACGCCGTGTGGCGCATCGCGCAGACCTGCGGCTTCCGCGATCTGAAGCTCGCTGTCTTCCACAGTCCGCCGCTTCACGTCTCCCTCGACGACTACGAGGATCTGCTGGCCGGCGGTGCCATCAGCGTGAAATGGGTCGCAGCAACACGCTCGTTCCTCCGCGACGTGCGAAGCTTCTTCCTGTTCAAAGAAGGCGTCGAACGCGACGACAGCCGTCGCGCGACCGGGCTCGCCTGTGACATCGCAGCGGCCCTGGTCACGTCGCCGGTCGTCGAGGGACAGCCGATCGTGATCGACGCGACGGTGACCAATCGAGGCACTGCGACCTGGCTCCCCTCCGATGCACCCGCGGGCGGCGTCGCGCTGGGTGCGCACCTCCACGACGACGCCGGAAAACTGATCACCTTCGACCTGCACTGGGAACGACTCACGGATCCTCCGCGAGAAATCCTCCCTGGAGTGACGGCAAGGGTCCGGGTCTCCCTGCCACCCCAGCCGCCCGGCCGGTATGTGCTGGAAATCGACTGCGTGGCGTCGGGAGTGTCCTGGTTCGCGCAGCTCGGATCACGACCGGCTCGGGTCCCCGTCGACGTCATTCGTGCCGATGTATGATGCGCCCGCATGAACATCGAAACCCGGAAACAAGGTGATGTCGTCATCGTCGATTTCGAGGGCCGGCTGGCCGTTGGCGTCGGCGACGATCTGCTCCCCCGTCTCATCGAACAGCTCGTCAACGAAGGCAACCGCAAGATCCTTCTCAACCTCTCCGAGATGGACTACATCGACAGCAACGGTCTCGGCGAGCTGGTGCAGAGCCTCAAGCTTTCCGGCCGTCACGGCGCGTCGCTCCGCCTGCTCAAACCTCAGGACCGCGTGAAGAAAACGCTGAAACTGACCAACCTCCTGCCGATGTTCAGCGTGTACGACACCGAAGCCGACGCCCTCAAAGCCTTCGACGCCTAGAGAGCCTGCGCCGACGTGCCCAACCGGGCGCTGGCGCAACCTGTCGGGCGCCGGCAGCCTCGGTTCACCCCGGAATCTCCGGTTCCACGAGCGTCGCGAGTTGCAGCAGCGATTCCTGCCAGCCGAGGTAGCACATTTCGACGGGAATGGCCTCGGGGATTCCTGTTTGCACGATGGTGATCTCGGTTCCGAGGGAGACGGGTTTCAGAGAGATCGTGGTCTCCATCTCACCGGGCATGTTCGGGTCGTCGAAACGGTCGGTATAGCGAATCGTCTCCGACGGCACGAGCTCGCGATAGTCACCGCCGAAAGAATGCGCCTGGCTGTTCGTGAAATTGGTGAAAGACATCTTGAAGGTGCCACCCACTCGGGCGTCCATGTGGTCAACCTTACACGTGAAACCGTAAGGTGGAAGCCACTTGGCCATCGCGTCGGGCTCGAGAAACGCGCGGTAGACTTTCTTCGGACTGGAGCGGAGTACGCGGTGAAGGCGGACGGTATTGGGCATGCTGAGACTCCTCTACTCGCGAAGATTTGCGCCGGCTGGATTCTAACGTAGGCGCCGTTCGTCCATTTCCCTCGAGAGGCGCTTCGGGGATCCGTCCTCGCGGAGAGGAAACGCTTCACTCGCCGTCTTTTGCGCCCATTTCCCGCTCGGCAACCGCGACACGCGCCGCAGCGGCCGGGGACCGATGCGGTTTGCGGAAGAGAGCCCAGTAGACGCTGACCGATCGCAGGTCGGATTCTCTCGTCCGACATCCAACTCGCTGTCAGTACCAGCGTCGACGCCGCTTCCCAACCTACGTTGAGCGCCAGTCCCCAGGTTCCCCATGGCATACCATTTGCCCCTTACGCTGCCCTTGATGGTCCGGGATCAACGCAGTTCGTCGACGTTGAAGGTCTGGCCGGGAACGCCCTATCCGCTGGGCGCGACGTACGACGGCAGCGGGACCAATTTCTCGCTCCTCTCCGAAGCCGCCACGCGGGTCGAGCACTGCTTCTTCGATGGCGATGGCATGCAGTCGTGCGTCGATCTTCCAGAGATGACGGGATTCATC
This sequence comes from Thermoanaerobaculia bacterium, assembly GCA_038244715.1. GTDB lineage: Bacteria > Acidobacteriota > Thermoanaerobaculia > Gp7-AA8 > Gp7-AA8 > JADGNZ01. The sequence goes on from JBBRTE010000022.1 coordinate 17,307, forward strand.
TGGCACGGATACCTGCCGAACGTCAGTCCCGGCCAACGCTACGGGTTCCGCGTCCATGGACCGTGGGACCCGCACGCCGGTCAGCGATGCAACCCCGCGAAACTGCTCCTCGATCCGTACGGGAAAGCCGTCGACGGCGGTGTGCAATGGAACGAGGCGGTCTTTGGGCACTTCTTTGAAGACCCCGAAGCGCGGAACCATGCGGCCTCGGCGCCGTTCATGCCGAAATCCGTTGTCACGAACCCGTATTTCGACTACGACTGGCAGGGCGGTTTCGCGCGAAGCATCGGCCTCTTCATCAGCGGTCAGGGGATTCCGCCCGATGCACACGGACAGGAGATCGCGGACGATAGCTTCTATCTGCTTCAACGCACACTACGAGGCGATGCCGTTCCGGCTGCCCGCCGAACGGTGGGGCGAACGCTGGGAAGTGGTCATCGACACCAACAAACCGGTCCCCGACCTGCGTGCACACAACGAGCTAGACGCCGGCGAAGACGTGCCGGTCGGGGCCTACGCGATGATCGTGCTGCGGCGCGTGGCGTAATCGATCTGCTAGGCTTCGAGAAACGCCGCGCACCTCTGCGTCGTCTCAACGATCGACATGAAATCGAAACCCCTCTTTCAGACCGCGGCAATCCTCGTGACGGCCGTCGTCCTCGCGCTGGTCACGAATGCATTCGCCTCGCGCGATCGCAAGATGGCGCTGACCGGCTCGTACCCCAACGCGCTCCGCGTTCCTGGAGAAATGCCGCCCTCCAAATCCCCCGCCCTCCCGAGCCAGGCCGCTCGGGGTGTGGCGCCGGCGCCCCCGCCGGCGATTCCCGAGCCGACCGGAGCCACGACTTCGCAGACAATCGCCGGCGAGGCCGCCGGCGCCACACTCACCGCCGCACCACCGACCGCGACCTCTCACACGCAATCGACTGCGACGGCTGCCATCGAAACGGTCGGTCTCAATCCAGCGGCGAAAACACCGAAGGCTCCGGCGCCCACCCCACCCGCGCTGACTCCGGCCACTGGCGAGGATCCGCTGAAGCGTTTTCCGACCCATCCTGACAAGCCGTTCGTCGAGATCGCCTTCTCGGACGTCAACGCGCTCCATACGAAGAAGGTGCTCTTCCTCGACGCGCGCCGGGCGTCCGTGTATGAACAAGGTCACATCACAGGCGCCCGGACGTACTCGGTATGGGAGTCCGACATCGACGACAAGGTCCGCAAGCTGTTCGATGAACGGAGCGATCCGCGCGACCAGGCTCTGCCCATCGTCATCTACTGCAGCGGCGGGGACTGTGAAGACTCGCACATGCTGGCCCAGAAGCTCTGGGGCATCCAGTTCAATAACGTCTACGTCTACAAAGACGGGTATCCCGACTGGCAGCAGCACGGCGCTCCAGTCCACACGGGAGCCACCCCGTGAAGGAGTACCTCGCCCATCCCTGGCTCACCATTCGCGTCCAGCTTGCCCTCGGCGCGATCTTCGTGATCGCCGCGCTGCCGAAGATCGCCGACCCACCGTCGTTCGCACACATGATCTACAACTATCGGCTGGTACCGTCGTCGCTGATCAACTTCAGCGCCATGGCGATGCCCTGGATCGAGGTCCTGGCCGGTCTCGCGCTCATCCTCGGCGTCTGGAGAGCGGCGGCGCGGACGATCGTCGGCGTCCTTCTGGCGGTCTTCATCATCGCCATCTCCGTCAACCTCGGGCGCGACAACGCCATCGACTGCGGATGCTTCAACGTCGCCGATCGCGGCAAGACACACGAACAGCGGATCTTCGACATGAAGGTGGACGTGTTGCGCGACCTGGGGATGCTACTGATGGTGGGCCAGCTCTGGTACGCGGCGAAGCGCGAGGACGACGCGCCGGTCGAGAGGTCGTAGGGCCGCCGCGGACGGCGGCCCCGGGATCACGCAAGGTTACTTTTCGTCACAGTCGCCGAGACGCTTGCCGGTGAACTTAGCGTGCATCTGCTGCTCGCCAACCTTCATGTCCATCGCTCCTGTGTAGGACTCGGACTGATAGGTGATCTTCCCGGTGGCGGTGACGGGTTGCGCGCCCGTGCAGGTCATCGTCCATGTGGCGGTGTTGCCTTCCAGTTTGTAGTCGGACGTCTTGCAGTCGCCGGTCTTGCCGACCTTCGGAACCGAGGCCTGTGGGTCCTCGAGGTCCTTGGCGGTGATGCAGTGGACGCCCGTGATGGGAGGCATCTTGACCGGTACACCGGGCATCTCCATCTCCATCGTGTGCTGCCATTTCCCGGGCTTGGCCGGATGCGCAGCGAATAGGGGCATTGCCAGCGAACAGACAAGCGCACTCAGCGCGATGTTGCGAAGCTTCATAGTGGTGAGTCCTCCGTAGATTTCGAAGGAGTATACCCGTCAGAGCTTTCGCACTCCGCGGGCGCGGGTGGACGGCTCCACGCGCAATGCACCGGTCAGCGCAGCAGACTCGTTGCCACTCTTGACCATGACCACGAGGGAGCCGGGCGCTGTCGACGAATCAATCGAGAACGTCGCGCTCACGTAGTTCGCCGCCCACTTGAAATCCGAAACGCGATGGAAGCCGGGATTGGGGATGTCGAACGTCGTCATCCCGCTCGTGAAGCCATCGCCGCCGACGCCGACATTGACCGTCGTTCCGGCGTGCAGAAAGGTGGGCATCGACTGCAGGGACACGTTGTCCGAACCGGCAGCCCAGGATCCGATCCACTTCGGGTTCAGCCGCACGCTGCCGGCGCCGTTGACATTGAGGTTGCCGTAGATGCGGCCGTTCTCGACGCGCAGCGCACCGCCGTCGGCGTACTGCGTCGGAAACGACGTGACTTTCGCCGTCTGCCAGAAGCCGGAGAGGTTCTGGACATTTACAGGACCGTCAAGTGGCTCCGCGTAGATCCGGTAAGTACCGGCCGGCACTCCCTGCATCGAGAAATTGCCGTCTTTGTCGGAGAGCGCGGTCGATACCGGTTCTCCTTCCTCATTCACGGCCACCACCTGTGCGGCGAAGATTCCGCCGTCATCTCCGAAAACGCGACCCTCGAGCGTCGCACCGATCGCCGGCTTCGACTTCGCGTACGCGGCGGAGATGGCCACGCGGTCGTCACTGTCGAGGGTGACTCCCGTACCGGTGCCGATGAACGGATACATCACCGACGACAGCACCGCCGAGTGGTCGAGGCCGAGGACGTGACCCATCTCGTGCTCGACGAGCTGTTGCACGTTGTAGCCGCCGGAAACCGCCGCGGGATCGATCTGCATGTCGGCTTCGATGATGCGGCCGTTGTCGTCGTACCAGTTTGTCGTCAGTGCGATGAACTTCTGGCCGGCGAAGAGGTCATCGGTCATTGAGATGGTGTTCCGGCCGTCCTTCCCCGCCGTCGCGCCGTCGACGACTCCGAGGGACTGGAAGGCGAGGCTCGTGTCAGGAATCGCGGACCAGTCTTTGGCCGCCTTCTCCAGTATCGAAGCGATCTGCGGAACTTCCTGCGAGACGCGGCGATCGAGCGCGTAGCGGATGGGAAAGGACCCCTCCGGCCACGCCACGGGGATCAGAGTGCCGTGATTGAAATACGTCAGGCGCGCCGCTCCAAAAATTGGAGAAGCAGCGATCAAGACGATGGAGACGCCCAAAAGCAGCTTGCGGATGGGGGACATTGGTCAGTTCGCTCGATTCGCTATTTGCAACGCGAGTGCCATTATAATAAGTTTTTCTGGTGATTGGTAACTTATTGCAATGCTGAATCTTAGCGTACCCAGCTGGAAGCGGAACGAGGGCCGTTTCAAACCAGCGCGATCAGGTCGATCTCGACCAGGCCACCCTTCGGCAGTTGGGAGACACCCACCGTGCTCCGTGCCGGCTTCGTGGTGCCAAAATAGGAGGCGTAGACCTCGTTCAGCTTGATGAAGTTGGCCAGGTCCGTGAGATAGACGGTCGCCTTCACGACGCGATCGAAACCTGTGCCCGAGGCGTTGAGCACCGCCTTGAGATTCTCGAAGACTCGCCTGGCCTGACTCTCGAAGTCACCGTCGACGATGAGGCCGGTCGCGGGGTCGAGGGCAATCTGCCCGGAGAGGTACACCATGTTGCCTGAGCGGACGGCCTGAGAGTAGGGTCCAATCGCTTTCGGCGCTTCGTTTGTGGCGATGATGTCCATGCAAGCCCCTTCAGTCTTCGAGCGGCACAGTATAATCGCGGCACTTTCTGCGCGGAGAACATACGACGCATGGCAACGTACCCCGGCAATGCATCGCTCTCTTTGGTCGTCAAGGACCGCGTCCTCTCCACGTTTCAACAGACCGTTGCGCTCTACAAGGAGGGGCGCTCGGCCGAGGTCGTGGAGGGTTGCACCCTGATCCTGCGCATGGACCCGACGTTCGATCCCGCCAGAAAGCTTCTCGAGAAGACCCGTAACCCGAACGCCGCGGTGGATGTGGATTCACTGCTTCCCTCCGAGGCGGACAGCGAGGCGATCAATGAAGCGCGGGCGGCGATCGCAGCCCGCGATTTTCACCGGGCCACCGAGATCACTTCGGAGCTCCTGCGAAGCGATTTCACGAACGAGGAGGCGCGACTCCTCAACGACACGGCGCGGGAGAAGATGGAAGCGTCTCCCTTCGTCGACCAGTTCCTCCGGAAATCCGACATGTTCGCCAAACAGGGCAACCTCGCCGCGTCGCGGGCGGAACTGGAGAAGGCCCGAGCCCTCGACCCGGAGCACCCGGGCCTGCGCACTCCGTCGGCGGCAGCAGTCCCGGATGTTCCTCCCCCGTCGTTCAGCTTCGGCGGCAGCCCGTCCTTCGTGGTCGACGCGCCGCCGCCCGCCCCCGCCCCACGCAACGCGGCGCAGGCGGCCGACTTCGGGTTCACCTTCGAAGAGGAGAAGGCACCGGCACCGGCACCGGAGCCATCGTTCTCAGGTTTCTCCTTCGACGCGCCGGCACCGCAAGCGGCCCCACCTCCACCCTCACCCACACCCTCACCGTCCGGGTTCTCGTTTGACTCACCTGCTCCGAGTGGAGCAGCCGAGTATGACTTCTCCTCCGCTGCGGCGCCGGCAACGGGGAGCGACGAAACCAAGATTCAGCAGTACCTGACGGATGGTGACCGGGCGGAGGCAGCAGGCGACTTCCAGAAGGCGATCGATCTCTGGTCGCGCATCTTTCTCATCGACGTCACCAATGAGGAGGCATCGCAACGGATCGAGGGGGCGAAGGCGAAACGCCGCGAAACCGAACGAGCCGTCGAAGCGATTACCGCCGCCGGTGAGCAGGCGTTCAACGCGCGCGATTTTCGAACCGCACGCGCCAAATTCGACGAGGCGTTGCGTCTCGATCCCGGCAACCTCACCGCCCACGATTTCCTGGAGAGAATGGCGGACGCCCCCGGCGCGGCTCCCGCCGCCCCATTCCCCCCTCCCATCGCTCCATCCTCCTCGTCCGACATCTTCGACGACGTCGCGATGAGCGGTTCCTATGACTCGCTCCGGCCCCCGGAAGCCGCATCCGCGAAGAAAGCGGCCAAGACAAGTCCCGCTCCCGCTCCCGCACCCACCCAACGGAGTGGGCGAACGGGTGTGCTCATCACGCTTGTCGCCGTCCTCCTCGTCGCCGCGGCAGGCTGGTTCGTCTGGTCGAAGTTCATGGCCAAGCCTGCCTACGACCCCGTCGCCACGCAGTCAATCTTTCGCCAGGCGGACGATCTTGCGGTTCGCGGCCGGTATGACGATGCCATCGCTCTGTTGCGGGATGTGAAACCTGCCGATCCGCAGCACGACAAGGCCCTGGAGCTCATCGCCGACCTCCAGCACAAGAAGGCGCAGGCCGCCGAGATGGTGAACGGCCGTCCGGCCGCGGTGGTCTACAACGAAAGCATCGCCGCAGGGCGAGCCGCATTCAACGAGCACGACTACGACGCCGCCAAGAATGCGTTCGACGTCGCCGCGCGCATCAAGCCGCTGTCCGCCGATGTCACCGCCATCTACGCCGCGGCCTCACAACAGGCTGCGAAGCTCGACGGGGCGAAGACCCTCTTCCGCGAACAGAAATACCAGGAAGCGATTGTTCACCTCGATCCGCTGCTGCAGGCCGATCCGCAGAATCAGTCGATCCGTCACATGCTCACAAGCGCACATTTCAACCTCGGCGCCGCCGCGCTGGCGGAGGAACGCCTTCCCGACGCCATGCGCGAGTTCGACGAGGTGCTGAAGAGCGACCCTAACGACGAATTGGCCAAGCGGAGCCGTACCCTGGCCGAACGCTATTCAGGCCAGCCGAAAGACCTTTTATACAAAATCTACGTAAAATACCTGCCGGTGCGCACAGTCACGTAGCGCCCGGCTGTGCGGGGAGGGTGTGATGCGATTCGATGAGGTCGAACTGGAACCGGGAACATTTGACGCAGGCGCCGAGTCTCCCGGACCCTCCGGTCCTGCGGTCTTCTTCAAACGCCTGGCCGCCCTTCTGATCGATCTGTCCCTCTTCGCGGCACTCGGACTGGCTCTCTCGCCGCTGCTGCCCTCGTCCATGAGCGCGATCTCCATCGCATCGCTGGTCGGGTTCGTGCTCATCGTCGCGTTCTACTACTTTGCCGGCACACTGGCGCTCTGGGGAAAGACGATCGGCGGAGCGATCTTCGACGTGCCCGTGATAGCGCGCCGGCACTCGGTTTCGCGCTGACCGCTACTGCTGTTTGATGGGCGTGATCCGAAGCGCCGCGACCCGTCCCTGTCCGTCGAAGGCCACGCGAAACGTCAGCGGAGCCCTGGTGTAGTCCAGCGCGAGATCGACGAACCGCAGATTCCCATCGCGCGACTGCTGCACGCCGCGAACCGAACGAAACGTTCCGTAGACCTCTGCCATGCTGGCCGCAAGGCCCTCCAGACCCGTGGGTGTGAGTTGTGCGCTCATCGCGGCATCAAAGAGTCCCGTCATGTCGCCGAAACGTCTCGCCACGAGCGCCGTCAAAAGCTCACGCGCCGTCTTCTCGAGCGCCGGATCGCCATTGGAGGCTGGCAGGGGATTGAAATACACCGCGCCCACTCGGTCGAACGAATCGAAGACGACGACAACAGATACCGGCATTTTCTCGAATCGAGCGATCAGCTCGATCGCCCGGAACCCATCCTGCCTCCGCTGACGCGCCTCGGTCACCGACCAGAACTTTCCGGCCTGCTGATCGAGCGATGTCTTGACCTCGGCGAGCAGCACCGGGGTCACGACCGGACGCAGGGCGTCGTTGAAATCCATGCTCGCCGCAGCCATCCGGCCGGCTGCAAAGTTCACCAGAAGTGCGCGGGCCGTCGACTCGATGGGAGTCGGCATGCGGACGGGAGGACGAATCGCGAAGAGGGTGGAGACGAGAAGCGTGGCGATGACATTCACGGACGGAATGGTACCAGCCAGCCCCTAGCGCATCGCAGGCCGCAAATCGCGGACGCTCGCTTTTCCAGCCTCGATCCACGCGATGCGCGTGATCAGAGATCCGAGTAGCGCGGAGGCCGCAGCGGCGCGGCGCGCACGCCTGGACTTCATCCCAAGGAGCCTGAGGGCGAGAGACAAGGGACCAGAAAAAAAACCGCCGGCACGGATTGTCATGCCCGTCGGACCGTGCCGCAGCGGCTCGGACTCGAGATCATTCGCGCCTTCGATCTCGATCCCCATGTACGTCTCGAACGCCGCCGCGACGAGTCCGAGCGTATTGAGCGCGCGATCCTCGTGCCCACGCAGCGTCAGCACCGCCACCGCGGAAGCCAGACCAGAGGCACCGAAGTGAATCGGCAGCGACCGGGCGTGCTTCGCCCACACAGGAATCACTGTGGCGCCGATCAGGACGCCGGTGTACGTCGCCATTCCGAGCCCTGAGAGCGCGGCGGCGAACGCTGCAGCATCACCGATGCGACGCAGTCCGATCACGTCCGCGAGGACTGCGGCGGAAGCCGACGCAGCGAAGACGGTCAACGTCCAAGCGCCCACCGACATCGGCGACTGCGGCTTGAAGACGCGCAGCATGTTGAGGAAGCGCTCGGGACGGCCGAGGTCGAGGACGAGGAGGGGTCCCGACGCCGCAGCGCCGATGGCTGCGATCCAGCGCGCTTCGCGCACGAGCGCGCGCGAGCCGCCCGCCACCTGCGCCGCGATCGCCACGACGCTGGACGCGCCTGCCGCACCACCGACAAAGAAATACAGCGGCACTTCCCAGGTCCACACGGGCGCCTTGAGCAGCGGCAGCCCATAGTAGCCATCCTCCGCGTTCGCCTCGGGGAATGGCGCGCCCGGCGGACGAATGCCTTTCGCGTCGAGACGGCCGAGCGCGGCCTGCTCGCGGATCTCCTCGATCCGGCCCTCCGTCGATGCATCGGGGATGCGTGATTTCATCGAATGCGCTTCCCTTGCTTCGAGCCGGCGCCCCACGCGAACGCGAGCAGCGACACCGCCGTCATTGCCGCCGCCGCGACTCCAGCCGCGCTCCACGATTGCTTCAGGAGTGTCGCCGGCACCTGCGGGTTGGGCGGAAGGTTGTACGAACGCGGATCGCCGCGCACCAGAAAGAAGGCATGCGTTCCGCCGACGCTGGTCTCTTTCGGATTCCAGATCGTGGCGTCGCTCATTCCGGCTGCGTGAAGCTGCGCGATGCGGCGCTCCCCGGCCGCTTCGAGCTCGTCGAGCGGTCCGAAGAGAATGGATCCGGTCGGGCAGGCCTTCGCGCACGCCGGCTCAGCGCCCGCTTTCTGACGGTCGTAGCAGAACGTGCACTTGAACGCGCGGCCATCGTCCGGACGACGGTCGACGACGCCGAATGGGCAGGCCACGACGCAGTATCCGCAGCCGTTGCAGATGTCGGGTTGCACGAACACGCTGCCGAACTCCGTGCGGACGATCGATCCGGTCGGACAGGCTTCGAGACAGCCCGCATTCTCGCAATGCTTGCAAACGTCGGACGAAAACTCCCACGTCATCCGCTCGGACGCATTGCCGCCGCAGCCGGTCTGTGGCGTCCGCTCGACGAATTTCACGTGGCGGTACGTCGAGTGTCCGAGGGCGATGGTGTTGTCGTACGAGAGGCCGCTCCACACGAAACCGTCGTCCGGGACGTCGTTCCACTCCTTGCACGCGACCTCGCATGCCTTGCAGCCGATGCAGAGCGTGGAGTCGGTCAGGAACCCGGTGACGGCCATCGTGCGAGATTACTCCAGGGGCGCGACGATCGGTTCGCTCCTGCGAACGCTGCACGTCAACGCCTTCGATTCCATGATCCGGACGTTTGGTTCTTCGGAGATTGCCAGCAGATCGTTGACGACATCGCCCTTGACCAGCCCACGCCCGCCCCAGTGATAGGGAAGGCCGACCTGATGGATGCGCTGCCCCTGGACATCGAGCGACGGCATGCGTGCGGTCACGAGCGCGCGTGCTTCGATCTCGCCGCGGGCAGTTGCGACGATGACGCAATCCCCGTTGCGAACGCCAACCTCCTCAGCCAGTTCCGGCGAGATCTCAGCGAAGAGCTCCGGCTGCAACTCCGCGAGGTGTGACAGCGTTCGCGACATCGCGCCGGAGGTGTGATGCTCCGTCAGCCTGTAGGTCGTGAGCACGTAGGGGAAGCGCGCATCCGGCGAGGTGGCGTAGACGTTGTCGGGACGCTCCTTGCGATCGGCTGCGGGATTCGTGACCTGTTGGGGATACAGCTCGTTGCGCTGGTTCGATTCGAGCGGCTCGTAGTGTGCCGGCAGAGGGCCGTCTTTCAATCCCGACGGAACATAGAGCCAGCCCACGCCGTCAGGATGCATGATGAAGGGGGCATCGCCAGGCAACGCGTCGTCGCCACCGTTGTCCGTGCTGCCCTTCGCGTCCGGCCGCTTGCCCTTCGTGAAATCGGCGATGTCGTCGCCGGTCCACTCCCCTTTCGATTCATCCCACCAAACGAGTTTCTTGCGCTCACTCCAGGGCGTCCCATCGGGCGCCGCCGATGCGCGGTTGTAGAGAATCCGCCGATCGAGTGGCCATGCGTAGCCCCAGCCATGGCCATACTTTCCCTTCGGTGCGCGGCCGTTGGCTTTGTTCTCTCCATCGAAGACGCCCGAGTAAATCCAGCAGCCGCAGGCAGTGCTGCCGTCATTCTTCAGCTCACTGAAGTTCTTGATGGGGGCGGTGGTTGGGATTGGCGTGGCGGTTGGGATTGGGGTGGCGGGGCCCCTCACCCGGCCTTCGGCCACCCTCTCCCCACGCTGGGGGGCGAGGGCCCTCGCGAGTGAGAGCGCGTCAAGACTTGAAGGGTCCGACGCGGACACTTCGCGCAAGCTCTTCGATTGATGCTTCTCCGCGAGAACCCCAGCCTCTGTTTGCGAGGTACCCGCACCGTTACTCGTGAGGTCCTTCGCCCCGCTTGCGGGGAGAGGGTGGCCGGAGGCCGGATGAGGGGCGTCGCCACCGCCAGAACGCGAAGACACGATCCTCCATCCGTGGATCTCGCGCAGCACGGCTTCGGGATCAGGCTCCTCGATCGGGCCGTGACAGGGGTAGTCCCAGGTCAGTCCGCGCAGTCCGGCGTCGCGTGGTGCATCCGTCGCCTTCTCTTGCAAGAGCCGGCCGAGGTGAACCATGAAATGCAGTTCGCTGCGGGCGTCGCCGGGAGGCTCGACCGCCTGCTCGCGCCATTGCAGCAACCGCTGCGTGTTCGTGAACGTGCCCGCCTTCTCGACGTGCGATGCCGCCGGGAAGAGGAAGACCTCCGTGTCGATGTCCTCCGTCCGCAACTCGCCCGTCGCGATCTCGGGTGAATCGAGCCAGAAGGTGGCCGTCTCGATCTCGACGAGGTCGCGCACGACGAGCCATTTCAATTTCGCCAGCGCCTTCCGCTCCAGCTTCGCGTTCGGCGCACCGACAGCGGGGTTCTGCCCCATGACGAACAGCCCTTCGAGCTTCCCATCCGCCATGTCGAGCCAGTAGCCGAAGTGTGAGTGATCGCCGGTGAGCTTCGGCAGCCAGTTGAACCCGAACTCGTTCTGCGGCGTCGCCGCCTCTCCGTAGTACGCCTTCAGCAGCGAGACGATGTACTTGTCGATGTTGAACCACCAGCCTTTCGGCGACTGATGGGTCTTGATCCATTTCGCCAGCGAGTCATCATCCTGCGAAGGCATGGGAAGGTAGCCGGGCAGAATGTCGTACAGCGTGGGAATGTCGGTCGATCCCTGAATCGACGCGTGTCCGCGCAACGCCATGATCCCGCCGCCCGGCCGCCCGATATTGCCAAGGAGCAGTTGCAGGATCGATGCGGCGCGGATGATCTGCACGCCGGACGAATGCTGCGTCCAACCGACGGCATAGCAGATCGCGCCGGTCTTCTCGCGGCCGGACGCGCTCGTGAAGATGTCCGCCACTTCGAGGAACCGCTCGCGCGGAATGCCGCATGACTGCTCGACCATCTCGGGCGTGTACCGCGCGAAGTGGCGCTTGAGCACCTGGAAGATGCACCGCGGGTGCTCAAGCGTTGGATCCCGATGCGGCTCGTGCAGGTCCTGCCCTTCGCCACCGCGGTCCTTTCCGTGCCCACCGCCTTCCTCTCTCATTCCGGGCTGCGCGCCGCCGGACTTCGGTTCCGCTCCTTCGTAGAGCCAGGTCTTGCCGTCGTACTGTTTCTTCTCCGGATCCCATCCACTGAACAACCCTCCCAGATCCTCGGTGTCCTGAAAGTCCTTGCGAAGAATCGTGGCCGCGTTGGTGTAGGGAACCACGTAGTCGCGGAAGTAGCGCTCGTTGCTCAGCGTGTAGTGGATCATCGCGCCCAGGAAGACGATGTCGCTGCCGGCGCGAAGTGGGAGCCAGAAGTCGGACATCGCCGACGTGCGATTGAAGCGCGGATCGACATGGATGATCTTCGCGCCATTTTTCTCACGCGCCTCGATGACCCACTGGAAGCCGACGGGATGGTTTTCCGCCATCGACGAACCCATGATGAGGATGGCGTCCGAGTTGGCGAGATCCTGTTGCGCGGTCGTCGCGCCGCCTCGTCCCAGCGACGTCCCCAGACCGGGGACGGTGGAGCTGTGTCATATCCGGGCCTGGTTACTGATGCAAACCATGCCCAGACCTCCCGCGAAGAGTTTCTTGATGAGGTAGTTCTCTTCGTTGTCGAGCGTGGCGCCGCCGAGGTGGGCCATGCCGGTGGTGTGCATGACGGAGTCGTCGAAGGTGCGATTGCGCGTGTCCCACATCCGCTCGGCCACCATCCGCATGGCCTGATCAAGCGGAAGCTCCGTCCACGTACGCGACCGGGGAGCGCGGTATTTCACTTTGGTAGCGCGGCCGTCATGCGTCACGAGTTGGTACGACGCCGCGCCTTTCGGGCAGAGATGACCGCGCGAGATCGGCGACTCCGGATCGCCTTCAATCGAGACGACCTTCCCGTCACGGTGGTAAACAAGTTGACCACATCCGACGCCGCAATAGGGACAGATGGACCGCGTGACTTCGGCGTCCTCCGTTTTCGGTCGCAGGGCGTGCGTCGCCTCGGACATCGACTCGACGCCGGTGCCATCGGAGCGCGACTTCAACTGGCGAATGAGCGGCCACTTCAGCAGGAGCTCGGCAAGCACGGAAGGAGTGTACGCAAAATCAGGACGCTACTTCAGACCGCGTACGAGAACCAGCCGGGAGAGATCCCTCCGAAACGTGTCATCGTGTCCGCGACCGACTCGCCGCGAAAGGCCCGCCGCCCGGTGAGCATCTCGTAGAGCACGGCGCCGAACGAGAAGATGTCCGATCGATGATCAACCGTCTGCCCGCGGACCTGCTCGGGCGACATGTATCCGGCCGTGCCCATGACCGTCCCCGGATCGGTCTTCACCTGGGCGGTGGGAAGATTCGAGTCGACGCGATCGCCTCCCGAGGTCAGCTTGGCCAGTCCGAAGTCGAGGATCTTAACGCGGTTGTCGGAGGTGATGAAAATGTTCTCCGGCTTGAGAGCGCGGTGGACGATCCCCTTCTCGTGCGCCGCCAGCCCCTCGGCGATCTGTCGCGCGTACTCCACGATGCGCCGTTGTGGCAGCGGTCCTTCCGCAAGACGATTCCTTACGGTCTGTCCCTCCAGCAGCTCGCTGACGATGTAGACCTGTCCGTGATGGCGACCAAGCTCATGAACGGTCAGCAGATTGGGATGATTGATGGCGCCCGCGGTACGGGCTTCCTGTTCGAAGCGCGGCAGGCGGTCCGCATCCGCCGCGAAACCGGGGGGCAGGATTTTGATGGCGACGTCGCGTCCGAGGCGACTGTCTCGTGCGCGGTAGACCTCGCCCATGCCACCGGCACCAAGAAGCGCGATGATCTCGCACGACCCGAACTTCGTGCCTGGCGCCACGGTCATGAGCCGCCATTATGAGGGATGCTCCGGGAGAGCCGCGGCGGAGTACCGACGCTCGTTCTTATCGAAAAACCGGAGCCCAGTCGAGGATCACGTGGGCCGGACGTTCGTAGCTGTCCTGCACGTTGAGGAGGAAGCGCTGCCCGTCAGGAGCGACGGCGTACGGCGCCCGGTTCTTGAACGGTTTCAGCATCACGCCCACGAGAAGCGTTGGCGTGCCCGGCTGGATTGACGTTCCTCCCGCTTCGATCGGAACCGCCATGATCCCTTTCTCCGTGACGAAGTAGATTTCTTTGCCGTCCGCGCGCCAGAGCGGATGGACGCCCAGGACGGAGGAGAGGGTGATCTCAGCACCCGTCGGTGGAAGGGGCTGAATGATGATCCGGCCATCGGCCGCGTAGGCGATCCAGCGACCGTCGGGAGAAATTGCGGCGTCGTTTTCCCAGGCAGGCGTCGTGGCCACGGGGATGCGTTTGCCCGACGAAATCGAAACAACCTCGACATCCGCGGGATTCGACTGCGAACTGACTTCCATCGCCACCCAGTCGCCGATCCAGGACGACACGAAGCCTCCCGTCGGAACTGTCGGCAACTTCCTCATTCCGCTGCCATCGACTCCTCGGATGGCGCTCACTAACCCGCCCCCAGGCTGCACTGCCTGATACAACACCTGCGTCGAATCGGGGGACCAGAATCCTCCCAATGAAGGGACGCCGGAGAAATCACCGAAGGTCCGCAGGGTCAAATCCGCAAGCCACAACTTGGCATCCCGCGGTTCCACGTCAACCCGCTCCATCAAGGCATGACGCCCGTCCGGCGACCAGGAGACGGACACCCAGTCCGCGGGTTCGCCGAAGACGCCGAGCTCCTTCCCGCCGCGGTCGACGAGGTGAAGCCGCGAGCGGGGATCAAAGGTACTGAATCCAATGGCGCCGAAAGCATCCGCGGAAAACACGTAGTGATGAAAGTCGGTGTCGGCCAGCATGTCGCTGATAATGTGGGGCTCGCCGGTCACCTCCATTCGCTTGAGATCAAATGGCTGCGATAGAAGTGTCCGCGTCTTGCCGTAGATCAGCGATCCGCCTGCGTAAATGGCATTGCTCACCGCGGCGAAGAGTCGTTTCGGCGCTTCCTTCCCGTCGAGCGACCCGACGCAAATGAAGTGATCCTCGCCGGCGTCCGCGTCAGCAAGGTAGAGGAAATGCTTTCCGTCGGGGAGAAACGAAGGCCACATGTGACGAGTCTCTCGATTGCGCGCATCGACTGTGCTCACTCTCGTAAGCGGGCCACCGAACGCAGAAACGCGATTCACTCCGCGCTGGTCATCCAGGGCCACGAGGATCGTATTGTCAGGACCCCAGCTGCCACCGGCCATGAAGCCGAGGTCCGCGCGAACCAACACGGGGGAGCCGTTGTTCGCCAGTACTTTGTAGAGCGACGAATCCCTTTGAAAACCGATCCAGGTCCCGTCCGGAGAAAAGAAAGGCTGGCGGGCGCCGTTCGTGTTTTCGACAGGACGGGTTTTCCCCGTAACAAGATCCTGTACCCACAGCGATTGAAAATGTTCCGTATCGGAGGCGATCACTGCAGCAAGACCACCACGTGGCGAGAGCACAAACTCGGCGATCGTCCTTCCCACCGGTGGGATGAGAGCAAGGTGAACCGGCGTCCGGGCAGGTGTGACCCGTCGTGCCGCCAGGAATCCGGCGATGACGGCAATCACGATTGCCGCAGCGCTCCCGAGCGCCCGCAGCAGACGGCGTCGCGGGTGCGCTGCTGTCATTGCGAGCACGCCAGAGCCGTCGCGCAGCGCCGAGAGCTCCAGACCAACGTCATGAGCGCTCTGCCAGCGGTCATCCGGATCCTTGGCCAGGCAGAGCGCCACTACCCGTCCCAGAGGAGGCGGCGCAGCGTGGTTGATCTCGCTCAGCGGCGTCGGATCGCGATCAAGGATCGATGCGATCACGCTGGTCTTCGTCTTTCCCTCGAAGGGGCGGCGTCCTGCGACCATCTCGTAGAGAAGAGAACCGAGAGCGAAGATGTCGCTGCGGGCGTCGACGGATCCACCGGTCAGCTGCTCTGGCGACATGTAGTAGTACGTCCCGACAATCGTTCCTTCCTCAGTGAGAGGGAGCTGCTGCGTGGCTGAGGTCGTCATCGCGCCCGGTGACGATTCCGTGCTCGCCTTGGCCAGGCCGAAATCGAGAAGTTTCGTGCCGCTCTTCGTCAGCATTACGTTGCCCGGCTTGAGATCGCGGTGAACAATGCCGCTGCGATGCGCGCATTGCAGTGCCGAGGCGACGTCGATGCCGATACGCAGCGCCTGCTCGATCGGAAGAGGTCCACGCGTCAGACGATCTGCCAGCGACTCTCCATCCAGCAGTTCCATGACCAGGTAGTCGTCACCGACGTCGAAAAGCGAACAGATGTTGGGATGGGAAAGTTGCGAGATCGAGCGGGCTTCGCGCTCGAAACGCGCGCGCAACTGGACGTTCGCAGCAAGATCGGCCGGCAGCATCTTGATGGCCACGCTGCGATCGAGACGCGTATCCCGCGCCCGCCATACTTCGCCCATCCCTCCGGCCCCCAGCGGAGAGATGATCTCGTAAGGACCCAGACGCTGGCCGGCAACGGGCGACATGTTGGCGGGCCGGATTATCGCACGCGCTCTGCTATCGTCCCTTGACCATGTCCGAGTTAAAAATTGCGCGGGTTCCCGTGATGCGTGTGCCCGGCGGACACGACGAAGATGCCGTCGTCGTCGAGGAGCCACTGGAGATCCGGGTCGGTGAGAAACCGGTATCCGTGACCCTGCGCACACCGGGCGACGACTTCGACCTCGCCGCCGGATTCCTCTTCACCGAGGCAATTCTTCGCCGTGCGGACGACATCGCTTCGATCCGCCACTGGGGATCGCCGAATGTGGTGCGCGTGGCCCTGGAGGCCGAGGTCCACGTCGACCTGCAGCGGCTGGAGCGGCACTTCTATTCGACTTCGTCCTGCGGCGTCTGCGGGAACGCTTCGATCGGCGCGCTAAGGATCAACACGGTCCCGATCGAGAGCGAAGTACAAGTGCCCGCGGCGCTGCTCCTTTCGCTCCCCGATTCGCTGCGAGAAAAACAGAGCGTCTTCGAATCGACCGGCGCGATCCACGGAGCGGCAGCATTTACACGTGATGGCGCGCTGCTGCGCGTGCGTGAGGACATCGGGCGGCACAATGCCGTCGACAAGGTGATCGGCTCCCTTTTCCTCGAGGGCACTTCGGCCGAAATCCTCGTCGTCAGCGGACGAACGTCGTTCGAGATCGTGCAAAAGTGCGTCATGGCGCGCATCCCGATCCTCGTCGCCGTTGGTGCGCCATCCTCTCTTGCGATCGAGCTGGCCGCGGAGTTCGGACTCACCCTTCTCGGATTTGTGCGCGACCGGCGATGCAATGTGTACGCAGGCCGGGAGCGGATCGTGTGACCCCTGGGCGAAGGACGGTCATCGTTAACCGGGTCCTCCTCAGCCACCACCTCTGCGGAGCGGCTACAGAAACCGCGGGTACTTCTTCGGCATGGCTTCGTGCATCAGATCGTAGACGCACTCGAAGATGGTCTCGCGGTTCGGCTTCGACCAGTAGTCGCCGTCGGATCCGTATGCGGGCCGATGCTCCTTCGCTGGCATCGTGCGCGGCTCGGAGTCGAGCCAGTCGTAGCCGCGGTCGCGCTCAAGCACGTTCTGCATCATGAACGCCGTCGCGCCTCCGGGCACGTCCTCGTCGATGAACACCACGCGGTTCGTCTTCTTCAACGATTCGACGATGACCCCGCGCACGTCGAACGGCAACAGCGTCTGCACGTCGATCACCTCGGCGTGAATGCCGGTCTGCGCGAGGAGGTCCGCCGTCTCCATGACGATGCGCAGCGTGGCGCCGTAGCTGACCAGCGTCACATCCCTTCCCACCCGCAGAACCTCGGGGACGCCGAGAGGAAGGGTGAAGTCGGCGATGTTGGAGGGCAGTTTTTCCTTCAGGCGATAGCCGTTCAACACCTCGACGATGATCGCCGGGTCGTCGGAACGGAACATCGTGTTGTAGAAGCCGGCCGCCTGCGTCATGTTGCGCGGGACGCAGACGCGCATGCCGCGGACGAGATTGATGATGGCCGACATCGGTGAGCCGGAGTGCCAGATTCCCTCGAGACGATGGCCGCGTGTGCGGATGACAACAGGGCACTTCTGCCCGCCACGGGTACGCCAGCGCGTCGTGGCCAGGTCGTCGGAAAGGATCTGCAGCGCGTAGAGGATGTAGTCGAGGTACTGGATCTCGGCGATGGGCCGGAGGCCGCGCAGCGCCATCCCGATGGCCTGGCCGACGATCGTGCATTCCCGGATGCCAGTGTCGGAGACGCGAAACACCCCATATTTTTCCTGGAGTCCGATGCAGCCCTGGTTGACGTCGCCGAGCTTGCCGACATCCTCTCCTATGGCGATGAGGTTCGGATACCGCTGCATGGCTGCGTCGAAGCAGGCGTTGATGATCTCGGAACCGTTCTTCTCCAGCCCGTCGTCGCCGAAATGCGGCTTGACTTCGGCGACGTTGAGCGCGGACTCGACGCCGCTGCTGTAAAGCTCGTCGTCGTACAGCGCGCAGATGCCGAAGTCGCGATCGCGGCGCCACTCGGCGACGCGAGCAACGACATCCGGGCTCGCGGACCGGGCGGCGATGAGCGCACTGGTGAGCGCCTTCATCGCATCGCGGCGGAAAGGCGCCTGATTGCGCTGCAGCTCAGACTTGATGGTCTCGATCTCGGCGCGGCTCTCCGACGCGGACACGAGCTGGTCGATGAGCCCGAGGACGGTCCTGACGTCGGCGTCGACCGGTGCGCGGTAGGTGTCCCATGCGCGACGCTGCGCCTCGCGCACGACCTGAAGATCCTGCTTCTCGTGAGCATCCAGCTCGTCGGGGCTGGCGATCCCCTGCCCGATCATCCAGTCGCGCATCTTGCGGATGCAATCGAACTCGATCTCCCACTCCAGCCGCTCTTTCGTCTTGTAGCGCTCGTGCGACCCGGATGTGGAATGTCCCTGCGGCTGCGTCATCTCGTCGACATGAATAATGGCCGGCACGTGTTCCATGCGCACGATGGAGGCCGCGGCGATGTAGGTCTCACACAACGCCGGGTAGTCCCAGCCGTGCACGATGTAGATGTCGTACCCCTGCTTCTGCTTCGGGTCACGCTGGAACCCTTTGAGCAGCTCCGAGATGTGACCCTTCGTAATCTGGAACTCGTTGGGCACGGAGATGCCGAAGTTGTCGTCCCAGATCGACAGCAGCATCGGCACTTGAAGCACGCCCGCCGCGTTGATCGACTCCCAGAACATCCCCTCGGCACAGCTGGCATTGCCGATCGTGCCCCAGGCAACCTCGTCACCGTCGTGCGAAAACTCCGTCATCGACTTCAGGACGTCGATCTCGCGATACAGCTTCGAGGCGTAGGCCAGACCGACGAGCCGGGGCATCTGCGAGCCGGTGGGCGACACGTCCGACGACGTGTTGTGCGTCTCGGTCTGATTGCGGAACGAGCCGTCGGCGTTGAGGATGCGCGAACCGAAGTGGCAGTTCATCGAGCGGCCGCCGGACCAGGGATCCTGCGCCACGTCCGCGTTGGCGTAAAGCTGGGCGAAGAACTCGTCGAGCGTACCGATGCCGGTCGCGAAGATGAACGTCTGGTCGCGGTAGTAGCCACTGCGCCAGTCGCCTTTCCGGAACGCGCGGGCCATGGCCAGCTGGGCGACTTCCTTGCCGTCGCCGAAGATCCCGAACTTCGCCTTTCCGGTCAGTACTTCGCGCCGACCGATCAGGCTGGCCTGGCGTGAGCGGAAGGCAACGCGATAGTCCTCCACGATGCTCTCGCGCGTGAACTGCGTTCGGATGGTTTCGGTCTGGTCAGGAGTGGCCATGGTCGGTCGAATCCTAGCACCTCAGCGCCGCGGAACCAGTGGCTCCGCGGGACGGAGATCGATGACGGGATCCGTCTAGCGATCGAGCTCCGCGACTGCACGGTCGAGCATCGACGTCACCCGCCCGGCATCGGGACTCTCGCAGTAGATACGGATGATCGGCTCCGTGCCCGATTTCCGGAAAAGGATCCACGAGCCGTCGTCGAAGTTGAGTTTCACCCCGTCCTTTTCCTCGCGGGAACGAAAGCCCGCACCGAAGGCGGTGTCGAGCTGGCCGGCGAGCACCCGATCGATCAGCCGTGCACAGACATCCATCGGCCGCTTGAGATCGCGGCGGTCGTAGTGCAGTGCGCCGAACTCTTCCTCCATCGACGCGACGATCGCCGAGAGCGGCCTGCCATGGTGCGCGGCACATTCGGCCACCAGCAGACCCGAGAGAATCCCGTCGCGCTCCGGGAGGAAGTGCCCGAAACCGATGCCGCCGCTCTCCTCGCCGCCGATGAGGATGTTCTGCGTCAGCATGAGATCGGCGACGTACTTGAAGCCGATCGCGGTCTCGTGGAACCCGCTGCCGAGGGCGCGCGCCACTTTCTCTACGAGTCGTGATGTCGAGAACGTCTTGACGATCTCTCCCGAACGCCGCTTGTCACGCACGAGGTAGAGCGCCAGGAGAGCGATGATCTTCTGCGGCGAGACGAACGCGCCGGTCTCGTCGAGGATCCCGAGCCGGTCGGCGTCGCCGTCGTTGCAGATGGCCAGGTCGTAGTCTCCATTCATCAATGCGGAGGACGCGCGGAGATTCTCCGGAATGGGCTCGGGGTTGACGCCACCGAACGATGGGTTGACCTCGCCCCGAATGGTCGCCACGCCTCTCCCGAGAATGCGCGCGGGCAACCCGGAAGCAACTCCGTGAATCGGGTCGTGCAGGATGCGCATCGTCGCAGTCTTTGCAACATCGAGCTGCCCGCGCAGTGCTGCGACGTAGTCCTCGAGGAGGTCAGATTCCTCGATCGACCCACCATCGCGCGGATTCGACGTACCGAGTGCGCCGGCGATGGCCGCATACATCTCCGGCAGCGCCGAACCGCCGTACCACGCCTTGAACTTCAGGCCGTTGTAGCTCGCCGGGTTATGACTGGCAGTGACGACGACACCGCCCATGAGCTTGCGTTGCCAGGCGGTGAACGAGATGGTCTGGGAGGGCGTGGGCGCGTTCGAGAGCACGACCCGAAAGCCGGCGGTGCGCAGCGTCTCCGCGACGAGTGATGCGAACTCATGCGAAAGAAACCGCCGATCGAAACCGACGACGAGCGCGTTGCGGTCGATGCCTGGGGGAGGCTCCAGCGTCCGTGCAGCGACAGCGATTGCCTCGCTGACACGGCGCACGTTGTCGAAGGTGAAGCCGTCGGCGATGACGGCGCGCCATCCATCCGTCCCGAACGTGATTGGCTGCGGCATGCGGAGCGCATTCTGCCACGCTTGCCCACGCACAATTCGGGGAGGCGCCTTTGGCACCTACGCGGCCGGCCGTGGCGGCCTAGTGCTGCTTGAAAATCCCGCCCGTGAGGACCGGGCGCGGATCGGTTGATGTCTCCGGCGCCTTCACGACCGTCACGCCGTTTCCGTCACCGACGATGGTCGCACCGTGATCGAGAGCGGAGCCGAGCACCGGAGCCGGCACCAGCAGCGGCAGCGGAGCGGTCGTTTGCACCTGCACGGGAGCAGGGGGGGCGGTGGGCGTGGGCGGCGGGGGCACATTCGAATTCGCCAGCAGCAGTTGCGCCCGGGCGGCGGGCGCGATGAGCATGGGATCGCTCGATGCCTGATCCGAGACGGGCCCTTCGGTGATGACGTCGATCCTGCGCTCGGCGGTACTGGTCGGCGCGGGAACCTGGGAACCGAAGAGCCGTCCGTAGTCTCCGGCCGCCCCCCGCCGGGACTCGCTGACGACCGACACCGTGGCCACGAGGACCGCCAGCGAGAGCATCGTGATCGCGCAATTGCGGATCGTAAGGAGGCGGCGCCGTTGTCTCCGGTCGCGGATGGGAACGATCAACAGCGGCTTACGGGCAGGCACCATGGTCATAATAAGATGCGAGGGAGCTGCCAGGTTCAGCTACTCTTTCCCGATGGCCGAAGTGACCTTCACCGAAGTCGCGAAACGTTACGGCGACGTCTCCGTCATTGAGCACCTGAACCTCGACGTCAAAGACCATGAGCTGATGGTGCTGGTTGGACCGTCCGGCTGCGGAAAATCGACCGCGCTGCGGATGATTGCCGGGCTGGAAGAAGTCAGTGCGGGAACGATCTCGATCGCCGGACGGGTCGTGAACAACCTGGCGCCGAAGGATCGCGACATCGCGATGGTCTTTCAAAGCTACGCACTCTATCCCCACATGACCGTCCGCGAGAATCTCGAGTTCGGACTGCGCATGCGCAAAGTCCCCGAGGCTGAACGCGCGCGCCGCGTGGCCGGAGCCGCCGAAATCCTGGGAATGTCGCAGCTGCTGGAACGGAAGCCGAAGGACCTTTCCGGAGGCCAGCGCCAGCGCGTCGCCGTCGGTCGTGCCATCGTCCGTCAACCGGCCGTGTTCCTCTTCGACGAGCCGCTCTCGAACCTCGACGCCAAGCTCCGCGTGCAGACTCGCGCCGAGATCACAAAACTCCAGTCAACGCTCGGCACCACGTCGGTCTATGTCACGCACGACCAGGTGGAGGCGATGACGATGGGCCATCGCATCACCGTCATGCGCGAGGGGAAGATCCAGCAGCTCGGCACGCCCCGCGAGGTCTACGAGACGCCGGCCAACGCGTTCGTGGCCCAGTTCATCGGCACCCCGCCGATGAATCTCGTGCCGGCAACCGTCGCAAACGACCGGCTGCAGATGGCGTCGTTCTCCCTTCCAGTCGCGGCGAAGTTTCGCGGCCATGTCTCCGAGGGTCAGCGCGTCCTCGCCGGAATCCGTCCGGAGCACATTCATCACGCGTCAAACGGACCCATCAACGCGATCGTCGACGTAGTCGAGCCGGTCGGACACGAGACGATCGTCTACGCGAGCAGCGGCGACGCCCGGCTGGTGGCGATCTTTGAGCCGGCCGTCACTCCACGCGCCGGCGAGACGATCGCGATGAGCGTGGACGTCGACGGGATGCATCTGTTCGACGCGGCGACCGAGAAATCCGTGCTGCCGTGATCACTTGAAGCCGCGGTTCTCCGCGGCTTCAAGTGATTCATCTCATTGCGCGGGCACAAACGTCGGGTCTTGTGTCTTCTGGTCGATGACGGATCCGTAGGCGGTCACTTTGCCCTGCCCGTCGATCACGCGCACACTGATTCGGGCGTTGTAGGTGTTGCCGAGCCCGAGGCTGCTGATGATGGAGAACTGCCGGTACTCGAACGCAGCCAACGGGATCTGCACCCTCGGCGCGACTTTCGAGTCCGGCAGGATCACGGTCACCTCGGCGGTCGCGGCTTTGCCGGTCACTTCCGCCAGCCCGAGGTTGGTGCGATAGCGCGGCGAGTCCTCGATTTGCAGGAGCTGGAGTGAGCGCTCACCATTGCCGACGGCATCCGCGGGCGTAACGGCTTGCAGGAACTGGCCGAGCGTGCCCGCGGACGTGTCGTTGAACGTGCGGGCGGTAACGACCAGCGGGACGGCGGTAGCAGTCGTGACGTGCAGCGCGCCGCCGGAATCGGTGAGGCCGAACGTCGCGTGGACGATGTCATCGAGCGCTTTCACTTCGCCCGGTTGGATCGAGATAGCGCGCGAGACGCTCGCGGAGGGATTGCCGGTTGGATAGAGCGTCAGGGTCACACTCTGCGGCAGCGCGCTGCTGTTGAATACGCGCACGTCACTGCGCCACGTCGCGCCGGTATCGAGACTGGCCACGCCGGGGATGACGAAACGGGAAGCCCCGAGAGCACCGATCGGAACACCCGAGACGAGGAGCGGGTCAGTCGTTCGGTTGTCGATCACCGACGCGTACGCCGTCACTTTGCCGTCGCCACTCGTGGCCTGCACTTCGATATGGCCGTTCGTCAGCGTGATGCCGCTGTCGGCGAGGAACGAGTTCAGCTGTCGCTGTTCGCCGGCGGCGAGCGTAACGGAGAGATCGAGCACCTTGCTGCCGTTGCCGTTGAACACGCTGACGAGGACAGTGGCGGGTTTTCCGGTGGCTTCGACGAGGCCGAGGTTCGTGTGGAAGCTGCCGGTTTGCGCGATCTGCTGCAGTGTGAGAACGGTTGCCGATCCCGGCAACTTGCTGATGAAATTTGCAATCGAAACGGCGGGGATGAACTGGCCGAGCGTTCCGAGTGCGGACGTGTTGAACGTGCGGCTCGATGCCACGGTGGCCCGGGAGACGGTCAGGTCAGGCTTCGCCGTGGGATCGAGGGGCTGAATCGTCAGAACGCCATTCGATGCGTCGTTCATCGGGCCGATGCCGAACCAGTTCCGCACGATGTCGTCGAAGGCGATGGTGGACCCGGCATCGATGCCGATCGTGGTCTGCTTCACGGCCAGCGAGCTGGCACTCCCCGCGCTGAACGTGAGCTGGACCTTCTTCGAAAGTGAGGAGACGTTGGCGATGCGGATGTCGCTCTGCCACTGCGAGCTGAATCCGGGCAGATGGCCGACGGATGGGATTACGACGGCGGTCGCGGCTACACCCGAGAGTGTGGCCGGGCTGACAGGCGACGTGAGGCTGATCGAGACGGGGATGGACGTCTTTGGCGCAACGTCGAGAGCCTGTTTGCCGCTTACCCCACTCGCGCCGTAGACGATGATGACGGTTCCGGTCCACGTACCGTCCTGCAGCGTGCTGGGATCGGTGGAGATCGTGAACGTGAGGCCTTCCGGCGGCATGATCCCGTTCGACGGCGTGACGCTCAGCCACGGCTTGTCGACCGTTGCAAAGAACGACGTGGTGATGTTCGGCAACCCGGGGATGTGCATCGGGAATGAGACGGGAGTCGTGCTGCCGGCGGGAACGGGGATGTTGATGTTCAGCACGCCGAGGGCCGGGGCGGGAATGATCACGATGGGCTCGGAACTGGAGAAGCCACCCGGCACGGGACTGCAGCCGGCCAGAGCGCGGACCCGGTAAAAGAAGGTGGTCGGCGTTGAGATGTTCTTCGTGAACTGCTGCGAGGTGCCGGCGACCGTAGTCGTCGTCGGATTGGTGAAGGCGGCATCCCCCGCCTCCTGCAGGTCGTACAGCGTCGTCCCTTCGGTCGCGGTCCATTCGACGGTGTAGGTCTGGCCGGTGGTGGTGACACCGACGACGCTCGGAACAGGAGTACCCGGGGCATTGCAGACGGAGAAAGACGAAAAGCCACTCGAAGACTGGCAACCGCCCGGACCGTTGGCCTGAACGCTCCACGTGTAGGCGCCATTGGAGAGGACCTGGGTCGTGGAGTTGGTGTTCGTCGAAATCGTCTTGGTCGTCCCGCCGGCGGTGATGGAGACGACGTAGGTGGCGCCCGGCACATTGCTCCACGAGAAGACGACCGGCGAGCTCACCGGCGTGCTGCCAGGCGGCGCATTGAGAATGGGCGGCTGCGGGCAGGTCGCCGGCTTGACGATTTCGACAGTCGCGGACGAAGTGTTGTTTCCCGGCGCCGGGTCGGTCGCGGAACTACTCACGGTGGCGGTGTTGACGGCGGTGCCGGTGTCCACGATCACGCGGTACCGGCTGACGACGGCGACCTGTGTATTCGCGGCAAGCGACGGAATCGTGCAGGGATACGGCGTCGTGCAGCCGCCGCTGTTGCTGATGAAGAGCAGATTCGGCGGCGTCGGATCGGAGAGGACGACGTTGGTCGCAGTCGCGGGCCCGTTGTTGGTGACGATCACCGCAAAGTCGATGAAATCGTTCAACGCCGCCTTCGCCGGGCCGGCTTTGAGAATGCTCAGATCCGTGACCGCGGTCCCGGAGACGGGGGTGATCGCCGTGGCGCTGTTATTGGCCAGGTTCGCCTCGGGCGACGACGTGCTGACGGTTGCAGTGTTCGTGATCGACGGCGACGGGAGGCCGGTGGGCACGTTGTACGTCGCCGTGATCGCGACGGAGCCACCGGAGCCGATCGTCCCGAGTGCGCAGGGGAAGGAGCTGCAACCGCCGCCACTGACGGAGATCGGATTCAGTCCGGCCGGCGTCGGATCGGAGAGGAAGCTGTTTGCCGCGGCCAGGGAACCGCTGTTCGAGATATTGATGGTGTAGGTGATGTTCTGTCCGAGTGCGACCGATAGCGGACCGCTCTTCGTGATGGAAAGGTCCGACTGCGCGGCGACGGTAGTCGAAGCGGTGGCGGAGTCGTTGCCGGAGTTCGGATCGCTGGCCGAGCTCACGGTGGCGGTATTGAGAATCGGCGACACGCCGGTGTAGGTCACCGGCACGTTGTAAGTAGCGGAGATCGTGACCGGAGGTCCGACCGCGAGTGGACCGAGATTGCAGGGGAAGGCGGTGCAACCACCGCCGCTAACGGAGACCGGCGTCAGGCCGGCAGGCGTCGAGTCGGAAACCGCGACGGCCGTCGCGCCGGCGGGACCGAAGTTCGAGACGGTGATCGTGTAGGTGATGTTCTGGCCGAGCGATACGGTCGGCGGACCGTTCTTGGTGATCGCCACGTCCGCAGCCGCACCGACCGATGTCGTCGTCGTGGACGTGTTGTCGGCGATGTTGGGATCGTTCTCGAGGCCGGAGACCGTGGCCATGTTGACGATGGCGCCGCCGGAGTACGACGGCGGCACGTTGTACATCGAGGTCAGCGTGACCGACTGGCCGGCGTTGAGCGTACCGACCGTGCAGGGGAAGGAGGTGCAGCTGGCGCCGGTGACGGAGAGGAAAGCCAGCCCGGTCGGCGTCGGGTCGGAGACGGTCACGCCGGTGGCAGACGATGGACCGGCGTTCTGTACGACGACCGAATAGGTGATGTTCTGGCCGGGGCTGACGGGATTGGGAGACGGAGGTGTCGTCACGGTCTTCGTGACGGAGAGGTTCGCCTGCGGACCGACGCTGGTGGTGACGCTGGCCGTGTTGTTCGAGGGCACCGGGTCGGCCACCGAGTTCGAAACGGTGGCGCTATTGGTCACGCTGCCGGTCGCGATCGGTGCGGTCATCGAGATCGTCAGCGTCGGCAGCGCGTTGCCGCTGGTCAACGGGCCGGCGTTCGTACAGGTGATGACACCACCCGACGGCGGACCACAGGTCCATCCAGTGCCCGAACCAGTCGCTCCGGTGACACCGGCAGGAAGGGTGTCGGTGACGGTGATGACACCGCCGGTTGGATCGGGGCCCAGACTTGAGACGTCGATTGTGTACGCGAGCGGAGAAGCGGCACCGACCGTACTCGGACCATTCATCAGGAGCTTGAGGTCTGCGGTCGCCGGCGTGAACGCGATCAGGTCGAACGATGTCGGGTTGGTCGCGGAGGTGACGGTGCCACCGGCGTAGACGGGCGGATTCACGGTCGCGAACGTACCGGTATGGCTGGCATAGGTGATTACGGGCCACGTCGTGGTACCGCTGGGGGGTACGTAGCCGCCGAGGAAGCTGCCGTTGAACGTGCCGTCGAGCGTCGCGGCCCCGGTGACGTTGAGCTGATCGAATTGACCGGTGGATGAACCGGCGATCTTGATCGTCACGATGCTCGAAGACGATAGGGATCCGCTGGTGTAAGTGCCGGTGACAGTGATCGTGCCGACGGTCGTCGGAGTGCCCGGCTTCACGTTGCCGTAGTTGTCGAGGTCACCGGTGATGGTGCCGGTGCCGTCGAGGATGCCGCCTTCCATGTCGAGCGTGAGTACCTGGATGTTGCCGGGACCGAGCGTGGTCGATCCGCCGTCCTGGACGTAGTTGGACTGGAAGTTGACCGTGCCGCTGAGCGCCTGCATGGCGCCGCTGTTTCCGAACTCGGGCCCGAAGTCGGTCGTACCGGTGCCGCCCGATTTCTTGAGCGTGGAGCCCGTCCCGTTCTCGATGTCGTTGGCACAGCCACAGGGGGTTGATGCATGGACGCCCATCGTGCGGGCGCGGTGGGTGATCACGTGGCCCTTTGCCGTGGTCAGCGCCGGCGGGGAGTTGCTGGGAACCGCGCGGCGGCGGCTGGACGCAGACTTCACCGCCATACCCATGATGCTCGTCGAACTGACGATGGGTGCGTCGGTCTGGAGGTCGAAGAGACCATCGTTGAAGATCGTCGAGCTGTCCAACAGATCCAGGTGATAGGTCGATGAGAAGAGGGCGTTGTAGTTGATCGTCCCCAGGTTTTCGATGACCGCGGTCGAGAGCGTGGTGTTGCCGTTTGCCGCGGTGATGTTCAGGGTGGCGCCGGAGTCGACGACGAACGTGCCGTCGTCGTAGCGAATCGTACCCGCCGACCAGGTGCCGGTCCCGGTCATCACGAAGTCGCCGATCAGACCGAGGAACCCTGCATCGGAGAAGAGGAAATCGTTGGTCTGCGCGGAGGATTCGAACGTGACGGTCGCGTTCCCGATCGAGGTCTGGCCACCGATTTGATAGAAGCCGTCGATGTCCGAGGTACTCCCATCGAGAAAGGCGATGTTTCCACCTCCGAACACGGCTGCATTGACGAGTTGTGTGTTGTTCGCACCAAACGCGATCGTGGCGAAGTTGTCCGTGAAAAAGGTGCCGTGATGGGTCCCGTCGCCGGCAAGCACGATGGTTCCGGTGAACGCTTCGATGACGGAATCGTTCGTCGTCGGAGCATTGATGGTGGAGGTCCCCGTTCCACCGGTCTTCTGCACGAACCCGTTCGGGAAGACGCCAAAGCTGGTGCCGGACGAGCCGTCGATGGAGCCGTTGTCGGTAAAGGAAAACGTGCCGAAGGTGTTGAACGCCGCAGTCCCGCTGAGTGAAAGCGCGGAGTTGCCCGCAACCGGATTCACGGTGTAGACGATGGAGCCGTAGTTGTTGAAGGTGCGGCTCAGCAGATTCATCGGAGAACTGGCGCCGGAGAGATTGCCCTGGCCGCCGCCCGCGAGCTCCGTCCCGCCGCTGCCGGTCATGGTGCCGCCGTCCCAGAAGAGCGTTGTACCGACGGAGAGGAAGCCGGGACCATCGAGCGTCCCCGCAGTCATTGTGAACGTCGCAGGGGAGACCACACTGCCAATATTCAAGGTTCCGCCGGTGATCGACAACCCTCCGGCACCCCCCATCACGCCGCCCGTTGTCACGCCGCTGCTTCCGGTCGTAAAGTCCATCGTGGCGCCGTTCTGGATGTCGACCGTGCCATTTGTGAACTCATACATCGCGCCGTTCTGGAAGGTCAGGGTTCCTGACGCGATCGTGAGCGTGCCTCCGCTGACCCGCAGTGTCGAGCCGTTGCCGATCGTCCCCGGTCCCGCCAGCGTCAGCGAACCGCCGGGTTGAATGTCGACGATACACCCGGGTGTCGTGCAGAGAAGGTCGAGGCCGGCGATCGGGTTGGGGATCACGCTGTTGACCACGATCGTCGTCGCGGTTCCGGTCGTGTCCGCGGCCGTATCACAGGAGCTGGTGGCGCCCGGGAAGGTGCCCGACGGGGTCCAGAGCGTCGTCGTGTCGGTCCAGTTGGCACTCGCCGGGGTCGACGTCGTGACAACCGTGTAGGAGGTGCACGCCTGGGCACTCAACCGTGGCACTCCCGCGAGCGACAACACGGCCGCAAGGACGGCCGCGGCCGGGCGAAAGAGAGAACGAGACAGTCGTAGCATGACGAAGCGATCGATGATCGACATGGGCGCTCCTGCGCGGTTCGGGGACCGCGGCCGCAGATTGTTTATTTGATGTGTTGAGCTTACCACGGCGCTACCTCTAACGTCGTGGGGACCCATTCTATACGGACCGAAGTCTGCGCCGGTTTTATCCTTTCACGCTACCGGCCATCAGTCCGGCGATGTAATAACGCTGCAATACGAGGAAGATCACCAGAACCGGCAGCACGGTCACCACCGATCCCGCCATCATCAGCTCGACGTCCAGGACATGCTCCCCCAGCAGATTCGCAAGAGCCACCGGGAGCGTGTGGTGCGACTGGTTCGAGAGGATGATCAGTGGCCACATGAAATCGTTCCACGTCGACATGAACATGAACGTCGCCAGCGTGGCCAGGATCGGGCGCGCCAGCGGCATCACCACCGACCAGTAGATGCGCCACTCCCCCGCCCCATCGATGCGGGCCGCTTCCAGCAGGTCCTGAGGCACCGACAACATGAATTGCCGGATCAGGAAGATCCCGAAGACCGTCGCCATCGACGGGATGATCACGCCCCAATAGGTGTTGACGAGATGGAGGGACTTCATCAGCAGGAAGAGCGGAAGCATCCCCACCTGAGGCGGCACGACGATGGCCAGGAGCAGTACTCCGAAGATCCGGTCGCGGCCGCGGAACCGCAGCTTCGCGAACGCGTATCCGGCCATCGATCCGAAGAACACGGACGAGACGGTGACCATGACGGCCACGATCGTGCTGCTCAGAAACGCCCGCCCCAGATTCAGCCGGAGGAAGAGGGCGCGGTATTGCGCCAGAGTCGCCGCGTGAGGCACGAGGTGCGGCGGGAACGTCGTCGATTCTCCGTTCGACATGAACGACGCGGAGAGCATCCACAGCAGCGGAAAGAGGGTGAGCAACCCGCCCACGATCAGCGTGGCGTGCAGCGCGATCGACTCTCTCCGCTTGCTCAACGCTTGTCTCCGAGGCGCATCTGCAGCAGCGTGGCCGCGCCAATCACGAGAAAGAGGATGAAGGCCACCGCCGCGGCGTAGCCCATTCGCCAGAACTTGAAGCCCTGCTGGTACATCATCATGACGATCGTCAGCGTTTTGTTGAGCGGTCCGCCCGCCGTCATCACGTACGGCTCGGCGAAGATCTGGAGCTGGCCGATGGCGACGACCACGCCGACGAAAAGGAACGTGGGACCGAGTTGCGGCAGCGTGACGTGCCGGAACTGCCCCCACGCCCCCGCCCCATCCAGCCTCGCCGCCTCATACAGCTCCTCGGGGATATTCTGCAGGCCGGCGATGAAGATGATCATCGTGTAGCCGAATCCTTTCCAGACCGCGAGCAGGATGATGGCCGGCATCGCGAAGTGCGGATCGCCGAGCCAGTCCGGCTGCGGCAAGTGGAGCGCGCCGAGCGCGAGGTTGATGATGCCGAAGCGGGGGTGATAGAGGTACTTGAACACGACCGCGACCGCGACGAGCGTCGTCACGACCGGCGCGAAGTAGATCGTCCGGAAGAGGGCCTTCCAGCGGGTCAGCTTCGAGTTCACCAGCAGCGCGGCAACCAGCGACACGGCCACACAGAGCGGGCCGCCGACCAGCGCGAAGTAGAGCGTGTTTCCGAAGGCGGTCCAGAACAGAGGATTGGCGAGGAGCTCCTGGTAGTTGCGCAGTGCCACGAATCGGAGGTTGTGAACGTCGCCGAGCGTATAGAGGTCGAAGTCGGTGACGCTGAGCGCGAATCCCGCGAGGACCGGCGCGAAGAAAAACACGGCCAGCAGCACGAGCGCGGGAGACAGGAAGAGGAAGGCGGCGCGCGCTTCGTTGTTCTTCAAGCGCAGCCTCGTGGTGCGGTGGCACGGTTGCGCTGTACGCGGTCGCGCGGTCGCGCGGTTTCGAGGTCTCGCGGCGTCGGGTTGTGCTGCCCGGCACGAGACTGCGCAACGGCGGGATTGCGCTCACCGGTTGTCGGGAGGCGACTGCGCGACTGCGCGACTGCGCCACCGCGCGACCCCACACTCGACTGCGCGACCGCGATACGCGCCCGCGCCAACATCCAACGCCTCTTCTCCAGCAGTTCGTCCGCGCGCGCATCGAGTTGACGAAGGGCCACCACCGGCGTGACGGTTCCCCGCGCCGCCGCTTCGCCGCGGTCGAAGATCGCCGTGGCAATCTGCTCCCACTCCGGCACCTTCGGCAGCGGTTCGACATGCTCGAGCTGCACGCGGAAGGCCGGGAAATGCGGGTCATTGGCCAGGATGGGCGATTGCCATGCGGCGCGGCGGGCAGGAAGGTCACCGGTGAGCTGGTAGAAGCGCACCTGCTGCTGCGGCTCGGAGAGGAAGTCGATCAGTTTCTCCGCAGCCAGTTTGTGCTTCGATGCGCGGAAGACGACGAGGCTGCCGCCGCCCGCCATCGAGATCCCGGTCGCTTCAGAGGCATCGTGCGCGGGAAGCGGTGCGGTCGCCCATTTGTCCTGCATCTCGGGCGGGAGGCGGCGCCGGAACTCCCCGACGTTCCACGGTCCAGTGATGTACATCGCGAAATCACCCTGGGAAAACTGCTGGTAGAGATTCGCGATCTGACTGTTGCTGACGCGCGGGGCAAAGCCGTCCCGGAACATCGAGGCGTAGAAACTGAAAGCGTCAGTGAACTCGGGCTGTGAAAACGCGCCGCGCGTGCCGTCCGGTGTCAGGAGCGTCGAGTGCGCCGACAGCGCCAGCATCGTGATCGGCTCCCATTCATTCGTCGGCAGCAGGATCCCCCACTTGCTTTTTCTCTGGTCCCGAATCCGCGTCATCGCCGTGCGCCACTCGGCCCACGTGTGCGGTCCGTTCGGAAACCCGACGGCCGCCAGGATGTCGCTCCGGTAGAAGAGCACTCGGGTATCGACGTACCAGGGGATTCCGTAGAGCGCGAGTCCGACGACGTTCGTCGCCCAGATGCCGGGAAAGTAGTCGTCCTTTTTCACGACGGCGGACCCAGCCACGTACGGTCCGAGCTCATCGAGCGCATGGATCGCTGCAAACTCGGGGATCCAGGTATTTCCCATCTGAGCCATGTCGGGTGTGGACTCGCCGACGAACGCGGTCAGAAGTTTCTCGTGCGCGGCCGTCCAGGGAATCTGCTGCACGACGACGTGGATCCCCGGATTGCGGCGCTCGAACTCGGGGATGAGATTCGCGACGAGCTCTCCCTCGCTGCCGAGGCCCCAGAACTCGAGACGTTCGCGGTGGTCGCTGGGACCGGCGGCACAGGCGGCAAGCACGAGAACGACGAGAAGCGCGAATGTTCGATGTTCAAGGGTGAATGTTAACCCTTGAATGGGGCTTCGCCTGCTCGTGCGGGCTGTTTTGAAGTCACCATTCGACATTCGCTTTCCTTCCCCTCAGTCGGCAGGAGCTCACCGTTGAATGGCGTGGCATTCAACATTCAACATCGAACATCCAACATTCAACATTTTCTTTTGAAAGGGAACGGACGCCCGGGATCCCTCTACCTCCCCGAAAGCCATCCGCCCGAGAATCCTGCGCGCTGCAGTCCGCGGATTACATGCGCATTTTTCCTCATCGTCTTCCAGACCAGTTCGCTGCGATAGTTCTCGATCATCGCCACGATCGGCCCTTCATCGATGCCGAGGTAGTCGACGTCGAACCAGCCCTGGGCGGGATCGACGCGGCCGTGCTTCAGGCTCTCATTCGTGCGCAGGGTTGGGTTGAACGCGTCGAGGAAGCCGTACTGCGCATAGAGGTTCGCTCCGTAGCGTGTCGACATCTCCCGGATGGCCGGGATCGAGAGCTCCGGCGTGAAGACGATCGAGGACGCCGCGGCCGTGGGTGCGATCGTACCGTCGTCGCGGATGTCGTTCATCGCCACGCCGCGCGCGGTGTACGAATGAAACGTCCGCGGCCGGCCGTCGATCGTGACGGTCGCATCCATCGGACCGTCGCAAGCGGAGAGGCCCCAGATCCGCTCGCCATAGTCGCGCCAGGCGCCCGGGTTCTCGACCGCGTACTCATGCTGCGCGAGCGACGCGCGGCGCGAGTTCTCGAACCAGTCGATTCCATGCCCCGCAAGGACCGGATCCTGAATCCCGCGGAAGTCGATCCAGACTTCGGAGTATTGGTGCCCGAAAAGCGGCGCGAACTGCACGAACTGCTGGCCGTCCACGGTGCCCCAGGTATCGGTGGAATGGTAGGTCTGCCACGCCGCCGGATCGACGGGATGGGTGGGCGATCCGAGCGCGAGGATGACGAGGATCATCGCCTCGTTGTAACCGCGCCAGTCGTACGTGTGGAACCCGTTCTCGGGAGTCCAGCCCATGCTCACTGCGTGTGGCCGGACTTCCTCCCAGGTCCATTCGACGCGCTCATAGAGCGTCTCTGCATCCTGGCGGATACCCGCTTCGACGGGAGTGTCGCGGTCGAAGTACGACTGCGCGAAGAGCGCGCCGGCGACGAGAAGGGTCGTGTCGATCGTCGAAAGCTCGACGGTCTCGAAACGCTCCCCCGTCCTCATGTCGAGGAAGTGATAGTAGAAGCCATGATGACCGGAAACACCGCGCGCCTCGGGGCCCTGCTTCATCGCGAGCAGCGATTGCAGCGTCGCGCGCGTACGTTCCGAGGCGGCCTCGCGCGTCACATAACCGCGCTCGGCTCCGATGCAGTACGCCGTGAGACCGAAGCCGACGGCGGCGATGCTGGAGAACGACGGCGTCGGCCAGCGGTCGGGCACGAGTTGGGTGTGCGGGTCGGCAAGGTCCCAGAAGAAATGAAAACTGCGACGCTCCACGTCGTCGAGAAGCATGGCGTCGGAGGCCGGTGGCACGACTGCACGCGTGCGCGTTGAGGAAACGGCCGCAAGCGTGCGCGATGCCGGTGCATTCGCGCAGCAGACGAAGAGGAAACAGAGGACCGTTGTGATTGATCGCATCGCAAATGGGGCGGGCTCACGCCCGCCCCAGCGAGTTGGATGGTAGTCGATCCTAGAAGTTGACCTTGACGCCGAGTTCTTCACGACGCCCGAGACGGATCACGCAGTTCGGCTTCCCGATGTTGGCCGGGTTGTCTCCCGGTCCGAGGAAGTTGTTGAGACATCCGTAGTTCGTCCAGTTGAATGCGTTGTAGACACCGGCGATGACGCCGACCGACGTACGTCCGAACGTTGCAAAATCCTTCTCCGCCTTCAGATCGACGTTGCGATCGGCAAATCCGCCCTTCTTCGGCGGGGTGACCGAACGCGAGAACGGATGGGTGACCAGACGGTTCTCGAGGCTGAAGCCCTGAGAAAAGTCGAGTACGTTCGTGAACTGGCCCGAGCCGAATGAGGCGATGGCGCTCAGGCGGATATCCCATGGGATGCCGAAGATGCCGGTGGCCGTGATGCGATCACGCTCGGAGCCCGGTACGTCGTGCTTGCCATAGGCCGCGGCCGAGGGGAAGTCGAGGCTGAAGAGATCGTTGCCGGTCTGCTGTGCCTTTCCATGCGTCCACGCAAACGTGGCACCCCAGTGCGACTGGTTCGTGTACGGGCGGTCGAGTTTCGTCTGGATGGCGTTGTACCAGTAGCGCTTCCCTTCCGGATCGGACTTGATGACGTTGCCGAATCCCGGGACGAGGGCGGCGCAGCAAAGGCCGTTCGGAGCGGCGGACAGCCACGTAAAGCCGTGGTAGCCGCGCACGCCGTTGTAGCTGAGCGATCCGAGCCACGAGCCGAGCACCTGGCGGATGCCGAGGTTGAACATGTTCGAGTAGGGAACCTTCGTGTCGTTGTTGAGCAGGTAGATTTCAGGATTGGTCTTCCCCGCTGCGATGAGGCCGTTCAGACCGGCCGGCGTGAGATAGGACTCGTTCCACTTGATCGTCCCGGTCCTGCCGTCGGGTGAGAACTGGATGCGGTAGACCGGATACTGCAGGCGATAGCGCTCGTCGAGCGTGGCGTTGAGGAACAGACGGTCGTAGTACTTTCCCCAGCCGCCGTAGACGATGGACTTGTTCTGACCGGTCAGGTCGTAGGTGAATCCGAGGCGCGGCTGGAATTCGTCCTTGGCCGGCTTGCGCTGGCTGCCGTTGGAGAAGTAGCTCGAGTCGATCTTGCCCGTCAGTCCGGCCACGACATTCGCGGGAGTGACGTAGTTCTCATCGAGCATGTGCGACTCGTAGTCCCAGCGCAGGCCGAGCGTCAGCGAGAGGTTCTTGTTGACGGTCCAGCTGTCCTGGCCGTAGATGCCGTACTCGTTGTTGCTGGTGGCGAGCTTCGGGTTGCCGAAACCGAACACCGCCTGATACGGCTGGGCGTATGTGAACCCGTTGGCAGGATCGTTCCGGAAATCGAACTCCGGGTTGCCGTTCAGGCTCTTGTCGATGTTGTAGTGCATCTTGTCGAAGTTGCCACCGATCTGGAAGGCGTGCTCGCCGTTCCACTGCATCGGGGCGAAGTTGAAGTCATCGCGCAGCTCGATGCGGCGCTGATCGAACTTCTGCGTCGTGCTGTTTCCACCGACGCGACCGATTCCCTCGAAATTCAGACCGACATCACTCGAATTCAGCGGCGTCGGGTTCCAGCCATAGTCCTGCCAGCTCAGTGTGGCCTGGTTGAGGGCACTGGCGTTGTTCCACTGATGCCGCGCAGTGGTCGAATAGACCCAGTTGCGCAGGTCGGTCGCCGACTGGAAGGACGTCGAGCCTCCGAAGTCGCGCGTCTCGTGTTCCCGGCGATAGCTGCCGGAGACGTCGAGCAGCGAGTTCTTGTCCGGCTGCACACTGATCTTGCCGAAGGCGAGATTCGACTTGAACGGGCTTCCGAACGCGCCGCCGGCCTCGGGTGAGCGCGGCGTGTTGATGGTGTTCACAATCGTCGTGGCGTGTTCGTCGACGCCCTCATAGGAGAGGAAGAAGTTGAGCTTGTCCTTGATGATCGGTCCGCCGAAGCTGAAGCCCGGCTGGGTGCGGTGGTACGACGCGTTCGACGACAAGGTCGAGAACTGGAACCCCTTCGCCGTCGCCGCTACCCACTGTTTCGGCTGGTAGTAGAGGAAGGCGTTGCCGTCGAACTGATTGCCGCCCGACTTGGTCACCGCCGTGATGATGGCGGACGAGGCGTGGTCGTACTGCGCGCTGTAGTTCTGCGTGATGATGCGGAACTCCTGCACGGCGTTCTGTGGGAAGGGATTGCCGCGGCTCGAGTCCTGTCCGACGAGGCCGCCCTGGAGCACGTCGTTCTTGAAACTGACGCCGTCGATGAAGACGTTCGTCTGTTCCGCGGGCTGCGCGTCACCGGCGATGGTCTTGCGGGTCGGATCCGTGGAGAGACGGATTCCGGGGGCGAGCTGCGCGAAGTTCAGGAAGTTGCGATCGCCCTGCGGCAGATTCTCCATCTGCTGCGGTGACACGTTCGTGGCCGCCTCGGATGTCCTGGTCTCGACGAGCTGGTTGCCGACGACCGTGATGGACTGCGCCATGGACGCATCGGGCGACATCACGAAATTCATCTCGATGTTCTGCCCGAGCAGGATGCGCACGGTCTCGTTCCGCGCCTGAAAACCTGGTGCGGCGATGACGAGGTTGTACTCGCCCGGATTGATGCCGGCCATGGTGTAGAAGCCGTCCGGCCCCGACTGCACCGACTTCACGAAACCGCTGGCCGAGTTGACCGCGTCAACCTCCGCCGCCGGCAGCGCGGTCCCATTCTGATTGGTTACCTTTCCGTGGATCGTTGCCGTCGTCAGCTGGGCGACGGCAGGCATTGCCATCATTCCGATGAGCAATACCACCCCAAATACCACAAGCGTTCGTTTCATGAACCTTCTCCTTTTCCGAGGCCACTCTTTCGTCCCCGCAGCGCACGATGCGGCTGCGTGTTCACGTTCGGTAGAGATGCGGGTGCTGCACACGAGCCGCGAACGACGAGGGTCGTTGCGACGTTCTCCTGCACGGAGGGATGCGAGGCGGAACGGAGGATCGCGTCCAGCAGCATCGCGAACGCACGCCGTCCAAGTTCCGCGATGTCGACGCGCATCGTCGTCAGCGGAGGCGCGACATAACGCGCGATCGGAATGTCGTCGAAGCCAGCCACGCTCACGGCCTCCGGCACCTTGATGCCCTCCGCCGCGAACGCCGCCAGCACTCCGACCGCCATCGAGTCATTGGCTGCGAAGACCGCCGTAGGGCGTGAGGACGCTGCCGCCAGTTTGCCGCCAGCGATGAATCCTGACTCTTCGGTAAAGTCGCCGCCGCACTCCAGGGCCCGCAGCGACGACGCGGCCATGCCGCGCATGGCGTGCCGGTAGCCGCGCAACCGCTCGCGGGCGTCGGCGTTTTGCTGGGGCCCCCGCACGAATGCGATGCGCGTATGTCCGAGCCCGTGCAGGTGGCGCATCATGGCCCGCGCCCCGCCGTAGTTGTCAATCGTGATCGCGTCGGCACTCGATGACGAGGAGTTGAGGAGCACGACCGGCATGTCGCGGGTGCGCAGTTCCTCGAGCGGCGCGAGGGTGACATCCGGCGCCATCACCACCAGCCCGTCCACGCGGCCGCGCATCGCATCGACGACTTCCAGCATCTCGGCCGGATCGCTGTGCGAGCCGGAGACGAGGATGTGGTACCCCTGCGCCCGCGCCGCCAGGTCGAGACCGCGGATGACTTCGGAGAAGAACTCGCCGTGAACTTCCGGCAGGACGATCCCGATGGTCTGGCTGCGGCGGATGCTGAGTGAGCGCGCCGCGACGTTCGGCACATAGCGAAGGATTTCCGCGGCCGCGCGCACCTGCCGCGACGTCTCTTCGCGCACCAGCTGCTTGCCATTGAGGACTCGGGAAACCGTCGCCACCGAGACGCCTGCGCGCGCGGCGACATCATGAATGGTGATCGCCGTCGCAGTGTTGCGGCGCCTGGTTCTTCGGACATCCCGTCGGCTCGTCATGGGAAATTCGCGGCCCTCGAATGTAAACGTTTACATTTTGCGGTACGCTACTCACAATCTGCCTGGCTGTCAACAAGGAGAATCCATCGATGACCAACGTCCGCTTCCCCGAGGGTTTCGTCTGGGGCTCCGCCACGGCGGCGTATCAGATCGAAGGCGCTTCACTCGAGGATGGGGCCGGGGCGAGCATCTGGGACCGCTTCAGCCACACGCCCGGACTCATGACCAACGGAGACACGGGCGACGTTGCCTGCGATCACTATCATCGCTACCGCGAAGACGTGAGCATCATGCGCGACCTCGGCATGCAGGCCTATCGATTCAGCATCTCCTGGAGCCGCGTGCTCCCCGAGGGAACCGGAAGGATCAACGAGAAAGGACTCGACTTTTACCGGCGGCTCGTCGATGCCCTGCGTGAGAACGGCATCCGTCCGATGGCCACGCTCTACCACTGGGACCTTCCCGCAGCACTCGACGATCGCGGCGGCTGGTTGAATCGGGACGTCGCTGAGTGGTTCGCCGAATACGCCAACGTCGCGTTCAGCGCGCTCGACGACACCGTCGAATGGTGGGCCACGCTGAACGAGCCGTGGGTGGTCACCGATGGCGGCTATCTCCGCGGTGTGCTCGCGCCGGGACATCGCAACCTGTTCGAGACGCCCATCGCCGCGCACAACCTCCTCCGCGCCCACGGCCGCGCCGTGCAGGCCTATCGCGCGGTCGGCAAGCACTCCATCGGCCTCGTCGTGAATCTCGAGCCGAAGTATCCCGCGTCGCAGAGCGAGTCTGACCTCGCTGCCAACCGCCGTGCGGATGCCTACATGAACCGTCAGTACCTCGATCCGGTCTTCCATGGAAAGTATCCCGACGAGATGGCGGATCTCTATGGCGAGGCGTGGCCGGCGTTTCCCGCGGCCGATTTCGACATCATCGGACGGCCGCTCGATTTCATCGGAATCAACTACTACCTGCGCGCGGTGACAAAGGACGATCCGACAACTGTCTTCGAGCGCGCCGCGCGCGTCCGCCAGCCGCAATCGATCTACACCGAGACGGGGTGGGAGGTCTATCCGCCGGCCCTTACCGACGTCCTGCTCTGGTTCCGCGACCGCTACGGCGACACCCCGATCTACGTCACAGAAAACGGCGCCGCGTTCTACGACCCTCCCACCGCCATCGCCGGCACCGTCGACGATCCGCTGCGCATCCACTACCTGCGCGAGCACATCCTCGCGGTGTCGAAGGCCATCGAAAAGGGCGCCGATGTCCGCGGCTACTTTGTCTGGTCCCTCCTCGACAACCTCGAGTGGTCCCACGGCTACACGAAGCGATTCGGCATCGTCCACGTCGACTTCGCCACGCTCAAGCGCACGCTGAAAGAGAGCGCGAAGTTCTACCGGGAAATCGTGCGGACAAATGGCGCGGCGCTGACCGCGGCAGTCCCGCCGGTCCCCTGAGTGCGCTATTGCCATTACCGCATCCTTCCATCCTGACTGCCCCCGCGGTACAATCCTCACTTCAAATTCTTGCGGGGAGGTTCTTATGATCGTCGGTGCGTTTCTCGTCGGGTTTGCAATCGGTATGTGCATCAACAAAGCGACCATAGGCGTCTGGATTGCTCCGTAGCACACAGCCGGCCGTCCGTTCCCGATAGCGGGGACGGGCGGCTGGCTCTCTTCCGGCTAAGCGCCGTTGCTCACTCCCCGATTCATCCGAGAAACTGCACGAGCAATTCGCGATGGCGATCGAGGTACCGCGCAGACATCGGCAGAACGATGCGCCAATACACCAGGAGCGCGATCGCCAGCAACCCAGCGGTGACCGAGAGCACGACCCCGTGCGCGGCTTGATGCAGAAACAGATATGCGGCAGCGACACCAGAGCCGCTGATCGCCGTCACCGCCATTCCAACAAAGACGATCGCCAGCCTCGGCCTCGTAGTGCTCTTCAGAACGCTCCGCGGAATTGGCCATGGCAAGCGGACGCTCGTCCAATGACCCACCGCCAACTGCAATAGAAACTGGCAAGCGGCCAGGCCCAGCGCCGCGATAAGGTCAACCACTCCGACAGTCCTGACCAAAAGCACCATGACGACCAGCGGAAGGACCTGCAGCGACAGATAGCCAGCGAGCGCAATCCCTTTGCCCGCCAACAGATCGACGGTCCGGATCGGAAGGACGAGCAACGCCCGGACATTGCCGGCGTCCAGCCCGAACTGGTTCAGCAGCATCTCCATGTTGATGACGCCCAGCCACGACAACGTGATCGGCACCAGCCACAGAGCGTCGCCGTTCGTTGCCTGTAGAAGTGTCCGGATGATCAGCACGCTGAACAACGGTGTGATCATTGAGATGATCCCGAGGGCGCTGGAGCGAAGAGAAATTGCATGCAATCGAGCCACCCCGGCCGCGGGCGACCGGAACGTCCAGAGCCTGGGCGGGCGGCCCGGGTGCCGATCGTCGGATTCCAGGGGAGCTTCGCGCTCGAGTGAGCGCGCTGCGGCCATGAAGAGCAGCCCAAGGAAAAGGAGCGGATACACCTGCCTGCAGATGGCCGCTACCCAATGCCCGGACGCGGCATCATTCAGCCCTTCGAATGCCTGCGTCGAGGGAAGCACCGCGAGCAATCGGAACCAGGTCATCGACAGAAGAGTGCCGAATTCGGATACGCCAAAGAGCAGGGCCGTCCCGATACACGCGGTCCACAACGCGACCTTCAGACCGTTACGGACACTGGCAATGATGTTCCCCAACAAATGCCGGAGGCACAGCAGCGACCCGATGGCAACGAGCCACGGCACGGGAAGGAGTGCCATGAGTGCAGGTTGCGCAATACCGATTCCGCCGAGGAGCGCGGCGCTGAGCAGCGCAAACAACGCCGGGAGCAGATCGACCGCGCTGGCCGCCAACTCAGCAAGGAACAGCGTTCGCAGTCGAACCGGGAACGTTCGGGCAACCTCCCAATCGAGTTGCCGTCTTCTTCCAACGCTTCCGGCGAGAACGATCAGAAACGCGAATCCGCCGCCGAGAAGCGTGGCGAACCGCGGGTTCGGCAGTGACGTGCCGATCGCGAACCCGACACGACCGGCAATCAGCATGGCCGGAAGGACGATGACCAGAATCCACAACACCGCGACGAACGCGTAGACCATCCGGCCGGCCTCGCCCACGTCGATCCGCATGCGATTCCACGTGACCTGCGCGTGTGCCGACAGCAACGCCCCAAACGGACTCACAGCCAGGAGAGCGCTCCCGTTTGCGGGCCACCGACCAGACTGACAAACAGGCTCTCCAGAC
Organism: Thermoanaerobaculia bacterium; assembly: GCA_038244715.1. Lineage (GTDB taxonomy): Bacteria > Acidobacteriota > Thermoanaerobaculia > Gp7-AA8 > Gp7-AA8 > JADGNZ01. The sequence continues at coordinate 58,542 of JBBRTE010000022.1, forward strand.
TATCTGCCCCCTGGCGGGCACGCAGTTCCGCGACACTCCCGGAGCCCACGAGTCTTCCCTGATCGAGGATGGCGATGCGCGGGCAAAGCTTCTCGACGATTTCCATGATGTGACTGGTCAGCACAATGGCGACTCCATGCTGCTGCAGTGACAGCAGCATGTCCTTCATTGCGCGGCTGCTCACCGGATCGATCCCCTCAAATGGCTCGTCGAGGAACAGGATCCTCGGGTTGTGGATGATTGCAGCACAAAGTGCGAGTTTCTTCTTCATCCCGTAGCTGTAATTCCGTACGAGCGTCCGCGGTGCCGGCGCGAGCTCGAGGCGGGCGAAAAGCTCATCCCCTCTCCGATCGGCAACGGAATCGTCGAGCCCGTACATGCGGCTGACGAAACGCAGGTACTGTGCGCCGGACAGGTAGTCGAAAAGGGCAAGGTCCTCCGGCATCACGCCGATGACACGCTTGATCTCGAGCTCGTTCTCCGCAAGCGGCAGACCCAGTACCCGGATGGTTCCCCCCGTGGGCTTGAGCAGGCCCATGACCATCTTCAGAATGGTGCTCTTGCCGGCACCATTGCGCCCGAGCAGCCCGAGAAAGGCCCCGCCTTCAACGTGCAACGTCACGCCGTCGACCGCGAGCGTGTCGCCGAAACGCTTCGTAAGGTTCTCCAGCTCCAGTGCGTTGATCATGCGTGCGCGCCCGATGGAATCCAAGCATGATCGACTGGATTCCCGGGGGAATCAACATTCGTTTTTTGCCGTCGTATACTCCGCCCATCTCATGGGCCGCATTCACCTCGGGACACTCTTCGGCACCACCATCACGCTCGATTTCAGCTTCCTCATCCTCATCGTCTTCTTCGTGATGTTCGATGTGCAGCAGTTTGGGATGCGCTACGCATTGCTGTGGGTGCCGGTGCTGTTGATCAGTGTCCTGTTTCACGAGCTGGCGCACGCGGCGATGATCGGGATCCTCGGGTTCGGGCCGAGCACCGTAGTCCTGGCGGGCATGGGCGGCGCTACCTATAACGAGCGGCGTGCGCGACCGTGGCAGGATCTGCTGATCAGTGGGGCCGGCCCGGCCTCGAGTTTTCTGCTGGCCTGGATCGTTACCTTGATCGTCGCGAATGTGCCGGTGGCGACGGTCGATCCGTTCTTCCGGGCATTGTTGCCTCTCCTGGCCCGGGCGAACTTCTGGTGGGCCATCTTCAACCTGCTCCCGATCGGGCCGCTGGACGGCAACGGCATCCTCAGAAACTTCTTCCGTCTCTTCCTGGCCGAACGGCCGGCATTCAGCATCTCGATCTGGATCTCGATGCTGGTCGGTGCGGCAGTGTTCGTGTTGAGCCTGATCGCCAGGCAGATTTTCATCGCACTCCTGGTTGCCTGGTACGTGCGGATGAGCTGGATGCAATGGGAGTTTTTTCGCTCGCACAACCGCACGGACTGACGCGTAGTTGACGGAGTGCCACTAAAATACCTTCGCAAAACCCTCATGGAAGTTCATCCTCCCCCGCACCTCGCCAGCGCACGGAGCGCCCTCACCCGCTGGTTGCGCGCCGGACGGCCGCGGGCGTCGCACGACTCGCTTCGTACCAGCGTGGCCATCCTGCGCGCGCAGCAGGAGGCGACGCTCGACGGGATCCTGGTCGTCGACGACTGCGGCAAGATCCTTTCGTACAACCGCCGCTTCCTGGAGATGTGGGACATTCCCGAAGATGCGGCAAGAGCAGCGGACGATAACGAGCTGCTCGGCTTCGCGGCGGAGAGGGTTCAGCACTGGGACGAGTTCATCGAGCTCGTGAACCACATCTACACCCACCCCGAGGTGGTGCGCAGTAGCGACACGGTCCTGATGAACGACGGCCGCGTGCTCTCGCGGGCATCGGTACCGATCGTCTCGGGCGACAAGATCCGAGGCCGGGCGTGGTACTTCCGTGACATCTCAGACAATGTGCGCAACGAGGCCATGCAGTCGGCTCTGTTCCGCATCGCCACACTGAGCCGGGACGCGCGCAACCTCGATGAATTCTACGGCGCCGTGCACGGAATCGTGAACGGGCTGATGAACGCCACGAACTTCTACATCGCCGAGTACGACGCCGCCCGCGACATCCTCACGTTCCCCTACTTCGTCGACAAGTACGACGAGGCACCCGAAGGGCGTCCGCCGGGACGCGGGCTGACGGCGTACGTGCTGCGCACCGGAGTGCCGCTTCTGGCCACGCCGCAGGAGTTCGACGACCTCAAGAAAAGCGGCGCCGTGGAATCGGTCGGAGCCCCTTCCGTTGACTGGATGGGCGCGCCCCTCGCCACCGGCGACCGCACCTGGGGCGTTCTCGGAGTCCAGACCTACGACGAAGGCGTGCGGTACACCGAACAGGATCGCGATCTCCTCGTCTTCGTCGCCCAGCACGTTGCCTCGGCGATCGAGCACAAGCGTCAGGAAGACGCCCTGCGCGAGAGCGAGCGCCGCTACCGGCAGATGTTTGAGAACAACCGCGCCGTGCAGATGCTGCTCGACCCGGTCAGCGGACAGATCGTCGACGCCAACGTGGCGGCGGCCGAGTTTTACGGCTGGGACATCGAGACGCTGCGCACGATGTCTGTCTGGCAGATCAACACGCTCGGCGAGGAGGCCACCCGCGCGGAGATGGCCAACGCCGCCGTCCAACGGCGAACCTATTTCGTGTTTCGACACCGCCTTGCCAACGGCGAGGTTCGCGACGTCGAGGTTCATTCCGGACCGATCGTCGCCGCCGGCCGCACCCTTCTCTACTCGATCGTTCACGACGCCACCGAGCGGAAGCGCGCCGAAGAAGCCCTGCTGCTCTCGGAACAGAAATACCGGAACATCGTCGACTACGCGTCCGTCGGCATCTACCGTTCCACACCCGACGGCACGATCCTGATGGCCAACCCGTCGCTGGCGCGCATCCTGGGCTACGACTCGAGCGAAGAGCTCCAGCAACGCAACCTCTCCCGCGACATCTACGTCAGCGAGCGGGAACGCCGGACGGCGCTGGCGCGCTTCACGGCAAACGGTTACGCCATCGAGCAGGAGCTGCAATGGAGAAGGCGCGACGGCACACCGATCTGGGTGCAGCTCAACGCGCACGCCATCGACCTGCACGAAGGCGCCGAGGTGTTCGAAGGCTTCGTCTTCGACATCACGGAGCGGAAGCTCGCCGATCAGCAGGTCGCGGCCGCGAACGCACAGCACAAAGCTGTGCTCGACGCCGCCACGCGCGTCTCCATCATCGCCACGGACGCGCGCGGCGTGATCGCCGTCTTCAACTCCGGCGCGGAGCGGATGCTCGGCTACGCGGCGTCGGACGTCATCGACACACGGAATGTGACGGACCTTCATGACGAGTCCGAGCTCGAACAACACGCGCGGCGACTCACGTTCGAAATCGGCGAAACGGTCAACGGCTTCGAAGTCCTCGTGCGGCGCGCCGCGCGTGAAGGGCTCGAGGAGCGGGAGTGGACCTACATCCGGGAAGACAACGAACGACTGATCGTCCTCCTCTCCGTCACCGCCCTGCGCGACGAGCACGGAAACCTGACCGGTTATCTCCACGTCGGCACCGACGTCACCGAACGCAAGGTTGCCGAAGAGACGCTGCGCCAACAGTCGGCGGCGATGACGGCTTCGATGGACGGCATCGGCATCCTCGACGCCCGCCTCGACTTCACCTACGTCAACGACGCACTGGCGAAACTGTTCGGCTACTCCCGTCCCGACGAGATCATCGGGCACTCCATCTGCGATCTCTACGAGCCTCCGGAACAGGTGCGAATCATCACCACCATCGTCCCCCTCGTGCAGCAGCGCGGACGCTGGCGTGGTGAAGCGAGCGGACTGCGCCTCGATGGAGCGCTCTTTCCGCAGGAGATCTCGCTCACAGCGATCGACGGCGGAGGGATTGTCTGCGTGATCCGCGACATCACGGAACGGACGTACGCCGAGGAGCAGATCAAGCACCTCGCCTACCACGACGCGCTGACGACGCTGCCAAACCGGCTCCTGTTCAAGGACCGCGTAACGGTGGCCATCTCGCACGCCCAGCGCCACTCCACGCTGGCCGCAGTGCTGTTCCTCGACCTCGATCGCTTCAAGGTCATCAACGATTCTCTCGGGCACAACATCGGCGACCAACTGCTGCAGGCGGTGTCGGCGCGGATTCAGTCCTGCGTCCGCGACAGCGACACCGTGGCACGTCTCGGCGGCGACGAGTTCACCCTGCTCCTGCCCGAGCTCGCCCACGCCGAAGATGCCGCGCTCGTGGCCCAGAAGATCCTCGAGTCCGTCCGCTACCCCTTCCACATCGAAGGACGCGAGTTCTACATCACCACCTCGATCGGCATCAGCGTCTACCCCGAAGATGGTCCGGATGCCGAAGCGCTCATCAAGAGCGCGGACACGGCGATGTATCAGGCCAAGGAGCAGGGCCGCGACAACTACCAGCTCTTCAACGCACTGGTGAATGCGAAAGCGCTTCAGCGGATCTCGCTCGAACATGGGTTGCGCCGCTCGCTCTCCCAGAACGAGATGGCCGTCCACTACCAGCCCATCTTCGACTTCCGCGCGGGACGCATCACCGGGGTCGAGGCACTGATGCGCTGGACTCCGCCGGAGCTGGGGCCGATTCCGCCGACGACGTTCATCCCGCTCGCCGAAGCCATCGGCATGATGATTCCGCTGGGCACCTGGGCGTTGCGCGAGGCGTGCATGCAGGCGAGGAAGTGGCACGAGTCCGGATTCAGCACACTGTCGCTCGCGGTGAATCTCTCGGTCTGCCAGCTCCAGCAGGCCGATCTCGTTCAGGTCGTGCGCGAGGTCCTTGCCGAGACGGGAGTGCCTGCGCGCCTGCTCGAGCTCGAGATCACCGAGTCGACCGCCATGCAGTGGCCCGAGGCCAGCATCCGCACGCTCTTCGAGCTCAAGCGCATCGGCATCCGCATCTCCCTCGATGACTTCGGCACCGGCCACTCGTCGCTCGCGTATCTGAAACGCTTCCCCATCGACACGCTCAAGATCGATCAGTCCTTCGTGCGCGACATCACACGGGACCCCGACACCGCGGCCATCGTCACAGCCATCATCGCCATGGGTCACAGCCTGCGGCTCAAGGTGATCGCGGAAGGCGTCGAGTTCACCGACCAGCAGACGTTTCTCAAGCGCTGGAACTGCGACCAGATGCAGGGCTACCTGATCAGCGCGCCGATGCCCGCGGGCGAGATCACCGTCCTGCTCTCCTCCGCCGAAGTCGGCGCGGTCAGCGATCCGTAGCCGTTTACGCCAGCGCGGACGTGCAGGCGCGGCAACGGCGTGCCGCTGCCGGAATCATCTCCTGGCATTCGGGACAGGTCTTCATCGGGACGACGGGAGGGGCCGGAGCCGGTCTCACCAGGATCCTCACGATCAGGTAGACGACGAACGAGATGATGAGGAAGTCGAGGACCGTGCCGATGAAGTGCCCGTAAAGAATCGCGCTCTCGGTCACTTTCCCGGCGGCATCGGTCGAGGTCTTCAGAACGTACTTCGCTTCGCGCCAGTCGCCCGACGGAAGGAACAGTCCGATGAACGGCATCAGGATGTCTGCAGACAGCGCGGAGACAACGTTGCCGACCGCGGCGCCGATGATGACGCCGATCGCGAGCGCGAGTGCATTCGTTTTCGTCAGGAATCCCCGAAACTCGGCAATCACGATCCGACCTCCTGCAGCCTTCGATTCTAGTCCAGTCCGCCCGGGGATCGCTGAAAACGCGCACGATTCCACCGCCGTCAGGCCGGCTGCGCATGCCGCTTCCGCTCCGGCCACCCTCTGCGCTTCACATCCTCGAAGGTCATCAGGGCGTTCGCGTAGTAATCACGCAGCAGGGTTTCCGCAGGATTCCACCGCCACGCCTCCTCGATGACCGGCACGCCGCTGCCTTCGAAGAGGTCCGACCGCCACCGTTCCGCGGGCAGGATGAGATGCCGCAACTCGACAACCGGCCGGGCCGCGCGCCAGACCTCTGCGCCAGTCTTCTCCCGGAGCAGCCAGACACGATCGGGAAACGCCGCGCGATACCGGTCGATGGCCGCGATCAGTTCCTCCTCCGTCATCGGTTCGTCGGGATGATCGGCAAGGATGCGCGCCAGCAACGTCACCGGCGTCACCGGCAGCGCGTTCGAAATCTCCGTCATCACCGACTCTGCCAGCTCGGTGAGCGCGGCTTTGCGCTCGTCGAATACCGGCGAAAGGATCTCCGGATGCTGCCGCACGAAATCGTCGACCGCGATCGGCGTCCCGAACGTCACCACAGCGTATCCGTAGCGCTTGAAGCGCTTCAGGATGCTGCGCAAGAGGTTTCGAAACAGGAAGTCGATGGTCGTCTGCAGCTTGTCCGTCTTCGTTCGCCGGTCCTCTTTCCCCACCAGTTCCTCAGTCAGATTGCGGTCTTCGAGGACACGGTCGTAGTTGATCGCAGTCGGAATCAGAAACAGTGGCGCGCTGAAGGACGGATCGCGCTTGCCGGCCACGATGTAGTCGAGCATCCCCAGCTTCGGCTTCTGGAATGCGCCGTCGCGCGTGAGACCCCCTTCCAGAAAGACGCCCTGTGTCACGCCGTTCTTGGTGATCGTACTGACGAACGAAGACAGCACCGCGTGGTACAGCGGCTCCCGATACCGCCGCCGGATGAAGTAGCCGCCGAACCACTTGAACAGATGGTTGAGCGGCCACACGCGCGCCCACTCACCCACCGCATACGAGAGCGAGACGAACTTGAAAAGCATGTGCGCGACGAGGACATAGTCGGCGTTCGACCGGTGGTTGATGAGGTAGACGACGACCGCGTTCTTCGGTGCCGTGGCGTTGAACTCGCGCAGGGTCTTGTGTTCGACCACCGGACGATAGAGAAAGCGCATGATCGCCCGGGCCAGTGGTGCGCCGAGCCGGTAGTAGGCCAGCAGGTTGAACTTCGGGACGATCTCGCGCAGGTACGTGCGCGCCTGGCGCGTGGCCTCGTCGATCGACGCGTGATGCTGCTTCGCGTAGCCGCGGATGGCGTCGACGACGTCACGGCTGCCGAAGACCTCAAGCTCGATCTCCGCATGCCGGCGCTTCAGCTTGAACTTGTCGACATGAATCCGGCGGGCACGCTGAAAGCGACGGGCGTGACGCTTGCCGAAGACGAGCGCAATCACCGCAAGGACGATCACCGCCAGGAGACCTTCGAGCAGAAGTGACATGAACGCCGGGAAGTGTAGCGGTTTCGCCATCGAAGCTGGTCGAGGCTTGTCCGTCCACGGCACTAGACTGCCCGCGAGGAATTCCATGAAAAAACTCGGAGCGCTTCTCGCCGTTCTCGCAGCATCCAGCGTCATCGCACAGCCGCTTACGGTTGGCTCGATGCCGGCGAATACCCCGATCACGGCAACCCTCACCGACACCGCGCCGGTCACGTGGGTCGACCTGAGCAACCCTGCAACCGCCTCGGGCACCGTGAACAGGGCCAGCGTGCAATGGGCCGCTACGTGCTCCGGAGCCTTCAAGATCGTCTTTCTCCGGACCAGCAACACCTCGGTCTCCTCGTTCAGCGTGGTGGCAACCCGAGGACCGTTCGACGCGACGCTCGGCCGCAATGACGTGGCGCTCGTTCCACCCGTCCCGGTCGTCCTCAACGACCTGATCGCTGTCGTGCAACTGAAACCGGCAGCCACCTGCGGATCGATTCTCTTTCAGCCGAATACGAACGGCGCGGGCTATCGCCTGATCACGAACAGCGATCTGAGCACGTCCCCCGCGGGTTCGCTCAACAACTACTATCCCGACGCCGCGCTGGGCCTCATCACCTACGCCTCCGATCCGCTGCTCGTCCGCGTGGTCCCAGCCGCAGGCGCGGTGCAGGGTGTGGGCGGCGCCTTCTTCAGGACGTCGATGCAGCTCCTCAACGCCAGCTTCACGAAAATTACCGGACAGCTCCGCTTTCACCCGGCTGGCAGGCAAGGCTCGGACACGGATCCGTCGCTCGGCTTCGTCATCAACTCCCAACAGGTCCTTTCCTATCCGGATGTCGTGACCACGATGGGCGCGAGCGGCTTAGGTTCGATCGACGTACTCACCAACGGCGGCACGCCGATCGTGACCACGCGGATCTTCACCGACGGCGGAACCTCCGGCACGTCTGGTTTCACTCAGGAGGCGTTCCCACCACGGAGCGCCCTCGGTCTGTCGCAGCGCGGACAGATCGTGATCGCTCCCGATCTCACGAACTTCCGCATGAACGTCGGCGTAAGAACGCTCGACGCCGCGACCACGCTGCAGATCAACACCTACGCCGCCGACGGCACCTCACACGGCACGCGAACGGTCACCTATCCGCCAAACTTCTTCGAGCAGGTCCCCATCAATACGTTCGCCGGCACGACGGTGGAAGCGGGAGGCTCCATCGTGGTGACGAACCCCAACTACCCGGGTGCCGCATTCGTCTACGCGTCGACGACCGACAACCGAACGCAGGACAGCTCGATCCGGTTCGCGACCGGGAACTGACTTCAACGGGTGTAAAAATCCTGCACACCAAGATCCCGGCAGAGCCTGCCCTCTCTCCCCACTTGCCTTATCATCCGCAGATCCGAAGAACACTCCGGGGCCGCCATGTCTGAGCAGACGCATGTGCTGATCGTCGAGGACAATCCGCTCGATCGGGCACTGCTCGACGCGCACCTCAAGCACGAAGACTACGTCCTCGACTTTGCGTGTGACGGCGTGGAGGCCTGGGCCATCCTCGACGCACATCCCGACACGCACGATCTCGTCCTTCTAGACCGTACGATGCCGCGGATGAACGGCCTGGAGCTGCTCCGGCTCATCAAGTCCGATCATCGTTTTCTCATCCTGCCTGTCATCCTGCAGAGCGCGCTCGTGGGACGCGAGGAAGTCATCGAAGGAATCAAGGCCGGTGCGTACTACTACCTCTCCAAGCCGTACGACGCGGAGATGCTGCTCAGCGTCGTGCGGACCGCGGCCGCGGACCGGGCCGCCGCAAAGGATCTGCAGATGCGCGTGCGACGCGGGCTGCAGGTGCTGCAACTGCTCGACGACGCGCACTTCACCTATCGCACGATCGAAGAGGCACGCGGACTAGCCGCGGTACTCGCCAACGCCTGTCCGGACGCCGAGTCGACAGTCATCGGCCTCACCGAGCTGATGGTCAACGCGGTCGAGCACGGGAACCTCGGTATCACCTACGAAGAGAAGAGCGTGCTGCTGGCCGAGGGTGGGTGGGCGCAGGAGGTGGCGCGGAGGTTGACGCTGCCGGAGAATCAGGGGAAGCGCGTGGACGTGCGCTTCCATCGTTCGGACGCCGAACTGCAGTTCACGATCTGCGACCGGGGAAACGGGTTCGAGTGGAAGCGTTACATGGACATTGATCCGCGGCGCGCCTTTGACCGTCACGGGCGGGGCATCCTCATGGCGCGGCACGTCAGCTTCGCGTCGATCGAGTATCGCGGCACCGGCAGCGAGGTCGTCGCCACCGTCCACTGCTCGACGCCGGCTGCCGTCGCCGGCGGCGCCGCGTGAATCAGCCCCCCGCCCTGGCCCGCCGCCTCGGCGCGTTCGACGCCACGATGATCGTGATGGGCGGCATCATCGGCTCGGGCATCTTCATCAATCCCTACGTCGTCGCTCAGCAACTCCACACACCCGCCCTGATCGTCGGCGCGTGGGTCGCCGGAGGCGTCATCGCGCTGCTCGGTGCGTTCGCGTATGCGGAGTTAGCGGCACTCCGCCCGGAAGTTGGAGGGCAGTATGCGTATCTGCGGGATGCGTATCACCCGTCAGTCGCGTTTCTGTACGGATGGGCGTTGCTGCTCATCGTGCAGAGCGGTGGGATGGCAGCCGTTGCCTCGACGTTCGCGCGCTATGCAATCAGCCTCCTCGGATTTTCGATTCCGGAATGGACGATCGCCGTCTTCACACTGCTCGTCCTGACATTGATCAACTGCATGGGGGTGCGCAGCGGGAGCAATACGCAGACCGCGCTCATGCTGCTGAAGATCGCGGCGATCGGAATGTTGATCATCGCGGGCGCGACCGTCGTTGCACCGCATGCGGCGGCCCGGGCGATCGCGAGCACGCCGATGTCGTCTGATCTCCTTCTCCGCTTCGGTGCGGCGATGACACCGGTGATGTTCGCCTACGGCGGCTGGCAGACGGCGAGCTTCGTCTCCGGAGAACTGGCGCGGCCACGGCGCGACCTCCCGATCGGCCTGCTCGTCGGGATCATAGGCGTCATCATTCTCTATGTCGGCGTCACGTACATCTGCGTGCGCGCCCTCGGCCCGGACGGACTGGCTGCATCGCCCACTCCCGCTTCCGCCGTGATGCGGCTCGCGCTCGGCGAGCGTGGCGCACGGTTGATCGCGGCGGGCATCGCCATCTCGACGCTCGGATTTCTCAGCCAGAGCATGCTCACCGCACCGCGGGTCTACTACGCGATGGCCGCGGACGGATTGTTCTTCCGCAGCGTCGGGCGCATCAGCGCAAAGACACAGGTTCCGGTGGTCGCGATCGCATTGCAGGGCATCGTGGCCATCGTCATCACGCTTTCCGGCACCTACGAACAGATCCTCGGCTATGTGGTCTCGACGGATTTCATCTTCTTCGGATTGACGGGCCTGGCGCTGTTCATCTTTCGGCGGCGTCAGGAACCGGCTGGATTTCGGACGCCAGGCCATCCGGTCACGACGGCGGTCTTCACGGCATCGTGCTGGATCGTGGTGATTGCGACGATCGCGAAGTCACCGGTGAACAGCCTGATCGGCTTCGCGATCCTGGCCGCGGGGCTGCCGGCCTATGCCTTCTGGAGGCGGCGAGAGCGATCAACGCATTAACGCCGGCGAGGCCGCCGGCGCCCTACCTTCTTCGCTTACGACTGCACTGTTCGCACCGGGATCTTAGGCTCGGTCGACGTCTGCTTGAACACGCTCGTGGCCATCGCGATCACGGAGCTGACGTCGCTCAGGTTGGCGGGGATGATCATCGAATTGCCGCTCTTCGCCAGCTGACCGAACTGCTTGATGTACTCCTCGGCGAGGCGGAGTTGCATCGCTTCGTAGCCGCCCGGCGTCTTGATGGCGTCGGCGATCTGCTTGATGCCGTTCGCCGTGGCAACCGCCACGGACTGAATCGCGGCCGCCTGCCCTTCGGCCTCGTTGATGGCCTGCTGCTTCTTGGCCTCGGAGGCTTTGATGACCTGTTGTTTGTCGCCATCCGCTGCGTTGATGACCGCGTCGCGCTGACCTTCCGACTGCAGCACCGTGGCGCGCTTCTCGCGCTCCGCGCGCATCTGCTTCTCCATCGCCGCGAGGACGTCCTGCGGCGGATTGATGTTCTTGATCTCGTAACGCAGGACCTTCACACCCCAGGCTTCGGAGGCCTTGTCGACTTCGCTGACGACCATGAGGTTGATGTTCGTACGCTCCTCGAACGTCCGATCGAGCTCGATCTTGCCGATCTCGCTGCGGAGGTTCGTCTGCGCAAGCTGGGAGATGGCGTAGGTGTAGTCGGAGATGCCGTACGAGGCGCGGGCAGGGTCGAGGACCTTGAAGTACAGCACGCCGTCCACCGCCACCTGCACGTTGTCGCGCGTGATGCAGACCTGTTCGGGGACGTCGAGCGCGACCTCCTTGAGTGAGTGCTTGTAGCGGACGGTGTCGAGAAACGGCACGAGGATGTGGAAGCCGGCGTTGAGCGTAGCCGAGTACTTGCCGAGCCGCTCCACGATCCACGCGTTCTGCTGCGGGACGACGCGCGCCACGCGGCTGATCATGATCATCAGAAACACAACCACGACGATCGCTACGAGAAGGTTGGGCATGATGTTCCTCCGATTGGTTGGTTCACGACGCGCGGACGTAGATCGTCAGCCCGACGATCTTTTCCACGAGGCAGCGCTGACCTTTGATGAGCGGCGTTTCTCCGATGTTGCGCGCGGTCCAGGTGCTCCCGCGCATCTCCGCCTTCCCTTCGTCGGACGGCGCGAGGTCGGAGAGAACGACCGCCTGTTCACCGACCAGTGCATCGACATTCTTCGTAACGCTCAAACCGAGCTTGCGCACGACCAACGGTCTCACGAAGACGAGGAGGATGACGGAGGAGATGGAGAACGTGAGGAGCTGTCCCCACAGCGGCATCGGAACACCGGCACCCACGATGATCGCGACGAGAAACGCTCCGATGGCGAAGAATCCAATGTGCGCCGTCGTCGCGAAGAACTCGATCGTGAGCAGGAGAAATGCTGCGAGAACCCAGACCCACCAAGCCATTTTTGTATCCGCGGAGAGTAGCACTATCGCGGCAGCAGGGTCGCTCGTGCGACGGCAATCAGCGGCGGTCCCCGGAACTTCGACCCTGCGCAACCGCGACGAACCTACCGCAGTTCCCCCAGCACGCCCTTCGCGATCGCGGGCACCAGCTTCACATCATCCGCAGTGCCTCGCGTCATGATGACCAGGATGAGCTTCCGCCCCCCTGGTAGCTCGACATACGCCGCGTCGTGCCGCACCTCGGACGTCCATCCTGCTTTCGACCACTCCCGCGAACCGGCCGGCAGCGCTTCGCCGATGAACTCCTTGACCTGGTTCTCATCCGCACGCGCGGGAGCCAACGGACGCTCCAGGAGAGCCAGCATCGCGCCGCTGGCGGAACCCGACACCGCGCGATGCCGCACGATCCACAGCAGAAGCGCCGCAAACGAATTCGCGCTGCTGCGATTGCGATTGATGCGATTCGGACCCAGCAGCTGCATCTCGCGACCGAACGGGCCGAAGGTCCACGGCTTCGCCATCGCGCTGATGTCATATCCCATCGTCGCGAACCACTTGTTGACCACCCGTCGCTTCTCCATGAACTTGTTCAGCGCGCGCCCGTCGAGGTTCGGGCCCGGGCACGTATCGCTGATGACATCGATGAGAAAGGCGGTGGCGTCGTTGTCGGAAAGGCGGATCATCTCGCCGAGGGCACGCGCGACTTCCGGATCGGTTTCGAGCTTCTGGTGAAACACCTCCGCCATGATGAAGAGCTTCACGACCGACGCCGGATAAAACGGCGCATCGCCATGCCAGTCGCCGCGGTCGATCGTGGAGGGCTTCGTCACGTCGACCACGCTGATGGCCAGGTTGTCCGCGGTCAGCTTCGGGAAGTCCTTCAGCGCCTGCTCCGCGGCATGCCTCACCGCCAGTTCCAGCGCCGGGTTCTTCGGCAGATCGCTGAACTCGCGGAAGTTCGCGAATGCGGACGTAGCGATGAGGACCAGCGTGGCGGTGATTCGAATGCGCATCTTGTGATTGTACCGGCCCGACAATTTCGGTATGTTGTTTCTGTCCCGAAAAACATATGTCCCGCCGTCGCTGGTTGCTCGCCGGAGGACTTGCGATTGCCCTCAGCGTTGCGGTCGCAAGGTACTGGCGCAGCGTGCCGGGTGATCCACGATCCCAACTCGTCCGCGCGTCGGCGGCGCTGGACGCGCGCATGGTCGAGCCGCGGCTGGTGGGCTTTCCGTATCGTCCGTGGAAGGGTGCGGACAAGGCCTCGCAGGCCGAGGGTGGGGCCATACGGCTTCGCGCAGCAGCGGGAGAAGTGCTCCGGTCAACGGCGGCAGATGATCATGCCGCTGGTGTTGCCAATTTGATCGCCGGCGTTCCGAATGCCGCCGAACAACGGCTCTCCGCAGCAGCCGAATTGCATGCGGACGATGCGTCTCTCTGGAGCGATCTCGCTGCAGCCCGCTACACCGCGTCGATCCGCGCCGATGATCCCCGGCAGCTCGTCGCAGCACTTTCCGCGGCGGATTGCGCCCTGCGCGTCCGTCCCATTCCGGAGGCGGCGTTCAATCGCGGACTGATTCTCGAGCGACTGGGACTGCGCGACGTTGCCGCGAAGCAGTACGCGGCGTACGCGAAGGCAGACCCGAGCTCGGCGTGGGCACTGGAGGCGCAGCAGCGCGCCGAACGGCTCCGAACGTCGACGGTCGCAGTCGCGTGGAGCAACACGCTCCCCCATCTCAAGAAAGCGGCCGACGAGCACGACCAACGGAGAATCGAAGCGATCGTCCGACAGTTCACCCAGGAGGCCGAATCGTGGAGCGAGACCGTGTTTCTCACGGAATGGGGAGCGGCCACGCTTCGCGGCGATCAAATGGCAGCGGACGCGAGCCTTCGCATCGCCACCGCCACCGGTGATGCGGTCGCGAATCTCAACGGCGACACGCTCCTTCGCGATGCGGCATCGGCCATCCGGATCAGCTCCTCGCGAACGACTCTCGCCTCCGCGTACCTCGACTACGACACCGCCCGAAAACTCTACAGGGACCGCGTCGTCACCCAGGCGCAGCCGCTGTTCGCGGCATCCGCTTCGAAATTCACCCGGGGCGGGAGTCCGATGCAGTGGGTGGCCCGCTACTACCTCGTCTCGTGCCTTCTCAGCCTGAATGAGCTTCCGGCGGCGTTGACGGAACTGAGCCATCTGCTGCGCGTCGTGCCCCAGGCATATGGCGACCTGCGAGCCCGCCTTCTGTGGAACCTGGGGCTGATCTATGGACGCAACGGCAAGCAGTTCGAGGCATTGAAGGCGGAAGAGGAGTCGGCCTCGATGTTTCAACGTCTGGGAGAGCAAGCCAACGCCATCACCATGAGAGGCCAGGTGGCCACGAGTGAAGCCGTCCTCGGCCGATCAGTGGAGGCGTGGAGAACGCGCCGCGAGTTATTTCAGGCCATCAGTCTGCGCGGCGATACGCGGGAGCTCCAGACCGCGCTCGACGTCGCCGCCAGGACCGAGACGCTCGCGAACGCCTGGCAGAACGCCTATTCCCTGCTCACACTCGCCGCGGACGATTTGCTCCGCATCAATCCTCAGATTTCCGTGAGCACGCTGATCTGGAGGGCGTTGGCGGCGCAGCGCATCGGACTGGGGAGGACTTCGATCGCCAAACACATCGCGGAAGCGCGGCGCGCCACGACGGGCATCCGCGATCCACTGCTCCGCCAGACCGCCGACGCGGACGTCACGTTCGCGGAGGCCGTCGTAATCCGCAGCTCCGATCCCGCACGCTCCGCAGCGATGCTGGACCGCTACATCCAGAGCACGAAGGCAAGCAGCAGAACCTTCCTCCTGCCGGAAGCTCTCCTCGAGCGCGCGCTCGCAGCGCGCCAACTCGGCGACCGCGACCATGCCCGGGCCTGCCTGCAGGACGCCGCCACGATTCTGAAAACGCGTCAGGGCGGCCGACCGCTCGATGAGTATCGCGACGCCTACTTCACGACGGCAGACAGTGTCGCGCGCGAGCTCTGTTCCACGCTGCTGCAGGAGCAGGACGTCGCCGGGGCGCTCCACGCGATCGACGACAACCGCTCCGAGGCGTATGGAGTGTCCGGATTCGATCCACGGTCCATCCCTCCGGACACCTTGCTCCTCGAGTTCGTCGTCTTCGATGACCGAATCGCCATCTTCACTCAGACCCGCGAACACCTCGCCCACTTCGACATCAAGGAATCCTCGAAGACCGTGGCGCGCGTCTGCGCGGCACAGGAGAGCGGGCTGGCTTGCACGAATCTTCTGCTCGCCAGCGTGATGCCTTCCCTGCAGAAGGCCAGGAACGTAGTCATCGTTCCCGATCCGGGGCTGCGTGATGTGCGATTCGCGGCGATGCGCCTTCCCGGATGGAACCGCTTTCTGATTGAACAAGCCACGATCACCATCGCTCCGAGCGCAGCAGTGGCGTTTCATCAAGCGGCGGAAAGAACGCCTGAACGCCCTCTCGGCCGAATCGTTCTCGTCGGAGATCCTCGGCCGGATCCCCGGCGATTCGATTCCCTCCCGCCCCTCACGGAATCTGCGTGGGAAATCGCGATGCTCGCGGCGCGTCATCCGGGCGCATTGGTACTGACCAGGGCGAACGCCACGCCATCACGAGTACTGTCTGCGCTGGATTCAGCCGGAGTGCTCTATGTCGCCGCGCACGCGTTCACACTCGCGGATCCTAGGCAGTCACAGATCGTGCTCTCTCCGGATGAAACGGGGGATGGACTGTTGTACCTGCGCGATATCGAGAGGCGGCACCTGAAACAACTCGAGCTGGTCGTGCTGACCGGATGCAGGACCGGGAGTACCTCCGTGCGATCGTCGGCAGTCGGTAGCCTGGCGCTTTCGTTCGTGGCGATCGGCGCGATGCACACCATCGGCACCTCAGCGGATCTCGATGACGCCGTGGCCCTGGAGTTCTCCTCGCGGCTGGACAAGGAGCTGAACGCGGCTCCGAGCGTCGCTGCTGCGCTGCGCACGGTGCAACTCGGGATGATGACCTCGAAGGACACGCGCTGGAACGACCCAGCGGTCTGGGGCAGCTTCGAGCTTTACGGAGCCGCGCCGCAATCCGCGGTAAAACAATAAGGATGTCCGTCAATACGGCGAGAGAGAGGAGAAATTGAAATGAAGATCCGATTTCTGGGACTGATCGTTCACACGCAGCTCGAGGATGAACACGCAGTCAAGACCCAAGTCGCGGTCCTGATGCAGCACAAGACTCACAAAGCGGTCCTGACCGTTCCCACTCGCTACCTTGGCGCCGCGACCACCGCCGAAGGCAAGGCAGGGCCGGGCGTGACTTGTTTCGCCCTGCAAGGATCCGTGACGAACGATTTCGGACCGGGATTTTCGGGGATCATCGGCATTGAGTCACTTCCCCGTGTTGAAAAGATGGCCAACGGCGGCTCGAAGACTCCGCACTCTGGGATCGGGCGTCGAGAAAACCACCCGGATCTTTTCCACGCGCTCTTCGAAATACCGCGAGGAGGTGACCTGAACGTTGAAGACTACTTCGAGTGGGAAGGTACCCACAACGACAACGTAGGTTGTGTTGGCCGAACGGTGGTTTACACGAAAGCTCTTCAAAAGAACATCGTCTTTGAGCTTCGGCATGTAGACCCCAAAAAGAACAAAATCGAAATCCTTGCTGATGCAGATTTCGTCTATGTCACGAACCGCTGCGACTGCTATGACGACACAGACATTTCTGACCAGGCTTCTTATGCACAGTTTTTCGACCCCCAACCCGATTCGATCACTCCAGTAACGAAAGGCGCCGCACCGAAGAAGTGCGCAATCGGAACGAAGGAAAAGGAGATCGTGACCTGTCAGGGTGTACCCGTGATCAAACCCTCAAGGGTTGCCCGGGCAGGCGACGAGTTGTCCCTGGGAACCTTTGAAAACCTCGACGTCGACTGCACCAGCAGCCGCTATCCCTGATCCCAATCAGGCTCGTGGAGACGCGGGATCGTTATCCCCGTCTCCACCCCCGCACCTTCTCCGCGACCTTCTCCGGCGTGAACCCGAAGTGCTCCTCGATCTGGGCCTGCGGCGCGGACGCGCCGAAGCGGTCGATGCCGATGACGAGCGCATCGTGGTTCACATACTTGTACCAGCCGCTCGTACGGCCCGCTTCGATGGCCACGATGCGGCTACGGTCGCCCAGCACCTCGTTCTGATAGTCAACTGGTTGACGATCGAAGATGTCCAGTGACGGCGCAGAAACCACGCGGGCTCGAACACCTTCCTTCCGCAACAGCTCGGCGGTGCGAACGGCGAGCGTCAACTCCGAGCCGGTGGCGATGAAGGTGATATCGCCATCGGCGTACCCATCCAGCACGTACGCTCCCCGCCAGACCTGGTGCGGCTCGAACCCGGCACCGTGGGGAATGATGTCCACCTTCTGCCGCGTCAGCACGATGACCGTCGGACCCTGATGGTTGTTCCCGATCGCCCACGCCCAGGCCATGCCCGTCTCCACGCCGTCGGCGGGGCGGAAGAGCGTCATGTTCGGGATCAGGCGAAGCGAGAAGAGCTGCTCGATCGACTGGTGCGTCGGTCCGTCTTCTCCCAGGAACACGGAGTCGTGGGTGTAGACGAAGATGGAGGGGATGCCCATCAGCGCTGCCAGCCGGATCGCCGGACGCATGTAGTCGGAGAAGATCAGGAACGTCGACCCGAAGCAACGCAGCGGACCATATAAAGTCATGCCATTCAGCGCGGCGCCCATGGCGTGCTCGCGGATGCCAAACCGCAGATTCTTCCCCTTGAAGAAGTCGAACGGCGGCGGATCATTGATGTCATCTTTCGGCCGCTCGATGGAACCGCCGTTCTTGAAATTCGTCTTCGTCGATGCGGACAGATCCGCCGCACCACCAACGACGAACGGAGCGATCTCGCCGATCTTCTGAATGACCTGATTCGACAACTCCCGCGTCGCGATCGCTTTGTCGGTCTTTCCCGCCTCGGCCAGTTGCAGCTCGTAGCCGGAAGGAAGCGCAAGCGACCAGTAGCCGTCCCACGCCGCGGCCAGCTGCGGGTTGCGGGCACGCCATTCGGACATCCCCTTCTCCCACGTCTTGCGCGACCGCGCCAGCTTCTTGACCTTGCGCGCAAATTCCGTCTTCACCTCATCGGGGATGTAGAACGTCGGTTCCGCCGGCCACCCCAGCGCCACCTTCGTCGCCGCCGCTTCCTCGGGTCCCAACGGCTCGCCGTGCGCGCGCGACGTTCCGTGGAACTTCGGGCTCCCCTGTCCGATCACGGTCTTGGCCATGATGATCGACGGCTTGTCGGTCACCTTCTGCGCTTTGCGAATGGCTTTGCGCACGGCGTCGCGGTCGTGACCGTCGATTTTCTGGACGTGCCAATGGACGGCTTCGAACCGCTTCTTCACGTCCTCCGACATCGAAAGGCGTTTGTCGCCGTCGAGCGTGATGTCGTTGTCGTCGTAGAGATAGATGAGGTTGCCCAACCCGAGGTGCCCGGCCAGCGATGCCGCCTCGGAGCTGATCCCTTCTTCGAGATCGCCGTCGGAGCAGATGACGTAGATGTAGTTCTGTACCGGCTTGAATACGTCCTCGGTATTGAACCGGGCCGCCATCAGCTTGGAGGCGATGCCCATCCCGACGCCGTTCGCGAACCCCTGACCGAGAGGCCCCGTGGTTACTTCGATGCCGGGGGCCTCGCCGTACTCCGGATGTCCCGCCGTCTTCGAGCCCCACTGCCGGAAACTCTTGAGCTGCTCCAGCGTCATCTCCGGATAGCCGGTGAGATGCAGCAGCGAGTAGAGGAGCATCGACGCGTGTCCTGCAGAGAGAACGAAGCGGTCACGGTCCTGCCACGCGGGCATCTTCGGATCGTGGCGCATGAAATCGGTCCAGAGGACAAAGGCCATGTCGGCCATGCCCATCGGGGCGCCGGGATGGCCGGACTTCGCCTTCTCGACGCCGTCGATCGCCAGGAAGCGAATCGTGTTGACGCAGAGCTCCTCGAGCTTGTCTTTCGATCCGATCTTCGGCTCGTTGTGTGACTCCGCTTCCGCGATGGCAGCGCTGGCCTCGGCCGCTCCGCTCGTATGCTCGTCCATGAATCCTCCGATGCCCGGCGATTCCAGGTTGTGACGTGGATCGCCGGCTGCCTGTGGGACCGTGGATTATACTCACGAGCATCCCATCGAACGTACGGCGCGTGGAGGCGTTGCGTGGCACCAAACGACACCGTGACGGTCAAGGGCTCGCCCGTCCGCAGCCTGCAGAAGTTCATCGACGATGAGCTCACGGTCGCGCAGCGCGACGCGGTGATGCAGGCGCTTCCAGCCGCGTACGCGGCGCGGATGGGGACCAACCTGCTGGCGACCGAGACGATCCCCGTGAAGATGCTCAACGCTCTTTGTACCGAGGCGGCAAAAGCGAAGGGCGAGAATATCGAGCAGTTCGCAAAGCGCGCCGGCCGCCAGGGTGCTGACGATGCCGTCAAGGGCATCTATCGTTTCTTCGCGATGGTGCTTACACCCGCAGCAATGCTGAGCAAAGCCTCGCGGATGTGGACCGTGATGAACAATCGGGGAATGATGACGGTCGAGAATCAGACCGACCGCGGCGCGACCATCAAGCTGATGGACTACCCGTCCGAGGTGGCCGGATGCGCACGGATCAGCGGGTGGATCGAGCGCATGGCCGAGCTCACCGGAGTGAAGAATGTCCGCGTCCAGCAGACGCAGTGCTATTCCAAGGGAGCCCCGCACTGCGAGTGGATCCTGACGTGGCGATGAGGGCCGCGCGTGCACAGTCCTCCGTAAGGCCACCCCTACGTGCGACGCCTTGCGGGCCCGCCTTTCGCAAGATCGCCAGCCGATGGACGAGATCGTTCGCTGTGCGCGGTGTGGTCAGGCCAACCGGCTCCCTCCGGCCGGCTCCGGAAAAAAGGCTGTCTGCGGCAAGTGCAAGTCACCGCTGACGGGCCGGCATCCGGTCGAGCTCACCGATGCGAACTTCGCGGCGACGATCGCCAACGGCGCATTCGTCGTCGACTTCTGGGCGGCGTGGTGCGGACCGTGCCGGATGATCGCGCCGGTCATCGAGGAGCTGGCGGCCTCACGCACCGATGTCCGCTTCGCAAAGCTCGACGTCGATCAGAACCCCCGCAGCGCCTCTGCGTACCGGGCGATGAGCATCCCGCTCCTCGTCCTCTTCAAAGACGGGGTTGAGAAGGGACGGATGGTCGGTGTCGTTGCGCGTGCCCAGATCGAATCTGCGATCCGTCAGTATCTCGGCTGAGGAGACGGCGTGGCCTTCTACCCCAGAGATCAGGGCGGCGATCGCGACCTCTACGTCTACGCGAAGAGAGTCGCGGTGACGATCGCGTTCGCTCTCGTCCTTCTGCGTCAAGCCTTGTTGCCGGGCGTTCCATGGTCACCCGCGTGCTAAACTTCACTCTTTCCACAACTCACGATGGTGAAGCTGCCGACGGTCGATCAAATGATCTCGCTCGTGCGCAAGCCCGGTGCGCCAGGCCCGCCACCGACGCATCGCGACGCGCGGCTTCGCGATGCCTTCGAGCATCTGCCGGCCGGCCTGGCGTTCGCGTCTCTCGACGGCGCGTGGCTGCAGTACAACGAACGATTTCTTCAGCTCGTCGGCTACACGCGCGAACAACTGATGCGGCTGACGTTCACCGACCTCACCCATCCCGACGACGCAAAACGCGAGAACGCATTGATGCGGCGCATGCTCGGAGGGGAAGCACCCAGCTATCGCATCGTCAAGCGGGTCATCGAGAAGAGAGGAAAGTATCGGGAACTGGAGGTCAGTTGCGCGATCGGCGGCGGCGAGGAGGGCGCGCCCTTCCTCATCTATGTGGTCGACGAGCGACTGCGGACCACGGGACCGCGTGCCTCGCCGTCCAGTGCCGACCAGGTCCTGCACGCGGTCATCGACCAGCTCACCGACGTTGCCGTCATTCGCACGGATGACAGCGGCATCATCGCCGGGTGGAACGCGGGCGCCGAACGCATCCTCGGCTACCGGCGCGAGGACATCGTCGGCCGTCCGCGCCGCATGCTCTACCGCGACCAGGAGCATTGGGCCGGCAAGTCGACGCAGCAATTGAACGCTGCCGGCGCCTCCGGCGGCCTCGAGCTCGAAGACTGGAGAGTCACCAGCGACGGACGCCATCTCTGGGTGCGGACGACGATCACCCCGGTGCGCATCGATGGCGTCTTGAAGGGATTCATCGAAGTCCTGCGTGCCCCGGAGAAGCGCGGCGACTCGGACGTCGTCGACGCGCTGCGCGACCAGTTGGCCAGGAGCGCACGGACGGAAGAGACCCTGCGCGGTGCCGTCACCGACCTGCGTGCGACGGCCGCGCAGACGATGAACGAGTTGAAGATCATGACGGACGCCCTTCGCAAGGAGCTCGAGCGAAGAAAACGGGCCGAAGAAGAGCTGCGCACCATTCAGCTGCACGTGGCACGAGCCGTCGTCCCGCCGCCCGCGCCGCCGGAGTCGGAGATCGTCTCGACAACGGTTCCACCCCCGCGCAAGTGGAAGTCGCTCGGAAATGCCACGCCGACCGAGGTGCTGGTGAAACACGCGTCACAACAGAAGACGGGACGGCTGGTCGTCTCCAGTGAGTCGCGCGAGAAAGAGCTCTTCATCGAGAAGGGGAAGATCATCTCGTGCTCGTCCAACGACCCGTCGCGGTTCCTGGCGCAACGGCTCATTGCCAGCCGCATGATCAGCGAAGAGCAGCGCCAGAAAGCGCTGGAAATCCAGAGGGAGACGCAGCTCGCCCTCGGCCGGATCCTGGTCATCCTCGGTGCGCTGACTGAGAACCAGCTTCATGACGCCATGCGTCTGAAGGTGGAGGAAGAGATCGCGGAGCTTTCCACCTGGCAGGGCGCGAGGTACGTCTTCGTCGAGGAGGAGATCCCCACGCTGCAGCTCGTACCGCTTCGGATCGATCTCGCGGAGCTCATCGTCCAGCAACTCGGGCATCGCGGCGAACGCGAAGGAACGGATCGCTCCGGCCTTCATTCGATCGATGTCACGCGGATCGTCGACGAGGTGGTGAGTGATCTCGTCATGGACGACATCGCCTCGGCCGCGGACGAAATCGCCTCGAATATCGAAGCGATCGCGTCGAATGCGGAAATCCTGGTCGCCCACGCGTCAGGAAAGACGAAGCGATACCATCGGGCCAGTTGCTCCACGGCCAAGCGGTTCGCCAACGAGACCCGCATCGTGTTCATGAGCGCCGCTGCTGCGTCCGCGGCCGGGTATGACCCGTGCCGGATGTGTTTTCGATAGCGCCTGGCCTGTTACAATCCAAACGGCTCCCCGCGACGTAGATGGAGAAACTATGCGACGAATCGCCGCGGCGGTATTAGGTCTGTTCACCACCCTTCCTCTGATTGCGCAGACGTCGAGCGACTGGACGTTCAAGTCGCGCATCGAATTGCGGGCCAACTACCGCAACAGTCACGAGGAGCGGTTCGCCCTCAAGTTCCCCTTCCCTTCCAGCTTCCTGCCGGTCGGCCAGACCGTCGGTTTCGAGGAGACGGTCAACGCCGGTACACACGCCGAGCTGAGCGTCGCCCAGATCAAGCTCGATCTCGGATACGGCGACTGGTTCACCGCGCACACACAACTCCACGCCCAGGACAAATACCGGCGCAACCCCACGAGCACCGACCGGAAAATCGACGCCGACGAGCTGTGGCTCATGATCGGGCCGAAGCCGGAGTTCCTGGCACGGCCGGAGCGGACGTCGTTCTTCCTCCAGATGGGAAAATTTTCGAAGATGGAACGGCAGCCCATCCGCCTCCTCGAGAGCTACGGTCTCGCGGCGACGGCATTCAACCGGATGGAAGACGTCGGCTTTATGGGAGGCGGCTCGGTGGGCCGCAACGTTTACTGGCGGCTGAGCGGCACGACCGGCAATCCGCTGTTCTTCCGTGATCCGAATGCGCTGGCCGGCGACAACGGCATCCGCGAGCTGCTGACGCTCAATCCCGATCCGCATCTGAAATCGGGCTTCCCGATTCTCTACAACGCCGAGACCGAGGGATATTTTCTGCGCAGCGATCACGTGCAGTTCGGACAGGGGCTTGGATATCGTTGGCAGAACGACGCGCAAACTTTCGGCTTCGACGCGATCGTCTTTCACTATCGCCGGTCGATGGCGGATGAAGAAAAGCTGACGGGAACGTTCTATGGCGGCGATCTCGACTTGCTCAACGGACCCGAAATGCCGGGCGTCTTTCTAACGCTGCCGATCCATGGCCGCCGCAAGGAAGAGACGGGCGCGCGCGTCTACACCGAGTGGCACGGACTGACGTCGACTGTGCAGTTCACGAAGCAGCAGATCGCGGGGCTGTACCGGGAAGGGGAAGAACTGGAGGCCGGCTATCAGATCGGATCGGCCTTCGGACCTTCCGTGGCGGGCGAGACCTTCCTGCAGAGCATTCAGCCGACCGTCCGGTGGAGCGGACTGCAGAATCATTTCCGTGGCCCGAGTCTGTACCCGTCGCCCAGCATCTGGTGGAACTGGGCGAAACTCGACTACGGGGTTCGGATCGGGTTTGCAAAGCGTGTCGATCTAACCCTCGAGCGTGCACACCATCACATCGCCGCCCCGAAGAAGCTGAACCTCAACGAAACACTGGCCACCCTGCGCATTCGGATCTAGACCCAAACAGGCCCGTCGTTTGCTCTCCTGCCGCAATGGAGAACAGACAATGCGAAACGAGATGATCGGTGCAGTCGTGCGGCGCGCGATGGAGCACCCCGAGTTCCGCCGGCGCCTGGTGGAGAACCCGCAGGAAGCACTGACGGACCACGGCTTCGCGCTGGAGCGGGAAGACATGGCCGAGATCGAGGGAATCCGCTCCCGACTCGGGCAGGACGACGCCGAACGGCAGCTCGCCGCGATCGCGGAACACTACGGCGTCAAGCCCGCCATATAGACAACCTCACGGCCGGCGCCTGCTGGCCGTTTCCTTTTGCCCGCTGCCCCGTCCAATCAGAGAAATTTGTCTTCTTCCCGTCCGGTTCGAAACGGGAGCAAATTTCCGCGGTCTGAGCATTCCATTCAGGGGCAAACGCAAAACGATGAGCGATCACTCGCTGAAGCGCAACGTTCTTTTCTCCGTTCTTTTTCTTTTCACGGCTGCCGGCGCCTTTGCGGCGAGCCCATCCGCGCGGTACGAATCGCGCATGGTGTGGGACACGGCCATCCATCGGGCGGTGCTCTTCGGAGGCGCGACCCCGGTCGATGCCGGAACCAAACTGGCCTATGAGCTGGACGACACCTGGGAGTGGACCGGAACACGCTGGTTCCCGAAACTCACCACCCACAGCCCTTCGTCCCGCGCTGCCGAGTCGATGGTGTACGACTCCGCACGCCAGCGCGTCGTGATCTTCGGCGGACGTCACGGCAAGACCAACCTGAACGATACCTGGACCTATGACGGAAACGACTGGAAGCCCGTCACGACGTCGCCGGCTCCGTCCGTCCGCGAGCTCGCCGGAGCGGCCTACGACTCCGACCGCGACCGCATCGTCCTTTTCGGCGGCACATCGCAGTCGTATTCAGCCGATGGCCGCACCCTGACCGAGACCCCGCTGCACGACACGTGGGAGTTCGACGGGACGGTCTGGCACCAGATCCTCACCGACGGCCCCGCGGTCAACAAGCCCATCCTGGAGTACGACCCGGTCCGCAAACAGACGATCATGATCGCGTACGACTCCGCGATCGCGACCGTGATGTACGCCTGGGATCCCGCGGCGGCGAAGTGGAACCAGCTCAAGCCCACGCTGCTGCCGGCCTGCGCCAATGAAGGCGCCATGACCTGGCAGGGATCGAACAACACCATCCTCTTCACCGGCGCCGTCTGCGCCGCCTCGGCTGCAACCGAGGACACCTACGAGTGGGACGGTACGAACTGGACGAAGATCGACGTCGCTCTCTTCGTCGGCCGCTACTTCGGTGAAGCCATCACCTACGACCCCGATCATCAGGTCGTCCTGCTCTTCGGCGGCGCCCCCGGCGTCGGGAACCTCAACGCCGGCACTTACACGTACAGCAACAAGGTCTGGACGGCCGTCGGCGATTTCTCCTATCCGTCCCCGAGGTCGCTCTTCGCCTTTGTCACGGACCCGGTCCGCAACGTCATCGATCTCTACGGCGGAACGAACACGGTCACGACGTACTTTGACTTCTGGAGCTACCAGAACGGCCAGTTCCGCATGCAGAACGATGCGAAGGCGCCCACCGATTGTGCGTCGCCGATCGCGGCCTTCGACAGTGACCGGCAGAAGGTCGTGATGCTTTGCTCAGGCAGCGCCACGTGGGAGTTCGACGGCGTGACCTGGACGCAGTACGACTCCAGCAAGCCCGCGCCGCCGGGACATCAATGGAGCAGCCTCGTCTACGATCCGACGTTGAAGAAGACCGTCTTCTTCGGTGGCTACAACGCGACCTATCTCGACCAGACGTGGACCTTCGATGGATCGAGCTGGTTGCAGGTGAAGAAGAATCCTCCACCCTCCCGCTCGCACACGGCGATGTGGTACGACCCGACCCTCAAGAAAACCGTCCTCTACGGCGGCCTCGGGCGCGTCACCGCGAACGACGCCCTGAGCCGCTTCGACGACATGTGGTCGTTCGACGGAATCGGCTGGACCGAAATCAAACCGACCGCAACCCCGGGCAAACGTTATGGCGCGCAGGTCGCGGTCAATCCCCTGACTGGGCACGCCTTCGTCTTCGGCGGCATCCGGCTCGATACCGACGCAACCCTGATTCAAACCCAGGTCTACACGAACGATCTTTGGGAGTGGGACGGCACGGCATGGACGAAGGTCGTCACTTCGATCACACCGCCTCCTCACGAGAACGGCGGGTTCGCGTGGGATCCGCTTCGCAATGAGCTCGTCCTCTTCGGCGGTTACAGCGGGTTCTACCTTTCCGACCTCTGGAGCTTCAAGAATGGCCAGTGGAAGCAGGACTCCGAGGTCCTGACCCGCCGGCGCGCTTCGCGATAGGCAATTCCCGCTCACCGTCCACGCACGTTGCCTTCCGGAACGGTCGAATAGCACGCGCGGATCCGATCCTCGCGTGCTATTCTCCGCCGCTTGAACGACCGTGCAACCGACGTCCTGAGAATCTCTTCGAGCCCATTCTGAACATCTTGCATACTGTGAAACCTCCACCGGTTGAGGTGGCCCTGGGTGCCGATCACGGCGGCTTTGAGCTGAAAGAGCAACTGAAAACCCATTTGCGTGAAAACGGATACCGAATCCGGGACCTCGGCACTCACAGCAAGGACCCGGTCGACTACCCGAAAATCGCCTACGACGTGGCCGGTCTGGTTTCGGCGGGCACGGTACGCTTCGGAATCATGATCGATGGGGCCGGGATCGGGTCGGCCATGACTGCCAACAAGGTTCCCGGAGTCCTGGCCGCGGCGTGTTACAACGAGCAGCTGGCACGCAACAGCCGGGAACATAACGACGCGAATGTGCTGACCCTCGGTGCCGGACAGGTCGACACCGAGACCGCCAAACGGATCGTCGATGTCTTTCTGACGACCGATTGCACGGTTGACCGTCACCGCAAGCGCGTGAACATGATTCGCGACTTCGAGAAAGGACGACGCGACTTGAATCCACCAACCAGCGACAATCTCTCGCCCAATGAAATCGCGCGGATCGCCGAGCGGGTGAAACAGATCCTCGAGCAGGGCGATGCGCCGGCCGCGGCCATCAACCTGATCCCTCCGGCCCAGGTGGTGAAGCTCATCGATCACACGCTTCTGAAGCCCGAGGCGACGGAAGACGAGATCAAGAAACTCTGCGAAGAAGCGGCGAAGTACGGCTTCTACTCGGTTTGCCTCAATCCGACATGGGTGGCCAAGGCCAAAGCCCTTCTGCGCGGCACTCCGGTAAAAGTCTGTGCCGTCGTCGGATTTCCTCTCGGCGCGCAGTCGTCGGAGATCAAGACCCTCGAGGCCCGCCGCGCCATTCGCGAGGGCGCCTCGGAAATCGACATGGTCATCAACATCGGCGCTCTCAAGTCGAAGGACGACCTGCTCGTCGCCCGCGACATCCGCGGCGTCGTCGAAGTCTGCCAGGAAGGGCGCGCCGTCTCCAAGGTGATCCTCGAGACCGTTCTGCTCAACGACGAAGAAAAAGTGCGGGCCTGCAAGCTCTCCATGAAGGCAGGCGCCAACTTCGTCAAGACTTCGACCGGCTTCTCCACGGGCGGCGCCACGGCCGAAGACATCGCCCTCATGGCCCGAACCGTCGCTCCGCGCAAGCTCGGCGTGAAGGCTTCGGGCGGTGTGCGCACCTACGCCGATCTGCTCAAGATGGTCGCGGCAGGCGCCACCCGCGTCGGCAGTTCCAACAGTGTCAAGATTCTGGAAGAGGCCACGCAGATGGCCTCCGGGAAGAGGTAATCATGGCCGAGCTCCGTTGCTACGTCTTCATCGACAGTCTTCAACCGCAGTTCGCCTCGTTCCTCGGAACGGTGGCCCAGGGCTTCCTCCCCGTTCCGGGACAGGCGGCCCTCTTCGTGGAAGTCTCTCCGGGCATGGACATCATGCGCGTCACCGACGCCGCGCTGAAGGCAACCGACGTGAAACCGGGAATGATGATCATCGAGCGCGTCTACGGCATGCTCGAGCTCCACTCCGATTCGCAAGCTGACGTGCGCCAGGCAGGCGCGGCCATCCTCGACCTGCTGAATCTCAAAGAAGCGGACCGCATCAAGCCGGAGATCACCTCCAGCCAGGTCATCCGAAACATCTCCGACTACCATACCCAACTCATCAACCGGACCCGGCACGGCGACATGATCAGTCCGGGTCAGACGCTGTACGTTCTCGAAGTGGCGCCGGCCGGTTATGCGGCCATCGCCGCCAACGAAGCCGAAAAGGCCGCCGAGGTGAACATCCTCGAGGTGCGCGCGTTCGGAAGTTTCGGCCGCGTCTATCTCGGGGGCGAGGAGCGGGACATCGAAGTGGGGTACCGCGCAGCAGAACAGGCCATTGCATCGATCGGCGGCCGTGTCTCCCGATCGCGCGAGAGTTGATCAACAACGGAATCGATACCGCCGCCGGCTTCGAGCCGGACGGCAACGGAGGAATGACGTATGGCCGAAGCACTGGGCATGATTGAGACAAGGTCGTTTGCAGCGGTGGTCGAAGCCGCCGACGCGGCGGTGAAAGCCGCCAAAGTGGAGCTGGTCTCCTACGAGAAGACCGGTGGTGGTTTCGTCACCGTCATCATCCGTGGGGATGTGGCCGCCGTGAAGGCCGCCTGCGATGCCGCACAGACCGCGGCGGGCCGCGTGGGCGACGTCGTAGCCGTGCACATCATCGCGCGTCCGCACGTCAACGTCGATGGCGTCATGCCTCTTGGCAGAGCCAGCGAACCGACCGCGAAAAAGGGCAAAGCCTAAGAGGCTGGCCGGGACGACAGCCGCCGCTGGGCGGCTCGTCCGAGGAAGGGACGTCCATGCAGCTCGCGAGAGTCGTGGGATCTGTTGTGGCCACGCACAAGGAGTCAAATCTCCAGGGCTTGAAGCTTCTGGTGGTTCGACCCATCGATGAGGAAGGCAAGGAGTTCGGCAACGCGATCGTCGCCGTCGATGCCGTCGGCGCCGGGGAAGAGGAAATCGTCCTCATCGCAGCCGGCAGCTCCGCGCGACAGACGGTGACCACCGACAAAAAGCCGGTCGACTCCGTAATCATGGCCATCGTCGACAGCTGGAGCGTCGGCGATATCGTCAAGTACAGGAAGTGATCCGGTCATGACCCAACTGAGCGACCAAGAGATCGACCAGATCGCCCGGCGTATCGCTGCCGACATCCGCAGCAGCGGCGGCGCCAAGGCTCCGTTCCCCGCCGCTCCGGGGTCGAGCGGGATTCCCGCCACCGATCCCACTCTCGGCGTGTTCAGCACGGTGTCGGAAGCGGTGCGCGCGGCGAACACCGCCCAGCCGCAATTCGCGGCGCTTCCCCTCTCCACCCGCGCGGCCATCCTCGCTTCGATGCGCAGCGCCATGCGCGACAACTGCGAGATTCTGGCGAAGTCGGCGCACGACGAGACCGGCTACGGGCGTTACGAGGACAAAGTCGTCAAGAATCGCCTGGTCACGGAGAAGACGCCCGGCCTCGAGGATCTCGCGCCGAGCGCCGTCACCGGCGACCACGGCCTGACCCTGATGGAGCCGGCGCCCTTCGGAACGATCGGAGCCATCACCCCGGTGACGAACCCGACCTCCACGATCATCTGCAACAGCCTGGGCATGCTCGCCGCGGGCAACGCGGTCGTCTTCAACGTTCATCCCTACGCCAAGAACTGCTGCATGCAGACGATCGCGCTGCTCAACAAGGCCATCATCGCCGCCGGGGGTCCGCCAAACGTCATCACCGGTGTGGCCAATCCGACCATCGAGTCAGCCAATGAGCTGATGCGCGATCCGGGCATCCGCATCGTCGTCGTCACCGGTGGCCCCGACGTCGTCCGCGCTGCCATGGCCAGCGGAAAGCGCGCCATCTGCGCAGGACCGGGCAATCCTCCGGTCGTCGTCGACGAGACCGCCGACATCGACAAGGCCGGACGCGACATCGTCCTGGGTGCCTCGACCGACAACAACATCATCTGCACCGACGAGAAGGAAACACTCGCCGTGGCATCGATCACCGACGCCCTCCTCGCCTCGATGGGCGGCCAGGGTGCCGTCGTCCTCCCGCGCGAACGGCTTGGCGAACTGGAGAGGATCGTCTTCGAAGAGATGAAAGGCCCCCGGCAGAAGGGCCGCATCAACAAGAGCCTCATCGGCAAGAATGCTTCCGTCATCCTCGCCAAACTCGGCATCACCGCCCCCGACTCCGTGCGCCTGGTCGTGATCGAGGTCAACGAGGAGCATCCCCTTCTCTGGACCGAACAGATGATGCCGGTCATGCCGGTTGTTCGCATGCCGGACGCCAATCGCGCCATCGATCTGGCGGTGGAGATCGAGGGGCGCAACCGCCACACCGCGGTCATGCACTCGAAGAACCTCGATAACCTCAGCCGGATGGCCAAAGCCTGCGACTGCTCGATCTTCGTCAAGAACGGCCGCTCGCAGGCTGGACTCGGCCTCGACGGCGAGGGATACACCTCCTTCACTATCGCCAGCCCCACGGGCGAAGGCCTGACCAGCCCGCGCAGCTTCTCGCGCTGGCGCCGCTGCGTGCTCGTCGATCACTTCAGGATCACCTGATGAAGAAGGCCTCCGCACTCGCGGTACTCGAGTTCGACGACATTCCCTCGGGCGTGTACGCTGTCGACGTCATCCTCAAGAAGTCGCCGATCGCTTTCGTGCGCGCCGGCACGGTGACCCGCGGCCGCTACCTCATCGTATTCGGCGGCTCGGCCGCGGCCACGGCTGAATCGTTCGACGAAGTCATGGGCTCGATGCGCTCGTCGATCATCGACTACGCCCTGCTGAGCGACGTCCATCCCGATCTCTTCGAGAGCGTCTTCGGAAAGCGCAGAAGAGTGCCCGGCTCGCTGCTGATCCTGGAGACGGAGACCGCCTCAGCGATCGTCCGCGCGGTCGAAGCGGCCCTCAAGGGAACACCAGTCGAACTCATCGAGCTTCGTCTGTCCGACATCGGGCTGGCGGGAAAGGGATTAGCCCTGCTGGCGGGATCGTTGCCGGATGTAGACGCCGCTGCAGTTCTGGCCGCGGCCGGCGCCGGAAACTACACCGAGGCTCCCCGCGGATTCTCATATCGCGTGATCGCCGGTCCGCACGATGTGCTCGAGCACGAGATCTCGGCCACTATCCGCTTCGACACCGCTCCGATGCTGGAGCTCGACGGCGAGGAGGGTTGATGCTGCTCGGTCGCGTCATCGGTCGCGTCGTCCCCTGCATCCTCACCCCGGGCCTGGAGGGCGTACCGATGCTGCTCGTCCAGCCGCTGGACATGCAGCTCAGGCCGAAGGGGAAAGTCGTCGTCGCCGCCGACTCGACGCGCATGGCCGGCGACGGAGAGCTGATCGCCTACGAAGGTGGCCGCGAGGCCGCCATGGCCCTGGAAACGACGTTCGTCCCGGTCGATCACGCCATCCTGGCCATCGTCGACGGGGTGAACATCACGGAAGAGAACCCATGATTCTCGGTCGGGCCGTCGGCGAGATTCACGCCACCATCAAGCACCGCTACTACGAAGGAAAGCGGCTGCTGCTCATCGCCCGCATCACGCCGGCGGGCGTTGCCACGGGCGACTATCTCATCGCCACTGATTCCGTCGGAGCCGGTGCGGGGGAAACCGTGCTGGTCCTCGACGAGGGCAACGGTGCGCGGCAGGTCCTCGAATCGAGCGATGGTCCGGTGCGCGCGGTGGTCGTCGGCATCATCGACGCGATCAACACGATCTGACCGGCGCCGGCTGAGCATTCCAGAAACGTAGAGACGCGACGGATCCTCGGCAGTAAGTTGGGCACTGTCGCTGATCCGAAAACTTGCGGCGACCCAGTGGGCGCACTCTCGCGCGCCAGCCCGTTGCGACGATCGCGCAACGGGCATTTTTTTGCCGTTAGCGGACCTTCGTTCCCGCCGGCACTCCAGCGTCCACGCTCAGCAGCGACGGTTCCCCGTCGAGGGACGCCGCCAGAACCATGCCGTTCGACTCGATGCCCATCAGCTTCGCTGGCTGCAGGTTCGCGACGATCACGATCTTGCGTCCCACGAGCTCTTCCGGCGTGTACTTCGTGGCGATGCCGGCCACGATGGTGCGCTCCTCGTCGCCGGTGAAGACGGTCAATTTCAGGAGCTTCTTCGACTTCGGCACCCGTTCCGCCGCACGAACCTCGGCCACGCGCAGGTCGGTTTCCATGAACTGGTCGATCGAGATTTTCGCAAGGGTGGGCGGCGCGGCCTGAGTGGTCTCGATCGGAGGCCCGGAGTGCGTGACAGGCGCGACCAGTGGGGCGCCCGCGGCCACGCCCGCGGGGGTGTGAGGCGCAGTCTGTTCCGGACTCGCCGGCGAGGCCGGCGGCGCCCCCCTCTGTGGGGGGGCAAC
>JBBRTE010000023.1:0-82703 GCA_038244715.1 Thermoanaerobaculia bacterium
GCGATCAGGGCAATTGCGTTGTCCGGCAGAAAGGCCATTGCCCTCTTCAGGCGCTGAACGTTCTCGATCGACGCGTCGATCAGGAGGTCGATGTCCTTGGTGGCTCGCACGAAGCCGTGAAGGATGACCGCAAAGCCGCCGATCAGGACGTACCGAACGCCTTCGGTGTTCAGCGCTTTGCAGAGTGCGAGGAGGTCTTCGAGCTCAGGTGCGCGTGAGTACTCGCGATCGTCCTGATCATCCACGCGTCAGCCTCCTCGTGGTCGGTGAATCGGTAAACACCGCGAGGAATGAGACCGACACCGCGCAAACGATTCATCGTTCGCTGCATCGCTGCCGCGTCACGAAGAACATCTGCACCCTCGGGGCGTATCGATACGCGTCGCAC
Organism: Thermoanaerobaculia bacterium; assembly: GCA_038244715.1. Lineage (GTDB taxonomy): Bacteria > Acidobacteriota > Thermoanaerobaculia > Gp7-AA8 > Gp7-AA8 > JADGNZ01. The sequence goes on from JBBRTE010000023.1 coordinate 389, forward strand.
GGAAAGAATCGTAGCACGCGCTCTAAGTTCGATAGGGCATGTTGGGCTGTCCCGCTAAGTCACGACAGGTGAGCGGCTTGATAATGCTGGCTGGGAGACAGGGAGTCGAACCCCGATTGAGCGGTTCAGAGCCGCTTGTCCTACCATTGAACGATCTCCCAACGCTGGCGGGGCGTGGATGCTACACGGCGCTCAACGCGGCGGTCAATATCCTCATTCCTGTCGTGTCGCGGTCGCCGGGCTTCGCAGTCTCGCGGTCCTGTGGGCTCTGAGAGCGAGACAGCCGCGCGACCACGAGAGCGCGACTGTTTCATGCGACAATCGACCAGCGAGGATGCCACCGTGTTGCCCGAGGTTTTCGAGTGTCCGCAGTGCCAGCGGCAGTTTGTCTTCGAGCTCGTCGAGACCAGCGACGACCGCTCCATCTACTGCCCGCAGTGCAAGCGTTACCTCGGCGAGAAAGACCTCAATTTCATCCTGATCTCTGAGATCGAGGAGTTGGCGGAACGGCTCCGTTTCGAGCGCGACCGCCTGGAGAAGGATGAAGCGATCTACTCGATGTCCGACTGCGACGCCGAGCTCCGGCTATACGGCACCGAGGTCCACAAGGTCGTGCAGATCCTGCGGAAGAGCGTGGCCGAGCTCAACGCCCTCAAAGAACACTATCGGTAGTTACCCCACCGCCACGACGTCCTTCATCAGGTAGTACCAGAGCCAGGCCGTCGTCAGCAGCGTGAACCATCGCGCCCACGCCGTCGATGGAATCACAAGGACGACGCTGACGAGGAACACGTCGGCGAAGATGCGCAGGAAGCCGAAGTCCTCCAGCCAGATCGTATGCGGGAGGATGGCGAAGAGCGCCAGGTAGCCGAGCCACGCCAGGCGCCATTCCATCGGTGCGCGCGAGCGGCGCCAGATCAGCACGACCATCATCACCACCCCGGCGAGAAACAGGCTCTCATTGAAATAGAGGCGCTGCTGGTGGTCGTGGCGCCGCGCCGCGGAGATCGCGAGGAACCTCGCGAATTCGGTGAAGGGCATCGCCAGCGCCGGCGCTCCGGAGCGGAGCGGCGTGACGCCCCAGCGAAGTGCCAGGAAGACCTGCCACAACCCGTAGACGGCGAGCGGAATCGCGAACGCGATGACGGCGATGCGCCGTTCGCGCCGCCGGAATCGATCGAGTATCCAGACCGCCATCAGCGCCACGGCCAGCAACAGCGTCGTCTCGCGCGTGAGCACCGCGCAGGTGAGGAGGATGGCGCACGTTCGATTGCGACCGGAGGTGACCGCCCAGATCGCGCCCATCGCGAACATCGCGGCCACGATCTCCGCCAGGTCCCGCGAAAACGTCAGTACGAATCCTGGATAGAGCGGCAGGATCAATCCCCAGAGCGCGTGCAGGCCCAATCGTTTGGCGAACGCGCCGGCGAAGGCCGCCATCCCCGCAGCCGCGAGGATATTCACCCATACCAGCAGCGCCGGCACCCACGCCGCATGACCCAGCGACAGCATCCAGACGATGAATGGATATCCGATCCGTTGCTGCCGATATGCGGGATTGTCGAGCCTGATGCCGTACGCCGTCCGCGCGCTCGACAACGGATCGAGTGCCAGGCGGTAGAACGCCAGCCCGTCGTAGCCGCCGATGTTGGGGATGACGGTCAGTCCAGCCGGAACCTTCGAGGCATCGACGTTCGGGCCACCGGCGATCACGAAGCGCGACACGTCCCAACCTCGCGAGTGGAGCAACTGGCGAAAGAACACGATGTAGCAGATGAGGATGATGATCGCCGGAATCAGCGGCGAGCCCAGCCACGATCGCGATTTCATGAGTCGCGATTATCCACCGTAACTTTTCTTCTCGCCGGCGGTTTAATGAGCGATTCATGGATCGCGCAGCGGAAGAACACGAGCGCCGGCTGATCGAGGCGGCGAAGAGCGACCCCCGACGCTTCGGGGAGCTCTACGAAGAGAACTTCCCGCGCGTTTGGGCATTCGTGATCCGCCGCGTTCGCGATCGCTCCCTGGCGCAGGACATTACCTCTGATGTTTTTCATCAGGCACTGGCGAATATGAAGCAGTTCGAGTGGCGGGGCATGCCGTTCGTCTCCTGGCTCTATCGCATTGCAGCGAACGCCATGGCCGATCACTACGCCAACGCGGCGCGGGAACAGCGCACTGAAGGACGGGACGCCGCCGTGATGCCGCACGAGATCGAAGCGATCGAGCGGCGAGCCTCGCTCGGCCGGTTCGTCGATCGCCTTCCCGCCGAGCAACGGCGCGTGCTCGTGATGCGTTTCGCGGAGGAGCGCAGCATCCGCGAGATCGCGTCGGCGATCGGTCGCAGCGAAGGAGCAGTCAAACAGCTTCAATGGAGAGGCCTGCAGACCCTGCGGGCTCGAATGGGCGGCAATCATGGCTGAGCGCAATCTCATCGAACGGCTCGACGAGGCGATTGCCGGCATCCTCGCCGGCCGGCGCGACGGTCTGGTGCTCGCGGAGCCGGAGCTCGCCGCGTTGCTCCTGCTCGCCGACGATCTGCAGCACCTTCCCGATCCGGACTTCCAATCGAGACTACGGGCGGAGCTGATTCCGCCGATGGAGAATGAAATGACGACGATCACGGACGATGAAGTGAACACCGATTTTCCGACCGTTACCCCTTACATGCTCGTTCCCGACGCCGACGGGCTGATCGCGTTCCTGCAGGATGTTCTCGGCGCCGAGCTGCTCGGACGCTATCCGGCACCCGACGGTCGAGTGATGCACGCGGCATTGCGCATCGGTGACTCGCTGCTCGAGCTGGGAGAGGGAGGGGGGGACTACAAACCATTTGCCATGGCGCTGCACGTCTATCTCGAGGACGTCGACGGCGCGTATGCCCGGGCGGTCGCGGCCGGCGCGACCACGACGCTGGCGCCGACCGATCAGGCGTACGGCGATCGAGAGGCCGGCGTGAAGGATCGCTGGGGGAACGCCTGGTATCTCGCCACGCACCAGGAAAATGTCACAGAGGAAGAGTTGCAGGAACGCTTCGCTGGAAGAGGGAGCAAGGCGCAGAAGCAGCCCGGCGTCGGACCGCGACCGGCCGGATACCGCACCATCACTCCATTCGTTCACGCTCGCGGTGCGCAAAACTTCATGACGTTTCTCGAAAACGCTTTCGGCGGCAAGGCGATGGACGTCACCGCGATGCCAGGACGGGAAGTGGCTCACGCCTCGGTCCGGATCGGCGACTCGCTCATCGAGCTGGGCGAGGCACACGGCGACGTGACCATGCCCGCAGCGATTCACCTGTACGTACCCGACGCGGACGCCACATACGAACGCGCTCTTCGCGCCGGTGCAACCTCGATCGAACCGCCGGCAGACCGGCCGTATGGCGAACGCTCGGGCTTCGTGAAGGATGCCTTCGACAACCAGTGGTTCATCGCCACGCGGAAATAGCCCGGAAGCGAGTGGGCGTACATCCCGCACTTCTACCGCACCTACTACGTCTACCAGTACGCGACCTCGGCGACTGCGTCCGCAGCGCTGTCGGAGAAAGTGCTCTCCGGCGACGCCAACGCCACGAAACGCTACCTGATGTTCCTTTCCGCCCGCGGCTCGAAGTATCCGATCGATCTGCTGAAGGACGCCGGCGTCGACATGACCACGTCCGAGCCGCTCGACCTCACTATGAAGAAGCTGAATCGCGTGATGGACAAGATGGGAGCCATCCTCAAGCAGATGGGCAAGTAACGTCTAGCCGGGAAACCGTCCGCGTCCACCCATCCCGCCCCTTCCTCCGCGTCCTCCGAAGCCGCCCCGATTCATCCTGTCGGGGCGGTTGTGCGAGGCGCTGAGTTGCTGCTGCAAGGTCTCCCACTGCGCCTGCGTGAGGAGGGTCCGCTCGGCAGCCAGCATCCGCACGCGACGATCGAAGAGCGCATCGCGGATGCCGCGCAGGCGCTCGCCGGCAGCGGTGATGTCCGCCGCGACCGGTTGACTCGAATCGACGACCTGCCGCAGATCGCGCAGGGCGACCTGACTGTCACGCTCGAGCTTCGCGACCTCTTCGCCCTGATCCCGGGCGATGCGATCAAGCGACGCGGTCTGTTCGCTCGTCAGGGCCACGGCGACGCTGATCTGCGGGTCGCGCCACCAATCCGCGGGCGGCATCATGTCCAGCCCGTCGCCCGCGCCGCTTCGCGCGAATGTCCCGCGCCGCTCCCCCTCCCCGCCGCCGCCGGGATAGCTGCGCGGCCGCCGATTATCCATGTCCGATGAGCAGGCCACGACAGCGGCGGCGAGAGAGGCGAGGGCGAGAGTTCTGGCGATGCGTATCGGCTTCATGTCTGAAGCGTACGACGTCACCGTCGCCCTGTTGAAAAGGCGCGGTTACGTTGACCGGTTTATTTGTCGGCGAGGATTCCGAGGATTGCCGTCAGCTCGCGTTTGACGGCGCCGATCGCTTTGGTGACGTCTCCGGAGGGAAGCGCAGAAGGCGCTGAGGGCTCGGGCGAAGCGGCCGGTGATGCGATCTCCAGATCGAGCCTCTTCTTCGCCCCGGCGATCGTGAAGCCCTCGGAATACAGAAGCTGCTTGATGCGAAGGATGACGTCGATCTCGCGGCGCGTGTAGAGCCTCTGCCCGCCGCCGCTCTTGTTGGGCGCCAGCGGCGAAAACTCGGTCTCCCAATAGCGCAGCACGTACGGCTGCACTTCGGCGATCTTGCAGACTTCGCCGATTTTGTAGAGCCGGCTCTCGTCGTCGGCAGTCATCGATGCCGATTATAGGTCGCTACTCGTTGCCGAGGGCCACGGCTCCGGTTCCGTCCGACTCGATCTTCGCCTCAATCTCGTTGAAAAGGCTGATCGACGCCGCAAAGACGTCATCGACGCTGATCTCGTTCATGCAGCCGTGGTGCATGAGAGGGCAGTCGCGCTTGTAGCAGGGCTGGCAGGCGAATGGTTTGCGGACGACACGGGACGCACCCGGGATGACGGTGCGGTCGGGATCGGTGGGACCGAAAATCGAGACCGAGGGAACCGCTAGCGCCGTCGCAAGGTGCAACGGGCCGCTGTCGTTCGTGACGACGACGGAGCAGTGCGAAATCGCGGCGGCGAGCTGGAGGACGTCGCCGTCATCGCCGACAATCGGCAGACCTTTACTGGCCAGCGAAATGGCTTCGGCCTGATGCCGTTCGCCGGGGCTGGTCAGCAGGACGACGGAGAAGCCCGCGGCCCGCAGACGGTCCGCCAATTCGCCGTAGCGGCGGTCGCCCCAATGTTTGGCACGGCCATAGAGTCCGCCGGCGTGCAGGCCGAACAGCGGCTCATCGAGACGGACGCCGGCGTCGCGGAGGATGCGCCCTGCGCGCTCACGAACGTGCAACGGGATCGTCATCGTCGGGATCTCGTCGACGACGCGCGGTGCGTTCATCGCGGCGAGTAGCATCGAGTAGTCGTCGAGCTGATGACCGCGCGAGGGATCGGGGCGGATGCCATGAGTGAGCAACATGCCGCGCGCGTCCGTGGCGTACCCCCACCGTTCGCCGATCCCGGCCGCGAACGCGACCATCGCCGCGCGGAACGAATTCGGGAGGATGACCGCCCTGCGAAACCGGCCGGCCTTCAGCATGCGGATACGATCGCGCGTGTCGCGGCTCCACGGGATGACATTGCGAAAGATTCCGGCTGAGGCCAGCAGCGTGGCGATGTGCTCGGGTGCGGCCACGGTGATCCCGCCCTCGCTCCGGAAGCGGTGGTGGAGTGCACGATACGTCGGCAGAGCGAGGACGTTGTCCCCGACCCAGTTCAGGCCGACTACGACAGTTTCACTCGCCATCTGTTGTTTCGCTTTCGATCTCACCCGGCGCGTTCCCCTTCCAACGGTCGTGCATCCACAACCATAACTCCGGGCGACCGGCGATGCGGCGGGAAATACCGTCGTTGATGCGCGTCGTCAGCGCCTCGGCGTTCTTCCCGTCCTCGTCCAGCTGATCGATTCGGATCGGTTCCTCAAACTCCAGTCGGTGCCCGGACTGGTCCGGAATGCAAAAAGTGAACACAATCGGTGTTTCCTGTCGCAACGCCATCTTTGCGGGGGCATCCGTCGTCCAGGCGGGTCGGCCCAGGAAAGGCACCAGGATGCCCTCGCGCGGCTGCACGGCCTGGTCCGGGAGGAGCACGACGACTCCGTTCTGCGACAGTGCCTTGAGCAGCGCCCGCGCCGCCCGTTTCCGGTCGACGACTTCCGCGCCCGTCCGGGCGCGCAGACGCACGAGGTCCCGCTCCAGCAGCTCGTTGTCCAGCGGCCGGGCGACCGTATGAACGTTCTTCACGAGCGTCATGAGGGCCAGACCGCCGATCTCCCACGCTCCGAAATGCGCGCTGATGAGGATCACTCCTCTTCCCATCGCGAGGGCTTCTTCGAGGAAATGCGCGTTCACGAACGGGCATTGCGCCGCAATCTCCTCGGGGGGTACGTGCTGCATCCGGATCGTCGCCAGTGCCTCGCGGCCGAAGTGGCGCCAGCATTCATCGAGGATCCGCCGCCGCTCCCCGTCGCTTTTCTCGGGAAAGGTCTCGGCCAGGTTGCGCAGGGCGAGGCGATCGCGGCGGCGCAGGACGCGCCGGCCGAGGTTGCCGAGACGGGAGCCCCAGCGGTCGAGCGACGCGTTCGATGTGCTGCGGACCGTGCGGGCGACCGCCCGATAAGCGAGATATTCGACGCGCTGCAGGAGCGCGTTCTTGCGGCGGCGGCTCATCGGGAAATGCGCGCGGCGATCGTCTCCAGGACTTCGGGCTCGACGATCATCTCCGCGGCGACGGGGATGATGTCACGGTCGTCGATCTTCACCGCGTCTTTTTCCGTCGTCACCAGTTGCTCAGCGCCGCAGGCCCGGGCGGCCTCCTTCAGCGCCGCGATCTCCGCCGGCGTGTAGCGGTGATGATCGGGAAATCCTCGCGTCCCGGCCAGGTCCAGGCCGTGCGCGCGCAACGCGCGAAAGAATTGCTCATTGTCCGCCAGCCCGGAGAAGGCGAAGAGGCGGCACGACGTCACGCGCTCCGGTACGACGAGGTGCAGGTTGCGTTGAATGACGATATCCGCATCTGCGAGTGCGGAACGGCCCTCGCGGAACAGGGGCCCGCCGGCGTCGAGGACGACGTCGAGGTCGCGGGCCAGCTGCAGATGTTGGAAACCGTCATCGAGCATGAATACATCGCAATCATTCTGAATGAGAAAGCGTAGCGCGTTTTCATATCGCTTTCGCCCGACAATTACATCTATATTTTTGAGCTTGCTTTTTATCAGGACCGGCTCGTCCCCGAACCGCGACGCATCGAGTGACGTGACGACTCCCTCGTCGTCTCCGCTCCGACCGTACCCGCGCGTCAGCACCGCCACGCGGAAGCCGCGCTTCAACAGGTACCGTGCAATCGTGATCACTGCCGGGGTCTTCCCCGCGCCACCCGCGGAGAGATTCCCGACGGACACAACGGTCCGCGGCAGACGCTTGCTCTTCAGGATTCCGCGCCGGTACAGCGCACGGCGCGCGCGATTCACTCCGCGCCAGAGAAGGTCGATCGGTTTAAGCAGGATGGTCACGCCAGAAGCTCGACGATGCGGGTCGCGGTCCGCAACGCGGCCCCCCGATTCTGCTCGACCGTAACCCGCGCCCGGCCACTCATCGATTTCTGCTCCGCCTCGTCGCCGAACATGCGGGCGGCGAACGCGAAGACCTCGGCGGCCGATCCGCTCTCGACCGCGCCGCCGTCGCGGAGAAAGACAAGCGCAATCTCACGAAAGTTCGACATGTGCGGGCCGAAACACACTGGCACGCCCGCCGCCGCGGGCTCGATCGGATTATGACCACCGGTGGGCACGAGACTTCCTCCTACGAATGCGACGCAGGCGAAGTCGTAGAGTTTCGCGAGCTCCCCGAATGTATCGAGCAACAGCACGTCCGCCGGCCCGTCGCTCCAGCGGCTGCGGCGGGTGAAGCGGGTCCCGGCCGCGGTCAGAAGCGCGGCCACCGGCTCGAACCGTTCCGGCTTCCGAGGCGCGAGGATGACGAACGCGTCGTTCGCTGCGATGAAGCGCGCCAGCTCCGGGATCAGCGCCTCATCCTCGCCCTGCATCGTCGATCCGAGAACCAGAACCTTCCGCCCGGCGATGAGCGCCTCCAACCGCGGAGCGATCTCCAGCGGCCGCACATCGGGGACGTAGTCGAATTTCACATTGCCGCTGACCTCCACCGCCGAGGGCAACGCGCCGATGGCGACGAAGCGATCGCGATCGGTCTCCTCACGCGCCAGAATGCGGTCGTACTGCCGGAGCACGGACGCGACGAACGGGCGCAGGAGCCGGTAGCGCGGAAACGAGCGGTCGGAGATGCGGCCGTTCGCCAGGAGCAGCCGCAATCCGCGCGCACGCGACAGGCGGGTGGCATTCGGCCAGATCTCGGTCTCCATCGTCGCGAACACGCGCGGCTGATGATGTCTGAGAAATCGCCTCACACTCGTGCCGAAATCGAAGGGGAAGTACGTCACCGTCGCATCCGGAAACAACCTCCTGGCCTGCGCCTGACCGGTGATCGTGGTGGTCGTAAATACGATCGTGGTGGCCGGTCGCTGGCGAAGAATCTCATCGACGACAGGACGCGCTGCCAGCGTTTCCCCGACGGACACGGCGTGAATCCAGAGCTCGTGCGCCGCCGGGGGCGTTCGGTAGTTGCCCATGCGCTCCGCAAAATTGGCGAGGTATTTCCCACGGAACAATCCGAGCAGCAGAAAGTACGGAAGCGCCAGGATCAGGACGAGGTAGAGCAGCACCTCGTAGAGAAGAAACATGGCGGCATCATAAGTGGGGTTGTGGGTGTGGGGCTGCGGGGTTGCGCGGAACTCGAATGGTGCCAGAGAAAGACCGCGAGATCGTCAGATCACGGAACCGCGAGACCTCCTGACCCCGCAATCTACGCCCGATAAAGGGCCGCTCCCCAGTGCATTCCCGATCCCAAGGCAGTGAAGCAGACCAGCATGCCCGGCTTGATTCGCCCATCCGCAACGCACTCGTGGTAGAGGATCGGTAACGTACCGGCGGTCGTATTGCCGTAGCGTTCGATGTTGTGCGGTACGCGCTCCGGTCCAAGCCCCAACTGTTTGGCGACGCCCTCGACGATGCGCATGTTCGCCTGGTGAATCAGCAATACGTCGATGTCACTCACGCTCACGCCCGACGACGCGCAAACCGCACGCACCGCCTCGGGCATCTTGGAAAGGGCCTGCCGGAAGACCTCACGGCCATCCATGTCTGGGATGATGTCTCCGTCGTCGATCTGCGCCCGCGTGACGTACGGACGCTGGCGGAATCCGACGCCGCGGACGTAGAGGGACTGGATGTTCGATCCGTTCGTGTAGAGCTTCGACGCCAGGAATCCACGATCACCGTCAGCGACTGCTTCGACGATGACGGCTCCTGCTCCATCGCCAAAGAGCACGACGCGATCGCGGATGCGGGTGTTCGCTTCCCGCTCCTCCGACGTAACTTCACGATCCTCGAGTCCGATCGTCGTGTCCCAACCGTTCTGCCACGGCATGAACGGGGTGTGGACGTCGCCGCCGATCAGCAGGATGCGGCTGTACTTTCCGCTGCGGATCAGCGAGTCGGCGAGATCGAGGCCGTAGAGAAACCCCGAGCACTGCTGCCGGATGTCGAACGCCGGCAGCGACTCACGGAACCCCATCTTGGCCTGGACGACCGGCCCGTTACCGGGGAAGAAGTAGTCGGGCGACATCGTCGCGAAGACGAGCGCGTCGATGTCGTCGTGCGTCCTTCCCGCGGACTCGAGGGCAGCCTCGGCCGCCAGGATGCCAAGGTCCGAAGAAGACTGGCCGGGATCGGCGTAGTAGCGTTGTTCGATGCCACTACGCGTCCGGATCCATTCGTCCGTCGTATCCATGATCCGGGCGAGTTTCTCGTTGGAAACGACGTTCTTCGGGATGCCGATCCCGCTGCCGGTGATCACACTTTTCATGGATACCGAAGCATACACGGCTCAGCCGTTGCTTCCCGTAAACCTATCGGAGGACCCGATGTAACGAGCGCACATCTTCGCCGCAGCTCTTCCGACGGTGGCGTGCACGCAAAAGGAGGCCGAGGGACGTATCGCGTGAACACCGACGCGACGAAGGACGCGGGAAGACCGCCCACGACGACGCTGTGAAATCGGGCGAACAGATCAAGAAGATCATGGAGGAGATTGGACGCTCCGACGCGGCACAGAAGATCAAGAACGGATCAGTGGAGCTCGGCCGCGGCGTGAAGGAAGGCCTCGGTCAGGCAGCTCAGAAGGCGGGCCCCGGCCTGCAAAAGGCCGGGAAGAAAGCCGAAGACGACGTCCGCAAGGCCGACCTGAAAGCCCGCACCGGCAGCCAGCCCTGATAGAGTCTCCCCGCCGCCGGTGGCGTGGACCCTCCCGGCGACTCAATTGAACGAAGGAGGATCTCCCCAATGGCAATCAGCATCGGAAGAGACTCCGGCGCGAGCCAGACAAAGACGCTGAAAGTGGGCGACCAAGCCCCCGATTTCGAGCTGTCCGGCCACCGCAGCGGAGAGAAGTTCCGACTCAGCGACCAGCGCGGCAGGAAGAACGTCGTGATGGTCTTTTACCCGCTCGACTGGACCCCTGTCTGAACCGTACAAATGCCGGGATATGAGGCGGAAAGCGCCGATTTTGAACGGTATGATGCCCAGGTCGTGGGCATTTCGGTCGACAGTGTTCCAAGCCACGTTGCATTCGCAAAATCACTCGGTGGGATTGACCGCTATCCCCTGCTCGCCGACTTCCATCCCAAGGGAGAAGTGTCGAAAAAATACGGCGTTTGGATGGACGAAAAAGGCATTTGCGAGCGCGCCATCATCGTCGTCGATAAAGAAGGGATCGTCCGTTACATCGACGTTCACAACATTGCCGAGGCACCGGAGAACGCGCAGGTGCTCGAGGTGTTGCGCGATCTGCAGTAAATCCTGATTTCGTCCGCGGGCCGTCCACGGGCCCGCCTCTCAAATTCGCGCCACGGAGTCTTGCCGTCCAATGCTCACGATTGCCCGCCGTTGTGTCCCGTTCACCCCGTTCGAGAAAGACCTGTCGACGGCCATCGTCACGCTCGTATCCGCAACCGGTGTCCATGGAGCCGGCCAGGAGCCGTTCCCGACGGAGGATCCCGGTAACGTCACGTACCGTGTGATCGACGGCGCGACGAAGACCAGCGATCTGCGCATCGCCCATCACCATTACGATCACTCCGAAGCAGACGCGGATCCGAACATCGTCTTCCCGCTCGACACGCTGCGCGAGCTTGCCGCGGACGGCGTCATCGCCGGTGTGAACGACAAGCACTACAGCTACGGCTTCACGACGCGGCTGCGCGAACTGTACGAGACGACGTTTCCCGAGATCGCGGACAACGTCGAGCGGTCGAAGACGAAGCTCGTTCTTCTGACAGCGGGCTGCCCCGAGACCTGTCATCGCTCGATCGGCAACCTGGCGCGTGAGCTCGAGGCGCGCGGAGTGCCGACGCTGATCCTCTCCGCGTCCCCCGCTGCTACGGAGTCCGTGCGGCCGCCGCGTGCGATGACATTCGACGGCAGCGACATCGGCCGGATCGTCGGCCGCGCGGGTGACCGGCCGTTCCACAAGCAGGTCGTGCGAGCGGCGCTGGAGATGTTCACGCACGACACACCTCCCGGGAAGGTCGTGACGAAGCACATGCGATAGAACGTTTGTTCTATGCTTCGCGGCGATGGCATCTCAACCACAGGATCTTAACGAACAGCCGCCATGGACCGTCGACGACTCGTCGTCGCTGTACATGATCGACCGCTGGGGCACCGGCTACTTCGATGTGAACGCGGCCGGTGACCTCACGGTTGCCCCGCTCCAGGATGGCGGCATCGCGGTTCCGATCATCGACGTCCTGCGGGAAGCACAGGAACTGCAGCTGGCAGCGCCGCTGCTCATCCGTTTTCAGGATCTGCTGCGGCATCGGGTAGAGACGCTCAACAACGCCTTCCTGGGCGCGATCGCGGAGCACAAGTACCGTGGCACCTACCGGGGTGTCTTCCCGATCAAGGTGAACCAGCTTCGTGAGGTCGTCGAGGAGATCCTCGATGCAGGCCGTCCCTTTAACTACGGCCTGGAAGTGGGTTCGAAGCCCGAGATGTTCGCGGGTCTGGCCATCCATAACGATCCAGAAGCGCTGATCGTCTGCAACGGCTACAAGGACACCGGTTTTATCCGCATGGCCCTCCTCGGGCGCAAGCTCGGAAAAAAGGTGATCCTCATCGCCGAAAAACTCTCAGAGGTGCGGGCCATCACACGCATCGCCGCGGACATGAACGTAGAACCCTGGATCGGCATGCGTGTCCGACTTTTGTCCAAAGGCAAAGGAAAGTGGGCGACCTCCGGCGGCGAGCACGCGAAGTTCGGCCTTTCCACCGCCGAGATCCTGGAGGCCATCGAGATCCTGCGCGAGGCGAAGATGGAGTCGGCGTTCAAACTGCTCCATTTCCACATCGGTTCCCAGATTCCGGACATCCTGACGATCAAGCGCGCCGTCCGCGAGGCGGCGATGTACTACGCCAAGCTCCACAAGCTCGGCCACCCGCTCGAATACCTCGACGTCGGCGGTGGCCTGGCCATCGACTATGACGGCTCCCGCTCCGAGTTTCACTCGTCCATGAACTACACGCTCGAGGAGTACGCGAGCGACATCGTCTACAACATCATGGATGTCTGCGATGACGAGAGCGTTCCGCATCCCAATATCGTCTCGGAGTCCGGCCGCGCCATCGTGGCCCATCACTCCGTCCTCGTCGTGCAGGCCTTCGGTGCCATCGAGAAGACTCCGCTCGAGCCGCGCACCATGCGCGCCAGCGATCACAAACTGACGCGTGAGATCCTGGAGATCGATTCCGGTCTCAGCGACGACAACGTCAACGAGTCCTGGCACGACCTGCAGCAGATCAAGGAGCAGTCGCAGAAGATGTTCGAGCTCGGCCTGCTGCCGCTCGACGTGAAGGCGCGCATCGAAACGCTCTACTGGGAGATCACCGAGAAGCTCCAGAACATCATCACCCACATGGATCCTGACGAAGTCCCCGAGGATCTCCGGTCGCTCAACATCGAGCTCGCGGATCAGCACATCTGCAATTTCTCGGTCTTTCAGTCGCTGCTCGACCACTGGGCGCTGGGCCAGCTCTTCCCCATCGTTCCCATCCACCGGCTGAACGAGAAGCCGCAACTGGAGTCGACGCTGGTCGACATCACCTGCGACTCCGACGGGAAAGTATCGAAATACATCGATCGCAACGACGTGCGCGAGACCCTTCCGCTCCACGAGCTCCGCGACGGCTCTCCCTATTACCTCGGCATCTTCCTCACCGGCGCCTACCAGGACATCATGGGCGACATCCACAATCTCTTCGGCCGTGTGAACGAAGTCCACGTGTTCCTCGATGCCGACGAGGAGAGCGGCTTCTACATTGAGGAGGAGATCCCCGGGCAGACGATCGGCGAAGTCCTGGCGATGACCCAGTACGACTGGCGCGATCTCGAGAAACGGATGAAGACGCAGATCGACGCCGCGATCAAACAGGACATCGTGCGGCCGAACGAAGGGATGCGCCTCCTGCAGGAATTCGAGCGCGGCCTCAAGGACCAGACCTACCTCTGTATCGAGTAGCTCTCGGGCTCGTCCCGATCGGAATGGTTACTCCGGACAGGGCGTTTACAACTGACAAATAACCAAACCAAAGAGGAGACTACATGCGTAAAACATTTGCGCTGAGCCTGCTGGCTCTGATCGTTGTGGCTGGCAACGCATTCGCCCTGGGCGAAGCACGCGTGCAGGGGAAGATCACAGACGCGGCCACCCATCAGCCGATCCCGTACGCCGTCATCATGATCGACGCCGTGTCGGGACACACCGTCCACCAGGAATACAAGGCAGACAAGGACGGCGTCTATCGATTCCTGGTTCTCGACGGCACACTCCAGTACAAGTTCACCTTCAAGGCTCCCGGTTACGCTCCGATCGAGCAGACGATCAAGCTCACCCTCGGCGACCTGAACACCCGTGACGTGACGCTCGCCTCCGGAACCGCTGCCGCGGGCGCGGCACCGGCCGCTGCCAAAGCAAACCCAGCAGTGGCGGCGTACAACGAGGGTGCTGAGCTCGCCAACGCCGGCAAGATTCCTGAGGCCATCGCGAAACTCGAAGAGGCCGTGGCTGCCAAGCCCGACCTGACCGCTGGTTACGAAGCGCTGGCCAAGCTTTATCTTCGTACGAAGTCCTACGACAAAGCGATCGAACGCGCGAACAAAGCGCTCGAGATCGACAGCGACAACCAGGACATGTTCGGCGTGCTCGCCGAGTCCTTCACCGCGAAAGGGGACAAGGCCAAAGCCGCCGAATACCGCAAGAAGCTGCCGGCGGACGCGTCCGCGATGTTCAACGAGGCCGCCCACCTCATCAACACCGGAAAAGATGCGGAGGCGGAACCCCTCCTCAAGGGCGCGATCGCCGCGAACGACAAGTTCGCACAGGCGTACTACGAGCTGGGCATGCTCTATGTAAGGTCACAGAAGAACGCCGACGCCAAAGCGAATCTGACGAAGTATCTCGAGCTCGAGCCTGCCGGCAAGGATGCCGCCACGGCCAAAGAAATGCTGAATTACGTGAAGTGAAACAACTTCCGCGAATCGGTTGTGAAATGCTGACGGGGGGCGGAGACGCTCCCCGTTTTCTTTGGAGGCCGGAACCATGCGAAATCTTCTCAGTCTGGGTGTACTGCTCCTGGCGCTCGGATGCGCGATGAGCGCCAATCAGGGTCCCGAGCCCGACATCACCATCTACCAACTCTCCCACGTCGCCGAAGGCACTCAGTACGAGACGGGCCCGGTAAGTGCGCACTACGCGGTTGACGTCAAGAACACCCTGACCGAGCCCGTGCAACTCCGGCGCGTTGCTGTGCAGTCGATCGGCGGGGGGGCGTACACGCTTCCTGCCTATGCGCAGGGATTCAACGAGACGATTACGCCGGGCGAGACGAAACGGGTCTCCTTCTGGGCACCGGCGTTCGTGGCGGTCAACACCGTCGCTGGAGCGAATGGCCCGGTAACGATTCGAGGCACACTCGAGTTCAGCGCGGCCACCCGGAAGTTCCAGACAGTCGTCGTGCAGAACATCTCACCCGCCGGAGGAAACTGATGCGCAAGGTCATCGCCGCTGCCGCTCTATTCATCGCCGCTGCCTGCACGAGCACCAATCAGGTCTCGCTCAAGGCGGCTCACATCCCGTCGCCGGAGATCACGATCATCGGCCGAACGGACCTCACGAACGTTCCCACCATCGCCTCCGGTATCGAAGCACACTTCGAGCTTCGCATCGTCAATCAGGCCGACATCCCCATCACCCTTCGCCGCGTCGATCTGGAAAGCCTCGGCGGAGGCGGCATCGAGATCCAGTCGCAGAACCGGCAGTACAACACGGTGATCGACGCGCACGCCGTTCAGTCCGTGGACGTGATGACGACGGCGCTCATCGCCGATCCGAACCGGTACAGCGGCCGTTCTCCGGTTCAGATCCGGATGACCGCGCTCTTCGACTCAGCGCAGGGAAGTCTGCAGAAGGTGGTGCAGCAACAGGTACGTCCCGAGGGGTCGGACTAGCGGCCCTCAGGCGCCGGTCGCGCGCTGCTCGACCAGCCCTTCGAAGACCTGAAGCGCCAGATCGACGCGCCCGAGAGGTGCCGATACCTGCACGCCGGCGACGCGGTGTCGAACACGTTCGAGCGTCTCCCGTGCGATTGCAATTCCCTCTTGCAATCCATGCTCCTTACTCTTCTCGCTGGCGATCCGCATCCGCTCCATGACTTCCTCTGTGACCTCCACGCCCGGGACTTCGTTGTTCATGAACTGCGCGTTGCGGTAGGAGAGCAGCGGCCAGATGCCTGCGACGACGGGCAGGTGCATGTCTCCGGTGCGCGCGAGGAAACGTTCGAGCACGGCCACGTCGAACACGGGCTGGGTGATCGCGTACTCGGCTCCGGCCTTCACTTTCCACTCGAGCCGGCGCAGCTCGTAGTCGAGATCGAGATGACCGGGGTTGACGCCGACGCCGATCGTGAACTTCGTCGGCTCGCCGAATGGATTGCCGCCGAGGTCCAGGCCATGGTTCATGAGATTGGCCATATTGGTCAGGCCGATCGAATCGATGTCGAAGACGGCGGTCGCATCAGGATACGGGCCCATCTTCGGAGGATCGCCGGTGATGAGCAGGAGGTTGCGAAGGCCGAGGGCGGCGCAACCGAGCAGATCCGAGTGCATACCCAGAAGGTTTCGATCACGGCAGCAGTAATGCAGCACGGTCTCGATTCCGACGCGTTGCTGGAGCAGCACGGCCACCGCAATCGCGCCCATGCGATTCTGCGCGCGCGGACCGTCGGGCACGTTGACGGCGTCGACGCCGGCTTCCCGGATCGCCCGCACGGACTCGACCATCTTGTCCGGATTGGGACCCTTCGGCGGCGTGATTTCGATCGTCGTGACGAACTCGCCGCCGGCGATCTTGCGCCCCCAGTTCGAGCGGGCGCTCAGAGGCACGGCCTCTTTCGCCTCGCTGGTCTTCACATTCGCGTCCTTCTCGACCACGACGAATGAGCGCCGCGGCGAGAGCGGGCGGACGGCGTCGGCCATGATCTTGATGTGCTCGGGGGTCGTGCCACAGCAGCCTCCCAGGAACTTCACGCCGCGGTGAATAAGACGCTTGGCGTACTTGGCCATGTAGTCGGGAGAGGCCATGTACATCTGCCGCCCGTTGACCTCGCGGGGGAGACCGGCGTTCGGCTGCGCGGAGATTTTCCTGGCCGTGACGGCGGTGATCTCCTCGATTGCATCGAGCATCACGTCAGGACCGACCGAGCAGTTCAGGCCGATGACGTCCGCGCCGGCCAGGTCGAGGCGGCGAGCGATCGTGCCGGGCGTATCGCCATAGATCGTGCGGCCGTCGTTCCCGATCGTCATCTGCGCCACGATGGGGAGAGAGCAGATGTCGCGAATGGCCAGGATGCCCTGCTCGATCTCGGCGATGTTCGACATCGTCTCGAGCACGAAAAGATCCACGCCGGCGTCGCGCAGCGCGGTGGCCTGTTCGCGGAAATACTCACGAGCCTCGTCCAGCCCGGTCGGACCGTAGGGCTCGATGCGGATCCCCAGGGGACCGATGGCGCCCGCCACGAAGGCAGAGTGGCCCGCCGCGTCGCGCGCCAGGGCTGCGCCCTGCTCGTTGATGGCGCGCAGATCGTCTTCGATACCGAAGCTGCGGAGCTTGATGCGATTGGCCCCGTAGGTGTTCGTCTCGAGGATCTCGGCACCGGCGCGAACGTACTGCTTGTGCACTTCGAGCACGATCTCCGGATTGCGGAGATTCAACTCGTCGTAACACTTGTTGATGAAGACGCCTTTGGCGTAGAGCATCGTCCCCATGGCGCCGTCGAATAGGTAGACGTGCTCGTCAGCGATTGCCTGAATGAAGTCGCGCATTGCGGTCTCGTCGTGTCGCGGTCGCGCGGTCACGAAACCTCGTGACCGCAAAGAAAAAAGCCCCACGCCGGAATCGACGTGGGGCCAAATCGAAGAACGAATTCGAACTTGCCGGCTATTTAGCTTTTTTTATCCTGGTTGCAAGCGACCCCAAATCAATCCAGCGCGAGAGGCGAATGTAGGGCGTCGGAAGAGGTTTGTCAAACATGCCGGCTTAAGCCCGATGGAAACGTGGCGAAGCGAGCGGGCCACGCGGACGACGCATTCGTCACGGAGGGAAGGTGGTTGAGGGCCACGGCACAGCTGCATCCGAGGGGACAATACCGTTGTCGATGCTGGCGCATTTCCCCACGCCACCGGGCAGTCCGTCCCGGATCAGCGTCCAAAGATTCTTCGCAACCGTCCCCACGCGCCCTCCACTTGCTGGCGGTTGTGATCGACCTCATTCGCCCACTTGCGGAACTGGTCGAACGTGATCGCAGCAGGCTCGTCGAAGTTGTCCCGATCGAAAAAAACGCGCCGCACGATTCCGCCGAAGAAACCGGCCGGGCATTTGTGAGTCGGCGCCGTCCCCGCAAGAAACACTTCGTGCACGGGGCCAGGACAACCATCCTGCCAGAGCATTCCGGTCTCGGGATCGATGTCGCGGAACGTCACGCCGGCCGGTGCTTTCAACTCGCCGCGAAGATGCGGGATGGAGCTCATGTAGGCACCCCAGATGGGAATCGCGGCTTCGCCGGAAGAAAGGCGCAGCGGCGCGCCGTGATCGAAACCGACCCACACGCTGGTCACCATGTCGGGCGTGTACCCCACGAACCAGGCGTCGCGATAGTCGTTCGTGGTCCCTGTCTTTCCGGCCACATATCCGAGGCCGTAGCGCTTGAGACGCGACGCCGTTCCACGCTGCACGACGCCGCGCAGGAGTGTGTGCAGCACGTAGACGGCATCAGCGTCCGCGACCCGCTTCTGCTCGAGCTCGTGCGCGTAGAGACCCTTGCCGTCGTGATCACGCACCTCACGCAGCAGGTAGGGCTCGACGCGAATGCCGAGATTGGGAAACGGGGTGTAGGCCGCCGTCAGCTCGCGCATGGAGACTTCCGTCACTCCGAGAGGCAGCGCCGGGATCGCAGCGAACCGTTCCTCGAAACCAAACTTCCGGGCCGTGTCGACGACGCGGGAGATGCCGATCTCTTCGGAGAGCCGGACCGTGGGGACGTTCAGCGAGTGCTCGAACGACTCGCGCACGGTGACGCGCCCGCGATAACGATCGTCGTAGTTGTGCGGCTGCCACGTTTCCTTGTCGTTGACGGGCACACTCACCGGCGCATCGAGCAGCAACGACGCCGTCGTGGCTTTCTTCGAGGCAATCGCCGCGAGATAGGCGAAGGTCTTGAATGCCGATCCGGGCTGACGACGCATCGCCGACGTGCGATCGAACGGCGAGACGTTGTAGTCGCTGCCGCCGACCAGCGCGCGGATCCCACCGCTGCGTGGATCGACCGAGAGCATAGCCACCTGCAGCGGTTCGGTCTGCGCCTCTGCGCGGATCCACGCGTGCGTGGCCTCGAGTTGCGCCGGCGCGTGCGATGCCACACGTTCGGCGTTCCGCTGCGCATCGGGATCCATCTCGCAGACGATCGTCAGTCCACCTTCAATCACCGAGCGAACGCCGATCTCCCTCACGATATCGCCCCGAAGCGCGCGGAGATAGAAGGGATAAGGGGCCTGCGGAATGTCGCCGCCGTTGAACTCGACAGTGCGTGCCTTCGCGGCCGCGAACTGCGCCTCGGTGATCCAGTCGTGCTGGCGCATCACGGCAAGGATGGCGTCCCGCCGCGCGCGCGCGATGTCGGGCCGCTTCTCGGGCGTGTCGCGATTGGGCGCCCGAATCATGCCCGCCAGCACCGCGGCTTCGTCGGCGCGAAGTTCCGAAGGACGCTTGTCGAAGTAGAGACGCGAGGCCTCTTCGATCCCGAGCACGGGCTTCCCGCCGCTGTGCCCGAGGTAGACGTCGTTCAGATAGACCTCGAGGATCTCGTCCTTCGACATGCGCGCGTCGAGCAGCAGGGCCAGAACGATCTCCGTGATCTTCCGCCGCCAGGTGCGCGCCTGCGAGAGGAAGCGCGTCTTGATGATCTGCTGATCGATGGTCGAGCCACCGGCGGCAATGCCGTGCGCGCGGAGATTCGTGAAGAGAGCGCGGCCCATGCCGATCGGATCGATGCCGATGTGATGGTGGAAACGAACATCCTCCGCAGCGAGAAACGCGCGGGGAACATAGTCGGGGATCGCGCGAAGCGTGACCGGAGCGGTCACGCGCCAGTCGACGCCGTACAACGTGGCCACACGAACCGGCGAACGGCGCGCCACCGAAACGATCACGGTCGGCTGACGCCAGGTGTGACTCACAAGCTCGCGCGTGAGCCGCCGATTGAGCATGAAAATGTAGATCGCAAACGCTTCGGCGATCACGAACACGATGATCGCGAGCGCCGCGAGCCATCGCGGAAGGCGTTGCGTGCGTGACAATCGCGACATCTTCGTCTACATTGAATTTTGTGCAACGCTGTTGCCACGCAGCACAAATTTTCTTTCAAACGTACGGCTCCCCACCCGACAGTTTTGAATAGGAGAGAATCCATGGCTGCCAAGAAGAAATCTGCAAAGAAGTCTGCCCCCAAGAAATCCGCGAAAAAATCCGCGAAGAAGTCCGCCCCGAAAAAGTCCGCGAAGAAGTCCGCCCCGAAGAAGGCCGCAAAGAAGTCTGCCCCCAAGAAGTCCGCCAAGTCCGCGAAGCGTCCGGCCAAGTCCGCCAGGAAGGCGTCCAAGAAGGCCGGGAGCAAGAAGGCCGCAAAGAGCAGCAAGAAGAAGTCCTCCTCCCGGACCGCGTCGAAGAAAGCCGCGAAAAAGGCTCCCGCGAGAAAGTCCGGAAAGAAAGCTGCGAAAAAGGCCTCCTCAAAGAAAGCTGCAAAGAAAGCTCCTGCGAAGACAGCCTCCGCTCCAGCCCGGAAAGCTCCTGCGAAGAAGGCGAAACGGCGCAGCAGCCCGAAAAAGGGCGGCGCCCTCGCCAGCGCACGCAGCGTTATCGGCCGCGTGGTCGACAGCGTGAAGGGAACCACCTCCGACATCGGTCAGGCGGTTTCGAACATGATGCCCGGCGGCGACAACGGGAAGTCGAACGGTGGATCGAGCGCGCCCAGTCAGGGCAACTCGTAAGCCTCAGACCACTCGAAGGAAAACGGCCGGCAACCTGCCGGCCGTTTGCATTTCCAGCCCCGATCTAGCTCTTGGGAGTGGCCGTGTCGAACACCCGCCGGATGCGTTTCGAGAAGTATTTCTGTGGGAGTCCGCCTTTCCACGGGCGAAGACTCTTTGCCTTTCGGAACGATTCCATCGCCGCGGTCTTGTAGCTGTCGTCCGCTTCGAACGCCCACTGCGAATACTGCGAGGCACCGAGGAACGCCCAGATGAATCCGTTGTTGGGCATGTCGGTGGTCAGCGTCCGGAACTTCGTCGACGCCTCGTCGAAATCTCCCTGGAAGTAGCTCTCCAGTGCGTCGCGCAGGCGGCGGGAAGAATCGGCCAGCACGATGGCGGTCGCCTGGGTCGGTTTCGTCGGCGTAACCGTCGGCACGGGAGCGGGAGCGCCTGGCGAAGGCGCGAGATCCGCGATCGTGGCTGCGTTTTCGGCCGACGCGATGGCGTTGTTCAAGTCATCATTCGATCGGGCATTCGCGCTCCGGCCCAACGCATCGCTCAACGCCTGCGTCGCCTGCGTGTACTGCGGCGTGTTCCCCGCTTTTCGTTTCTGTGCGGCTGCGATGTGGAGCCGAGCCTGATTGATCGCCGCGGCCGCCCTCTGACGCAGTCCGGGATCGATGGCAGGACCGGCCGGCTGCACGGGAACGGGGACCGGAACAGGAACCGGAATGCGCGGCTGCGGCGCCACCGGCTGCGGTTGCGGCTCCGGCGGCGGGGGCGCGCTGGACTGCGCCAGCTTCGTCTTGGCACGCGACATCAGTGTCTCGATCGTTCCGAGGTTCTCTTCACCCGGACCGCTGGACTGCTCGAGATCGGCGACGGCCTGTTCGTATTTTCCCGTGTTCAGATACGCGACGCCGCGGTAGTAGTACGGGTGGTAGTTGATGAAGATCGTGCCGTACTCGCGGGCCTTGTCGTTTTCCTTGCCGTTGCCGCGGATGGCTGCCGTCATCTTCTGAATGACGAGGGCCCACTGGCCGTTCTTCGCAGCTGCGACGCCCGCGTCATAGTCGTCGTACCACGACGCCGCGGAGAGCGACGCCGCGGCGAACAGCATGACGAAGGCGATCGTCGATGGGCGCGTCGTTCTCATGGTTTCGCGACTTCCTTTGCCAGCTCGTCGTAGTTCACGTCTTCGAGATTGAACTTCGGCTTGACCGATTTTCCCGCGACGACGACCACGCTCTGCGTCTGCGCGTTCCCGTTCGGCCCCGCTACGGTCACCTGATACTGACCCGGCTCGAGATCAATACGCGTCGGTGTGGATCGTTTTTCGTCGGAGAGATCGATGGACTTCCCTTTTTCATCGACGATCTTCTCGAGATTGCCCCATGGAGATGCGGAAAGCAGCAGGAAGCCCTGTCCGGTGCCGATCGGAGCGGTCGATATCGCCCCGGTCGTCGTCACGCTGGCGGTGGAGGGCGATCCGATCAGTTCGGTGGGCTGCCTTCCCTTCCAGATGAAGAAGCCGGCGCCCCCGAGTACGAGAACGATGACCGCGGCGATGCCGATCATCATTCCGGCGTTGCTCTTCTTGCGAGGCAGCGAGCCGGGCGCCATCTGGCGCTCGATCATGGTCGCTTCGGCACCCGTCGGACCATCCCACTTCGGTTCGGCCGAAGTCGGTGCGGCCTGCGACGTGATGCGCTCCATGACCGTGGCTTCGTTGCTGCCAGCGCGGGTTCCAGCCGGTCCGGGCATCGTGCCGCCCGGTCCGAGATTGCGCTCCATGACCGTGGCTTCGTCGCTGCCAGTGCGAGTGCCCGTCGGTCCGAGGCGCACGTCGCCCTGGGTCGGCTGGCCGGTCATCGTCTGCTGGGTCGCCTGCTGGCCGCTGAACGTGCCCGACGGTCCGGTCGTAAACTTCGGCAGCTCCGCGAGCGTCTGCGCGCCGGAGAGCGTGATCATCCGTTCGCCGAGGCCGTACTTGGAATCGGGAGAAACCGTGCTCCGGATGGCCTCCAGCGCGTGTTCGAACTCCGCCGCAGTCGCGTAACGGCTTTCGCGGCTTTTCTCGAGCGACTTCATGATCACCGCTTCGAGCTGGGCCGGGACTTTGACCGCCGGGTTGAGTTCGTGGATCGCCTGTGGCTTCTCCGTGACGTGCTTGAGGATGTAGCCGTGAGGGTTCGTCGCCTGGAATGGCGCGCGGCCGGCCAGCATCTCGTACATCACGATGCCGAAGGAGTAGAGGTCCGACCGCGGATCGATGTGTTCGTTTTCCTTGAGAAAGCCTGCCTGCTCTGGCGACGCGTATTTGAGCTTGCCGAGGAACATCCCCGTCTGCGTCAGTCCCTGGCCGCCATCTCCTTCCGCCAGTTGTTTGGCGATGCCGAAGTCGATGACTTTCACCAGCAGTTTCCCGTGGTGATCCTGCGAGAGCATGATGTTCTCGGGCGAGATATCGCGGTGGATGAGGCCCATCGAATGGAGGTGTTCGAGGCCGCTGAGCGCCTGGATGGAGATCTCGATGGCCAGCCGCGACGGCATGGCGCCGTTCTGTGCGATCCACTTCTGGATGTTCGTGCCGTCGATGAACTCCCAGACCATGTAGTAGGAGCCGTCGTCGAGCTGGGCGAAGTCGTACAGCATCGCCAGGTTCTTGTGCTTGATCATCGTCGACGTGCGCGCCTCCTGAAGGAAGCGCTGCATACCCTGGTCGTCCGCGGCGACGTTCGGCCGCATGATCTTAATGACCCGCAGTTCGTTCAGGTGGATGTGACGGACCTTGAAGATCTCGCCCATGCCGCCGATCCCGAGGCGGTCGAGGATCTGGTACTTACCGTCGAGCAGCTTGGACGAATACGTGCGCTGAAACACGGTGACCCGCTCGCCGCAGGCCGGACATTGTTCGAGGCTGGGATCGATCGGTTGTTTGCAGCGAAGGCAGTTGATCTGGTTCATTCCTGCTCCGGGATTGCTGGGTCTCGCGGTTTCGTGGGCGCACGGCGGACTGCCGTGTGACCGCGAAACATCGTGACCTCGTTTCTCATCCTCAATGGTCCCTCAACACGTAACTGCAGGCCGGGTCAGCGCCGAAACGCACGACATCTCCCGGTTTGAGCACGACACGTTCAACGCGTGTGTTGTTCACATACGTCCCGTTGGCCGACTTCAGATCTTCGAGCGTGAGGGCGCCGCTGGCCATCGTGATCCGGGCGTGGCGGCGGGATACGGCGGGATGCGCCAACACCACCGAGCACGTCCGATCGCGGCCGACCATCACGCTGTCACCCTGCAACGAATGTTTCTCGTTCGCTTCCGGCTTCACATGGACGAGCTGCCAGTTCTGCGGAAGCGCGGCCGGCGCCGGAGTCTGCGCGGTCGGAATCGGGCGGAGTGTGGGCGTGTAGCCGGGGCGGAGGTTGTACTCCTCCAGCGCTTCATAAAACTGCCGTGCTGACTCGTAGCGCTGATCCATGCGCGGATGCATGGCGCGCAGCACGATCGCTTCCAGATCGGCGTCGATCTCCGGCCGGAGCGCACGCGGGCTCTGCTTGTCACCGCGGTAGATCGCGTCGATGAGTTTCGGCAGTGAGCGGCTGTTGAACGGGAGCGTGCCGGTCAGCATCTCGTACAGCACCACGCCCGACGAATAGACGTCGCTCTTCGCTCCGGCATCCTTCGGCTCGCGGATCTGCTCGGGCGACATGTAGTGGGGCGTTCCGAGGAGAAAGCCGGATTTGGTGAGGACCGTCTGGCCACCCACGGTGCCGCCCTCCTTGATCTTGGCGATGCCGAAATCGGTGACCTTCACCACGCCGGCCTGTTCGCGGATCAGGTTTGCGGGCTTGATGTCGCGATGCACGATCCCCTTGCCGTGCGCGTAGACGAGCGCTTCGAGCAGGCACTGCGCCGTGCCGATGGCGTCGGCGATGGGCATCGCGCCGCGCTCGCTGAGGAGCACATCAACCGGCGTTCCTTCGACCAGCTCCATGACCAGAACCGCATGATCGGCCTTGTTGATGAATTCGTAGAAACGTGTGATGAAACGATGACGCAGCTTCTCGAGGATGTGCGCTTCCTTCACGAAACGCTTCCTTGCTGTCACCTCGCCGGCAAGTTCTTCGTTGATGACCTTCAGGACGACGACGTAGTCTTCGGGAAGGATGTCGTTCCGCGCGATCGTGCGGCCGACATAAACGTGGCTCATCCCCCCCTCGCCGAGCTCGCGCTCGATGCGGTAGTTGCCGACAGTCGTACCGATCATTTCAGCACGCCCTCTTCATCCCAGTAGAACCCTTCGTCACACAACGGCATGAACAGGAACTTGTGGGAGCCGATCCGGACGACGTCCTTGGTGGCGAGGTCGCGCCGCGGCTCGATCTCGGACTCATTCACATACGTCCCATTCGTAGAGTTGTGGTCCATCAGGATGAACCGCCGCTCCTCGGGACGAAAGACGAGGTCGGCATGATGCGAGGACGCCTGGTCATCGTTGACCACGATGTCGGAACGCCGGTCACGGCCGAGGACGTTGCGGCCGATGCGTACCGGGAAGGACTCGCCGCGGGACGTCGCGTTGAGACCGATCAGCCAACCGACGACATAGCGTTGCGGTTGTGCCTGAGGATCGAGCCTCTGGACTGCCACCGTACGCTCGACGGGCTCCGCCTCGGACACCGCGGCGTCGCGACGGGCCACTGTCGGAGGGGGCACCGCGGTAGGACGGCGGGGCGGCTCGGGCGCCGGTCGCGGTGGTGCATCAACGGGTCCGAATCGCGTCGGACGGACCACCGCGATGTCCGGATCCGCCGCTGCTGCCGGGCAGTACGGACAGAGATCCCAACTCTCGTCGATGAAGTGCCCGTTCTCACACCGCTTGTCAGCCACGTTCGAATGCCTCACGCATGGAAGGCGACCGCAACCGCGTTGCGCCCGCCGAAGTAGATAATGTCGCCGTCCTTCAGGAACCGTTTGTCGATCTTCTGGTCGTTGACGTAGGTACCGTTCGACGAGTTCCGGTCAATCAGCAGCACTTTGCCGTCGATCGAGACCACTTCTGCATGCAGCCGGGAGACCTTTGGATTCTCCAATACGATCTCACACATTGCTGATTCCCGTCCCACGCGGATCCCCGAGCCACCCAGTCCGAGGCGCTCGCCGGCGCGGGTACCGTTGAGGATCGTGAATTTTCCAAGCATGAGCGGCGCACCGGCCGGAGCGCTGGAGGGCGACACGACCCGCTCGGTGGTCACCTTGAGCATGTCGGGATGAATGCGCGGACGACGGACCAGCGGAATGGTGAGGCCGACCGCGAGGGCGGCGAGGATTCCGCCGGCACCTGCGGTGGCCATCGGGTGCTTGCGCCACAGCGGCATCGACTGAAGCGCGCGCTCCGTGTCATGGCGGAAACGGATGAGATCCGGTGAGTTGGGAAAGAGACCGCTGGCGCTGGTGAGCTCGCTGGACGCGACGGCCCACTTGCCCTCCTGCCCTGCATCGAGCGACGCGCGGTAATGACGATCGAACTCCCCCTGCACGTTCACGGGAACATGGGCCGCAGTCAGAAACGCGCGCGCGACATTGATCGGTACCAGGAACTTGATCGCCTCGGCGTCCGTGCGGCCCCAGGTTGAAATGCCGATCACCTCGCCGGCATGATTCACAGCTGGCCCCCCGGAGTTGCCGCGGTAGATCGCGACATTCGACTGGAAGACCGGTGTATTGGCGACGTTCCGCTTGATGGCCGTGATGGTCCCCGGGTTGAATGTCGCCTCGAGATCGCTGTCGCGGGAGAGCCAGCCGCCGATCACGTCGTCGGTGCTGCTGGCCACAGCCGGATAGCCGACGGACCAGATCGACTCGCCGACGCGCGTCGAATCGGAGTCGCCGAGGGTCAGAACGGGGAGGTTCCTGTGTTTGACGCGCAGCAGCGCCAGGTCGGTGCCGTGCTGCGCGAGGGCAGGAGAGAACTGGTCGATCGTAAACGGCAGCTTTTCGCCGTTCGAAAGCTCGATCTCATTCGTCACGAGACGATTCTCGAGCCGGCCCGTTCCCGCAAGGACAGCGATGTAGCGATCGAGGGCGTCCGTCCGATGGAGCTTCCGGAGGTCGTCGACCGGAAAGTGTTTTATCAGCGCCGAGATGGCGCCGTTCCGCAACAGTTCCCGATCGAGGTCGGCGCTGTTTCGCGTCGGCTCCACGACGTGACCACTCGTGAGAATGAGTCCGTCGGGATGGATGACGAAGCCGCTGCCGGAGCCACCGGCGCCCGTCGGAACCACCAGATCATCGGAGGAGGCCGGCCGCTGCGCCGCGGCGTTGAACCCATCCCGCTTCATCCCGGCCTCGATGAGTTTGATCGCCGCGGGCGTGTAGCGAAATTGCGCGATGGCATACGCGCTGATGCGAACGACCGCCGGCTTCACGCCGTAGGCCATCTTCTGCACTTCATCGAGGTGAGCGACATCCCCGCGGCAGCCGAGTGCGGTGAGAAATACGAGGACGATGAGCAGGCGTGGCGGGGCGGCCATGGATGTTACCGGGAAGGAGCAGAGGTCGTGGTGGCGACTCCGTGTTGATGATTCCAGTAGATCCATGCGCCAAGTGCACCGCCCACGAGAATCGCGATGATCACCACCCACATGAGGACCGAGCCACCCGCCGCCCGTTTCGCATTGCTGGCGATCGGCGTCTCGACGGTCTTCTCCAGCCGATCGGCCACGATCGGAGCCTCGACCGTGTCACCGGCGACCGGCGTGGCGATCAATGATTCCGCAACCGGAGTCTCCAGTGTTGCCGCGGCCGGAAGGTCCGAGGCCATCTGTGATTCGGCTGGCCCAACGTCGTCCGTCAACGGAGCGATGGGCGCGGTATCGCGCTGCGTTTCGTCGAATGGATGATCCGCCAGCGTCTCGTCGGCGTCGATCAGTGTCCTGTCTCCGGGCTCGTCGATCGCAACGATCTTCGCCACGATGACGGTGACGTTGTCCGGCGCACCGCGTGAGAGCGCACGACGAACGTACTCCGTCGCTGCCTGATCGATCGGCAGGACAGCGATCTCATTCAGCTCCGCTTCTTTCACCAGTCCGTGCAATCCATCGCTACAGAGAACGAAGACGTCGTTCTCCTGAACATCGAACGGACCCCTTACGTCGATCTCGACGTCTTCGCTGACGCCCATCGAGCGCTGCAACACATTGCGCCGCGGGTGCGTCTCCGCTTCCTTCGGCGTCAGCAGTCCCTCGCGAACCATCGACGCGACAAGCGAATGGTCTTCCGTGATCTGACGGATCTCCCCGCCGCGCACGAGGTAGATACGCGAGTCGCCTACGTGGGCAAACCAGGCCTGGTTGTTCTTGACCACAAGAGCCGACGTCGTCGTCCCCATCCCCCGCAAATCCGGATTCGCCTGCGCCTCGGAAAAAATCCTGGCGTTGGCCCGAGTCAGCGATTCGCGAAGGGCCTGTGCGATGTCGTAGGTCTCACTGCCCAGGTATTGCGCCTTGATCGTTTCCCCGGCCAGACGCGAGGCAGTCGCACCACCGCGGTGACCACCCATCCCGTCCGCGACGACGAGCAGCCGGCCGCCGGGATGGCTCTGGCTCTCCTCCCGCGGCGTGGTGTACATGCCGAAGTCCTGATTCTCGGAACGCACGAGTCCCACGTCGGTGCGCAGGACGGCCTGAACGCCGAGACGTGGGGTCGGGACGGCCGACAGTTCCGCCGTTGCTGACTCGCTCATATTGTTGGAGACAGGCGAGGATTATACAGTCTTGGCGGCAGCCGTCTTCAGTGGTGTCCGCCGGGACCACTGTGTGGAGGGTCCTGACGCGGAGAAGGAGGCTGCGCTCCGGGAGGCGGCACACCATGCGTCCCCGGGTCGCCGGTGGGGCGGCCATGGTCGTCGCGTCCGCCATGTGGCTCCGCGTCGCCCGGACGCGCCGGTGCATCCTGGCGGCGATCAGGAGGCGTTCTCATCGGCTGATCGGGAGGAGGCTCGCGGCGGCTGAAGATCGAGCTCTCTCCGGCGTGGACCAGAAGCGGCTCGCGGCGCAGCGTCGAACGGATCTCCACAGTCCCCTCGAACACGTCCAGTATCGTCTCTCCGGAGGCATCGACTTCGATGTTGTACTGCGTTCCGCGCACGGCGAGCAGCGCGCCGGGCGTCTGCACGATCCGCGGCTCGTTGCCCGTGATCTTGTCGAACATCGCATGAACACGACCCCGCTCGAGCGCGAGAATCACGCCGGGAGTACCGCCGGCGAGCCGCACGTCGGTGGAGCTGAAGATCTCGAACCGGGCCTTGTGCGGCACGGCTGCGATGAGCGCGTACGAGAACCAGCCGGTGTGCACGTGGTCTCCACTCTCCGCCCGCGACCCCCGCACGGCCGGCGATTCTTTCGTCGCAGTCTTGAGCGTGACCGTGCGCTTCACGTCGTCGAAGCGGTATACGACCGGCGCCGCTGGCGGCGTGGTTGCCGCGGCGGCCGTAAGCATTGCCAGTGATGCAAGGAATGTCTTCATTACGGCCTCAGGGTTCGAGCGAAATATCGAGCCGCTTGATCTTCCGCGCAAGGGTCTTGCGCTCGATGCCAAGAATGAAAGCTGCCTGCGTCTGATTCCCGCCGGTCGCCAGGAGCACCGCCTCGATGTGACGTTTCTCCGCCTCTTCCAGGCTCATCAGGTCGCCTTCCGCCCCTGTCACCGGCACCTCGATCCTCGGTTCCGACGAAGGGGCGATGTCGCGCAACGCGGTGGCGGCAGCCGCTGCATCGACGAGCGCGCCGGTATCGATGACGGTACGCCGGACCACCTGCTCCAACTCCCGCACATTGCCCGGCCACCGATGCGCGGCAAGGACATCGAGTACCGCCTGCGACGGACCCGGCACCGTCTCCCGCTTCATCTCCGCAGCCACCTTCCGCCGGAAGTGATCGGCGAGCATCGGGATGTCCGAGGTACGCTCGCGCAGCGGCGGCACCGTAATCTCGTATCCCGCCATGCGGTAGTAGAGATCCTCGCGGAACGTCCCTTCCGACACGAGCCGCTTGATATCCCGATGCGTAGCTGCAATGAGTCGGACATCGACGCGATGGCTTTTCTCGGATCCGAGAGGTGTGACGACGCCATCCTGCAGGAAGCGGAGGAGCTTGACCTGAAACGAGGGGGAGATGTCGCCGATCTCATCGAGGAAGAGCGTGCCGCCGTCCGCGCGCGAGAGAGCACCTCGGCGATCCTGACGGGAATCAGTGAATGCGCCCCGGGTCGAGCCGAACAACTCGTTCTCCAGGAGCGAATCGGGGATTGCACCGCAGTTGATGGCGATGAAGGGACCGGCCACCCGGTCGCCGAGGTCGTGGATCGATTGCGCGACCAGCTCTTTTCCGCTGCCGCTCTCGCCCAGGATCACGACCGGGATCCTGAGTGACGCCACGCGCGCGATCGCTTTGTACATCGCGATCATCGATGGATGGGAACCGATCATGCGCGACGGTGGTCCGGCTTCCACTTCGACTTCGTCGTCGACATTCGATGCCAGTGCGGCGCGGACGCGGGCGATCAGTTCGTGGAGATCGAAGGGCTTGGCGAGGTAGTCGAATGCTCCGATCCGTTGCGCGAGCGCGGTTGTCTCGATCGATCCTCGCGCGGTCATCAGAATCACACGCGGCGGATTTTGGCGCTCCGCGATTGCCTGCAGCAACGTCAGGCCGGTTTCCCCCGGCATGTAGATGTCGCTGAGCACGACGTCGACCCGATGCGCGTGGAGGAGTTGCAGCGCCGTGCTGACATCGCCCGCCTGCAGAGTGCGGAGACCCGTCTTTTCCAGCGCCATGGCCGCGCTTTCCCGGATTCCGGCATCGTCGTCGACCACGAGGACCGTCGCCATCACATCACTCCTGCATTCGCCGCAGCGGCGAGCCGGGGAATTGTGATGCGGAAGCGAGTGCCCTCGTGCAGCGACTCGACCGTGACCAGACCGCCGTGCCACCGCGAGATCTCCGCGACCATCGAGAGACCCAATCCGAGCCCCTGCGTTCCCGCCGCGCTCCGCCCCCGCACGAACCGCTGAAAGATCCGCTCACGCTCCTCATCCGAGATTCCCGTTCCGCGATCGTCGACATCGACGACCGCCTGTGTGCGATTGCCTCCCACGTGCACGGAGATGGGTCCGGTTGTGTATTTGAGTGCATTGCCGACGAGGTTGTCGATGACGCGCTCGATCAGTGCGGCGTCGCCACGCACCAGTACTTCTGAATCAGCCGGTACGAACATGATGCGGTCGGTGCTGGCGCGCAGAAAGGCGAGGCGCGCAGCGACGAGATCTCCCAGCTCTAGGACGGACGAAGACGATGCGAAGTCGCGCAGCGGCAGGCGTTCGAGGTCGAGCAGCGTCGCCACGAGCGTCTCCAGCTTCCCTGCTTCGTGCTCGAGAAGCGACGCGACCCGTTTTCGTTCCGCCGCAGAAAGCTCGAATCGCCCCAGTAGCTGCGTGAGGCCGCGCATCGATGCCAGCGGTGTCTTCAGCTCGTGCGCAAGGACGCGCTTCGACTCCGCATCGCGCTCGCGATGATCGGCGAACCTGGCCTGGGTTCCTCGCAACGCGCCGGTGATTCTTCCGGTCTCGGCAACCGCAGCCGCGATCGACGACGACGCCACCAGCGCCACGAATGGAATGGAGATTCCGGCCGCGAGGAGAAGCGCTCCTCCCAGAAGCGTGACCACGATGACCACGGGCGCCATCACGACCCTGCGCCGCGCCAAGATGATCGCGCCGACCGCGACGGCGGCGAGCAGGCCGGCGAGAAGCGGCGACAACTCGTGAAGGACGTCGCCGCGCAGGATCGACTCCGTCGCCGCCGCGTGCACCATCACACCCGGATCGGGAACACGGCGCACGGTCGTCGGTGTCAGCACGCGATCGCCCACCGCCAATGCGGTCAGACCGACGAACACCAGCTTCCCGCGCATGGGCGAGCCTTGCGCGGGATCGCGAAGAACATCCACCGCCCGCAGCACAGGAATCGATGCCGCGCCAGTGCGGAAGGCGGGTGCCAGCGATTGACCGACGCGAACCGGCGCGCCGGTGATGAGTGAGGCCGCTTCGACCGACAACGCGGTCAGCGCCCGATCCTGGCTCTGCTTGGTCGCCGACAGCCTGCGCAGGATCCCGTCGTCATCCAGCTCGAAGTTTCCGTGCGCGGCCACCATCGCACCTGAGAGGGGAATCCCCGGCAGGAGCCACCGGCCGTGTTCGTCGATCACCGCGACCGCGACGACGGGCAGCCGCTGCGCCGCCGCGGCGAGCCGTTCGTCGCCCGCTCGCGTGTCGGAAAGAAGAATGTCGATGATGACCGCACGGGCGCCGGCATCCGCCGCACGATTCACGATTGCGGCGAGCGTCGCTCGATCCCACGGCCACGCGCCGATCGTGCGCAGAGACTCTTCGTCGATCGCGACTACCACGGTCGATCCCGCGGCATGGGCAGGAAGGAGCCGGAGCCCAAGATCACGAACCGGAAGCTCGACGGCATCGAGGACATCGAACGCCAGCAGCAGCGTGACGGCGACGCCGGCCACCGCCGCAATCCAGAGCGCGGTCCGCCTGCGCAGCATGCGCACATGGTACCCGCTGCGTCATACCAATCCCCCGTTGACCCTCAGGGCGTCGCGATCCTCTTCAGGAGCTCCGACCGCAGGAGTTTGCCGAGGGGCGAGCGGGGAATCGAATCGACACGGTGGATGGCGCGAATGCGCTCGAACGGCAGAACGCGCTCGTTGAACGCCCCCACAAACGACGCCTCCACCGTGGTCGCCAGATGGAGCACATGGCCCAGCCGCTCATCGGGAACGGCGACGAGGGCAGCAGCATTGGCCGCCAGCTCGAAAAGGATGCGGTCGAGCCGTCTGAGATCGACGGATTCTCCGCCGATCTTGAGAAAATCGCCGGCCCGCCCCTCCACGGTCACACGCCTTCCCTCAACCTCCCCGAGATCCTCGGAGGTGAACCAGCCGTCGCTCTTCGGATCGACCAGACCGGCTTCCGTCACGTATCCGGTGAAGAGCGACGCGCCGCGAAACGAGAGGCGGCCGTCGGGCTCGCGCCGCGCATCGAGGTGCGCCAGGAGCCGATTCTCGATGGCGATCGTTGAACAGCATTCGCTCATGCCGTAACTCGGCAGCACCGGCCAGCGCTCCGCGCCCACGACGTCGAATGCGCCTCCTCCGACCATCACCGCCCGCAGCCGGGGAGACGGCCGAACACCGGCGACGATCAGGTCGTGAACCTGCGCCGGAACGAGCGAGACGATCGTGGCATCGGACTCGGCAAAGGCGCGTACGTCCCACGGCATCGGCGCTGCGCGCGCGCCGGAGAGATGACACCGTGCGTAGACGCCGAGGCCGCCGACGTGAAACGGAGGCAGGACGGCGGCCCAGACATCGCGCGGCGTCACCTCGAGGCGCTCAACCACCGCCGCGGCGGACGCGAGGATCGCGCGCTTCGAGAGCGCCACCAGCTTGACGTCGCCAGTCGATCCGGATGTGGCGACGAAGATATGCGCGCCGAGATCCGGAACCTGTCTCTCCAGCCGTTCGCGCTCCGCGGCAGGCATCCGCGGATTGAGAAGAACGTGCGACGCGCTCGACTCGAAGTCGATCATGTCAGGCGTTTCCACGGCAGAGTGTCCAAGAGGTCGTCGAATCCCCAGCCCGACCCTTCCGGCGCCACGAGCCGGGTGCCGTCGATGCGCATCCGCTCGATGAACGGATCGTTCTCGTACAGGACGTGCGTCACCAGTCCACAGGTCGCCGTGATCCCAGCGGCTGCCGCGGTGTAGGCCGCTGCGAGTTGTCCGATCGGGTGATCCATGTAGGAGGTGACGATGACTTCCAGGCTTGTGTGCGGCATCGATTGCACGGCAGGCTTGATGACCAGCACGTCGAATCCGCCCGAGTCATTCTGCTGCGAGACACCAGCGCGATCGAGCGCGAGCCGCAACCCCGTCCTCGTGCGCACGTCGCGCCACGTCGCCGCATCATAGGGGCAGGGATCCTCGATGAAGTCGATGCGGTCGCGCGGAAGATCCTCGGCGACGCGCAGAAACTCATCTGCCGTCATCGTGGCGTTGAAATCGAAGCGCAGGCGAACACCATCCGGAACGTGCCCGACACCCTTCAACTTGACGGTGTCGAATGCAGCAGGGGGATCGGAACCCGGCCAATGGCTGGGAGGAATCGTCAGCCCTTCGAACAGGCTGCGGCCGGCACGACGCGCCGCGCCATCGACGGCCGCGAACGTGAGCGACGCGCGCAGGAGTGGTGTCGTCTCGCCTCGCGCCAGGAGCGCGAGTTGCTGATCGAGCGATGCGTCTCCCAGTTCGGGCCACGGATGAACGTCCGCGAATCCGTGGCCGAGACGGATCAGCGCACCATGTCGAGCGCCTTCGGCGGCAATGGCGCTGAGACGCCGCTTTGGTTGCAGTTCGTAACGCCAGTAGTCGATCGGATCAGGCAACGGCCACTCCGACGACATAGAGCAGTCCGAAGATCCATTCCAGCGCGCCAGCCAGCGCCAGGCAGCGATTCAGCTCCGCGCAAGCGCTCCGCGCAACCCTTACGACCAGCGCGACCGCGAGGATCAACGCAGCCATCGGAATCGCGAGCGCCCACTGGTGCCGGAGCAACGCGATCACAACGACACAGGCAAACGGCACGAGGGCCGCGGTGACGACCTCGCCGAAAGCGAAGCGAGGCCCGAAGCGCGCCGCGAGCGTCCGCTTGTCACTGGCTCGATCGTTGTCGATGTCGCGCAGGTTGTTGATCGCCAGGATCACCACCGCCAGCGCACCGACGGCGACCCCTCCGATCCATGCGGTGACGTCGAGCGACAACCGCTGCAGATAGAACGAACCGCAGACGGCGACGAGGCCGAAGAAGATCATCACGAAGACTTCACCGAGCCCGTGATACGCCAGGGGATACGGGCCACCGGTGTAGGCATACGCCGCGACGATCGACGCCACTCCGATCGCAGCGATCGGCCACCCGCCGCGCAGAATCAACGGAATCCCGCACAACGCCGCCAGCACGAAACAGGCGTAGGCCCCTCGCAAAACCCTGTCGGCATCGAGCAGACCGGCCTGAGACACGCGCAAGGGCCCGAGGCGCGTGTGGGTGTCCGCCCCCTTCTTGAAATCGAGCGCATCGTTGACATAGTTCGTTCCGATCTGGATGAAGACCGCTCCGAGCAACGCGAAGAGAAACGAGGGCCAATGCGCCGCCGCCGCGACGCCGCGGGCGAGCGCCGTACCGACGAGCACGGGTGTGACCGCGGCAGCGAGCGTCTTCGGACGAGCGGCGAGGATCCAGGGGTTGGGCATTGTTTGCGGGTTGGTCGGTTACCGGGGTGCCGAGTTGGCGGTTGCCTGGGTTTGCCTCGTTGCCGGGGTGCCGGATTGTGGTTGCTGTTGCGCGATTGCACGGCCCCTCATCCGGCCTTCGGCCACCTTCTCCCCGCTGCGCGGGAAGGACCTCGCGATTTTAGAACATGGATCCGTTCTCACTCAGCCATACCTCTCGAATCTCAATTTCCAGGCGCGAGACCTATGGGTTGCAGAGAAACGATCACCACGAAACCTGCCAAGTGCCCTTTATCATCGAGCACCCCTCGCCCCCTTGAGCGGGGAGAGGGAGACACGGAGCGAAGCGGAGTGCGGGTGAGGGGTGTCACGAAGTCAGATCACGCCAGCAGACCGCGAAAACTCCTAACGCGCCACCGCACAAGCAACCTGGCAACCTGGCAACCTGGCAACCTGGCAACCTGGCAACCTGGCAACCTGGCAAGAAGACAACACATCCCACCTACGGAAACCGCGGGAACTTCTTGAAATCCGGCTTCCGCTTTTCGATGTAGGCGTTGCGCCCTTCCTGCGCCTCTTCCGACAAGTAGTAGAGCAATGTGGCGTCACCGCCGAAGTCGAGCAGACCGAGCTGTCCGTCACAGTCTGCGTTCATCGCCGCCTTCAGGAAGCGAAGCGCCATCGGACTGAGGGCGAGCATCTCCCGGCACCACGTCATCGTCTCTTCTTCGAGGCGCGCCAGGGGCACGACCGTGTTGACGAGGCCCATATCGAGCGCCTGCTGCGCGTCGTACTGGCGGCAGAGGAACCAGATCTCGCGGGCCTTTTTCTGTCCGACGATCCGGGCCAGGTAGGAGGATCCGAGACCGGCGTCGAACGACCCGACTCGCGGCCCGGTCTGGCCGAAGCGTGCGTTCTCCGCCGCGATGGTCAGATCACAAACGACGTGCAGCACATGTCCTCCGCCGATCGCGTACCCCGCCACCATCGCCACCACCGGCTTGGGCATGCTGCGAATCTGCTTCTGCACGTCGAGGATGTTCAGCCGGGGGATCTTCTCCTTCGGATCGACATAGCCACCCTTGCCGCGGACGCGCTGATCGCCGCCGGAACAGAAGGCGTCCGGTCCTTCTCCCGTCAGGACGATGACACCGATTTCGCCATCGTCGCGGGCCATGTCGAGGGCTTGTTTCATCTCGCTCACGGTCAGGGGCCGGAATGCGTTGCGCACCTCCGGCCGGTTGATCGTGATCTTCGCGATCCCATCCTCGGTGCGTTCGTACTTGATGTCCTGAAAGTCGTGAAGCCGGGTCCAAGTCTCTGCCATGGTGACGAGGCTATCAAGCGCGGGGCGCTACATCAACGGGATGCTCGTGTGCTGGCCTGCTGCAATCCCCTTCTTGAAGATCGTGACGTCGAGGGCCGAAGCCCCGTCGGCGCGATCGAGTTGCAGCACGACCTTCGTTGCGCCGTCGCTCTCGGTCAGGCCCAGAACGGTCGTCCGTGGCCTGGTCTCGAAACTGAGGTCTGCCGGATGCGCACCGAAAATGAAGAGCGCGATCCTGCGCGGTCCTGCGCTCAGATCTGCCGTCGCTGTGGGGAAAAAGGTGCGGCCGCCGAATTCGAACGGGTAGTGCGCATCCTGGCCCCGGTTGCCGCGCACGAGCAGCCAGCTCCCGTCTTCATCGATGGGAATCGGGGGGAGGATGGCGATCTGCCCTTCCGCGGGGACGGCGACGTTGACTCGCGCGTAGCCTCGTTTCTCGATCGCGTCGTCCGCGCCGCGGTCGGGGTCTCCGGTGCGGACGAGCACCTTCAGCGCATAACTGCCGGGCGGAAGCATCAACGTCCCGAAGTAGCGAATCCCGGTTGAGCGGACCTTCTGGCCGACCTTTGCGATCTCGAACGTGACGCGGTCGTAGAGCCGGTCGCGCACGATTCCCGCGCTGTCGAAGGCATAGATGAAGACGTCGGCGCCACCCATCGTCGCGCTCGTCTCCCGGATCAGATCGGCGCCGTTGATGTCGATGATGACCGGTACCTGAGCGATATTGCTGGTCGGCTCGGGGGGAAACGGCGTTGCCAGCACGTGCAGCCGGAGATCGTTCTGCGGAATGTCGTTGATGATGATCTGGGCATTGCTCAGCGCGCGTTCGACCGGGTTGTCGCGCCCGCGCTCGAAGTAGCCGGCGGACTGCGCCACCCGCGCACCGGGTGGTGCGTTCACAAGTTTGACGGTGATGTCGTGAAACGTGCCCGGCGCGTTGTCCGGCGAATGAATCCCCAGGATGTACACGACTTCCTGCTGTCGAAGGAGGCGGGCAAAGTCGCTGTGGAGATCATTCGAGTTCTCGAAGACCTCGCCGCCGGTCGGCCGCGACACGAGGAACAGTCCGCCGTTCGAGTTGATGATCGAACCTTCGTCGAGATTGTTCTGCACACGCACGCCCTGGACGTCGATGGCGTGAAGAACTACGTTCGCCTCGCGGAAGGCTGTGGCCATGTGGCTCAGCCGCACCATGGCGGCGGAGTTGCCGTACATCTTGTCGGTATCGATCTTTTCCTGGTTCCCGTGCACGATCTGGCTGCTGAGTCGAGTCTGTTCCTTGGACGCACGGGCATCGAATCCCTGAAGCAGGCGCGGGTCGAATCCCTCCGAAAGGAGGACCACCTGCTTGCGACCGGGCACCACCCGCAGCGACCGCGCCAGTTTGCCAATCGAGTCGATCTCCCGCTCGATCCGTTGCCGGACGGCGATCTCGTTCTGCCCGGTGCTCGAGTCGGCAAGGTCGCGCGCGTGCTGATCGCCATCCGCCGCGTGACCCTTGCTCTCGATGACCGGAGCCGATCCGGGAGAGTCAGACCCCACGGGGCCGGACCAGACGACGGTCTGATTCGAGAGCTGCAACGGATCGGCGCCGTGGAACAGGGCCGGGTTCTCGATCGCGGACGCCAGCAGCTGGCGATCGGTGGTGAACGCCGTCGTGAACCGGAAGCCGCGGTCCGGATCCACCGTGCCCACGGCGACGAGATCGCGGGCACCAACGCTTTCATTCACGAAACGCCGCGCCGCATCCTGGGCACGCGACAACGACCGCGGAGAGGTGAAGCCGAGATCGAAGAGCAGGACGAAGGAACGGCGTGCGGCTGGATTCATCGGCGCGATCGCGCTGACCGGCGCGCCCGACGCGAAATCGACGGCATCGAACGACGTGATCGGCTGGTTCTTTTTCTCGTCGTACAGCGCGAAGTTTTCGGCCGTCAGCCCTCGCACAGGATTTCCCGACGCGTCGAGCACCGTCACCGGCAATTCGACGACGTGGACGTTGATCGTGGATCCGCCCTGCGCGAACGCCGGACCAGCGAGAAGAGACGCGACGGCAAACATCCAACGAACGCGCATCCGATGCTACGGCCTCTCGACCGCGACGAAACTGGTCTCTGCCTCGGCCAGCCCCTTCTTGTGCACAGTGACCTGCAATACGGAAACCGGTGCCGGATCATCCAGCTGCAGAACGAGTTTCGTGCCTCCCGCGATCGGAATCGTCCCGAGAAGCTTCGTCTTCGGAGTCGTCTCCCACGTCAATTCGTTCGCTGTCGCACCGTAAACGACCACCGCCACTTTGTTCGATGCGGTGGCGCTGGGGATGAAGTTCTGCCCGTTCAATTCGAACGGATACGGCCCGGCCGCACCCCGTTCCGCTCCCCGGACGAGTAGCCACTTCGGCTGCTCATCGATCGGAATCGGCGGCAACACCGTAATGTGGCCCTCTTTCGGGGCGATGACGACGTTGGTGCGCGCGTAGCCGCGCTTCTCGATCTCATTCGGGTTCTTCCGGTCTGATTCACCGGCCCGTACCAGCGACTTGATCGCGTACGTTCCTGGGGGAAGGATGAGCGTGCCGTAGTACCGCACTCCGCTGCTCTTCAATCGGTCACCAACCTTCTTCATGTCGAGCGTCAGGCGCTGGTAGAGACGGTCGCGGACGACCCCTTCCGCGTTGAATGCATAGATGAAGATCTCGGCGGATGCCGTGCTTCCCTTCGCGTACCGGGCCAGGTCGACGCCGCTGATGTCGAGGATAAGCGGAACCTGGAAGTTGCCATCCGCCGCAGGAAACGGGGCGGCGAATGCGGCGACATGAACATCGTCCTGCGGGATGTCGTTGACGATCACTTCGGCCGTGGTGAGCGCGCGCTCGGTCGTCGTCTCGCCGCCGCTCTCATAGTAGCCGGTGCGGTAGTTGAGGCGTCCGCCGGAGTTGACCAGCTTGATCTTCAGATCGTGGTACTTGCCACTGGTCGAGGCCTGGGCCTGGAATGCGAGGACGTAAACGACTTCCTGCGCGCGCAACATGCGCGCGAAGTTGTTCCGGAGGTCATTCGAGTTCTGGAACACTTCTCCGCCGGTGGGGCGGGAGATGACGAACAGTCCCGCGTTGGAGTTGAAGTTCGAGCCCGAGGTGACGTCGTTCTGGACGCGCACGCCCTGGATGTCGATGGCGTGCAGGACGACATCAGACGCGCGGAAGGATTGCGCCATCCGGTCGAGCATCGAGAGGCTGGACGTGCTGCCGTAGCGCGCGTCGTTGTCGACCTTCCAGTACTGCCCCGACATCACCGCGTCGTTGTCGCGGGCGGCGCCTTCGGTGTCCCGCACGTCGCGGCCCTGCAGGTACTTGGCGTCGAATCCTTCCGAAAGGAGGATGACCTGCTTGCGGCCCGGAACGGCGCGGAGCGTCTTGGCGAGTTGTCCGAGGTAGTCGACCTGCTTTTCCACGCGGGTGCGGACGTATTGCTCGTTGCTGTGTGTCAGTTGCTGCTGCCTCTCCGCCATCTCCGAGGCAGCGGCGGCAGCTCCCTGGCCGCCAGGCTCGCCAGTGCCGGGAGTCTTCGCGCTGTCGCCATTCGTGAGGTCGGCGACGAACGTCTTGTTGGCGATCTGCAGCGGGTCGTTGCCGCGGAATGTGCTCGGATCCGCAACCGCGGATTCGACGAGATCGCGATCGGACGTGAATGCGGTCAGCAGCCGGAATCCGTGATCGTTGTCGATCGTACCGACGCCGACGAGGTCGCGTGGCTGCACTGCGGTCTTGACGAAATTGCGGGCTGCCTCCTGCGCGCGCACAAGCGACTTCGGCGTGGAAAACCCCAGGTCAAAGAGCAGGAGGAACGAGCGGCGGGCGGCGGGGTTGAGCGGTGAGATCGCGTCGACCCTCTCGGTCGATCCGAAGTCGATCTTGTCGAAGGATGTGATCGTCTGCCGCTTGCCGCCGTCGTACACCTCGAAGTTTGCGGCGGTCAATCCGCGCACCGGGTTTCCGCTGGCGTCGACGACGGACACCGGGACCTCGACGACATTGACGTTGACGGTCTCCCGCAACTGAGCGGACGCGGACGACGCGAACGCCACGAGCATCACAATGGTTCGAAATCTCATGGAAATCTCCTTGATCGGATCCAGCGTGGCCTCGATGCCCGCCCGCTTCGTCATCGCACCACCAGCGGCACGCTGACCTTCCGCGCGTCGCTCGAACCCTTCTTGTGCACCGTGATGTCGAACGATGCCGGACCCCTCTGTAATTCGGCCGGAGCGTAGTCGAAGACAACCTTGACTACATCCTGGCCCTGCAGGTGTTTGACGATGGCGGGAGTCCCGGTGTGGGAACCGTGAGCGTCCATGGCCGTAACTTCCCACGACAGCTCGTCCGGCTCGACGTTGAAGACGAACAGCGCGACCCGCCGGCTCTGTCCGTTGGACACGTCCGCGCTGGCGCTGGGCATGAACGGCTCGCCGTTGATGTGAAATGGATACGGCGCGCCCTGGTCATGCGATTCTCCCCGGACCACGATCCACGATGCGGGGTCATCGAGAAACATCGGCGGCAGCACGGCCACATCCGAAGGAGCGGGAACGTCGACATCCGTTCGGGAAAACCCCTTCCGCTCCGTCCCTGCGACGCGGACGAGCGTCTTGAGTGCATACCGTCCCGGCGCGAGTCGGAGAGTCGGGAAATACTTGATCCCCCGGTGCGCTCCCATCCGCTCGCGATCGATGGTGAGACGCTGAAACGTCCGATCGCGCACGACCCCCTGGTCGTCGAAGGCATAGACGTAAACCTCGGCCACGAGCGAGGACGCGGTCGCACCGCGAAGGAGCCCTTCCGCCGTGATGTCGATGACCAGCGGCACCAGCGCGCTCCCGTTCCTGGCTGGAAATGCCGCCGCCAGCGAGGACACGACGACGTCGTTCTGCGGGATGTCGTTAAGGACGATCTCCGCGTTCGACAGCGAGCGCTCCAGCGCGCTCTCCCCGCCCGAGTCGTAGTAGCCGGCCCGATGAAAGACACGCGCACCCGGCACCCCGGTGACCCGCACGGACAACTCGTGAAACTTGCCGTCGTTCGTGGACGCTGCGCGAAATCCAAGAACGTAGACGACGTCTTGCGCGTGCATCATCTTCAGAAGATCGGAGTTGATGTCGTTCGAGTTCTTGAAGACTTCTCCGCCGGTGGGCCGGGAGAGTAAGTGGAGTGCGTCGTTGGAGTTGATGCGCGCTCCGTTCTCATCGTTCTGGACGCGAACGCCCTGGATGTCGACCGCGTGCAGCACGACGTCGGATCCCCGCAGGCTCCTGGCCATCTCTGCGACGAGCGTCATCGTCATGGAGCTGCCATAGCGGGCGTCGGTATCGACGCGCCAGACATTGCCGGACATCGTCTGCGATGCGTCGTCCTGCTCGTCGGTTCCCGAGTGCGCGTCGCGCCCGCGGACGAGGCGGGGGTCGAACCCTTCCGAGAAGAGGATGATCTGCTTCCTCCCGGGAAGCACGCGCAGGGTCCGGCCGATGTCGGAGAGGAGATGGAGCTGGCGCTCGATCCGGGTGCGGTTGTATTGATCGTTGAGCTTCTTCTCACCCCGGGCAATGTCGGCCGCGAAGTCGTCGACGGCGTTGACGTCCGCGCGTACCGACGTATCCGTCGGTGCGGTCTCGAGAACGGTGCTCCCGGCGATGCGCAGCGGATCCGCCGAGACGAAGGTGCGTGGATTGGCAATGGCGGCACCGAGGAGGTTTCGATCGGTGGTGAGCGAGGTGACCATCCGGAAGCCGCGGTCGACATCGACGGTCGCCACGGCGGCCAGGTCACGGCGGCCCATTCCGCGTGCGATGAAGTTCCGGGCCGCTTCCTGAGCCTTGCTTCTTCCGACTGGGGAGGAAAAGGAGGTATCGAAGAGCAGGATGAAATTGCGCCGCGCAGACGGGTTCAGCTGCGACGTGGTCCGGACGGCCTCCGACGCGAAGTCGATCGCATCAAAGTTTGTGACCGGCCGCTTCTTTCCGCCGTCGAGAATCTCGAAATTCGCCGCGGTGAGGTTGCGCACGGGGTTGCCGCTGCGATCGACGACCGTAACCGGCACCTCGACGACGTGAACGTCGATCGTTTCCCTGACCTGTGCGAACGCGGAGCCCGTTGCGAGCAGAAGGAAGAACGCAACGCGGCCGAAGCAGCGCATGTGAATGAAATCTCCCGGTATCGAACGGACAGAATGCCCGAAATGACAGCCGGATGCCGTTACGGGTCTGTGGCGATTGCGCCGCCTGAGCTGGCAGCCCGGCAGCGCTAGGCTGGAGTGCCGTTCCGCAGCATCCCGTGACGGAGGATCCGCGAGATCTCGCCAACCACCTCATCCGTGTTCTTTCCGAAATGTTCCTTCACACCAAAGAGGATCTCGATGGAGAAGTAGTTGTAGAAGATTCGGGTGGCCAGCATGACGGCCGAGATCGGAGAGAGCCCATCCTGGAGCCGGCCGGCCAGCGCGTCCTCCATGCCGTTCTTTTTCATGAAGGCGTCGAACCGCAGCGCCATGTCCGCGTAGAACTTCCGGATGTGCGTTCCATCGAACTCGACGACGTCGACGTAGATGAGCGCCACGTATTCGCGGTAGTCCTTCACCGTCTCGCGCGCCGCGCGACCCAGCTCCTCCAGGTTCTCCGGAAACGTTCCGGTAGCAAGCGCGCGGTTGAACGGAAACTCGGGACTGGACATGGCCAGGAAATATTGATCGAGCAACTCGCGGAAGATCGTCTCCTTGTCAGGGAAATGGTGGTAAACATTTCCCTTCGAGACGCCGGCGTCCTCGGCGATGTCGCGCACGCTCGTGGAACCGTAGCCGTGATGCGAGAAAAGCTTCAGAGCCGCCTCCAGAATCTGGGCCCGGCTACGCTCGGAGCGTTCTTCCTGATTCATCTCTGCCTCACTGTATCAGCCGCTTCACGAGCTTCGCCTTCTCCACTTTCCCGTAGGGTGTGCGCGGCAGGGATTCGAGAAAAATGTATCGCTTCGGTAGTTTGAAACGGGCGATCCGCTCCTCGAGGTACGTATTCAGTTCCCGCTCTCCGGCGCTCCCGACCACGAACGCCACAGCCACTTCGCCCCAGGTCTCGTCGGGCACCGGAATCACGGCGGCATCGGATACACCGGGATGCGACACGAGGGCCGCCTCGATCTCAGCGGGATAGACATTGACTCCACCGCTGATGAACATCTCTTTCCTGCGTCCGGCGATGTAGAAGAACCCCTCGGCGTCGCGGCGGGCGAGATCGCCCGTATGCAGCCAGCCGTCGTCGTCGAAGGCCGCCCGCGTGGCTTCGCTGTTGT
This sequence comes from Thermoanaerobaculia bacterium, assembly GCA_038244715.1. Classification (GTDB taxonomy): domain Bacteria; phylum Acidobacteriota; class Thermoanaerobaculia; order Gp7-AA8; family Gp7-AA8; genus JADGNZ01. Next base: position 44,203 of record JBBRTE010000023.1, read on the forward strand.
TCCAGTAGCCGAGGGACACATGGGGGCCACGAATCCACATCTCGCCGATGTCGCCAGCCGCGAGATCCTCACCGTTGTCTCCGACGACGCGGACCTCCGTAAACAGCATCGGCTTCCCGATCGAGCCGGCCTTGCGGCGGGCGTCTTCGACCGTCATCGAGAAACAGTTCACGCCCGCTTCGGTCATCCCGTAGCCCTGCTTCATCTCCACGCCGCGCTTCTGGTAGGCGTCGATGATGTAGTGAGGGAGCGGAGCGCCGCCGGAGATGAACCAGCGAACATGACTCAGATCCGCGGTTGCGAACTCCGGCACCTCCATGATCATCTTCAGCGTCGTGGGGACGCCGAGCACGACGGTACAGCGCTCGCGCTCAATCGTCCTGCATACCTCGGCGGCGTCGAAGCCGCGATGAAGAACGATGGTCCCGCCGACGGTGAAGATCGGGATGAGAAACGCCGCCACCCCGCCCGCGTGGTAGAGCGGCGTGTAGATCGGGCAGACGTCGTCCTCGCGGAGTCCCCAGTTCACGGCGGTGTTATAGCCGTTCCAGTAGAGCTGGCGTTTCGGGATCATCACGCCCTTGGGCTGACCAGTCGTTCCGGAGGTGTAGAGCAGGCAGTAGGTTTGTTCGGCGTCGGTTGGTGGGATACCTGGTTGCCAGGTTTCCTGGTTGTCCGGCTGCCCGGGCTCCGGTTTCGGGAACGCGGGCAACTCGGCAGTGCGGCAACCCTGCAACGCAGCGAACCCGGGGCCTCTGAACAAAACGCTCATCGCGCAGTCTGCGACGATCTGCTCCAGTTCGTGAACGGTGGCCCGGGTCGACAACGGCACGACGATGGCGCCGCACTTCGCCGCTGCGAAGAAGAGCGCGAGAAACTCGATCGAATTGTGAAAGAGGATTCCGTACCGTTCGCCGGGTGCAACACCGGCAGCGACCACGGCGGCTGCGGCGTGTTCCGCGCGCCTGTTCAGATCCGCGTAGGTGATCCGTTCGCCCGTCTCGGCGATGACGATGGCAACGCTGCCGGGCGTGAGGCGAGCCCGCTCGGCGAGCAGGTCACCGCCGAAGATCACGGAAGTGCCTCACGCAGGATACGTGTGAACTCCGCCGGTGCCTGGCGATGCGGAACGTGCGCCGCACTGTCGATCACGTGCAGCGTCGAACCCGGCAGGTGAGCTCGCAACGCATCGGCATAGGCAAGCGGGAGCAGGCCGTCGTGCGCTCCCCAGATCATGGTCACGGGCATCGTGATGTCGTGCAGCCGTGTGTCGACGACCGCGAACACGACGCCCGCTTGCAGCACGCGCGCCTGCGGCATCGTTGCGGCGTCGCGCAAGACGGCATCGACGAGGTAACCGGCAATGGGAGTGTCCGGACCGTGGACCAGATGCAGCAGCGTCAGTGCTTCCTCGCGCGTCTTCGGGAACATCGGTACGTGACTCACGTCCCACGACATGCCGCTGGCATCCTCGAGCACGAGCCGGGAAACGCGCGCCGGATGGTCGGCGGCGTAGAGCATGCTCACCCAGCCACCCATCGAATTGCCGACGAGCACCACCGGTTTGTCCGGCGACTCCCGGTCGACTACGGTCTGCACCGCGTTCACCATCAACGGCATCGGAAGCGGCCCGGTGGCAGGAGCGCTTTGGCCGTGACCGGGAAGGTCGATCGCGACCACGCGGGAATCGGTCATCAACGGCCGCACGACGGAGACCCACGAACCCGCCTGGTCATTCACCCCGTGGATGAGGACGATCGTTCGCTCTCCTTTGCCACCGACGAAGTAGACGACGCGATTGCCATCGACATCGACGGCTCTCTGTGTCATCCCCGCACGAACCAGCCCCCGGCGCGTCATCTTCACGAACGCCTCGAGTGGATGGCGGCGGGCGTACGTCGCGGTCGCCACGAAGGCGACGACTAGAAGGACGGCCAGTGCGGCGACGATTTTCATGGCACGAAGAGTCTCGCTCCATCGGCGGCGATGCGGAAGGCCACTCCGGCCTGGTTGTACCCGACGCCAGAGCCGATGAGCACGACCAGGTCACCCGGCTTGATCTTCTTCTCCTGCAGAGCGCTGTCGAGAGCCATCGGAATGCAGGCCGAGCCGGTGTAGCCCACGGTCTCCATGATCATGTGCGTCTTCGCCATCGGAATCCCGAGATCCTTCATGACCAGCTCGATCGTCGGTCTCCGCACCTGCGTGAAGATGATGAAGTCGATGTCGTCGAGGGCGAATCCGCCATTCTTCGCGACCTGACGCACGACGATCGGCCACCCTTCGTTGTTGATCTCCGGAGGATAGCGGTCGTACATCTTGACCCGCGTTCTCCCACCGCGAATCGACTCCTCGGTCGTCGGTTCCACGGTGCCACCTGCATGGATCGCCCAGCGCGGCGCATACGACCCGTCCGCCCGGAACGCCGAAGAGATGAACCCCTGCTGGTCGCTTTGCTCGAGGACTGCCGCCCCCGCGCCGTCTCCGTAGAAGAAGATCATCGGATCGTCGGCCGCGGTCAGTTTGTGCATCAGATACACACCGATGACGAGCACGGTCTTCAACTGCGTGTTCGTCGCCATCATCCCTGCGGCCGAGGCAAAGGCCGTGGGAAACGAGGCACAGGCGCAACCGACGTCGAACGTGCCGGCGTTCTTCGCACCGAGCTTCGCCTGCACGATGACGGATGTGGCGGGAGTGATGTAGTCCGGCGAGTCGGTCCCGACGATGATGAGGTCGATGTCGGCCGCGGTCTTCCCGGCCCGCGCCAACGCGATCCGCGACGCGTTGACCGCGAGGTCGGAGGTGACCATGTCCTCCGGCGCCCACCAGCGGGTCAGGATTCCGGTCGAGGCTTCCATCTTGTCCACGAATTCGGGCGCGGTCGCATTGAAGCGGGCACGCAGGTCGTCATTCGTGACTTTGATCTCCGGCAGATAGGAGCCGGTGGAGAGGATGTTTGCGTGCATTACGTTCCGAGCACCAGGCCGCCATCGACCGATAGGACTGCGCCGCTCACGAATTTCGCGGCATCACTGGCCAGCCAGACATAGGCATTGGCGATGTCATCCGGTTCGCCGAGTTTCGCCAGCGGGGTCTTCGCCGACATCGACTCCACGACCTTCTGCGGCATGGCCCGCACCATCTCCGTGGCGATGAAGCCGGGAGCCACTGCGTTGACGCGGATGTTGTACCGGCCGAGCTCGCGCGACCAGGTCTTGGTGAAGCTGATCACGCCGGCCTTGGTCGCCGCGTAGTTGGTCTGGCCGAAGTTTCCGTACAACCCGACGATCGAAGACGCATTGAGGATCACGCCGCGCTGCGCCTTGATCATGTGCGGAACCACTGCGCGGGTGCAGAGGAACACGCCTTTGAGATTGACGTTGATGACAGCGTCGAATGCGGCGTCGTCCATCATGCCGGCGACACCGTCCTTCCACTTGATGAGCTGCGCGTCGCGAACGATCCCGGCGTTGTTGACGAGTACGTCGATCGTTCCGTAGCGGGCGATCACGTCATCGACAGCGCGCTGGATCGAGCTGGCGTCCGTGACGTCAACCTTCGGATCGGTGGTGACGTCCCACGCCACGACCGTGGCCCCTTCCGCAGTAAAGCGTTCCACTGTGGCACGCCCGATTCCGGCCGCACCACCCGTAACGATGACTACCTTTTCTCGTAAATTGAGGTCCATTGATGCTGTCCTCCGCGCCACCGGTGCAAGCCCGAATCTGCCGTGTACGCCACCTCGACCAGTCCCTCGCCCCGCATCGCGGGGAGAGGGTGGCCGAAGGCCGGGTGAGAGCGATCGTCCAGAGCGCGGATACTGGTTAGTAAACCCACCTCAGACCGAGCTGGAACTCTCTGGCCGATAGCGTCGACAGGAACTTGCCGTAGTTCGGGTTGGCAACCGCAACGGTAGTCGGGACGGTGATTGTCGGACCGCCCAGAAACTTGCCTCCGGAAACCGACTGTACGTCGTAGTTCTTGAAGTTCGCGAGGTTGAAGCCCTCGGCGATCGCCTGCAGCGAGCCGTAGCCGCTGAATGCGATGTCCTTCGTCAGTCGGAGCGAGATGTTCTTGTATTTTGGCCCGTTGTTCGTGTTGCGGCCGACCCCGGCCGGACGGTCGGAGTTCTTTCCGTCGCCGTTGTAGTCGTAGCCGAGGCGAGTCGTCCAAGGCTGCCCCGAACCGTATTCGATGATCGGTGCGATGGTCGTCGCCCACGGCGCGTGAAAGACGCCGCTGAGGACGAAACGAAGACGCTCATCGCCGCGGGCGCGGCCGTACTCCTGGCCGATATCCGCCGGATCGTTCGGGTAGCCGGTTGGGAAGTCGGGAGAGAAGTCGTCGCTGATGTTCTTCTTGTTGGCAAACGTCACCGAAGCCGTGACGAGGTCGTTCTTACGCACGCTGCCATTCAAGCTGAGGACGAGAGCCTTGTACTGCGAGTGGCCGTCGTTCGTGTACTCGTTGATCTGATCGAAGGTCTTGTTCGGACGGACGTGGGTAGCGTTACCGCTCCAGTTCACGTCGCGAATGACGATCTCGTTCGTCCCCTTGACGTAGATGCCTTCCGTGTCGAGGAACATGCGCGACTCACCAAGCTTCATCGTGTATCCCAGCGATGCCTGCGTCGCCTCGGGCGCCTTGTAGGTCGGAGACAGAAGGGCGATCGCGGGCTTGGAGACGATGCCTGTCGTGGTCGGATTCTTCGGGTCGAGCGCTAGCGTCGGGAATCCGAGCAGTGCACCGTTGATGCGGGTGTACGTCACACGCCCGCCGGTCACACCGTTCTGTTGCAGCTCCGACAGAGCTGGAACGAGGAGGAAGCGGCCGTCGAATTTGCCTGCGCCGCCGCGAACGACACTCGTACCGTCGCCCTTCACGTCATAAGTGAATGACGCGCGCGGCTGGATGTTGTTCGTGTCCTTCTTGCGCGGCGAAGTCACCAGCGGGTGCGTGAAGCCTGGGTTGTTTCCGTTTGTATCGAGGTCGTAGCGAAAGCCGGCGTTGACCAGCAGATTCGCATTCGGACGCCACGCGTCTTCGAGGAATCCGCCATAAATGTTGGTGCTCTTGGCTACGTCCGATGATCCGACACCGTAGGCGTACGCAAGCGGCAACGCGGTCGTATCCGTGAGGTAGAGGAAGAGGCCGTTCTGATAGGTGTCGATGCGCAGACGCTCGTGGACGTGCTGTGCGGAGAGACCGGCCTTGAAGTCGTGCGACGAGCGGCCGATCGTCAGGCTGTGATGAATCGTGTCGCGAAGCTCGAACGTGCTTCCGTCGCCGAGGAGATCGCCGAGGATGTTGGTGCCGGTCTGCAGCGTGTTGCCTGACGAGAACCAGATGGCCGGACCGGTGCGGGTGTTCGTGGGCTCGTAGAAGCGGCGGTGTCCGAACTGGAAGCGCGCTTCATTCGAGGTCGAGTTGGAAACTGACGTGTTGTGCTCGAACGTCCCGTTCCAGTTCTTGCGCTCCAGGGTCTGGCCGTACGACGGGTCGGCGACGCCACCAACGCGGAAGTTGTCCTCGCTGTAATCCTCGTAGACCGCCTTGAAGCCGGCCGTCATCTTCGCGTTGATGTTCGTGTCGAGGCCGCCGTAGAGAAGCGTCTGTTTGAAGGGATGACTGATGTCCGCGGCCAGCGAGGTGTAGGCGCCGCCCGGACGGAAAAGGACGATGTTCTTCTCGTTGATCTGCTCCACGGAGGCGAAGTAGAAAAGTTTGTCGTGCGTGATCGGACCGCCGAGCGTGAAGCCGAGCTGGTGACGCGAGTAGTCGTTGTTCTTCTTGAGGTCGAGCGCTCCCTTCTCGCGGAGCGAGGCATCGCGGAAGAAACCGAAGACGGTGCCGTGCAGATCATTCGTGCCGGACTTGGTCACGATCGACATCGCACCGCCCGCCGAACCGCCGATTTCAGGATCGAAGCGGTTGGAGATGACCCGGAATTCGCGGACCGCATCCTGGCTGAACCGAGCGCGCGACTGGCCGTTGACCTGATCCGTGAGATCGACGCCGTTCACGAAAATCGTCGTCTGGGAGGCATTGCCGCCGGCGCCGACGACAGGGCCGCCGTTGATAAATCGGAACCCGCCACGCTCGCGCTGCACGCCCGGCGTGATGAATGCGAGCTTCTGAAAGTCGCGATCGGCGACCGGCAGCGATTCGATCTGCTCGGGAACGATGTTCGTCGACGAGTCAGTCTTGTGGACATCCACCATCGGCGCGGCCGAGGTGACTGTGATCGTCTCACTGGCAGATTGCTGGAGCGTGACGGCGATCTTCGTCGTCTGGCCGACCAGCAACGTCAGGTTCTGCTCTTTCACGGGAGCAAAGCCTTCCAGCGCGAACGAGATCTGATACTTGCCGGGCGAGAGCGCGTTGAAACGCGCGACGCCGGCAGCATCAGTCACATCCACGATTTCGAAGCCGGTTTCCGGACGGCGAGCCGTGACGGTGACGCCGGGGAGCGGTGCCTTCGCCTGATCGAGCGCCACGGCTTCGATGGTCGCCTTGTCGATTTGAGCAAAGGAGGGAATCGCCAACAGCATGGCGAGGACAGCGAAGATCAGCTTGCGCGGCATCGGCATCTCCTGTCAGGCCGGGCGGGTTACCGTCCGACCGGTCGGTTTGTTGTATGTGTGCGCGCAATGTAGGCTTGTGTCACACCACTGTCAAGTCGTTCCGAATTTCAGGGCTACAATCCCCACCCTCATGTCACTCCTCCTCCAACGAAAAGGCCCCTCCGCTCCCCTCCCCCGCCTCGAAGGAAAAGAAGTACTCGTCGGACCCAATCCCGACAGCGCCAAGGTCAAAGGCGTGATGTTCGGAGGCCGAAAACAGTTTCTGATGGAAATTTCCGGCGACGAGGGCTTCGCCGATGTTCTGACGAAACTCACACCGCGAACCGCCAGTTACCTCAAGACTCCGCTCGCCTCGAGCTGGTGCGAATTCGCCTCCGTGGTGGAGCTCGATCGCACCATCTATGAAACGTTCAAACAGAAATATCCGAACGTCCTGGCTCTGATCGGGGCGGCGTCCGCGGAGCTCGGGATCGGACGCGTCTACAAGTCGCTCGACAGCACGGAGCTGGTCAAGTTTTTTGAAAACCAGGCTCTCTTCCATAGTCAGTTTTCAAAATTCGGCAATGTGCGGTTCGAGCAAACGCCGAACGGTGGCCGGATGATCTGCAGCGACTACACGGTCCATAGCCCGATCTACTGCGCCAGCGCCGTCGGTTTCTATCTCGAGTCGATCCTGCGCCACGGCGGCACCGATGCGGTCGTCGTCGAAACCAAGTGCACCACACTGGGCGACGGCCACTGCTCCTTTGAAATGAGTTGGCGCTAGGACCTCGGTCGCTTCACGCGCCGGACGAAGACCATCATGCATTTCCAGCAGTTCTACCTCTCCTGTCTCGCTCACGCGTCGTACCTGATCGCGGACGATGGTGAGGGCGCGGTCATCGATCCCCAGCGCGACGTCGATCACTACCTCGAGGCCGCAACCCGCCTCGGGATCACCATCCGGTACGTGATCGAGACTCACCTCCACGCGGACTTCGTCAGCGGTCACCGCGAGCTGGCCGCGCGCACCGGGGCGGAGATCGTCTTCGGCGCGCGCGCCGGCGTCGAGTTCCCGCACCGGGGCGTTCACGAGGGCGACATCCTGCAACTCGGCGGCTTGCAGCTGAGGCCACTCGAGACGCCGGGACACACGCCGGAATCGATTTCGTGGCTGGTGATTGAGGATGGCCATCCGACAAAGGTGCTGACAGGTGACACGCTCTTCATCGGCGACGTCGGCCGTCCCGACCTCGCCGGTGGGCGTGGTTACACCTCGGATGAGATGGCGTCCATGTTGTACGACTCGCTGCACACGAAGATCCTGACGCTGCCGGACGACGTCGAAGTCTGGCCGGCGCACGGCGCTGGCTCCGCATGCGGACGAAACATCTCCAGCGACACGTCGTCGACGATCGGCGTGCAGCGGCGGACCAACTGGGCGCTGCAGCCGATGAGCCGCCAGGAGTTCGTCACGGCGATGACGACCGGGCTGGCGGAGCCTCCCCGTTACTTCCCGCTCGACGCGGAGATGAACCGGCGCGGACCACGCCCGTTGCGCGACCTGCCGGCTCGCGCGTTGAGCGCGGAGATGCTCGACCCATTGGCGCTGATCCTCGACGTGCGTGACGCGGACGCTTTCGCTTCACGCCACGTCACGGGGTCCATCAACATCGGTCTCGATGGCAGCTTTGCCTCGTGGGCCGGCACGCTCTTGCCCTTCGACACGCCGATCGCCGTGATGGCGGAGGACGTTGCGGGCGCATCCGAGGCGGTCCTGCGGCTGGCGCGGGTGGGGATCGAGTCGGTGGAAGGCTTCATCACATCCTGCGACGGACTACCCAGGTCCTCGATCGCGCAGATCACCGCACGCGCGTTGCGGGACACGCCGCAGGCCGTGCTCGACGTTCGCCGGCGCGGCGAGTTTGATGATGGTCATGTGCCGGGCGCGCGGAACATCCCGCTCGACGAGCTTGCCGACCGTCTGAACGAGATCGACGCAGACCAGCCTCTCGCCGTCATCTGCGCGGCCGGGTATCGCTCGTCGATCGCCTGCAGCATTCTCGCGCGCGCAGGATTCGCGAATGTGGTCAACGTGCAGGGCGGGACCGAGGAGTGGATGCGAACGGCCTGACGACCGGGTGGGCAGACCCTTAAGTTCACGATCCGTTGTTGCGCCGGCCGATCGTATGCTCCACGACGGCGAGCCGCGCCAGCAGCTCGGACTGGCCGCGCAGGAGCGCCGCGATCTCCATCTCCGCTTTGAGATTCACCTGATAGTCGTTCTCGGCGAGCAGCTTGTCCTTCATCGACTGGCGGTTCTGACTCATCATGATGATGGGTGCCTGAAGCGCGGCCACCGTCGACAGTCCCAGGTTGAGCAGGATGAACGGATACGGATCGAACGTGGCCATGCGCGCAACGTTGGCCGACATCCAGATGGACATCAGGATCCCGAAGATGATGATGAATGTCCACGAGCCGCCGAACGACGCGACGCGATCGGCGATGCGTTGTCCGAGAGTCAGGCTCTCTTCCTGCTCTTCCAGGACATTGCGCGAGACCTGACGCGACATCAGCTCGTTGGTCTGGCGAAGGCGATCGCCCATCTCCGAGATAATGCGCAGGGCGGCGGCCGGATTCTTGTGGACGAAATCGACGAGATCGTCGCGGTCGAGCCGGATCAACTGCGTCGCCTTCACCGCGATTGCCGTCGCCGAGCGCGGTGCTCCGTCGAACAGCGACAGCTCTCCGAAATACTGTCCGTTAAAGAGCGTCGCCAGGACGATGTTGCCCGGCCCATCCCCATACGCGATATCGACAGCGCCATCTTCGATGATGAAGAGAGACGAGCCTTCATCGCCCTGGCGGAAGATCACATCCCCAGTCGCGTAGTCGATCTCCTCGAGGCGGATCGTCAGGGCGTTTAGATCGTCGGGGGTCAGCGATTCGAACAACGGGATGTTCGCCAGCAGCTCCTGTCGCGTCATGCCACAGAAGAGTACGTTAGCGCCGTCCTTCTTCCAAGTGCCGCGTGCGCGTCGATGAGCGCACGCTCAATCGGGGCGCGCGGTTCGGGAAATGTCCGGAGCGACGGGAAGTCCTTCCGTCGTCGCCGCCCCTTCCACACTCAGGTCACTTCGTTGCCGCATTCTTCTCGGTCGCTACCTTGAGGCCGCGGCGTTCGTGCTCCTGTGATTCTTCCTCGAACAGCATCGGAGGCGGGCCTCCCTCGGGATCGACACTGGCGACGATCTCCGCCAACGTATCGGCGAAACGCTTTCTCGCCGGCTCGGACATCCGGTCGAATACCTCCAGCAACCGCTCCTGCACGACCGGCGGTGCTTTCTGGAGGACGGCCCTCCCGGTACGCGTCAGATGAAGCACGAGACGACGCGCGTCGCGATGGTCGCGATCGCGCGTAATCAGACCTGCTTCCACGAGCCGGGTGACCACGACCGAGACCGAGCTCTGGTCCGTGAGCGTCCGTGCGGCCAGCTCGTTGAGCGACAGCCCGGGCGTCTTCCCAAGCTCCGCGAGCACGAAGAGCTGTGCTCCGGAAACTCCGAGCTCCATCTGCGCCTGCCGGTCGCTGATGCGCAGGAGGCGGACCAGGCGGCGGATGGAATCGAGGATGCGTTCGCTGTCACTCATCGGTCGCCCAAAGATTACTTGGGATCGCATGAAATTTCCAGCGACCGGACTGTTTCATAATCCTTCTACCTACATGACTCCAAAACGATACGACCGTGCGTACTTCGACCATTGGTATCGCGGACGGAACCGCGTCAGCACAAAAGACGACGTCCGCCGCAAGGTCACCCTGGCGCTCTCTCTCTGCGAGTACTTCCTCCGCCGCCGTCTCAGAAACGTGCTCGACGTCGGCTGCGGTGAAGGGGCGTGGCAGCCGCACATCAAGGCGCTCCGCCCCGGCGCCCGCTATCTCGGCCTCGACCCCAGCGACTACGCCGTGCAGCGTTTCGGGAGCAGCCGCAACATCCGAAAAGCGTCATTCGGTGAGTTGCCGGCGGCGCGTCTGCGGGGACCGTTTGATCTCGTCGTCTGTTCCGATGCCCTGCACTACATCCGGAATGAGGAGGTCTCTGCAGGCGTGAAGGAGCTCGTCCGCGTCGCCGGCGGGGTGCTCTTTCTGGAAGTCCTCACCGCGGAGGACGACATCATCGGCGACCTGAACGGAATGATCCGCCGGCCTGCCGCCTGGTATCGCAAGGTCTTCGAGAGCGCGGGGCTTACGGCGGCAGGTCCTTACACCTGGATCGCGCCGGCCCTGCGCGAGGATGCCGCGGCACTCGAAGCACTGCGCTGACCCTCGACGGCTGGACTTACTGCTATCCTGCTCTAGATCAGAGGAGGCTACCGTGCGCATTTCATTCGCCGTTGTCTTCATCTTCGTCGCTGCCTCACTGGCCGCACAACCGCTCACCGTCGGGACGCAGATCGTGGATACTGGTGGTACGGCGACGATCACATCGGGCGCGCCGGTCACGTACGTAAACGTTGCGTCCGGCGCGACCGCAGCGGGAACAGTCAACAAGGCCACAGTGGGCTGGAGCGGGACCTGTTCCAATGCGTTCAAGATCGTGTTCCTTCGCAGCACGTTCGGATCGCTCGCAGCATTCACGGTGGTCGCCGCGAGAGGACCTTTCAACGCCGTTTCCGGTCGCAACGAGGTGACCCTTTCTCCGCCTGTCACGTTGGCGCAGGGCGATCTGATCGGTGTCGTCGAATTGCAGCCCAACAGCGTCTGCGGCTCAGTCCTGGTGCAGTCATTCCCCAATAGCAACGCGTACTTCAGCCTGATAACCACAGCCGACCTGAGCACCACCGGGGGTACGGTCGGATCGGTCGCGAACTACTTCAGCGGCTTCGCCATTAGCGCGCTTGCCTTCAATAACGATCCGGTGCTGGTGCGGGTCCTTCCCGCGGCAGGCGCCGTGCCAGGCGCGACCGCGTTTTTTCGCACAGCTCTGCAATTGGTGAACCCCACGTCGACCGCAATCTCGGGCAACCTGGTATTTCACAAACAGCTCCAATCGGCGAGCCCCAGCGATCCCACCCTCGCCTTCACACTGACGCCCGGCCAGGCTACGTCATATGCCGATGTCATCACCTCGATGGGCACGAGCGGCATCGGCTCGCTGGACATCGTCACGAATGGCGGCAATGCCCCGATCGCATCGGCGCGGGTCTTCAGTGACGGAGGCACAGCCGGTACTTCCGGGTTCTCGGAGGAGGCGGTCTCGCCGAACGACGCCCTCGATTTCTTCAGCCGCGGGATCCTGCTGATCCCGAGCGACCTCACGAATTTCCGGATGAACATCGGGGTGCGAACGCTCGACACAGGCGCCGTTCTCAACATCAGGACTCTGGACTCCGCCGGCGGCTTGCGCGCGACGCGAACGGTGACCTACGGAGCGAATCTGTTCGATCAGGTACCCGTCGCCACCTTCACGGGCGCGTCGACCGTTCCTCCCGGCGGGTACATCGTGATCACCTTCAACACGTTCGGGGGCCGGGCGTTCGTCTACAGCTCCACGATCGACAACCGCACGTCGGACAGCACGTTCCGGATGGCCGACATCAAATAGACGGCAGTCCGATCCTGAACTCCGCCCCGCCACCCTCCCGATTCTGCAACGTGAACGGAAGGTGGTGGTTCGTGAGGATTTCAGAGACGACGCGAGACCCAGTCCACGCCCGTCCCGCTCGGTGGTAAAGAACGGCGTGAACAGCATCTCGTCTTCGCCGGTCTAGCGGTCGTCGTGCTGACGGAGAACGACTAGAAGAGCGATGACGGGATTGAGTCGCGACATCGTTCCAGGCCGGATAGAGACTGGAGAAGACGCCAAAGAACGCGGCGGTGACCATCTCCCAACGCCCGGTGTTCGGAATCGAACAGTGAGCGGCGTTCTGGTTCGCGGCCCGGAGCCGAGTGATGAACGCGCTATGCGTGCCGCTGCACGAACGCGGCATCCCGGCCGCGAGATGACCAGCACCGCGCGACTACGGCAACGCGACGACGAAGCGACCGGCGGTTGTGCGCTTCGGATAGTGGACATCGACCCACGCAGCGATCTGGGGCACGCGATCGCGATTCGTGATCCCATCGAGCGAACCCTGAATCCTCGTGCCCTCGAGAACGACGAACGCTGGCGGGTGCGCGCTCAGATCGCGCAGTGCCTCCAACCCCAATTCCGGAGCGGAGAGCATGGCGATATCGGGGCAGCGGGTGGCAGGGCGGCGGTCGAGCAGGTAGTAGAGGGCGCGCTCACCGGAAAGGTCGAAGATCGGTCCGGGACCGGCGCTGCGTGCGAGCGCGTCGAGCGACCCGAGGTCCGCTGCATCCCCCGCATACGTGTAGATGCCACGTCCTCGGGACATCGGATACGGGACGAGTCCCGGATGCTGTTGCCTCGAGGACCACCCGGCGAAATGCTTCGCGCCAAGCGTCGCGTTTTCCGCGATCTCGCAATAGCGAAATCCGATCACTGCGACGACCAGCACCGCGATACCGCGCCACACCTTCATCGGCCGCAGCAGCAACGGCTCGAAGACAAACGCCACCACCGCGATACCGAGGAGAGGGACACCGAAGCGGGTGTGGCTCCAGCTGACACGCCCCGCTGCCGTCCGGAAAAGAATGATCGAGAAAATCGCGACGATTGCGATGCGCATGTCCCGCCTGCGCACGGCCAGCGCGAGAAGGAAACCGAAAAACACCGGCGGGAAGTAGTAACGCGCCGATTCCCATTGCCATGCGACCGGTTTGCCCGGAAGAGACCAGATCGCGTCGATCGAACGCGGGATGATGACAAACGAATCGCGAAGAAAATGATGGAGATCGGCGCGCGCCGCAAGGAGCACCAAAAACGGCGTAGCGATCGCAGCCACCGTCACAAGCATGAGAGTCGCCGGCGCCGTTCTCCGCCACAGCAGAACGATCACGAGCGCAGTCGCCGCGACCGAGCAAACGCCCACGTCGAGACTCCACAGAATCCCGAGCGAGGATGCAGTCGCTGCGAGGAAGAGCAGCCACGCGCGACGCCGGCCCGAAGCCGGCGTACTCCGGCAGAACGCGAGCAACGCCCACACCGCGATCAGCAACGGCAGCCATCGGAAATACGGAAACATCGGAACTTCGCCCGCGCCGGTCGCGCAGAGTGCGAGTAGAACGGCGGCGACGAGCGCCCCCGTGGTCGCGGTGACCTCTGCCGCGATCGGCACCAGCATCGCCAGCGCCGCGGCGTCGAGCAACGTCTCCATCCGCCGCGTCTTCTTCGGCGAAGGCCTGCTCCCGAAGACGAGCGCGTCGAGACCGCCGTCGGCCGCGAAGCCGTGGAGGAAGAAGATGTCGCCGTACGGCCGTCCACCGTCGTGCAGCACCGAAGCAGGCGACAGATGCTCCCCTTCGTGAAACATGTCCATGAACGCGTAGGGATGGTCGTGCACCAGGAACATCGTCACGAAGACGACGAGCGCCAGGAGGAGCGTGGCAACGCGCGGCGGTGAGGATCGGCGTTCATTCTCCGCCGGCCATGCGCCGGCACTGAGCGCGAGGGCGCCGGCAGCGCTGGCAATCGTCAGCGCGAGGACGACGAAGTAGTCAAATCCTTTCGGATACTTCGCGACAGTCACCGCGCCGATGCCGCCCGTTGGAACCGGGAACCAGCCGATGCAATGCGGCGCGACGATCAGGACGAGCAGCGCGCCGAGGAACGCTCCGAGGACCGCCCGGCGGCTACTCCACATCCTTCTTCGGCAGCTGTTGCTCGGGATTGAAGTCCGGTGGGCCACCGGCCGGCGTCAGCCTGCGAGGATTGCGCAGGCGGCTGTGACGGTAGCTGTATACGACGTAGAAAATGATCCCGACGATGAACCACTTCACGAACCGCCACCACGAGGACGGAGGAAGATAGACCGCAAGACCGATGCACGAGATCACACCAAGAATCGGCAGGAGGTAGGTACCGCCCGGAACGCGGAATGAACGTGGGCGGTCCGGGTCCTTGATTCGAAGCACCATGATTCCGAGGCAGACCAGGATGAACGCGAAGAGAGTTCCGATGTTCGTCAGGTCGACCATGGCATCGAGCGACGTGAACATCGCCGTCACTCCCACTCCGACGCCGGTGATGATCGTGCCGATATGCGGTGTGCCGAACTTTGGGTGAACCTTCGAGAAGAACTTCGGAAGGAGCCCGTCGCGAGACATCGCGAAGAAAATCCTGGGCTGACCGAGCTGAAACACGAGCAACACCGCTGTGTGGGCGACGACGGATCCGAAGGCGACCACCCCGACCATCCAATTCGGCATCGACGCGTACTTCATGGCCAGTGTCAGCGGCTCTGCCTGTTGACTCGAAAGCGTCTTGACGAGCGCGCTGTACGGAATCATCCCCGTGAACACTGCCGCGATGACCGCGTAGATGACCGTGCAGATGATCAGCGAGCCGATGATTCCGATCGGCATGTCGCGTTTCGGATTCTTCGCCTCTTCCGCCGTTGTGGAGACCGCGTCGAAGCCGATGTAGGCGAAGAAGACGATCGCCGCGCCGGTAATGACTCCATGGACGCCGTTCGGCGCGAACGGATGCCAGTGGGCGGGCTTGACGAACTTGAAACTCACGAACACGAAGAATCCGAGGACGACCAGCTTGATCGCCACCATGACGAAGTTGAAGCGAGCCGATTCCTTGATTCCCCACACCAGAACAACCGTGATCGCGGCCACGATGACCCCGGCCAGAATGTTGAAGACGATCGGGATCCCCCAGACATGCGGCGCAGCGGCGACGAGCTGCGGCATCTTGGCCGCGGCCGTCGTGTAGTCGATCGTCATCCAGGGTGGCAGCTTGATGCCGAAGCCTTCCAGGAGCGTGTTCATGTAGTTGGCCCAGGAGATGGCCACCGCCACGTTTCCGATCGCGTATTCGATGATCAGATCCCAGCCGATGATCCAGGCGATGAGCTCGCCCAGCGTGGCGTAGGAGTACGTATAGGCGCTGCCCGCCACTGGCACCATCGACGCAAATTCGGCATAACAAAGCGCGGAAAAACCGCAGACGATTGCCGTAAGTACGAACGACAGAATGAGCGCCGGACCCGCTCCTGGCCGGCTGGCATCGCCAGCCGCGGCGGTGCCGATCGTCGCGAAAATGCCCGCGCCGATAATGGCTCCCACACCCAGAGCGATGAGGTTCAGGGGACCGAGGGATTTCTTGAGTTGATGGCCCTCTTCGTGCGTTTCTCCGATGAGATCGTCGAGGGACTTCGTGCGGAACAACTCACCGATCAATGACATGCGTGCGCGAATGATGGAGTGCGCTGGACAGCCGGTCAAGTGTCACGCGTATGATGCCCGCAATGCGGATCGTCACGGCGCTCCTCGCGGCAACGGTCATGAGCTGCGGCTCGTTGGCGCCGTCACCGGCGTGCGTCGACCTCACTGGCACGTACGAGTTGACCGGGCAACCGGTCCGCACCGGCACGGGCTCGACCTCCTTCGCCTTCGGGGAAGGGGCAACACTGCGGAAGGTGAAGACGTTGACGATCACGCAGCCGGGATGCCGCATCGAGCTCCATCTCGTCGCCGATGACGGCACGACGAACGACGCCGTCCTGGAAAACAACCTGGACTGGTCGGAGGACGGGGTTACGGCCTCCTGGTCGCCTCAGAAAATCGGCGCCGCGATCCTCACGGGCGCCTCCAGCCGCACGCGCACCCTCACGCTCCGCCTCTCCCCTGAGCGCGACGCTCTCACGATTTCCTCCGAGTTCGACGAGCGGGGATTAGCGCTTCTCTTCATCCCGTTCCACGACCATGGCGCCGCCACCTGCGTGATGAAGCGCGTCAAAGGCTGAGCCAGTACAATTGCCGTTTTCCAGTTCGTGGAGGCACCCTCATGTCCGCAATCGAAACCACCCCCTACCCTGACATTCGCAACTACATCGGCGGCGCGTTCGTCGAGCAGAAGGCGGATCGCTATCTCGACGTGTTCAATCCCGCCGAGGGCAACGTCATCTCGCGCGTGCCTCTGTCCGCCAGTGCGGACGTGGATCGCGCGGTCGCCGCCGCCACGAAAGCTTTTCCCGGCTGGTCGCAGACGCCGATCAAGGAACGCGTTCAGGTCTTCTATCGGTACAAGGCTCTCCTCGAGCAGAACATCGATTCGCTGGCGAAGCTCGTCACCGAGGAGAACGGGAAGATCGACAGCGAGGCGCGCGCAGAGGTGTTGAAGTCGGCCGAGCTGTGCGAGTTCGCCTGCTCCCTTCCCCAGATCACGGCCGGCGAGGTCCTCGAGGTGTCGCGCGGCGTCGAATGCCGCGTCGAGCACTATCCCGTCGGCATCGTCGCGTCGATCACCCCGTTCAATTTCCCCAACATGGTCCCCAACTGGACGATCCCGAACGCCATCGGCCTCGGCAACTGCATGATCCTGAAGCCGAGTGAGCTTGTGCCCCTCTCCGCAGGCCGCATCGCCGAACTGCTGCGCGAAGCGGGCCTTCCCGACGGTGTGCTCAACATCGTCCACGGCGGCCAGGAGACCGTCGAAGCGATCTGTGACCATCCCGGTATCGAAGGCATCAGCTTCGTCGGCTCGACGAAAGTCGCCAAGATCGTCTACCGCCGCGGCACCGCCAACCTCAAGCGCGTCATGGCCCTCGGCGGCGCGAAGAACCATCTCATCGTGATGCCAGACGCGGAGCCGGAGATGACATCCACGAATGTCGTGGCGTCGATGGCAGGGTGCGCTGGCCAGCGCTGCATGGCGGCGTCCGTGATGCTCGCCGTCGGCAAGAGCGATCACATCATCGACCGGATGGTCTCCATCGTGAAGTCGATTGTTCCCGGGACGCACATCGGTCCGGTTATCTCCGCGGAGGCGAAGGCCCGCATCGAGAGCTACATCACCGAGGCCGAGAAGATGGGCGCGAAGGTGCTCGTCGATGGACGCAACTACAAAGTGAAGGGCAAGGAGAACGGTTACTACGTCGGCCCGACGCTCATCGACCACGTCACGCCCGAAATGCGGATCGCGAAGGAAGAGGTGTTCGGACCGGTCATGGTCATCATCCGGACGAACGATGTCGAGCAGGCGCTCGGCATCCAGCAGGGCTCGCAATACGGCAACGCAGCAAGCGTCTTCACCGAGAGCGGCGGCGTGGCGCGGTACGTCATGGAGAACGCCAGCGCCGGCATGGTCGGCGTGAACGTCGGCGTGCCGGTTCCGCGCGAGCCATTCAGCTTCGGCGGCTGGAACGATTCGAAATTTGGTGTCGGGGACATCACCGGCCGCGGATCGATCGAGTTCTGGACGAAGTCGAAGAAAATGACGACCAAGTGGAACAAGGAAGCCGGCGTCAACTGGATGTCGTAAGCGGGCACGGCCCGCTGCGCTGTTTACCTCCGGCTTTGCGAACGACGAGCGCGGGTAACCAGCAGCAGAGCGGATGGTGAGACTGATGGCGTCGAAGAAAACCATGAGCAAGACTCAGAAGAAGACCGAACGGGTCGCGGTTTTCCTGACGCCCGAGCAACTCGCCTGGCTCAAGGCGAAGAAAAACGTGTCCGTAACGGTGCGGGCCCTCGTCACGGAAGCGATGAGTCTCGATCTACTGAAGCAGAGCGTGAAGCAAGGCGCGCGTCCCGCACCTCGAGCAGCTGCGCGGCCACGCTCACCGCAATCTCGTAAGGGTGGTTCGTCCCCAAAGAAAGCCCGATAGGGCAGTAGAACGCCCGTTTGGCCTCCTCGGGTAATCCTGCCTCCGCGACATCGCGGCGGAGGATGTTGGCCTTCGCCTCACTTCCGATGACGCCGAGGTACGGGAACGAGCGCGTGCGGAGGATCTCCAGGAGGATGGGCTTGTCGGTCGTGTGTCCCATCGTCATCAGCACGACGAACGCATCGTCCGGAATCGTCGGAACGACCGCGGGCATGTCTGGCGCGAGAACCTTCGTGAGCTTCGGTGACTCCGGCAGCTTCGCCAGCCACTCGGCCCGCGGATCGATGCAGGTGATCGCGCAATCGAGATGGATGAGGATGTTGATGACGGCATTGGCCACGTGTCCGGCACCGAAGACGACGATGCGCCACCGGCCGACGTTGTGGGACTCGAAGTAGAGCTTCACGATCCCGCCGCAGGTCATGCCGACGTCTTTGGCGAGATTCCACTGCACGAACTTCGTCGTGGTCATGGATTCCCCGAGCAGCATCGCCTGCCCCTCGGCGATCGCCTTCGTCTCGACCTTGCCACCGCCGACCGTACCGAAGCGGAGCCCGTCCGCGGTGACGATCATCTTCGCCCCGCGGTCCTGAGGCACGCTGCCCGCTGTATCGACGATCGTGACCACGACGAGCGGCGTCTCCGCGACCATGAGCTCGTTCATGGCTTCGAAGAAGGTGGGCATGGGGGCGATTGTTGTTCCTACCAGCCGCTGCGCTTCCGCAGCGACGTGATGTGCGCGACGTGATGCCGTCCGTGCCAGGCATACATCGCAGTGAGGTCGTCGAGGGTCATCACACCGCGCTCGGGATGTAGCAGAGTCCGTGCGAAGCCGGCGTCGGTCATCGCGACGAGAATCGTGTTCCACCGCGCGTGCAATGTCTCCAGCAGCATCAGCGACGTCTCAACGGGTGTATCGCGGACGTCGTTCAGTTTCGCCCACGCCGCCTCGTCGTACGGCCTGATCGTCGGCTCGATTTCCGTCAGCGCCAGTTTCACGCGCGTGTAGGCATTCATGTGCGAGTCGGGGACGTGATGCACCACCTGACGAATCGTCCAGCCGCCTTCGCGATAGGGCGTGTCGAGCTGCGCGTCGCTCAGACCGGCTACGGCCTCACGCATGCGCGCGGGCGTGGCCGCGATCTGCTCGATGAGCACACCCCGCTCGGCGCTACTCATTGGAGCAGAGGGTCGTGCGAACTTTCCGACAGGATAGCGAGGGTCGATTGCCGCATCGTTCATGACGCGCGAGCTTACAACGTTCGGTTGCTCGGTGGCTCGTTGCTGAATTGCCTGGCCGCCGGGTCGCTCATTGCCGCCCAACCCCGAGACCGCGAAACCCCCCAGCCCTACGTTTCCTGCATCCTCTTCAGCATCGAGATCTGTCCCGAGTGATAGAGGTTGTGCTGGATGACGCCGTGGACCATGACGTACACGGTGTAGTCGCGGCCCGGGACTATGTCGTCGAGGTTGTCGACCGAAAGGCGGGCGACCGTATCCGACAACCGTCCTTCCGCGTTCTCGAGCTCTTCGACGGCATCGGCGAAGGAGATCATCGTCACATCCCGCCAGTTTTCCTCCGTCGTCAGATCTCTGGCGTTGCCGGCCAGACGGTGGGACGCGGCATCCATCTCGGCTCCCATGTGTGTGACGAGCTCCAATATCGAGTGCGCGTTCGGGATGGGATGCGCGCGGGCCTGCTCCTCGCTGATGCTGTCGAGCAGCGGACGGATTTCGACGCCGGTCCAGGATGGGCCGCCCCAGGAGCGATTGAGTTGGTCGAGGATGCGTTCGATGGCTCGCATAGGCGGCGATTCTGCTACATTCGCGCTCCAACGCAAATTCGAGGAGCATGATGAATTACGTAGTTCGTGAGTGGCTGAATCTCGCTGTGCGATGGACGCATGTCTTCGCAGCGATCATGTGGGTCGGACAGACATATTTTTTTACCTGGCTGGACCATGCCTTCCAGAGTGAGAAGCAGATCTGGATGGTGCACAGCGGCGGGTTCTACATCGTCGACAAACAGAAGCGGCCGGAGCTGCGAAACCAGACGTTGCACTGGTTCAAGTGGGAGGCTGCCTTCACGTGGCTCTCCGGCATCGTGCTGCTGATCCTCGTCTACTACACAGGCGGGATCATGGTCGATGACAGCGTCCATGCGATGTCGAACGGCACGGCAGTGGCGATCAGCGTGGGCATGATCCTCGCCGGCTGGTTCGTCTACGATCTTCTGTGGATCACACCGCTGGCGAAGAACGAGGTCGCAGGAACCGTGCTCTCGTACATCCTGCTCGTCGGCGCGATCATCGCCACGACGCGTCTTTTCAGCGGACGCGCGGCCTACATGCAGATCGGCGCGATGCTCGGCACGTTCATGGCGTTCAACGTCTGGGTGCGCATCATCCCGGCCCAGCAGCAATTGATCGCGGCGGTCAAGGCAGGGACGGAGCCGGATATGCGTCTGGCCGACCGAGCCCGGCAGCGCTCGAAGCAGAACACGTTCATCGTCCTTCCCGTCGTCTTCATCATGATCAGCAACCACTTCCCGGTGGCGACTTACGGTAGTCAGTACAACTGGCTTGTGCTATCCGGGCTCGTCCTGGCCGGCTGGGCCGTGGCCAAGGTCATCCGCACGCGCTAGCCGTCGCCGTTTGCGACGCAGGAATCCCTCAATGAAACGGACTCTTACCGATCACGACATCCGCGCTGCGGCCAACACGATCGATCCCGCCCTCGGCAAGTTCATGGCGCGCTTCCCCGGCGAATCGGGAGCGCGGCAGCCCGTGCATACGGTCTATGGCGGCGCGCATCTCTTCAAAAGCGACACGACGCAGAAGCTCGGCGCGCTGGCGCTCCGTTCGCTCGACGAATACGCACCCGACGCGGCCACCCTCGCCGCCGCCATCGGTCTCGATGCGCGCTTTCGCGACGTCGTCTACGCGCGCGTGCTGGAGAAACTCCACCGCGAGCCCGTCGAAGATTTCCGCATCGATTTCGAAGACGGCTACGGGAATCGGGCCGACGATGAAGAAGACGGCCACGCCGCCGCGGCGGCACTGGAAGTGGCGGCCGGCCTCAAGAACGGCACACTCCCGCCCTTCATCGGGATCCGCATCAAGCAGTTCTCGCAGGAGCTGATGCCGCGATCGATGCGGACGCTCGACATCTTCGTCAGCACGCTGCTCGACGCCGCCGGTTCGCTTCCCCCGAACTTCGTCGTGACACTGCCCAAGATCCAGCTGCCGCAACAGGTGACGGCGCTCGCCGACCTCTTCGACGACCTCGAGCCGAAACTAGGCCTCGCGCACCACACGCTCCGTTTCGAATTCATGATCGAGACGACGCAGGCGATCCTGAGCGAGAACGGCGTGTCGAATCTGCCGCTCTTCCTCGACGCTGCCCGCGGCCGCGCCGTGGCCGCCCACTTCGGAACGTATGACTACACCGCGAGCTGCAACATCACCGCGGAGTACCAGCGCATGGACCATCCGGCCTGCGATTTCGCGCGGCACATGATGCAGGTGGCGTACGCGGGTACGGGACTCTGGCTGTCCGACGGAGCCACGAACATCATGCCCATCGCGCCTCACCGCGGGACGCTCACCGCGGAGCAGGCCGAGGAAAATCGCACCGTCGTTCACCGCGCGTGGAGACTGCACGTCGATCACATCCGCCATTCGCTGATCAACGCGTACTACCAGGGCTGGGACCTGAATCCTGCACAGCTTCCGACGCGCTACGCCGCCGTCTACTCGTTCTTTCTGGAAGGGTTGCGCGCGGCGACCGATCGACTCCACAACTTCATCGCCAAAGCGGGACAGGCCACGCTCGTCGGCGACGTCTTCGATGACGCCGCCACGGGTCAGGGCCTGCTGAACTACTTCCTCCGTGCGCTGAACTGTGGTGCCATCACGGAAGAGGAAGCGCTGGCCACGGGGCTGACACTGGAAGAACTGCGAAGCCGCTCCTTCGTGAGGATCATGAAGGGCCGGCGCGGGTCCGGTTCGTAGTGGCCGGCGAACAAAACGTCCGCGATGCGGACTTCGCCGGCGAGGCCGCCGGCGCCCCAAGGTAGTACGTCCGACCTACGCTCGTTCGTTGTTCTCCCGCAGCAACGCATCGATCTGGCGGCGGTGCCTGTTCACATGGATCTGATTCATGCGAATCGACTGGGCCACAGTGACCGGACCAGCGACCGGATGGCGGAACACCGCCTTCTGTAAGCCGTGCGCGTCGAGTTGGGCAACATAGGTCTGAAGCCACGCCTCGCTCTTTTTCCAGCGATCTTCCAATTGAGCGAACGTCTGCCCGCCCGCGGGGATCATCCGCCGGGACGGTGCGCGCACCGGGATCCTTGCTGTGAGAACAAGCATCACCAGGACATACCGGACCTTGTTTCCCAAGGTTCGCTTCTGCTCGGAGAGCTCGGAGTAGTCCGGCCAGCTCCGAAGCACCACCTGTTCTGCGAGCACAAGGTGTTCGAGAATCTCGAGAATCGACCAGCCATCCGGCCGCGGCTTCGCGGAAAGTTGCGCGGGAGTCGCGAGGCGCAGACGATCCAGGAGCGCCGACCGTGTTGCGGAGAGTCTGAGAATGCTCTTGTCGAGTCTCATTCGCGACGCCATTACGTTCCGCGGTACGTTGAATATCCGAACGGGGAGAGGAGCAGCGGCACGTGGTAGTGCCGCGCCGCATCGCGCACGATGAACTCGATGACGACGCGCGGGAAGAACCCCTCGTCATCGTACGCGGCCGTGCCGAAGGTCAGTCGATACGTTCCTGTCTCCGGTTGTTCTTCGACGAGTCGGGCCCGTCCATCCTCGTTCGTCGTTCCGCTTGCGATGACCGACCAGCCCGCGCGATTCGCCTCGAGTGTGACCGCAATCCCGGCGGCCGGTTTGCCCTTCGCAGTGTCGAGCACGTGTGTCGAGATACCCATCAGCCCACCAGCTTCATCAGACGCAACGTTGTGATCTTCATCTGCTCTTCCGCCGCGATGCGCAGCTCTTCTTCCGGAGTGTTTCGCAGCCGCTGAACGGCCAGCGCCAGCATCTCGTCCGCGCTTCGTCCCGTGGCGCAGACGATGCAGATGTGTCCGAACCGCGATTCGTAGTCACGATTCGCCGCCGCCAGCGCGTCGAGACTCTCGCGCGACGCCGACGACGTCCCGGACTGCTCCTGCTGCGCCCACGCCGACCCCGATTTCTCTCCGATTCGAGGATGTGCCGCAAACGCTTCGCGCCAGTCGTCCGCGCTGAGCGATTTCCAGATCTGTTCCGCGTCACGAAGGAGATCGCTCCACGATGCGAACGGCCGCGCGGCCACCATCTGCCGTACCCACGCCGTCGAACCGCAACAACTCCGCAGTTGCGCAACCGCGAGATCGTCCGTCGCTGTGTTGAGTTGCCGCATCACGGCATCGCCGCGCCCATTCTCGGTCGCCACGCCATGAACGCGCAGCCGGCTCACTCCTCCATCCGGAAACACATTCAGCCGCAAGTGGGTCACCGGACCATTCTTCGAGAGCTCGTCGGTGAAGATGTGCCGGGTGTGCGCCTGGAGCTTCGTTCGTGGCAGAAGCTCGAACCATTCATCGCTGCCGAATGCGCGCGTCGCCTCAATCGAGCAGGTGTCGGGATAGTTCCCCTTGAAGTGATTCGTGTCCACCTCGATGCGCCGCACCAACCCCTCGGCGGCCAGCCGCACGATGACCCAGTCGTGTCCTGGTCCGCGCCGCCGCTTCGTCTCCCAGCCGTCGCTCATGTTGACCGCGCGTCCAGGCATGATCAGGTTGTACTTCGGGCCGAAGAACATGTCGCTGCACGCCAGCACGTTCCCACCATGCTCCACTGCCGCGAGATCGGTCTCGATCGACAGTCCGCCTTCGCGACGCCAGTCGGGGACGACATCACCATGCACCCGTAGACGCGCAACGCCGCCATCGGGAAAGATGTGCAGCCTGACATGGGTGAATGCATACGGCGCGCTGATCTCGAAATGGTTCTCGGTGTCGCCGTTCAACGGTGACTGCGGCAGGATCTCGGTCCAGTTCGCAGTGAGCAGTGCATCGACATCGCTCTCCGGACGAACCGAACATGCCTCGATCGAGCAATGGGACGGATAGTTTCCGCGGAAAAATGCTGTGTCCACCACGACGCCGCGGATCACGCCGCGGAGGCCGAGGCGGATGACGGCGAAATCGTGGCCTGGGGTGCGTTTGCGGCGGCTCTCCCAGCCGTCCATCCATTTCCCGCGATCTGTGTACTCGTGCTCTTTCCAGACCGGCTTCGCCGCGCGGAGGAGATTCTCCTTCTCCGCGAAGTAGTCGTCCGTCGCGTAGGGCACCGATCCGCCGAGGCGCCCCGAGGCCAGATCGAGGGAGTCGCGAAAATCAGTCATCGCCGAATCCATTCTCCGATGGGGTTACCAAGATGCCGGCCATCCTCCCACACCTTCCGGCCGCGAACCCACGTCGCCGTCACCACGCCGGTGAGCGTCTCCCCCGCGTACGGCGTGACCTTGTGACGGTGCTGCACATCCTCCGTTCGCACCACGAACCGCTTCTCGGGATCGAAGGCGACAATGTCGGCGTCGAAGCCTGCGGCGAGTATCCCTTTTCGGTGCCCGAGTCCGGCCAGCGTAGCGGGGCCCGACGTCATCAGGCGCACGATCTTGTCGAACGCGACCTGCCGTCTCTTCGCCTCGGTCCACACGATCGAGAATCCGAATTGCAGCGAGGCGATCCCTCCCCACGCGCGATGAATATCGCCTTCCTGCATCCGTTTCAGTTCTGGCGTGCACGGCGAATGGTCACTGACCACAGCGACGAACAGTCCTTCCTCGATGCCTCGCCACAACTCCTCGCGATTGGCGTGATCACGGATCGGCGGCGCACACTTGAACTCCGTGGCGCCATCGGGGACCCGCTCCGCGTCAAAGTAAAGATAGTGCGGCGTGGTCTCAGCCGTCATCGGAACATTCGTCGAGCGAGCCAGCCGAAGTGCCTTGAGCCCATTCGATGACGAGAGATGGACGATGTGCGCTTGCGTCTGGGTCTTCCGCGCCAGTGCGAACACCCGCGCGATCGCCTCATCCTCAGCCTCTGGCGGTCGCGATGCGAGATAGCTGGCGTAGGAGTGTCCGTCACCGGTCATCGGCTGGAGATGCTCCGGCAGTTCGGCATGAATCAGCAGCGGCGCACCGGTTCCGCGTAGCGCCATCAACGCCTCTTCCAGTCTCGCGGCATCGAGAAAGCCGAACTCCGGGACACCGGAATCGACGAGAAAGCATTTGAACCCGCACGCTCCGGCGTCGAGCATCGGCCGGAA
The DNA here is from genome assembly GCA_038244715.1 of Thermoanaerobaculia bacterium. Classification (GTDB taxonomy): domain Bacteria; phylum Acidobacteriota; class Thermoanaerobaculia; order Gp7-AA8; family Gp7-AA8; genus JADGNZ01. Next base: position 69,845 of record JBBRTE010000023.1, read on the forward strand.
CTGTTGTGAGTTTCCGGGCACTGCACCACCCCAGAGCGCGACATCGACGCGGCACTTTCCATGAAGCGCATGGACCTTCGCCTCGAGTGCCGCAACCGAGGTTGTCGGCGGGATGGAGTTCAACGGCATGTCGACGATGGTCGTGACCCCGCCCACCGCCGCGGCATGCGTCGCGGTCTCGAATCCTTCCCACTCCGTGCGGCCCGGCTCGTTGACGTGAACGTGCGAGTCGACGATCCCCGGCATCAGCGTCAGGTCACCGCAATCTTCAATCGTTGCGCCGTCCGGAACGTCGTCGAACGCACCCACGCGCTCGATCGTGCCGTTGTGAATGTGAATCGTTGCGGGAACGATCCCCTGCGGCGTAACGACGTGACGGCTGCGAAGGATCACGGCTGAGGCGCCGCAACCTCGCGGGCTGCGTTGCCGCCGCGCTGCGCTCCCCTGCACGCGGTCATGCGCATGAGGATCTCTTCGCCCGTCGCCGGTGCGTGGAGTTGCGGGATCGCACCCGGCGTCAGGAACGAGAGTGCGTTCTTCACCGCCATCCAGACCGAGATCGCCAGAACGAGCGGCGGCTCGCCGACCGCCTTGCTCGAGCGGATGTTGAGCGGGTTCTCGGCGTCGATCCAGTCGACGTTAAAGACTGGAGGTACGTCCTGGATGTTCGGGATCTTGTACGTCGTCGGCGAATGCGAGAGCACGTTGCCTTTGACGTCGTGCCGCACTTCCTCGTTCGTCAGCCAGCCCATTCCCTGGATGAATGCGCCGGTGAGCTGGCCGCGGTCGATGCCCGGGTTGATCGGTTTGCCGATGTCCATCAGCAGATCGCACCGGCGCACCTGCATCATCCCCGTGAAGCGATCGATCTCCACTTCGGAAATGGCCGTGCCCTGGGTGAAGTAGAGGAACGGCGCGCCGCAACCCTTGTCGACATCCCAGTCCAGTCCCTGCGTGGAGTAGAAGCCGCGCTCGCCGACGGAGACGCGCTCCAGATGACACATCTTGATGAGGGCCGCGAACGGGACGCGTTGCGAGGGGTTGTTACGATCGAAGACCTCGCCGCCCTCGAACGCGATGTCAGGTGGGGCGCCGGCGGCCTTGCCGGCGTTCGGATCAACCGAAGACTTCGCCGGCGAGGCCGCCAGCGCCCCACTGATTCTGTCGAAGTACTCCGCGGCGACGTCCGCCATCCGTGCACGGATCTTCCTCGCGCCATCCGCGGCAGCGCTGCCGTTGAGATCTGCGCCGCTCGACGCTGCAGTGGCCGACGTGTTGTTGTTCTTCTCCGTCGATGTGGGCATGAGGATCACGCGATCGGCATCGATGCCGAATTCGTCGGCCACGATCTGCCGGATCTTCGTGTTCACACCCTGCCCCATCTCCGTTGCTCCAGTCGATACCTGGACGGAGCCGTCGAGATAGACGTTGACGAGCGCATTGGCCTGATTGAGAAACTTGGTATTGAAGGAGATCCCGAACTTCACCGCCGTACAGGCAATGCCGCGCAGGTGCGTGCGCGAGGTCGCGTTGAACGCCGCGACTTCGGCGACACGCGACCGGTACTCTCCCCGCTCCGCGATCTCGTCGAAGAGTTGGGGCAGATGATTGTTCCGGACGACCTGGCCGTACGGTGTCGCGTTGCGGTCCTCGATGCCGTAGCAGTTGCGGCGGCGCACATCGAGGGGATCGAGCTTCAGCAGCACCGCGATCTCTTCGAGGATGGTCTCGATCGTCGCGATTCCCTGCGGTCCTCCGAAACCGCGAAAGGCTGTGTTGGGTGGAAGATTTGTCCGGCAGACCGTGCCGCGGATGCGGGCGTTCGGCAAAAAATAGGCGTTGTCGGCATGCGTCATCGCGCGGCCGAGGACCGCAGTCGAGAGGTCGGCGAAGGCGCCGCCGTCGGAGTAGAAGTCGATCTGCGCTGCTGTGATCATCCCATCGTCATCGAACGCGACCCGGTAATCGTTCTGAAACGGATGGCGCCCACCGGTGACGCACATGTCGTCATCTTTCGAGTATGCGATCCGTGCCGGCCGCTTGAGCTTGTGCGCCACGAGCGCCGCCATCGCTGCCGGATGCGTGGCCTGACACTCTTTGCCGCCGAACCCGCCACCCATCCGCTTGGTGACCACGGTGACCTTGTTGTTCGACAGTCCGAGGAGGTGGGCGATGACCTCCTGAACCTCGGAAGGGTTCTGCGTCGATGAATGGACGGTGAGCTGATCGAACTCCCCAGACACCGCCAGCGCGGCCTGCGATTCGAGGTAGAAGTGATCCTGCCCGCCGTTGACGAAGGTCCCTTCGAGGATATTGGATGCGGTGGCGAAAACGCGGTCCACGTCGCCGCGCTGGATGGTCATCGTCTTGCCGATGAAGAGCCCGCGCCGTTTAGCCTCGTCGATCGTGAAGACCGGCTCCAGCTCTTCGATGTCCACCTTGATCGCGGCCTTCGCGGCACGAATCGCCTCGCGCGACTCCGCGGCGATGACGACGATCGGGTGCCCGATGAATGCGACGACATCCTCAACCAGCAGCACTTCATCCTGAATGATGGCCCCGAAGAGATTTTGATGGAGATCGCGGTACGTGAAGAGCCCCGCAACGCCGGGGAGCTTTCGCGCGGCTTCGAGTTCGACGCTGCGGATCCGGCCATGCGCAACCGGTGACCAGACGAAATCGACGATCAACTCGTTACGCAACGGCGGCATGTCGTCGATGTAGATCGACTGTCCGCTGACGTGGCCGTCTGCCGAGTCGTGAGGGATGTTCTTTCCAACGGAGCCCATGAGAGAGGGAAAGTATATCGGTTCAAAACCATCGGCGCGTTGACACGCGTACACACTCGCGACACGATCCACCTCATGAGCACAACAGCAGTCCGCGACGACTCGGTGGTCGAGCTCACCGTGCGCTCCGTCATCGCCGGTGTTCTCTTCGGAATCATCTTCGGTGCCGCGAACGCCTACCTCGGTTTGAAGGTCGGCTTGACGGTCTCGACGTCGATTCCCATCGCCGTCCTGACCGTTGCTCTTTTCAAGTTGATGCCGGGCCGCAAAGATGGCGTGATCCTCGAAGCGAATCTCTCGCAGACGATCGGCTCGGCGAGCTCTTCGCTGGCTACCGGAACGATCTTCACGATCCCGGCGCTTTTTCTCTGGGGCATGGCACCACCGTTCTGGCAGGTTGCCCTCCTCGCACTTCTCGGCGGTTTCCTCGGGATCGCGGCGATGGTTCCGTTGCGCCGCCTTCTGATCGTGAAGTCCGCGGCGGAGTTGCCGTACCCGGAAGGAACGGCGTGTGCCGAGGTCCTGCGGGCGACGACGGTGGGAACGTCGGGCGGCAAGTGGATCTTCATCGGACTCGCCGCCGGAGCCGCGATCAAACTCGCACTCGGCGCCCTCATGCTGCTCCCTTCCGGGTTGACGATGCACGTTCCCGTGCTCGCCAAAGCGGAGCTCGCACTCGAGATCGCACCCGCGCTTCTCGCCGTCGGCTACATCCTCGGATACAGAGCGGCGGCGATCATGGTGTCGGGAAGCCTGATCTCCGCCGTGGTGCTCACGCCACTCATCGGCACGATCGGCGGCGGATTGGCGGCCCCGATGTTCCCCGAGACGAAGCTGACCATTGCGGCGATGACTGCGGCACAAATCTGGTCACGCTACGTGCGCTACATCGGCGCCGGCGCAGTGGCCGCGGCAGGAATCGCAGCGGTGATCAAAGCGCTGCCAACGATGGCCAGCTCGTTTGCCGCGGTCATGCGCGGACTGCGCCGCAACGGATTGGAAACGGGTGACGGCGAGCGCACGCCGCGCACGGATCGCGATATCCCGTCGTGGATCGTCGTCGTGGTTCCGGCGGCGGTGGTGATCACGCTCGTAGCCGTGCCGGGACTGCTGGCAGGAAACATGGGGCTTGGACCGCGCATCGTTGCATCGCTCGGCGTGGCGATCTTCGGCGTCTGCTTCGTCGTCGTCTCGTCGCGAATCGTTGGATTGATCGGCGTGTCGTCGAATCCGACCTCGGCGATGACGCTCGTCACTCTGCTTGGCGCGTCCGTCGTCTTCGTGTTGTGTGGCTGGACGGATCCCTCCGCCCGCGCGGCGATCCTCACAGTCGGCACCGTCGTCTGCATCGCCGCGTCGAAGGCCGGCGACATCTCGCAGGATCTGAAGACCGGATTCCTCGTCGGCGCCACGCCGGCGAAACAGCAGTTCGGACAATTTCTCGGAGCAGCCTTCGCCTGCTGGGCGATTGCGGGAACCGTTCTCCTGCTCGGCAAAGCCTTCACGTTCGGATCGCCGGAGTTGCCCGCACCACAGGCCACGTTGATGAAGACCGTCATCGAAGGTGTGCTGTCCGGGTCACTGCCGTGGGCGCTCGTCGGCACCGGGTCCGCGCTTTCGATCTGCGCGCTGATTGCGGGATTGCCTGCGCTCTCCTTCGCAGTCGGCATCTATCTTCCGCTGGGAACATTGGCGCCTGTGTTCGTCGGCGGCATCGTCCGGCGCATGGTCGATGCCAGGAGGAACGAGAAGTCTCTCGACGGTGATCCGGGAGTCCTCGCAGCCTCCGGGATGATCGCAGGCGAAGGGCTGGTCGGTGTGCTCATCGCGTTTCTCGTCGCCGCCTCGGGGAAGTTCCCCGGACTGGCCAATTCGCTGGCCGGCATCCACTTCGCGGCGAAGGATTTCACCTGGCTCAAAGGCGTCGTTGCCGTCGTGGGCGGCATCGCGATCGTCCTCGCCATCTGCACGATGCTGTATCGCGCAGGGCGCTCGGCTCAGGTGGAGGGGACCTGAGTCAGGAAGTCGCTGCCGTCCTGCGAGGCATCGCGATCGTCCTCGCCAGGAATGTTTGGCAGTCACCTATAACAGGCTTGACGAACGCTTAATGGAACACTACGATCATTGGTGCCGGAATTAAGGCCAATCAATCCCTAAAGGAGACGATTATGGAGAAGCTCTCGCTACTCGGTGCGGTCGCAGTCCTGTTTCTTGTTCTCACACCGACGGCACATGCCCAGATGGTAGGGGACGACGGAACCGTCTATGTCCTCCAAGGCATCAGCGACGGCTGCGGCGACACGATGAGCGCCGATGAATGCATGGCTAGTGGTGGCTCAAGTTCGACGATCTGCAAGAAAACCTACTGTCCGGCATGTGGCATGAATCAGACACAAACAGGTTCGGTCTGCTATACATTACAGGGTAACTTTGGATATTGCTCGTGCCAGCCAGGTAGCGTAACCACCGACAGATATGGCAACAAGTGGCCCAACTGCAACGCGAGTGGCTCCTGTACGCCCCCTCGCTGATAACGATGCGCTGCTGGCCACTCTTCACGATCGTCTGCTTTTCTTTGGCGACTTCTCCGCAGTTGCTTCGAGCGGCCGGTGTCGCTGTAAATGTTCATCGACACGGTCAAGGCGCCGGAGTCGGATTGGCCGGAACGGTGACGGCGCGAGACGTCGCCGACTCAAGCCGGTCGCTCACGTTCGCGCTTCCGGCGACGGCGATTTCCCTCCCTCCAGGCGAATGGTTCCTCTCCGCTCAAATCGATGGTGACTGGAGCGAGCAGAGGCTTGTGACCGTTCACGAAGCGTCCCAAACGACAGACCTGAACACCTTTCCTTTGGCACGATTGACGGCGCGCGTAACGCCCGATATTGGCAAAGAACCCCGGGAGCTCAGGACTTACTTTCATCGCGTTTCACTTGAGGATCTGGACTCTCCGCTGGAGGGCAACGTTTCTTGCGATGTTGGGAGGGGAGTGGCCACCTGCCAACTCCCGTCTGGCAAGTTCGATCTCGCGTTTCGCATTCCTGGATATGTGTCTCGCTATGTGTGGAATGCAACGTTGTCCCACCGCACAGTGCTGGATGCAGGAACGCTTCACTTCGCTGCTGGGTCGACATTGAGTGGTCGCGTCGAGGTTCCACAGAGTCGACAAGCACGGCTCGACCGGGTCACTGTCATCGTCAGGCCTGTGGTCGTAGCTGGCGCAAACGAGGAACAACGCCATCGCAACGAGTCGGCCCGGCTGACCGCTCATCCCAATCGGAAGGGCTTCTTTGCGTTCGATCTTTCTCCCGGAGAGTTCACGATCCAGGCTTCATTTGACCAACAGATCTCCGAAGAACTGAAAGTAAAGGTCACGGCGGGCCGCGAGGTTTCGCTGAGGCAGGCTTTGCGGCTCGAGCCTCAGCGCAGCATTACCGTTCGAGTACACCCTCCGCTGGACCCTTGGTCCAAGCCGTGGACGATCAAGTTTGCGAGCGTGGATGACACCGGCTTTCTGCTTTCAGAGCGAGGTCTGAAGACGTCGCTAAATGGAACTTGTCGATTCGACAACGTTCTTCCAGGCCAGCATCGTCTGACCGTCGTTCGGGCAGTCAATCAGAGTTGGGCAACACAGATGATCGATGTCGACCGCGACTCCACTCTCGATGTCGACGTCACAATCATTCGGTTGACAGGCACAATCCGCATCGGCACGAAGCCATTGGTGGCATCCGCCACACTGCGTTCATTTGAAACAGGTGCCTCGGTGGTAGTCCGTTCGAAGGCTGATGGAACCTTCGCGGCGCGACTGCCAACACCAGAGCACGACACTTGGGACGAAATCGAAGTTCGCGCCGACTCGCCGCCCGTGAAACGGACACTACAGCACGTTCATTTTCAGACTCGCGATGACGGAACAGCAGAACTCAACCTCGATTTGCCCTCCCGGTCTATCAGCGGCACGGTGGTTGACGAGCTCGGGCGTCCCGCGGCACCGGCACTGATCGACGTCCTGCTGCCCGACGGATTGATTCAACAGATCGACAGCCCCGACGGTGCGTTCACGGTGACAGGCCTCGAACCGGGCCGCCATCGACTACGCGCTTCGGCCGACGAACGAGAATCGATCGATCTTCAAGATGTAACGCTCAACGACGATAAGGATGCAACGGCGGACATCGTTCTTCCCATTGTGCCGGTGAGCCATCTGCGCGGCGTGGTCCGAACGATCAATGGACCGGTCCTCGGAGCAGCGCTCTTCGCAGCAAAGCCCGGCGAGCTGACGCGGCCGATTATCCTCTCACGAGTCGATACAGAAGGCCGCTTCGACATCCGGTTCCCCGCAGCGACCCCTTACGTCATGATTGCCATCAATGCCCCAGGTTATGCGTTTCGTCTCGCGAGAAGTCCACTCGGTCCCGACGAACAGACCTTCGCAGTAGAACAAATAGGTGGCACGCTATCCGTCGATACGCTTCCCCCTCACTCCGGTCTAACACCTTATCTTATGCATGACGGCGCCGCCCTTCCTGCTGTCGCGGCCGCCTACGTGGCCGGAGCGACCTTCGGCGCGAATCTCTCCGAGCGAACAAAATTCGATATTGCTTCGATCGAACCTGGTGCCTACAGCCTCTGTTGGCTTTCTAACGGACGATCGACAGGCAACGCTCCTCCGTGCATCAGCGGCGTGTTAGCGCCTCACGGGACATTGAAGCTCGCGGAGAACTCACCGAAAGCGGACACCCGGTAAACACCTCGGAAGCTACGTTGATTCAGCCGCGGCGTCAGTGAATTGAGGGAATGCTCTCGATCGCGCGATCGAAGGTCTCGTACCAGAACTTCGGTAGGATGTTCTCCGCGAGCTGCAGCCGGTAGTCGGCGGAGCCGCGCACGTCGCTGATCGGCTTGATCTCCTCGCGGGCGATGCGGCCGGCCTGCTCGAAGGTATCGAGCGTTGCTGACTTGCCGGTGAGAAAAGCTTCGGTTCGCGGCATGCGGACCACCGTCGGGGCCACGCCGCCATACGCGATCGTCGCGCGGTCGATGCGGCCGGCGTTCACCACCAGTCGGATTGCCGCGGTGAATGCGGAGATGTCGAGATCTTTCCGTCGCGACACTTTGTAGAGCTTGAGCGTGTCACGGACGATCGGGATGCGAACGCGGGTGATGATCTCGTCCGGACGCAGGTCGAACTTCCGGTAGCCGAGGTAGAAGGAGTCAATGGGGATGAGGCGGGTGCCGCCGTTCACTTCGAGGATCGCACCGGCGACGAGCAAGTACGGCAGCGTGTCTCCGATCGGCGAGCCGTTGGCGATGTTCCCGACCAGAGTGCCGGCGTTCTTGATCTGCGGCGAACCGAAGACGGCCATGATGCCGGCCAGTTCGGGGATGCGATCATGAATGAACGTCTCGAAGTCGGCCAGTGACGCGTTCGCCCCGGCGACGACCGCTCCAGCGTCTTCGCGGAGTTCATTGAGCGCTCCGACCTTCGCCAGAGACAGCATTGCCGGTGCGGCGAACCGGCGCTTGTTGACCCAGACGCCGACGTCGGTACCGCCCTGAACGATCGTGCACCCCGGATGGTCGCGTTTGAACGCGATGGCTTCTTCGAGTGTCGCTGGCGCGAGGAACGACCCGACCTGAACGGAGTCGCGGGCGTCGGGGAGATCGGGATAGCGGTCGCGCATCTTCGCGATGGGTGCCGCGTCGATCGCCAGCGCCGCTTTGATGATCGGCTCGTAGCCGGTGCAGCGGCAGAGGTTTCCGGTCAGTCCATCACGTACCTGCTTCTCATCGAGACGGTCGCAGCGCTCGAACATCCCAGCCATGGCCACGACGAATCCCGGCGTGCAGTAGCCGCACTGCGCGCCGTGACATTGCACCATCGCATCCTGCACCGCGTGCAAGTGGTCATCCTCGCGAAGACCCTCGACCGTGACGATGGACGCGCCGTCGAGCTGCGCGACCGAGAGGATGCAGGAGTTCACCGGGCGATACTCACCCGATGCAGCGCGCCGCGTCAGCACCGTGCAGGCGCCGCAATCGCCTTCTTCGCACACGATCTTCGTCCCTGTCACCCCAAGGTCCTGGCGCAGGTAATTCGCGAGCGTGTCGAGGGCGGCATCGCCGGCAACGCGATGCTCGCGGCCGTTGATGTTCAGAAGGATGTGGTCGCGCATGAATGAGGTTGAGGAGAGCTGCCAGTGGGGCGCCGGCGGCCCCGCCGCGTCGGTGTGAGTCAAGGAGAAACCGCCGGCGAGGCCGCCGGCGCCCCACCCTCGTTGCTGTATCTACAGTCTGACGATTCCGTTGTATGTCTCCGGACGGCGATCGCGATAGAACTGCCACGTGTTGCGAACCTCGCGAATCTTGTCCATGTCGAGGTCGGCGGTGACGAGCGCATCCGCGTCACGCGGGCCGACCGCGAGCATCTGCCCGCGCGGGTCGCAGAAGTAGCTCTGGCCATAGAACTCTCCGATGTTCCAGGGCGCTTCGAAGCCGACGCGATTGATCGCCCCAACGAAGTAGCCGTTGGCCACCGCGTGTGCGGGCTGCTCGAGCTTCCAGAGATACTCCGACAAACCAGCCACCGTAGCCGACGGATTCATCACGATCTCGGCTCCGGCCAATCCCAGCTCGCGAGCGCCTTCCGGGAAGTGCCGGTCGTAACAGATGTACACGCCGACTTTCGCGTACGCAGTCTCGAACACTGGATAGCCGAGGTTGCCCGGACGGAAATAGAACTTCTCCCAGAATCCGGGGGCGACGTGCGGGATGTGATTCTTGCGATATTTGCCGAGGTACTTGCCATCGGCGTCGATGACGGCGGCAGTGTTGTAGTACACGCCGGTGTCTTCCTCTTCGTAAAGCGGCACAACGATGACCATGTTGTACTTCTTCGCGTATTCCTGCATCAGCTTCGTGGTCGGGCCGTCCGGAATCTTCTCGGTGGAGTCGTACCAGCGTGTGCTCTGTTCCGCGCAGAAATAGGGGCCGGTGAAAATCTCCTGCATACAGAGGATCTGCACACCTTCTCTGCCAGCCTGGTCGATGTACGTGAGCGTGCGCTCGGTCTGCGCCTCGCGGATTTTCTCGAGCGATTCGCTCGTGTCACAGGCGAGGGAAGTCTGAATCAAACCACCTTTGACGATACGGGACATGTGTTTTTTCTCCGATTTGGGCTCGCGGATTATAGCGGTAGCCGGAACCGCCGGCGGCGCAGGTTGCCGAAGGCTCAGCGGCTCCTCAGATCGGAGAGTCCGGCCGACGTTCGTATCCGGCGGCTTTCGATCACTCACGACGATGGCGGGAGGAGCCTCCGACGGTGGCGGCATCGGTTCCGGCTGCGGCATCGGCTCAGGCTCGGTGATAGGCACCGGTTCCGGATCGGCATCCGGCAACGGCTCGGGGTCCGCCGGCGGCGCCTGCGGTGCCTCGGCTTTCCGCCGCATCGAAGCGCCTGCGACGATGACTACAAGTGCGGCGGAGCCAAGAATGAGCATCGTGATCATGCGGCGACCGGCGCGGCGTCTACGATGACCCGCGGACGAAACGCTTTCATCAACAGATAGTGCGTGACCGCCGCGACTCCGAAGCCGACGAACCACGCGTAATCATAGAGCGGATGGAGCGAGGGAACGATGAGACCGATCCAGGCAGCCAGACAGCCCAGCAGCGTGGCGACGACCGCTCTCCAATTCCACCCCGCCGTGTAGCGATACATCCCCTCGGTTCGATAGAGATCGCCGAGGACGAGCTGCTTCTTTCGAACGATCCAGTAGTCGACGATCATCACACCGCCGATCGATCCGAGACCGCCCGAATACCCCAGCAGCCACGTGAAGATGTAGCCCTTCGGATCGGCGAGCAATCTCCATGGCTGCATCGCAATCGCGAGCAGGCCCGTGATCAGACCGCCGGTGCGGAACGAGATCCATTTCGGGAAGGCGTTCGCAAAATCGTTCGCCGGCGACACGACGTTGGCCGCGATGTTCACCGAGAGAGTGGCGATGACCACGGTGAACATCGAGATGGCCACGATCCACGGCTGCTTGAACTGCGCGACGAGCTTGAGCGGATCCCAGAGCTCGTTCATGCTCATGTGCGGGTAGATCACGACCGCCGCGGAGGTGATGATCACGCCCATCGCGGCGAAGAGCGTCATCGTCGTCGGGAGTGCCACGGTCTGGCCGATGGCCTGCTCACGCTGACTGCGCCCGAAGCGGGTGAAGTCGGGCATGTTCAGAGACAACGTCGCCCAGAAGCCGATCATCGCCGTCAGCGATGGGATGAAGATCGGCCGGAACTGCGCCCAGGTCTCGAACTTGCCTTTTTCATGAAGGAGATAGCCAAGCCCGTGCGCGCGCCAGACGGCCCATGCCAGGAGCAGCGCGGTCATCACGAGAACAAACGGCGCGGCCCAGTTTTCAAAGCGTCGCAACAGATCCATTCCGCGATAGATGATCAGGATGTTCAGCGCCCAGAAGAGCAGGAACGAGATCCACTCCGTCGTTGGATGTCCGGCAAAGTTGCCGAGGAGTGAGGGCCATGACGGAAGGAAGGCGGTGAAGAAGGTGTGCAGCGCTTCTCCGCCGATCCAGGCCTGAATTCCGAACCAGCCGCAGGCCACGATCGCGCGCATGAGCGCCGGCAGATTCGAGCCGATCGTCCCGTAGCTCGCGCGGGCGAACACAGGAAACGGAATGCCGTACTTCGTCCCGGCATGGGAGTTGAGCAGGATGGGAATCAGCACGATCGTGTTGCCGACGAGGATGGTCAGCAGCGCCTGCCACCAGTTCATCCCCGCGCTGATGAGACCCGACGACATCATGTACGTCGGGATGCAATGCGCCATCGCGATCCAGAGCGCCGCGTAGTTGTAGGTCGTCCAGTTGCGTTGGGCGACCGGGACCGGCGCGAGATCGTGGTTGTAGAGGGGACTAGCGCGGATGCCGAGGTCGGATGTGAGCTCGACACGTCCGTCTCGATGCTGGATCGTTTGATCGGTCATGGTGTGGCCGACATTGTGCCAGAGCGCGAACGGGGGTGTCATGTGCACTCGATCGGCATCCTGCCTGTTGGCATCACAGACCTACATCCTTCTTACGCAGACTCCTGAATTACGTATTGACATTATCACCGTCAATGCGGCAGCTCTGCCGAGGAGGTAGCCCGAATGCTCAACAGACGTGAGCTGCTCACTTCAGGACTTGGAAGCATCGTCATCTTGGGATCATCACCGTTGCCGACTGCCCGTGAGCGGCAACAGGGAGATTCTCATGACCTTGCAGAGGGTTAGAAGTCAACTCGACTGAGCTCGGCGGTGGTGCATGGTACGGTCGCAGCGTTGTCGCAGGTGATCGCTGCTGGTGCGAATGTGAGTAACGACCAACTCGCGGTTGCAGACCATGCATGGCACGTCATGGCCGCTCATCTGGATGAGTTGGACTTCATGACCGCTACTGACAAGCTTTTGAGCGAGCAGGGCGACTTGCTTGTCGCAGGACCGCCGAGTGAGGAGATGGTCACTTCCGTTCAACGGTTACTGAATGAAAATAAAGTTGACATTCCAGCAGACCGCATTCGGTCGATGCTCACTACGACTCCCGAGCGCGTGTCCGCGGCCCTTGATCGGCTTCGTCAGAGAGGCTGCCGCGAAATCATGCTCAATGAGATTCGTCTGGATCCTGATTCTGTGGCCGCGATGCGACAACACCGCGTCACAGCTGCCGGCGCGCACGCCCTCGACGGAGGGAGCCCGTGCGGCCTCCTGCAAATCATGGTTGATACTATCGCTATCGTGGGCGACGCGTGGCTCGTCGGTTGCGCGGTTACATTGGGTGCATGCGTACCATGCTGCGTCGGCGGGGCATTGTTGGAACTCGGAGCTCTTGTGCTCGAGGGGCTCCACGACGTTTTCTGCTAAGTGACGTCTTACGAGGAGTATCAATGAATATTGTCGAATACTTCGGTCACATCGGCCGCGAATCCGCGGACTCTTACCACGAGCGGCCGCTTTATCGATCCTGGTGGTTTGCGATTCCGCTTGCTCTATGCGCGATTGATTTATCGTA
>JBBRTE010000024.1:0-75764 GCA_038244715.1 Thermoanaerobaculia bacterium
GACCCTTTCAGCGATCCCTCTCTCGGAAAGCTCGGCGGCGACGAGTTCCCCAACATGTTTCCTGAGCGTGAGATGCGTGCTCTCGACGGCGGGCGCGCCGCCAACGGCGGCAATCCCCCTGCGGAGATTCGGTTCAACGATGCGCATGTTCCCAACCCGCAACGGACCGCGCCGCCGCAAACGATTCTCGGGGCGGAGCAGAAGGCTTGGTTCAAGGACAAGCTCCAGAAATCAAAAGCGGCGTGGAAAATCTGGGGGAACTCGCAGGGCGCGCTGGATGAGCGCGCCGACCCGCAGAACCTGCCGGCGGGACTGACCAAGGAATCCTGGCCAAAAGACCTTTACGCGACTGTGGGCGGGGGTGATTACGGCACAGCGTACGCGGAGCGCGCCGAGATTTACCATCTCGTGCGCGATGCGAAGATCACCGGCTTCGCCATCGTCTCGGGCGACCGCCACCACTTCTGGGCCGGATATGCAACCGCGGATCTTCCGCCCGGCAAGTTCGAGCCAGTCGGCTTGAGCTTTGTCGGCGGGTCACTGGTCAGTCCCAACACCATGGAAGCCCTCGAGCACAATCTTCCGAACACTCCGTTGCGACCGCTGTTTCTTGCGGACAAGGCGGGGGCGCAGCCGGAATGGACATTCAACATGCTGCTGAGGCACGGCGTCCGTTCCTGCCTCGAATATGCGAAGAGCTTCGACCTGAAGCGCGCCCAGGCGCTGTCCAACCCCGATCTGGCTCCGCACCTCGAGTTCGTCGATCTTGGAGGACACGGCTATGCGAAGGTCCGATTGTCGGCCGATGAGATGCGCACGGAGTTTGTCTGCATCCCGCGACCTATCACCCGTAGTGAAAGAGCGGACGGCGGGCCAATCAGGTATCGGGTCTTACACACTGCTGCACTCTGGAAGAGCGGAGAGCGTCCGCAGCTGAAGACATCGGTTCTCGAAGGCGATGTCGGACTGTCGATTTGACTGACTCATTGCGATGTTCTTCGTGACGCGGCAGCGATGCAGCGAACGATGAACCGTTCTCATTCCTCGCGGGGGTCTACTGGCTTACCGACTACGAGGAGGCTGACGCGTGGATGATCAGGACGATCGCAAGTACTCAGGCGCACCTGAGCTCGAAGACCTCCTCGCACTCTGCGAAGCGCTGAACACCGAAGCGTTCGGTACGGCATGACCGGTGGCTTCGCTGTCATCCTTCATGGCTTCGTGCCAGCCACCAAGGACATCGACCTTCTCATCGATGCATCGGTCGAGAACGTTCAGCGCATGAAGAGGGCAATGGCCTATCTACCGGACAACCCCATTGCCCTGATCGCGGACGACGAGGTCGAGAAATATCAAGTCGTCAGAATTGCAGACGAGATAGTCGTTGATCTCTTGAAGGCTGCGTGCGGAGTCGATTGCGCACGTGCGGCTGACGGGGGGATCGAATTCAGAACTGTCGACGGCGTGCCCATCCCCGTTGGCCGAAAAGAGCTCTTGATCGAGACAAAACAGACGTTCGTCCCAGCGACGCCGCGGATGTTCAGTTCCTGCGATTGCGAATCGCCGCGGAACACGACACTCCCTCGTCGTCATGACTGGGAAGTGAGCACGGCGGTTCGATACTCCGCCAGCACTCGCAGCCACCGGGCACGGCCCGGTCCGTAGGTTAGCCCAGCCTCAGACACCACTTCTTTTGATCCAGTCACGACCCGGTTCACGAAGGTTCGAACTTCGTCCCTGTCTCCCCGCCACCGTTCTTCATTCCAGAAGAATCGGTCCCCGGCCGTTGGGAGTAAGACCGGCAAGTGCTACCGTGAGTTCTCTCACGCCATGGATGAATCGAAAACTGGCGAGGTGTCAAACCCCTTGCGACCGGCCGTCGCATGGGCAGCGATCGCAATCCTCCTCTTGCTCGCCGTGATTCGGTCGGCGATCGCTACTCGTACCGATGGCTTCACGATCGACGAGCCTTTCCACATCACCGCCGGAGTGTCGTATGTGAAACTCGACGATTTCCGGCTCAATCCAGAACACCCGCCGCTGGTCAAACTATGGGTTGGTCGCGCGGTCGTTTCTCAATTTCGATTGCCGGCTCTGCGGCCGCTCTCCGACAAAGGCGCCGAGCGCGACTTCACGGAAAACGCCGTCTACATCGACAACGATCCCGATCTCATCCAGGCGCGCGCACGCGGGGCTATGCTGACGTTGAGCGCCATCCTTCTCCTGTTCCTCGCCTTCGCCATCGCTCGAACAATGGGGACGATCGTAGCCGTCGCTACGATGGCGTTTCTGGCGATCGATCCGACAGTGGCAGCAAACATGCCGATTGTCATGACCGACCTGGCAGTGGCCCTTCTTGCCGCGACTGCGGTTCTCTTCGCTGTGGCCGCCTTCCGCAGCGGAGAGTGGCGCGATATCGGACTGGCCGCTCTTGCGTTAGGCCTGACGCTCGGCGCGAAGCATTCGGGTGTGATTGCCATCTTCGTTGTTGGAGCGTGCGGAATCGTGGCATTGATTGCACCGCGCGTTATTGGAGCGGCGATGGATCGCCGTCGTGCGGCAATGGCGTTACTGATCATCACCTTCGGGTCACTTGCCGTTTTGTGGGCACTGTATGGCTTCCGCTATTCGGAGACGGCGTCGGGTCGGGAAGCATTCAACCGTCCGCTCAGTCTGAAGATCGAAGATGTTCGCTCTCCGATGGCGCGGCGAATCCTGACGTCGATGTCGACGATCCGTCTCGTGCCGCGGTCGTACATCTGGGGTCTCGCTGATACGACGCGGGCCGGCATGGAAGGGCGCGGCATTCGCGTCTACTTTTTTGGCCGGATCTATCGCGATCGCGGACCGTTCTACTATTTCCCCACAGTCATCGGTGCAAAACTGCCGATGGGCCTCCTTGCCCTGGCGATTGCCGGTCTCGTGTTGCTCGCGATCCGCAAAATCCCGCAATCATCGCGACTGCCGGCTCTTGCGGCGGCCTTGCTGGCAGTCTTCTTTCTCATCGCCCTGGTTCGAGGCGTTTCGTATGGCGGAATCCGACATGCGCTGCCGATCGTCGTCGTTCTCGCGATGTTCGGAGGAATGGCCGTCGCTGTTGCGTTTGGGACTCGTTCGCGCGCGGCAAGGCTCGTGACGGCGGCAGCGTTCCTCGTTGCGATCGTTTCCGCGGTGCCGCGTATTCGTCCATGGGAGTATTTCAACGAGTTCGTCGGCGGCCCCGACGGTGCCTACCTCCGGCTGGGCGATGAGAGCGTGGACGTGGCGCAGCGCGATCTCGATTTCATTCGTTACTACCGCTCGCATCTTCAGCCTGCGGGCGAGATCCCGTATCTCTTCTACCCCATGTCTCCGCACGAACAGGAGCGGCGCGGGATTCATGCTCGGGGCGCCCGCGGAAGCGAAGCCGAACTGCCGAACGCGGATGTCTCGGGGACGTTCTTTGTTCGCGCATCGGCGGTTTTCAAGAATACCGACCTCGAGGTTTTCAAGCATGTTCTGCCAGTCGATCGGATCGGAAATCTGCTCATCTTCAAGGGAACGTTTCACCTTCCCTGGCTACTCGAACGCAGCCTCACAAGGCGCGCCCGAGAGATGCTTCAAACGCAGCATCCGGATCGCGCGGCAGCCGAATCGTTGCTGCGCGAGGCGCTGACGCTGAATCCCCGAAGCTTTGGGCCGCTGCTCCTGAGTGGAAATCTGATGCTGAAGGAGCGTCGCCGGGATGAGGCTCTGACGTTCTACCGTCGCGCCCTGGGGACGCTCGATAGTGACGAGCCCCTCATGCATGATTTGCTAACGCGACAGATCGCGCGGATCGCGTCGGTCGAACCGATCGAGAACATCCGGCCGGTGCGTGGCACGAGAGTAGAGTGAAAAAGCTTTTTCGGCTAAGCCGCTAGTCCGAGCATGACAGTTAGATAACTGTCCCTGTCTCCCAGCCACCGGCGACGCGTCGGTGCGTAGGTTGGCCAAGCCTCGGCCACCAGTAGCGCGAATCAGGTTTCATTTTGAGAGAACAGAAGTTCGAATACCGTCCAAGCCTCCCAGCCACGGTTTTCGATCCTGCGGAATCCAACACTTGGGCTTTCAGTCACTGACACTGCGTCGTTCGTGTGAGCTTTCCGGCAGGATCTGTCAGACCGTCGATCTGCCAACAGACGCACCCCGACCGTGTAGCGATTGATGTTGCTCTTGGGCGCGTGAGCCGAGGCGCGGAGTGCTCATGAATTGCTCCAGCCACTGCCGCATCGAATACGACGATGCCGCCGTCGAGAGGGTCGTGTCGTAGAACGAGTCATCGTCGAACGCGCCATCGTGCCTCGCGCATTGCGGCATCCAGATGTACGAGGTCGGTAGGGTACCTGCCACGGCGAAGGTTCGATCGGTTCCTTTTCCGATCTTGGACCGAACCGCCGCAAACTGAAGAAACCTCTGGATCTGCTTTTAGAGCCTGGCGGGAAACTCGTCTGCGTTCAGAATCGGAGTGCACTGCGTTGAGGTGGGGCAATGGGTGTAGTTCGCTTCGTTCCCCCAGCGCATGTCGTGCCCGGACAGAAAGGTGCCTGGCGTGCGCGACCTTCACGATTGCGGCAACTTCGCGCGCATCGAGTGCCGGCCAACCTTGATCGTTCAGGTCCTCAAGAAAACCGCGCTCGATTGCGATCTTGATACACGCCGGGTGTGCCCGCTCGATGAACTCCGAAGTCTTCCTCTCCGCATCCTCGCTGCCATGAACCTGCAATGCCGGAGCGTCTTTCTGGCCCACGGCTGGATACCCGCCGGCCTCGGAAATGATCAGGCCACAAGGCTCGATGCCCGGCCCGCTCCGGTATCGCCGCGCCAGTTCCGCGCCGGTGGCACTGCTGCCATTGTCAACCAGCGTGGTGACGCCGGCTCGGATCCAGATCTCAGGATCAGGCCGAATCCGACCTAGATGCACATGGTTGTCGACAAAGCCTGGAACGATCCATTGGCCAGTCACGTCCATCGTTTCGTCAGCGCGCGGGATGCTACGCATCGCCGATCGCGGCGTTGCAACGACGCGATCCTTCGTAACGACCATGATGCAATCAGGAGTGGCAACGCCAGCACGGTCGATGCATGTGCCGCCAGTAAGAACAATGGTGGCGCTGAATGCCTGCGTCGCCAGAACGATTGAGGCCGCGAATCCAAAGGTTGACGTGATCCGGGTCTTCATCACCGCCATCACTCTTTCATACGCGTTCTCATCCCGCGCCTTCTATTTCGTGATCTGCGGATGCCCTTTGTTGGATCACGCGCGTTTCACCCGCATCTCGCTGCACTGAGGCGCGGGCGTTGGGGATTCCTGCTTGCCGTGGGAAAGCGATAGCGCCGCGAGGGCAGGACGCGCAGTGCCCGCGTCGTGAACGCGGGGTTCATCCGAGTGATGCTTGTGACCTGGGACACGGAGGGCACCGGGATCCCGACTTAATAATGTCCCGTGTCCAACCGGCGCTTCGGCCCTCTGCCAGCGCTCCCAGTTCTTCGCCATTGAGAAAGGAGTCCCATGAAATCGGCGATGGTCGCTCTCTCTCTGCTTACCCTCGCGTTACTGCCTTCCCCGGCCTCGGCCAGCGAGGGCTGGATCCTCAACATTCCGGTGCGGTTCATTCCGAACCAGGAATCGGGCATGGTGCGCACCACCCTGGAGCTCGACTCTCCTCCAGCCGGTTCGCAGCTCGTCGTCAACGGCACCACCACCCTCAACCTCGGCGCCAGCGCAAATCTCGCCAGCGGCGACACGGTGACCTACGAGGCGCTCACCGGCAACAACGTCCGCGTGACGTACGTGCCGCTGTCCAATTTCGGCGCGGACTTCTGCGCCGGTGCAGGGGCGGTGGATGTGAATGTCCCCATGCGTTTCGTCGGTGCGCAGGACGTCACCGCGTACCGCATGTCCACGTACATCGTCGCCGCTCCCATGTCGGAGTGCTCCCAGGTTTCGAAGCACACCGGCGATACGCCTGCGTCTCTGATTCCGAACGACGACGGGGTGGCTCCCGCCCTGAACGCGATCTACAAAGGGCGCAACCTGTTCGACGTCGCGCTCGTGCTCGACAAATCCGGCAGCATGAACGATCTTCCCCCCGGAGCCGCTTCCGGCCCGAAGAAGATCGACATCCTCAAGTCGGCCGTGCAGAATTTCATCGGCCAGTGGATGCTGCTCGACGCCCCTCCGGGCGGCGGTCCGGAGTGGTCGGGCGATCGCATGGGGCTGGTCTTCTTCGACTCCAGCGCCCAACCCCAGTCGCTGGTCGGAGCCGATCGTCCGGCAAACTTCTTCCTGCAGCGTGGCGGCGCCGGTGCCTGGAACACCATCATCACCAAGGCCAACGCCCTCGCTCCCGGCAGTTCCACGTCGATCGGCGCGGGCATCAACGAAGGGATGAGCCAGTGGAAGGCCGACCCGAAGAATGACCTGAACGTGGTGGTCATCACCGACGGCATGCAGAACACCGCGCCGCTCATCAATCCCACCGGTACGGGGTTTCTCGGCCTGGCGCCGGTGGCCGGGCTGCCGCAGGAGCTCCGCAAGCGCTTCATCCCGATCCAGACCATCGGCTTCGGTACGCCGGCCCAGGTGGATGAGACGTTGATGCGCAACATCTCGTTCGAGACCTCCGGGCTCTCCTACCAGGCTGTCACTTCGACGACGATGTTCGATGTCTTCGGAATGACCCTCGTGGCCATCCTCAAGGGCAATACGGCCTCGATGGCCACACGGCGGCTGGACACGCTGACCGGTGAAGGGCCGACCGCCAGCGTTCCGGTGACGGTTGACCGCTCGCCGCAACGCGTTCTCGTGACCGTGCAGTGGCCGCCTCCCGCGCGGCAGCTGCTAGATCTCGACGTCTTTCCTCCTGGGGCGATCACGCCCGCAATGCCAACCTCGTCGAAGACGACCGCCCAGGCATCCATGCAGGCGTTCGACATGGCCCGTGGATTCAGACCCGGAGCGTGGAGTGTGCGCGTGAAGCGCGACCTCAAGAGTGCCAACCCGGTTCCCTACACGTTGAACGTTCTCTTCCTGGAAGGCCACCTGGACTACCAGTTCTCATTCGGGAATCTCCACGCCGTGACCGGGGACCCGCTCGACCTCAAGGTGCTCGTGGATTGGGACGGCAAGCCGCTCAAGGGACTTCCCGCCGGCGCCATCCGAGTCCGCGTGCTGCGCCAGCCCGACGGAATGGGCAACCTCCTTCACCAGACCCGTACCGATACGCCGGGTGGACCGACGATCACGCCCGCCGGCGACATCCTGTATCCCGTCGACGCCAAGATCGCAGCCCTGGGGCAGTCTCTGATCGACGCCACAACACCGAAGGATGTCGACGTCATCACCCTCACCGATCAGGGGCGCGGCATCTACGGCGCGACGTTCAAGGACACGTTCATTCCCGGCAGCTACGTGTTTGAGGCTCTGCTCGATTGGGATACGCTACTCACCGGCCACGTCGTCCGCGAGGAGCGGATGGAGCAGGACGTGAAGCCACGCGCTGATGCCGCCGCCACCAGCACCAGCATGACCACCGACGCCTCCGGGATCACCACGCTACGGGTCACGCCGCGCGACCACTTTGGCAACTTCTTCGGGCCGGGCTACGCGGCATTGGTCCGCGCGAATATCCGAAGCGGCGGAAGGCTGCGGAACGCCGTTCCCGATGATCCCGGCCAGTTCGGCAGCTACGTCTTCACCATCTCCGGGACGCCTGGCGTGACGCCGGTCGTCGACGTTTCCGTGGATGGCGTGTTCGTCCTGGGCAAGCCGTAGCTCGTGGTTGGGGTTGGGATGCCGCGTCGCTGCGGCATCCCAACGCGTTTCGTCACGACGCAAGGCGGGGTGGGTCATCGAGTCCATCCCGT
Source organism: Thermoanaerobaculia bacterium (assembly GCA_038244715.1). GTDB lineage: Bacteria > Acidobacteriota > Thermoanaerobaculia > Gp7-AA8 > Gp7-AA8 > JADGNZ01. Next base: position 7,888 of record JBBRTE010000024.1, read on the forward strand.
TGTGACCCTCGCCGGTTCCGCGCCGTCCCATTTGCAGGATGCCAAGAAAACCGGCGCGGCTGCTTCCTCTTCTGGGCATCATCATTCCGGTTGGCCTTCTCGCCTCCATCGCGGTTCCGAATGTGGTTCGCGCTCTACACCGCAAGCACCAGAAACAAACCATGGCGGACATCCGCTCGCTGGCCACGGCAATGGAGGCCCGAGCCACGGACAGGAACCGGTACGACTTCGGTCCGATCATCGCCGGCCTTCCCAAGGGTGATCCGAACCGGTTTGAAACGCTACAGCATGTTCCGTACGGCGAGCTCCAACAATCGCTGGCGCCGACGTACATCCACAACGTTCCTCAGTTCGACGGCTGGGGCACTGAGCTCGACGTTCGTGTGAGCCGCGATCAGCAGACCTACGCGCTGCGCTCTGCGGCCAGTGATCGCAGGTTCGAAAGGGAACCCTACAAGCCCGGCTCCGACCAGTCCTTTGAAGGCGACATCGTCTATTCCAACGGTTCGTTCACGAGATATCCGGAGGGCTCATGTTCCCAGTGAATCGCGGGCTCACTCCCTGGGTGTTGGGCTTGAGCATTCTGGTCAGCATGATCGCAGCGGGCGTTCTTCTGCGGTCTTCCTGGCGGACTGACCCTTCGGCCATCCGGGGAGAAGTGGTCGAGACGTTTTGCTTCACGACCGGCAACGAAAGGGGCCAGGCGCACGCCGCTTGCGGAATCGTCTGTGCGAAGCGCGGGATCCCAATCGCGCTGTTCGATGCCCGGGCCGGTAAGACCTACGTTCTTTTGCCCGCGAAAGACAAGGCCACGCTGCCCGATGGTCTGATCGCGGCGATGGGCCGGGAAGTCACGGTCCGTGGCGACATCATCGAGCGGGGAGGCAGCAGATTCCTGACCGTGAAATCGTTCGTCCGCTAAGGCTCGCGCTCGATACCGATTTCCATCCGTTCGGCGCAACGACCTGCACGGACCACGACGTGGCGCGTCGTCGGGCTCGATCCGGATGGCCGCGTGATGCAGAACTCAAATTGGCGTACGTTCCAGTACCCCGTGCCGTGATCGCCCCGATCTTGCAGCCCTCGCTAACCTCACCTTGACACCGTCTCCCGCCACAGAGACGATACGCGCCGTTCCGTGTCCAACGCCCTCAGTATCGCCGGACGCGACGTCTCCCGCTGGCCGGAGCATCGCCGCGCCGCCATGCGGAAGACCTGATGCGTCGGTTCGACGAGATCCGGCGGGACGAGCAACTCGATGCATCCGCCGCGGAGATGCTGCGCGAAAACTACGTGTAGAGCGCATCGGCCGGAGACTCGTCAGTTGGCGCGCCTGGGGTGCTGCTCGAAGAAGTGCCACATCTCAGCCGTTGCGTCGAAGTTCTTGATCGTTTTTCCCAGGAACCACTCCGGCAGGTCCGCACCACCCGGCCAGGTGTGGCCGCCGTCGCGCAGCGTGTAGAGCGCGACGGTCGCGTCGTTTGAACACTGCTGGTACTCACGGAGCGTCACTCCGGCACGGATCTCGACGTCCCGCGCAGCCGGCGCGCAACGGTTCCTGCGCGCCCAATCCGCCCCAAAAGGAAGAAACGCCACAAAGTCCGGTGCCATCCAGGAATTGCCTCCGTAATATGGCGCCGCGGTATCGCGCAGACCGTGAATGCCGATCATCGGCACTGGCTGAGTCGACTTGCACCACGTTGACGGCAGGAGCAATGCCGCCCCCACCATTCCGATCGCTGCGAAGCGGTCCGGCATCCTGCACGACAGGACGAAGCTCATCCCGCCCCCGTTGGAGAGGCCGTTCGCGTAGATGCGGTTCGGATCGACGTTGTACTCCCTGCTCAACTGATCGATGAGATCGGCGATATACCGCGGGTCGCGCTCTCCAGTCATGTTCCAGATCCGTGGCCCGGCCGTGTCGCGAGCGGCGGGATACACGACGATGAAGCCTTTCCGGTCGGCGAGCTCGTTCCAGCGCGAGAGATCGCGCTGCAACCCCGGCCATCCGCCCGCACCATGCAGGCTGAGGACGAGTGCTGCCGGTTTGCTGCGGTTGAGGTTGGGCGGAACGTGGAGGAGATATTCGCGCCGCTCACCGGACGAGACGATCGCGCCATCGTTCCGATTCTTCGCGCTGAACGACGCCGCCTCGGTGATGGCCAATACCGCGGGAAGCGTCAGGAGTAGCAGCGCGGTCTTCATCGATGTCGATTCCTCCCAACTGCGAGCGGCGCCGCGGCAAGCCGCACAATCGGAACGACCAGGATCGCGACGAGCAGCAGGAAGTAACGGCGGACCACGATGGCCGGCAGAATCAGCGCCAGGACTCCATAGAAGGCAAGGATGCAGACGTCCCACACGGCAGCGATGAGGATGAGTTGCTTTCCGGTAAACGATCCGCGCTCGAAGCCGCGTTGCATCACCCACATCGCCAGCCCGAGCTTGAGCGCGACGAGCACCGCCATGAGCCATGGGATCGCACCCCACGCCACGGCGATCCGATACCGACTGTCGAGAATCCAGCCCAGCCCGAGAAAGCCGGCGGTGACCAGCGCGAGAGTCGCGAACGTAATCCCTTTCACGGCCCAGTCGCGGCCGCTCATCGCGATGTAGAAACCCTGCACGAGTTGCTTCCACGTCGAGCCGACGAGGGCGGCCAGAATGAGAAGCCCGAGAACGATCGCGCGCGGGCGGCCCAACGCAGCGACTACGTTTCGAGCGATGTGGAGAATCGGCTCCGTCGCATCCGACCAGACGAGTGCGACCGGAACAGCGACGGCAACAATCGCCCATGCCACGAGTGTGCTCAACAGGGCCGTCTGCCATTTCGCCACGACGAGAGCACGATCCTCGATCGGACGCGTCGCGACGAAGGGCGTGATGCCGTAGGAGTCGGACGTGTTCGAGCTCGATTTGCCGGCCGTGGCGGCAACGAAGATCGCCGTGAACGGCGGCGCGAGGAGCGACGCGACGACGATCTCGATGACGATGACCGCCGCCTCGTGAAACAGGAAGAGAAGGGAGAGCCCGACCGGCAGCACAATGCCGACGAGGAGGGGCAACGAACGACCGTACTGGCGCCACTCGAACCAGAGTTGCGCGCGAGGGGCCGACCGAAAATCACGATGTATCGCGGAACGAGCGAACGCCGGCGCGAACCGTTCTGCCAGGCCCCAATTGGGCACGTCGCCCCGTCGCGCGCGGTCGACCGCCGATACCGCTGCGACGTATGCGAGTGGTACGAACGGCGCGAGCAGGAGCAACATCGTGCTCTCCCTGGCTTTATTCTCGAGCGCGGTGAAAACCACGATGTCGATCGACACGAGCAATCCGATCGAGACCACGATGCGGATTCCTCGAGCCGGGTAGGGCATCCACGTCAGGGCCTGCGTCCATGCCAGCAAAGTTGCCCCGAACAGCGCAGGCCAGTACTTCGGTACGTCGATCGCTGAAGGGAAGATGACGGCGATTCTCATCGCGAACCACAACAGCATCATCGACACGCAGCCATACAGCATCGGCCATCCCGCGAGCGCTGCCGAGCGAACAGGAAGTACCAGCATTCGCGACGGGTACATGGACTCGCGCGCGGCGATGTCGCCGGAGATTCCGAACGTGAACACCGCCAGCAAATAGAGGACCGTCGCAGTGAGCGGGACGGGGACGAGTAGCGCGAACGTCTTGTCACCGAGCTCGGGATGCGTATGGTTCATGAGGACCACGATCTTGATTCCGCCGAGGGTGAGAATCGTCGCGAGCAGTGCGATCAGCCCCCAGCGATGACGCTGCCGGAGCTCCCAGGCAATCGCGGCTGCCGGAGTACGCATAGGCAGAGGACTCTAAACGCCGCCGATGCGCTTGACGAAGATCTCGTCGAGCGACGCACCGCCGTGCGCCTCCTTGATCTCGTTCAGCGGGGCGCTCAATACGATCGTGCCCTCCCGGATCATCGTGACGTGATCGGCGACTTGCTCGACCTCTTCGAGAAGATGCGATGAGAACAGCACTGTGCGTCCCTCGTCGGCGATCGTGCGTAGGACAGCGCCGAGAATGTCGCGGCGCACGATGGGGTCGAGGCCGGAGGAGGGCTCGTCGAGCACGAGCAGCTCCGGCCGGTATGAGAGCGCAACGACGAGACCGGCGCGCGCTTTCTGTCCCTTCGAAAGCGTTCGGATTCGTGCCGCAGGATCGAGCGCGAACATCGTGCGCAACTCGCCGGCATATGCGTCATCCCATGCGGGATAAAAGGCGCGCGTGTAACGCATCAACTCTCCGACGCGCATCCAGCCGGGAAGGTCGTTCTCTTCGGACAGATAGCCGATGCGCGAGAGCACGCCAACGGGATTCGCGACCGGATCGTGGCCGAACACCCGCACGCTCCCCTCCTCGGCCCGCAAGAGTCCGAGGATATGGCGAATCAAGGTCGTCTTGCCGGCGCCATTCGCGCCGACGAGTCCGTACACGCCGCCGCGAGGAATCTGCAGGGTGACGGAGGACAGAACCTTCCGGGCGCCGAAACGGCGCGTCAGGTCCGAAACGGCGATCACCGGTTCCGCGACGGTCATTGAGAGTTGGAGTGACGCCATGGTACAGCCTCGGTGCCCGCGAACTCGCGGTGCCTGCGTCGAGCACGGTGGTTCCGATGCGTTCGGTCTTCCCCGTCAATCAGCGGTGCGCACGTTCCACGCGCTTGATCTCGACGTCGAAGTTCTGCACGAGCGCTGGAGTTGATCAGGAACTTCTGACCGTCGCGCGTCACGTCGAAACCGAAGGGGCGGCGTGAGAAGAGGGCCTCGTACGTGATGTCCGGCTGCTCGAGGGCAAACGATTCGCCTTCGACACGCCCTGCCTTGATATTGAGCACTTGTGCGTTCAACACCTGGTCGCGCAGGAACAGCAGATACCCGTCGAAGTAGAGTGGTTGCGAGCTGGCCTTGACGAGTGGTACTCCCGTAGTAACCCGATCGAGCGATGCGATGGCAATCTCGTTCCGTTCGTCCTCGTTCCCGCCTGCCGTGTCGAGGAAGAGGAAGTGGTTTCCGTCGGGAAGGAGCCGCGGCCAGTGCTGGCTCCGAAGCCCCGGCCTCAGCGCGGTTGCAGCCGCGCTGCGCTGGCTTCCCGGGGACAGCCGCTGGATCGGGCCGAAGCGCCGACCAAAAAGAATTGTCCCGTCGCTTCCCCATGCCCCCCTGCGCCCATCCCGTGCGTCGGCCAGGATTTCGACGCCTCAGCCGGACCATTCGATCTTCTTGATTTTGCCATCCGCGAAGAACCCGATCCCCCGGCTGTCGGGAGACCAGAACGGATAGCGGCCATCCTCGGTGCCGGCCAGGAGTCGCGGAGAGTCGGTCGTGAGGCTGCGGACGAAGAGCACCGGCCGGCCGTCGGAGATTGCTCTGAACACGACCTTCTGGCCATCCGGCGAGATCTCTGGTGGAGCGGAATGGGCGTTGAAGAAGTTGAATGCAGCGCCAGCAGGTGGAAGGATCGCTGTCCGGATCGACACGCGCGCCGAGTCCCGAACGCTCGACCGCCACGCGATGAACAGTGAGCCCAGCGTGATCAGGAGCAGCACCGCTGCGAGCGCCGCCCACCGCCAGGCTTTTTTCCTGCTCGCCTGAACAGTCTCCGGCGGCGCGTACCCGGCGTCCTCTGCGATTGACTGCAGCACCAGCCGTACGTCCGCGACGCTTTGCCAGCGTTCTTCGGCGGATTTTTTCAGACAGGTCCTGATCAAGCCGATCGAGGAGAGGCGGTACGTTTGGCTGCACCTGGGACAAGGACCGCGGTTGCTGCGTCAGCACCGAGGCCATGATGCTCCCGCGCGAATTGCCCTCGAACGCTGGACTGCCAGTCACCATCTCGTAGAGGACCGCTCCGAGGGCGAAGATGTCGGAGCGCGGATCGGCACGCCCTTCGAACTGCTCGGGAGCCATGTACTGCAGCGTCCCGACGATCGCCCCCTGGTCCGTGAGCGGGCGCACAAATCTGCCGGTGCTGATCCGCGAGATCCGGAGGGCCCTCGGCGACGATGACCACACGATCGTCCGCACCGTGATGGACATGCACGTCGACGTTTCCGACCTCGAAGTTCATCGCGCCTCGGGCAGGAGCAATCCTAACGTCATTGCGCCGCGGGACGGCGCGGCCGCGTAGGAATATCCTTTCCTCATGTGGGCCGTCTTGAACGTTGCACAATTCGCGATGGCGGCCACGGTCGCTGCTTCGCCGGGCGGCTACATCAACGACTCAACCTGCACGTCCTGCCATGCCGGGATCGTCCGGAGTTATCAACACGTCGGGATGTCGAAGTCGTTCTATCGCCCGCGGTCCGACGACCGCATCGAGGACTTTTCCAAACTGCCGTTTCGGCATGAACGCTCGGGCGACGTCATGGAACTGCGCTGGCGTGCAGGACGCCTCCTTTTCCGCCGCTGGCAGCTCGACGCGTCCGGAAAGGCAATCAACACCTTCGAACAGCCGGTCGACTGGATCCTCGGCTCCGGCCATCACGCGCGAACCTATCTCTACCAGACTGCGAACGGCGAGTTGTACCAGCTTCCGATCGCCTGGTATTCACAAACAAAGGAGTGGGCGATGGCACCCGGCTACGATCGGCGCGATCACGAAGGTGTGTTGCGCCGCGCGCGCCTCGAATGCCTCTTCTGCCACAACGCGTACGCGGACCTCGGGGCGAACACGCAGCACGGCTACTGGCGCAATCAGGGACTACCGGCACAACTGCCCGAAGGAATCGGATGTCAGCGCTGCCACGGCCCCGGCGCGGAACATGTGCGACGCGCGACCGGGACGGAAAGCGATGCCGCGGTGAAGGCGGCCATCGTGCAACCGTCCCGGCTCGATCCCGCGCTCCGTCGCGACGTCTGCTACCAGTGCCACATGCAACCGTCGGTCGTGGTTCCGGGGATCCGCCGCTTCGGCCGCGACATCGATTCCTTCCGTCCCGGGCAGCCGTTGTCGTCGTACCTCGTTCGCGTCGACATCACCGATGCCGGAATCGCGCGCGGCGATCGTTTCGAGATCAACCATCATCCCTATCGACTCGAGCAGAGCCGCTGCTTCCGCGAGAGCGAGGGGCGTCTCTCCTGCCTCAGCTGTCACGATCCTCATCGGAAGGTCGCCGAAACCGAGCGCGCCGCGCACTACCGCGCGGTCTGCATGGGTTGCCACCCGAACGCGCACCATCCGACGGAGGACTGCGTCGCGTGTCACATGCCGAAGCGGCGTACGCAGGATGTCGTCCATGTAGTGATGACCGACCACCGGATCACGCGTGGGCCTTTCGGCTCCGAGCTCACGGCCGCACGCGAGGAACGCGAGCCGGTGATCGAGGGCATCGAGATCCCGGACTCGGGCCTTCCGCCTGCCGAGTCGGAGCTCTATCGGCTGGTTGGGTCCGCCCGCAGCGGATCGAGTGAGGCTGCCGTACGGCTCGAGCAGATCCTCGCTGCCATGGCCTCGCCCGACATCGAACCGAAATTCGATCTCGCGGCGGCGCAATTGCGTCAGAAGCGTTCCGTTGCGGTCGAGAAGACCACGCGGCTCATTCTCGATCGCGTGCCCGACGATCCTCTGGCTCTGGAGTGGCTCGGTCTGGCGCAGGCAGATCGTGGAGAGCGGGATGCGGCGATCGCGTCGCTCCGCAAGGCCGCCCGGCTCGATCCCGTTCGCGTCGAGACGCAGTATAACCTCGGGCTTCAGCTCGCGGCACGGGGTGACCGCGATGAGGCCGCTCTATGCTTCGAACGCGCGCTCGCCGGCCGGCCGAACTTCGTCCTGGCCTGGATTCACCTCGGCGACGTGCGCATCGGTGATGCAGCCATCAAGGCCTATCGACGCGCTCTGGAGATCGATCCGACGTCGCCCCGCGCCTACGTCGCGCTCGCCCGTGCCTTGCGCGCGCGGGGAGATGAGAAGGAGGCGATGCGCTACCTCCTTCATGGCGCGGCTTTCGCGCTGAAGCCCGAGGTTGTGCGGGCGGAGATCCGATAGCGGAGCGACGTCGAGTTACGTGGCGCGTTCCCTTGCCCCGGACCGCGGCTTGTCGCACACTCTCACCACGATGACGGATGGAGTCCCGGCTACCGGAGCTGCGCGGCGCATCGGGTCGCTCGACGCCGTGCGCGGCGTGGTGATGATTCTCATGGCCATCGATCACGTCCGGGTGTACTCGGGCATCCCTGCGGGAGGCCATGCTCCCGGCGTCTTCTTCACGCGCTGGATTACTCATTTCGTGGCACCAGCCTTCGTTTTTTTCGCAGGGACGGCCGCGTATCTGCACGGCCGGCGACTCGGGAGCGCCGCCCTCTCCCGATTTCTGGTGAGCCGAGGGGCCTGGCTGATCCTTCTCGAGCTCACGTTGATCCGGGTTTGCTGGACGTTCAACTTCGACTTCGCGCACTACAACCTGGCTGGAGTCATCTGGGCGATTGGCTGGTCGATGATCCTTCTGGCTGCGGCCATCCACTTGCCTGTGCGTGCCGTCGGCACGCTCGGCGTGGCGATCATCGCGCTGCACAATGTCGTCGGGGCGCTGTCCGGCCCGCAGTCATTCGGCCCGGGCGGGCCAAACGCGCTGTTGAGGATCCTCTACTTCGGAGGGAGTGTAGGGCCGTTGATCATTCTCTACGTGATCGTCCCGTGGGTGGGGGTGATGATGGCGGGGTACGCGTTCGGCCGGATCATGGAGATGCCCGTGGAGCGGCGACGCGCGATCTCCCTCCGTCTCGGTCTGACCCTGACCGCGCTCTTCCTGGTTCTGCGCTGGCTTGACATCTATGGCGATCCTCGCCGGTGGCACACGTCGCCTTCGCTCTTCAGTTTTCTCGCGACGACCAAATATCCCGCATCGCTGTTGTTCCTGCTGATGACGCTCGGTCCGGCCCTCGTCCTGTTGTCATTCGCGGAGAGGTGGCGCGGAAGAGCGGCCGCAATCGTCACGACATTCGGGCGTGTTCCGATGTTCTACTACCTATTGCACATCCCGCTGATCCACGCGGCTGCATGCGTGGTCTCCCTGATCCGTGAAGGGAGAATCAACCCCTGGCTCTTCGGCAATCACCCAGTCGACCCGCCTCCGTTGCCGGACGGTTATCCGTGGAGCCTCGGGCTGCTCTACCTCGTCTTTGCGATTTGTGTGGTGCTGCTCTACTTCCCCTGCCGGTGGTACGCCGGCGTGCGCGCGGGGACACGGTCAAAGCTGCTCAGCTACCTGTGAGTGGGTCGCTTGGCGGGCCATCAAGGGTCACGACGTCCTGATTCGCGCCGTCCCGTCCGTGCTGGAGACCTTCTCGGCGCGATGTTCGTGCTGTGGGGCGTGGGTGGGGCGTGAACAGTCCGAAGTACGACAACAGCGCCATGGCCTCCGCCGCCGACGATGACGATTCTCTTCGTTTCCGGGCCAGCCGGTGCCGTCACCACATGCGTTATCGTAGCGCAGTGATTCCAGTCTCTTCTCCCGATATCAACGAAGATGATTTTCGCTTCGTCAATGAGGTCCTGCGGTCGGGCTATCTCGCCTCGGGCTCCGTGGCGGAACAGTTCGAAAACGAATTCGCAGAACGGTTCGGAGCCCGCCATGCGGTGGCGGTGTCGAGCGGCACCGCGGCGCTTCATCTTGCGATCATCGCCGCGGACGTGAGCGACGGCGACTTCGTCATCACCTCACCCTATTCGTTCGTCGCCTCGGCGAATGCCATCCTCTACGAACGCGGCATTCCCGTGTTCGTCGACATCGATCCCGACACGCTGACGATGGATCCGGGGAAGGCCATCGAAGCGCTTCGGGATCTCGCCCGGAAGCGCAATAGCTGGCGAACGCTGCTCCCCCGCTCCGCGCGCAATTCCGACGGCGTGCTGCGAGCCGTGCTGCCGGTTCATTTGTTCGGACGTACCGCGGAGATGGCCGGGGTTGTGGCCGCAGCGCGCGAGGAAGGGATTGCCGTGATCGAAGACGCGTGCGAGGCGATCGGTGCCAGCTCCGACGGCGTCTACGCGGGCCGCTGGGGCGACGCGGCGGCCTTCGGTTTCTATCCCAACAAACAGATCACGACGGGCGAAGGGGGCATGCTTCTCACCGATCGCGACGGGTGGGCGGACCTCTTCCGCTGCCTGCGCAATCAGGGGCGAAGCAGGAACTCGGAGCAGCTTCGCTACGAGCGGCTCGGATTCAATTACCGGATGGATGAGATGAGCGCTGCTCTCGGTCTGTCGCAGTTCCGCCGCCTCGACGAACTGCTGCGCAGGAGAAAAGCAGTGGCCGATCGGTACACCGCTCTCTTGTCTGGAGTCGATGGTGTTACGCCACTTCTCGAGGTGCCGGTCGGACGAACGCGCACCTGGTTCCTCTACACCATACGCCTGGCTCCGGAGATCGATCGCGACATGGTGATGGCCGGTCTCGCGGCGCGGGGCATCATGACGCGCCCCTACTTCTGGCCGATCCATCTCCAGCCGTTCTACGCAGAGCGGTTGGGCTTCCTGGAGGGTGACTTCCCGGCGGCCGAGGCGGCAGGGCGTTCCATGCTGGCGCTGCCGATGTCACCGAATCTCACCGACAGCGAGATCGAGTCCGTCTGTGCCGCCGTGGAGGAGCAGGTCTCCGCACATGCGGTCTGACAACTCCACCCTTGTGAGCTCCGCGCCGCTGTTTCGCTTCATCCAGAGTGCGGCACGCCGTGTCGCGACGCTCCTTGGCGTGCGATTCGTGGATCGAGACTCCGGAGCCGATACGGATCATGACTCGGGACGCCCTCTTCGGGTCGCGCTCGTCGTCGCAGCAGCGAACCACTCGCCGTGGTTCACGAATATCTGTTTCGAGATGGCACGGCGCGGGTTCGAGATCGTGGCGATCATTGATTCGTCGGAGGGCGATCTTGCCGAACGGCTGGCGGCAGGAGGGATCCGCTACTACAAGGTTCCGATGTACCACGGCCCCGGGCGCGATCGCAGCCGTCTGCCTTTGTACCTTCTCTCCTTTCCCTTCGTCATCGGCCGGATCGCCTGGATCCTGCGGCGCGAGCGCATCGACATCGCCCACTCGCATGTCTTCGTGGCCAATTTCGCCACGCGATTCGCCTGTTTGTTCGCCGGTGTGTTTCACATCGCCGGTATCGCTGGGCCGCGTCATCTCGAAGCGACGCTTACACGGATGACCGAGCGGCTCACTTGCTGGCTCGACGATCGCATCGTCGGCGGCTGCGAATTCGCCGCCTCGCTTTACCGCAGCCTGGGTGCCCCCGCCGAGCGTGTCGTCTGTGTCTACTATGGCTCGCCGGCGGAGGACTTCGACCCCACCGCTGTGGACCGGCAGTCCTTCCGTCTCGAGCTCGGGATCGCCGCCGACGCGCCTGTCGTCGGGCTGGTCGCGCATTTCTATCCTCCGATGCTCGGATTGCAGGCGCCGCTCGCGACACGCGGCGTCGGGCTCAAAGGACACGACACGTTCCTGGCCGCAGCACGAATCGTCTCGCGCCGCTTGCCGGAGGTTCGATTCGTCCTTGTGGGAAGCGGCTCGAACGAGCTTGGAGAAAAGTATCGTCAGTCGCTGATCGAGAGTTGCCGTGCGGACGGATTCATCGAACACGTTTTCTTCCCGGGGCATCGCCACGACGTGGCGAACGTGCTCGGGTCGTTCGACGTTGCCGTTCAGTGCGCACTCACCGAGGGGTTGGGCGGGACGATCGAGGCACTTCTGCTGGAGCGGCCAACCGTGGCCACCAGCGTTGGAGGAATGCCGGAATCGGTGCGCCACGAGGAGACGGGTCTTCTCGTTCCGCCCGCGGATGCACCGGCACTCGCCGCTGCCATCGAACGGCTGCTTACCGATCGCAGCGAGGCGCGGCGTCTTGCTCGCGCCGGACGCGCGTTGATGCTGGAGCGCTTCACGCTCTCGAGGACGGGAAGCGATCTGGCCTCGCTATACACGAGAGTGGCCGCACGCGACGGGCTGACAGAACACGATTTGCGTCGCGTTTGACTGGCTGTTTACGGTTTCGTCCGGGCCAGCTCTCGCTCGATCGCCGCTCGCAGTCCTTCGAGCGTATACGCCGAATCACCCTGTTGCACTCCGTTCAGGAAGAACGTCGGTGTCGCGTACACTCCTGCCCGCTCGCCTCGTCGTTTCTCGTCGAAGACATCGGGGGCAAATCTCCCGTTGTCGAGATCGTTCTCAAACTTCTTCATATCGAGGCCTGCCTTCGCCGCATACCGTTTCAGTGATGCTGGATCGAGAGCCGCCTGGTTCGCGTAAAGAAGATGCGCGTAGGGAAAGAACTTTCCCTGAGCGCGGGCGGCCAGAGATGCTTCGGCCGCCTTCCACGCGTACTTGTGAAAGCCGAGCGGGAATTGCAGGAAGACGAACCGGACACGGTCGTGAAGCGGGGCCAGGACCTCGTCGATCACCTTCGACATTCGGCCGCACGGCGGGCACTCGAAGTCGCCCCATTCGATCAGGGTGACGGCAGCGTTCGCCGGACCCGTGAACGCGCCTCGACTGATCTCGATGTTGAAAGCTGGCTGAGCCGGGATATCGAAGAGGAGTGTGGTCGTGTGTCCTTTCTTAAGGAGAACGTCGAACGCTTCTTCCGCCCGCTCCTTCCTCTCGTCGGCGATGTCCTGACGCACCTCGGCCTCGGCTTTGGTGAAATCGTTTCCGTAGTTCGATTTGAATTTTTCCCAGGCGTCCTTCACTTCGGCGAGCGTTGCCGGTGCGATCTTCGAGGTCACCTCCACCTTCGTCAGTTCATCGGTCGAGATCCCGCGGCGCGCAGCTTCACGGGCTGCGAGGCGATCATGGGTCACACGCTCGATCGCGGTCCGCTCTCTCTCACGGATCGCGATGCGTTCACTGACGCCGGCCGCATCGATCGTTCGAAACGTGGGTGAGGCGGTGATTCGCCGCGTGCCAGCCGTGGCAAGAAGGGTCCCGGCCGGGGCCATGCCCGCGTCCAGAGGGGCCACCGTCACTGGAAAGCGCTTCTCGAGACCAGCGAAGAATTCGTCATGCCTCGCCTTGAGCGCGTCGTCGTAAAGCGTGAATGCAGCCAGCTCCGTCGCCGTATCAGCCGCTCTGTATCGATTGGGATGGGCAGCGATCTCGCGTTTTACAGCGTCGTCTGATGGATGAGGAACGCCCTTCATCAGTTCGTCGAAGGCCAGGGTTTGCGGATGCACGTGACGTCGCGACGCTTCCAGCTCGATCAGGATCAACTCGATCTCGCTCCGAAGAGCCTTCTTCGTTGCTTCGGCGACCGTGGTCTCCAATCCAGTGACCAGTTTTTTTGTCTCGTCGTCGAGATCGGGGAGCTGAACCGGTTCCCCGTCGAGCAGGGCCACCGGGTCAGGCGCCGCGTGCGTTGTTTTTGCGCACGGTGAGGGCCGTGAAAAATCGGCACTGCATGGCCGCTCCTGCCCGCGACTCATTGGAATGATGGCCAGAAGCACCAGGGCAAGAGAACCCGCACGCCGCAGGCGAATCGTTGCAGCAGCCATCGAGCAACCTCCGATCGATCAATTATGGTCCATCGGTGTCGCGGCGTGAGACCCGCCAGAGCGCGAAGAAAGTGTGACGCAGCGGGACTCTGTTCGCGTCTTGCGGCAACTAGAGGTAACCGAGCTGTGCTTCAGACCACTGTGTTCATTATTCAGTGACCTTGTCCGGATTATGGAAGTCCGCGCGCGATGGGCAGGCGGATGGAAACAGCAAACTCATTGGATTCACCTGTGTTAGCTCCGATGGAGCGATTTCGACTGGGTGGCACCTCGGTTGCGACTTGAGTCGCTGTGATCCTCCATGCCCGGAACATCGCCTGAGCTCTCCCTCGCAGCAGACAGATCCGCTCGCCGCCAGTCCATCATGGCGGACTGGGCCTGCGCCCAATCGCCGCTCGCCGAGCCATCTGTTTCGCTGACTCCGCCTGAAGCGGGCGGCGTCGGCCCGCAGACACGCGAAGAGGCCGGGCGATGAGGCGTCAATTCGGAAGTCTTCTGGCGGATCCACGGAGCACGGCTCCGGCTGTGCAATTCATTCCCGGACGCGATGATGGCCTCATCGACTCGCTTCCGATCATCGTGTGGACCGCGGACGCGCGCACGTTCCAATTCCAATATGTCAGCAAGGGAGCGGAGCGCCTTCTCGGCTATCCGGTCGCGCGCTGGATCGACGAACCGACCTTCTGGCGCGATCACCTTCATTCCGATGATCGCGACCATGCTACGTCTCTCTGCCACTCCGAAACGCAGGGCTGCCGCGACCACGAGCTCGTCTACCGGATGGTCGCGGCCGACGGCCGTGACGTATGGCTCCGCGACAAAGTGCAGGTCTGGAGCGAGCAGGGTGCTGCGGTGGAGTTGTCCGGTGTCATGTTCGATGTCACCTCGGAGATCGAGGCACAGCGCGCGCTCGAGCAGAGCGAAGAGAACTATCGCCGTATGGTTCATTTCTCGCCGGACGGGATCGGCGTGCATCGGGATGGCCGCTACATCTACGTCAATCCGAGCTTCATGCGGCTCCTCGGCACCAGCGATGCGAACGAGCTGATCGGACGCGAAGTGCTTTCACTCGTTCATCCAGAATACGCGGACGTCGTGCAGCACCGGCTCGCCAGTCTCGCGGAAGGCGAGCACCCGGAGCCGCTGCATGAGCGCCTGATTCGCGTCGACGGCTCGTTGATCGACGTGGAGGTGACAGCGTTGCCGATCACGTTCAATGGCTCGCCGGCGATCCAGGCGGTGTACCGCGACATCAGCGAGCGCCTGCACGCGGACGAACGGATCCGGCTGATCTCTCTCGGAACGCACGAGGCCATCTTCGAAGGCAATCTGTCGACGGACGACTTCTGGGCAAATCAGGCCTACCGCACGATGATCGGCGAAGCAGACCGGTTCGGGACTGCGCGCGGTGGCCATATGGCGCGCGTTCACCCCGCCGATCGTCCGGCCCTCGAGGCACGCACGCGGCAGCGCCTGGAAACGGGAACGCCACGCTGGACGGACGAGTATCGGATGGAGCTCGCGTCGGGAAGCTCGGGGCGTGTCCTCGAGCGCGGGCGCATCTTCGACGACGCCGAAGGAAAGCCCACGCGCGTTCTTGTGGCGCTGCTCGACGTCACGGACCTTCGCGAGGCGGAAGAGGGTCTCGAAGCAGCGCGGGAAGAGTGCGAGCTCATCGGACTCGAGGCCGTCCGCGAGCGCATGCATTCAGAACAGCGGTACCGCCAGATCGTCGAGGGTGTTAGCGACGTGATCTTTACGCTCGATTCGAATGGACGGATCACTTCGTTGAACCACGCATTTGAGCGCTCCACCGGGGCGATCATCGACGAGTGGCTCGGCCGTTCGTTTGCGGAGTTGCTGCTACCCGAGAGTGCGGGCCGCGCGGCGCGTGATTTTGAATTCGTGCTTCATGGATCGCCGGGGATCGTGTGCACCTACAAGATGCGCGCGGCAAACGGTACCGTCCTGGAGATCGAGACTTCCGGCCAGCAGCGCGTCGCCGGCGATCCGAGCCAGGGCACCATCGGAATGGCCCGCGATGTGACGGAGCGCAACGGTCTCGCGCGTCGTGTCGAAGAGTCGAAGCGACTGGAGAGCCTCGGCGACCTGGCCGCCACCATGGCTCACGAGATGAACAACGTCCTCATGGCCATCCAGCCCTATTGCGAGCTGCTCATCCTCAGGGCCGGCGACGACGAGCTGGCCGCGATCGCCCGCCGCCGCATCAACACCACGATCGAGCGTGGCAAACGGATTACCAGCGAGATCCTCTACTACGCCAACCCGAAGGAACCGGAGGCAGCGCTCATCGCTCCCGGCCCGTGGATGGCCGAGGTGACCGCACTGATCGCGCCTCTCCTTCCGGATACCGTTGCCCTGCACGTCGACACTCGTCTGCTCGCACCGATCGTCGGCGATCAGCACTATCTCGAGCAGGTGCTGACCAACCTCGTGGTGAATGCCGTTCACGCGATGCCGAACGGAGGCTCGCTCACACTCGAGCTGACGGAAGATGCCGGCTCATGGCGGACCGAGACCGGTCTTCCCGCGGCGAAACGTTTCGCCTGTCTGACCGTACGCAACTCCGGCCCGGGCATCCCCGCTCACGTCCTCTCCCAGATCTTCGAGCCACTCTTCACCACGAAGCGTGGTGGTACCGGCCTGGGCCTGGCCATCGCGAAGCGGCTCCTTGAGCGCCAGGGAGGAGCCATTACGGTGGAGAGCGACGAGACGACCGGAACGGCATTTCATCTGTTCCTTCCGATCGCGGGCGGTTGAAGAAGTACAACCGGGGCCAGCTCCTGAGCGTGGGATCGTTGCTGTCATCGTTCTCCTCGGATGGCATCATGAAGCGGATGAGGGATCGCCATGACTCGTGAAACAGAGCTTGTCGCGCGTCGCGACCGCGGAGTGATCCGCAACGTGAACGCGGTCTACGGCTCGTCGCTCGAGGGTGTTGCGCTCTCCGTCTATCTTCCGGACGGCGGCGATGCCGCGATCGTCATCCTGGCAGCCATTCATGGTGACGAGACCGAGACCACGGTGGTGGTCTCCGAGGCGCTGCGGTGCATCCCGAGCGGCGATCTGAGGGCCGCAGTCATTCTCTGCGGCAATCCCGACGGAATGCTGCGCGGGACGCGCGGAAATGGCAGGGGCGTGGATCTCAATCGAAACTTTCCGACCGCGAACTGGAGTGCGGACTCGGTGCACTACAAGTCCCGCGCAAGCGATGCCCGCGACATCGCCCTCAGTCCGGGAGCGGAACCGGCGTCGGAACCGGAAACGCAGGCACTCCTGGCGTTACTGAAGCGGTTGAAGCCGCGTGCCGTCGTCAGTCTTCATTCTGCGCTGGCGTGCGTCGACGATTCCGGCGCATCGCATCTCGGCCGCCAGCTTGCGGACCGCTGCGCGCTCCCGTTCCTGACGGAGATCGGTTACCCGACTCCCGGCTCGCTGGGCACGTGGGCCGGCGAACAAGGGCTGAATCTCGTGACGCTCGAGCTCGAGGATGCGTCGCTCTACACGCTCAAGGATCGTCATGTCCCGATCCTCATCGACCTCATGACCGGCCAGATCGCGCTCGAGGAATCGTGATGCACATCCTGATCACGGATTCCGGCGTTGGCGGTCTCTCGGTGGTCGCATACGCCGAACAGTTCGTCCGCGTCCACGGCTACCGGGAGCCGGTGCGCCTGACGTTCGCCAACGCCGCTCCCGAGAACGACTACGGCTACAACGCGATGCCATCGAAAGAAGTGAAGGTGCAGACGTTCGACCGCTTTCTGCGAAACGTCAACGAACGATTCGAACCCGATCTCATCTACGTCGCGTGCAACACGCTTTCCGTCCTCCTCCCGGACACGCCGTTTTTTCGAGATGTTCCGATCCCGGTGCAAGGGATCGTCGAGACCGGCGTCGCGCTTCTGCTCTGCGAGCTCCAGGCTGATCCGCGCAGCGTGGCGATGATCTTCGGAACGCAGACGACGATCGATGCCGGCGCCTATCCGCGTTCGCTCGAAGCGCGGGGAGTGGAGGCGCCTCGGATCATCAGTCAGGCATGCCCCGGCCTCGCCGACACGATCTCGGAAGATCGAGAAGGCGTGAGAACCAGGTCCGAGATCATCCGTTGGGTGGGAGCGGCGATCGGGAAAATGGGAGATGGGAACCGGAGGGTCATCGCTTTTCTCGCCTGCACGCACTACGGCTATCGAAAGGACCTTTTCTCCAGCGCACTCGGTGATGCCGGAATCCGCGCCACCGTCGTCAACCCGAACGAATGCGCCGTTGATGATCTCTTCGGAGCGCCATCGGACCCGGGCATCGGGATGAACCACGACGTCGATGTCGCGTTCGTGACGCGCTACGCAATTCCGCCAGCCACCGTAGAAGCGCTCACCTGGTTCCTGACCGACATCTCACCGCGCACGGTCATGGCGATGACGAACTTCGTACATCTCCCCGATCTGTTCTGAGGCGTAGCGCCAGCGGCCCGCTGGCTGGACCGCCGCCGGCTCGGCGGCGCATGAGCCGCGCCAGCGAGCCGCTGGCGGGCCAGCCGACGAGCCGTCGGCGCTACGTCCCTCAATGCCTTGCGGCCCGTCGAAGCAATTGCCCGTGAACGACGTGCACCACCTGAGTCTCGACGGCCGGGCGCGCCGGCTGTTACTTGTGCCGGCGCGTGGCTTCCAGCGTTGCGATCTGTTCGGCCGTAAGAGCGTTCTTGATGCGGACGAGCAGAGCCAGGTGCGCACGTTTGATCTCGCGCTCGAGGGCCATGATCTTATCGGCCTGATCGAGGATCTTCGTCTCATCAGCCGGAGACTGCTGGAGAAGCCGTGTCATCTTGCTCGTCTGTTCCTGCAGGTCCCATTGCGCATCGACGAACTTCGCCTGCATCTTCTGGATCTCGCTCTTGATCGTGCTGCGCTGTTTCTCGTTGAGACCGATCTGCTCCGACTGACTCATCACCAGCTCAGGCGGGATCAGAAAGCGTCCGATCGGATCGTTGTCCGGCGAGGGTGCCTGCTGCGCGAGGAGTGCCATCGGCGCCAGCAGAAGAAGAACGAGCATCGACGATTTCATCGGTGTATTCCTTTCAGATCAGGGATGTGGGGAGTGGTTTTCAGCAGTTCGTTTCCGGGTGTTTGCAGCAGAAAGTCAGTCGGTGGATGCCACGCGGCGATGGACCGGACGACGGCGCGGTCCGACTCCGAGAACCGCGTCGGATGGGAAGGGATCGAACGGGCAAGGATGACCACGAGAACCAGTACCGCCGAAAGGGCGATCGGGCGCCAGGGCAGAGGACGTCTCCCGTCGGACCGCGCCGCGTTGAATCGCGGAACGAGCGGACGCTCCTGCGCGCGAAGTTGAGCGAAGCGCTGGCGAAGGTCTGACTCGTCGTCGATCACGGTTTGCCCTCGAGCTCTGCCTTCAACCGCTGCTTGGCGCGGTGGTAGTGAATGCGCGCAGTGCCGACCGAAACGCCGACCACGCCGGCCGCTTCTTCGACGCTCATGTCGTGATAGAAGACGAGCTCGATCACCTCGCGCTGCCGCCGCGCCAGGCGTTGCAGTGCCTGAAGCAGCGCGGACGTCCGCTCCGACAGGAGGACCCGCCGCTCCGCCGAGTCCCCGCCATCGGCGACGTCTCTGACATCCGCGGAAACGAAGCGGAGATCGCGCAGCCAGCGCAGGCGTCGCCGGTTCGCGGCGGTACGGCGGATTACGGCGAACAGCCACGTCTTGAGCGTGGAGCGTCCCTCGAATCGTGCCTTCCCGTCGAAGATTTTCAAGTACGTCTCCTGCAGAACATCCTGCGCCTCATCCGCATCGCGCCCGCTCAATCCGAGAGCCCACGCAAAACTGGCGGGGTGAAGGGCTTCGAGCTGCTGCTCCAGATCGGCTCGATTCACCACGGTCCCTCGTATCTTGGTCGCGTTCCACGCGCCGTCATATGACACGTCTTCGGCACGCACTAAGGACGCAAAGGAGAACGTCATGACCAGAACCCGCTTTGCCGTTGCTTCACTGCTGTTGATGATCCTCTATTCTCCCCGGGCGCGTGCGGAGGACGCTCTGCCGGCGCCGATCGTCTTCGTGACGAACTTCCTGCAGCTCTCGGAGAGCCAGACCGGGACGTTGATCGCCGTGATTCAGGCGCGCGACGCGGCCCTGCAACCCATCGCCGCAACCCTGCACGCGAATCAGCAGGCTCTGGGCCAGCTCCTCCAGTCGCCGGCGCCCGATCCCACGACGGCCGGCCGTCTGCTCATCGAGATTCGCGCCGGCGAGAACCAGGCCGGCGCCATTGCACGCAGTGCCGCTGCGTCGTTCGAGGAGATCCTCACTCCGGGGCAGCGCGAGCGCCTGCAGTTCATTCGACAGGCCGCCCAGGTCGAGCCGGCCATTCCTGTGTTCAAGGCCATCGGGCTGCTCTGAACGCTAATCCCGAGCCTTCGCGCCTGCGAGCCATTCCGCCGGCACATCCACAAACCTTCGATCGAGATCGCGCACCGACGAGCAGCCCAGGAGTTTCATCGTGCGGATGATGCCGGCGCGGAGGATGTCGATGCTCTGCGTCACGCCCGCCTCGCCTGCGGCTCCGAGTCCGTAGGCGTAGGCGCGGCCGATCAGCACGGCGCGCGCGCCGAGGCAGAGAGCCTTGACGATGTCGCTGCCGCGCCGGATGCCGCTGTCGAGCAGCACTTCGCACTGCTCCCTCGCCGCATCGATCACCTCGGGCAGCACGCGCAAGGTCGCCGCGACGCCGTCGAGTTGCCGCCCGCCGTGATTCGAGACGATGACCGCGGCGGCGCCAGCATCGATCGCACGGCGCGCGTCGTCAGCGGTGTGGACGCCCTTCGCGATGACCGGACCCTGCCAGGCATCGCGAATCCATCCGAAGTCATCCCACGACACTATGGCCTGCTCCAGTGCGGCGCCGACGTCCGCGTAGGGCATCGGGCCGTCTTTCAGGACGATGTTCGGGAACTTCATCAAGCCTCCGTCGGCGAGGAACCCCGCCAGCCAGCGGGGGCGCGCGAGAAACTGAAAGAGGTGAGGGAACATCGTCAACGGTGCACCGGAGACGAGCTCTTTCATGCCGTTGCGGACGTCGCGTTCGCGCATTCCGGCAACCGGAGTGTCGATGGTCATGACGAGCGCGGAGCAGCCGCTTCGCTTCGCGCGGTCGATGGACGCCAGCGCAACGTCACGGCCGCCGATGAGATACAGCTGATACCAGAGCGGTCCGCGGGTGGCCGCCTTCACGTCGCCGACCGCGCAGCCCGCGAGTGTCGAGAGCGTGTAGATCGTGCCGGCATCTCCCGCGGCGCGCGCTGCGGCCTCTTCGCCGCGCGCATAGAACATGCGGCTGCTTCCGACCGGAGCAAGGAGGAAGGGCAGGTCGATGGTCTGCCCGAGGACCTGGGTGCGAAGGTCGCAGCTGTGCGTCGCGACGGCCGAGTGCGGACGGAAGGTCACATCCTCGAAGGCGCGCGAATTCTCGCGCAATGTCCACTCGGCATCGGCACCGCCGTCGATGTAGTCGAACACAGCACGCGGAAGACGTCGCTTTGCAGCGAGTCTCAGGTCGGAGATGTTGACCACACGGTTGGAGTGGACGCCGCTCATTCTTGTGGACCTCGTGAAGCGACGGCATTCTATGGGTCGCGGGATGGCCAGCGAAACTCCCGCCCCGAGTAGTACGATCACTTTGACTCATGGGGAAGGCGACGAAGGTGACCACACCGCTACTGCCGGACGGGCAGGGGATCGCGGCGCACGGGACGCCCGCCTGCATCATCCAGATCTACGGCGGACCGCTCGGGCGGCGCGTCGAGCTGAACGGATCAGAGGTCACCGTCGGCCGCGATGACATCAACACGATTAGCGTGCCGTTGCAGACCGTGTCGCGGCGTCACGCCCGTTTTTACAGCGACGGGCCTCAGCACCAGGTCGAGGATCTCGAGAGCACGAACGGAACCTTCGTCAACGACGTGGAGCTCACCGAGCCGAGGATTCTGGCGAACGGGGATCTCATCAAGTGCGGCGGAGCGGTGTTCAAGTTCATCGACGGAGGCAACGTCGAAGCGCTCTATCACGAAGAGATCCATCGGCTGACGATCATCGATGGCCTGACGCAGATCGCGAACAAGCGGTACTTCGACGAGTTCCTGGAGAGAGAGATCGCACGCGCGGCCCGTCATTTCCGGCCGCTATCGCTGGTGATGCTGGATGTCGATCACTTCAAGAACGTCAACGACGAGCATGGCCATCTGGCGGGCGACCGCGTGCTCTGCGGGATCGCCGAAGTGATTGCAGGCGAGGTCCGGCGCGACGAACTGCTGGCGCGATGCGGCGGCGAGGAATTCGCGATCGTCCTCCCCGAGACGCCGATCGAAGGGGCAGAGCGGTTCTGCGAGCGGATCCGTAGTCTGATCGAGGCTGCTTCGTTCACCTACGATGAGGAAACCTTGAACGTGACGATCAGCCTCGGCGCCACGACGATGATTCCCGGCGACACGCTGGCGTCATTCATCGCACGCACCGATGTGCTGCTCTACAAGGCAAAGGCTGAGGGGCGGAACCGGACGTGCGCGGAGTAGAGGTCGTATCCGGCGACAGAGTCTGGCCTGCGCAGTCGGTGTTCCCACTCACGTCAGCCTGTTCGTAGGCTCAGCGGACGGCGTCGCGCTCGACCAGCACACGCCGGAGAATTTTTCCCGATGGCGAGCGGGGAATCTGATCGATCAGCTCGACGTGGCGGACACGCTTGTAGCGCGCCACTCGATCGGCGACGTAGTTCATGATGTCGATCGGCGTCATCGTCTGCTCTTTGAGGACGACGAATGCCTTCGGCACCTGGCCGGCTTCCTCGTCGGCGAGCGGAACGACGGCCGCGTCCGCGACGGAAGGATGAGCCAGCAGGATGGCTTCCAACTCTGCCGGAGCGATCTGCATCCCTTTGTACTTGATCAGCTCCTTGACCCGATCGACGACGAAGAAATCGCCGTTCTCGTGCGCGAGACCGATGTCGCCTGTATGGAGCCAGCCGTCGCTGTCGATCATCGCGGCCGTCGCCGCGGGATTGTTCAGGTAGCCCTTCATCACCTGCGGACCGCGGACGCAGATCTCGCCTTCTTCATTCGGGCCAAGCTCGGCGCCGGTGGTCAAGTCGACGATTTTCGATTCTGTATTCGGGACGGGCGCGCCGATGCTGCGTGTGTCGCCACCGCGTGTTCCGTGAGTTGCCGGCGAGGTCTCGGTCATTCCGTACCCCTGGGCGACGGCGCAGCCGAGACGAGCACTGGCGGCCGATGCGATGTGCTCGCTGAGTGGCGCAGCCCCGGAGAAGAGCGTTCGCAGGCTGCTGAGGTCATAGTTGCTGACGGCGGGATTCTTCGCCAGCAGCAGCATGATCGGCGGGACCACGTAACCGTACGTGATGCGGTACTTCTCCAGCGTCTGCAGACACTCGGTCAGATCGAAGCGCGGCATCGTGACGATCGTGGCGCCGACGTGCAGTCCCATGTTCATGATCACGTTCATGCCGTAGATGTGAAAGAACGGGAGTACAGCCAGGGTCCGAGCGTCCTCGCCGACGTCGAAGGCTGCTGCGCACTGAAGGACGTTTGCGATGAGGTTGCGATGCGTGAGCATCACACCTTTCGGGAGGCCTGTCGTGCCGCTCGAATAGGGGAGCGCGACGACGTCATTCGCCGGATCGATCGTCGCGGCGGGAGCATCGCCGCCGGATTCGAGCAGCGCGTCGAACGAGTCGCCGAACACGAGCACCTCGTCGATGTGATGCTCGTGCGCAGCCGCAGCCGCTTTATCCAGGAATGCAGGCGTCGTGATCAGGGATCGCGCACCCGAGTCGTCGAGCTGATGGCCGAGCTCCGAAACCGTATACGCCGGATTGACCGTCGTGGTGATGCCGCCGAGGAGCGAGACGGCGTGAAAGGCGATGGCGTAGTCGGGATGATTTGGGCTGTAGATCGCGAGGACGTCGCCTTTCCGAAAACCCTTCCGGGCGAGGCCGGCCGCGACTCTGCACACACCCGTGGCCCAGCCGCGATACGTCAGCGTCCTTCCACTCGGCGCGTCGATCAGCGCCGGTTTGTCGCCGAAGCGCTCCGCCGCCTCCAGGAGAAACGGAGTGAGTGCGATATCCGGAATCGCCAGAGGCGCCTCAGGCGCACGAAAAATCATGACGGAATGCCCGTCACTCTACGCCTGGCGAATGAAGCCTGCAACGAAGACGGGCCCCGTGCCGTGTCGCTCCCTCATTTCGATGCGATAGTGTTCTGCCTGAACGACGCATGCCCGGACTCTTCGATACCGTTGTGGACGCCAATGTGCACCAGACGCTACGGCGCGAGAGCCAGCTTCTCGTGCAACTGCGCGAGACGCTCGAACCGGAACAGCGCGACGAACGACGGCGCGTCGATGAACTGCTGTCAGGGCTCGACGATCTGTTCACCATCGTCATCGTCGGCGAGTTCAACGCCGGCAAGTCCTCGCTGATCAATGCGCTCTTCGGCGCGAAGCTCCGCATCGAAGGGCCGATTCCCGTGGACGACCGCATCTCCATCCTTCGTCACGGAGAGGTGGCGGCGACGAAACAGTTGTCCGACTTCGTGAGCGAGCAGACGTATCCGGTCGCCTTCCTGCGCAACATCACCCTGGTGGACACTCCCGGGACGAATTCGATCGTCCAGCGGCATCAGGAGGTCACAGAAGACTTCGTGCCGCGCGCGGACCTCGTGCTCTTCGTGACTTCGATCGACCGGCCGCTCTCGGAGTCGGAGCGGCGCTTCCTCGAGTACATCCGCAACTGGGGAAAGAAGGTCGTGTTCGTCGTCAACAAGACGGACACGAAGAACGCGGAAGAGATCGCGCAGGTTGTCGACTACGTGCGGACGAACACGCGGGCCATCTTCGGATTCGACCCCGTGATCTTTCCCGTTTCCGGGAAACTCGCGCTGGAGTCGAAACTGGGGGCGAGCTCACCGCGGGAATGGACCCGCAGCAACTTCGAAGCATTCGAGGACTACATCTTTCAGGTGCTGTCGGAGAAGGAGCGCGTACGAATCAAGCTGCAGGCGCCGCTCGACACGATCCTGAGCCTGGCCAGACGACAGTTCACGTTGATCGACTCCCGTCGCCAGCTTCTGACGGCCGACCGGCAGCGCATCGACGCCATCACCGGCCAGCTCAGTCAGGCCAACATCGACCTCACCTCCAACTTCCAGCAGTTCACGATGCGGATCGACAACCTGATGATGGATCTCGAGCGCCGAGGCGTCGACTTCCTCGATCGGTACATGAGGATCGGTCACGTGCTTCTGTTGCGCGATCCGTTGCGATTCCGCGAAGAGTTCGACCGCCAGGTGTTCATGGGATGGCACGGCTCGATCGACGCCACCATTCAGGAGTCCGTGGACTGGCTCGTGCGCGAGAACATGAAGTTGTGGCACTCGACCGTGGAAGCGTTTCACCGGCAGGTCGAAGCAGACACGCGTGATCCGATTCTCATCGGCAAAGTGGGCCGCGAGTTCGCGTACAACCGGGAAGAGGTCTACTCGCGGATCCGCGTGGAGACTGAGCGGCGCCTCAACACGTACGATCTCGGCGTCGAGAGCCGGCGCATCATCGACGGCGCCATGCGCGGCGTCTTTCACTCCTTCGGACTCGGCGTCGGTGCCCTCGGCCTCGGTTACCTCTTCACGTCGGCGGTGAGCAGCATGGCGCTCGACGTCACCGGCCTGACCGCGGCCACGATGCTGCTCGTGACGAGCTTCCTCATCCTTCCCTACAAGCGCAGCAAAGCGAAGACCGCGTTCCGTGAACGGATCGAGGAGCTGCGGCGCCAGATCGGTGAGGCGCTGGCGCGGGAGTCGTCCGTCGAGATCGATCGGATGATCCGTGGCATCAACGGAGCGTTCGAGCCGTACGAACGTTTCTATGCGACGGAGTCGGAGCGGATCGAACGGTTCGCCGGCCGCCTTCGCACCGTCGAAGCCGAAGCGCACGAGATCAGCGCAGGCGTGGCGGCGCTGTAGTTTCGCGCGTTCGCCGCGAAGCGTCTTCGATCGTAGCGGGGCGTTCGCGCAGGATTCGGCATAATCTCTCCTCGTGACCACCGAGCCTGATTCGGGTCGCTCCCTCCCCGAGACTCTGTTTGCCACGATCCTCGACGCGGCAGGAGTGGGCATCGTCGTGGTCGATCCGCAGCTGCACATCGTCCTGGCCAATCCCGCGTTTTGCGATCTGCTTGGGTATTCGGAACGCGAGATGCTGGGGATGGACGTGCGCGAGGTGGCACGGGCCGAAGACGACGTTACGGACGACGCCCTCTTCGGCGAGCTCCTTTCGGGCGAGCGGACGCGGTACGCCATGGACAGGCGGTGCCTTCACAAGAACGGCTCCGTCGTCTGGGGCCGGGTGACGGTCACGAAGCTTCGCCACGATTCCTGTGATTTCGCAATCGCCGTCGTCGAAGACATCACGGAAAAGCGCGGCGTCGAAGAAGCGGCTGAGGAAGTCCGCCGCGCTCACGAGCGATACGCTCTGGTGGCACGCGCGACGAACGATGTGATCTGGGACTGGGATGCGGAGCAGGGAACGATCATCTGGAACGATGCCTTGCAGACGATGTTCGGTTATCAGCCCGATCAGATCGACAACCGGCTGGAGTGGTGGGACAGCCACCTGAACCCTGATGACCGCGAACGGGTCGTCACCGGGATCAACGGGATCATCGAGCAGGGTGGCTCGTCGTGGACCGATGAATACCGATTCGAGCGGGCGGACGGGACCTTCACCGAGGTGCTCGACCGCGGATACATCGCGCGATCGGAGGATGGCAAACCGATTCGGATGATCGGGGCGATGCTCGATGTGACGGAGAGAAAACGCGCTGAGCGCAACGCCACATTCATGGCCGACGCCAGTGCGGTCCTGGCGTCGTCGCTCGACTATCACCAGACACTGACACGCGTGGCTGAGCTGACCGTTCCGGTCCTTGCTGACTGGTGCTTCGTCGATCTGCGAACCGGCGACCACTCGTACGAACGGCTGGCTGTGTTTCATGAGGAGCACGGTCATCCGTTGCGCGCTCCGAACGCAACCGGCGGCCTCCATGCGCGCAGCGACAAGATCGATCTCGTTCGCGACGTGATCGAAAGCGGTATTCCGATCGTTCTCGATATCCCGGCGACGGGCTCCGGCGAAGGGTCGGATGCAAGCGAAAAGAGTATCGATCGGTTTCGCTCCCTCGGGATCCGTTCGGCGTTGATCGTACCGCTGGCCGTCGTCCCCGGAGATCGCGCATTGGGCGCCCTCACGCTGGGCGTGGGTCGGTCCCGGCGCGTCCTGGGGGAAGACGATCTGCGGGTGGTCGAGGATGTCGCGCGGCGCGCTGCGATGGCCATCGAGCACGCGCGGCTCTACGACGATGCCCGCAAGGCCAGCGTGGCCAAGGACGAATTCCTGGCCATCCTCTCCCACGAGCTCAGTACGCCGTTGACGATCATCCTGGGCTGGTCCGGAATTATCAGCCGGCCCGGCGTGAGCGCTGAGGAGATGCAGCGGGGAATCGAAAGCATCCGCGCGAGCGCGCTGGCGCAGGCGCAGCTGATCGACGACGTGCTCGATCTCTCACGCGTGACCACGGGCAAGGTGCATCTCGAAGTCGAGCCGGTCTCCATCGGCCAGCTCGTCGCCGACTCACTGACCGCTGTGCGCGTCGCCGCGTCTGCAAAAAGGATCGAGCTCGTGCCCCCCGGCTCGACGAGCGCGGGAGTCGTCCTGGGTGACGGGAACCGTCTGCGGCAGGTCATCTGGAATCTGCTGACTAACGCGATCAAGTTCACGAAGCCCGGCGGCCGCGTGTCTGTGGAGCTGGAGAATTCTCCGGGCGTCGTGCGCCTCATCGTGTCGGACACCGGGCAGGGAATCGCACGCGATTTCGTGGCCCATGTGTTCGAGCCGTTCCGGCAGGCGGATGCGTCGTCGACCCGTTCCCATGGGGGCCTGGGGCTCGGGCTGGCCATCGTCCGCTACCTCGTGGAAGGACATGGTGGGACGGTCTCCGCGTTCAGCGAAGGTCCGGACCGCGGTGCGCGATTCGTCGTCGAACTACCGCTCGTCTCGAGTGCGACCGAAGACACGGACGATCGAAATCCCCGACCGCGCGGAGAGTCAGAGTCGACGGCGGCGATCGTGCCCGAGGGCGAGCTTCGCGGCGTCCGCGTGCTCTTTGTCGATGACCAGGCGGAGGCGCGTGAGCTGGCGAAGGTCGTCTTTTCCACTGCCGGCGCCGGGATCTCGATCGTCTCGTCCGCCCGCGAGGCGTTGGAAGTCCTCGACCTTGGCGGAGTGGACATCGTGGTCACGGACATCGGCATGCCCGAAGTCGACGGATACGCGTTGATTCGGGAGATCCGCCGCAGGGACGAAGGCAGTGGACAGCACACGCGAGTCATCGCCTTGACTGCGTACCGCGGTCAGGAGGATCACCAGCGGGTCCTGACCGCCGGCTTCGACGCCTACGTCAAGAAGCCGATGGACGCATCGACGCTGACCGCGACGGTCGCCAGTGTGATGGCTGCATCGACCGGCGGTTGAGTCGTGAGGATCAGGGAGCAGGGTGAGAGCGGACCAGCGCATCCCTCTGCAGGTCCGCACGAACACCCGATACGGCGTCAGCCAGTTTGTCGATCTCGAATGGCTTTTGCAGGACGCGCGTGCCGGCCGGAAAGCGATCGTGGAAATATCGCGAGATCGCGGACAACACGATCAGTCCCGGTTTGTTTGGCAGCGACGACACGGTATCGGCGACGACAAGACCGTTCTTCTTCGGCAGCATGAGATCGAGGATCACGATGTCGTAGGTGCCCGCGTGAAGCATCTCGATGGCGCGCTCGCCGTCTTCGGCGCTGTCGATGGATGTTGCGCTCGTGGCCAGCATCGTGCGCAGCATGTCCTGCATCTTCTCGTCGTCTTCGACAATCAGGACTGCACAATGGTCATCATTCACGACGGCATGATGCCTCGAAAATGAATCTTTGTGTCAAGTGGGTTCGGGTTGGTTGCCGGTTTGCTCGGTGCCTCAACCACGGCACCGCCGCAAACCCGGCA
Organism: Thermoanaerobaculia bacterium; assembly: GCA_038244715.1. Classification (GTDB taxonomy): domain Bacteria; phylum Acidobacteriota; class Thermoanaerobaculia; order Gp7-AA8; family Gp7-AA8; genus JADGNZ01. Next base: position 36,549 of record JBBRTE010000024.1, read on the forward strand.
GCTCAGGAACCAGGCAACCAGCCGGCGCTGGACTATTTTTCGCCGACCTGACTGATCACGAGCTTCTGCTTGCCTTCGCAGGTGATCACCTTGCCCTTGATGTTCACCGTACCCTGCGTGCTGAGCTTCGGCAGATCGGCCTTGCTCATCTCGCAGAGTTCATACGTCGACTTTGCGTCCGCCGTTTTGAACGTGCAGTCGTCTCCCTTGCAGGAAACCGTGCCGCTCAGGCTGAGGGTCTTGGCTTTGGAGCCCTTCTGCATGTCGCAGCTCTTGCCCTCACCGGCCAGCAGCGTGGAGGCGGCCAGCGTGAGCGTGAGCGCGAGAATCAGTTTCTTCATGACATCTCCTTATGTATTGCCGGCGATTCTAGCGTAGCGGTCCATCGCCGCCATGTGAGGGTCGGGTGAGCAATTAGAAACGAGTACTTGACAGGGAGGAAGTGTCGCGACTTCCTGAGGATGACGAAGCCCTGGTGCCGGCGATCGCCAAGCCTTTGAAGAAGCGATTGGTTTTCTGCCCTTGTTCTGACCACTTTCCGACCGATGCCAGGTCGAGCCGAGTCGGTCACTTCGGCTTTCCCGCGATAATCTGCCGACCGTGTCCGGCGACTCCAGAGTTCAGGACGAAGCGGGGAAGGTATCGATGGGACCGCTGCCGGCTGCGGACGGATGGGTGAGGATGGAAGTACCCGCCAGCGTGCTGCAGCTGGAAGGGAGCGGGCTGGCTCGATTGGGTCTTTCTCGGCTCGCAGCCAATAAATCAACAACAGGATGAAACGCCACACTAGAATCGCTTGAATGAAGTACAACATCTTTAGGTCGTAACCATTGATACCCGTTGGGGTTACACCTTCGATCATCTCTGAATACTGGACAGCCAGCACCTTCGAATTCTCTGTCTTTGCGCTCGAACGGTGTGAGACATGGATCGCGGTCGTTGTCCCTCCTACAACAGCTCCCGCAGCCTCTGATATCCGCTGCGGCTGACCGGCAGTTTCGTTCCATCGCGCAGGATCGCCACGCGGCTGTCTTTGGCGTAGAGCTCGATTTTCTCGATGCGCTCGATGTTGACGACATAGCCGCGATGGATGCGTACGAAGCGGTCGGGGTCGAGCTGCTGCGCGAGGTCGCCGATTGTCTGTTGTTTGCGCAGCTTCACTCCGCCGGTCGCGATTCTTATCGCATCGTCCGCGGCCTCCACGTAGTCGACACGCGAGATCGGTATGACCTGAATCGCGCCGTCGTCTCCGCGCACGACGATGCGCTGCAACGGTCTGGCGCGGAGCGACGTTGCTAACGCGGCCAGCGGCTGCCGGTCGTCACGCCGGAGTGTCTGTTTGACGCGGTCCATCACCTGACCGAAACGTTCCTGGGAAATCGGCTTGAGCAGATAGTCGAGCGCGTGGACGTCGAAGGCGCGCAGTGCGTGCTGGTCATGCGCGGTGACGAACACGACGTTCGGCGAACGGTCGAGCAGTTCCAGCACTTCGAAGCCGTCGAGCTTCGGCATCTGGATGTCGAGCAACAGGAGGTCGGGATCGTGTTGTGCGACCGCCTTGACTGCTTCGAATCCATTCGCACATTCGGCGACGACTTCGAAGTCCTCATCCGCCGTCAGAAACTCGCGGAGGAGCTCCCGCGCAGGCAACTCGTCGTCGACGATGACGGCGCGGATCATCGCGGCAACTCGATCACGACGCGGAACTGTCCTTCCGCTTCGCGGGCCTGCAGCACCGCTTGCCCTTCCGACACGGCGCTCAGCCGTCCGCGGGCGTTCTCGATGCCGATGCCCTCCCCGCGCACGTCGCTGCGGTCGGGATCGGCGGGATTGTCGATGAGGATGCGCAACACGTGGTTCTCGAGTGTGGCCACGATATCAATCGTCCCTCCATCGATCATCGAGGCGACGCCGTGGCGGACGGCGTTCTCCACGAGCGGCTGCAGGAGCAGCGGCGGCACCATGCAGCGCCCTGCTTCCTCATCGACGCGGATGTGCGTCGTCAGCCGCTCACCGAACCGCACCTTCTCGATCGCCAGATACCGCTCGACCAGCTCCACTTCCTCGGCGAGTGTGATTCGCTCCAGCGCGCCGAGTCGCAGGATCATGCGAAAAAAATCAGCGAGACGCTGCGCCATCTCACGCGCCTCCAGCGGACGTGACCCACACATCGACGCGACCGCGTTGAGACTGTTGAAGAGGAAGTGCGGATCGACCTGCGCTTTGAACGCCCGCAACTCGGCTTCCCGCGCCAGCACGCGATAGTGCAGCACCTCGTCCTCCGCCTCGCGAAGTGCCTCGATCTCGAGGACGAGGTAGTGCACCGCAACCGCCGACAGATACAGCACGATGCCCAGCCCGAAGAGCAGCGAGTAGTCGGGTGCGAGATGCGCACCCATCTGTTGATTCAGCGCGGGAACCCACGACTTCCAGGTCAGGATCCACAGGCCGCTGGCTGCAGCGGCCGATCCGGCGTGCGCGATCGCCATCGAGGATCGCGAGGCGCTTCGCAACGGGAGTGCGCTGCAGAGAAATCGCGACGCGAGCGCGATGAAGCCGAGCAGCAGCGAGGGCGGAAGGGCGGCGGCGACGGCAAGACCTGCCGATGCGCCGCGTGCCCAGAGGAAAAACGAAGAGCTTGCGGCTGCGGCCGCGGCCACCGCCACGACCGCGTAGAGGGCCAGAGCTCCGCGGCTCAGTGATTTTCGCGTGTTGGCCATGGCTATGCCTTCTTCCGGTAGCGGATTTCGACGCCACCCATGATGGCGCTTCCGCGGATGACGAGCGTCGGAGCGTCCGCCGTTGCGTCATTGTCCGTCTTGTCCACGAACCCTCCGAGGATCGCCAGGACCTGGTTGTCGATCCGCCAGCCGCGCGGAACCTGAATCTCGATTCCGCCCCAGAACGCCAGGACGTCGATGACCGCTTCGCCGGTGATCTTCGCGCCGGTCAGGTTGATCTCGCAGCCGCCCATGACGGCGACCGCATCCCCCCCGGCGAAGTCCGTCGACGCCACTGCGCGGCCCACGCCGCCCATGACGGCCACCGAATGAAAGGAATTCTCTCGCGTGGCGTCTTTCACCGTTGGCCGCAGGGCCTGCAGGATCAGCGTCACGCCGCCCGCGCTGATCAGCAGCGGCCAGACGCCGAGGATCATCCCCAGGCGGATGTGCGGGACGAAGGGCAGCGGAGGGAGAAACATCACGCCAATCGCCACCAGGACGACGGTACTCACCCATTGACGTTGAGGCAGATGGGCCACTCCAAGCCCGATGAGGAACAGCGGCCACCAGGGAAGGTAGTCGGACGCGTGCAACTGTCCCGTGTGATCGAGCCAGCCGATGATGCCGGCGGCGAGAATCGCGCAACCCCAGACGAGCCGTGCCCAGGGATTGTCGCCCCGCTTGCGCGGACGGACGCGAAGATCGGCGCGCGACTGACCGTCGATGTCGTTGACCATGCGGCGGCGTGGTTCGTCAGACATGGTGGTCTCCTTCCGCGGCATTGCGACGCCGCGTGGTCTCCACGATCGTCCGGAGGATCATTCCTCCGCCGATGATCACCAGCAGAAGCGGCCACGACGATCGGTAAGTGAATCCATAGAGGTGCAGCGTGACGGCTTGCAGCCACGAGCCGAGGCAGATCATCCAGAGACCTGCCCAGATCGTGCTCCGGTGGAACAACTTGGAGACGCCGATGATGAGGATGATGAGCGGCCAGAACCTACGCATCGCCCACGAGAAGTCGGCCACGCCCAGGCGGTTCAGCAGCAGCAACGTGCCCCCGGTCATGAGAAGGAGTCCCCAGAAGATCTGGTCGCCGTCGATGTGCCGTCGCGTGTCGTTCATACCGCCTCCGGTGCGACGCTCTTGATCTCCACTCCGGCCATGATCACGAGGCCATTGACGATCAGGCGTCGTCCCCCTCGCGCACCCTTGGTCCGGATGTCCGCGCCGCCCATGATCGGCACCGTGTTTCCGATCACTTCCCACCCCTCGGGCACCTTGATCTCGATGCCGCCCCAGATCGCGATGATCTCGAGCTCGGCCGGTCCCTGTTCCATGTCCGCGTTCGTCAGATCGAGCTTGCAGCCGCCCATGACGGCGACGATCCGGCCGCCCGCGTAGTTCCTGGCGGTCACCACTTCTTTGCGAACGCCGAGGACCGCCCAGATGGTCGAGCCGGATCCGCCGGAGAACCCAGGCGCGCGAACCCCGAACGCGTGCGCCACGACCGCCAGCCCGGCGAGAATCAGGGCGATGGGCCAGAAGTCGAAGACGGAGAGCCGTACCCATCCCGAGTTGAAGAGAAGGAGCAGAGTTCCGACGACGAGGGCAAGCGCGGCCGGGATTCGGGTCGACCGATCCTGAACCTTGATGGCGCCGATGACGACCAGGACGACCGGCCACCAGGGGAGGAAGCGGTCGGCGTCGGCGAGATCGAAATTGTCGAGTGTCAGAAGCACGCCGAGGAGTGCGAAGAAGATCCCGACGATGAGTTTGACGACCGGCAGCGCCTTCGTCCCTCCGACCTCACCGCCTGGGGAGTGTTTCTGTGTGATCACTGCATTCATGAAGAACTCCTTTGTTGAACTTCACGGGCAACATACGAGGAGTTGGGCGGCCTGTCTGCGGTGAACCGGCGAACGGTGGTGATGGGGCGGTGAATGGAGGCGCGCGGCTACAATGTGGGCCCTCATGAAAAAACTACTTTTGACGGTCGTCTTCGTGGCGCAGACAATTTCGGCGCAGCCTCTTCTGGCGCAGCATCGTCCGGTCAACACGTTTTCGATCGTGGCGCGCGATCCTGCGACGGGACAGATCGGTGTGGCGGTGCAGTCGCACTGGTTCGCGGTCGGACAGATCGTGCCGTGGGCTGAGGCGGGAGTGGGAGCGGTGGCGACGCAGAGTTTCGTCGACCCGTCGTATGGCCAGCTCGGTCTCGATCTCCTGCGCACCGGCAAGAGCGCACCCGATGCGCTGCGCGGTCTGCTCGGTGCCGACGGGGCGTGCGAAGTCCGGCAGGTGGCGATGATCGACGCCAGCGGAAACGTGGCCACGTTCACCGGCGCGCACGACATCCAGGCCGCGGGCGGGGTGGCGGGCAGCGGCAAGCCGGCCACGCAACTCGGTTGCGGTACGGCGGGCGGATCGCTCATGATCGGGCGCGATTTCTCCGCACAGGCGAACCTCATGGCCAACGACAAGGTGTGGCCGGCGATGGCAAAGGCGTACGCCGAGTCGCATGGCGATCTCGCCGACCGTCTCCTTGCGGCGCTCGATGCCGCGCAGTCCGTCGGAGGCGACATTCGGGGCAAACAGTCCGCGGCGCTGATGGTCGTCAGCGGCAAGTCATCGGGCAAGCGCTGGCAGGACGAGGTCTTCAACCTTCGCGTCGACGACAACCCGACGCCCCTCGTCGAGTTGCGCCGCCTCGTGGCTCTGCAGCGCGCGTACAACCACATGAATGCGGGCGACCTGGCCACGGAGCACAACGACAACGAGGGTGCGTTGCGTGAATACAGCGCCGCGGAGACGATCGCCTCGACGACCGCCGGCATCCCGCAGAGCCGCTACGCGGAGATGATCTACTGGCATGCCGTGGCGCTGATCAACATGAAGCGCGTCGACGAGGCGTTGCCGCTGTTTGCGCGTGCGTTCGCCATGGAGTCCGGCTGGCGCGAGCTCACCTCGCGGCTGCCGCATGCGGGCCTCCTTCCTGATGATGCGAAGCTGATCGAGAGAATCGTGAACGCGCGCTGATCGATCCGCGCGACGCCATCGATGCAGTCCCTCGCCGAGTTTCCACCGCCACCACCCACCACGTCCGGCTGGCCGTGGCAGTGGGTCGCGAAGGCGGTATTTTCCGCTGCCCCCGTTCCGCGGATCTCGATCATCATCCCGTCGTTCAACCAGGGACGGTTCATCGAGGAGACGATCCGGTCGATCGTGCTGCAGCAGTGGCCGAACCTCGAGCTGATCATCGTCGACGGCGCATCCTCCGACGAAACGGTGGACGTGATCCGTAAGTATGAACGGTGGATCACGTACTGGGTCAGCGAGCCCGATCGCGGACAGACCGACGCGATCATCAAGGGCTTGAGCGAGGTGACCGGAGACGTTGTGGCCTGGTTCAACGCCGATGACTTTTTTGTCGATGGCATCTTCGACGCGGTGGCGGCCGCGTGGCGCCGGGATCCGAACGCGATCTACGCCGCACCGGTCGTCAACTTCCGAGTCCGCGGGAAAGAGACGATCTACAGGCCGCGCAATCTCTCGATCGAGAACGTCGTTCAGTACTGGAAGCGGAAGTCGCTGTGGCACGACCCAGGATTGTTCTGGTCTCGCAGCGTCGTGACCGCCGTCGGGACCCCCGACACGTCGCTTCACTACGCGCATGACTACGACTACCTGGTGCGCGCACTCCAACATGCGCGTGTCGAATACATCGAAGAGTTGGCGGCCGGGTTCCGGCTGCACGACGACTCGAAGACGATCGCACACAACGAACGAATGATGAATGAGACGGCCGTGATCAGCCGCCGCTACTGGCACCTGGTCCCCAACGTCGACCGGAGCGGCTTCGAGCGTTCGGAGTTCGAAGTGCGTCTGCGGCGCGGGTTCTCGAAGGTCCTACGGGGCAGGCGTGAGGGGTGGGCGCTGCTCTGGCGGTCACTGAGGGAGAGGCCGCTGATCGTCCCTCTGCGACTCTTCACGCTGGTTCCGACGGTGATGGGCGAGCGGCTCTCGCGGTGGCGTCCGCGGCGCTATCTCTGAGCTGTGGTGGGGGACACGCTTTCACACAGCCAGCGATAGTGAACGTCGTCTCGATGACGTTCGTGGTTTCGAGGTAGCGCCGCGTTGCCGTGTGCGTGACGGATGGCCGGATCGCGAAAAAACCGCCCTTGCCGGCGTCGAGGAGGCGGCCGAAGATCGACGGCGAATCGAAGCGCGGCCAGCACAGCCAATCGATCGAGCCGCCGCGCGAGACCAGCGCCGCCGGCCGCGTGCAGCCGATCAACGCGTAGCCAGCGATCGGAACGTATCCGTCTACCGTTTCCGCCATCGCCGCAAGAGTGCCACGCCTGCTGCGAGGAGTGCGACACCACCCGCGATCCCCGCCGCCTTCCATGCCAGCCGCGGAACGTCCAGCGCAGCGGGTTCCTGCACGTATTGCTGCTCCGGCAACTCGCCCGTTCCCGACTGCCGCATCGCCAGATGCAACACCTCGGCGAGGTGGAGTGCTTCGCGCCCGGTGCCCTGCGCGATCTGTTCGCGGCAACTGAATCCGTCGGCGACGATGATCGTGTCGCGCGCTGCCTCGCGCACCGCGGGCAGGAGAACACGCTCGCCGACGCGCATCGACAACTCGTACTTGTCTTTCTCGAAGCCGAACGCGCCGGCCATGCCGCAGCAGCCGGAGTCGGGTTGATCGACCTCCAGTCCGAGCTTCTTCAGCACTACTTCCTCATCATCGAAATGGAGAACGGCCTTGTGATGACAATGTCCCTGTACGAGCGCCTTGCCGCTGAGCTTTGGTAGCGCGACGCCTTCCTGCAGCAGAAACTCCGGGAGTGTTTTCACGGCCTTCGACAGGCGGATGGCGTCGTCATCGTGCGGGAAGAGATTGGGAAGTTCGTCACGGAAGACGGAGATACAACTCGGCTCCAGGCCTACGATCGGAATGCCTTCGTCGAGTTGCGGCTTGAGCGCGTCGATCGTTTCGCGCAGGAGAGACTTCGCCATTCCGAGAAAGCCCCAGTCGTACAGCGGACGGCCGCAGCAAAGGCGCTTTTCTGGAAGGATCACTTCGTATCCGGCCGCCTCGAGGACGTCCGTGGCGGCGTGCGCGGTGCCCGGATTGAAGTGGTTGTTGAAGGTGTCGGGCCAGAGAACCACCCGACGCGCGCCCGCTGCTGCATGCGCGGGCCGATTGCGGAAGTCCGCGGTAAACGTCGTTTTCGCGAATCGCGGCATCCGCCGTTCCCGCGCCACGCCGCCGAGGAGTTTCGTGAGCGGGAATGCCATCACGGCGTTGGCGACTGCCGGTGCGATCTCCGCGATCCGCGCCCACCAGTAGATCCAGCCCATCGTGTACGCCGCCACCGGCCGCAACTTCCGCTCGTAGTAATGCGACAGGAACTCGGCCTTGTACGTGGCCATGTCGACGTTGACCGGACACTCACCCTTGCATCCTTTGCAGGCCAGGCAGAGATCGAGCGAATCCTTGACCGCTTCGTTGCTCCAGTCAGCTGGGATCGTCTGCCCTTCGAACATTTCGAACAGCAGCCGCGCCCGACCACGCGTGGAATGCTCTTCCTCCCGAGTGACCATGAAGCTCGGGCACATCGTGCCGCCGTCCAGGCGCCGGCATTTGCCGACGCCGACGCAGCGTCCGACCGCGCGGTCGATACGGCCGTCATCGCCAGGAAACTGGAAATGCGTTTCGGGCGACCATTGATGAAAATCAGCACCGAGGCGAAGGTTCTCGGTGGGGTGATACGGCATCACTACCTTGCCGGGATTCATCTTCCAGTCGGGGTCCCAGAGTGACTTGAACTCATTGAACGCCTGCACGAGCTCTGGTCCGAACATTTTCGGCAGCAGCGCGGCGCGCGACTGGCCGTCGCCATGCTCGCCGGAAAGCGAGCCGTTGTACTTGATGCAGAGATCGGCCGCATCATCGAGGTAGGCGCGAAACTTCGCGATGCCGCCGGCCGACTCGAGATCGAAGTCGTTGCGTGTGTGCACGCAGGCCTGGCCGAAGTGGCCGTACAGATCGCCTCGATAGCCGTAACGGTCGAGCAGTGCCCGCAGCTCGCGCAGATACTTGCCGAGGTGTTTGGGATCGACGGCCGAGTCCTCCCATCCTTCCCAGCTGTGTCCTTTTCCGGGCACGAACGCGGTGGCGCCGAGGCCGGACTCGCGGATCGCCCAGACCATCTTCGCTTCTCTCTTGTCGTCGTAAAGGCGATGCGACGGTTTGAACGGGGATGCGGCCAGCGAGTCGATCATCGTCCGTGCATAGCCGTCGGATGCCTCCTTCGTCTCGCCGCCGAACTCGACGAGCAGCCAGCCTTTGCCCGGCGGGAGGAGATCGATCTTGTCGATGTTCAGGCCCTTCGCTTTCATGTCGGCGATGAGGCGGTCGTCGATTCCTTCCAGTCCGATCGGATTGAATTCGAGGAGTCGCGGAACATCGTCGGCGGCCAGGTAGATGTCGTCGTAGCCGAGGACGACAAGCGTGCGCGAGGGAGGCGAATCGACGAGACGGCACTTCGCCTCGAGCACGACCACGCAGGTGCACTCGCTGCCGACCAATGCCTGCGCGACGTTAAATCCGTTTTCAGGAAGGAGCGAATCGAGGTTGTAGCCTGAGACGCGTCGCGGGATCTTCGGATACTTCTCACGGATGAGCGGACCGTATCGATCGCGAATGCGTTTCAGGCCGGCGTAGATCTCGCCCCTCCGCCCTCCCTCCGCGATGATCTGCTCCAGTTCTGCTTCGGTCGTTGCGCCGACGCGCATGCGCACGCCGTCGTACGTGAGGATCTCCAGTTCCTCGATGTTGTCGACCGTCTTGCCTGCCATCAACCCATGCACACCGCAGGAGTTGTTGCCGATCATCCCGCCGAGCGTGCAGTGGGTATGGGTGGCGGGGTCGGGGCCGAACGTGAGCGTGTGTCTCTCGGCCGCGTTGCGGAGGTCATCCAGGATGATCCCCGGCTCGATCGTCGCGTACTTTTCCTCGGCATTCAGCTCGAGGATGTTGTGCATGTACTTCGAGAAATCGAGGATGACGGCCACGTTGCAGCATTGGCCGGCCAGCGAGGTTCCGCCGCCGCGGGCGAGGATCGGCGCGCCATGTTTTCGCGCCAGCGCGACGGTGGCGATGACGTCGTTCGCATCGCGGGGAACGACGACGCCGATCGGGACCTGACGGTAGTTCGAGGCGTCGGTCGCGTACAACGCACGCGCGCCGTCGTCGAAGCGAACCTCGCCGCGAACCGCGCGCCCCAGTTCCGAGGCCAGGATCTCGGCATCGACGTTGAGAGTCTGGATGCGGTCGGTGTGCTCGATGCGCGTCTGCACCGGGCGGTCATGCGGGAACGCGATCGGATCGAAGCGGATCCGTTCATCGCGCTCCTTCGGCGATGCCGCGCCGCCGGTGGCGAGGTTGACGGCATGGGTGTGAGGCGCGTCGCTCATCTGCCTGTAGGGTATCGCGACCGAACGGTCCGCGTGACCTCGACCTGCGGCCTAGAACTTCACGCCGAGGATCACGCGCCGTCCCGGCGAGGCATATCCGACTACTTCTTCGTACCGCTCATTCCGCAGGTTCTCGATTTTCACGAACGGTGCGAAGTGCGAGAGGCGGTATTGCACGTTGATGTCGATCGTCGTGTAGGCCTTGTTCGTTGTGCGCGAGAAAGGAAGAACTGCCAGCGAGTCTTCGCGCTCGCCCGTGCGCAGGACGACGATGTTTGTATCGATCGCGCCGGTGCGATATCCAGCCGAGAGCGACCCTGAGTGTTTCGGACGCCGCGCCAGGCGCAGCCCGGTCTTCTCGTCCTCGTTGCGATGCAGGTACGTGTAGCTGAAACCGGTATAGACGCTGTCGCTCAGATGTTGCGTAGCGCCTGCTTCGATTCCGTCGCTGCGGACGCGGCCGATGTTCTGCGAGATGAAGGTCACCGGGTCGAACGTGATGAGGTTGCGGTACCGCGTGTTGAAGTAGGTCAGGGAGAACAGCCCGTCGTGTCCGATCGCGGAGTCGTAGCCGAGCTCGTAGCTGCTGTTGCTCTCCGCGCTGAGCTTCGCGTTTCCGAAGAAGGGGTAATAGAGCTCGCCGAGTGACGGCGCGCGAAACCCGCGGCCGAACGCGGCCCGCCATTTCGTGGTCCCGCTGACGAGGGCCGCGGCGATTCGTGGCGAGGTTTGCGATCCGAACCCGTCGAAACGGTCCCGCCGCACGCCGGCGCTGAGCTCGAAACGCGACGTGTTGCTGAAGGGATGTGAATAGCGATCCTCGACGAACAGCGATCGTGCGTTGCGCCGCTTGTCGAGAAAGTTCGGTCCGAAGTTCGTGATGTCGCTGACGACATCGCGGCTCGACTCCCCGCCGGCGACGATCGTGCCCACCGGCGTTGCAAACCGGGTCGTCAAACGCCCGCGCCGCGTCTTTGCGTCGGTTGACGTCGAGGTTGTGAAGGGGTCGGCGGGATCGTGAAAGTCGTCGCGCCGGCGATTGTCGGAGAGCGTCAGATCGGTGATGAAACGGCCGAGGGTGAGGGTGACGGGGATCGCGATCTGGGTCTCGGTGCCGTTCTGCCGGCGATCGAGACTCGGTACGAGCTTCGTTCCTGCAGCGTTGGTGTTGAACGGGATGCCGAGGTTGTAGGTCGTGTGGCGGCCAGCGGCTCCGAGCGATAGAAACTCGAACGGCGACCATTTCCCGTTGGCGCTGGCGCTGTCCTGTCGGAAGTCGTCGTTGGCGTTGAATCCGTCGTCGGTGCGGTGCTCGTAGCTGGCGCCAGCGCTTGTGCTCTCACTGGCAAACGTCGCATTCAACACGCCGCTGCGAAGCCCATGGCTGCCGCTTTCGAGGTCGCCGTGAAGGCCACTCGACGTCGCCGTCGTCAGCACATTCACGACACCCGCCATCGCCTCGGAACCGTACAGCGCCGAAAACGGGCCGCGCACGACTTCGATCTGCTCGACGCCCGCGGTGGAGAAGCGCCCCCAGTCGTAGCCGGAAAAGTACGGATTGTTGAGGACGATGCCGTTCCAGAGGACGAGCGTTTGCGTCGACGCGGCGCCACGCGTGAACAACGATGTTGCTTTGCCGGGGGAGCCGCTGCGCGCGAGCACGAGGCCGGGAACCTCGCGGAGAACGTCGGCGACATCGCCGGCCAGCCGTGCGTCGATGTCTTTGCGCGTGATGACGGTGACGGCGGCCGGCGTGGCCTGCAGCGTCTCCGGCAGAGACGACGCAGTCACAACGATTTGCTCGTTGATGGATTGGGGAAGTTGTTGGGGGTTGGACTGCGCGAATGTAGGGACGACGAAAAAGAGAGACAGTGCGAGAACACGCTTCATGACGACTCCTTCCCTCCGAAGAAGGCCGATCAAAAGTGGGTTCCGAGCCAGCCGGTCTCCTGGCTTCCGGGTCGTCCTCGTCGCGCCGCCTTCCCGCATCAGGAGATGCAGTGGCTGGAATGGTGCGAGTTGTCGCCGGTCACAGTGGCGGGGGCCGCGCCGGCATCACACCGGCTTCCCGAACACTGACTCAGATGAAGTTGGGAAAGAACTGGGGGGATTCTAGCGCACGTTGAGAATGGCGAGAAAAACGCAGGTCGGCTCTCAGCCCGACGGTTCTCTTTTCTCATTCAGAGGCGTCGGCTGGAGAGCCCGACCTACGTCGCTACGGCCGTGCCTTGAACTTCTCCCACAACAAGGTCTGATTCGTCTCCATGGAGATTTCTTCGCCGCCGATGAACAGACGTTTGACGTGCGTGACGATCTCCAGCGGATCGCCGTCGGTGAGGATGATGTTTGCCAGCTTGCCGGTCTCCAGGGAGCCGATGCGGTCCGCCATCCCGAAGATCTGCGCCGGCGCGATCGTGACCGCTCGCAATGCTGCGTCCTTCGGCAGACCGAATGCCGCGCATGCCGCGGCCTGATAGGGAAGGTTGCGGGCGTTGTGTGCATCCTGCGATTGAATGGCGAAGGGGATGCCGGCGTCGTGCAGCGTCTTCGCGTTGGTGAAGATCAGGTCGTACGGATCATCCTCGCGCGGCGGCATCGCCAGGATGGGCCCCAGGATTACGGGGATGTTCCGCGACTTCAGCTCCGGGATGACCTTCGCTACATCCTCGGCATCGGCAAGGATCACCTTCAGCTTGAATTCGTCGGCGAACTTGATCGCGGCCCGGATGTCGCGCTCGAGATCGGCGTGCATCACGACCGGCTCGCGCCCTTCGACGACGGGGACGAGAGCCTCGAGGATGAGATCGCGATCGACGCGCTTGATCGCCGTGTTCTGCGTCCGCGCCGCGGCAACCTTGGCATAAGCCTGTGCGTCGCGAAACGCGTCGCGCAGCTTGTCGATCTGCTTCGTGTAATTCTTCGTCGCGTCCTTCGCTGCCTCTTCGTCCTGCGGCACCTCGTCGAACGCACCGGTGCGCAGGCGGGGGAAGTGGATGTGCATCGCCAGCGGCGCTTTCAGCGTCATCTCCTGCGGCGTCCAGCCGGCGAGCTGGATCATCGCGGACGACCCGGAGATGATTCCGCCTTCAGGCTCGGAGACGACGCTGGTGATGCCGTTGACGCGCGTGACCGGAATGACGTTGCTGTGCGGATTGACCGCCACCTCGGCGCGCGCGTTCGGGTTGATGTCGCCGAGCTCCGACGTATCGACGGTGCCCGGGACCGCGCTGATCTCCTCGAGACCGACGTGGGAGCCGCTGTCGATGAGGCCGGGGTAGACGAAGAGGCCCGTACCGTCGATGACCGTGGCGTTGGCGGGAATCGAGACCGACGCGCCGACTGCGGTGATGAGTCCATTCGAGAAGACGATCGTGCCGTTCGGAATGACCGGCGATGTGACCGGGACGATCGTGGCGTTGCGGATCGCGAACACCGGTTTCTTGCCGGGACTGTTCGGAATGACCGACTGCGCGAACGCGGATGCGCTGACGAACAGCGCGACGAGGAGCGCTCTAGTTTTCATCGGTCACCTCCGGCTTGGCCTCGTCATCCGTCTTGCCCGGCTTTGCCTTCTTGTTCTTCGCTTCCTCGTCGGTTTCTTTCTTCAGACGATCCTTTTTCTCGGCCGCCATCTGCTGGCGCATCGCCAGATCGCGCTGGCGGTCGAAGAGAATCTCGCCGTCGACGAGCGTGGTCTCAACGCGTGAATAGCTCGAGAATGGATGACCGTTCCAGATCACGAGATCGGCATCCTTGCCGACGTCGATGGAGCCGATGCGGTGGTCGAGGCGCAGTTGCTTCGCACCGTTCAGTGTGCAGAGTTTCAGCGCTTCCTCTTCGGACAAGCCGCCGTACTTCATCGCTTTCGCGGCATCCTGATTGAGGTGACGGGCCAGCTCGGCGGAATCGGAGTTGACGGAGGTGAGCACGCCGGCGCGATCCATCAACGCGACGTTGTAGGGGATCGCGTCATACGCTTCGGCCTTGAATCCCCACCAGTCGATGAAGGTGCCACCGCCGACTCCATGTGCGGCGATCTCTTTCGCGACTTTGTAGCCTTCCAGCACGTGCTGCAACTCGCGGATCTTGAATCCCTGCTCGTCGGAGAGATTGAGCAGCATCATGATCTCGTCGGCGCGGTAGCAGTGCGAGTGCACGTCGATCTTCCCGCGGAGGATGTCGGCCATCGTCTCCATGAGGATGTCGCGTCGCGGCGGGATGGGATTCTCGCCACGCTTCTTCTTCGCGTCGTAGTCGTCCCAGCGCGCCATGTAGTCCTTCGCGTCGGTGAACGACTGGCGGATGACTTCCTCGACCCCCATGCGCGTCTGCGGGTATTGCGCGGGGATGCCGGGAGGCGGACGGAAGTTCGACGACTTCGGATTCTCGCCAAGAGCGAACTTGATCGTGCGCGGTGCATCGGAGATAGGCCATTCGGAGATGGGATGTCCCCATTTCCATTTCACGATCTGCGACTGACCGCCGATCGGATTCGCGGAGCCGTGCAGGACGAGCGCGGTGGTCGTGCCGCCGGCCAGCTGCCGGTAGACGTCGATGTCTTCATTCGTCAGCACGTCGCCGATGCGCACCATGCCGGTGTTCGGAAGGGAAACCTCGTTGACGCTGCCGTCAACCGCGGTGTGACTGTGCGTGTCGATGATGCCCGGCATGACGAACTTGCCGGCTGCGTCGATCACCTGCGCACTGGCGGGAGCGGTGACCTGATCGTTCGCTCCAACCGCGGCGATCTTGCCGCCATGCACGAGGATCGATCCATGTTCGATCGTTCCATGCGAGACGGTGAGGATCGTGGCATCGCGGATGACGATGTCCTGCGCGGAGGCGGTGGGAGCAAACAACGCAAGGACAAAAACGACTGCCGCCACGAGCAGATCTCTCGTCCCATCAAGGCCCACATGCCCTGAATCGCGATCGCTCGACCCATCAAGGTTCACATGCCCTGAATCGCGATCGCTCGATCCATCAAGGTGCGCATGCCCTAAGTCGCGATCGCTCGATCCATCAAGGTGCGCATGCCCTAAGTCGCGATCGCTCGATCCATCAAGGTTCACATGCCCTAAATCGCGATCGCTCGATCCATCAAGGTGCACGTGCCCTAAATCGCGAGGTCCTTCGCCCCCGCGCGAGCGGGGGAGAAGGTGGCCGAAGGCCGGATGAGGGGGCTTTGACCGGCGCGCTGTACGACGCCCCTCACCCGCACTCCGCTTCGCTCCGTGTCTCCCTCTCCCCGCTGTCGCGGGGCGAGGGTTGCTCGCGCTCAGCGAGCGCGCCATCGACGACGTTTGGGCGTCGTCTCTCCCTGGACCAGGGAGATGCTCTGAAACGCAAAGCCTCAACGACGGTTGGGACTGATCGTCCGACCCGTCAAAGTAGAGATGCCCTAAATCGCGAGGTCCTTCGCCCCTGCGCGAGCGGGGGAGAAGGTGGCCGAAGGCCGGATGAGGGGGCTTTGACCGGTGCGCTGTACGACGCCCCTCACCCGCACTCCGCTTCGCTCCGTGTCTCCCTCTCCCCGCTGTCGCGGGGCGAGGGTTGCTCGCGCTCAGCGAACCCGAGGGGTCGCTCAGGAAACCCGAGGAATCGCTCTGTGAACCCGAGGGGTTGCTCAGGGAGCGCGCTGGCGTTGTCGTCGACAGGAAGGTTTCGCTTTTCCCAGGTTCTCGCATCATTTCTTACTCCCGGTGAACGGGAACGTTCCGAGCGTGGTCGACACCGTTCCATCCATGGTCGAGCCGTGCAGCGTGCCGTGGAAGAGCCAGTCGCCCGCCTCCTCCTTGCCGCGCCCGGCGATCGAGAACTGCACGGTGCTGCCGTCGACGGTCCCGTTGCCGACGTCCCCCGAACCGCGGTCGCCGGAGAACGTTCCACTGACCTGGCCGCTCTCGACGTGCAGCGTCGCGGAGATGTTCACGTCGCCGGCGCTGGTCTTGACGACGAAGCTCCAGCTGCCGTCGGCTCCCGATGTCGTCGCGGTCGCCGCCGGTTTCTTCTTCTCATCCTCGGCCGGCACCTTGGCCTCCCGTCCGTCGACGAAGATCCGCTTCACCTTCGACTCCTTGTCGAAGATCGGCTTGTCGGTGACGACGAGATTCGCGATCTTGCCGTGTTCGAGGGTTCCGAGCTGCCGGTCGATGCCGATGATGCGCGCCGGATTGATCGTCGTCGCTCTCAGCGCGTCATCCACCGAGAGTCCGTTCTCGATCGCTTTGCGGACGCCGGGGATGAAGTCACCGCTCTTTCCTGCACCGCTCACAAGCGCGAAGAGCACGCCGCTCTTCGCGAGCACGGCCGGTGTGGTCGGGGCGAGCTGACGGTCGCGGATCATGCGCAGTGGCTGCTCCTCGCGATCTTCTTTCGCAGTCGGAGCGATGGGCCACTTTGTCGACACGAGCACCGGTGCGCCGAGCGCCTTGAGTGCTTCGCCCATGCGGTAGCCCTGCCGTGCGCCGGCGAGGATCAGCCGCACGTTGAACTCTTTCGCGATGGCCGACGCGCGGCGCATCATCAGTTCGCTGTCGGCGACGAAGACGATGGGAACTTCCCGCCGCAGCACGGCGCCGAGGGCGTCGAGGGAAGGGCTCTCGGGAGGGCGTTTGTAGCCGGAAGGGTTCTTGTCGTAGATCGAGCGCGCGGCGGAGTACTGCTGCGCATCCATCAACGTCTGGCGTATGAACGAGATCACGCCCATCAGCGAGTCGGGATACGTCCACGCCGGGCGGGGATTGAACGAGATCTGCTGTGTGACCGGATTGCGGATGACGCGCGACTCCATCGTGCCGTCGGCGAGGTTGAGCGCGACGGACTGACCGTTGAAGATGCCGAACGCCGGTGCCGTGACGATCGTCGTCACGCCGGTTGCGCGCTTCGCGTCGAGATCATCGTCTGACAGTTTCGCTTCGCGGAAGGCCAGGAACGACGGCCCGGTCTCGGGGAGTTGCTCCGCGGGTGGCGTACGCGCGCCGCCGCCTCCCCCGCCGCGCCGCCGCGGTGCACTGGCGCTGGGAAAGCCGAGCGACGTCTGCGCGTCGATGAGACCGGGATAGACGTGGCCGCCTTTCACATCGATGACGGTGGCGTCGGCCGGGATGGTCGTGTTCGCACCGACCGATTCGATCAGGCCGTCGCGAATGATGACCACGCCATTCGCGAGCTCCGGGCCACTGACCGGGTGCACGGTCCCGCCGGTGATCGCGTAGACGCCGGGCGCATCGGCAGAACCTGGCCACGCAGCGAGGAGAAACAGGGAGACGAGCGTAAAACAGAGGAAACGTCTGGACATTCGCACCTCCGCGGCGGCACATGATACGGGATGGCCTCGGCGGAAAAGATGCGCGTGACGCGTCTTCTGCTCAGTTCGCAGATCTGTTGCCGCGTCTCCGGTTTGACTCCCCGACCCCCCTTCGCTACGCTCCACGAACTCCCATGGTCCTTTTCAACTACGCCACAAAAGAGATCACGGCAAAGATCGTCTACTACGGTCCTGGCCTCTGCGGCAAGACGACGAACCTGCAGTTCGTCTACGACTCGCTGCCGTCGAACAACAAGAGCAAGATGCTCTCTCTGGCGACGAAGACGGACCGCACCCTCTTCTTCGACTTCCTCCCCCTCGACCTCGGCAAGATCCGCGGGATGCGCACGAAACTGCAGCTCTACACGGTGCCGGGGCAGGTCTACTACAACTCCACGCGGCAGCTCGTGCTCAAGGGCGCGGACGGCGTCGTCTTCGTCGCCGACAGCCAGGAACACGCCATCGACGCGAACCTCGAGTCCTTCCAGAACCTCGAGGACAACCTCAAGCGCCAGGGCGTCCGCATCCGCGAGATCCCGCTGGTAATGCAGTACAACAAGCGCGATCTCTCCAACGCGCTCCCCGTGGCGGAGTTGGAGAAAGAGGTCAACAAACTCGGAGTGCCGCACTTCGAGTCGGTGGCCACGAACGGGATCGGCGTCGAGGAGACGCTGAAGGGGGTGACGCAGCTCGTGCTCTCCCATCTCGTCAAGAAGTACGGGCTGGAAGGGTCGGAGCCGCTCGACCGCGAGATCCAGATCCTCAATCCGATCGTCTCTCCGGACCCGCTGCCGCACGATTCGCTGTGGGACGAAGACGAAGTCCTCTCCGCGCTGCCGGCATCTGACGAGCTCGATTTCGACGCCGAGGATGAGGATGAGGAAGAGATCCCTCTCGTACCGACGGAGTTGATCGGGTTGCCGCCGGCCGCACCCGCCGCGCCGGAACCGGAAGCCTTCTCCGATTTCACCGACTACTTCGCGACGCAGGCGGACGACGACGATGACGAGGAGCCGCCGTCCACCGGCATCACCGCAATCGGATCGAGCGCGAACCTGTCGGCGTTCGAGGAGTTGTCGGGCGAGGTACCGATGATGTCGATCGAGATCCCGCTGCCCGAGGGGATTCTCAGCTCACTACCCGACCTGAGTGCGCCGGCCTCTTCGCGTGCAGCCGCGGCGCCCGCCGAGCGCCGCGCCAGCGACGGACTGGTGAAAGAGATCACCGTCCCGATCAACCTGACCATGGAAGAGCTGCGACAGCACCGGCGCCTGCGCCTGAAGATCACGCTGGACGTGAATCTGCTGTCGTAAGGCTGAAACCGGAAAGCTCAAACCAGAAACCAGAAGGCAGGGAGCAGAAATTTTGCGTGCGCACCTGGCGTTCTGCGCAACTCTGTCTGGTTTCTGGTTTCTGGTTTCTGGTTTCTGGTTTCTGGTTTCTGGTTTCTGGTTTCTGGTTTCTGGTTTCTGGTTTATGCCTTCTGCTTTCGAGTCCCGGAGGAGTGGTCGAGTGGTTTAAGGCAGCGGTCTTGAAAACCGCCGTACCGGAAACGGTACCGTGGGTTCGAATCCCACCTCCTCCGCCACCGGGCACGGCCCGGTGCGTTGGTTGGCCCAGCCTCCGCCACCATTTCTTCTCTTCACCTACTTCTGCGTGCACGGTGGTTCGAAAATCGTCTTGGATGCCCCGCCACTGCGCATCGCACGTCCGGGATGCGCGGCCTGTTGAGCTTACCCGACCGCGACTCGCCTGAGACGACCATCGGCGTTACGTGATCCGAGGCGGTGTAAAGTAGCCGGCCGAGGGTAGAAAAATCGTGCGTGCTCGCTCGCTGTGGCTCATCTGTCTGGCGTTTCCCGTTTCTCTTTTCGCGCAGAACTACAACGTCCGTACGATCGCCGGATTCGGCACATATGGTGGCGATGGCGGGCCTGCCACCGCGGCGCTCGTGAGTCCCATGGCGGTGACCGTCGACGCAAACGGCACTCTCTACGTTTCGGACCCGGTCAACTTCCGGATCCGAAAAATCGACACCTCCGGGACCATCACCACGTTGATCGGCAGGGGATATGGCACCTTCATCGGCGACGACGGCGCGGCGGCCTCCGCCGGCATGTCGACGGCTCAGGCGCTGGCGCTGGACGCTGCCGGCAACCTCTATTTCACCGACGACAACAACAACCGGATCCGCGAAGTCACCAGCAGCGGGACGGTGCGAACGGTTGCTGGAAACGGGAATTGCGGCATCCCAACGAACGGAATGGCGGCCACACGGGCTCCTCTGTGCGATGTCGACAGTGTGGCGGTCGATTCGCAAGGCCGCGTCTACTTCGGCTCCAACAGCCAGATCTGGATGATCGCGTCGAACGGCACACTCACGCTGGTCGCCGGGAATGGCGGCACCGACAGTACGGGAGACAGCGGTCCGGCGACGTCGGCGCAAGTCGGGTATCCGGGCAGCATTGCCATCGACCAGAGCGGCAATCTCTATTTTGCGGATCTCTACAACTTTAATATCCGCGAGATCACCAGCGACCACATCATCCATCCCGTGGTCACAATCAGCGATCTCAACGCCAGCACTATCGCGGTAGCCGTCGACTCATCGGGTTCGTTGTTCTATGTGACCGGGACTAAGAACGTCTTCAAATTTGCGGGGACGCCCACACTTGTGGCCATTGTCCCGACTCCCAGCGACGCGTCAAGCCTCGCCATCGATCGCAACGGCGTGTTCTACGTATCCTCGCGCTTCACACAGCGGCTGCTAAAGGTCAGCGGCGCCGGCACGTTGACCATTGCAGGCGCCCTCCCACAAGACCTTGAGCCGCTGCCTCGGTCGGCAACCAGCGTTCATCTCTTCCTCACTGCGGTCGATTCAGGTGTGGCGGTAGACAGCAGCGGAAACGTCTACTTTGCGGAACTGGATAACAATCTCCTCCAGCGCATCGACAAGGTAAGTCCTTCAGGAACGATGTCCGTTGTGCCTACACCGGCCAAACTCCCCGGTACGAACATCGATTTCACTGCGGGTGCTCTGACAATCGGCCCATCAGGCTCGATCTACTTCTGCACGTTCACGCAGGTTTACCGTGTCGAATCAAACGGCAGCCTTACTCTGATCGCTGGCGGTCCAGGCTTCCCGGCGAACCTGGGAGATGGAGGTCCGGCCACCGCCGCGAAGGTAACTAGCCCTACGGGACTGGCATTCGATCAGGCCGGAAACCTCTACATCGCCGAACCGTTTGCGAGCCGCGTTCGCAGAGTGACGCCGGGAGGCACCATCACGACGTTCGCCGGGAACGGTCAAGCCGGATACAGCGGCGACAACGGGCCGGCTACCAGCGCCAAGCTGGCCGCTCCTGTTGATGTGAAGGTCGACAACAACGGCAACCTCTACATCGCTGATGTCAGCGCCGCCGTCGTCCGCAAGGTCACTCCCAACGGCGTCATCACAACGGTGGCAGGCAATGGCACACACGGGTTTAGCGGGGACGGTGGACCCGCTATTCAGGCCGAGCTCAGCGGCGCCGCCGCAATTGCACTGGACCCTTCAGGAAACCTCTTCATCGCCGACCGCAGTCAGGCAGGCGGCACCTTCGTCGCTACACCCGACAATAATCGTCTTCGGATGGTGAATCCTTCGGGGACGATCACGACGATCGCCGGTCCGACTCCGGGCTACAACGGCGAAGGGATCATCTTGAAGTTCTCAGCGATTGGCGGCCCCGTTGCCCTCGCCGCGGATGCGCAGGGCAACATCTATGTGTCGGAGGGGTCGACGGAGCGCGTTCGAAAGCTCACCCCGGGTGCCGGCGCGGTGCCGGACAGAAGACGGGGTGCGCCGCACTAGGGCCGTCGCGGTCACCCCGACGGCGCGGCGCTTCAGAGTGAGGGCAGGTCTCAGGCTCGAGCCGCGGTCCCTTTCCACACCTCGTCGTTGTTTCCCAATGCCTTCAGCCACCTGAGGTGATCGAGAAAGGCGCCGCTGATCGTGCGCGCTTCTCGATACTCCAGCCCGAACTCCTCGGCGGTCGCCTTCATGATCTCGCTCAACGGGCCGTAATGGACGTGGCAGATGCGCGGAAACATATGGTGGATGACGTGCAGATTCAGGCCGCCGAGAAACCACGTGGCAATCGGATTGCCGCGGGCATAGTCGACCGTGGTCTCGAAGATGTGGTGGATGTAGTCATTAGCGATGTGACCATCCTGATCGGCCTCAGGAAACGCAGCCTGTTCGTTGAAGTGATTCGGTTGGAAGATCAACGCCAGCGTGAAGCCGAGGTAGAGATGCATGATCGTGAATCCGGCTACGATCGCGTACCACGGTTCGTCGAGATAGAGCAGCGGGATGATCAGGATGTACGTGTAGTAGAACACCTTGCCGGCGAAGAGCGCGACCAGTTCGCCCGGCGGATGCCTGTCGATTCTCCTGTTGCCGAACGTTCGGTGAAGGAGCCAGCGGTAGTCTTTGCTGAACACCCAGTCGAGCGTGCTGAGACTGTAGATGAGCGGTGCGTACAGGTGTTGATGGCGATGAAACGGCCGTCTCGGATCGTGGGGTGAGAATCGGAAGAGATCACCGGAGATCAGCGTCGTGTCCGCTCCCCGAACGTTGACGAATGCGTGATGCGATGCGTTGTGCATCAGGCGCCACATGTAGGAGCTGCCGCCGCAAAGGTCGAACGCACAGCCGAGAATCCGGTTGACTCGCTTGTGTCTCGAGTACGCGCCGTGGTTCGCGTCGTGACCGACGTTGAAGGTCATGAAGAGTTGTGCGAAGCCGTGGACCAGGTACACGCCAGTGATTGCGAGAGACGTCAGGTGACCCGTCATCAGCCAGAGGTAGCTCGCGAGCCACATCCCGAACGCGAGGAGCGTCTTGGCGATCATCTCCGCGTTGGCGTAGCGGGAGAGTCCGCGTTGATGGAAATAGTTGTCGATACGCGCCGCGAGTGTCCTGCTGAATGCTGACGAAGCCACTTCCTGCGTGAATTTGAATGGGCCGATGTCCGACATTCGGGATGCCTCCACCCTGCAACGCTACAATCGTCCCATGCCTGACATCTCTGACACCATCAACGACGCGGTCGATCACGCCTCCGAATCGCGTCTCAACTCAGTCATCGCATTGCTCGTGGCCATCGCCGCAACGTTCATGGCGCTCTGCAACGTCAAGGACGGCAACATCGTGCAGAACATGCAGCAGGCGCAGGCGAACGCGGTCGATCACTGGTCGTACTACCAGGCCAAGGGGATGAAACAGAACCTGGCCGAGGCGACGCTGGATCAGTTGCAGTTGCAACGGACGATGCTGGCTGATCCCAAGTTCGCCCCGATGCTCGACGCCAAGATCGCGGCCTATGAGAAGCAGGTCAAGAAGTACGAGAAAGAGAAGGCCGACATCCGCAAGCAGGCGGAGGCCGATCAGAAGCAGTACGACGCGATGAACTTCCACGACGATCAGTTCGACATGTCGGATGCTGTCTCTCCGTCGCGATCGCGCTGTTCGGCGTTACTGCGCTGACGAAGAAGCGCTGGCTCCTCGGCCTGGCATCCGTGTTTATGTTCTTCGGCGTGCTGTTCGGGTTGTCCGGATTCTTCGGGTGGGGGATTCACCCCGATTTCCTGGCGAAGTTCCTCTCGTAGTGTTCCGCGTCGAGACGCCGACGAGGCCGCCGGCGCCCCACTGAGGCCCGGAGCCCCACCGGGCCGTCTATCCCGTCACGGCGGCGTCGGTGATCGCCAGGGCGCGATCGATCGTTGTGAACGCTTCGCGCAGCTGCTCCTCCGTGATGCAGAGCGGCGGGTTCGTGAAGAGGATGTTCCAGTTGATGAACGCGTACATGCCCTCTTCGCGCAGGAACGCTCCCATCTTCTGCATCTCCGGGCTGGTGCCGTTGAACGGCGCCATCGGCTCCTTCGTCTTGCGATTGCGGACGATCTCCAGTGCGCCGAAGAGACCGATCGAGCGGACGTCGCCCACCGATGGATGCTTCTCCTTCATCTGCGCGTGCAACTCGGAGAGCACACGTCCCATCTTCTGCGTGTGGCCGATCGTGTCGTCGTCCATCATCACCTGCAGGCACGCCTCGGCCGCGGCGAGACTCATCGGATGGGCGTTGTAGGTGAGGCCGCCGAAGAACGTGTTGCGATCGAAATAGCTGGCGATCCGATCGCTGATCGCGACGGCACCGAGCGGAAGATACGCGGACGTCAATCCCTTGGCCATCGTGATCATGTCGGGGATCACGTCCCAGTGATCCGCTGCGAACCAGCGGCCGGTTCTGCCGAGACCGCACATGACTTCGTCGCAGACGAGGAAGATGCCGTGTTTGTCGCAGATCCTGCGAAGGCCCTGGAGATAGCCATCGGGCGGAACGATCAGGCCGTTCGTTCCCGTGACGGTCTCGACGAACATTGCAGCGATCGTGTGGCCCCCTTCGTAAGCGATGGTCTCTTCGATCTCGTCGAGGCAGCGCTGCACGAACGACTCGTCGCTGTCGCCGTCGCGATAGAGATGGCTGCGGTATTTGTATGGATCGAAAAAGCGGACCACGCCGGGGATCCCCGGCTCGTTGGCCCAGCGGCGCGGATCGCCGGTCAGCGAGATCGCACCGGCTGTGGCGCCGTGATACGACCGGTAGCGGGCCATGATCTTCTGCCGGCCGCTGACCATCCTCGCGATCCGGATCGCGTTCTCATTCGCCTCCGCGCCGCCGAGGGTGAAGAAGAAGCGATTGAGATCGCCCGGGGTGAGGTCGGCCAGCATTTTGCCGACGCGGGCACGAACCGGACTGGCCATGCCGGGGCCTGCGTAGACGAGCTCATCGGCCTGCCGCTTGATGGCCTCGATGACGCGCTTGTTGCCATGTCCGATGTTCACGCACATGAGCTGCGAGTTCATGTCCATGTAGCGTTTGCCGTCGGAATCCCAGAAGTAGATGCCCTCGCCGCGGACCATGGCGATGGGATTCACGCTGGCCTGAGCCGACCAGGAAAAAATCGTGTGGCGCTTGGTCAGCGCGATCATCTCTTCGGTGGTCATGGAGCCTGCGATTTCGGTCGTCGTCATGAGTACAAGGTTATCGCACGCGACAGGCGCCGGCGAACTCGGCAGGTCGGGCTGAACCCTGAAGTCGGACTGGGGAGGACCGGCCTGCGTTCCGACTTGCGTACCGACCTACGTATACTCCGGCGCTTGAAGAGGTCGAGTCCGGAAGCCTTCAAGTTTGGTGGAGTCGCCGTCGGCAATGCCGAGGCGATCCGCGTTGCCCTGGCGCACGTGCGCCGGGCGGCGCCCAACGTCGCCGTCGTGGTCTCGGCAATGAACGGGATCACCGACCTGCTGCTCGATGCCGGGCAGTCCGCGCTCGCACAGGATCGCGTGCGTTGCGAAGAGAGGGCGACGGAGTTCGAGTCGCGTCATCTCGCACTCATCAGTGAACTGATCGCGTCGAAACGTCGAGCCGCGGAGCTTGTGACGATGGTTCGCGACTCCGCTCGCGAGATGCGCTCGATGCTCGAGAGCGTCGCCGTCCTCCAGGAGCTGACCCCACGCGCGCAGGACGCCATCGTCGCCCGCGGCGAGCGGGCGGTCGCACGCATCTTCGCCGCGGCCGCCTCGGAAGTCGGGATCAGCGCCATCTTCGTCGATGCCATGGACGTCATCGAGACCGAACGCCGTCTCGGAACGCTCTGGCCGAATCTTCCGAAGTGCGAGCGGGCCGCGAAGAAACTGGTGCTGCCATTGCTCGCCGCCGGCAAGGTCGTCGTCCTGCCCGGATACATCGCCCGCGGTCCCGATGGTTCTCTCGTGACCCTCGGCCGCGGTGGCAGCGACTTCTCCGCCGCCATCGTCGCACGCAGTATCGGCGCCCGTTCGTTGACGCTCTTCAAGGAAGTGGACGGACTCATGACGGCGGATCCGAAGAGTGTGCCCACCGCACGCGTCATCACCGATCTCCACTACCGCGAGGCCGCGGAACTGGCCTACTACGGCGCGAAGGTGCTGCACCCGCGGACGATGATTCCGCTCGTCGACCGGCGCATCCCGCTTCATGTGCGCAATACCTTCCACGAGGAACGTGCCGGGACGAGGATCGCCGGTGACGTGAAGCCGGGTGCGTACCCGGTCAAGGCTTTGACGGCGATTCACCGCCAGGCGCTGCTCTCGATCGAAGGGAAAGGAATGATCGGCGTTCCGGGCGTGGCGGGGCGTGCGTTTACCGCGCTCTCGCAGGCGGGGCATTCCGTGTCGATGATCAGCCAGGCGTCGAGCGAGTCGAGCATCTGCTTCGTTGTGCCCGAGGCCGAGGCGGATCATGCGGTCGCGGCGCTGGAGCAGGTGTTCGAGGCGGAGCGGCGACTCCATCTCATCGATCGGATCGACGCCGAGAAGCGTGTCGCGCTCCTCGCAGTCGTCGGACTGGGGATGCGCGGTACATCGGGAATCGCGGCGCGGACATTCTCCGCGATCGCCGCGGCCGGCGTGAACATCGTCGCCATCGCCCAGGGCTCGTCGGAATTGAACATCACCGTGGCCGTGGCCGAAGAGCAGGCAACCAGCGCGTTGCGGGCACTTCATTCCGAATATCAGCTTCACAAGATCCGGCCACTCGCCGACACGACCGGACGCGAGGCCAGCCTCACGCTCCTGGGACTGGGACAGATCGGACGGGAGCTGGCCCGTCAGCTCATCGCGCAGCAACCACACCTCCGGCGCGACCTCGGGATGGACGTGAAGATCGTCGCCGTCGCAGATCGCTCCGGTATTCGTATCGACGACAAGGGCTTTTCTCCAGCGGCCCTGCAACGCATGGCGAAACGGAAGGCAGCCGGCGCGCGATTGTTCGAGCGCGACCTGCCACTATCACTCCGCGATCTCGAATCGATGATGCGCGACGAGTTGTGGATGCTACCGTTCCATCGCCCGGTGCTCGTCGACCTCACGTCGGAAGAGACTGCGCCGCTGTTGCAAGAAGCGCTCGAGCATGGGTTTCACGTCGTCTGCGCGAACAAGAAACCGCTGGCCGGACCGCAGGCCGAATTCGATCGCCTCATGGCCACCGCGCGGGACCGCGGGCTGACGATCCGATACGAAGCGACTGCCGGTGCCGGATTGCCGGTCCTCGACACGATCGCCAAGCTCCAGAGCTCCGGCGACACGATCGAAATGATCCTCGGCTGTTTTTCGGGGACGCTCGGATACCTGATGACGGCGCTTGAAGATGGCGTCGCGTTTTCGGACGCAGTAAGAAAGGCGTGGGAGCTCGGATACACGGAGCCCGATCCTCGCGATGACCTCTCCGGAAAGGATGTCGCGCGCAAGGCCCTGATCCTTGCGCGAACGCTGGGATATCGCGCGGAGCCCGAGGACATACGCCTCGAGCCGCTCTTCCGCGACACGGGAGACCATGCGGACGCGCGTAGCTTCGTCGACAGCCTCGGCGCGCTGGATGACGAGTATCGCGAACGCGTGGAGCGCGCGCGGCGCGCGGGCAAGGTCCTTCGTTACGTGGCGAAGATTCGCCGCAGGACGATTTCCGTCGGCATCGAAGCCGTGCCGATCACGTCACCGCTGGCGCACCTTCGCGGGACCTCTAACCAGGTCGCGATCTATTCGAAACGGTATACGAACCCGCTCGTCGTGACCGGTCCCGGCGCAGGGGCGACCGTGACGGCTGCCGGAGTTCTCAACGACATTGTGGCCATTGCCACGGAGGAGCTGCGGAGCCATCCGCGATGACGACCTCGAAGTCGACCGCGTTCGCGCCGGGATCCATCGGCAACGTCGGACCGGGATTCGACGTCCTGGGGCTGGCCATCGAGGATCTCGGCGATCACGTGACGGTCGAACTGACGGATGGCGATGCGCGTGTCGACGCGATCAGCGGTCTCGACGCAGCGCTCGTGCCGCGCGACCCGCAACGCAACGCCGCGGCGATTGCCGCCATCGCGTGGCTTCGCGCGCACGGCGACGCGCGGAACCCGATCGTGACGATCGACAAAGGGCTGCCGCTTGCCGGCGGGCTTGGTGGCAGCGCGGCCAGCAGTGTGGCAGGTGCCTTCGCCGCAGCGATGGCGATGGGTTCCAGTCCAACGCCGATCGAGCTCGCGGCGGCGGCGCTGCAGGGTGAGATGGTCGTCGCCGGCGAACACCTCGACAACATCGCGCCGTCGATCCTCGGCGGCCTGGCGCTTTCGCGTTCGGTGCGGCCGATCGACATCATCGCGCTGACCGTGAGCGCAGACTGGCGGCTCGCTCTCGTCACGCCCGACGTGCGCATCCAGACCAAAGCGGCGCGCGAGGTGCTCCCATCGACATCCGGACGCGCGGTCTGGGTGCAGCAGATGGCGAACACCGCCGGGGTCGTCCACGCGTTCGCGACGGGTGATGGAGAGTTGCTGCGCCGCGCGCTCGACGATCGCTACGCCGAACCGCGGCGCGCTGCGCTCATTCCCCATTTCAACGCCGTGAAGCATGCGGCGACGGACGCCGGCGCCTTCGCCTGCACCATCAGCGGCTCGGGTCCGACGCTCGTGGCGATCTGTCACGATGACGAGGTTGCGCAGCGGGTGGCGGATGCGATGCAGGCGGCGTTCGAGCAGGTGCCATCGGTCGCTCATGTGTCGCCCATTGCCAGACGGGGAGTACGGGCCGTATGAGGGAGTGGCTGCAGTGCACCGGTTGTGAGCGGCGGTTCGATGCGGGCGAGGTGCGCTACACCTGCGACTGCGGGGAGCTTCTGAGTCTCGAGCGCAGTGAGCTGCCGCAGCGCACCGTATTCGATACACGACTGGCCAGCCGGCGCGCGATCGACCGGAGCGGAGTGTGGCGTTTCCGGGAGGCCGTGCTCGATGTCCGCGATGAAGACATCGTCTCGCATCCCGAGGGGTCGACGCGGCTGTATGAGCGGGGAGGATTGTGGTTCAAGCATGAAGGCGAGAACCCGACGGGGTCCTTCAAGGATCGCGGCATGACCGTGGCCATGACCCAGGCCAAGCGCCTCGGCGCCCGCGCCGTGGCGTGCGCGTCGACCGGCAACACGAGCGCTTCGCTCGCCGCGTATGCAGCACAGGCGGGGCTGCGTGCGGTCGTCTTCATCCCGGCCGGAAAGGTCTCCACGGGAAAACTGGCGCAGACGCTTGCCTACGGCGCGACGGTGCTGGCGGTCCGCGGCGATTTCGACGTCGCCATGCAACTCGTCCGCGATGCCAGCCAACGGTTGGGCATCTACCTCGTCAACTCCATCAACCCGTTCCGGATCGAGGGGCAGAAGACGATCGTCTGGGAACTGCTGCAGGATCTCGAATGGAACGCTCCCGACTGGATCGTTCTGCCTGCAGGAAACCTCGGCAACACCAGCGCGTTCGGAAAGGCGTTGCGCGAGGCGCATCGCGCGGGTTGGATTTCGTCGATGCCGCGGCTGGCGTCGATCCAGGCCAGTGGAGCGAACCCGTTTTACCGCAGTTTTCGCGAGGGGTTCGCGCAGCGGCACCGGATCGTCGCGGAGACGATCGCCAGCGCGATCCGCATCGGCGATCCGGTCAGTCACCGGAAGGCCGTGGCCGCGATTCAGGAGACGAACGGAGTCGTCGAAGAAGTCACCGACGCGGAGCTGATGCAGGCCAAGCGCGAAATCGACGAGATGGGGATCGGCTGCGAGCCGGCGTCCGCAACCACGCTGGCGGGAGTGAAAAAGCTGCGTGCCGCGAGCGTGATGAACGCCGGCGAGCGCATCGTCTGTGTGCTGACAGGCAACCTGCTCAAGGACACCGACGCGATTCTGCGGAATGTACCGGCGGAGCGGACGATCGAGATCGAGGCGACGGTCGACGCGGTGGAGAAGGCGCTGGATCGCGTGCCGGACTGACAGTCCAACGGACGCTGAGCTCCGTGGCGCGAAGTCGGCGAATGGCCGGACTCGCACTCCGACTGTATGCAACACGCGGCGAGCACCACTGGAACACGCGCCGGGAGGCTATGCCGACCAACGCTGCGGCGCGTCGCCGCTGGCGGAGAGAGAGGGATTCGAACCCTCGGTAGAGCTTTAGGCCCTACGACGGTTTAGCAAACCGTTGGTTTCAGCCACTCACCCATCTCTCCGTGGCGGAACCGTGGTGCCAAATGCACACCGCAGAATGCGGAATGTGGAAACTCAATTCCCGCGGCGGGCAGATCGCGTCGAGCCGTTGTTATTTCGGAGCTGACTGGCACACTTCGTGAAGCCGATAAGCTCGCCTCACGCATTGTCGTACGCGGTTCTTCGCAGTACTCATTTTCGAGACCCAAAGGAGACACTCATGGCCAATACGAGCAAACGCGGTTTTGCGTCGATGGACGCGTCCAAGCAGCGTGAGATTGCCAGCAAAGGCGGACGAGCGGCGCACGCAAAGGGCACCGCTCACGAATTCACCTCCGACGAGGCCCGCGTGGCCGGCCGGAAGGGTGGAGAAGCAGTGAGCCGGGACCGCGCTCACATGTCCACGATTGGCCGGGAAGGTGGTCACAGCCGGGGACGTTCACGTCAGCCGCTGCCGGGCGAGAACGCGACGACCTCCACGGATACCGAACGTCAGAACTACATCGAGCACGGAAGCGATCGCGGCAACTTTGCCGACTCGGAGCGCAACAGCGCGACACGTCCGGACAGCGCCGAATTCCGCTCGGACAACAACGCCGGCCGCGGATCCTTTTAGTCGCGCTTCAGCGCCGGCCTTCCCAATGGCCGGCGGTCTGTTCGCGGACTGACAAAGGCAGCCCGTGCGGAGTATTCTCTGCTCGGAATGCGAACCGACACCAAGACCATCCTTGTGGTCGAGGACGATCCGGGGATCCGGTCGCTTCTCGTGGCCGTTCTGAGCCGCTCTGGATTCGCTGTGGAGACGGCGTCAAACGGGGATGTGGCAGCGCGCGCCATTCAGGAGCGAAGTCATGGCGCAATCCTGCTGGACCTCCTCATGCCGGTGGCCAGCGGATACGATTTTCTGCAGCGCGCCAGGAAGACGAATCCCGACATCGGAACCCGCGTCATCGTCATCACGGCCGCCAGTCAGTCGGAGCTGCTGCGGCACGATGTCGCCGCGCAGACGTTCAAGGTGTTGCGTAAGCCGTTCGATCTCGAAGAGCTTTTGCAAACGGTGGCGGAGTGCCTTCAGCAACCACCTGCGAGCCTCGAGGATCCTCGTGGATTCCTCGGACTGCGTTCCGCCTCGGAAGCCGCACGCGCCAAGTCGGCGGTGGTCGGCGTCCTGAACCCGTCACGCCAGCACGTCCAGCTTCTGTGGAGCTACGGTTACAACGAGGATATCAACGTCTATTACCCTCTACCTCTGAGTTCTGATACGCCGATCGGAACGTCCATCGTGGAGCGCCGCCCGGTTTGGGTAGCGTCGCGCGAAGAAGCGGCAAGAATGTACCCGTCCCTGCTGGCCACGATGGAACATCACGGCACGCAAGCCCTGGCCGCCGCCCCGATCATGTCCCGCACCGAAGTGGCCGGTTCCATGGGTTGGACCTTCGCCAACCCCCAGCCCTTCGACGAGGAGCAACAGAGACTCCTGCTGAGGATCGCCGAGCAATACAGTCATGTAGTGTCGGCATAGTGGTCGTCATTTCGCGGTGTGATCGAACGCCCGTCGCCGCCTAGCGAATGGCATCGTCGCCACCGCGAGTCCGCACCATTCCGGAACGCGTTGATGCCTCAGATTATCAGTGGGGTATGGCCGAGGTTTCCGCGCCCTTCTCAGGTTCGGGGCCGAGTTCTGTCTGTCTGTTACTTAGTTGGAGCCTTGGAGAGTTTCTTTCCTCCGGGCTGCCCGACGGGAGCTCCACCGGGGATGAAGTTCGGTTGCCCGGCTTTGCCCTCTCGTTTCTCGTTTTGCCGATGCTGGGCTGGCTGCGTGGACGGTTGGTGGGGAAGAGGTTGACCGTGAGCGTGCTCGTGCTCGCGACCCCCATCCTGGTTGACGTCGTTTTCCTTGTTTTCTCTGCTCATGCCAGAGTGGCGTGCGAGGACCGTGCCCCGAATCGAATTCGATGTCATCGCCAACGCGCCGAATGGGGCTCATGTGCCCTCGATCTGAATCGATGCGAATCACATCCATGTACGCGCGCACAGGTACGCGCGCACACTGTGCTGTTTTAGACAGGCCTGACAGGGGTTGGCGCGGTATGGTCGCGCGATGATGAAGACAACATGCACGGTCGCCCTCCTCCTACTGGCAGCCTGCGCGACGAGTGCTCCTGATCGTTCCGCGCGTACCGCCTCGACTCTCGATGACATGAAGCAGAATACGATGAAGTCCCGTATGCAGATCGACGCGGTCTCCTCGTCGCTCCAGGCTCTCCTCAGTGCTCCACCCGACCAGCTCCGCAAGGCCTTCGACCGTTACGACAGCGACGTGAAGAAGGTGAACGACGACGCCGCGGCCATCCGTGAGAATGACGCGGATCTTCAGAAGAACGGCGACTCCTATCTCCACCAGTGGCAGCGCGATGCCTCGTCCGTCTCGGATCCGGAACTGCGAGCTCTTTCCGAGCAGCGCCAGAACGAAATCGCCGAGAAAAGCCGCGGCATGAAGTCGACGATCAACAGCGCCGCGCAAAGCTTCGCGGCCTACCTGCGCGACGTCAACGACATTCGCAAAGTCATCGGCAACGATCTCACTCCGACCGGACAGACCAGCGTGAAGAACACGACGGTCGCGCAGTCGTCCGAGCAGGAAGGCGCCCAGGTCAAGGCGGCGCTGCAGAGCGCCGAAGAGGCCATCGCAGCGCTGCGCGCGCAGATTACGCCGACCGCGAAGTAGAGTGACGCGCTGAATTGCCGGCCGGAAAGTCCGGCACTCTGTTCGGGTAAGGCAGGAGTCGTCGCCTGGAAAAAGGGGCGACTCCTACTCCCCCGCGCCTCTTAAGAAGTACGAAGACGTCGTGCCAGTCGCATGCCCGGCGGCCCAAGCAGGCGATAGGCATGGCGAATGAGTTTGCGCCGAGCGAGTTCGCGCCTCCGCATTCCGTCGAGCTCGCGATCGTCGATCCGCAGGTGTTCGAACGTTGCGACCGCGTAATTCGCACAGGTCAGCGTCCCCGAGATCTGATCGCGATGAATCGTGCGGCTCACCAGAGTCTCGTCGACGATCACGTGTGTCCATCCGGCCAGCGCGATCGTGGCGTTGATGAAGACATCGGGCGACACACCGTCGGGCATCGGTTGCACCTTCTGGCCAGACTGGATCGCCTCTCGTCGAAAGAGCGTCGCTGACGGCGCCGCCGCCCAACGATCTTCGAGGATCCAGCGCAGTACATTCTGCTGCGGACCGGGAGGACCGGCTGACGATGCTTCGGCACTCGCGCCGTCTCGCACGTGCATCGCGCGGCAGACTGCTGCTCCGGCTCGGGGGTTCTCATCGAGGGCACGCGTCATGCGGTCGATGAAGCGCGGCTCGTAACGGTCGTCGTCGTCCAGCAGGCCGATGTGAGCTCCTCGGCAGAGCGCAATCGCGGCCATGAATCGGCCGCTGGCCTCCTGCTTCGCCGCTGCCCGGACGTAGCGGATGCGCGAATCATCAAAACGTGAAACGAAGTCGCGCAGATCGCCGCTGTCGTCGTAGATGATGAGCTCCAGATCGCGAAACGTCTGCTGAAGAACGCTGGCGATGGCTTCACCGAGCCAGCGAGAGCGAAATGCGCGGATGGCAACAGAGACTCTCACCATCCGTCGGCCCGCGCAGCACATCGCGCCAGCTCCGCGTGAGCGGCTCCAATGTCCTCAGCCGAGGAGCGCCGCCAGGCGTTCAGTCTGTCTCTGGCGAGGGCGATCTCTCGGGCCAGATCGAGATTCGTGTCGCGAAAAAAACTTCGCGCGATGAGCGCAGCCGTTGCCCCCGTGCGGGCATACTCGGCGTAGATCAGATCCGCCGGCACGGGGAGGCCGTCGTCGTTTGCGCGTCCGATGCCCCCCAGCCCGAATCGCAGCTTTGCCTCCAGGATGATCGCACCGGCGTCGGCGACGAGATCACCGCTCAGCGCCATCCAGCGGTTCCGCAGGCCAAGACTGAGGGCCAGATCATTGAGGCCGATGTGAATCTCGTCAACTCCGTAAACGAGCACGATCTCTTCCAACCGTTTGAGGGCAGCGGCATGTTCGACGAGGAGCACGACCGTTGCGCGAGCTCGCACCAGGCGCACGAACTCCGCCGCTTCCTTCGCGCACATGACCATCGGCAGCATCAACACCTGAGCGCCGCGCGCGAGCATTGATTCGATCTCGCGCTCGCTGTCGCCATTCAAGGCGTCGACACGTGCGAACAAGCGCGCGCGAGACACCACCAGCGCGAGAGCATCGAGATCGTGTTCCTGGTGCGGCGAGATCCACGTCCCAAGACCGCTTTGGCGAGCGTCTTTTCCCGAACGTTCGAGATCGACACCGATCCGATCGATACCTGCGGCGTCTGCCACGACCGCAAGCGCTGGGTCCGTCGTCCACAACGTCAGGACGAACGGCTCATCGGAACGCATAGGGGATTTCCCGGCTGTCGGGCGGCAGCCGCCATTCGTCCGGATCGTCGTAGTCGTAAAGTTCATTGAAGAGATTGACGAACGACGACACTTCGTTCGATAGATTCTGCACCCCGTGCCACACCGACGGCGGAACGGCGAGCAACTGCGGGCGCTGTGGACTGAGATGAACGATGTCGACCTGCCCACCCGTCGGCGAGCCGGGGCGCGGATCGTAAAGGACAACGCGCATGTGCCCGCTCACTACGAAGATGTAATCCCACCTTCCGCGATGCTGGTGCCACGCGCTGATGGCGTTTCCGCGCAGAGAAACATAGATGGTCTGCTTGACCACGCCGTCGACAATGTTCCAGTCCGAGCGGCAGATCTCCGTCGTGACACTGTTGGCGGTGATGACACTCCGCACCTCGCGCACAACCACGCCGTCGATCAGCCGCTGACCGAGCTCCCAATCTTTGTTGATGTGCGACCGATCCTTGACGCCCTCGCCCATTCAGCAAGTGTAGGCGAAACGACAAGGGGTTGGAGTTGACCCGATTTCGTGGACACCTGACTTGGTGCGGCTGGTCCGATCGGGACGGACGCCAGGGAATCTGTGAGTCTGGAGTGCGGCGCGCGCGCAAGAAGAATCAGCGGCTCGTTCTCATCGTACGGCCTTCCCGGAGAACTTTCGTCGGGACGGGACAATGCTCGCGCGCCGAAACGCACGTGACTCCGATCAACGCGGCCAAATGCTGACGTCGTAATCCAGACGGCTGAGCGCGATGTACGGGTGATCATCTCCGTGGAACTGCACGCGGAAGTCACGTGCAATCGGAGTGATCACAAGCGAGCTTGCTCCAGCATCGAGGAGTGCTCCAGCGGCGCTCGCTGCGGTGGCCCCTGTGATCCACGTATCTTCGATCAGCACGATGCGCTTACCAGCCGCAGGCGCAATCGGCGTGAACATCTGCGGTGCATATTTCGTGCGTCCGTAGGCCTCACGATCGACGCAGGCGAGGGTCGGTGCCAGGCGTTCGGCAACCGGGGCGACAAGCGAGAGGGCGAGCCTCAGAAGCTGGGAGTCATAAGTCACGCCCAAGGTCTTCGAAGGGACGATTGTGAAGAGATCGATGGCACCACCGAGGAGTCTCTCAATCGCAGGTTCGTGGACCGTCAACCACTCGTACGCGAGCGACGCAATCACAGGCGCGTATTCTCGCCACATCCCCTTCTTGTACGACTGGAGAATTGAGTACCACGTTCCGGGATTGGGAGTGATCGACATCGGAACAACCCGGCCTCTCAGCGATTGCGGCGCGGAGCTTCTGCGAAGTAGTTCGTTGCAATTGAAGCACTGATCGTAAGTTTCGATGACGGCACCAAGGCAAAGCAGGCAGACGTTTGCTTGACCTTCCCGGGGAACCTGCCAGAAGAACTGGCGATATTGGTTCAGGAAGTCGCGTGTTGTGCTGGCCATCTACACGGCGATCGCTTGGTCAACCGATGGGATCGCGGTGAGCCGCTCGACGACTTCGGAGATCGATGACACCAGGATCGCGCGAACCCCGTATTCGCCCTTCGTAACCATCTTCTGCGCCCATGCATGTTCTTCGACCAGGGACTTTGGGAGAAACACAGGCCGGCCATGCTGCAGGGCGGCGCGCGCCTGCTTCTTCGCTCCTGACGTTTCGCCGGCCTCGATGACGAGCGTCGCCAGGGCCAGTCCGGACATGACGATGTTCCGCATCGGGAACGACCACTTTGCCGGCGGCTGTTCAGGAAAGAACTGCGAGAGAATCGCGCCACCCGAGGCAACGATTCGATCGCGCAGCGCCCGGTTCTCCGGCGGAAACACTCGATCGATTCCTGTCCCGATCACTGCCGTCGTATGACCGCCGATCTCCAGAGCTGCCGTGTGGGCCGCGGTATCGATTCCGAGCGCCATCCCGGAAAGAACGGTCAAACCCGCTTCCACAGCCTGGCGCGATGCCTCGCCGGCCAGCCGCAGGCCGGCCAGCGTGGGGTTGCGCGTTCCGACAATGGCGATGGCATTGCTGTCGCGATCGTCGCTCCACTCCCCCTGAACGAACAGGAGCGGCGGCTTGTTGAAGATCCCCCGGAGATTCGTCGGATAGGACGAGCTGAAAACGGGCCGCACATCGAGCTTCCGCGCGCGCCAGCCGGCAACGGTGTTCCTTGCCGCTGTAACGTCGTCGGACGTAAAGGGCGGGAACAACGAACGCGACGAAAAGTCTTCGAGGACCGAAATCGCAGAACCGCTCTCCTCAACGAGTGTGGCGACGCGATCGAGCGGAACGACCTCGGTACGAAGAAGAAGAACGAGAGCCGCCAGCTCGTGATCCTGGTCCGCGGCAGAAAAGTCTGAGAGTAGAGCTGGCACGCTCATGAAGAGCCTCCGTTGGGAGTCGGATTAGAGAAATCGTACCACCCGCGAGTACAGACGCTCTTCGCCCAGATCAAACGAGCGCGGGTGAAGCACAAAACTGACCGCCGGGTCCGGAATCTCCACGATCCGTAGATTGACGCCTGCGGCAACCGGCCTCCGTTGCGGTTAATTGACGGTGTTCAGTGACGGTTGACCTTCGCCCCGCAGTTCAGTTCAGTTGACGCCAAACCACCGAGGAGCATGCGTCCAACGTCCGGTCGAATCGGCGGACGTGAGGAAGCAAAAACCTTGGTGGCATAGGTGGAAGATAGTGTGGATTCTCGCGGCGATTTCCGTCGCGGCCCTGCTTGCACTCAGGCGTACCGACGAACTAAAGACGCCCGAGATGGTCAGGGACTTCGTCCTCGTCGTCGGCTGGGTGATCACTGTTTTGGTAGCGACGAATCAACAGGTCGCCGCACAGGAGGTAGTCACGAGCTGAACGCGCCGAGCTGCGGATGGCCTTCGAGAAGGACGCGTACCGCGTGCGGAGCGATCACACGGCTATTGGCGACAGTCCGCCGATCAGCCGCCTGGACAAAGAACAACGTCCTGAGACGCAACGAACCGAACTACCGCGCGAGCACCGTGGCAGCCAACATGGCAAGCACGTCGCTGAACGCGTGCGCCGTGACTGGTTCGAGCGCCGACCGCCGGTGCAGGTAGACGAGCGCGAACACCAATCCGGACACTGCCGTCGAGATGGCGGTTCCGAGTCCCTGGTAGAGGTGGCCAAAGCCGAACATCGCCGAGGTCAGGACCACTCCAATGATCAGGCCTGGACGTCCGAGCCATTTCTCGAAGCGCGTCAGTACAAAGATCCGCTCGAGTTCTTCGACGACGCCTCCCCCGACGATCCCGATCGGCAACCAGATCAAGAGATTCGCCGGCTGCTTGAAGAATGACGCGACCGAATGGCCGCCCGCCGGCGAACTCCGGATCAGTGAATTCATGACTGAATTGAATGCGACATTCAATCCGACGAACATCACGAAACCGATAACCACTCCCACGCCGAGATGCGTTCGCCAGCCCTGGAGTCCGACCCCGAGATTCTGGAACCGCTCACCGCTCACGCGAAGCAACAGGAAGATGGACACAAAGACGATGAGTTTGGTGCGCACAATTCGAAGCACGAGCTCCGAGAAATCCGAAGGCAGCGCCGGACCTGAGCGCTGAGTCCAGATTTGGTAGATCCAGCTCAGAACGATCACGGCAAGAGAGATGGCGAGGGCGGTGCGCTTCGAGAGGGTCATTGCGTTCTCCAACCCGCTGGTTATCCATCAAAGGGAATGTTGGCGGTCGGCGCAGGCCCTCTGCCCGAACCTGCTGAGCGATCAACCGCTACTCATGCCTGTCCGACCAGCCATTGAGCGCCCCCACGCCTCTGTTCTGCGGCGCGGACCCGCACGCCAAATAGTACCGCGCTCCGGGGGGTACAGACCGGCGACATGGGTAACAGAACAGACCGGGGACATGGGTAACAGAACAGACCGGGGACATGGGTAACACCTCCTGCGAAGTCAGGAGGGGTGCTATGCCGTGGAAGGAGACCGGTCCCGTGCTGGAACGAGTTCGATTCATCGACGATTGTCTCAGTGGTTTCTATACGATTACCGAGCTGGCCCCTGCGCTACAACGTCAGCCGGCGCACACTGCACAAGTGGCTCTCACGGCACGATGCACAACGTCAGACGGTACCTGCTCGCTTGTGCGCTTTCCATTCCAACCAGTACGAACAGACGCGAGTCGTTTTCGAGCGCGTCCTCCGCCAGCACGGGCTCCCGCGCGCCATCCTCTCGGACAATGGCAGCCCCTTCGGTTCTCCAGGCCTGGCGCGGCTTTCCCCGCTTTCTCTCTGGTGGATTCGCCTCGGCATCCGCGTCGAGCGCATCGTTCCCGGACATCTCGAGCAGAACGGCGCGCACGAGCGGATGCACCACGCTCTCAAAGCTCAGACCACCCGTCCTCCCGAGTCAACGCTCAAGCGTCAACAAGGGCGCTTCGATCGCTTCGTACTCCCAACGTTTCAGCCCGATAACAGAGCCGGCCTGCATTGCCGAAAGGCTCTTCAACTGTTACCCATGTGCCCGGTTGATCCCACTTGTTGGGCGGCGCCTAGTTTGAGAGTTTCGTAATTCTAGCGCTTCTTGCCTAGCGATGGAAGGCCTCCCTGCACCTCATGGACATGACGAGGTGTGAGATCGTGAGCCCTCCGCCTATGGACGACGATTTGATCGCGACGTACGGTCGTTCCGCAGATTCTGCACTTCACGGTCGTCGGGCGCTTTGTCTTTGGCTCAGCCTTACGCACGGAAATCTGCCCCCGACGAATTGCACGAATGAGCGCGGCGATCGCTTCTATCGTTTGTTGGTACTCCATTGACAACGGCGGTCGCGACTTCTTTAAGAGCGCCGCATGTTTGGAGAGCACCGCGATAATTTCTTCAATCGATGGTTCGTCAGCGTAGGCCATATGATTTCGTCCATTACGTTGTACTGCTCGGAGTGGCGATTCGACCCTCCGCCCAACGGCTGCGGGCCGACGCCAAGAGCGTGGAGTCAAGAGTAGCAGAGGACGGCCCGTTGCCCGATGCAACCGCTTGTTCTATGAAAGCGATTGTCAAGGGTAGTTCCCTCCCTTGCTGAATGCATTTTCGTTTTCTCCGTTGCAATCAGCCCCTTCCGACCGGAAGAGGACGATCGTGAGTGCTTCCGGGTGGGCGGAACAGTCGTGCGCCGCTGA
>JBBRTE010000025.1:0-64060 GCA_038244715.1 Thermoanaerobaculia bacterium
CTCGCGCTGACGCGCTCGCACCCCTAGCTACTTTCTTTGTGCGCTGACGCGGCCACGATGTCAGGACCTGAATCAGGGTTGCTCTCGCTGACGCGCTCGCACCCCTGGCTACTTTCTTTGTGCCGCTGACGCGGCCACGACGACCAACCGGCCGGACCTGGACCGCGAGCAGTCGCGACCGTACTGTCTACCATCGGTGGATTTTTGTGGACAGAAGTGGTCAAAGGTGGTACAAACAGCCTTCGAATTACGAGAAGCGAAGCAGAAATGGTCGAGCCAGTCTTGATGGGGCATGCCCCGGCGAAAGTGGACGAAAAGGGGCGGCTGAAGATCCCCGCCAACTTCCGCAAGGTCATTGAAGAGAAGTTCGGGTCCGACTGCTTCATCACGTCGACCGACGGTGAACGGGCCCTCATCTATCCCATGAGCGTCTGGTTCGACTTCCAGGGGCGGCTCTCGAAGGTTCCCTCGACCTCGATGGCGAAGACGAAGCTGCTCGAGCGGGTGAACTACTTCGGGCAGACCGGGACGATCGATGCGCAGGGACGGGTGCTGATCCCGTCGATCCTGCGCGACGTCGCGGGCATCACAGAAGACGTTGTGGTCATCGGGAACACGGACCACCTCATCGTCTGGAACGGCGAAAAGATCCAGCAGCGGATGACTTCGACGCCGCTGACGAATGAAGACTGGAAAGAGTTGGAGTTGCATGGTGTGTGAGATGTCATGCACCAGTCGGTTCTTTTAAGCGAAATCGTCGAGTCACTCCGTCCCGCGCACGAAGACGGAACGCTCGTCGATGCCACGGTCGGACTCGGTGGTCATGCGGAGGCGTTGCTCTCCCGCTACCCATCGATCCGGCTCCTGGGCATCGACCGCGATCCAAAGGCGCTGGCCTCATCCGCGGCGCGGCTGGAGCGATTCGGAAATCGCGTGACGCTCACCGAAGGCCGTCACGAGACGCTCATTGACATCCTGAAGCAGCAGAACATCGATTCGATCAGTGGGCTTCTTGCCGACCTCGGAGTCTCCTCGATGCAGCTCGATGACGCGTCCCGCGGATTCTCATTCCGCTACGACGCGCCGCTCGACATGCGCATGGGTCCCGATTCGAAAACCGCCGCTGATCTCGTCAACACGCTCGATGAGCAGGAGCTCGGAACGATCCTGCGCGACTACGGTGAGGAGCCGCTGGCGCGCCGCATCGCCCGGGCCATCGTCGAAGCGCGCAACGAGGCGCCGATCGAGACGACCGCAAGGCTCGCCGAGATCGTTCGCAGCGTGAAGTGGGCGAAGCCGAACCAGATCGATCCCTCTACGCTCACGTTCCAGGCGCTCCGCATCGCCGCGAACGAGGAGCTGATCGGCCTCGACAGGTTCATCGACGACGCCGTCGGCGTCCTCGAGCCGGGTGCGCGCCTCGCCGTCATCTCGTTCCATTCGCTCGAAGATCGCATCGTCAAGCGCGCCATGCGGCGTCTGGAAGGGGAATGCACCTGTCCGCCCAATCTGCCCGTCTGCGGGTGCGGCGCAAACGAGGTGATCGAGATCCTGACCAGTCGTCCGGTCGCTGCTTCAGAAGAGGAAGTGCAACGGAATCCGCGATCGCGCAGCGCGAAGCTGCGGGTGGCGGAGAAGAAGTGAAGAGCTCTTAGCTGTCAGCTCTTAGCTCTCAGGTAGTTGGTGTTGAGAGTTGACAGGTACGCGCTCGAAGTTGAAGGCGACTGGCTCCTCCGAAAGAGCTGAGAGCTGACAGCCAGGAGCTCATACCCCGGAGCCCGGAAACAAGGGTGAAGGTTGGGGAAGGGTGGGCGTGTGTGCGCCGCGGGAGCTCGGGAGGGGTGGCTGGGGGAGCGTGGGTGGGTGTGGATGGTTCTCGGGACGTGCTTGTAGGCAGATCTTCACCCTTGTTCCCTGGCTCCGTCATGTCCCGCGGATCGGTTCCCCATGTACGCGCAAAAAAAACCCATCGAGAACACCCACATCGTCCGCGAACGCGATCGCCGGCGCTCCCGTGAGCTGCTGGCTGTTCTCGCGCTGGGTATTCCCATCGGTCTCTTCCTGCTCCTCTTCACCTGGCAGAACCTCGAGGTAATCCGCCTCGGCCACGAGGCCACGCACCTGCAGAAGCACAAGCAGGAGATCGAGAACGCCAACAAGGCGTTGCAGCTCGAGCTGGATCGCCGCACTTCGCTCGGCGCCGTCGAGCAGCGCGCCGCCGACCTCGGATTTCAGCGTACCGATCCGCGCACCGTGGTCATGGTCCAGAACGCTGGTGGGACTCTTCCATCCGACGTCCCGAGAGAAAACCAGTCGCCGCGGTCCTCACAAGTCAATGATCCCCGGACCGCGAGTCCGGCCGGCCTGCCTGGAGCCCGCTGATGCCGACCTCGCAGAAGCGTCTCCTGCAACTCTTCGCGGTTATGGCGGCATGGGCGCTCATCGTGGTCGCACGGCTCGTCCAGATCCAGCTGGTGCGCCACGGCGACTACGTCGTCAAAGCCGCACGCCAGCAGGAGCGGACGCTCTCTCTCCAACCGGTCCGCGGCTCGATCCTCGATCGTCGCGGCCGCGTGCTGGCCGAGAGTGTCGCCGCCGAGTCGATCTACGCGGACCCGCAGGCGATCGGTGATCGCGACCAGACCGCGAAGGCCCTGGCCAGCGTGACCGCACTGCAGCTGACCGCGCGCGAGCTGAAGGCTCGCCTCACCTCCACCGGTGGCTTCGTATGGATCGCCCGGCAGCTCCCTCTCGAGGGTGCCGCCGCCGTGAAAGCCCTGAGGCTTCCCGGTGTCTACTTCCTCGAGGAGCACCGCCGGTCGTATCCGCGGGCGATGCTGGCGGCGAATGTGGTGGGGTATGTGGGCCTCGATGGTGAGGGACTCGGCGGCATCGAGCATTCGTTCGACGCACAGGTTCACGGGCGGGCCGGACGCGTCACCCTGCTGCGCGACGCGCGTCGCGGGATGTATCTCGTCGGCGGCCAGGGACCGAACAGGCCCATCGACGGCAACGATGTCGTTCTGACGATCGATTCGGTCGTCCAGTTCATCGCGGAGCGAGCGCTCACGCGGGCGACGGAGCAGTATCACGCTGCCGGCGGTGTCGCCATCGTGATGGACCCCCGCGATGGCCGCATCCTGGCCATGGCGTCGAATCCGACCTTCGACCCGAACCAGTTTCGCGATTTCTCACCCGATGACCGCCGGAACCGGGCCGTACAGGATATGTACGAACCAGGATCGACATTCAAGATCGTCACCGCGTCCGCCGGACTCGAGGAGGGGGTCGTCACGCCGTCACAGATTCTCGACTGCGGCGACGGCTTCATTCAGATCGGGAACACGCAGATCCACGAACACGGCCATAGCCGCTACGGCCTCATCACGTTCGAGGACGTCATGGTTCACTCGTCGAACGTCGGCGCCATTCGCGTAGGGCTCGCACTCGGACAGGACCGGTTCTACAGCTACATCCGCCGCTTCGGCTTCGGCGAGCGGACCGGAGTGACGCTGCCGGGCGAGGCCCAGGGCCGGGTGCGCAGGACACAGCAATGGTCACAGTTGTCGAACGCATCGATGTCGATCGGCCAGGAGATCGGCGCAACGCCGCTGCAGGTTCTTTCGGCGATCGCAACGGTCGCCAACGGTGGCGTCCGCATACCTCCCAGAATTGTGGAGAAGGTGACCGATGTGCACGGAACGACGATCTACACGCCGCCCCCGGCGGTGCCTGTGCGCGTCATCTCCGAGCGGACGGCTGCGGTATTGAACGAGATCCTGAAAGCCGTCGTCGCGAAGGGAACCGGCGCTCCGGCCGCGCTCGCCGAGCACGTCGTGGCGGGGAAGACAGGCACCGCGCAGAAGGCAGGACGCGGCGGTTACTCGGACAAGGTGGT
The DNA here is from genome assembly GCA_038244715.1 of Thermoanaerobaculia bacterium. Taxonomy (GTDB): domain Bacteria; phylum Acidobacteriota; class Thermoanaerobaculia; order Gp7-AA8; family Gp7-AA8; genus JADGNZ01. The sequence goes on from JBBRTE010000025.1 coordinate 3,899, forward strand.
CGCGTCGTTCGGGGGCTATGTTCCCGCCGACCGCCCGCAACTGGCGATTCTCGTCGTCATCGACGAGCCAAAGGACGCCGAATATGGCGGCACCGTCGCTGCCCCTGCCTTCAAGGAGATCGCCGAATCGACGCTCCGCTACCTCGGCGTTTCGCCGTCCATTCCGGCGCGAACGATCGACGTCTCCGCGCCGATGCTGGCGACGTTTTCGCAGACGCCTGCTCCGACCGTGGGATCGGAAGTTCCGGAATTGCGAGGTCTCGACGCGCGAGCCGCCGTTGCGCTCGCTACCAGGTCCGGCTTCCGGGTTCGCGCCTCGGGGAGTGGCGTGGTCCAAACTCAAGAACCGTTACCGGGCGAAGCCCTGCCGAAGGATCATCAGGTCGTCCTGACCCTCGCCGAGGGAACGCGATGAAGCTGCGCGAACTGCTGCGGGATGTGCCAACCCGCTCTGTGACCGGCGATCCGGAGATGGAGATCCGCGCGGTGACCGCGGACTCACGGCTGGCGACGCCGGGCGCACTCTTCGTTGCGGTGCCGGGCTTGCACACCGATGGCGCGAAGTTCATCGACGCCGCCATCGCCAAAGGCGCGGTGGCCGTCGTCTCCGAAGCGAGTGCGGCGCCGGCGGCCTCGCCAGCGGGATTTGTGGAAGTCGACGACGCCCGTGCCGCGCTGTCATTGATCGCTGCGAATTTCTACGGCCGGCCCGCCGACAAGCTCACGATCGTCGGAGTGACTGGAACCTCCGGCAAGACCACCACCACCAAGATGATCGAGTCGATCTTCGATGCCTCCGGTGAGCCGGCTGGTCTGATCGGCACGATCGAGTATCGCGCCGGAGAGGAACGCCTCAGCGCGGACCGCACCACGCCGGACGCAGTCGTTCTGCAGCAATGGTTCGGCAAGATGGCCGGTGCCGGAGTGCGGCATGCGGTGATGGAAGTGTCGTCGCACGCGCTGGCCTTGAAGCGGACGTTCGGCATTCACTTCGCCGCCGCGGTCTTCACGAATCTCTCGCAGGATCATTTTGACTTTCACAAAGGCTTCGAAGACTACTTCGCGGCGAAGCGCATCCTCTTCGATCAGATCGATCGCTCGCGCAAGACGGCGATCGTCAATCTAGACGATGACCATGGCCGGCGCCTGGCCGACGACCTGGGCAATTGCGTCGTGACGTTCGGGCGCGGCAGCAACGCGGATATTCATCCCATCGAGGGATTCGAGATCTCGGTGCGCGGCCTGCGGGGACGGGTGGCGACGCCCGCCGGCGAAGTCCGCGTCAACTCTCGGCTGCTCGGCGCACCGAACCTCTACAACTGGCTCGGCGCGATCGGTGGTGCGCTGGCCGCCGGGATCGAGATCGCTACGATCGAAGCGGGGATCCGCAACCTGCCCGCGGTGCGCGGGCGATTCGAATATGTCGAGTCCGAGGGCGGACCGACGGTCATCGTCGACTATGCGCACAAACCCGACGCGCTCGACAAACTCTTGCAGGCGGTGCGGGATCTCGCTCCGGGACGACGCCTCGTCCTCCTCTTCGGGTGCGGCGGAGACCGCGACCGCGACAAGCGCGCCAAGATGGGTGCAATCGCCGCACGGCTCGCCGACCGGACGGTCCTGACGAGCGACAACCCCCGTGGTGAGAAGCCGGAAGCCATCCTCGACGAGATCGAACTGGGTATGGACGGCGCCGCGAACTACAGCCGTATCGCGGATCGCCGCGACGCCATCAGCCGGACGATCGCCGAGGCGGCGGATGAGGATGTGATCGTGATCGCCGGGAAGGGTCATGAGACGTATCAGGTGATGGGAGACCAGGTGGTGCACTTCGACGACCGGGAAGAAGCGGAGCGCGCCTTGAGATCGAGACCTAAAAAATCAGCCACTAAATCGGCATTAAATTAATGTTGAAATCAGTGATCAAATCAGCTTATCATTTAGCACCTTCGAGAAGGTGTTCTGTTCCGGCTCCGTCGATTGTCGTCAGTGCGGGTGGATGGTGGGCGATCGTCGGGCAGCTTCGGGGGAAGGGCCGCGATCGGGTCGGCGCGGCGGAGCCGGAAGAGAACATCTCGGTTGCCGGCTTGCCCGGTGACCGCGTCGCGGCCCGGGCCAATCGTTCCGCCAGCCACTGCGCTCACACGAAAACCACCATTGGCAACCAGGCCACCGGGCATCCCGGCAACCTGGCCCGCGGGAGGTCGACATGCATCTGACCTTCCGCCAGCTCGCCGAGATGACCGGCGGCGATCTCATTCAGGGCGGCGACATCGCCGCCGATTCCGTGGTCATCGACAGCCGCGAAGTCCGTCCGGACTCCGTGTTCTTCGCCATCACCGGAGATCGTCTCGACGGACACCAGTTCCTGCCGCAGGCGATGGCGGTCGCACGTGGTGCCGTCGTTTCACAGATCCCGGAGAACGTGCCCGCGGACAAGGGCATCGTCCGGGTCGCCGACACGACGGTGGCGTTGCAGAACCTGGCCCGTTCGATCCGCGAGCGGTACCCGTTCACGCTCATCGCCATTACGGGCTCCGCGGGGAAGACGACCACGAAGGAGATGATCGCCACGCTCGTCGGTTCGGAGCGCCGCACCTTCAAGTCGTGGGGCAACTTCAACAATCTGATCGGCTGTCCGCTCTGCATCGACAACACGCCCGACGATGCCGAAGTCGTCGTCAGCGAAATGGGGATGAACCACAAAGGCGAGATCGCCCAGCTGGCCGGCCTGACGCATCCCGATGTCGGCGTCTACACCAACATCGGTCCGGTACACATCGAGTTCTTCGGCACGATCGAGAAGATCGCCGAAGCGAAGCGCGAGTTGCTCGAGAACGTGAAGCCGGGCGGCATGATCGTTATCAACGCCGACAGCGAGCCCGTGATGAACATCAGCCGCGGGTTCGAAGGCCGCAAGGTTTCCTACGGCATCGACCATGATGCCGACTTCCGTGGCGTGAACATCCGCGAGCGCGGTCTCCTCGGGACGACCTTCGAGGTCGGCGGCCATGCCTTCGAGCTGCTCCTGCCGGGACGGCACAACCTGGAGAATCTGCTCGCCGCGATCGCCGCCGCGCGCTCCATCGGCATCTCCTGGGAAGGGATTGCGCGCGGTGTCCGCGAGCTGAAGCCCGCCTACCACCGCGGCATCATTCTCGACGCGAACGGCGCGACGATCTACGACGACACGTACAACTCGAATCCTTACGCCCTGGGACGCGCGCTGACGCTCATGGAGCAGGCGGACGCGACGGGCCGGCGCATCGCGGTCATCGGCGACATGCTGGAGCTCGGCGAGAAAGAGCTCGACTACCACCGCGAGGCCGGGCGGAACATTCCGAAGAGCGTCGATACCGTCGTAGGAGTCGGAAAGCGGTCGCGGGCGCTGCTCGACGGTGCGCGCGAGGCCGGCTTCGGCGATGACAAACTCCATCACTTCGACGACGCGCAGAGCGCGGCTGACTTTCTGAAGACATTCATCCGCAGCGGCGACCTCGTGTTGATCAAGGCCAGCCGCGGCATCGGCCTCGACAAGACCGTGAACATTCTCACCGACTCTGGACCCTCGGAGGGCGCGCACTGATGTTGTACTACCTGCTCTACCCGCTCCGGAACAGCATCTCCGGATTCAACGTCTTCCGCTACATCACGTTCCGGTCGGCGTGGGCGGCCCTGACCGCGCTCATCATCTCGTTCATATTCGGGCCCTGGCTGATCGAGCGGATGCGCTCCATCAAGCTCGGTCAATACATTCGCGAGGAAGGCCCGAAGTCCCATCAGATGAAGGCCGGCACGCCGACGATGGGCGGCATCCTCATCAACATCGCCATCGTCATCCCGACGCTTCTCTGGGCGGACATCTTCAATCCTTACATCTGGATCGTCCTCTTTGTGACCTTTGCCTATGGTGCGATCGGATTCGTCGATGACTACCGCAAGCTGGCCAAGAAGCAGAACGAAGGACTGACGGCGAAAGAGAAGTTCTCGATGCAGATCGGCGTCGCGCTGGCGGCCGGCCTGGCCATCGCCTACCTGCCGTCGATCCACAACAACTACTCCACGGTCCTGACCTTCCCCTTCTTCAAGGCTCTTCACCTGAACCTCGGATTTCTCTACATCCCATTCATCATCGTGGTCCTCGTCGGTGCGTCGAACGGTGTGAACCTGACCGACGGCCTGGATGGACTGGCGATCGGCTCGACGCTGGTCGTCGCCGTCACCTACACGATCCTCACGTACGCGGCGGGGAACTTCCGTGTGGCCGACTATCTCCGCATCGCCTGGGTCCCGCAGACCGGTGAGCTGGCGGTCTTCTGTGGTGCGATGGTGGGAGCCTCTCTCGGCTTTCTATGGTTCAACGCGCATCCCGCCGAGATCTTCATGGGCGACGTCGGCTCGCTCGCTCTCGGCGGTGCCATCGGTTGCCTCGCCGTGATGATCAAGCAGGAGATCCTTCTCGGCCTGGTCGGTGGTCTGTTCGTCCTCGAGGGGATGTCGGTGGTGCTGCAGGTGGCGTCGTTCAAGCTCACCGGACGGCGCATCTTCAAGATGGCTCCGTTGCACCACCACTTCGAATTGTCGGGCTGGCGTGAGACGAAGGTGGTCGTCCGTTTCTGGATCATCGCCATCATCTTCGCCATGGTTGCGCTGTCGACTCTCAAACTCCGATGAAGACTCTGGTCATTGGAGCGGGAAAGTCGGGCGCGGCCTCAGCGAATTTTCTGGCCGCGCGTGGGGAAGACGTCGTGCTGACGGATTCCAACGCATCGCCGGACTTGCCGTATCCGCTGCACGATTCGATCACGCGCGCGTTCGGGAAGCAGGATCCCACGCTGCTCGATGGCGTCGGGCAAATCGTGCTCAGCCCCGGCGTCCCCCGCACGATCGCACTCCTGAACCAGAAGGACGTGATGCCGGCCCCGGTGATCGGAGAGATCGAACTCGCGTTCCGCCATGTCGTTCGCGGAAGCACGATCGTGGCGGTGACCGGTTCGAACGGCAAGTCCACGACGACCGCGCTGATCGGCGAGATTCTGAAGATCGACGGGCGGCAGCCGATCGTCGCCGGGAACATCGGCGAACCGCTCATCCGGGCGCTCGACCTCGACCGGCCCCGCACCTACGTTCTCGAGCTGTCGTCGTTCCAGCTGGAGTCGGTCGACACATTTCGCGCCGACGTCGCCCTGCTGCTGAACATCACGCCGGATCACATGGACCGGTACGCGACGTTCGATGCCTATGCCGCCGCGAAGTACCGCATCTTCCGCAACCAGGAGTCCCACGATGTAGCGATCGTCAACGGCTCCGACCGTCGCGGCGCGCCTCGGGACGCGAAGGCCCGCGTCTGGCGGTTTTCGGCGACGAAGGAACTCGAGGACGGCGCCTTTCTCGATGGTGACGATCTGGTTCTCCGCCAGGACGAAAACGAGCGGCGCATCCCGCGCGCGTCGCTGAGACTCGAGGGCAACGCCAACGTGGAGAATGCGCTGGCGGCGTGGCTGGCGGCGCGCGCGCTGGGCGTCGACGACGTCAGTGTGCAGATCGCGTTCGGGTCGTTTGCCGGACTGCCGCATCGGATGGTCCTCGTGCGCGAGCTCGACGGCGTCCGCTGGATCAACGATTCCAAGGGAACCAACGTCGATGCCACGCTCAGATCGCTCGAGTCGTTTCCGCCCTCGAGCGTCTGGCTGATCCTCGGTGGCAAGGATAAGGCCGGTGAATTCGAACGGATGCGCACGCTCGTCGGTGAGCGCGCACGAGCGGTCCTGACGATCGGCGCGGCCGCGGACCGCGTCGCCGCCGCGCTGCAAGGCGCGACCACTCTCGTTCCTCTCAGGGATCTGCAGCACGCCATCGCCTACGCGCGGGAGCACGCAAGCGCGGGCGACACGGTCCTGCTCTCGCCCGCGTGCGCCAGCTTCGACCAGTACCGCAATTTCGAACATCGCGGCGAACACTTCGAGCAACTGGTGAGGGACCTGTCGTGAGCCGGAAACTTACCTACGACACGTATCTCTTCGGTGCCGCGATGCTGATCGTCGTCATCGGCATGGTGATGATCTATTCGGCCTCCGCGATCATCACGATGCAGAAGGTGGGTTCGGACAATCCGTACTACTTCATCACCCGTCAGCTCGTGTGGCTCATCGCCGGCAGCGCCCTGATGGTCACGCTGATGCACCTCGATGTGGCCCGTCTGCGCGACCGGCGGATCATCTACACGGTGATGGCCGGGGTTCTGCTGGCGCTGGTCATCGCGCTCTTTCAGACGCCGATCAATGGAACGCATCGCTGGATCGTCCTGTCGCACTTCCAATTGCAGCCGAGCGAGTTCGCGAAGCCCGCGCTGATCCTGTTTCTGGCGTCGTACCTGGCGCGGAAAGAGGAGCGTATCAACGAACTGACGTCGACCCTGCTACCGGTGGCGGTTGTCATCGCTCTGTTCGCCGGTCTCATCCTGCTCGAGCCGGACTTCGGGACGGCCACGACGCTGGTCCTGGTGGCGGCCGGGATGATCTTCGCCGCGGGCGTGTCGTGGATACGCGTCGTGACCTTCGCCCTGATGATCATTCCGGCGGGTGTGCTGCTCGTGCTGAGCGCTGCCTATCGACGGGACCGGCTCTTCACCTTCATGAACCCCGAGGCCGATCCGCTGGGCAAGGGTTTCCAGGCGATGCAGTCGTTGATCGCCCTCGGTACCGGGGGTTTGCGCGGGCTGGGCATCGGGAATGGACGGCAGAAGCTCTTCTTTCTGCCGGAGCCACACACCGATTTCATCTTCTCGATCATCGGAGAGGAGCTCGGGTTCATCGGCGCGTTTGCCCTCGTGGTGCTGTTCGGGTTCCTCGTGTGGCGGGGATTTCGCGTCACCCGCTTCAGCCAGAACCGTTTCGACTACTACGCGGCCCTCGGCTTCACTCTGTTGATCGGGATCCAGGCGCTGATCAATGTCAGCGTCGCGCTTTGTCTTCTTCCGACGAAGGGCTTGCCGTTGCCCCTCGTCAGTTACGGCGGCTCGTCGTTGATCACGAGCCTCATCGCCGTCGGCGTCCTGTTGAACTTATCGCAGCAATCAGGTTGAGGGAGCACGTCATGGGTGTGCGGGGAGTGGGGGAGACGTTGATGATCGCCGGGGGCGGGACGGGGGGCCACATCTACCCGGCCATCGCCGTTGCGCAGGAGTGGATGGCGCGCGATGCGAGCCGGCGCGTGATCTTCGTCGGCACCGAGGCGGGGCTGGAGAAGACGATCGTGCCGAAGGCGGGGTTCCCGCTCGAATTCATCTCGGTCGGCGGACTCAAAGGCAAGGGCGCTCGGGATCTCGCTCGAAACATCGCCAGGCTTCCGCTTGCCTTTGCGCACGCCTTTTCGCTGGTCGGCAAGTACCGTCCGAATGTGGTGCTCGGCGTCGGCGGATACTCCTCGGGTCCGGTGCTCCTCTCCGCGAAGCTGCGTCGTGTCCCCACCGCGATTCATGAGGCGAATGCGTTTCCGGGTCTCACCAATCGCGTGCTCGCTCCGTTCGTGACTGCGGCGCTGGTGGCGTTCAAGAATGCCGCGCCGCGTTTGAAACGCGCCGACGCGGTGCTTACCGGGAACCCGATCCGCCGGGAGTTCTTCGATGCCGGCGACGCGCGGCGGTCCGGGCCCGGTGCGCGGAAACGGCTGCTGATCTTCGGCGGGTCGCAGGGCTCGCGCACGATCAACGACGCGCTCATCGGCGCGCTCTTGTTCATGGCTCCGCTGAAAGACCGGCTGGAGATCGTTCATCAGACCGGGCCGAAGGAGCTGGCGCGGGTGCAGGAGGCGTACCGCGCCTCGGCGTTTCCGGACGCGCGGGTCGTCCCGTACCTCGATCCGATCGTGGCGGAGATCGCCGCGGCCGACCTCGTCGTGGCGCGATCGGGCGCGATGACGGTGGGCGAGCTGGCTGCTGTCGGCCGCGCGTCGATCCTCATTCCGTTCGCCGCGGCCACTGACAATCACCAGGAGCTGAACGCGCGCGTCGTCGAACTGGCCGGCGGCGCGCTGGTCATCATCGAATCGGAGCTTTCGCCGGAGCGGCTGGCCTTTGCCATCGCCGAAATCGTGAACGACGCGGACCGAACCGCTCGCATGGGAGCGGCGGCGCGGACGATGGCGGAGCCGGAAGCCACGAGAAAGATCGTCGATTTACTCGAAAAAATAGAGCGAAGCGAATAAAATCGCTTATTACCAAGCCACTATCAGAATGAATTTAAACAAGATTAAGAACATTCATTTCGTCGGCATCGGCGGAATCGGAATGAGTGGCGTTGCGGAGATCCTGGCCCGTCGCGGGATCACCGTCTCCGGCTGCGACCTCAAACGCTCGTCCGGCAGCAGCCTGCTGGCCGATCGCGGGGTCCGCGTCCTCATCGGACACGACGCCTCCCACCTCGCTGGTGTGGATGCCGTCGTCGTCACCGCCGCCGTCAAAGGTGTCAACGCCGAAATCGACGCCGCCCGCGAGCGCGGGATCGAAGTCATCCGCCGCAAGGACCTGCTCGCGGCCATCGTCAACGAGAAGCGCTCCATCGGCGTTTCCGGCACCCACGGCAAGACCACCACCTCGGCCATGATCGCCACGATCCTCGAAGATGCCGGTCTCGATCCGACGATCATCATCGGTGGCATCCTCCGCAACTTCGCGTCGAACGCCAAGACCGGCCGCGGCGACCTGCTCGTGGTCGAGGCCGACGAATACGACCGCACCTTCCACGAGCTCCGGCCGGAGATCGCGGTCATCACCAACATCGAAGCGGACCACCTCGAGTACTACGGCAGCTTCGAGAACATCGTCGAAGCCTTCCGCATCTTCACGGAGAACGTGCGGCCCGAGGGAGCCATCATCGGCTGTGTGGACGACCCGGCGGTGGCGGCGCTGCTCGACCGGCGGGGACGCGGCGCCGGCCCTACGATCATCCGCTATGGCCTTGGGCCGGGCGCCGATCTCACCGCCCGCAAACTCACGTTCCATGAGCGTGGATCGTCGTTCGAGGTAGCTGGCGTCGGTTTTTTCAAGCTCTTCGTGCCGGGGCAGCACAACGTCCGTAACGCGCTGGCGGCAATCGCAGTGGCCCGGCAGCTCGGAATGCGCGCGGAGTCGATCTCCGCGGGCGTGGCCAGGTTCATGGGCGTCGATCGACGCTTTCAGGTCCTGGGCGATTACAACGGCGCGATCGTCGTCGACGACTACGCACATCACCCCACGGAGATTCGCGCGACGCTCGACGCCGCGCGCAGCGGCTATCCGGACCGGCGGATCGTGGCGCTGTTCCAGCCGCATCTCTTCTCCCGTACGCGCGACTTCGCCGGTGACTTCGCCACGGCCCTGCGCGGAGCCGATGTCGCACTCGTGGCGCCGATCTACGCCGCGCGCGAGGCGCCGCTGGAGGGAGTCTCCTCGCGGATGATCGCTGACGGCGCCGAGGGCATCGAGTTTCTCGACCGCAGTCACGGCGAGATCGTGAACGATCTACGCAGGCGGCTTCGGCAGGACGACATCTTCATCGCCATGGGTGCGGGCGATGTTCATGAGATTGCCGAGGCGCTGGTGCGCGGCAATGGGGAGAACCGGTGATGTCCGCAGGCTACGACAGCACCTCGCCTCGCTTCTTCCGCCCGGCCGATGTTGCGCGGATCCGACGGAATCAGCGTCGCATTCGATTCCAACACATGGCCTCGATCGGCGGAAAGCTCGCCGTGGCCGTGGCCATCGTCGTCGGGTTGCTGCTGGTCTACCGCCAGACGCAGGGAGACGGCCGGTTCGGAGTGAAGACGATCGAGATCGCCGGAGCCACGCACACACCGCGTGCGGCCATCGACGCCATCACGCGCCCGTACATCGGCACGAACCTCTTTCGCGTCGACACTCTCCGGCTGCAGAGCGACCTTCGCAAGCTGGGATGGGTCAAGCGGATCGAAACCGAGAAGAAACTGCCCGATACGCTGCGTGTCCGCATCGTCGAGCGCTCCGCCGTCGCATTGATGTTGCTCGGCGGACGCTACGTCTACGTCGACGAGACCGGCTTCCCCTTCGCCGAGCTCTCCCCGTCGGTGGGAGACAGCGACCTTCCGCTGATCTCCGGTGCAGCCGGACCCGAGCTGGTGCGCAGCGTCGCACTCCTGAATGGCCTCCGCGCACGCGACCCGCAGATGTACTCGCGGATTTCCGAGATCAGGCCGGTCGCGCCGGATGGCTACGCGATCTTCGACCGCGAGCTCGGTGCGCTGGTTTACGCGGAAGAGCGCGATCTCTCCGCGAAGTGGCGCGACCTCTACTCCGTCGCGCGCGCGGAGCACCTCGGCATGCACGGCATCGAGTACGCCGACCTCCGCTTCCATGGCCGCATCGTCGTCAAACCCGTCCATCCGGCAGTGCTCCCGCCGGTGACACGGCTGCAAACAGTCCCGATTCAGATAACGAACTAGTCAGTCAGGAGACAGCGAATGCCGAAGACCGAAGAGAAATACATCGTGGCGCTCGACATCGGAACTTCCAAGGTGTGCGTGCTGGTGGGGGAAGTGACCGATCGCGGCCAGATCGAGATCATCGGCAAGGGCACCTCGCCGATGAAGGGCACCCGGCGCGGCAACATCATCAACCTTGATCAGGCCATCGAGGCGGTCAAGAAAGCGGTGGATGAGGCCGAGGTGATGGCGGGACTGCAGATCGAATCAGTGTATGTCGGCGTGGCCGGCGATCACATCCGATCTGTGAATTCGCGTGGCGTCGTCTCGGTGACGGGAAAGCATCGGGAGATCTCGCGCGAGGACATCGACAGGGTCATCGAGGCCTCGAAATCGATCAACGTTCCGGCGGAACTGGAGCTCCTGCACGTCATCCCGCGCGAGTTCGTCGTCGACGGGCAGGATGGGATTCACGATCCGCTGGGAATGACCGCTGGCCGCCTGGAGGCGAATGTCCACATCGTCACCGGTGCCCGGACCCACAACCAGAACGTGCTGACCGCGGTCAACAAGGCCGGGATCGCAGTTCAGGAACTGGTGCTCGAGCAACTCGCGGCCGCCGAAGCCGTCCTGACGCAGGATGAGCGCGAGATGGGCGTGCTGCTGATGGACATCGGCGCCGGCACGACGGACTACGCGGTGTTTCTCGAGGGGAACGTGGTCCATACGAACGTCCTGCCCGTGGGTGCCGGGCACTTCACGAGCGACATCTCGGTTGTGCTGCGGACGCCGATGGAAGATGCCGAGCGCATCAAGAAGCGTTACGGCTGCGCCCTGGGGTCCCTGGTCACGGAGGACGATCCGATCGAAGTCCCGACCGTGGGCGGCCGCGCGCCGAAGATCCTCTCGAAGCACGAGTTGACGAACATCCTCGAGCCGCGCGCGGCGGAGATCGCCAAGCTCGTCTACCGCGATATCGAGAAGGTCGGGCTGGATAAGGAGATCCGCAGCGGAGTGGTCGTCGTCGGCGGCGGCGCCGAGATGGACGGCATGGTGGAAATGATCGAGCAGGTGTTCGATCAGCAGGCCCGCAAAGGGATGCCGCGCGGATTGAGCGGGTTGTCGGACACGGTCGCCGGACCGGAGTGGGCGGCTGCCGCCGGGCTGCTGCTATGGGGTTTCCGCGACCGTACCAAAGTGCGCCGGCGCTCGCGGCGGGGTCTGGCGCGGATCGCCGATTCCTTCAAGTCACTCTTCACCCAAACCTAGCCGTACGAAATATTGTTTGAATGCTTCACTAAAAATGATTACTCTTCCTGGAGACGGTAAATGATCACATTCGACGAAAAACCCGGTGACGGCCGACTGGCTGTGATGCTTGACGAGGGCATGCAGCTCGGCGCGAAGATCAAAGTCATCGGCGTGGGTGGTGGTGGGGGCAATGCGGTCAACCGGATGATTCAGGCCGGCATCAAGGGCATCGAGTTCATGGTCGCGAACACCGACGTCCAGGCGATGCGGACGTCGCTGGCGCCGACGAAGCTGCAGATCGGCGGAAAGCTGACCAAGGGCCTCGGTGCCGGCGCCAATCCCGAGATCGGGAAACAGGCAGCGCTGGAAGACACGGATCGCATTCTGGAGGCGCTTTCCGGCGCGGACATGATTTTCATCACCACCGGGATGGGCGGCGGTACGGGCACGGGCGCGGCTCCGATCATCGCCTCGCTGGCCGCCGAACTGGGCGCGCTGACGGTTGCCGTCGTCACGAAACCCTTCGGCTTCGAAGGAAAGCGCCGCCGCATTCAGGCCGAGCAGGGGATCCGCTCCCTCCGCGAGACGGTGGATACACTCATCACCATTCCCAACGAGCGCCTGCTCAACTTCGTGGAGCGAGCTACCTCGCTCAACGAAGCGTTCAACATCGCGGACGATATCCTCCGTCAGGCGGTCCAGGGCATCTCGGATCTGATCACCGTTCCTGGTGAGATCAATCTCGACTTCGCGGACGTCAAGACCATCATGCACGGCATGGGCATGGCGCTGATGGGCACGGGAGTCAGCTCCGGTGAGCACCGGGCGGTGGAGGCGGCGCAGCGCGCGATCTCGTCTCCTCTGCTCGAAGAGGCGTCGATCGAAGGCGCGAAGGGCGTGCTCATCAACGTGACCGGTGGGCCGGACATGACGCTCTTCGAAGTGCATGAGGCAGCGTCGATCATTCAGGAAGCGGCGGACGAAGAGGCAAACATCATCTTCGGTACCGTCATCGATCCCCGGATGAAGGACGAGATCAAGGTCACGGTCATCGCCACCGGATTCGATTCGGCGACGAAGGGATTCCTGAACACGCGAGGCGAACAGCTTTCGTCCGGCCAGGGTCATGCCCGTTCGACGTCCATCTCGACGCAGGTTCCCTTCCGGCCGTTTGCTCCGAAAGAGATCGCAGCGCAGCACGAGGTGACCCAGGAGACGGCTCCTCCGCCGCAGGTCGGTGCAGAGGGAGAGATCTACGATCCGCCCTTCTTTCGCAAAGGATTCAGCCGGCCCGACGGCTCGGGCGGCTTCGGGCCGATGGCATCGAGCGATTTCGGCAATGACCTCGATATTCCGACGGTGATCCGTAATTTGAGTGACTAGCGGGCACGGCCCGTCGCGTTGGTTGCCCCAGGCTCATTCGGGCTGTGGCGCGACGATGTTCTTTCGAATTGGTTGAATTCCAATGCGGCGCGCCCCTCCTGCGCGCCGTACGCGATCCCAGGGAGAGGGACCCGGGATCAACTGCTCCTGACGGGGCGCGGTTCTTCCGCCGCGCCCCGTTCTTTTGCTGGTCGTGTGGCCACGACCAGGCAACTTGCGCCGCACGGTACCGACTTCCGGCGACGCACGAGGGATGGCTCCGGATGGAGAATCCTGCTGAGGAACCAACGCCCCGCCTGGGAGCGGGTCGAGTGCTCTGCCTGAATGCGGCTGATGGAGTCGCCACCTCGCAGACCGAGCTTCGAAGGCAGGACGCGGAAGAAAAGGATGGGAAGCGGCAAACACCAAAAGAAATACGTGCAGTAATCGATGCCGAAACCGGCTCCGATCAGCAATCGTTCGAGTTCCGCGGTTGAATAGCGACGGAAGTGGCCGGCCGACGCGTCATCGGCCGACCAGAGTGACTGAAGGGCTGGAACGGTCGCGTACAACCGTCCTCCTGGCACCAAGGCCTTCCGCAGTGCGCGCAGAAACGCCAGATCGTCGTCGATATGCTCGATCACATCGAACAAGCCGATCGCTCCGACTGATTGACCCCGGAGATGCGCGGCGCCGATGCTGCTGCGGATCACATGCCGTACACCGCGGCGTACGGCATTCGCGGCGCCGGAAACGTTCGGCTCCAGCAGGACAGCGGCGAACCCGCTGTCCTGGAGTGCCTTGGTCACGTAGCCGTTACCGCCGCCGGCATCGAGAAAGATCTCGTTCGGCGGCGGCAAGGTCTGTACCGCGGCGAGGATGACCTGGTTGCGGTGCGCAAACCAGAAGGAGGCGTCCTCGACGGAGAAGCAGTTCTCATTTCCATCTTGCGGATACGACACTCCGGCTGCGTCGCCTGACGTCCAATAGCCGAATGGTGTGGATGAAATACCGTCCGCGATCGTTGTGAGATCCAGTGCCATCACGACACTCCGGCGCTCACCGCGCCCTGCTCTCTTCTTGATGCATTCGAGCTGGACGCGAGTTTTGCGCGCGGCTAACATAGCGACTCTTCATCGTGCCGACCAACCTACTACGTTTCGTTCGCAGCGCGATGACCAGCAGGCTTTTCATCTTCCTGTTTGCCGTTGTCGTATTCGGCCTTCTGTCGGGAGGGCGGCTGAAGCGCAGTGCGGATGCTCCGTTCTACCTTGCCCTTTCCGATGCTGTCCAACACGGTACAGTCGCTACGTTCCTGACGTCGAAGCAGGCGAATTTCAGCGTCATTGTTTTTCCGGCGTTGCTGGCATTGGTCCGGATGGCCTCTCCCGCGCACTGGGAACCGATCGTTCTGGCGTTGAACATCATCTGCGCTGGAATCACCGCCGTTCTCCTGGTCAGTCTGGTCAGGATGGTCACAGGCTCATTGGCGGCTGCCGCGGTGGCCCTGTTCTTTTACATTGTATGTTTCGACATCTTTCTCTGGGTGGCGTGGCTTCTGACCGATACGATCTACACGGCGATCGCGCTGGCGGCATTCGTGCTCAGCGTTCGCGGCATTTTCGAAGGCGAAGGAGCGCAACATTGGCGGCGGGTGAAGCTTTTTTTCGCCGTGATCGTTGCGACGATAACGAGGCCGGTCGGCTTCATACTTCTACCGATCGTCACCCTCACCGAATGGCTTTTCGTTGGTCTGCCGAAAAAGCTGAATCGCCGCGGGTTATGGATTCTGTTCTTCTCAGCCGTGGCTGGTGGGTTCCTCGTGCACGCCTATTTCTTCCAGGACATGACCAGATGGCCGGTAGGGTTCATGCGGCCCAAACTGCAGGAACTTGCGGCGCGTGAGCAGGCCGGCGAAGTGGTCATGGGACGGACGGAAACGGCGCACCGGCCACCTGTGAGCATGGCCGGCCATGTCATGATCGAAGTGGATCGTTTCATCCGTTTCTTTCAGGCCACCAGCTCGCAATACTCCTTTCTGCACAATGCTCTTTCTCTGCCGTACTACGCCGCCCTGTATCTCCTCGCACTGATCGGCGTCGTTGACGGAGTACGGAACGGCGACACGCGCCGAAAGGCAGTCATTGATACCGCGTTGTTGTGGTTGTTGGCCACCGCGGCGCTCGCCGCGGCCACTTCGCTCGATTTCGATTTTCGCTACCGTCTGCCGCTCATGCCGCAGATCATCCTGCTCGGCTCTTGTGGTGCCGAGGCTCTGATGCGCAGATATGCCCTTGCGTAAGCCTCAGTTCTCGATGACGCGATAGTTTCTTCGCGAACCGGTGTTCAGGGTCCGTTCGATGATGTAGAGGGGCCGTGCGCGGACCTGGTCAAAGATTTTCCCGATGTAGATTCCTGTCACACCCAGGCACATGAGGAGCACCCCCGTGGAGGTCAGGATTAGCACTACCAGCGAGGGCCATCCCGGTGCGAAGTCACGCCTGAAGTATTCGACGAAAATGAGCACAACTCCCGAGAGGGCAGCGAGTAGGAATGCAAATCCAAGCGTCACAGACATGTAGAGCAGGCGATTCGAGTGGGATATCCATCCATCGATCGCATGCCGGATTAGTTTCCGCAGATCGTAAGAGCTTTTTCCGCTGTGTCGCGGGCGGTGTACTACTGGTACGTGGGTGATGGGAAAGCCGAGCCAGCGCACCAGAGTGAGGTAATGACGATGCACGTCGCCGATGCGCAGGAGGTCATCGACCGCGCGGCGGCTGAGCATCGAGTAGCCGCCGACAAGCCAATCCCCGGCGTTTCCGCCGGCGATCCAATTCAGGCTGCCCGCGAACAGTTGAGCGAAGATGCGCTTGACCAAGCCGTGCGCGCGCGCGCGTTGCGTCGTCAGCACGATGTCGTAACCCTCGTGAGCCTTTGCGTAGAGTTCGGGAATGAACGCCGGGTCGTCCTGGAGATCGCAATCCATGACCACCACGTGCGCCCCGGTCGCGTATTCGAGGCCGGCGGTGATCGCGTAGTGCTGGCCGAAGTTGCGGCTCAGCTTGATGCCCTTGATCCGAGCATCCGTCGCGCACGCGGCTGCGATGCATGGCCAGGTACCATCATCGCTCCCATCCTCGACGAGAACGATCTCGAAATCGGCCGTCACCCGATCGAGCGCGACCATCACCTCTCGCACGAACGTGGCCACGATCTGCTCCGCTCGGTAAACCGGGCTTACCACAGAGATCACAGGCGCAGAAGGTCCGCCCTCCTGCATAAGGTTGAGAGAACTGTCGGAAACCATCCCGCAATTATTGTGTATCCTCTCGATATCAGTCCATGCTGGAGAGAAGCAACCGTTTCGCCGTGAATACCCCGGCTACTTCACGGACTGGGACCTACATGAGATCACGATCGGTGCCGCGCGACTTCCCACTCGAGGCAATGAAACGCACGGTCGTCATCGAGCAGCCGAACTATGTGCCGTGGATTGGCTACTTCGATCTCATCCGGCAATCGGACGTGTGGGTGTGGTACGACGACGTCCAGTACACGAGGCGCGATTGGCGCAACCGGAATCGCATCGCTGCCGGCGCGGGTGAGTGGCTCACCATTCCAGTGATTACGAAAGGGCGTTTCCGCCAGCCCATCTGCGATGTCGAGGTCGATGATGCCAGGCCCTGGAGACGGCACCACCTCGACTCGATCCGGCGTTGCTACGCGCGAGCTCCATTCTTCCAGCCGATGTTTGAAGTGATGGAGAGTGCCCTGGGGGCGTCGGACAATCGGCTGGCCGACCTCACGATCCGCCTCAACGAGTCGATCTGCGTGCTCCTCGGGCTGCGGCCGGCCTTCAGGCGCAGCTCGCAGATGCCGCGAGTGATCGGCACCCGAGACGAACGTTTGATCAGGATCTGCCGCTCTGTCGCAGGGAAAGTCTATCTGTCCGGGCCGGCCGCTCGTGCCTATATCGATCCTCATGCATTCGCCGCCGCCGACATCGAGTTGCGCTACATCCTCTATGACTACCCGCCGTACACCCGCGGCGCCAGGGAATTCGTGCCGAACCTCTCCATCCTTGATCTGCTGTCGTGGCTGGGGCCGCACGGCACCGTTGCGTATCTCGAGGCTTGCAGCCGGTCCGAACACGAGCCAACCCCCCTGCTGGCTGGAAAGCACATCGGAGCGTGAAGATTTGCAGTGAGTGTCGCCAATGGTCTGGAGAAACGTCTCGAGTGATGAACGCTCTTTTGAAGATCGTTGGGCCTGAAATTCATCACACCTCTGTGTAAGGTGTACGCTAGGCCTTCTCCGCAGACCAGCATGGCCGATCCAGACATCGTCAGCGACGTCGTCGCCTACTACGAAGAAAAGCTTGCCGCCCACGGTGCCACCGCCCGTGGTGTGGACTGGAAGGATGAAGCGTCGCAAACGAAGCGTTTCGAGCAGCTCGTGCGCGGGCTGAGCTTCGGCGAACGCGTACCCCGTTCCACCATTCTCGATTTCGGATGCGGATACGGCGCGCTGCTGCCGTTCCTCCTGGAGCGCGGCTTCGATGGGTCGTATGTGGGTTATGACCGCTCCCCACGCATGGTGGCTCAGGCGCGGCGAGCCCACGCGAATGTTCCCGGGGCAATGTTCACGTCCGATTGGGAGTCTGTCGCAGCCGCAGATTTCGTCGTGGCCAGCGGAGTCTTCAACGTGCGATTGGGCGTAGCGGATGGCCTGTGGCTGGATTACGTGACCCACGCTCTGGCCGTGCTGAATGCGAAGGCAACTCTCGGTTGGGCTGCCAATTTCCTGACTGGTTACGCAGATGAGGACCGCAAGCGTCCCGATCTCTACTACGCCGATCCGGCGACGATCTTCGACTGGTGCAAGCGGAACGCGTCACGTTGGGCCTGTCTGCTTCACGACTATGAGCTGTACGAGTTTACGGTTGGCGTCCTGCGCGGGCCGCGATGACGCCATGGAGCTGACGTGGGAGCCGCGAGGTCGCATCTTTCCTCTCCCGGGAGTCCAACTTCCCCGGTGGATTCAAAGATGCGCGGCGGCTCCGTTCGCCGTCGATATGGGGGGACGTCGCGCACGCGTTTTCTTCACGGGCCGTGACGGGGAGAATCGTAGCCAGATCGGAGCTTGCGTTGTCGATCTCGACGCGCTCACAGTCGATCCGAACAGCATCACGCACGAACCCCTTCTCGCGCCCGGCCCGCTCGGCGCGTTTGATGAAAGCGGTTGTACGGTGTCGTGCGTCGTGGTCCAAGGGCACCGCTGGTTGCTCTACTACACGGGCTGGATGCTCGGGCGAACGGTACCGTTCTATCTTGCCGCCGGCCTTGCCGTGAGCGAGGATGGCGGCCGCACGTTTCGCCGTCACTCGCCGGCGCCCCTTCTCGATCGCAATGCTGTCGATCCATTTCTGACTGCGTCTCCGGCCGTGTTGCGAGACGGTGACATCTGGCGGATGTGGTACGTGTCGGCCATCGTGTGGGAGCGGCGGCCCGAGGGCCCGCGGCATCAGTACATGATCAAGTATGCCGAGTCGGACGACGGGATCGAGTGGAGACGCGATGGACGGGTGGCCATTCCGTTCGAGCGGAGCGATGAGTACGCCATGGGACGTCCGCACGTCATCAAAGAGCGAGGCTTGTACCGGATGTGGTTCTGCATTCGCGGCGATCGCTATCGAATCGCCTGTGCAGAATCAGACGACGCCCTGCTGTGGCGACGATCCCGGGGTTTTGCTGCTCCCGAAAGTGCGGAATGGGATGCGGAGATGCAGGCATACCCGATGGTTCTGCGGGACGGTGGCCGCTGGTTGATGTTCTACAACGGAAACGGCTACGGTGCGACGGGATTCGGTTGTGCGATCGCAGAGGTCGCCGGATGTTGAGACCCGACTACATCCCGTTCAACCTGCCATCGATGGTCGGGCGGGAGCTCGAATACATCGTCGAGGCTGTGCGAGGCGGTCACCTCGCCGGTGACGGCGCTTTCACCCGCCGTTCCCAACAGTGGCTCGAACAACATTGCGGAGCGCACAAGGTACTCCTCACGCACTCCTGCACGGCCGCGTTGGAGATGGCGGCCCTGCTCTGCGAGGTTGGCGAGGGCGACGAGGTGATCATGCCCTCGTTCACCTTCGTCTCCACCGCGAATGCATTCGTCCTGCGTGGCGCCCGCCCGGTTTTTGTGGACATCCGCACCGACACGCTCAACATCGATGAGCGGCAGATCGAAGACGCCATCACGGAGCGCACGCGGGCAATCGTGCCGGTGCACTACGCGGGCGTGGCGTGCGACATGGAGGCCATCGGCGAAATTGCCCGGCGCCATGGTCTGCGCGTCATCGAAGACGCTGCACAGGCACTCGGTGCGACCTATCGAGGGCGCGACCTCGGTACGCTCGGTGACCTTGGCTGCTGGAGCTTCCATGAAACGAAGAACTTCATCAGCGGCGAAGGAGGCGCGCTCGTCATCCAGGATCGCGCGCTGGTGGAGCGGGCGGAAATCGTGCGCGAAAAGGGAACGAACCGGACCAGTTTCTTCCGGGGTCAGGTCGACCGCTACACGTGGGTCGATGTCGGCTCATCCTATCTACCCTCCGAGCTCGTGGCTGCATTTCTCTTCGCGCAGCTGGAACAGGGGGAGGAGATCCTGGCGAGGCGGAAAGCTATTTTCGCGCGTTATCAGGTCGAGCTTGCGCCTCTGGAGAGGGCGGGTCGGCTGCAGCTGCCCACGGTGCCACCCGACTGCGTTCCGAATGGGCACCTCTTCTACGTCATCATGGAGACGCCGAGGGAGCGGGAGGCACTCCTCGCATATCTGGAGTCTTTCGGTGTGAACGCGGTGTTCCACTACGTTCCGCTGCATGACTCGCCCGTAGGACTGCGTGTCGGCCGGTTCCAAGGAGACATGGCGAATACGACGAGCATCAGCCGTCGCCTCGTTCGCCTCCCGTGCTCGCTCGGACTGACCGACGACGGGCAGTCCCGCGTCATCGGGTTGCTCCGCCGCTTCTTCGAATCGCGCTGAGCTTCGTCAGATCTTCGACAGCCTGGCGCTCTCGATCGGCAGTGGCATGGTAGCTGCGCCACGAAGCACGCTGCCGTCGGCGACGGGATCGAGAACCAGCGTGCCCGCGCCGATCACGCAGTTCGCGCCAATGGTCATGCCGTCGCGGATGGTGGCGTTGACGCCGATGAACGTGTTGTCGCCTACGCGGCAATTGCCGGAGACTACGATGTGCGAGGCGAGAAAGACGTGATCTCCGATCGAAGAGTCATGCCCGATGTGGTTCCCGCTCCAGAGCACCGTGTCCTTGCCGATGTGAACGTAAGGTTGAATGACGTTCGCTTCGAAGATGAACGATCCTTCGCCGACGTCGAGGTCCGGCCAGGTGATCGCCTTCGAGCACACATAGGTCACCATCTCGTACCCCAGTCTCTTAGCTGCCTCGAACATCTCACGACGGTTGCAGTTCAGCCGGCTGTACGCGATGCCGATCAGCAGCCGGTGGTCGTCCGGCGGATAACGCTGCGGTAGCTCCTCGAATGCGACGAGCGGCAATCCGAGGAATTCATTTGCGTCGAGCAGCGATGGGCTCAGAGCGTGAGCCACGACCGGATGTTCGGAATCGTGCTCGAGGTAGTAGCGTGCGATCCTCGCGAAGTCGCCCGTCCCGACGACGACCACAGCCTTTTTCTCTGCATTGCTCATGGGTGTGCGCAGTATCGCATCGTGGAGCCTGTGACAGAATGCGTGCACGGCATGAAGAAGGAAGCTGCTCCGTTTTATCGCTGTCCGTATACGGCATCGACGCTCGAATTGCGGATCGACCGTGCCGAGGGAGTGGAGGTCGTCTCCGGTGGGCTTGTCAACGCCGCAGGCCACGTGTACCTCATTCAGGATGGGGTTCCCGACTTTCGCGATCCGTCGCGCGATCCGATGGGAGCCGGCGAAAAGAAGCAATTCGACTATTACCAGTCGACCAGCGGCGCGTATGACGCGGCGCTTGACTGGCTGTTCGCGACCTTTTCAGAGGACGAAGAGACGATACGGGGCCGTCTGATCGAGCAGCTCCCGCTCGAACAGGCCGGCGTTGTGCTCGAGATCGGGGCCGGAACATGTCGGGATTCGATTCGTATCGCGTCGCGCATGCAGCGCGGCGCTCGCCTTTTTCTGCAGGATTTCTCGCCCTCGATCCTCAACGTCGGCCGCCAGAGAATGGCCAGGGCACAGGCGTTCGAGTGTGGGATCGAGTACTTCATCGCCGGTGCCGCGCACCTTCCTTTCGCCGACGGCGCGAATGATTGCGTGTACACCTTCGGCGCCTTCAACGTCTTTCCGGACCTTCGAGGCTGCCTCGCGGAAATGACGCGTACCGCGCGAAGGGGAGGGCGAGTCGTATTCGGTGACGAGAGCCTCGCGCCGTGGCTTCGCGATACCGAATACGGCGCCATTCTGCTCGAGGCGAACCCGCTCTACGCCGACCCCGTTCCCATCGAGATCCTTCCCCCGAGCGCCCGTGACGTTCGCGTCGAGTGGTTCCTCGGCAATGCCTTCTACTTCGTCAGCTATCTGGTCGGTGAAGGGCCGCCGCCGCTCGATCTCGATTTGCCGATTCCCGGGCGTAGAGGCGGAACGTTGCGGTCCCGGCGCTACGGCAAGGTCGAAGGCGTCTCACCCGAGGCGAAACAGCTGGCAGAGCAGGAGGCGCAACGCCTTGGTATCAGCATTCACGAGTGGCTCGATCGCACGATCCGCAACGCCACGAACGCCGGTAAATGAAACGCCCGTGCACGTGCGGACTTTTTGTCGGGTCCGCACGGCACGGCGATGGTAATTTCCTGTCCCGTTACTGCCGCTTCGCTTCGAGCTGATCGATGCGCGCTTTGAGTTCGTCGATCGTGCTCTGCTGCTGCTGGACCACCTTCGTCAACACACCGACGATGTCCATCGGGCTGAGGCTCTTCCGGTCCGGTGTCGCGACGAGCGATGGCACATCCTCAGCGATGAAGCCGACATGGTGCTCGCGGGGATCGATCTTGTAGGTGTAAGTGACCGGCTGCAGGTTCTTGAGCGTCTCCACGGCCTCCGTCGTTCCGAGGTCGCGAATGTCCTGCTTCAGATCACGGCTCGATGCGTTCGTCCAGACACCACCGGCCGTGAGGTGCGCGCCGCTGCTGTGATCGATCGGGAATGCCGGCGAAGCAACGCCGAGTCCCAGGAATCCCTGGAAGTCGAGGATCATACGCTGCACGTTTGCGGTAAAGAATCGCAGCGACGGATTCGGAGCCACGGCATTCGTATCCGGACGGACGTTGAAGAAGCCGGTGGCCCGCCCGAGCGAATTGCCGCCGTAACCGATCGTGAGCGCGGATTGCGTCCCGGTCGTGCCGTTGGGATCCTCGCCGACGCCGACGAACACGTCTGTCGTGCTTGTGCCAAATACGTGCAGGTTGCCGGCGGGGCTTGCGGTGCCGATGCCGACTTTGCCACTCGCTGCGATGTCGATTGAGCTCGTTGGGGCGCCCGGCCGGATGCGCAAGGGAAGGCGCGATCCGCCGGTGACGTCGCGGACGAACCAGTTCGCCTCGTTCGCGCCGATGTCCCACGTCTGCGCGGTGAAGCCGCCACCGTTCGTCTGCTCCTGACGGATGGCCGGCGTATCGGTCGCGGTGATGTGGAGGTTCAGTATCGGCGCGCCGTTGCCGAGGCCCACCTTTCCGTTGCTCGCAATGAAGAGGGAGTTGCTGGGCGCAGAGCCGGTGATCGTCATCGGAACCGTTGCCGCGGTGATGTCTTCAATGGAGAACTTGTTCGCACCGCCGCTGGCGGAGTCGTTCGCGGTCAGCTGCCAGTCGTGGTTCGGAAAACCGGTCCCTGTCGACGTGTCGTCGAACTTGATCCGGGTGTTGTTCTCCTTCAGGCGGATCGTATCGAACCCGAACGATTCGTTGTTGACGCAGTCGAGGCCCACGCAGAGGCTGCCCTGGATGATGGCATCGTCCGCCGTGACGACGTCGAGTGCGCGCACCGGTGCGTTATGAACCTGCGTATTCGCCGTTCCTTTCGCGCTTGCGGATACGGTTTTCGGCCCATCGCCAGTGCGCGGCTCGATGGCGTCCGTCGGCACGAGCGCGCGGTTCATGATCGAGAATGCTCCGGACTGAACGGGGGGCTCCTTCAGGCCCGCGGCCGTGCGGATACGATCGATCGCGTCGTCGTCGTCGCCGGCACGAGCGGCTGCCAGCTCCGTCCGGACGCTCTGCGGAATCTTCGGCGAAACCCGCATTTCGTAGAGATAGGAGCCGTCGGGGAGAGAGGCTCCGATGTCCCGCAGGCTCAGGTTGATGGTTCGTGCCGCTGCAAACTCGCGAGTGAACCTGAAGTTGTTGGGTCCCGTGATCGTCAGCGTGACGCTCTCGTTGTCCGTTCCGACCTGAAATGAGAGGCCGGCCGCATTCGCTGTCATCCGACTCAGCGGTTCCTGGCGGTTGTCCGTTGCGGCAAGGACTGCTACGGGAAAGACGACGAGAAATAGTACTGTCTGGGCGAGTAGAGCCCGGGACCGGGTATGGATGATCATTGATCTCCTCCTGTTGGTGGTGCGCACGATTTTCGCCGGACCGGGATGGCCGGTGACGATCGTTAAGCGTTGGTTCGGGATGCCCTACAAAATAGTCCTTCCAGAAGGCCGGAGCAATGTGAGGAAGGAAAGATTTTCGAAGTCACCAAATCCGGTTGATTCTGTCGCTCACTCCCACTCGATGGTACTCGGTGGTTTTGAGGAGATGTCGTAGACGACGCGGTTGATGCCGCGGACCTCGTTCACGATCCTGCGGCTGATCCGGTCGAGCAGGTCGTGCGGCATGCGGTACCAGTCGGCGGTCATGAAATCCGTCGTCGATACCGCGCGGACGGCGACCACGTTCTCGTAGGTTCGCTCGTCTCCCATCACCCCGACGCTGCGCACAGGCAGCAGCACGGCGAAGGCCTGAGCGATCTCGCGATAGAGCCCGGCGGCGCGGATCTCCTCGATCACGATCTCGTCCGCGTTCTGCAAAATCTGGACGCGCTCGGCGTTGACTTCGCCGAGGATCCGCACCGCAAGACCGGGACCGGGAAAGGGATGACGCCACACGAATTCTTCTTCCAGCCCCAGCTCGATCCCGAGCTGGCGCACTTCATCCTTGAACAACTCCCGCACCGGCTCGATCAGCTTGAGTCCCATCTTCTCGGGAAGGCCGCCCACGTTGTGATGCGTCTTGATGACCGCTGACGGACCCTTGATCGACACCGATTCGATGACATCCGGATAGAGCGTTCCCTGGACGAGAAAGTCCGCGCCTGCAATCCGCTTTGCTTCCTCTTCGAAGATGGCGATGAATTCGTTCCCGATCTTCTTTCTCTTCGTCTCGGGATCCTCGATTCCGGCGAGTTTCTCGTAGAACCGCTGGCGCCCGTCTACGGCCACGACGTGCATGCCCAGTCCTTCGGAAAGGCGCGACATCACCTGTGTTGCCTCGTTCTTCCGAAGGACTCCATTGTCGACAAAGATCGCCGTGAGCTGATCCCCGATCGCTTCGGCCACAAGGAGCGCGGCAACCGATGAGTCGACGCCACCGCTGACTGCGGCGATGACGTTGCGGTCGCCGACCGTCTCGCGGATCTCGCCGACTTTGCGCTTGCGGTAGTCGCCCAGGTCCCACGACGGCGTGCAGTGGGCGATGTCGAACAGGAAGTTGCGGAGGATGCCGGTGCCGGCTTCGCTGTGCGTCACCTCAGGATGAAACTGAATTCCGTAGCACCGTCGTGCCGCGTTCTCAAATGCGGCGATGGGAGCGTTGGCCGACGAGGCGGTGGTGCGGAATCCCGCGGGGCCCCGAAGGATCCTGTCTCCGTGGCTCGCCCATACGCGTTGGTGCGCCGGCGTTCCTGCGAAGAGGGGTGAGTCGGTGACGCGCAGCTCGATCTCGGCACGGCCGTACTCGCGTTCAGAGGAAGCCTCCACGTTGCCATCGAGGAGATAGGCCGTGAGCTGCATCCCGTAGCAGATGCCCAGGATCGGCGCCCCGAGGTCGAACACTTCTCTCGAACAGATCGGCGCGGCGTCGGCGTAGACGGATTGCGGACCGCCCGACAGGACGATCGCCGCCGGTTGGATGGCGCGGATCCTGTCGATGGAGGTATCGAAGGGGAGGACGACCGAGTAGACGCGCTGCTCCCGGATCCTGCGGGCGATGAGCTGCGTGTATTGCGACCCGAAATCGAGGACGAGGACGGTCTGGCCGCTCGGGCTCTGTTCGGGCGCCGCCACTACAGGAGATTCCGCAGTTCTTTGCCGGGCTTGAAGCGGATGGTGTTGCCCGGTGGAATCTTGACTTCGACCCCCGTCTTCGGGTTCCGGCCGATGCCTTTCTTCCGCTGCTTGACCTGGAAAACGCCGAAGCCGCGGAGCTCGATCCGCTGCCCGCGCGCGAGCGCGTTGCGGAGGCCTTCGATGACGGTATCGACCGCCTGGGCCGCCTTCACGCGCGAAATTTCGGACACTTCCGCGACCTTGTTGACGATGTCCGCTTTGATCATGGCCGGATTATAACCTCTTCCAAATGAGCGACTCGCAGCGACCGCGCATCGACACCTGGCTGAAGCACGTGTGTCTCTTCAAACACCGCGGCGATGCCACCGACGCCTGCCGCGGCGGTCACGTCAAGGTCAACGGGCAAAGCGTGAAGCCAGCGGCCCCGGTGCGCGAAGGGGATGTCGTCGAACTGCAACTGGGAGAGATCTACCGGCGGGTCGTCGTGAAGAGCATTCCAGCGACGCAGCAGTCGAAGGAACTCGCCCGCACGATGTACGTGGATGAGACTCCGGTCCGGGAAAAACCGGTCATGCCTCCTCCGCCGCGCGATCGCGGGACCGGTCGCCCTACCAAACGGGAACGCCGGGAATCCGAAAAGTTCAAGAGTTCCTGGTAGCCGTTCGGACGGTCAGACGTCAGTCTCCGAGCCGGCGCATGTCCACGTTGAGCATCAGTCCGATGGCCATCATGAACATCATCGTCGAGGACCCGCCGTAAGAGATCAGCGGCAGCGGAATGCCGGTCGTCGGCAACACTCCGATCTGCATCGATACGTTGATCAGGATGTGGAAGACGAAGAACGCGATCAGGCAGATCGCCAGGAACGCACCGCCACGATCGCGCGCCTTCTTGGCGAAGTTCAGAGCCTGCATGATCAGGAAGAGGTAGAGACCGAGCACGATCACGACTCCGATGAATCCCCACTCTTCTCCGAGTGTGGCGAAGATGAAGTCGGTGTGGTGCGCGGGAAGAAAGTCCAGCTTGGCCTGGGTGCCCTGCCGGAATCCCTTGCCGTGGATTCCGCCCGAGCCGATCGCGATCTTGGCCTGGGTGACCTGGTAGCCCTTGCCGAGCGGATCGCGATCGGGGTTCATGAACGTGATGATCCGGTCCTTCTGATAAGGCTTGAGCATTCCGTAGCCGAGTCCACCGGCGACGAGGACGAGCAGGATCGCGGCGACCCAGATCTTCCAGCGGATCCCTCCGAAGAACAGCGCCACGGCGACGAGCGGGAAGAACGTCGCCGCGGTTCCGAAGTCGGGCTGAATGATGATCAGCCCCACCGGGATACCGATGATGAGCATGGCGCGGATGAAGAGTTTCGGCGTGAGATACGCGCGGTCGTAGTTGTCGAAGAATTTCGCCAGCATCAGCGCGGTAAAGATCTTCATGAACTCCGACGGTTGAAACTGAAACGCGCCGAAGTGGATCCACGAGCGGACGTTCGCGGTGAGCCTGCCGAAGACCATGAGGTAGAGCAGCATGACGATGCCGAAACCGTAGAGAAACGGCGCGACGTCGAAGTAGACGTGGTAGTCGACGAAGAGACAGACCGTCAGCAGCGCGAAGCCGATCGCCAGCCAGAGGAGCTGCTTGCGGAAGATGTCCAGGCTCGGATCGGTGAAGTAGGTGGCGCTGTAGATCAACAGGCAGCCGACGGCGGCGATGACGATCGCGGTCCCGAGGAAGTTGAAGTCGAGTCGAGAGAAGGTTCGGACATTTTCCCGGGCCATTCGATCCTCAGTGGCCCAGGTTCGGGTTCGATCCGGCGGGTGCTGCCGGCGCCTTCTTGGTCTGCCCCGGAATCGGCGCCTTGCCTTCCTTGATGGCCTCGAGCGTGTCCGGATTGGAGAGGTCGAGGCGCGCGTTCAGTACCTGTTCGCGGAAGCGCGACTCATACAGCAGCTTCGCCAGCGGGGCGGCATCGACGCCGCCGTGGCCGCCGTGCTCGACGAACACGATGACCACCATCTGCGGATTGTCTTTGGGGGCATACGACGCGAACCACGCATGGTCCTTGTATTTGTAGGGCAGGCCTTCGGTCTTCACCCAGCCGTGCTGCGCGATGACCTGCACCGTTCCCGTTTTTCCCGAGACGTTCAGGCCTTCGATCCGGGCGTTGCCGCCGGTACCGCCTTCTTCATTGACGACTTTCCAGAGTCCCAGTTTCACGGTTTCCAGCGCCTTCGGGGCGAGGGTGACCTTGTGCAGGACTTCGCTGGCGACCTGGTAGCGCTCGACGCGGCCGTCGGGATTGACCTTCTCGATCATCTTGACGACGTGCGGCCGGTAGACGGTGCCGCCGTTCGCGATCGCGGCCATCATGTTGGCGACTTGCAGCGGCGTCACGATGAGCGGACCCTGGCCGATCGCGACCGAAATCGTTTCCGATGGATACCACTTGCGATGCTGTTTGACGGCGGCCCACTGGGTCGAGGGGACGATTCCGGACTTCTCGCCGTCGAGGTCGATCTTGGAGAGCTCGCCGAACGTCAGCTTGTGCGCGTACTCCGCGATCCGGTCGACTCCCAGCCGCGCGCCGACATTGAAGAAAAAGATGTCGCACGAGACTTTCAGCGCATGGGCGACGCTGACGTCGCCGTGGCCGTTCTTGTTGTAGCAGCGGAACCGGCGGCCGAAGAACACGCCGCTGCCGCTGCAAAAGAACGACGTCGATGGATCGATCGCCCCTTCGGACAAGCCGGCCATCGCCATGACTGCCTTGAACACGGAGCCGGGGGAGTAGAGGCCCTGGATGGCGCGGTTGAGCTCGACCTTGAACGGATTCGAGGCGATGGTGCGCCAGACGTCCGGCGTGAAGCGGCGCGAATAGACATTGGGGTTGAAGGCGGGCGACGAGACCATGGCCAGGACTTCGCCGTCGCGCGGGTCGAGAGCGACCGCCGCACCGACGAATTCGTTCTCGATGAAGTACTGCTCCGCGCGGCGTTGCAGGTCGAAATCGATCGTCAGGTAGACGTTGTCGCCGGCCACGGGCTCCTTGCGTGCGGGGCGGTACTCGGCCAGACGTCGGCCGTGGCTGTCGTACTCCCAGTACTGCGACCCGTCGCGGCCACTCAGGTACTCGTCGTACATCATCTCCACACCGCGTTTTCCGAGGAGGTCGCCGGACTTGAGGTCCTTGTGGGCGGCGAGGTCCTTGTCGTTGGCCTCTCCGATGAAGCCCATGATGTGCGCGGCCATCGTCGCATACGGGTAGTTGCGGCGCTGCACCGGCTCGACGTTCAACTCGGGGAAGGCCACGGCCTGCGCCTGAATCGAGGCCACCTGTGGCATGGTCAGATCTTCGGCGATCGGAATGGGCCGGGCATTGGGAATCGCTTTCCCTTTCTCGAATCGTGCTTCGATGTCGGGTGCGGGGGTTCCCAGGACCTGGGCCAGAAACGCCACGACCTTTTCGCGATGCGCCGGGTCATTCTTGACGATGGGGCGCATGATCACGCGGTCGAGCGTGAGGGCGTATGCCGGCTGATTGTCCGCGAGGATTTTCTGCCCGCTCCGGTCGAGGATCAGGCCGCGTTTCGCAGGCGTGACGATCTCGCGGAGCGCATTCGCTTCCGAGAGGTTGCGGTACTTCTCGGCCTGCGCGCCCTGGACGACCCAGAACGAGCCTGCCAGAAACACGAAGACGATCACGATCGCCCAGAGCAGCGCGTTGATTCGGAAGGTGAGGAACTTCTGGTCGTCCCGGTAAACGCGCATGGGTCACCACCCGGCCTGACGGCGCGTGGCCTCGATGGGCTCCTCGCGCAGGAACAGCGTCAGGAGGAGATAGACGATCATCCCGAAGAGACAGGTGAAGATCGTCTTCACGATCATGCCCTGTTCGAACATCTCCACCTTCTGTTTCAGCAGGATATTCACGAGGATGTAGATCACCAGTTCGTTCACGATCACGGCGCCGATGAGGCACGCGCCGAAGGCCATCGTGCCGCGCAGAACGAGACGCGAGTTGATGTAGGCGACGGCGTATGCGCACACCGTCAGCGCGAACGCGTGCAGGCCGAACATGGCGCCCGAATACGCATCCTGGACGAGGCCCGCCACGACGCCGGCGATGATCGCGCCGAAGACGTTGCCACCCATCGAGTAGTAGACGACGAGGATGACGTAGGGGTTGAAGAACGCCAGCGCGTTCGGAAAAAAGCTGTCCAGCAGCGAGTGAAGCGTCAGGGCGATCAGCAGCCCGATCGTAAACCGGAGCCACCTCACGGCGTGTACCTCACGATCTCATTCGGAATCTTGCGCGTGTGCAGAATGATCACCTCTTCGATCGAGCCAAAATCGACCGACGGACGGACCGTGATGGTCTTGAACAGGTCCTGCCCCTTCTCGGCCTTCGTGATGACGCCGACGGGAATGCCTTTGGGGTAGATGCCGTCGATTCCGGCCGTCATGACCACGTCTCCCGGTTTCACGTCGGCGAGTGACGGGATGTCGTACAACTGGGCGCCGGCGGAACCGTCGCCGCGGAGAACACCCTGGCGGCGCGTACGGTCCACCAGGACGCCGGCCGAGGAGTTGCCGTCAGTCACGAGCTGGACTTTGGCCATGTCCTTCGTTGTGAGAACGACGCGGCCGATGAGGCCATTGGCGTTGACGACGGCGTCGTTCACTTCGATGCCGCTGTTGGAGCCACGGTCGAGGATGATCGACTTGAAGCGGCTCGACGTATCGAGCATGACCGGCTCCGCCATCGTGGTCGGCGTGGTGAACTGCTCGGAGTAGCCCATCATGCCGCGCAGCCGGCGCAGATCGCCTTCCGACTGGCGGAGGCGGAGATTCTCGGTGGTCAGCTGATCGATCTGCCGGTGGAGTTGCAGATTCTCACCGACGGACCGCCGCATGTCGAGATAGCCGTGATACGCGTCGGACATCGATTGCCCCACCCAGTTCACTGTCCTGGGGACAGGAGCGAAGAGGATCATCACGCTCCGTTCGAACATGGTCCGCGTTTCGCCGATGTAGCGCGTGCGCGTACTCAGGCTCATGAGGACGAAAAGGAGTCCCAGGACGACGATGAGCAGCAGCGTCGGGCGCCGGGGAATTACATCGACTGGTGCGGCCATGGTTCGTGCGCGTATTCAGCAGGTTTCCTGCCAGAGAGCTGACTTTCGAATTTTTCTCTGCGTGCGGTCCGGAGAAACGGGGGTTGAGAGGAGCGCGCCGCTCTATTCAATGGAGATCTTCCGCAACAGATTGAAATCCGTGAGCATCTGACCCGTGCCGAGAGCGACGCACGCCAGCGGATCTTCCGCGAGCGTGACCGGCAGTCCGGTTTCCTCGCGCAGCCGCTTGTCGAGGTTCTTCAGCATGGACCCGCCGCCGGCGATGATGATTCCCTTGTCCATGATGTCGGCGGAGAGCTCGGGGGGCGTGCGCTCGAGCGCGACCCGCACTGCCTCGACGATCGTGGCCACCGTCTCGGAGAGCGCCTCGCGGATCTCCTCATCACTCACGACCAGCGTCTTGGGGACGCCTTCCACGAGGTCGCGTCCCTTGATCTCCATCGTCATCTCTTCGTCGAGCGGGAAGGCCGAGCCGATCTCCATCTTGATCTGCTCCGCGGTCCGTTCGCCGATGAGGAGGTTGTACTTGCGCTTGATGTACTGAATGATCGCGTCATCCATCTCGTTGCCGGCCACACGGACGGAACGAGAGTAGACGATGCCGGCGAGGGAGATCACTGCCACGTCCGTCGTGCCGCCGCCGATGTCGACGATCATGTTGCCCGTCGGATCGGTGATCGGCAGTCCGGCCCCGATCGCCGCCGCCATCGCCTGTTCGATCAGGTACACCTCCGTCGCCCCCGCCCGGAGCGCGGAATCCTTGACGGCCCGCTTCTCGACCTGGGTGATCTCGGAGGGGACGGAGATGACGATCCGCGGCTTGACGAGGAATCGCCGGCCGTGTGCCTTCTCGATGAAGTACTTGATCATCTTTTCCGTGACTTCGAAGTCGGCGATGACGCCGTCCTTCATCGGCCGGATAGCGACGATGTTTCCGGGTGTGCGCCCGAGCATCTCTTTCGCTTCTTTGCCGACCGCTTCTACGTTGTTGTTCACTTTGTTGACAGCAACGATCGACGGTTCGCGCACGACGATGCCTTTGTTCTTGGCGTAAACGAGCGTGTTCGCTGTTCCCAGATCGATCGCCAGATCGTTCGAGAACATTGAGAGCAGTGATTTGAAAGCCATTGAGTGATGGTTTCCTTATGACGAGACTTCGGGGCCAGTAGCGCCTGTGCAAAAGGTCTGCCCCGCGGAGGGAGTTCTATTCTTCGACGAGAACGGTCTCGGATTGTACCGTCTGTTTGCCCGAGGAGTTGATCGCTTTCACGACCACCGCGTTCCGCCCAACCTTGTTGAAGCTGACCAGCTTCTTGAAGTGGCCGTTGGGCTCCACGTCCGCTTCTTCGTCATTGATCAGCACGGTCGCACCGGGATCGGTGTTTCCCTCGATCATGTAGAAAGGACCGCCGATCGGGTAAGGGCGCTTGAGCTGCAGCACCGGCGGCGGTGCCTGCGGCGTCACCGCACCCGCCTCGTGTCCGCCACCGTTCACGCGGAACCTGCGGAATGCGGAGAAAGGTCCGGTGTCGCCGTCGGCCCCCGCGGATGCGACACGCCAGTAGAACGCCCCTTCGGCCGTCACCCGCGCGGAGGCCGAGGTCTTCTGACGCCGGGAGTTGATCTCCAGGGACGTGAACAGCCGGGACCGCGACACCTGGAGGACATATCCGGCTGCACCAGGAACCGGCTCCCACGAGAACTGGACGCGGGAGTCGCTGGAGACGAGAAACACCTGGTTGTCCGCGGGCGTTAGCGGCGAGGGTGCGGTGATCAGTTTCTTGACCGCCGAGAGGTCGCCGGTGGGGGTGGCGGTGATTTTCTCGCCGATGGTAAGTTTGACCGAGGGGCCGCCGGTCGATGTCGCAATCGAGGCGGTCCCTTTCTCGGTGACGACGGCGGTCGCCTTCTGGGCATTCACGCCGACCTGGGTGGTCGACTCGGAATCGATCGTGACCTGGTTGCCGGGTGTGCGAACACTGGACGCGTCGTCGGTCGTCGCCACCTCGACCGATCCGATCTGCATCTGCACGGAGTTGTTCTTCCGGCTCGTGGAAGGGTTGAACTGGGAGTAGACCTCGAGGAGGGCATTCGGGCCGACGGTGTAGAGCGAGCCATTGGAGAAGATCAACTCCGCCGATGCGCCTCCGCTGGTCTTGACCCAGTCGCCGTTGAAGAGCGGGGTCCTCGTTTCCGCGGCGGTCCAGTCGCTGGTGGAGGACTTCTGGTACTGAACGTCGCCCTCGACGGTGAGGAACTGCGCGTCGTTTTCGGCGGCCCCTTTGCCGCTCAGGGCCGCACGGCTGAAGGTCTGCGATTCGACGGCGGCACTCTCCGCCTCCGGGTACTTGCCGGCGCCGAGGAGCGTTCCTGCTTCGTCGATCTTGTGCTGGGCGCGGTCGAAGTCGCCGCGATGGCTGGGAAAGTCTTTTGACGCCGCAAGGGTGTTCAGAGCCTGCCGCGCTTCCGCGATCGCGGATTCGGCCGCGCTTCGGGGATTGCGCTTCTGGTTGCTGAAGTACCACCAGGCGCCAAAGCCCAGCACCATGAGAAGGATCACGAGGCCGATCTGTTTGAGGCGCTGGATCGAGACGAGATACCAGTCGATCGCCGGTCCGCCTTCTTTCTTTTTCTTGGGCATCAGTCGAATCGAACTTTATAGCATGGCCCGCAGCCCAGTTTGCCACGGGCGGCGGGAATAGCTACACTGCCGCGTTTTTTACGGATTCTCGCGATCGCCGGTTCGCCGTGTCCCGCGCCGCGGTTGCCATCCAATCAAGTCAAGACAGAGGTTCAATCTCGATGCTCAAGTTGATGCGCGATAGCTTTCAGCACCTCAAATGGATTCTGATCGCCATTGTGGCGGTCTTTATCCTCTTCATCTTCGTCGACTGGGGCGCCGGTGGCGCCGGTGGCGGGGCCAACACCGATCAGCGTGCCTACGCCGCGCGCGTGAACGGCGAGACCATCTCGTCGCGCGAATTCGACCGTGCGCTCTACTACACCGAGAAGAACTACGAGCAGATGTACCGTCAGCCCCTCTCGCCGGAGATGATCGCGCAGATGGGCCTCTCGAAGTCCGTGCTCGACTCGCTCGTCGATCAGCATCTCCTGCTGCAACAGGCCAAGCGGCTCCATCTGGGCGCGTCGCCGGAAGAAATCCGGCAGAAGATCCTGGAGATCCCGACGCTCAACCCCGATGGCAAGTTCGTCGGCCAGGAGCTCTACACGCGGTACGTGACGGGGATGATGGGCTTCCAGTCGCCCGCCGAATTCGAAGAAGAACTGGCCCGTGAGATCACGCTTACGAAGATGGAAAGCGCGCTGCAGAGCTCCGTCGTCGTCTCGCCAAGCTCGGCGGATGCCGAATACCGGCGGGTGAGCGAAAGCGCCCGGATCAAATACGTCCTCTATCCGGCGTCGCGCGAGTTGGCCAACGTGACAGTGACCCCGGCCGAAGTGCAGCAGTACTACACGGCTCACCAGGCGCAGTACACGCACGGAGAGCAACGCGCCGCGAAGTACCTCATCGCCGACTACGCCCGCCTCCGCGCCCAGTTCAACCCCAGCGACGCGGAACTGCGCAAGGTCTACGAACAGCAGAAGGAAGACTACAAGGCAGCCGAAGGCGCGCACATCCTGCACATCCTGATCAAGGTCGATCCGGGTGCTCCTCCGGCAGTCGAGGCCGCTGCGAAAGCAAAGGGCGACGGTCTCGTGAAGCAGCTCCGCGCCGGCGCCGACTTCGGCAAGCTGGCGAAGGACAACTCGGGCGATCCGTCGTCGGCCGGCAAAGGTGGCGACATGGGCTGGGTCGACAAAGGCTCCACCGTCGAGCCGTTCGACACCGCCGCCTTCACCATTCCGCTGAACACGATCAGCGATCCGATCCGGTCGAAGGAATTCGGTTTTCACATCATCAAGGTTCTGGAACGCCGGGGCGCGGGCTACCGGCCGTTCGAAGAGGTCCGCGACCGGCTGCGCGCCATGACGGCCGATCAGCAGGGGAAAGACCGCGCTCGTGAGGAGATCACGCGCATCGCGGCACGGCTCAAGGACAACAAGCCGAAGACTGCCGCCGAGTTCACGGCATTGGCGACGGGTAACGTCAGCTCGAATGACTCGCAATGGTTCGGGAAGAACGACGCCATTCCGGGCATGGGCAACAATCCGGCGTTCAACGCCTGGGCCTACGCCGCCAAACAGAACGATGTCGGTGACATCCTCGGTTCGCAGCGCGGTCCGGTCATCCCGTTCCTCTACAACATCCGCGCGGCGGGTGTCTCACCCCTCGACGAAGTTCGCGCGAAAGTCGAAGTCGATGCCAAGACCGAGAAGGCGCGGCAGCTCGCGCAGCAGGCCCTGGCGAAGACCCTCCCGGCAGCGACTCTCGAGGCGGCCGGTGCCAAGGTCGGCGTTCCCCCGGCGGAAACGACGATCAACCGTCAGGGGTACGTCACGGGGTTCACCGGTGACACGGCAGCCCTGGTCGACGCGGTGATGTCGGCGCCGGTTGGGGCAGTCAAGGGACCGATCATGGTCGGCGACGGCGCGGTCGTGTTTCAGGTCTCCGAGCAGAAGAAAGCCGATGCGGCCGCGCTGGCGCAGAACCGTTCACAGACCATCGACACGCTGCGCCAGCAGGAAGCGAGAAATCTTCGAGCCTCCCTCCTCCAGCGCCTTCGCAAGGCCGCGACGATCGACATCAACAAGAAGCTGATCGAGCCGCCGCCGCAGTCTTCGCGGCAGGGCTAGTTCCAGGGACGTGACGGAGATCGCTGAGAAGTGGGCTGAACCGGCCATCCGTGTGTTGATGATGCCGCGCGACACGAATGCGCAAGGCACCATCTTCGGCGGTGTAATCCTCAGTTACGTCGACCAGGCCGGCGCGATCGAAGCGCGCCGGCAGGGATCGCGGATGATGGTCACGGTCTCGATGGACAAGGTCGTTTTTCACGAGCCGGTGTTCGTCGGCGATCTCGTCAGCTTCTGGACCGAGACTCTGCGCATCGGCACGACGTCGATCACGATCAAGGTGGTCTGCGAGGCGATCCGCGGTACGGATCCGCAGAAGAAGGTGCTCGTCACGGAAGCACAGGTCGTCTACGTCAATATCGGTGAGGACCGGAAGCCGAAGCCGATCGAGAGTCAGTTGACCGCGTTCAGTTGACGGGCGTTGTCTTGACGACGCCGCCGATGATGGGTTCCTGGTTGACGTAGCCTTCCGGCCGGACGAAGAGACTCTCAGGCGCTGCTGGAATCGCCCGCACGTCGTCGACCTCCTTCGTTTTCATCTCCACGACCGGCGGCCCCCCCTCGTAGGCGCGGGACACGGTCGCGATCACGCGAAGTGGGAAGCCGGGGACCGATGCGGTCTTTCGGACAAGGTCGGCATCGATCGACTCCACGCCGACCGTCAGGGTCAACGGCGGGAAGGCCAGAGCCCGGTCGAGTTTGTCCGTGGTCCAGACGAGCGCCGTCATCGTGTGCACGCGATTGGCGCTCGTGCCTCCGAACGTTTCCCTCGTGGTGTAGCTGACGTGGACGACGAACTTCCGCACCGGATACCCTGCGATCGGTTCGGCGCCGCCTTCTTCCGTCACCTCGGTTTTAGCATCGCGGATTTCGACACGCATCGATGGCGGCAGCCGGGTTGCGGTGGCTGGTGGCTTCGACAGCGCGTACCAGGTATGCAGCGGCGTGTTGAGCGCTGTGATGCTTCGCCCGCCATCTGCAGAGAGCAGGACGTCGTATTCGAAGGGCTCCCCCTGATGCTCCACGATCAGGCGGCGGCGATCTCCATCGGCGACGATCCGCTGCACGGTTGGTGGTCGCGTGACCCAGATTCTCGTGGTGATCGTTGTGCGGTACGTCACGGCCGCCTGCGCGGAGCCCGCCATCAGGAGCAGGATCAGTGGTGCGTGAAGTCCCTTCATGCGTCGCGGTCCCTGGTTCGCGCCGCGCGCATCGCGTCGAGACGCGCCTTGATCTTCGCTTCCGTTCCGACGTCTTTGGGTTCGTAGAACCTGTGTCCGGCGAGGGCCTCCGGCAGGCACTCGAACGCGGCGGTCTGTTCTTCGAAGTCGTGTGCGTATTGGTAGCCGCTTCCGTAGCCGAGATCTTTCATGAGTCTCGTCGGAGCGTTGCGGATATGCAGCGGAACACCCGGATTGTCGCCCTGCCGGACCTCGCGCACGGCGTCTCCGTAGCCTGCGTACACGGCGTTCGATTTCGGGGCGGCGGCGAGATAGGTGGCAAGCTGGGCCAGTGCGACGCCCGCTTCGGGCATGCCCAGGAAGTGCACCGTCTGCTGGACGGCAATTGCAAACACCAGCGCGTTCGGATCCGCGTTCCCGATGTCCTCGGATGCCGCGCGCACGAGCCGCCGGGCGATGTACATCGGGTCCTCGCCGCCCTCCAGCATCCGCACGAGCCAGTACAGAGAGGCATCAGCGTCGCCGTTGCGAAGCGACTTGTGAAGCGCCGAGATGATGTTGTAGTGCTCCTCGCCACCCTTGTCGTACATCAGTGAGCGGCGCTGGAGGATCTGAGTCACTTTCTCGCGATCGATCGCGCCGTCGGCTTTCGTCGCGGTCTCGACGACCAGTTGCAGAGAGTTGAGCGCCTGCCGGGCGTCGCCGGCCGACGTCGCGGCCATGAAATCGAGCGCGTCGTCGCTGACCTCGATGCCGTGCTTGCGCAGGACGGGATCATCCACGGCGCGGCGAAGAATCGTCATCACCTGTTCGCGTTCGAGCGCGGGGATGACCACGACCTTCGTTCGTGAGAGCAGCGCCGAGTTGACCTCGAATGACGGATTCTCGGTGGTGGCGCCGATGAGGATGATGTCGCCGGCCTCGACAAACGGGAGGAAGGCATCCTGCTGCGCCTTGTTGAACCGGTGGATCTCGTCGATGAAGACGATCGTCTTCGATCCCCGCGCCTTCCGTTCCCTGCGCGATTCTTCCATCAGGGTCCGAATCTCTTTGATCGAACTGCTGGTCGCGGAGAACGTGACGAATTTCGCGCGGGTCCTGTTGGCGATGATCCGCGCCATCGTCGTTTTTCCCGAACCGGGCGGACCCCAGAAGATCATGGATGGGATGCGGTCGCTCTCAATGGCGGTGCGCAGGAAGCGCCCTTCGCCGAGAAGCTCCTCGAGTCCGACGACTTCTTCGAGAGTGCGCGGACGGAGGCGTTCGGGCAGCGGAGCGTCCGCGCGGGCGGGAGGGTCGAAGGGAGCGGTGTCGAAGAGGCTCATCAAGAAGCTGAAGTGTTGAATGTCGAATATTCAATGGCGAATGTTGAATGCACCACGGGTCCGGTCCCTTCCGTTCAACATTGAGCATTCAACATTGAACATTCAACATTTTTCAGCAGAGCAAGGAGAAATCCAGATTGCCTCCGCTGACAACGATGGCAGTCCTGCCTTTCGGTTTGATCGCGCCGGCGAGCAGTGCAGCAATTCCGAGAGCTCCGGTTGGCTCGATGACCAGTTTAGTACGGTACATGGCCAGTTTCACCGCGTCGAGCAGGACGTCGTCGGCAACGCTGACGACGTCCCGAACGCGTTCACGAATCACTGCAAAGTTCCGCTCGCCGATGGCCAGCGTGCGTGCGCCGTCCGCGATCGTGCTCGGAGGATCGATCGTTACGATGTGTCCCGCCCGGAGTGACTGCTGGCCATCGTTGCCGGCCAGCGGCTCGACGCCGTAGACATCGATCGCGGTGTTGAGCGACGTTGCGGCGATGGCCACACCCGAGAGCAGGCCGCCACCCCCAAGCGGTGTGACGATGGTCTCGACGTCGGGCCACTCGTCGACGATCTCCAGTCCTACCGTACCCGCGCCCGCGATGATCCGCCAGTCGTCGAAGGGAGGGATGACCGCAGCGCCGGTCTTGCCGGCGATCTCGCGGGCGACGGTGTCGCGCGTGGCGGAGGTCACGCCGGCGGTGACGACTTCGGCTCCGTAGGCCTTCGTGGCGGCGACTTTCATCGCCACGGAGTTTTCGGGCATGACGATCGTGGCCTTGATGCCGAGGAGGCGGGCGGCGAGGGCGACCCCCTGGGCGTGATTGCCGGAGGAGAACGCCACGACGCCGTTTTCTCGTTCCTTTTCAGTGAGTTGCAGGAGGGCGTTCATGGCCCCCCGGATCTTGAACGAGCCGGCCCGCTGCAGGTTCTCGCACTTCAGACGAACCTCCACGCCGATCGCCTCGGATAGCGACTGGCTCGTCAGAAGTGGGGTCCGGTGAAGATAGGGCCGCAGACGGATGGCGGCGGCCCGGATCTCCTCGATCGATACGGCGGCCACATCGATATTTGAAGAATTCACCCTCTCAGTATAAACTCGGGCAAACTGATCACAGGTCGGCGCAACTATGCGTCGTCAAAGCAGTAACGGGCAAAGGTCATTTTCGGGGAGGTTGGGGTTATGTGGAGACGAGTTACCCGCGGCCTGGTTCTCGCCATTCTGGCGTCGCTTGCAGTTCCGCTGCTTCTGGCACAAACCATTGAAACGCACGGAGCTCTCGACTTTCCTGATCCGACCGTTGCGCAGAGCG
Organism: Thermoanaerobaculia bacterium; assembly: GCA_038244715.1. Taxonomy (GTDB): domain Bacteria; phylum Acidobacteriota; class Thermoanaerobaculia; order Gp7-AA8; family Gp7-AA8; genus JADGNZ01. Next base: position 42,977 of record JBBRTE010000025.1, read on the forward strand.
GCGTGATCCTGGTGAAGGGCTGGTTCCTTGATCCGGCGTCGATCTCGAAGGTCGAGGCTCTGGTCGATGATCAGTTCATCGCGAACGCGAATACCAATCTGCCACGCATCGACATCGTCGAGGCGTATCCAAACTATCCGGGGATCCAGCGAATCGCTCCCGGATTCCAGATCGGTATTCTGGCGAGCCGCTTCACGAATGGATCGCACACGATATCCGTGAAGGTGTTTTTCAGCGACGGTACGGTCACGGAGCTCGGCCGCCGAACCATTACGGTCGACAACACGCTCAATCAGTCGCCGTTCGGAAACGTCGATATCCCCGACCTGTCCGGGATCTTCAACGCTTCCGGCTCGTTCCCGGTTTCCGGGTGGGCGCTCGATACGGATGGCGTATCGAAGGTCGAAGTTCTGATCGACAACGGGGTCATGCAGAACGCGATGTACGGCGATCCGCGTCCCGACGTCGCCAACACGATCGCCGACTGGCCGGATGCGCTCTACAGCGCGTTTGTGGCGAACGTCGACACCACGCGGATCCAGGACGGCGTTCACACGCTCGACGTTCGGGCCACCGACCGCCTGGGCCTCTCCCGCCTGATCGGCCGCCGCACGATTCAGATCTTCAACGAGAACGCCAACCTCAAGCCGTTCGGTTACATCGACGAGCCCAAGCGGGACGCAGTCCTCTATGGAACGCTCTGCGCCACGATCCCGCAGGCGTCTCCCTCCATCAATCCGCAATCGCACATCACGCCGGTTCGCGGCTGGGCTCTCGACCTGGGGACCCGGACGGATACGGGCCGCGTGGCCTACGCGGAACTGATGGTGGACGGCCGTCGCTGGTATTCGACCGACGACTGCGCCTTCAACCCGATCTTCAGCAACTACGTCAACTGCTACGGCCTGCCGCGCTTTGACGTGGAGCGTTACTACCCGAACTACCCCGATGCGCCCCGTTCCGGCTTCCTCTTTACGATGGATGTCGGCGCGCTGATCGCGCAGGGCGTCCGGCCCGGCAACCACATTCTGAAAGTCCGTGTCGGCGATCAGCAGCAGACGTTCACCGAATTGCCGAACCGCGACGGACTGCCGGTGTTCTTCGAGTGCGCTGAGGATCGTGTCGCCGCTGCCGTCGGTTTCATCGACGTTCCCCGCCCTTCCGACTTCCTGAAGGGCACGGTCACGTTCCAGGGTTGGGCCGTTACGGAAGGGAATGTGGTCTCGTCGGTGGAAGTCATCGTCGATGGCGACTTCAAGGGTCTCGCGCAGTACGGCTTCCCGCGTCCCGACGTGGCCGTGCAGTATCCCTATCTCTTCAACACCCAGAACTCGGGATGGCGCTTCACGATCGACACGACGAGGCTCGGAAACGCCCGGCATCGTCTGACCATTCGCGTCCGTGACTTCCGCAATCAACCAACCGAGATCGGCTCGGTCGATTTCTACACGCAGAACGCGAACGCAACTCCGTAACCTTGATGATGAGCGCGGCGGCTTCGGCCGCCGCGCCTGTTTCGTCGGTTACCGCCAGGCGTAGACGTCGACGTTCGCCCGCGACCGCAGTTGTGTGGTCCAGGTTTCCACCTGCTGGTCGAGCTGTTTCGAGCGGATGAGCGTGCGCACTTCTTCACGCACGTCGTTGAGCGGCGGGACCGGACCCCGCGCCAGGCGCAGCTGGCGCCACGGTCCGTTGTAGTACGCGGCGATGTCGTCATTGGCGACGAAGATGAGCGGTGCAAAACGCTCCTGGATGTAGGCGTCGACCTGCAGCTGGCGCTTGATCAGCGCGCGCAGCTCGTCGAGGGTCAGTTCCACGCGGGCAAGGGTTGCGGAAAACTCCGCGGGCGAACCGAAGCGATGCTCGATCTCTCCCAGGCGAGCTTCCACCGAATCCTTCGGGATGTCCTGCGCGCCGAACCTCTCCACGTCTCGATAGCGCAAGGTCTGGGCGATGAGCGCGTCGAGGATCTGGTGACGGTAGTCGTCTTCGCTGTTTCCGGCGGCGCGTGGGAAAAAGCGAATCTCCGCCATCTGGCTGACTTCGCTTACAGTCAGGACCTGCTGATCGATCACGGCAGCGATCCGATCGACGGTGACCGCGACCGCGGAGAGCGGAAGAAGGAAGCAGAGGACGGAGAGTAGAGGTTTCATATCCAGCGTGAGTGGAGCAATCTTGACACCTTCGGCGGCAATTCCTACATTCTCCTGTGCGTTAGCGGTCGGACAGCGAGACTGCTTGCCGCTCGCGTGATCCTCATATGGTCCAACACATTGAGCGCAACGGTGACGATCTCGATACGCGCGCCCGCGAGGTGCTGCGCGAGATCATCATTCAGCACGTAGCCACAGGCGAGGCCATCAGTTCCCGCTCCCTGGCGAAATGCGGCCGCTTCCAGCTTTCCCCCGCCAGCCTTCGCAACGTGATGGCCGACCTCGAAGACCTCGGCTATCTCCAGCATCCGCATACCTCCGCCGGCCGCGTCCCCACCGACCGCGGCTACCGGTTTTTCATCGACAATCTCCTGCGCTCCCGCGTTCTCTCGCAGCGGGAGCGGGAGATGATCGATGATCAGGTCAGCCATGGCAACGAGATGGACGAGGTGCTCCATCTCGCCTCGCGGGTGCTCTCAAAGTTGAGCGATCAGGTCGGCGTGATCTTCATGCCGACGCTGCTGCAATTCACGATCCGCAGCATGGACTTCGTCGCCGTCTCCGACAGCAAGATCATGTGCATCCTCGTCGGACAGAACGGCGTGGTCGTGAACAAGATCATCGAGACGCGCCAGCCGTTCACGCGTGACGAGCTCCAGAAGATCTCGCGGTACATCACCGTCGAGTTCAGCGGGATGACGCTCGACAGCATTCGGCGGCGGCTGATCCGCATGACCGAAGAAGAGCGCTCCCAGCACGACCGGCTGCTGCAGAAGGTGATCTCGCTGGGGATCGAAGCGGTCAACGACATCTCCCCGCTCGAGCACGAGCTGTACGTCGAAGGAGCAGCCTCGATCCTCACCAAGCCCGAGTTCTCGGACGCGATTTCCCTGCGCAAGACCTTTCTCGCTCTCCAGGAAAAGGAGAAACTGGTGGAGATCTTGAACTCGTGCCTCTCCGAGGAAGGCTTGCAGATTCTGATCGGCTCGGAGAGCAACTTCACGCAGATCTACAACTTCAGCATCGTGGCCCGGCGCTATGGCACCCAAGCCGCTCCACTGGGGATGGTCGGAATCATCGGACCGATGCGCATGGAGTACGCGCGGATGGCCCCTCTGGTCGACTATCTCGGTCTCGCGCTCAGCCGTAAGATCGAAGAGGAACAGGAGCAACATCAGTGAACGACGACAATGACAAACCCACGGACGACGGTGTCGACGAAGACACGTACGTGATCGAAGACACCGGCGAGACGGTCGCAGACATTGAGCACGAGATGGAGGCTGCTGCCCAGGCCGCCCTCGGCGGGCCACCGGCCCCCGCCCCCGCGGGGGACGAGTTCCGCGACCGCTATCTGCGCACGCTCGCGGACTTCGAGAACTTCCGGAAACGCGCCGAACGGGAGAAGGACGACTTCCGCCGTTACGCGCTCGTCGGCGTTGTGCGCGATCTCCTCCCCGTCATCGATAACTTCGAGCGGGCTCTCGAACACGCCGAAGAGGGCGATGAGTTTCACAAAGGAGTGGCCCTCATCTACAAGCAGTTCTTCGAAGTGCTGACGCGCCACGGACTCAAGCCGATCACCGATTCCGGAGTGCGGTTCGATCCCAACATTCACGAAGCGGTCATGCGAGAGGAAGATCCGTCCGTTCCTTCGCATACCGTCGTTGCCGTTCTCCAGAAAGGCTATTTCCTTCACGATCGCCTGATTCGACCGGCTATGGTCAAGGTCGCAGTGGGTGGTCCCGATGAACACGGGTCGCCGGCCTAACGCATGTCGAAAATCATCGGAATCGATCTGGGGACGACAAACTCCTGCGTGGCCGTCGTCGATGTGGCGACGCCGCAGGTGATGCCGAACCGCGAGGGGAGCCGTACCACTCCGTCGGTGATCGGCTTCACCGAGGACAGCGAGCGACTCGTCGGTCAGATCGCGAAACGGCAGGCCATCACGAACCCGTTCAACACGGTCTACGCGATCAAGCGCCTGATCGGCCGCAAGTACGACTCCACGGAAGTGTCGCGCGCGAAGCAGATCCTTCCCTTCCAGATCGTGCCGGCCGACAACGGCGACATGAAAGTGAAGATCCGCGACCGCGAGTATTCACCCGAGGAGATCTCCGCGTTCGTATTGATGGAGATCAAGTCGTTCGCGGAAGAGTTTCTCGGTGAGGCGGTCACGGAAGCGATCATCACCGTTCCCGCGTACTTCAACGACAGTCAGCGCCAGGCCACCCGCGACGCCGGCAAGATCGCCGGTCTCGAGGTGCTTCGCATCATCAACGAGCCGACCGCCGCCGCACTCGCGTATGGCCTCGACAACAAGAAGAACCAGCTCATCGCCGTCTACGACCTCGGCGGAGGCACGTTCGACATCTCCATCCTCAAGCTCGAGGATGGTCTCTTCGAAGTCCTGTCGACCTCAGGCGACACATACCTCGGTGGCGAAGACTTCGACAAGCGGATCATCGACTGGCTCATCGAAGGGTTTCAGCGCGATACGGGGATCAGTCTGGCCGAAGACCGAATGGCGCTGCAGCGGCTGAAAGAAGCCGCGGAGAAAGCGAAGCACGAGCTGTCGACTTCGCATGAGTCGCGGATCACGCTTCCGTTCATCTCGGCGGACGTCTCCGGACCGAAGCATCTCAACAGCGTTCTGACACGGCCCGAATTCGAGAAGATGGTCGAAGACCTGATCCAGCGGACGATCGACCCCGTCAACGACGCGTTGCGCGAGGCGGGTCTCAAGGCATCGGACATCGACGAAGTCGTCCTCGTCGGTGGTCAGACCCGGATGCCCCGCGTGATCGAGGCCGTCCAGAAAGCGTTTGGCAAGGAGCCGAACCGCAACATCAATCCCGATGAAGTCGTCGCGGTCGGTGCCGCCGTGCAGGCAGGCATTCTGCGCGGCGACATCAAGGACATGATCCTGCTCGACGTCACTCCCTTGTCGCTGGGCGTCGAGACCCACGGCGGCGTATTCACGAAGGTCATCGAGCGCAATTCGACGATCCCCACGAAGAACTCGCTCATCTTTACGACCGTGTCCGACCAGCAGGGAAAGGTCACCGTCCACGTCCTCCAGGGCGAGCGCGAATTCGCGCGCGACAACAAGTCTCTCGGCAAGTTCGACCTCATCGGGATTCCTCCCGCTCCCCGCGGCGTCCCGCAGATCGAAGTCACCTTCTCCATCGATTCGAATGGCATCGTCAGCGTCACGGCCAGCGACCAGGCCACCGGCCAGTCGACCGGAGTGCAGATCAACCCGGCCGGCGGCTTGTCCCAGGACGAGATCGACCGCCTGGTGAATGAGGCGGCCGAGCACTCGCGGACGGACGCCTCGCGCCGCGAAGGACGCATGCTCCAGAACAAGCTCGAGGGAATGATCTACACCAATGAGAAGGTTTTCCGCGAATTCGGTTCGATGTTGGACGAGGACGATCGCGAGCGCGTGAAGAACTGCATTACCAAGGCGAAGGAGTCCGCGAATTCAGAAGAGAAGCAGAGTCTGAATGACGCGATCTTCGAGCTTCAGAACGCCTCACGCATCCTGACGAGCGTCATGCTCTACAACCCGTTGAAGATGAACGCCCCGGGCGAGAAGCCCCAGTAAGTGACGATGGCAACCACTGAGAAACGCGACTATTACGAAGTCCTCGGCCTGGCCCGCGAAGCCACCGTGGACGACATCAAAAAGTCCTACCGCCGGCTGGCCGTGAAGTACCACCCGGACAAAAATCCGGACGACGCCGAGGCGGAGGAGAAGTTCAAGGAAGCAGCAGAAGCTTACGGCGTGCTCTCCGATGACGAGAAGCGCGCGCGTTACGACCGCTACGGACATCAGGGCGTCGGTGGCGGCGGCTTCGACCCCAATCAGTTCGCGGACTTCGGTGACATCCTCGGCGATCTCTTCGGCTTCGGAGATGTCTTCGGCACCGGACGCAAGCGCACGACGCGCGCCGCGCGTGGAAACGATGTCCGCTACGATCTCACGCTCGAGTTCGAGGAAGCGGTCTTCGGCAAGGACATCTCCATCGACGTGCCGCGGATCGTCACATGCGAAACCTGCCACGGCAGCGGCGCCAAGCCGGGTACGCAGCCGATCACCTGCGCGGGCTGCGGCGGCCGCGGTCAGGTGCGTTACTCGCAGGGATTTTTCGCCGTGGCCAGGACGTGCCCCCAGTGCGGTGGGGCCGGTAAAGTGATCAAGGATCCCTGCGCCAACTGTGACGGTGCCGGTCGTCTGCGCGAGGAAAAGAACATCTCGGTCAAGGTGCCGGCAGGCGTCGACGACGGTTCACGGCTTCGTGTCGCGGGAGAAGGGGAGGCTGGATTCAACGGCGGACCTCCCGGCGATCTCTACGTCTTTCTCTCCGTCAACGACCATTCGAAGTTTTCGCGGCGCGACTACGACATCCATTCCGAGCAATCCATCTCGTTCACCCAGGCCGCGCTCGGAGCAGAAATCATCATCGACACGATCGAAGGTGAGGAAACGCTGCGCGTGCCTGGTGGGACGCAACCGAATCAGGTATTTCGTCTGCGCAACAAGGGCGTGCAGTTTCTGCAGGGCCCGGGCCGCGGCGATCACTACGTCCATCTCTCCGTGCGGATCCCGACTACGCTCGAGCCCGCCCAGCGCGAGCTCCTCGAGCGCTATGCGGAGGCGGAGGGAGAGACGCCGCTTCAGGATAAAGGCGTCTTCGAGAAGGTGAAGGGCTTCTTCACGAACCCCTGACGACGACGGAGCAGCGCGCTAGAATGCGCGCCTGTGGCCGACGAGAAATTCTCGCAGTGGCGTCCTCACCCATGGCACGGTCTCTCCGCGGGTCCCGACGCTCCGCGCGTCGTGACCGCCTACATCGAGATCACGCCCTTCGATCTCATCAAATACGAAGTCGACAAGGCCTCCGGGTACCTGCGGGTGGACCGGCCGCAGCGCACGTCCTCGCAGCCTCCCGCGTTGTACGGCTTCATCCCGCAGACGTACTGCGGCCCGCGCGTCGCCGCGTTGACTCCGGTCACGAAAAAGGGCGATGGCGATCCGCTCGACATCTGTGTCCTCAGTGAGCGGCCCATCGCCAAGTCGGAGATCCTCCTCTCCGCGCGGGTCATCGGTGGACTGCAGCTCGTCGATCGCGACGAGGCGGACGACAAGATCATCGCCGTGCTGCAGGGCGACTATGTGTGGGGCAATGCGCACGACCTGAGCGACGTGCCGGCCGTGCTTGTCGAACGTCTCGAACACTATTTCTCGACGTACAAACTCGTTCCCGGCGAGCCGGCTCGGATCCGTGTGTCGGGCTCGTATGGATTCGACCATGCGGCCCGGGTGGTGCAGGCCGCGATGCAGGACTACCAGGAGCTGTTCGGCGCCAAGGCGACGTGAGGGACTACATCCTCGACGTTTCCTTCGACGCGCGCGATACGGCCCTCGAAGAGTCGATTGCGACGCGCTTGTTTCTTACGACGTCGACCGGCAGTTCCTCCGTCGAAGTGAACGGCACGACGACGATCTCCGCGTACTTTGATGAGCCGTCCCAGCGAGATGCTGCGGCACAATCGTTCAACGATCTCGACGGGATCGGCCTGCACGCCGTCGATCGCGAGCGCGTCGACTGGCTCGAGAAGTATCAGCAGTCACTGGAGCCACTCGTCATCGGAGAGCGATTCGTCGTCGTTCCGGACGCGCGGTTGATCCAGCCCGGTAATCAGCGCCACACGCTGATCGTGCCGCAGGAACAGGCATTCGGCACCGGCTCGCACGAGACGACGTCCCTCTGCATCGAGATCCTGGAGACGCTGGACCTCGCTGGAACGCGTGGACTCGACGTCGGTGCCGGCAGCGGCATCCTTGCGTTGGCCATGTGCCGTCTGGGCGTGCAGCAGGCGATCGCGTTCGACAACGATGTCGACACCTTCGCCGCCCTGCGCGAGAACCGCATTCGCAATGGCGTGAACGAGGCCTCGATGCCGGTCTTTGTCGGAACGCTCGACGCGATGCGTGGAGGCGTTTTCGACATGGTCACCATGAACATCATCCCCGAGGTGATTCTCCCGCTCCTCGGCGACGTGAAGCGGCACGTTGGAGGGTCGCTGATTCTGAGCGGCATCCTGGTCGTGAAGCGTGACGACGTGGTGCGTGCGTGCGCTTCGCACGGACTGGCACTGGCCGAAGAGCGCGCGAAAGGGGAGTGGTGGGCGGGGCGGTTTACAATCCGCGCATGAACCAGATCAGCGATCGCCTTCGAGGTCTCGTGCAGTCTGACATCCGCCGCATGTCCCGCGAGTGCGAGGCCGTCGGCGGCATCAACCTCGGGCAGGGGATCTGCGACCTTCCCACGATTCCCGAGCTCATCGACGGGGCGTGCGAAGCAATCCGATCCAACAAGGCGACCTATTCGAAGTTCGAAGGGATCGATCCGTTGCGCGAGCGGATCGCACGCAAGATCGAGCGGTTCAACGGCTTCAAGGTCGATCCGGCCACGGAGATCGTCGTCACGGTCGGTTCGACGGGCGGATTTGCCGCGGCGACGCTGGCAACGCTGAATGCCGGCGACGAAGTGATCCTCTTCGAGCCCTACTACGGCTATCACCTCAATACGCTCAAAGTCCTCGGCGTCATTCCGAAGTTCGTTCCGTTGCGCGGGCCGGACTGGACGATCGACTTCGACGCGTTGCGCGCGGCATTCGGACCGAACACGCGTGGCATCGTCGTCTGCACGCCGTCCAATCCGTGCGGGAAGGTCTTCACACGCGAGGAGCTGGAGAGGATCGGCGCGCTCTGCCGCGAGTTTGGTGCGTGGGCGTATACCGATGAGATCTACGAATACATCGTGTACGACGGCCGGCGTCACGTGTCGATGGCCTCGATCGAATCGTGCCGCGACGTGACGATCACGATCAGCGGATTCTCGAAGACGTTCTCCGTGACCGGGTGGCGGATCGGCTACGTCGCGGCCGACGCACGCATCGCCTCGTCGATCGGCCTGGTCAACGACCTCTTCTATGTCTGCGCCCCCACGCCGCTGCAGTGGGGAATCGCCCGGGCGCTCGAGATCGGCGACGAGTACTACGCCAACCTCTGCGCCGATTACCAGAAGAAGCGCGACCTGCTCGCGGACGCGCTGGCGGAGGCAGGCTTCGAGCCGTCCGTGCCGCAGGGCGCGTACTACATGCTCGCGAAGATCCCGGACGAGCTCCGCGACGACCGGGAAGCGGCGCAGGCTCTGCTCGACACCACGCGCGTCGCCTCCGTTCCCGGCTCCGCCTTCTTCGCATCGGAGCAGGGGAAGCGGATGGTTCGCTTCTGTTTCGCCAAAGATTTCGATTCGCTGGAAGAGGCCTGCAAACGGCTGCGTGCGTTCAAGACGGCCGCGGCGCCTCGATAGCCGGCCAGGTCTTGGTGGGGCGCCGGCGGCCTCGCCGGCGGGTCCGTGAATGAGGAGTCTTAACGGCTCCTCGCGCTCCCGATTCCTTTGCCGATCAATGAAGAACGCCGGCGAGGCCGCCGGCGCCCCATTGGTCCGCTCTCATGAAGGAACCCGCTACTTCCTTTTCTCTGCTGCGAACGCCTCGAGGATCTCCTCGGCGTGGCGCTTCGTGTCGACCTTTTTCCAGATCTTCTTGATGCGGCCATCCTGTCCGATCCAGAACGTCGTCCGGGCGACTCCCCAGTAGCGCCGACCGTACATGTTCTTCTCTTTCCAGACGCCGAACATCTTGGCGACATCCGCGGTCGGGTCCGAGAGTAGCGGGAAGTTCAGCTCGTACTTGCCGCGGAACTTGTCGTGGCTCTCGAGGGAGTCGGTCGACACGCCCAGCACGACCGCGTGTGCTTTGGAGATGTCGGATTCGTGATCGCGGAAGGAGCACGCTTCTGCGGTGCAGCCGGGCGTGTCGTCCTTCGGGTAGAAGTAGAGGACGACGTCTTTTCCGCGGTGCTCCTTCAGCGTCATCTCTTTGCCGCGGGTCGACGGAAGCTTGAAGTCGGGAGCCATGTCGCCGACCTTCGGTTCGTAGAAATCCTGCATGTCGTCTCCTGCTAATTCGTAGTGGCGCTTCCGAAGAGAACCTTCTCGGCGATGAGCACGGCATTGAGTGCCGAGCTGCGGCGGAGATTATCGCAGACCGCCCAGACCCAGAAGCCGCCGCGGATGGAGGGATCGGACCGCACTTCCGCGATCAGCACCTCATCCTTGCCGGCCGCGTCGATCGTGCCGAAGGACTGATCGCCTTCCGCGAACGCGATGGCTGCATTCGCGCGCAGCGTTCCCGTGATCCGGCCCACATTGAGGGTTTCCTTTGTCTTGATGAACAGCGAGAACGTGTAGCCGTGAAAGACCGTCCCCTGCGTGACCAGGAGTGCGAGTTGCGTGTCCGGATCCGTGAGTGCGCGGATCTGGGAGGTGATGAATTCCTCATTCCGCTCCGGCGCCGGATAGAGATTGAACGCAAGCTGCCGCGAGAAGATCTCCTGCGGCACAGTCTGGATGTTCAGCACGCTGATCGTCTGCCGCGCCAGCTCTTCGATCCCGAGCTGTTCGAAGGTGGACGCCGGCTGGACGACCGTCGACGTGCACATCTCCACGGGGCACAAGAGCCCAATCTGCTGGAGGATGAGCGCGATGGGAATGGCGACTGGATGCGGCGAAATCAGCAGATGATCGGCACTGCCAATTTCGTCGAGGTTTACACCGGCCACGGCCAGCCGGCCGTCCTCGGCGCCCGACGGCTGGGAGAGGTCGATGGCAACGAAGGAATCCTCGTCGTAGCGCGCGATCCACTCCCGGTTCGCTTCCGTGGCACCGCAGAAGAACACGAGGTCACAATCTTCCAGCTCGTCATCGGAGACCGGCAGGACGACGGCAGGCTCGTCGCCGACCTCCGTTAGAAAGCCGGTCGACTTGCCGGTGCTGTCGAGCAGGATCACTTTGGCGAACGGAAACGAACGCTCGCGAAGAATGGACTGGATCTCGGCTCCCACGAGGGTGACCGGATTGACGATGGCCAGACGATAGCCGGACGGGGATTTCGGGTCGATCATTGCTGCGCGATTTGTAACACGTCATCCGGCTTGCGCGGCGGGAAGGCGATCGACCAGAGCCGGATCAGCGGCCCCGAGGCGAGATACGCGATCGCGAAGATCAGGAGAAAACGGCGCGGCCACGCGAAGCCCACCGCGACGATCGCCGCGAGGACCACCACGTACATCAGCGAACGCCCCTTCTGGAAGTTGAGGCCCTTCTGCGCCCGCCACCGGATCGGCGACACCATCGCAAACGCAACACAGGCCGTCAGAATCAGGATCACGAGCGTAAAGCGACGATCCGTGACGGGTGCCGGAGCGTAGTAAATGATCGCCGCGAGCGTCAGTGCTCCTGCCGGGCTGGGCAGCCCGACGAAGTAGCGATAATCACTCTTCCCGGTCATCACGTTGAATCGCGCCAGCCGCAACGACACGCTGACGAGGAAGAGAAATGCGATCCCCATCCCGAGTTTGCCAAGAGGGTGAAGTCCCCATGCATAGACGAGGACGGCGGGGGCGCAGCCGAACGTGACGACATCCGCCAGCGAGTCGTACTCCTTCCCGAACTCGCTCGTCGCTCCGAGCTGACGCGCGACCAGGCCGTCGAACGTGTCGAAGATCGCGGCGATGAGCAGCGAGAGGCAGGCCACCTCGAATGCGGCGATGGCCAGGTCCGTCCGTCCCGCGGTCATCGCTTCCGACGCCCGCATGCTGCTGACGATGGAGCGGAAGCCGAAGAAGATGTTCAGCATCGTGAACAGCGTCGGAACGATGTAGACACCCCGGCGGAGGTTCTTGCGGACATCCGGCCGCTGCATCATTTCACTCCGAGCTCGGCCACGATCGTGAGACCGACCTTCACCTTGTCGCGCATCCCCACTTTGATCACGGCGTCGGCGGGAAAGAACATGTCCACACGTGAGCCGAACTTGATCATGCCGACGCGCTCACCGCGCACGACCTCATCGCCTTCCTTCTTATCGAAGACGATGCGCCGCGCCAGCAGCCCGGCGATCTGCTTGAACGCCAGGCGGGCACCGTGCGGATCCTCGACCACGATCAGGTTCTGCTCGTTTTCCGTCGATGATTTTTCCGCAAAGGCCGCGATCTTCTTTCCCGGGTTGTAGCGGTAGTGAATGATCCTTCCGCTGATCGGCGCGCGATTGACGTGGATGTCGAACACCGACATGAAGATGCTGACCTGCTTCGTCAATCCGGGCCAGATGTCCCCGTCCGGGATGTCCTTGATCTGGACAACCGTGCCATCGGCGGGGGAGAGCACATCGACGTGATGGTCCGACCCCGTGCGATGGGGATCGCGGAAGAAGTTGATCATGAAGATCGCCAGCAAACCGAGAACGATCGCGGCGATGGTCCACTGAATCAGCAGGGCTGCCGCTGTCAGGATGAGGACTGGAATCAGGAACAGCCAGCCCTCCGGTGCAAACGGCACTCTGCGCATTCGGGCGATGGTAGTGCAAACGGGAAGCCGATGGAAAGAAGTGTGACTTTGCGGACACAACCGTATGTAAATACGTCACTTACACCGATCGAAAGATCGCGGCCGGAGTGCTACAATTTCCCTGCGAAGGTACTTCGAAGGAGGACAGAGGATGTCGAATCAAATCGCTGACATTCAACGGATTCTCAGCACCGAAGACGAAGAGTTCCGCAGATGGCTCGATGAACACCACGACTGCGAAGCACGTCTGGGTGTCTTCACCGCCAAGAACGAGCTCTCCACCGAGGAAGAGCTCGAAGAGAAAACGTTGAAGAAGCGAAAACTCCAGTTGAAGGACCAGATGGCCGCACGCATCCGCTCATACGAGAGCTCCAACGCAATCGCTTAGCGGAAAACGACGACGCACCTGATCATCGAAAAAGAGGCCGCCCAGCGCGGCCTCTTTTTTTTGCGGGCCGTGATCTACTCAGACATCCCATGCCGCGCCCTCTCCTTCTTGCCGCTGTGGTTCTCCTCATTGCGGCCGCTCTCATCACTCCGATGCGGCGCGATCTCTTCGTCGGCGATGAGACCAAATACGGCCAGGTCGTGCGGGAAATGCGTTCCACCGGTGCGTTTTTTCTGCCGACACTCAACGGCACACCGTTCACGCATAAGCCTCCCATTCACTTCTGGATGATCGACCTGCTCACGTTCCCGCTCGGTGTTTACTCGACATGGGCGTTCGTCATCCCCTCACTGATCGCGTTCGTCTTCCTGCTATGGCTGATGTGGAAGACAGCCGGGCCGCTGGCGGCCTTCCTTTGTGGCTCGTCGATGATGGTCTGGACCTCTGCACAGTCAGCGCGCATGGACGTGACCTTCACCGCCCTGATCGTGCTCGCACTTTGGCTGTTCGAGCGATTCCTCGATGACGAGGACTTCCGGCTGTTGCTCGTTTGCGGGATCGCACTCGGCGTCGCGACGCTCGTGAAGGGACCCATGGCGCCGGTGATCGCGATCGTTCTCTTCGCTCTGGAGTGGGCGAGACGGCGCCGCGTGCCACGAGGCAACTACGCGCCGGCCATCGCGGCGATGATCGTAGTCCCGATGCTCTGGCTCGTTCCTGCGATGCTCCTGGGCGGCAGTGCCTACACGCACGACGTCATCGTGAAGCAGACGGTCGGACGAGCGATCGCGTCGTGGGTTCACAACGCGCCGCCGTGGTCTTACCTGATCCATCTGCCCGCGACGCTGTTCCCCTGGTTCTTTCTGGCGATCCCCGCGGTCGTTGCCATGTGGCGGACCAACCGTTTTCTTGTGAACTGGATACTGGCCGTCCTCGTGCCGTACTCGATCATCAGCAGCAAGCTCGATGTCTACATGATGGCCATGATTCCGCCGCTGGCCATGATCATGGCGGACTACGTGCGGAGCAGCGGCCGCTATGTGCGGTTGGCAAACCTCATCGCGATCGGCCTGATGATCGTGATCGGAATCGGCGGGATGTTCGTCTCGCCCGGCATGATCAAGGGCCCGGAGGCAGCGCTGGTCCAGCTCCCCGCGATGAAGGCACTTTGCATCGTGACTGCTTCCGTGGCCATCATCGCGTTCGTGATTGCGCTTCGCGGATCGCTCGCGGTGTCGACGATCGCTACCGGTCTGGTCCCGGTCGCGTCGATGGTTTTCATCGCGATCGTGCTCATGCCGGTCGTGAATGATCTCTCCTCGACGCGGCCGCTTGTGGCGGCGCTGGAAACGCAGCACGTCGCCGCGGAGCAGATCTCGTTGTACGCCGCGCCCTACCTCTGGACGCGCAACTTCCCCATCAAGCTGGAGCACGTCAGGTATGGGGCTCCGGGGACGCTGGAAACGACGAAGCCGGCGGTGATCGTGACTGCGCGTGCGCATGCGAATGAGATCGCATCGTCACTAGCCGGATATCGCGTCGTCGATTCCGTGCGCATGATTGGAAAATGGTTCGATGTCTATCGACGCTAAGCGCCACGCGGCCGCGGCAGCATTCATCGCGCTGCTCGCGCTCTCCGTCTTCTGGCCTTCACCCGCAATCGCGGTGAACGACGTCTGCTGTCACGCACATCTCACCGTCGACAGCCTCTCGTTTCTCGGCCGCGAGGCACCGGCGTGGGACGTTGCCTTCTGGTGCATCGCGGGCCTCTTCCTGCTCGCGCTGCTGCACCCGAACGGCGGTTATCAGGCGTCGGACGTTCGTCAGGCCTGGGCGCTCGTTCGTGCCACACGCCTGCGAGTGAGCGTTCGGGAAGTGATTGCAGCCATCGCCTTAGCACTCGCGGTGGCTCTCGTGTGGCATTTCGCGGACGCGCCGGTGACGGCGTGGGCGGAGCGCGTGCAGTCCGCGAACGTCCAGGACACGATCCGCCTCGCCAACCGTTTCGGCGGCGGGATGAACCCGCCGATGGTCGTGATCTTTTTCCTAGTCGCCGGCGTCGCGTACGGGTCCCGGCGCTGGATCGCGTACTCAGTTGCGATGGCGATGTCAGGCGCCGCCGCTGGCATCGCGGTGCAGATCGTCAAGTACGCGGCCGGGCGCACGCGTCCCGAGTTGTGGCTGGGACCCTTTCAACACGCGCGCGCTGCGGCGACGTCGTTTCCGAGCGGCCACACAGTCGGCGCCTTCGCGTTGGCCGGCGTGCTGATCCTGACATCGCCGTCGCGGGCGATGCGGGTCGCCGCGTTCCTGCTGGCGCTCTCCGTGGCCGTGTCCCGCGTCCTCGCATTCCGTCACTGGACGAGCGACGTCCTTGCATCCGCGGCGATCGGGATGATCCTCGCCGCGATCGTGGTGAGGGGAGTGATCCCCGCAGAGGTATCATTTCAAGAATGACGGAACTGGCGCTCCGCCGTGCGACGTACGAGGATCTGGTGAACGTCCCCGATCACCTCGTCGCCGAATTGATCGATGGAGAATTGTACACATCGCCGCGGCCGGGTTCCAGGCACGCGCGCGCGAGCTCTGTCCTGGGAGCGAGGCTCATTCATTCGTTCGACAGTGGCGAAGGCGGGCCAGGTGGCTGGTGGATCGTCGATGAGCCCGAGCTGCACCTTGGCAGAGACGCCATCGTTCCGGACCTGGCCGGCTGGCGTCGCGAGCGTATGCCGGTCTATCCCGATGCGGCGGTCTTCGATCTCGCGCCCGATTGGTTATGCGAGGTTCAATCGTCGGGCACGGCGCGTGTTGATCGCGTAAAAAAACTCCCGATCTATCAGCAACATCAGGTGCAGCTCGTGTGGCGGATCGATCCCATCGACCGTATTCTCGAGGTGCTGCGCCTCGACGACAACCGCTGGATCGTCGCCGGAAACTACGGCGGCGACGATGTCGTGAACGCCGAACCGTTCGAATCCGTTGCGATCGACCTGGCCGGCCTTTGGATCGATCCACCAGTCAAATAGGTGTTTTACGGATGCAGGAGGCTACGCCTCGACTTCCGCGAAATTGACTGACACGAGCCGCGAGCAGCCGGCCTCCTCCATCGTCACGCCGTAGAGCACGTCCGCGGCTTCCATCGTGCGGCGGCTGTGCGTGATGATGATGAACTGCGTGTCGCGCGACATGTCGCGAACGAGGCGTACGAATCGCTCGTTGTTGACTTCGTCGAGCGGCGCGTCGACCTCGTCGAGGATGCAGAACGGCGACGGCTTGTAGCGGAAGATCGCGAAGAGCAGCGCCAGCGCGGTCAGCGCGCGCTCGCCACCGGAGAGCAGCGCGATCGACTGGTTCCTCTTTCCGGGCGGCTGCGCCACGAGCTCGATGCCGCTCTCCAGGACGTCTTCCTCGTCGAGCAGCTGCATCCGGGCCGTGCCGCCGCCGAAGAGCGAGATGAAGATTTCGGTGAAGTATTCGTTGATGGCGTGGAACGCATCGCGGAACAACTCCCGCGAGGTGAGGTTGATCTTGCGGATCGTTCCGCGCAACGACTCGATGGCCTGCACCAGGTCGTCGCGCTGCGTGCGCAGGAACGACTCCCGCTGCTCCAGCTCCGTATGCTCATCGATGGCCAGCACGTTGACGGGACCGATCTTCTCGATCTGATCCGCGAGTTTGGCCACCTCGGATTCGAGCGACGCGCGGCCCTCCTCATCGGCAGGCGGCTCGACATCTGCGAGCGCGTCGATTCCAGCGTGCAGGTCGAGTGCGATCTGTTCGCGCAGCAGGTCGAACGCCGCGCGTGCGCGATCGCTGCGCCGTTCGGACTCGAACAGCGAGTTACGCGCCGTGTTCCACAGCTCGCGCGATGCCACGGCCCGCGTCTCGAGTTCTTCGACGCGGCCCTGCAGATCCGCGACCTCCGCCTCGAGACCGACGCGCACCTCGCTGAGCTCGTGCAACTTCTTCAGTGACTCATCGAGCTGGCCGCGCGAGCGTTCGACGGCCGTCTCCGTCTCCTGCCGTTTTCCGGCGAGCGATTCGATTTCCTGCTGGAGCTGCGTCGCGCGCAGGCCGAGGGAGATGACGATGCGGGAGAGGTTCTCGTGCTCACGCTGGATGGCGTTGACATTGCCCGCGGACGCTTCCACGTCGACGCGCGCCTTCGACGCGGCTTCCGTCACCGCTTCGAACGTCGAGCGGAAGTTCGCCAGCTGCTCCTCGTGCTGACGGATCTGTTCCTGGCAGTCGTGCTCCTGCTGTTCGAGCTGCTGCAGGTCGCTGATGGCCGTGTTCTTCCGCGTGATGAGCTGCTCTTTCTCTTCCGCGTACAACGTCTGCTCTTCGGACGCGACGGCCAGGTCGCGCTCGAATCGATCGAGCTCCTGGCTGGCGCGCTCGCGGCTGTTGCGGCGCTCGCGCAGCTCCTGATCGGCGGTGCGGGCGCGCTCTTCCGCGAGGATGCGCGCGTCGTCCGCGGCACGAAGGTCTTCCTCGATCGTCTGCAGTTCGTTCGCGATTCCGCTGGCCCGCGATTCCTCGGTGCCGAGGAGCGCTTCCAGGTCGGAGAGCTGGCGCTTCAGGGAGAAGACGCCCGGCGTCGCGTTTTCCGATTTGCCGCCGATGACGAGCGGACCGCGGACGATGTCGCCTTCGAGCGTGACGAACGTCGCGCTGGGACGCTCCTTCGATCGATCGAGTGCTTCACCGAGGCTGCCAACGATGTACGCCTCGGGCATGGCGCGGCGCACCGCGTCTGCGACCGGACCTTCTCCAACGACTGCGTACCGCGCGTCGCCGCGCCGCCCACCCTCGCCGGATGCTTCGTAATCGAGCGTAATGAAGGCACCGCGGCCGGCTCCACGCTCGCGCAAACGGGCGATGGCAGACGTCGCGATCGATGCGGTGTCGACGACGACGGCCTTGGAGACATCGCGCAGCAGCGTATCGAGTGCCGCTTCAAATCCCTCCGTCGCACGCACGGCCTCGGCGGCCGGGGTGGCATTCGGGATGAGCTCGAGAATCGCGCGGCGGACATCTTCTTCCTGCGATTCGAGCGAGATCAGCAGGGTGCGCAGCGAGTCGATCTTGTACGTCATCTGTGAGACGCGATCGCGCGCGCCGGCCAGCGTGTCCCGCCGGTCGTCGCGACGCGAGCCGAGCTCCCCGTGCGTGGCGCCGGTTTCGCGCGCGAGCTGGCGACCCGTCTCCAGCAACTCCTCGGCCTCGCGAACTCGCTGGTCCCATTCGGCACTGAGCGTGCGGGCGCCGTCGCGGCTCTCGGTGGCCTTGCGCGCGGACTCACTCAGCTTGCCGAGGTAGAACTCGCACTTTTCGACGGCAACTTCGATCTGATGCATCTGGTTGCGCGCCTCGGAGATGCGGGCGATGGTGCGCATGAGAGTCTCGCGCGCATCGGCGAGCGCCTTCTCGTGCCGGCGTACCTCGTCGGCACGCTCCTGTCGATCGCGCTCGGACTGCTCGGCGATCTCGCGCAAACGGTTTCGCTCGCCGCGTGCGATCTCGAGCGACTGCGTTCGTTCGTCGTAGAGCGCCTGCTGCTCGGCCGCCTCACCCGCCAGTTGTGCGATCTGGACCGCGGAGTTCTCCCCCCGCTGAATCAGATCGCCGAGGTTCGTTTCGGATTGCTGCATGAAAGAGCGGAGGCGCTCCACGTCGCCGGAGAGCGACGCAACTTCCTCGCGCACGTGCGACGCGCGCTGCGACTTGTCGGAGAGGGCGGTACGGTTCTCGGCCAGCGCGGCTTCGTCGGTGGCCAGTTGCGCGGCCAGCTCCGATTCGGTCGCCTGCGCGGCGGCCACACCTTCGTCGGATCCTGATTGCTCCGACTGCGCGGCGACGATGCGGCCCTTGTACAGCCCGCGTTTCGCGGTCGAGAGCTGCTCGCTCAGTTCCTTGTGACGCCGCGCCTTGCCAGCCTGGCGCTTCAGTGAGTTCAGATTGCGGGTCACTTCGGCGAGCGTGTCGTCGATGCGCAACAGGTTCTGCTGCGTCTCTTCGAGCTTCAACTCCGCGGCGCGCCGCTTCGTCTTGTATCGCGTGATTCCGGCCGCTTCTTCGATGAGACGCCGGCGGTCCTGCGGCTTGTTCGAGAGGATCAGATCGATCTTCCCCTGCTCCATCACGGAGTAGTTCCGGATGCCGAGGCCGGTGTCCATGAGGATGTCGGAGATGTCCTTGAGGCGAACGCGTTTGCCGTTGAGACGGAACTCCGACTCGCCCGTTCGGAAGACGCGCCGGTTGATCGTGATGCGGCCATCGTCCGATGCCGGATGGTTGCTGTCGCCGTTGGAGGTGGCCAAAGTGAGCGTCACTTCGCCCATCGAGAGCGGACGGCGGCGGGCAGAGCCCTGGAAGATGACGTCGTCCATCGTCTCGCCACGGATGTGGGAAGCGCGGTTCTCTCCCAGGACCCAGATGATGGCGTCGCAGATATTCGACTTGCCGCAGCCGTTCGGTCCGACGACAGCCGTCATCGGGGAAGGAAAGGTGAGATGGGTCGGATCGTAGAACGACTTGAAGCCGTGGATTTCGAGCTTATCGAGACGAAACATGAATGAGAAACACCTGACGGGTCGATTTGGACGCGCCGGATGGTAGCAGCAATCCACCGGTGCGCCGTGATGCGATTTCGCCGCTCGTAAACCGCTCATTGCAAAGGGAAATTCGAGGTTGACAGCAGCACGGCGCAAACGTTCCTGTGCACGTACAATGCGCGGCCATGCTGCTCGACGATTTCCTCCGGCGTGAGATCGAGGTGGGCAGTTTCCCGGGCGCGGTCTACGCCATCGGTTCCCGGCGCGGCATCGAGCGCGAGAACGCCCTCGGCCACGCCGTCGCGGTTCCCCTCCGCATCCCGGCCACGCTCGACACGCTGTACGACTGCGCCTCGATCACCAAGCCGCTCATCACCACGACGCTCGCGCTGCAGTCACTCGACCTCGATGAGAAGGTTCGCCGGCTGCTGACCCACACATCAGGGTTGCGCGCGTGGATGCCGCTGTACATGCATCCCGACTATCTGGCCGCGATTCGCGACCTCGGCCCGGACTATGAGACGGGGACGCGCGTCGTCTACTCCGACCTGAATTTCATCCTCCTCTGGTCGATGCTGCCCGGCTACGTCGAGCGCGCGCGTGAGCGGATTTTCGAGCCGCTCGGGATCGCGAAGGACGCGATGTTCAATCCGCCGCTCCTTCTCCGGCCCCGGATCGCCGCGACCGAGTGGGGTCAGCGCTTCGAAGCGAAGCTGGCGGGACGTCCCGAGATCGCGGCGCGACGGGAAGGACTGATGTGGGGCGAGGTGAATGACGGCAACTCGTTCGGCGCGGGCGGCACGGCGGGCAACGCCGGCCTCTTCGCCACGGCGCGGGCGGTGTTCCGGCTGGCGCAGGCTTGGGTGAACGCGGAGTTACTGCCGCGCGCGATGGTCGACGAGGCCACGAAGAATCAGACGGCTGGTTTGAATGAGTCTCGCGGACTGGGATGGCAGATCTCGCCCTCGGGCATGTTCGGTCACACCGGCTTCACCGGCACGTCGGTCTGGGTCGATCCGTCGCGCGACCGGATCATGGTGCTGCTAACGAACCGCGTCCATCCATGCGCCGCGCCCGTGGCGATGCAACGGATCCGGGCGGAGTTTCACCGGCTGGCTGGTTGACAACGGGCTCGTAACTCGAAATCGCGAGGGCCTTCGCCCCGCGCAGCACACAAACGCCGCGCTGCCAATGGCGAGGGCCTTCGCCCCGTGCAGCACACAAACGCCGCGCTGCCAATCGCGAGGTCCTTCGCCCCGTGCAGCACACAAACGCCGTGCTGCCAATCACGAGGTCCTTCGCCCCGCGCAGCACAAACGCCGCGCTGCCAATCGCGAGGGCCTTCGCCCCGCGCAGCACACAAACGCCGCGCTGCCAATCGCGAGGTCCTTCGCCCCGCGCCAGCACACAAACGCCGTGCTGCCAATCACGAGGTCCTTCGCCCCGCGCAGCGGGTAAACGCCGCGCTGCCAATCGCGAGGGCCTTCGCCCCGTGC
>JBBRTE010000026.1:0-59741 GCA_038244715.1 Thermoanaerobaculia bacterium
ACCGCGTGTTGGGCGGCGCGCCGCGATTTCTCACGAAGGCTTTCCGCTCGAAAGCTGATGCTCGCCGAATCCCTCGGCAGGATGCCGATGCTTGATGCGCCAACCGAGAACTGAGAAAAGCAGCGCTGCTCGCGACTCGCCAGCCGACCCGAAACCGATGCTGCGGGCTGCCCAACGTCGTAGGTTCAGCGGCGCGGACCGCGCGCCGAAACCCTGAAACTGGAAGACAGTAAAGCAGCGGTTCGCGTCCGCTGCAACCGTGAGTTGGACGACGGCCACTCGCGCCTCAACTGGACGACTCACCTGCCTCAGGCGGCAGTGGCGGTTGTGTAGTAGGCGCCGGCTGGGCGCGAAAGTAGAAAGCCATGGACAGCACGACAACCGCGAAAAGAGCTACGTAGATGGCCTGAGGTATCGGCCAGGCTCGAGCGGACGCCGGCAGAACCGTACGAAGAAGCAATCCCACTGCCACTCGGAACGGGATGAGCAATACGAGCAAAACGATTCCGAAGTTGCGTGCGTTGTCACCCGCAACGGTTGTCGACCGCGTGATTCGCAGTTTCTTCGTGACGATGACGTAAATTGCAAATGCCGCTATCAGTAACACGCGCTTCGAACCTCGTCGTCCAACGTCCCTGCGGTTCAGCGGCAACGGGCCGACGCGCAGAACGAGAAACAAGAGTAGCAGAGGTCGGCCCGTTGTCCGATGCAACCGCGTGTTGGGCGGCACGCCGCGATTTCTCACGAAGGCTGTCCGCTCGAAAGCTGATGCTCGCCAACTCCCTCGGCAGGATGTCGATGCTTGATGCGCCAACCGAGAACTTGAGAAAAGCATCGCTGCTCGCGACTCGCCGGCTGACCGAAACCGATGCTGCGGGCTGCCCAACGGCCCTTCGGTTCAGCGGCAACGGGCCGACGCGCAGAATGCGAAACCCAGAGTAGCAGAGGACGGCCTGTTGTCCGCTGCAACCGCGAGTTGGGCACGCCTCGATTGCTCACGAACGCTTCCCGCTCGAAAGCTGATGCTCGCCGAATCCCTCGGCAGGATGTCGATGCTTGATGCGCCAACCGAGAACTGAGAAAAGCATCGCTGCTCGCGACTCGCCGGCTGACCGAAACCGATGCTGCGGGCTGCCCAACGTCCCTGCGGTTCAGCGGCAACGGGCCGACGCGCAGAACGTGAAACCAAGAATAACAGAGGACGGCCCGTTGTCCGATGCAACCGCTTGTTATGCGGCGGCGCCACCCGAAATCTCTACGGCAATCTCAGGCCGCTCCAATGGTAATTCCTGCAGGCAACTACGCAAGAGATTTGCCTCGCGTGGCAGAGCGGCCTCCAAGGAGTCAAAACCGCAGACGTGGAGTCGCGCAGGAATGCGCGACAAGTGAGGATCTCTCACGCAGTCCCAAAACGCGTCGAAATTGCGCCCGTACCAATCCGGGAAGCTAAGCGTCTCCCGAAGGAATTCGTGGAGATCAACCACGGAGGAGATTCCGGTGAGATCGAGGATCACTTACCCTCCGACGCATAACGGACCCAAGCTCACCGGCTTCGAGCCGCACGCGAAATGGTAGCGCACTTGCGACGCGGCAACGCGCGGCTCGAAGTCCGGTGCAGCGCCGAAGTTAGGCGTCCGGCTCTGGGCGATCGCCTTTCCCGAGGTTGCACGGAAGACAGAGTGTCCGAAGGTTCGACTCTTCGGTCTTTCCGCCGCGTGAGTATGGAACGATATGATCGACATGGAGCTGACATCCAATCGTCTTCGCAGGGCTGGCGCCGCAGAGGACACAACAGAAGCGGTCGCGAGCCAGTACACGATAGCGGAGGCCTAACGCGGGCAGTCGAGGCCCCCTGTCGGTCAGATTGGGATCAACTGCCACATACGCTTCGCGCGTGAAAGTCGGCAATTCTTCGGCGACCGTCTCGTTGGCTCGCACGGCGAACGCTCGAACTGCGCTCCGCCAACCACCCCAGCGGCGAGCGTAGGTTTTTGGCGCGATCGTGGAAGGACTTCGGAACATTTCGGCATACGTCGGTTGACGGCCATAGAACGACCAGACGGAGAGAAGATTCTCAAAGCATTCCTCATCTGAATAGACACGCTTTGCCGGTTCGCCGGATACGCCCGCTTCTCGGACAGCCTCGTTCCACGACTTGAAGTAGGTGCTGACTGAGCCGTCGCCGAAGGACGATTTTGCGCGAAAGAGCGATTTCGTGACAAAGGGGACTTCGCTTTCATCGGCGATACGGCGGATCTCCGCGAGAATCTCTTCTTTTGACCTTGGTTTGTTCGCGTCATTGAAGCGCGCCGTGAGATCAGCAGCGGCGAGTGCCGCGCGCCAGCTTCCGAAACGTCGGCGCACGGTAGTCGCTCCGATCCGAGAGAGTCGATCGAAGGCAGACACTGTGAGGTAGCGCTCGGTGGCCAGCACAGCGACGCGCTGAAGCTCGGCGATGAGCGCCGCGTCATCGTAGGTCGCTAACCCTCGTGGCTCGAATCGAGACATAGGACGCCTAACGTCCCTGCGGTTCAGCGGCAACGGGCCGACGCGCAGAACGAGAAACAAGAGTAGCAGAGGTCGGCCCGTTGTCCGATGCAACCGCGTGTTGGGCGGCACGCCTCGATTGCTCACGAATGCTTTCCGCTCGAAAGCTGATGCTCGCCGAATCCCTCGGCAGGATGCCGATGCTTGATGCGCCAACCGAGAACTGAGAAAAGCAGCGCTGCTCGCGACTCGCCGGCTGACCGAAACCGATGCTGCGGGCTGCCCAACGTTCAAAGCTCACCGGCTTCGAGCCGCACGCGAAATGGTAGCGCACTTGGAAGGCAGCAACGCGCGGCTCGAAGTCCGGTGCAGCGAACGAGTTGGGCCGCTGGGCCGCCTGTCTGCGGCTGCTACTTGCAGCGAAATTGTAGAGAGACGCTGCCTGGCCGGGCAAAACCAGAGTCGGTGACTTCCAAGTTGACGGTTTCTACGGTCTTGTGCTGTTTTGTGCAGAACTCGTTAGCCTCACGGTAGACGTCTGCCTTCACACCGTTCGGGGGACCAAAACCAGCTTGCGCACTTCGCTTCGCGATCATGAAGGTACCGCCGTCCATCGGAACTACACCGGTACTGCTACATGAAACGAGCATGACAAAGGCGATGGCCAAAAAATATCTCATACTCTCTCTCCAACTAGACCAACCGGGCTCACGCAGATTCAGCGGCCCAACTCGTACTTGAGCAGCTTCACCCATATTCACCGAATCGCGGATGAAGCTGCGTAACACCCTAATAGTAGCAGCACGGGGGTAGCCGCAACTTCCGGCGACCGAATGACTTCCTCGCGAGCTCGACTGGACGCGACGGAGTTACGAGACCATTCCGGTCGCATAACCTGCTGGTTCCTCACCCGTCCTGCGGACTGCGAACTACCGCTTGCGCCAGCCCCAGCCGGGTTCGCCGGCCTCGCGACTACTGCACCGACATCGCCGCCGCTTCGGCCAGGCGGCCGGCGCTCTCGCCGTGCGCGCGCAGGAACGTCGCGGGATCACTCAGCACGCTCCCCATCCGCATTCCCTTGCGGATGGCGCTCACCGTGACCTTGCCCGTTGCCAGCGCGGCGATCAGTCCGAGGTGCGTGCGAATTTTTCCCTGGAGCTGGTAGCGGACGTCCGTGGCGTGCTTCCAGAGGCCGGCGTACTCGCGATAGAACTCGTCGAGCGGCAGCTTCGTCGGCAACACGGTGTGGGCAATATCGAACAGCTCCCAGTCTCGCGTGACGACCTGGTCAACGGTCTCGTCCCAGAGGTCCGTACCCGGCAGCGGAGTCAGAACGGAGAAGCCGGAGTTGTACGCGCCGGTCTCGTCGACCCAGTGTTTCAACTTCTCGAAGTCGGAGTGGTCCCAACTCGGATCGACGATGAAATTCGGCGTGTAGCCGATGTCGAGGCGCTGCAGGATGCGAATCGCTTCGTTGTTGTGATCGGCCGTGTTCCGTTTATTGACCGATTTCAGTCCGGCGTCATCGATCTTCTCCAGACCGAGGAAGACGGTCATGCGACCGCACTCCTTCCACATCTCGACGAGGTCGGGGAACTTGCAGATGATGTCGCTGCGGGTCTGGATCGTGTAGTGCTTCTTGATCCCGGATGCGGCGATCGCCTTACCGAGATCGCGACCGCGCTTCACGTTCATCCAGAAGATGTCGTCGGTGATGAAGACATTCGGGGCGTCGATCTGCTCCAGTTCCTGGACGACGCGCGCCGGTGACTTCTCGCGGAACGTGCTCTCGTGAAATTTCCAGACCGAGCAGAAGTTGCACTTGAACGGACAACCGCGCGCCGTTTCGAGCAACGCCAGAGGGCGGCGGAAGTTGATGTAGTACTCCGACGCGTACTCCTTGATGAGGTGCCGCGCCGGCATGGGGAGATTGTCGATGTTGCCGCGTGCAGGCGCATGTCCCGTATCGATCGCGCCGGACGGTTTGTTGATCAGCAGTCCCGGAACTTTGCTCATGTCCCGCGACCGCGACCACGCCTCGACGAGCGGAGGCATGACCTCTTCCCCATCACCGACGACGATGACGTCGATGGGATCCTTGAGAAACCACTTCGGATCGCGCGACGCGTCGTGCCCACCGATCACGATCAAAACCTCGGGCATCGTCTCGCGGACCCGCTTCGCAAGCCGCATCGCGCGGAAACGCTCCGTGGTGAAGTTGCACTGCAGACCGACGATCTCCGGCCCGAACGCCCGCATCTTCGCCAGACCTTTTTCGACGCCGTCGAGGCGCATGTCGACGATCTGGCAGGTGTGTCCTTCGAGCTCGAGCCCTCCGGCAACGCACTCCATCCCGAGAGGCTCGACGAAGGTGATCATTTCGAGACCGATAATTCCGCCGATCGGCGCTTTGAGAAATGAGATTTTCATGGGAGCGTCCATCATCGCGAAGCATGGGGCGGACGTCAAGGCGGGCCCGTCAGTTATTGGAAACTATTGCCGTGGGGATCCTCAACCCTCCCCTCTCCGGTCACCGCCTCCCCTGCGCGATTCGCGTCGCCTCCGGCAGGGCTCGCAGGCGCAGCATCGCGATCGTGCCGAGGATCGGACCGGGAGCGAGAACGGCGAACGCCCAGCGCCAGCCGACGGCGTTCTGGATCACCGGCATCAGGCGGATCGAGGCCGTCGTGATGAGGAAGCCGATGCACGTCTGCAGTGTCAGCGCCGTTCCGATGTAACGCGGATCCGAGAGCTCCGTCACGCACGCAGAAAATTGCGCGGAGTCGGCGACCACCGTCGCACCCCAGATCGCCGCGACGGCGAGCAGCGCCAGCGGTGGCCCGCCAAAGAGAAAGCCGATGGCGATGGAACAGGTTGCGCTGGCGATCATGGCCGCCGACGCCACGACCGTTCGCCCGACGCGGTCGGCATACCGGCCCGCGACGACGCAGCCGACGGCGCCGCTTCCGATGACGATGAAGGAGCCGGTCTCCGCCAGCCGTGGCTCCATGCTCGCACGCAGCATCACCGGGATCCATGTCCACATCGCATAGAGCTCCCACATGTGACCGAAGTAACCGAAGTTCGCGAGCCGCACCGACCGGTTGCGCACGATGTCAGCGGCCTGCGCGAGATCGAACGGCTGATTGGGGAACGCGTACGGACCGTCGTCAACGAACAGCAGCACGATCAGACCGCCAGCGACCGCCAGCAGGGACGAAAACGCGACATTGACGCGCCAGTTCCCGGACCCGATGGCATTCAGCAGATACGGCGATGCCTTCCCCAGAGTCAGCGCACCGACGAGCACACCGAGCGCGAAGCCGCGGCCTTCGCGAAACCACGTGGCGATGATCTTCATCCCCGGTGGATAGACGCCAGCGAGAAAGACACCGGTCGCGAAACGCAACGCGATCGCGGTCGTCGCGTCATGCGCCAGCCACGCGAACAAGCCGTTGGTGATCGCACCGGCCAGTGCCGAGATCGCGAAGAGGCGCCGCACGCTGACGACATCGGGGAGATTCGACATCGCACTGAACAGCGTTCCCGCGACGAAGCCGAGTTGCACCGCCAGCGTGAGCCATGCCGTGGTGCCCGCGGTCAGGTGCCATTCCGAAGCGATGCGAGGGGCGACTGCCGACGCGGTGAACCACAGCGACATGCCGAGAAGCTCGGCCAGGCCGACGAGAGCGAGTGCGCGCGTTCGCGTCATACCGGATCGTCTCAGCCGACGGAGGGAAGGACCGCCTTGTAGACGCGAAGGGGAACGTCGGTCATCGTCCGGAGAATGGCGCGGGTGGCGTCGGCCTGACTGACGTTCGCGCCGGCCGCTTCGACCAGAACGGCGTCGACGATCTCGGCGTACTTCCGACGGCCCCCGATCACGAGGTTGACTACCGCCGCTTCGAGCGGCGACATGCTCGGATTGAACGCCGCGTTCTCGGCCACGGATCCGGCGAAGAGTCCGCCGCCCTCCGTCTTCAACGCCACGCCTGCGACGCTGCCGCTGTACGGCGCGTACGAGGCATTCGCGGCCTGCAGCGCCGCGTCCGCGACGTCGTCGGAAGGCGTACTCAGCGTCATCCCATGCGACTGCGGCGTCATCAGCGCAGCGGTCACCCCGAGGTCTCCAGGGCCGAACGCGCTGGGGAGCAGCTGGGTCAGCGGAGTCGCCCGCATGTTCGGCAGAATCACCATCAGGGTCGTCGCTGTCGTGAGCTCGTTAAGGAATTGACGGCAGTATCCGCATGGGGCGGCGGAGACGGCGAGAAGGTCGATCCCGCGCTCGCCATGGGCCATCGCGTTCACCGTCGCAGCCTGCTCGCCATGCACGCAGAAACTGAGTGCCTGGCCGGGAAACTCGTAGTTCGCGCCACCGTAGAGCGCACCGCTCGAGCCGTGAGCGACCGCGCCGACGAAATAGTTCGAGATCGGCGGAATGGCGAATTTCTGCGCGCTCGGAATCAGGTCGAGCATGAGCTGCTCGAGGGTGAGGCCCGAGTGAAGGAACTCCTCGACGACGTCCGCCGTCAGAAACCCCGCGGCTTCGAATTGAGAGAGCAGCTCTGGAGGCAACATCCTCACAGTGTACAAATGTTGAGAACGAGTTCGGCGATTGTCTGGTCCTGCTGCAAGTCCCGTCCCGTCCAACGCCGTAGGGAACTCTAGGGCTCGAACGCCACTTCGGCGGCCCCGTTGATGTTCGCGGCCGGAATCGGAATGTTCGTCGGATGACGGAACGATCAATGCACGCCGTGCATACGAAGCAGCGCCTGCCAAAGGGCGTGGCCTCCTCCAAAGATCAGCGCGGCGCCGATGATGACGACGATGAGAATCACGACATACGACGATTTCTTACTCATACGCGAGTGCCTCCCTGACAGCGAGTCTTGCGGAACGCCGCGCCGGAATGAAACTACTCAGCGCGGCGAGAACCAGAACCAGCAGCAGCCATGCAGCGACCGCGGCCGGCGATAGAAAAAAGTCGAGCGGACTCTGGATGAACATCTGACCGGTCGCCGCGTCGAGCGCGAAGGTGATCGGAATCGCGACGAGGACCGCCGCCACCCAGCTCAGACCGGCGATCACCAGCCCTTCGAAGAGGACATCGCCCGCAATCGTGCGCGGCGTCGCGCCGATCGCACTCAGAATCCCGATCTCGCGCGTCCGTTCGAAGACGTTGAGCGTCAACGTCGTCGTGAGTCCGAGTCCGCCGACGAGAACGACCAGTAGCGCCGCGAACATCAACGCCGACTTGATGATGACGAGATGGTCGGAGAAGGACTTGCGCGCATCGCTCAGCGCCTGGATTCCGCTGACGTCAATCCCGCTGCTCTCCAGCGCCCGCTCGATCGCCTTCGATGCCGCGACCTGTCCGGCCACGTCATGTCTGCGGGTCACGATCCGTGCGCTCCGGGTCCGGTCGGGCGATTGGCCGGTCGCGCGGAGGATCGTCTGCGACGGCGCATAGACGGCGGCATGCGGCGCGAGCTCCTTTACGAGGCCCACGATGCGCCAGCGCACGACCGTTCCATTGACGCGCAACGGGATGTCCCCGCCGACGCGCAGCGACGGATCGCGCGACGCCACCGACTGGTTGATCACGGCCACGTCGCGGTCCCCCGGCTTCAGCCATCGTCCCGCGATCAGCGGCAGCACGAGCAGCTTCGAGTCCAACGGAGGACCCGTGAGACTCACCCGCGGCTCGCCCACAACGGCGGGGTTGGCCATTGAGGCCCCGGCCTCCGTCCAATACTCCGCATGCACGACGTCGGGAACACTGCCCAGCGCCCGCGCCACATCGCCGATCGGATACGGACGCGGAAACACCGCCTGAACGTCGAACCGCCGTGCCGCGGCATCCGCAGCGAGGGTTCGCGTCCAGGCCGCCGAGACATTCAGCGCCGCGATGAAGGCCCCACCTCCCACTGCCAGCGTGGCCACGGTCAGCACCAGACGCCCTCGCCGGTGAAACGTCGCGCGGAGCGACAGCATCAACGGCCGCGAAAGCCACGCCCTCCGTGCCAGCCACCGGTCGAACGCGCGGGTGCCGAAGGGCCGCCGGCCGGCGTCGTTGCTGAACGCTTCATGGATGCTGA
Organism: Thermoanaerobaculia bacterium; assembly: GCA_038244715.1. Lineage (GTDB taxonomy): Bacteria > Acidobacteriota > Thermoanaerobaculia > Gp7-AA8 > Gp7-AA8 > JADGNZ01. The sequence continues at coordinate 8,586 of JBBRTE010000026.1, forward strand.
TGCGCGACGCGTGAACGACCGGTCCCAGCGCCACGAGCAGCGGGATCAGGATTCCTGCCGCGGCTTCCGAGGCGAAGATCCAGAACGGCGGGGTCGCATCGCGGATCGTCGCATTGAGCATGCTTGCGCAGAACGCCGCATACGCACGCCCGGCCATCAGTCCGAGTGGAATTCCGATCGCGAGTGCGGCGAGCGCGAGAAGCAACACCTGCCCGAGGTAGAGCGCGGCGATCTGACGGGTGGAGGCGCCGAGGGTTTTCATCACACCCGCCTGGCGCACCTGCTCCGTCAGCAACGCGTGAATCATGTTCGCCACGAGCACCGCGCTGAGTGCGAACGTCAATGCCCCGAAGGTGCCGAGGAGAAGAAGGAACGTATCCATCTGCGCGGCGTGGGGATGACGGCCGGGGGTGGGCACCTCGACCCTCGTGACCTTCCGGCCCGACGCCGCAAGCGAGTCGGAGACCCGGCTCGCCACCTCGCGAATGTGACGCTCGTCGAGTCGATCGCCGGCCACCAGGATGCGCAACTGGGCGGATTCCGCGCGTGCGCCGGTACGCAGCACCGAGCGCGCCGAAACGAAGCCGGTCACGCCATGTTCCATCCATCCCGGTGCGAGGCCAGCGGCATGGACCGTTCCGGCGATGCGCAGGGCACGTTCGTTGCCGTCACTCGTCCGAACGATGACGCGATCGCCGATCGCCGATCGCGCGACCGATAGCGAGGATCGCTCGATCAGGACTTCATCCTTCGCCGGAGCGTTGGCCCCCGCATCCGCAGTGAACCGATCGAGACGAACGTCGCGAAAGTCATGAACGACGAACAACGTCAGCGGCACCCACTGGTCCGGTCCGACGCGCAACCGCCCGCCGATGACCGGCCTCGCTTCGGCGTCTCTCACGCCGGGCATGTGGCGCACTGCATCGACGAGTGCATCGCTCACATCCGACCCGTCGAGCACGAGAATCGCCGAGGCCGGACGCGTGTCGCTATACGTCGTCTTCAGTTCGCGCGTCAGGATCGACCACGACGTGAGGATCATGCCGACACCGAAGACGCCCGCGGCCATCGCGCCGACCGCCAGCGCCGTGCGCAGCGGCCGCTCGCTGAGGTCGCGCAGCGCTTTCCGCCAGCGCGGCGCGATCACGCCACGCACCCATCGACGATCGTGACGGTACGGCTGACCGACTGTGCCGCCTCGCGGTCGTGCGTTACCACGAGCAGCGTCTTCCCCTCAGCGGCCAGTTCCGCGAACAGCGCGAACATCGCCACACTCGACTCCGTGTCGAGATTGCCGGTGGGCTCGTCGGCGAGGATGATCGGCGGGTCATTGGCCAGAGCGCGCGCGATCGCCACACGCTGCTGCTGGCCGCCCGACAGCGCCGACGGCAGCTTGTTCGCCTGATCGGCAAGAGCCACGCGCTCCAACAACTCCATCGCGCGCGGATGCCGTTCCCGCGCCGGACGCGTGCCGCAGAAGTCCATCGGCAACATCACGTTCTCCGCAACCGTCAACGTCGGCAGCAGTTGGAAAAACTGGAAGATGAACCCGACGGTTCTCCCCCGCCACAACGCGAGCTGATTGTGCGTCAACGACTGAATTGCCGCGCCGCCAACCGTCAATGATCCGGAAGACGGGTGGTCGATGCCACCCACCATATTCAGAAGTGTCGATTTGCCGCTTCCCGATCTGCCGACGATCGCCACGAAGTCGCCGGCATCGATCTGCAGGTCGATGTTCCGCAGCGCGAGAAACGCTCCTGCCGGCGTGTCGTAGGTCTTGCTGAGGCCTTGCAGTGAGATCATGCCTCGCAGCCTGCGACGGACGCGCTGAACCGAGATTGAACGGTGTGTTCAGGCGACGTTCAGGTGAAGTGGTGTGAGGTCGGGTGGCAGACCATTCCAATGCGCATCCTCATCATCGAAGACGAACCCAATCTTTCCCGCCAGATCGCGCTGGCGCTCGGCGATGCCGGGTACGCCGTCGACTGCGCGCTCGATGGAGAACGCGGCGATTTCCTGGCCACGACGGAGACCTACGACGCCGTCCTCCTCGATCTTGGACTTCCGAAAATCGACGGCCTGACGCTGCTGGGCCGCTGGCGTGCGGCCGGCTTGTCGTTTCCCGTGCTGGTGCTGACGGCGCGCGACACGTGGCACGAGAAGGTTCAGGGAATCGACGGCGGCGCCGACGACTACGTCGCCAAGCCGTTTCAAATGGAAGAAGTCCTGGCTCGTCTGCGAGGCCTCATCCGCCGCGCGAGCGGGCAGGTCAGCACGGAGCTGCGAAGCGGCGCGGTCGTCCTTGATCCACGTACCGGCCGCACCACGCTGGACGGCCTGCCGGTGAAATTGACCGCTCACGAGTTTCGCGTGCTGTCGTACCTCATGCACCAGCGCGGACGCGTCGTCTCACAGAACGAACTGACGGAGCACATCTACGCGCAGAGCTTCGATCGCGACTCGAACACGGTGGAGGTCTTCATCGCCCGCCTCCGGCGGAAGCTCGGTGCCTCCTTCATCGAGACTGTGCGCGGCCTGGGCTACCGGATCGAGGCCCAACCCTGAAATCCTTCCGCTCGCGACTCCTCCTCGGCTCCGTCATTTTTGTGGCAGGACTGCTGGGCCTCTCACACATGGCCTCGCTCGCGCTCTTCCACCGCTACCCGCGCACGATCGCCTTCACCTTCGACCGGCATGCGGTTCTCCTCTTCGCCATCATCCTGGTCGCAATCGGATTTTTCCAGATGAAGCGGGGGCTCTCGCCCTTCGATCAATTGCGCGTACGGCTCGCGGCGGTTCGCGAGGGGCGAGCCGAGCGCGTGGAAGGCGACTACCCATCCGAGGTCGGACCGCTGGTCAGTGAGTTGAACGGATTGCTGGAGCAGCGTGATGCGCTCGTCCGGCGAGCACTGGCCAAGGCAGGCGATCTCGCCCATGGTCTGAAGACGCCGCTTGCTGTGCTGACCAATGAACTGGAACGCGCCGATGCTTCCGGTCAGCACGAGCTGGCCACCGAGATGCGGACGCAGATCGAGCGGATGCGCGCCCAGCTCGATTATCACCTCGCGCAGACCCGCGCGGCCGCGGCGGGCCCCGCACCGGGAACGCGATGCGCGGTCATCGAATCCGCGAATGGCCTGGCGCGAACGCTCCTCCGCCTGCACGCTGGCCGCGGCTTCGCCATCGATGTTCACGTCGCGCCCGAGCACACGGTCCGCGTCCAGCGCGAAGACCTCGACGAGATGCTGGGCAATCTCCTCGACAACGCTTGCAAGTGGGCGCGCGCGCGTGTGCAGCTGACTTCGTCCGACGCCGGAGAGCACATCGTGATCACGATCGACGACGACGGGGCAGGTCTCGATCCTGCGATGCGCAACGCGGTTCTGCAACGCGGCGTCCGCGCCGATGAAGCAGGCTCAGGCTCCGGTCTCGGTCTTTCCATCGTGCGCGACCTCGCCGAGGTGTACGGAGGTTCGATCCAGCTCGCCGAGTCGTCAGCGGGTGGGGTGAGGGCGGAACTCCGATTGCCGGCGGCACGAAACGCGTAGACCGGTCGGGCGGCGGTTCCCGTTCGGCGAGCTCCCAGCGCCCAAACGAACATCTGGCGTCATTCGTGCTGCACGTTCCGGCATGCGTCCCTTCTTTCCTGCAGCTGTCCTCGGCGCGACGTGTATCGCGGCGCTGGCGTGGGTGGCGGCTGGAAAGACTCCAAATACCACGCGGCCGTCTCCGACGTCCGCGGAGACTCCCCACCCGTCGATCATCCCCGGCGATCCTTCAGCGCCCCGTCCCCTGACGATGCCTGTTTCCGGAATCGATCCGAGCACGCTGCATGAGAGCTTTAATGAGATGCGGGGCGGAGACACGCGGCGCCATGGCGCGATCGACATCCTTGCTCCGCGTGGCACTCCTGTGTTCGCGGCCGACGACGGAGTCGTGAAAAAACTCTTCACGAGTCATGCGGGTGGCTTGACCATCTACCAGTTCGATCCGGATGCGCGCTGGTGCTACTACTACGCGCACCTCGACGGCTACGCGGCGGGACTGCGCGAAGGGCAGCAGGTGCATCGCGGGGAAGTGATCGGGTACGTCGGGACCAGCGGCAATGCGCCGAGGAACACGCCGCACCTTCACTTCGCAGTCGTTCGTCTCGATCCCGACCGCCGCTGGTGGGGCGGCACCCCCACCGATCCCTATCCATTGCTGTATCGGCACCGCGGAGCCTGAGGCGCCGGTAATGCTCCATGCGGCAGGGGACAGGTTTTCTCACAGATTCCTGACGGACGACGAGCCACCGGCCGCGCCCGGCAGGTCCATAATCAGCGCCAGGAGGAGTTCTATGAAACGCGCCGCCACCATCCTGTTCTTATCCACGGTCCTTTCGATCCCCGCCGCGATGGCCTCAAGTTCCGGGGGCGGAGGGATGGGCTCCACGCCGCCGCCCAGCATGCAGCAGCGCTCGCCGCATGATCAGGCGGTGGATTTCTACAACAACGCTGAACGCCGCATCGATGGGCTGTCGAAGACCCACGATGAGATGAAAGCGGTCGCCGCCACGGACCCGCAGAAAGCGGCGAAGCTACAGGCAAAACTCTCGAAAGGGCTGGAAAACGCAGCGGCCGACCTCGAGCGTGCAGTCAAGAACGACCCGCAGCTCTTCCAGGCGTACAGCGAGCTCGGATTCACTTACCGCAAGATGGGCAGGTTCAAGGAATCGCTCGAGGCGTACGACCAGGCGCTGGCGCTCTCGCCAGACTACACGCCCGCCCTCGAGTATCGCGCCGAGGCGTATCTGGGGTTGAACCGCATCGACGAGGCGAGGACGACGTACACCGACCTCTTTTCCGGCGATCGTCCGCGCGCCGATGCGCTGCTGATCGCGATGAAGAGTTTCGTCGCGGCACGCCGCGCCGATGCCGCCGGCCTCGACCCCGCGAAGGTCGACGCCTTCGCGAAGTGGGTCGGCGAGCGCGAGATCATCCACGGCCAGACCGTTGCGCTGACCGCACAGACCTCCTCCTTCCGCTCGTGGTGAAAGGGCGCTCCCTGATCGCCGCGGTGACGCTCGTCGCCGCGGCGTGCAGCGGCGTCGTTCCACCCTCCGCGGCGCCGTCGGACACGCGCTTCGCCTGGCAACTACCGGCCGGCTTTCCCTTGCCGCTGACCGAACCGGACAACCTGCAGACACCGGCCAAGTTCGCGCTTGGCCGCCGTCTCTTCTATGACCGCAGACTCTCCGCGAACGAAACGCAGGCGTGCGGCGACTGTCATGAGCAGCGCCACGCGTTCAGCGACGGACGTCCGACGGCGATCGGATCGACCGGCCAGCATCACACCCGCAACGCCATGACCCTCACCAACGCTGCATACAACGCCAGCTACACGTGGGACAGCACGGGCGTCCGCTCCCTCGAGCAACAGGCGCTGGTGCCGATGTTCAACACACACCCGATCGAGCTTGGCGTAGCCGGCCACGAACGCGAGATCCTGGCCCGATTCGAAGACGAAGCGATGTTCCGCACGGCGTTCCCTGGCGAGCGGCATCCGGTGTCGATTCGCAACATCGCAAAGGCGCTCGCTGCGTTCGAGCGCGCCCTGATCTCCGGACACTCGGCCTACGACCGCCTCGTCTATGGCGGCGACTCCAACGCGCTCTCGCCGGCCGAATGGCGGGGCATGAGGCTGTTCTTCACGGCTCGCGCAGGTTGCTCCGAATGTCATCAGGGCTTCAACTTCTCCGGCGAATCACGCTACGCGGGACATTCGAAAACGAAGCCCGTGCTCGTCCGCAACGGCGTCACGGACGGCGCTTTCCGCGTCCCGACGCTGCGCAACATCGAGCTGACGGCTCCCTACATGCACGACGGCAGCATCGACACGCTCGAAGATGTCATCGATCGCTACGCCGTCGCGCGCAAGCTCTCGCTGGATGCGGCCGAACGCTCGGACCTGGCCGCGTTTCTGCGATCGCTCACGGATCGCGAATTTGTGAACAACCTTCGATTCAGCGCGCCGTAACCCGCTCTCCCACACACCCCAACTTATACTGGGCGTCATGCGCAACAGCTCGCTTTCGCTCGCTATCTTCCTTGCCACGACGATCGTCGCCCAGACCCCGCCCGAGCGCGGCGTCTTCGTGCAGGACATCAACACCAAGGCCGACGCCTGTACGAACTTTTTCGATTATGCGAATGGTGCGTGGCGCGCCGCGAACCCGATTCCCGGCTCGATGCAGCGCTGGAGCCGGCGGTGGGCGGCGGGCGAACAGAGCAAGGAACAGTTGCGCGCTCTCCTCGACGACGAGACGAAGCGGAAGGACTGGCCCGCCGGTTCCGTCGATCAGCAGATCAGCGACTTCTATACCTCCTGCATGGACCAGAAGAGCATCGACGCTCTCGGCACGAAACCCATTCGTCCACTGCTCGACGAGATCAGTGCCATTCGCACCGCCGCCGATCTCCAGTTGGCGATCTCCGGTCTTCACGACCTGCAGATGTACGCGCCGTTCGGCATCGGATCAACGTCTGACAACCACAATCCAGGCTTCGTGATCGCCCGCGTCTTCGCCGCCGGCCTCGGGCTTCCCGATCGCGACTATTACCTCAAGCCGGAGAAGCGGTTCGCTGACGCCCGCGCGAAGTACCGCGTCCACGTCGCGAAAATGTTCGAGCTGACCGGATGGAGCCACGCCGCGGCCAGGCATGCCAGCGACGCCATCTTCGCGATGGAAAAACGCCTGGCCACCGCGCAACTCGACAACGTCGCACTGCGCGACCCCGCGGCGACCGATCACAAGTATGCCGTCGCCACGCTGCAGAAATTCACGCCGCACTTCGATTGGACCCGCTACCTCGCTCACGCCCGCGTGGCACCGGCCGACCTCAACGTCGATCAGCCGGAGTACATGGGCGCTGTCGAGAAAGAGCTCCGCTCGACGCCGCTGAGCACCTGGAAGGCATACCTCGCCTGGAACGTCATCAATAATGCCGCACGCAATCTCTCGGCCCCGATCGCCGAACAGGACTTCGCGTTCTACGGGAAGTACCTCGGCGGCTCGACGGAGATGAAGCCGCGCTGGAAGCGGTGCGTCGAAGCCGACGACTCTCTCCTCGGTGAAGCCCTCGGCCGCCGCTACGTGGAACGCTACTTCCCGCCCGAGGCGAAGGCGCGGATGCAGGAGATGGTGAAGAACCTGCTCGCGGCGATGGGTGACACCATCCATGGCCTCGACTGGATGACGCCGGAGACGAAGAAGCGTGCACTGGAGAAACTGGCAACGTTCAATCCGAAAGTCGGGTACCCGGACAAATGGAAGGACTACAGCAGCGTGGCGATCAGTCCCGCGTCGCATTGGCAGAATGTCGTCGGCGGATTGAAGTTCGGCACGGCCGAAGATCTGTCGCTGATCGGCAAAGCGGTCGACCGCGGCCGCTGGGGCATGACCCCACCAACGTCGAACGCGTATTACAACCCGCTGCTGAATGAAGTGGTCTTTCCCGCCGGCATCCTTCAGCCTCCTGCCTTCGATCTGCACAACGCCGATGCGGTGAACTATGGCGCGATCGGCGTGGTCATCGGACACGAGATCAGCCACGGGTTCGACGATCAGGGAGCGAAGTTCGACGCACAGGGACGTCTCAACAACTGGTGGACGGCGGAAGACCTGAAGCGCTTCCAGGAACGGACGTCCTGCGTCTCCGATCAGTTCGAGAGCTACTTCATCGAGCCCGGCATCCATCACAACGGAAAGCTCGTGCTGGGCGAGTCGATCGGGGACCTGGCCGGCGCGAAGATCGCGTGGCTCGCGTTTCAGAAAGCGCAGCAGACCAGGCCCGCCGCGGTCATCGACGGGTTCACACCCGCGCAGCAGTTCTTCATCGCCTGGGGTCAGTTCCGCGGAGACGAGACGCGGCCCGAGACGCAGCGTCTGATGGTGCAGGGCGATCCCCACCCGGTTGCGAAATACCGCGTGATCGGACCGCTCTCCAACATCCCGGAGTTCGCCGCCACGTTCGGCTGCAAGGCCGATGCGGCGATGGTGCGTCCTGCCGGAAAGCGTTGCGAGGTCTGGTGATCAGCCGCCGAGGCTCTTGCAGAACTCGAGCAGCATCGCTTCCCCTTCGGGCCACGGGCCGTAGCCAGCGTCCGCGTTGATGTGTCCCGCCTCACCGATGAGGAGGAGGCGGCTGCCCCAGTCGGTGGCGAACCGATGCGCGCGCTCGATGCTCACGTATGCGTCATTCGTGCTGGCGATCACGACACTGGGGAACGGCAGTCTCGTACGCGGCATCTCCGAAAAACTGCGTCCCTCGATCGGATAGTCCGGAGCTTCGACGTCGCTCGGAGCGACGAGAAACGCGCCGAGGACTCCGTCCCCGCCACAATCTTCGGCCCATTGCGCGACCAGCGCACACCCCAGGCTGTGCGCAGCCAGCACCGGAGGCGTCTCGGAGTTTCTGACCGCGTACTCGAGCGTGGCCACCCACTCGCTGCGATCCGGCTGATCAAAGTCACGTTGCTGCAATCGCTGCATCGATGGATGCCGGGCTTCCCAATGCGTCTGCCAGTGCTCGGGCCCGGAGTTCCAGAGGCCGGGAATGGTGAGGACAGGGATCGTCATCGACGAAGTGTAGTGCGGGTGACGAAGTTACCGCGTTTCCGTCGAACTCATGCCCGGACGATACGCCTGTCGCGCCCCGCGGATGTATCGGGAGTATGGCAGCCGGAGCCGCCACACTCCCGATGACGTTACCGGCGTTTGACGAGGCGTATGAGGAACAGCAGGATGACCGCGCCAATGAAGGCGACGATGATGCTGCCGAGGAGTCCGCCACCGAGGGAGACTCCGAATTTACCGAACAACCAGCCGCCGAGAAGGGCTCCGATGACGCCGACGATGATGTCACCGACGAGACCGAAGCCGCCACCCTTCATGAACTGTCCAGCGAGCCAGCCTGCAATTGCACCGACGATCAGAAACCATAGCAATCCCATATGTCCCCCTATCTTTCACCAGCAGCCTCAGCACGAACTCTGCCAGCACGGGTTCAGTCGGACGATTTCGTCGTGCGGGGGGCGCCGGACGCGGCCGATTTCGCTGCATTCGACCCAACGCCGAACAGGATCCCAGTCTCCACCTCAGCGGGCTGGCCGTCTCGGATGTACGGTTTGAAACGCCATTGCATCAGGGCGTCGGTGATGCCACGGGCCTGCTCCGCGTAGGCACTGATGACGTGAACGTGGCGAACCTTCCCCGCCTTGTCGATGATGATGCGGACGGGGATCGCATTGAATTTCTTCTCGTTGAATAGCGGATCGACCTTGTACGTCACGTTCGAGCCTTCAGCATAGTGCGCGACGCACGCCGGTGACTCGGTACCGCCGGTTCCCGCGATGGCGTCCGCGTCGGCTGGCAACTTCATCCCGTCCATGTCCTTGATCAGCGACTCGATCAGGTCGGAGTCGGCGCTCGTGAATACGAAGCGAATGGCATGACAGCGGATCTCCGTGGCCAGCATGTGCCAATGCAGCTGGGCGACCGGTGATGTGTAGTCGAATCGGGCGAACGAGTGGCCAGCGATCGTGACCTGCGTGGGCGGCTGCTCCACCTTGTAGCTGCTTGCCAGCGTCTCTTTCGCGAACTGAATCGCTTCCACGGCATTGTGAGCCGGATTCAGGCTGAAGAAGAGATCCTGGGCAGTGATCAGCAGGGATCCCTTCGACGCCCCCTTGTATGCGGGACCGGGCCTCAGCAGCGTCAGGACATAGGCCCCGTTGCCCGAGGGTGGAGGCCCCTGATGCTTCTCGACCCATCCGGTTGGAAGCGCGTAGGAAAGGCCGAAGTAGGAATTGCGATAGAAGTCTCTCGCGACGGCGCCGCCTTCCGGCAGCGGTGTGGACGAATCGCTCGCACTGGGAGTGGCGCCCTTCACGAGGATGACATCCGTCGGAATTTTACGGAGCTGCCCGGGCTGCGGAGCCTCGGCAGGAGTCATTTCTCCGCTCGAGGGCGTGGTCTGCGCGCCGGCCGTTCCGGGCCAGATGAGCGCGGATAGCAGCAACAGCGGCAGCAAGCGAAAACGCGGCATTGCTCCTCCTCGGAATGCGAGGCCGCTGACGATGAACCGTCAGCGGCCCGGCCTTCACAGAATCAGCGATGAAGTTGCGTCACAACGATCGGAGGAAATTCAGCACGTCCTGCTTCTGCGACGTGGACAGGAGATCAAAGTTGCTTTCCACCGAAATTGCTTCCGATCCGGACGTGTCATGTGCTTCGATCGCGACATTCAGGTCCTTGGTGCGCCCGTCATGCAGGAAGAAGATGCGCTGGCCCAGACCCCACAACGGGGCGGTGCGGAACTCGTCGCCGCCGGCGCCGCCCTGCGAGACGTTGTCATTCAGGCCCGAACCCATGTGATGGACCTCGAGATCGCTGAACAGATTCGCGGTAGCAAGGCCGAGGCTCGGCGTAAAGCGCGACGGCGAGGTTGTCAGAGACGGCGTATGGCAGACGTTGCAGCCGACCGCGTTGAAGAGAGCGCGGCCATTGGCGATGGACGCCGAACCGCCGGGAACGGTCGTTGATGGCGTCGGTGCGGCCAGGAAGCGCATGAACAACGCGAACTGCACCGTGTCGCTCAGCGTGCCGATCGCGGTAGTGTTGAAGTTCGTGTGATCTTCGGGCGTGGCATTGACGCGGCATGCAGACGTCAGTCCGTTGTTGTTGTCCTCGCCCGGCAGCGGACGCTCCTGCGTGAAGAGCTCGTTGCTGACGCCCATCTCCACGTTGTAGGCCTCGCCCGCGAAGATCTCCAGCGACTTGTTCTGGGCCTTCCAGCCGAAGCGGCTGATCGTGCCGTCATTTCCGTTGTGGTTGAAGGCACCATCGACCCCAACGTTGTTGTTCTGCTGCGCGTGGAAATTGGCGAGCAACGTGGAATCGTCGATGTTTTCCATCAGTCCCGCGCCGAACGTCGGCGTGGGGATGCGGAAGATCACGTTGCCCGTGGCCACGGCGGTCGAAAAGCCGGGCTGGAAAATGGTCGAGGTGTTGCACCCGGACGGCGTGTCGACGCGACCGGCGATCGTGTAGAGATCCTCGACGCCGCCATTCGGACGGTTCGTGTCGGGATTGCCGAAGGCATCGAAGAAGAACGGGAATCGCGCTTCCCTCACTGGACCGCTGCTGCTGATGAATGATGGAATCGTGTTTCTCGCTCCGTCCGCCGTCGCATCCGCCACCTGCGGGTTGATCGCGGGTGCCGAGCCGCCAACGGCCGGCTGTGCGTGACAGGCCACGCAACTTCTGGAGTTATAGCGCGGCCCCAGTCCGAAGCCTTCCTCCCCCGCCACCGTACCGGACACCGAGTCGACCTCGATGAAGCGGTCCTTCGCATCGTTGAAAAAATTCAGGATCGTCACTGGGTTGTTCGCGGCGACAGAAGCCAGCGGCGCGCCGGCCGCCGCCGCGCCGCCTCGTACTCCGGGGTCCACCTGGGCAAACGCCTGCACCACGAACAACAGAGAAAGAAATAGCGCGACTGGGACAACTCTTCGGGTCATGGGCACCTCCTCCAAAAGGTTGAGAGAGAGAGAGAGACACACACAGGGGCACGCAGCGATCGGTCGAACGCGGCCTTCGCCAGTTACTACCCGAGAAAAGGGAAGCGAGGGATATCCGGTGGATCCGGGGGCACCGATTTGGGAGTGCCCGTATGATTCATTAACTATGTCGCGAAGTCAACAGGCGCGGTAAGGCCTGCCACTGGGGAGGAAGGGCACAGGAAATGGCAGCTCGGCTCGCGCGGAAGACTCGATGACGCCGCACGCAGGTTCACGGGCAGGTCGGAACGGATAGTCCCGACCTGCGCTCTGCGAACACCGATCTACAACGCGGCGCGAAGAGCCGCGAGCTTCTGCGCGAAGCGCGAAGGCTCGTACCGCTCGCGGTTCTGCACTTCAGCGAACAGTCCGTCGATCGCCTCGGTCATCGGGCTCTTGAGGAGACGCGGATTGTTGCGGGTCAACACGGAAGCGAGACTCTGCAGCGCCAGCGCGGTCTGCTCGGCCGAATGGACATCGGCCGTGAGGAGGAAGTCGGAGTCGCCGGCGATCGTCCGCATCAGCGCGCGGACGTCGTCATCGCGCCAGCTCAGCGACGCGATCTGCGGCGTCACGCCGTCGATGATGCGCTTCGCATCGGACGCGGCCTGCTGCACGCCGCCGGTATCGTTCATCCGTCCGACGCGGCTGGCGATCGCCTGCACGTCACCATCGAGCTGCGCGCGGGCAGAAGGATTGGCCCGGTTGACGAGCAATCGAAGGACGGCCCAATGCTGCGGGCTCCATGCCGGCAGTCCGGCGCGGCCCGGCCAGCCGCGCTCCTGTCGCCATCCGCTCGTCTCGAGCGAGTGGTGGCAGTTGATGCAGCTCATGTCGGAGAACTCCGGCCACTTGTCGCCTCGTGCGTGGCGGGCGAGGTTGTCGAGCGACTGGCTGAAGGCGGCCGCCTGGCCGACGGCGAACGCGCGCGCGCCGTGCGTGTCCGCAGTCGTCGCGTCGTGGCCGCGGCGCCAGTGCGGCGGCATCGTCTCGGTGTAGTTGTCGAGCTCAAACGCGAGGATTGGATGTCCCGATGCGATCAGCTCGTGATCGACTTCCTTCTTGTCGTTGCCAAGGTGGCAGGAGAGGCAGCCGGAAGCGCGTGTCGGAAGGGCGCGCAGATCGGTCATCCCGCGAGCGACGGACTGCTCGTGCGTCCAGCCGGACATCGTGTGCTCGGCGCGCCAGCCGCTGGCCGGTCCATGGCAGGTTTCGCACTGGACGCCATCTTCGAGGTCGACTTTGCCCGACACGGCGCGTGCCGGGAGGTTCGTGGTGTGGCAATCGAGGCAGACGGTCTCCTGATACGCCTTCCCCTTGAGGCGCATGTTGCGGGCGACGCGAGCGGAACGGTCGCTGAAGAGAACGTTGTAGGCCTGGGCGTGGCGATCGTTGCTGAGCCACGTGTAGTACTCGTTCTGAAGAATGCGTGTGGCATTGAGGGGCTGCGTCGAGCCGTGGCATCCGGAGTTCGCGCACGAGGCGACGCCGACGTAGCTGCCCGGAACCGACGGCGGTTGAATCGGCACAGGGGCGGCGGGCGTGGCGGTCGGTGCCGGCGCGGGTGCGGCCTGCTGTTGGGGCGCTGCCTTGCGCGGTGCCTGGGCCAGCGCGACACCGGCAGTCATCAACATGAAAAAGATCATCACTCGTTTCATCGTCGTCACCTCGTGACCGGCTTCGAAGTCGGCGTCTCGCTGACGGTGTAGAGCCTTCCGTCGCGGAGGTAGAGCCGCTGCATCTCGGGGAGCGTCATCGGGCGTGCGCCGATGCGGTTGAAGATCGAGACCTGGTTACCGCCTTCATCGACCGCGCGATCGCGATCAAGGCCTTTGGAGACCGCCAAGGCCGGTCCGTGGGTGTGCCGCCCGGCGATGAGGCGCGGCTCGGGACGGGGACTGAAGCCGGCGTACCCCGGGGTCCATTCGGGCGAAAGGAGCTGATAGATCCGAAGGCCATGCTTGCCATCGGCGACGTACGCGAACGTCGACGCATTCGTCGAGGCCACCTTCACGTCATTGGCATCGTGCTCAAGATCGTCTTTCCAGGGCAGCAGGGCCGGCCGCTCCGCATGTTCGACATCCACGATGACCATCCCGCGCGAGCCCGCGGCCACATACGCGTAGGTGCGCGCCGCATAGACGCTGCGCGCATCCGGGATCGCCACACGTCCGGCCACGCGCGGGTGGGCGGGGTCGGTGATGTCGACGCTCGACAGCCCTTCGGCCGTCGTCACGAACGCGTACCGGAATTGCACCGCGATCCCGGTCGCATCCTTCAGCTCGGGAATCGTCGCCACGATCCGCGGTGTCAGCGGCTTGTCGATGTCGATGATGACCAGACCGCTCTCCGCGCCGATGAAGACCCAGCGGCCGGCGACATAGATCGAGCGTGCGCCGTTGAGCGCCCCACCGGGATTAAAGGTCACGGCACGCGAGAGGAAGTTGTTCGACGGGTTCGCGTCCGACAGCGTCGTGACGTCGATGAGGATCAACCCTTCCTCGCGGTCCGCGACGTACACGTACTTGTAGAGCGGGTGGATGGGCTGTTCTTCGTTCTCGGGGATGAACTGCGTCTGACGCGTCGGTGCGACGGGCATCGTCGTCGGAAGCGCCACGGCCGACGCGAACTTCGTCTTCACGAAGGTGCGCTGGCCCAGCGGTGAGACCGGCTGCGAGACGATGCGCTCGGAGAAATCCTTGTTGTCGATGTTGGCGATGTCGTAGACGCTGAACCCCTCTTCGCCATTCGCGCTGTAGATAAACTCGCCGCGCATCTGCAGCGACCGCGAGTCGCCGTGATGCTCGTGCGCGGTCGTCAACTCCATCTTGTTGGCCTGGTGCTTCGCGTAGTAGTCGGGATAGACGATGCGGTGCAGCGACGAGCCGATGACCGCCTGCGGCTCATCCCACTCCGTGACGCAGATCCCTTCGAACCCACCCTTCCCTTCCGCGACATAGGCGTAGCGTCCGATGAAGTTGACGAAGTTCGTTCCCTGCAGGAGCACCTGCGCGAGCCAGGCGTTGTTGTCGTTCTCCTTCGTGACGTGACAGCTTCCGCAGCCTTGCGTCTCGCGCGAGCGCACCGTGTGCGGGACGTGCGCGTTGAACGCCTGGCTCGAATAGCCCGGCGAGGAGATCGGCGGCTGCTGGATGTAGATCCGGTCGCGCAGCGCGTTGGTCGAGCTGAGGACCAATGCGGACGACGACCGCACCGGTGCGAGCCGGTGACCCTTTGTCGTCCCATTCACGCCGAGCATGAACGCGTCGGTGCGGATGACCTGCGGGTTGTACGAGGCGTAGTTGCGCGTCTCGCCACCTTCGTAGTGGTGCACTTCGCTCTTGACGTTCTGCTCCTGCGGCAGATGGCAGCCGGAGCACGACGTCATCCAGGACGTGTGACACGCATAGCACGTCATCTTCGCGTCGGCGTGCGCGGGATTCGTTCCCGCGGAGGGACCCCATGTCGATCCGTCTCGTTGAATCGTCTTCGCATACGCGGAGCGCTCGTTGTAGTGCGCATTGCCGGGCGTGATCGAGTCCTTGACCTGGATCACTTCCCACTGCATCCCGGGATTCAGCATCGAGCGCTGGAAGAGCCGCCCGTTGATCCAGGCGAAGCGGCGCTGACCGAATGGCGTCGTGCCGAGACGGAGATCCGTTCCGCCGCCGGCAGGAGCCGCCGGCCCCGACGTGCGCAGGTTCGTGTACGCGGCCGTCGTGCCGTGGCAATCCTGACATTCGATCTCGATGTTGTTCCCGTACTCGGCATAGATCTGCCCGTTGCCATGCTCGTCCTGCGAGAAGTGGCAGTCGGCGCAGTGCATCCCCTTCTCGAGATGGATGTCCTGCAGGTGTACGGCCTTCTTGAACTTCGCCGGATCATCGAACGGGACGACCTTGTCATCGCCGTCGAGCAGGTTGCCTTTGTGGTCGCGCTTGTAGACGGCCATGAAGTTCCAGCCATGGCCGTGGTAATCGGCGAACTGCGTGTTCTTGGCCTGAGAGTTGAGTCCGGAGACGTTCTCCAGGAACTTCTCGTCCGTCCAGAGTCCGCGCGGTGCCGCCCCCTCCGGATTCGCTTCCAGCGACGCCCTCTTCTCCGCCTCGGTCGGATACTTCTGCTTCTTCGGCCAGAGCAGTTCGGCGTCCGACTCGTAGTCCCACATGGTGAAGCCGAGATAGGTGTTCACGAACGAGTTGGGCTGGTGCATGTGACACGACATGCACTGGCTCGTCGGCACGGCGCGTGTGAACTGGTGACGGAGCGGGTGGCCCTGCTCGTTCTTCGGAATGGTCCGGTCGCCCGTGATCGAGAGCCCGGTGTTGCCGTACTGGCCGTAGCCGGCCGAGTGCAGCGGGTCGCGGTCATTCGCATAGACGACGTGACAGCCCGTGCAACCGGACGAGCGGTAATCGCCGGGGTGATCGTTCGTGCCCATGAATGACAGATGCGGATCGTTGAGTCGGGTCTTGTTCAGGTTGATGAGCGCGGGCGAGATGCGGAGGCCCGTGCCGCGGCCGCGATTGCCGAGCCGGATATCCGGGCGTCCGGCGTCCGCTTCCGGGCTGGGGTTGCCGATGTCGGGGAACGAGCTGCTGCCGGAGATGCCGCCGCGCTCGAATGCCCGGAAGTATTCAGCGGGCTGAAAGATCTCCCAGCGAGGAAGCGGAACGAGGATCGGCAGCGCACCTTTCGCGATCTGGTCGGCCGTGGGCGGAGTGGCCGGCTTGATCGCGGTCGCGTTCCCTGCCCGGTCGTAGCTTTCGCCGAGGAGTCCCTGCTTCCGGCTGACGAGTCCGTTGGCGTAGCTGACTGCGGCCCAGAAGACACCGGACGTCGTCATCGTGCTGCGCGGAACGGCATTGACCTGGCGTTGATGACAACCGCCGCACGTCTCCTGCGAGACACGCAGGTCACCGGGATTGACGAACTTCACGAACTCGGGCGACTCCTTGAGGAGGGCCGTATAGCTGCGCTGCGGATTCGCCGACGTCCTCCAGATCTCGGGATGGAGCGGCTTGACGTGCGCGGCATCCTTCGTGCGGGCCGTTCCGTCGCCGCCGTGACAATCCGTGCAGGCGAGCTTCACGGCGGCCGACGCATGCATCGGCTCGATTCCCTGATGGCACGTCATGCATCCTCTGCTCTTTTCGTCCGCCTCGACCTGCGTCTGCCGCATCAGCGGCGGAAGGTCGGGTGACGATTGGGCGCGGAGGCGGAGCACGGCCAGCGTGACGATGAGTACTGCGGCGAGAGCAATCGTTATCCGTTTCATCAGAAGGTCAGAATCACATTCGTAAAGACGTGAACGAGCGGCCGGTCTTTTTCGTAGATGTCCTTGAATCCCTGGCCCGGCAGAAAGAGGGCGCTGCCCCCGACGATGACGATGTTCTGATTCAGCATCGGCCGGTAGCGGAGACCGACCGACAGATCAGTGCCGAGGGATTTGCGGATGTTGCCCTGGAAGAGAATGGCCTCGACCGACTCAGTGGCGTCGAAGCGGATGTAGTTGCCGGTGAAGATCGCCTTCAGCCGCGGCGTGACGTCGACGTCGAGTCCCGCGCTGACGATCTGCACGCCCGGATTGACGTACTGCTCCTGCCCTTCATCCTTCGAGCTGCGCAGACTGGTCAGAAGCGAGCCGCGCTCGACGAGTGCGACACCGGTCGTCGGGAGCCGTATCCCGAGGCGGTTGAAGAACGAGAAGCCGCCGCCGGCGAAGGCAGGACTGTCGAAGATGGCGTCGAAGCCGCGGGCATTGCGATCGCGGGGATTGCGGTCGCCGGACGCATAGAACAGCGCGATGCGCGGTCGCAGCCAGTCGCGGTCGTAGGAGACCTCGATGGCCGCGCTGGCCGCGCCGATCTTCACGCCGTTGCGCTGACGAAGATTCGGATCCGGCCCGGCGATCGGGTTCAGTTCGTCGGTCCCGAAGACGTAGTAGACCGCGTGGTCCACGTTGAATCGTCCGATGTGCCCGAGGCCGGACTCGCCGAGGTACGTGGCGCGGATCTCGTGCGGCGTGAAGACACCGACCGGCGCCGGGCGCACGAGGATGCCGTTGCGGTCGTAGTGCAGCGTGGCCTGGTCGCGGACGTAATGAACGCTGAATTGCTGCGTGTACCCGCGAACCAGGAAGTCCTGCCAGTAGAAGTTCGCGATCGCCACCTGCTGATCGCGAAGCTGCATCGTATTCAGCCCGGAGTTCGTGTCCTTTTCCAACCGGTCGAACAACGCCAGGTTGTACTGGTAGCGGTTCGACGCGAAGTTGCCGAAGACGCGGACTCCGAGGTTGGTGTCGTTGAAGATGAAGCCGCGAAAATCGCTGTTGAACGGCTGGGAGCCGACGCGGATGGAGATGAAGTCGTAGTTGGGCGAGACGTCGGCCAGCTTCCGCTCGTAGAAGAACTCCTGGAGCGAGACCTGGCCGTCCGTGCGCTTGGTGCCGCGGCGGACGTCGGGCTTGACCAGGCCGTTCTCGCGCAGATGGACGTAGTTCAGGTTGCCGATCAGAGTGGCCTTGAAGCGCTGCGTGATGGGCTTGAACGCCGTCAACCCCTGAAAAAGATCGAACGACGCGATGAGGTTCTGGTTAAAGAGATTCTGATTGTCTTTGCCGAAGACGGTGATCGACGTCGGCTTGACAGCGCTGACGCCCGACGGCGTCGGCAACGTGCGTGATTCCGCCAGCGTGTCGCTGATTCCGGTGAAGGCGAAGAACCAGTCCTTGCCGAAAATGGGCAGATCGCCCTTGAGCAGGTTCTGATTGTACGGATCGAGCGTCGCCCCTTTGACGCCTACGGCGCGCCCCTGGGTCTTTTCCGTCAGCTCATACGGCGGCGGCGCAATCCGCCACCGGTCCGTCATCTCCTGATACGCCTCCGGATGCGGAATCTCCGGCACGCCGTAGTGCAACGCAGGCTCGATGATCGGCTGCCTCTGTACGTTCCCCGGCAGTTGCACCCGCAGAAGTTGCGTCGCCGTCGTCCCGCCCGATGTTGCGGTGATGGTCCAGGTTCCCGTCTTAACAGGCGGTGTCCAGATCAACGTCCAGTGACCGGTCGCGTCCGCCGTGGTCTGCCCGTTCCCCGATTTCTCGATCAGGATGGTGATGATGGAACCCGGCATCGCCGTGCCCGTGAGCATGAACGGCACGCCCTCCGCGTACACGGGCTGGTCGTCATTGATGGTGATGGCGCCCGCAGTTGAGGGGTCGCGCGGTTGCATCGTCTCGCCGGACTGCGCGGACGGCTGGTTCTGCTGCGCGACCTCGGAACCGCGAGACCGCGGAACCAATGCCAGCACGAGCAGCAGAGCGATCGCGAATCGTTTTCCTACGCGCACGGCTTCCCCCCGCACTCCGTGACTCCTTCCGGGCTCCGGGGGAACTTGAACATGGGAAGGCGTGCTCCATTGATCTTGAGTTGATCGGCCCAATGGTCGGCCGGCGGAAGCAGATCACCGGCACCGAGGTAGGTGACGTAGTCGTCCTGCTCGATGCCGTCTCCGCTGACGCCGAGACCCCCTACGAGCTTTCCGTTCTGCACGAGCGGCGTCGCGCCGCCGAAGAATGTGATGCCGTTCTGATTGTCGCTGGGAGCCTGCGTCCCCTGGCTGCACGTCTTCGCGATGTTGCCGACGAAGAGCGTCGCGTACCAGGGACCGTTGCCGACCTCGAACACCTGCGAGTCGATGCCCGGCGGATACAACGGCTGCGCCGGAAAGCCGAGCGTACGCGTCGTTACCCAGTAACCCGCGGGAACGCCCGGCAGGTCGTTACGGGCGTTCGGATCGCTGCTGTTGAAGTAGACGACGTTGCGCGCCTTTGCCGGAACGACATCCACGGCGTCGAACAACGCGTCGGGCATCCGGTAGTGCGCGAGGAGCGTTCCGTCGATGTCGGCGACCGAGATGACCATGCGCGAGTAGCTGCTCAGCGGGAGGCGGACCTGTGCGCGCGTACGTTTGGACGCGGTCACCGCGCGCTGCACGACCGCATCGACAGCCGCTGCGGTGAGCCCACCCGGGAACGCGCTTGCATAGGGGCCGGCCAGATAGCCGCTGGGCGGACATCCGCCATTGAAGGGACCATAGACGAACGTCCCGTCCGTGAACCCGGCGGCAGTCCCCGGCGAGGTGCCGGTGAGAGGCTGCAGTCCGATCGGCAGACCATCGCTGTTGAACTTGAGTTTCTGATCGGGGCCGATGAACGGCAGCCGGATGCCGTCGATGAATACGTTCTGCGGCTGCGGCAGCGGATAGTTCGGCAGGGGCACGATCGGCGCAAGCCCCGCGTTGAGCGGGCCGAACACGCCAGTGACCGCGGCGAACTCGCCGAGTTGCGAGTCTCCGGGAATCCCGACCACGCCAATCGCGCCGAGGAGTTTGCCGGTCTTGACGACGCCCTGCTTCACGCCGGTGACGTCGAGGATGCGATACATCGGAATGCCGCCGGCGTTGAGCGGGCGGTTGGTGATCTCCTGCGGATAGGGCGGATCGTCGGGAAGAATTTTCCCGGTGATGAGACCCGGACCACACCCCGACTTGTCCGTGGCAGGACATGGTTTCGGGGCGCCTGTGAACGCGGGGAACTTTGCGATCGACTTCGCGCGCGGGACGCACTGATTCGGATTCCACAATAGGTTCAGATCGCAGCCGCGGTTCGATTGCTCGATTCCGTAGAGAGCACCGACGGGAGCGTTGACGACGCCCGGAGGAAAATGGACCTGCGCGATCGTGCGAACCGTACGCGACGACAGTGGCGCCTGACTGTTGCTGAAGAACGCCGCGGTGCGGGTGACGCCGAGAGCGATGTCGTCGTTCGCGGGGTTGGCGTTCTTCTGGCGGAAGACCGTTACCGGTCGCCCCGTCCGATCGACGATCGCGATGGTAGCGGTATCGCCTGCGAGCGCACTGGCCGCTGCGCGGACGATCTCATTCGCTTCCGCTTTCGAGAGCGCGCTGAACGGCTCGGGGGTCCCGTTGCCGATGGTCCCGTCCGTACAGACATCGGGGACCGCCGTCGTCAGGGGCAGCGCGCAGGACGGTGGATCGGAGACCGTCGCCAGTTCCTGGGGCGATCTGGCCGGCGATGGCACGGCCGCCCGTGTCCGGCGCGACTCCTGTGCAAAGCCTGCCGCGGCCAGGGCCAGAACGAAGATCGACGTGAGACTCAGACGCATCCGCGGTCTCCCTCCCCTTCAGCTAAATCTGGTACACAAACGTGGCCGCGTTGTCGGCCAGGACGAGGACATCTCCCCGTTTGAGCTGAACTTCCGTGATGCGCTCGCCGCCCGCTTTCCCAAGGAAAGTGCCGTTCGTCGAGTTTTGATCGATGGCCACTACCTTACCATCACGCGGAATGATTCGGACGTGCCTCTTGGAAATTCTGCTGTCGGCGATGACGATCTGCGCCATTCCCGGGTCGCGGCCGATATACAGGCCGGTCTCCTCGATGATGAAGCGCTGACCCTCCAGCGCGCCGCCGGTGCAGTTCAAAAGTCCATACCACTGCACCATGACCGTCGCGCCGCCTTCCGGCTGCGGCGGAGGAAGCACGGCCATTCGCGTGTCGTCACCGGACTCTTTGCGCGGAGTGGCGGGAGGGGGCGGGGGGACGGGCGCAGGAGCGGACGGTGCTTCGCTTCCCTGCAGAGGTGGAATCGTGGCCGGCGGTGCTGGGCCGGCACGCGGAGCGGCGGCTCGCTCGGGCGTTCCCGCACGGATGCGTTGCACGAGCGCGATGCTCGCAGGGACGAGCACAACCAGCAGCAACAGCACGATGGCCCACAGTAGAACCGTTTCGAGCATCCGGGATCCGCCTCCGAACTCCTTCACCACGCGTGGCGATCGTTTCTGGAACGAAGGCGCCATTTTCGTCAACAAGAGTCTCGAGTGCTCATGATACTCATGACAGGTCGCGCAGCTGCTGGATGTTTTGGCCGACCGCACTCCGTGGCATCCCGTGCAATCCTTCCGTACCGGCATAAGAACGTCCGCAGTGTTCACGCTCCGCCGTGCCTTTTCGTGACACGACTCGCACGCCAGATTGCGGTGCTGGGTGTGCGCAAACTTTGATTTCAGGAACCACCGCGTCAGGATTTTCGGGGGTCTTGCGGCGATGCGCGTCCCTGCCCGCTCGATCACATGGCACTTGCTGCACTTCGTCTTGATCACCTGTTCGGCGTTGAGCACGGCGCGTTCGTCGGGTGCCACCGGCGGCCGGGACGTCAGGATGCGCCGGATCTCCTCCGGACTCTTTCCGACGATGTCACGATTGCCGGCGTAGGTAGCGAGCACGAATCCGTAGACGAGGCCCGGATCGCCGCCGTGGGGAACCTCGACATCCGGAAAGCGCGCGTCGAAGGTCAGCTTGTGGCATCGCTGACACGAACCTTTGAAACTGATCGGAGCCGGATCGACCTTCCCCTTCGTCTCGACGAGCTTGTGGCACTGCAGGCATTGCAGCTCTTCCCGATGCCCCTCGCCATTGAAGATCCCGCCTGCCTTGAGGTGCAACGCATGATTGAAGAGAAGCGTGTCGGGATCCGCGAGCGGCGTGAAGTCGGGATGTTTCTCGCCGAACGAGGTAATGCTCAGGATCTCGCGCGGCCGGTTCGCCAGAGCCTGCGGATCCTTCACGTGCGCCGACACGTCGCCGTGGCACGAGACACAGGTCGCATCGGCAGCGGCTGACAGTCTGGAAATGCCGCGGTGCTCCGAATGGCAGTCAGCGCAAGCCGGCGCACCTTTCTCATTCTCGGCGTGCGGCAGTTTCCCGTGACATTCCGTGCAACTCGCGTCAGACACGCCGTGCCAGGGGTCGTGACAGGCCTGACAGTTCTTGGCGATCGGTTCGCCGTCGGCATCCCTGGCCCGCGCGTGTGCCGACGAAACACCGCCCGGCATGAACGCGGTCTGCTGTTCCGGCTTCGCCAGTTCGGCGATGACGAGAAAGGCGATGACCAGCAGGATGGCCATGAGCGTGAGCTTCGTGAGCCAGGCGCGCCGCAGCTTGAAGGCATCGGCGTAGTCGATCTTCGGCGCCTTGAGCACGCCGCCGCGCGCGCCGCTGACCGCAGGCGCTTCTTCGTCGTCGTCGCCGAGGTAGGCCGACGCGCCTGCCGACGTCGAACTGACACGGAGGAACAGCGGTTTGGCCGGCTCAATGACCTGCACCTCGATCCGCAGGTCGCCGATTTCGATGACATCCCCTTTGGAAAGCCGCGCCGTCTCCACCGGCCGCCGGTTGACATACGTGCCGGTGATGCTCCCTTTGTCCGTGACGGTGTAGCCGCTGCCATCGGCCTCGATGATGGCGTGCTCGAGCGCGACGGCCGGATTCTCCGAGCGCAGTTCCGCGTTGGTTCCCCGTCCGATGCGCAGCACATCGCTTCGCACCTGCGTCAGCGCCAGCCCGCGCCCCGAGGAGCGCTGGATGACGTAACTCATCGACGGTCTCCGGGGCTCACCACGAAATCCTCCCGTAATAGAACACGGCCGCGACATGGAGCAGCGCGAAGAGGAGGAGCAGGATCGTGAACGGGATGTGGATGTAGAGCCAGAACTCCAGGACGTTCTTATAGCGTTGCTGGTAAATCAGCCGGATGAGCAACTCCTTGCGCTGCCGCGAAACCACGAGCATCTGGCGCAGCTCTTCCTGTTCATCCTTCTGGACGAGACTGAGCAGGTTCGCCCAGTCGGACGTCGGAGCCTGAACGCGCCGCATCCGCGAGAACAGCAGGCGCCATCCCGCCAGCCATCCCGGCGCGGCTTCGCGGATGAGTTGTTCGTAGATCCGCTGGAACGGCGACGATTTGCCCGACGCGATCCGCGCCATCTGCTTTCCCAGCTGGTTGAGCTGCTCCGAGATTTCGGACACAGTGAGATTCGATTCCACTTCGGTGAGCAGGCGCGGCACCGTAACGTAGAGGATCGCGCCCAGCACACCACTGCAGACGACGATCGCCACAAGGATCAGCGTCGCCACCGCGACCTTGTCGTGAAACCGTCCTCCCGTGTGAAACACCAGGATGACCAGAACGAGGATACCGAGGTAGATGTGAGACTGCATCCACTGCTCGACGGTGCCGAACGTGGAGCGGTACCAGCGCTTGCGAATCCCGAAAAACGCCAGTAGAAAACAGAGGAAGAATCCCGCCACGCCATAGACCAGTCCCCAGCGCGAGCCGCCGTGCGGATACTCGCGTTGTACATAGAGGATGAAGGACGCGGTCGACGCGATCAGGAGGACGAAGAAAATCCGGCGCCAGAGGATGCCGGAGCGCGCTATAGGCATGGATGGCCGTCCCGCCGCATGGGTTGGATCATCGACAAGCGATTCGGCTGACCGAACCGAAACTGTTGACTGATGATGGTCGAATGTTCAATGTTAATTGGAGCGAAGAACGCCCATTCAACAGTCAACATGGAACATTCTCCATTCAACATGTTCAGTTCCCGGTTACCGCTCGCCGCGTGTAATCACTAACTCTTCCAATGTGGACCGGTACTCCTCCGGCGTCAGACGAATGGCTGCGCCCGTCGGACAACTCCGTACGCACGCGGGGCCACCGGAGATCTCGCGGCAGAGATCGCATTTCACGGCCGCGGTCTGCTCCACCTCGCTGTGATGGCCTTTGCCGAGGAGAGAGGCCACCCACGAGAAGAGAGACTTCTTCGGCTCCTTATGGATCATGAAGATGTTGCCATAAGGGCAATTGCGCTCGCAGTTGCCGCACCCGATGCAATTGCTCTTGATGTAGACCTCGCCGCGCGGATCGCGGACGATCGCGTCGGGCGGACAGTCGAGCATGCACATCGGGTTTTCGCACTGCCAGCACGAATTCGGAGCCAGCAGGTTGTAGAACTTGATCCCGGTCAGCGACAGGCGGGCCTGACCATCGGCGTGAACGCCTTCACAGCCGGCGATGCAGTTGCCGCAGCGGATGCACTTGTGCTCGTCGATGATGAGCGTCTGCGTCCCCATCACCACTTCCTCGCGGATCAGATCGTTGAGGATGTTCCCTGAGCCGGGTGTGGCATCGGCAATCAGCGATGCGATACGACGCTCCTCGAGCTTCCGCAACGGCGCTTCCCGCAACTCGGGATGTGCCGAGAGGAAATTGTTGAAGTCCCGCTTCGAGAGCTTGATGAGATCCGACGGAAAGATCGTGGTCACCGTCGCCGTGCGTGCGGTCTCGGAGAAGAGCGCCGCCTCACCGAAGAAGTTTCCGGCCACGAGGTACGACAGCACCACTTCTTTCTCGCCGGACTTCTTGGAGATCTTCACCATGCCGTTGCGGATCAGATAGAACGCGTCGCCGGGATCGCCCTCCTTGAAGATGACGGCATCCTTCGCGAGATTGTTCACGACTGCCAGCTCGACGAGCTCGCCGAGTTGCGCTTCCGGAATGCCCGGGAAGAGGTAGCCGCCGAACGCACGCAGCAGAAACGCCTGATCGACGAGCGCTTTCGCCAGCGGAGCGGCGCCGAGGAGTTTGAGGATGGCCTTGCGCGGAATCTCGATGATGCGCGTCGCACCGGCGGCGCGCGCCGTAGCGGTCCTGCGACGGCCGGAGATGAGACTCATCTCCCCGAAGAAGTTCCCCGCCGTCAGCTCCGCCACCTTCACCTCGGCGTTCGCTTTCTCCGGTTTTTTCCAGAGCTCCACGCGGCCGGAGGCGACGATCAGAAAATCATTCGTGTAGTCGTTCTGGCGGATGATGATCTCGCCCTCGCGGTATTCGCGCACACGCGCCGACAGGAACGTCTCCCGCAGCTGCTGCTCGTCGGCGGCGGCGAGCAACGGCACGCGCGTGCGGAGGAAGGCAATGCGTTCCCGCACGGTACCTTCCCAGAACGGCAGCCGCTCCTTCAGGACTGCTTCGTCGGCCGGTTCCACTTCGCGGCCCATGAGGTGCTCGACGACTTCGTACCCCTGATTCATCCCCAGCTTGATGAGGTCGCGCCCGCTGGCCGCGCCGATGAGATAGAGACCGGGCACGGTCGACTCGTGCACCTGGCTCAGGATCGGCCGCGAGTCTTTTCCGGTGCCGCTGTACGTGATGCCGATCGACTCGAAGAACTTGCGCGGCGCATCGGCACCGAGCTTGAGGAAGATCAGTTCGGCCGCCACGCGTGTGACGTCGCCGCGGACGGTGAGATCGGCGTAGCCCGGATACACCTGCTTCACGCTGGCGCTGAAGTAGACGGTCATCTGACCGGTGGCCTGCCGGCTCAAAACTTCCTTGATCAGCACTTCGTTGGCGCGGGTGATCTCCGTCCCGCGGACGATCAGTCCGACGCGGTTGTCGTTCGCCAGGGCGATGGCGATTTCAAGCGCGGAATCGCCGGCGCCGACGACGAGGAGATCCTGATCACGATGCTGCGCCGGATCGACGAGCCGATAGCGCACGTGCGGAAGGTCCTCACCCGGAACACCGAGCTTGCGCGGGTTGCCCTGCGTGCCCATCCCCAGGATGACGTTCTTCGCGTCGAACTCATCCCCCTTCGCTGTCTTGACCTGAAACCGTCCGCCTTCCTTCTTGATCGACTTGACCTCGGCATTGAAGACCACGTTGAGCGTCTTCTCTTTCACGTGGCTGCCCCAGGCTGCGAGGATCGATTCCCGCGACCCGGCCTGAAACGGCACCTCGCCCCGCGCAGGGATCAGCATCGGCTCCGCCATGACGTACTTGCGCGCCTGATACGCGTCGATGGTGTCGGCGAGATGATCGGTGCGCTCGAGCAGCGCGTAGGCGAGTCCGTTGGTCTGTGCGTGCGACGCGGCTGCGAGTCCGGCCGGACCCGAACCGACGATGATCAGATCGAGGGTCTGCATGACGTTTTTGGTTGGTTAGAGAAGATTACCACCGACCTGTCAGCCCGTCAGGTGTCGAGAAGACCTCGGTGCGTCGTTTGCTTCTTCTGCTGGTCTGCGGCGAGATTGAATGTCAGGATGATCTTCCCGAGGCGCACCAGATCGCCCTCGGCGAGCAGCCGTTTGTCGGCCAGCTTCTCGCTGTTGACGAACGTCCCATTGCGGCTTCCGACATCTTCGATGGTGAACCCTTCCGCCGTGCGGACGACGCGGGCATGCCGCGCGGACACGCTCGAATCGGGAAGAGCGATCGTGTTTGATCCGGTTCGTCCGATCGTCGATGTCTCTTCCAGCAACGGATGCATGATGCCCTCGTCATCGGTCAACGTCGCCACAAGGTCCGGCATCTTCACCGTTGATGGCGGTACCAGAGCCGGCCCCGGCGCGGGTTTCGGTGCGGATTTCGTCGCCGCTCTGGCCGAGGCTCTGGTGGCTTTCCGCTCCACCGGTGTCGCAGGCGGTGGAGGCTCCGGTTCGGGTGGCGGTGCTGGTGGCGGTGCTGGCGCCGGTGGTGGTGTTGATACCGGTGGTGGTGCGGCGGCGACCGGCGGCGCGGACTCCGAAGCTGGCAGCGGACGCTCCTCCGTCTTTGCCCGCGGGGACGCGGCCTCCGGATCGGCGACCGGCTCGATGAGTCCGGTCATCTGCAATCGCTTGACGATCGGATAGAGATCGGCGGAGGCGCGTCCGCTCTCGGATCGCAGCTGCGCCAGTGACTTGCCGGTGCCGATCTGAAAGAGAAGCTGAAACTCTTCGGCGGTGATGTTGATCTCGCCGGGCGGGCGATTCACCACGCGGAATCGGACGCGATCGTCCGGGAAGAGGTTCGCCAGCCGCTGCTCTTCTGCGATCCGCTCGCCAGCCTGCGCAAGCGTGGCGGCGAGGTCGAGTGACAACGGCGAGGCTCCCTCCGGAAACGCGATCTCATCGAGGAACGTGAATGTGCCGTCCGTCCAGCCGAGAAGTCTGGCAAGGACACCGGCGGGATCACCATCCCCTTCGGCCCATACGATCTGACCCTCTTGCAGTGCCACGCGGAGGTGCTGGCCGGCCGACTCGGCATCGAACGTCCCGCTCTGTGTGCTGGCCAGAAACGTGAGCAGTTCCCTCGCGGCGAAATGACGAAGACTCCCCTGCAGAACGACGCGCATTGGACGAGTCTAGCAGCAGGGCATGGGGGCTGCATTTAGCGGAGCGGTCTCCGCGTTCATCCGCAAACTCCGCACGCCGCGGGTCGACACGATCGCGCTGCGCAGGAATCTCGCGGTGATGATGGGGGCCGGTTGATCGTTCACGCTGAGCGACAGACCTCGTCTACGCCACCTTCTGCGCGATGACCACCCAGCGCAGCGGCGACCCCGGACGGATGGCGTCGAACGGATAGCACGTGATGAGCGTCAACCGGGTCCGGCCGTCCTGCCGCAGCACCGACGTGTCATTCCTGCTGACGACCCGGGTGGACTGCACGCGGTAGCGGACATTGCGGCCATCGGGACGCTGTACGGTGAGGATGTCTCCCGGCCCGATATAGCGCAACGGCGCAAAGTGCGTGTCGCGATGGGCTGTGATCACGCAGTTTCCCGTGTCGCCCGGCATCGCTGTGCCGTCGAGGTGACCCGGTCCGAAGGCCATGGTCCGCCCGCTGGCGCCGGCCAGGACGATGATCGCAGAGTGGTCGCGGTCGATCGTCAGGCGTGCGATCGCGCGGGTGTCGGCCCACGGCCACGGCTTGAGCCGCTCTCCGGCCAGCGCGCTGCGCCACGAGATTTCGAGGAGCATCTGCGCCAGCTTCGCCTTCGCGTAGATCCACAGACCTTCCCCGCCGACCGCGATGCCGGCGAGGAGAAGGCAGACGAGAAAACTGCGGGTGAGATTGCGGATGCTGCTGTTCATGGTGCGTCCCTTCCTACGGATGTCCTCAGCGAGTGGTTGTGTCGAGCGAATCTGTCGTTCCTGGCGCAACTGGAGATCCCCTCCTGAACTGCGGGAGGGAGATCTCCGGTCACGTCACTTCAGAAATCGCAGCGTCACCGCCGCGAGCATGACCAGCATCGCGCCGACGATCAGCAGCAGCGCGGCCGGAGTGGCCGTCTGCGGCAGCGTGCCGGTCTCGTCGCCTTCCGGCCCGTTGTTCACCGGCATCGCCTCCGGTTTGCACGACGCGTTGAGGCCCTGCGGCGTCTGATCGATCGCCACGAGACTGGTGTATTGCGACACGAGATGGTTCTGCAGCGCCACTTTGATGACCGCGGCCTCGACTCCCTGCGGATCGCTGCCGTCGCTGAGATGGTCCATCAGCGACTCGATCTTCTCGCGCCCCCACAGCCGCGCGATTCCCTCGCTGCCACCCGGCGCCGGCAGGATCAGCTCCTTCGTCCACGGCTCGGTGCCGATGCTTCCCCGCAGCGTGACCTTCGCATTCGCATCGTAGACACGCACCGCTACGACGAGCGGCTCGCCCTGATAGAGGTCCGGCACGCGCTCGGGCCAGACCTCTGCCGTCGCGTCGTTGCTGCGCACCTGAATCGACGTCATCAGCGGCGCGTCGAGCTTCGCGAAGAGCTCCGACATCCGCGCCTGTGACTGCGACACGTCTCCGATGTACGTGAACGTTCCCCGGCCGAACCGCGCGGCGTTGCGCATGAAGTGTGAGTTGGGCGCCGCGCCGATGCCGACGGTGAACAAGCGGCTCTCGCCGAGGCGGGAGTGGATGAACGAGAAGAGCTCCTGTTCGTTGTCGACCTGGCCGTCGGTCATGAAGATCACCTGGCGCACAGTTCCGGACGGCGTCGTGACCCTTTCCGGCAGTGCCAGTCTCAGCGCATCCAGCATCTCCGTGCCTCCGTCCGCGGTGATCGTCCCTACGAACGTCTTCGCCTGCGCAATGAACTGAGGATCGGCGAAGTTGCTGTCGGGGAAGAGCGGCCGTGCCGTCGAATCGAAGTCGATGATGTTGAACTTGTCGCCCGGTTTCAGGTCGTCGAGCGCGAGCAGCAGCGCGGCCCGGGCCTGCTCCATCGACGCGCCGGCCATCGAGCCGGAACTGTCGATGATGAAGATCGTCTCGCGGGGCATTCGCACCGGCGACCGCGCCGGCGGCGTGACCATCACCAGGGCGTAGGTCTCCTCGCCGAGTTTTTCCGTCAGCACGGTGGCGCTGGGATCGGTGCCGAGGTCGGGCTGCCACGCCAATTCGAAATCGTGGTCGGACTGGAGCGTCGCATCGTCGATCGACACCCGGTAGTGACGGTCGCCGAGGGTCTCCGACTTCACCGGCTGGCCGGCGTGGAGGTTGCGCACCGAGTAGCCGGGCTGCAGGTCGACCGTCAGCGCGATCGTGCCACCGGAGTTGGCGATGCCGGACGTGACGTGCGGCAGCTTCGCGGCCACGGCGGTCGCGAACGTGCGCATCGGCGAGTAGCGTGGCGCGACGACCATCGGGAAGCGCAGCCGGTATTCGCCGCTCTCGTAGTGCGCCATCTCCTGATAGGCGATCTGGACGACCGCATCCTCATCAGGATTGACGCTGGAGATCGACGTCGTGAAGACGTTCGGACGCTGCTGCTCGACCAGGGCGGCCTTGCGGCCTTCACGTTTGGCCTGCTCGAACTCCTTGCGCGCCTGCTCGCGTTCCCGGATGTCGCCGACGATCACGCGCGATCCGATCGTCATCGTCAGCGAATCCACCGCGCTCATCTCCGGCAACGGATAGACGTACAGACCTTCGACACAGTGCCCGGTCGCGTTGTGAAACGTCTGCTTGACCGTCGTCCGGACGATCGGGCCGACGACGGTGATGCTCACTTCCGATTTCACAGCAGGCGTGAACGAGTAGACGCCGGGCTTCGCCGTCTTCAAAAGCAGCCCGGCCTTTTCGCTCTCGTTGAGCGTGGTCAGTTCCTGCGCCTGGGCCACGAACGGCAGGAGAAACAGCATGCAGAGGAGCCTGACCAGCCAGCGCTCCAGGGTGTAGTCGCGCGGTTTGTATTCGTTGTTGGTTGTCTCGACTGCATTGGGGGTTTCCATCGTCGTCTCCTTCGATCCTTTCGATGGGATCAATAGAAGTCCGCGATGTGACGGGACATCGAAGCGATTGCGGAGAGCTCACGGCCCGAATGTGGCGGGATTGTGGCGAGGGGTTGAACCGGGCCCCTTTCCCTTTCAACTTTCAACCCGACCCCATATCCTCCGCAGAGGCATGCGGCAAACCATCGCAGTCGTTGACGACGAAGAGACGATCCGCGAGACGGTCGCTTTCGCATTGCGACGCGACGGCTACGACGTCATCACGTTCGCCGACGGCGCCGCGGCATGGGACGTCGTCAAAGACCGCCTGCCTTCGCTGGCCATCCTCGACATCACCATGCCGCAGATGGACGGCCTGGAGCTCTGCCGCCGTTTGCGCGCGCGCAGCGAGACGCTGCCCATCATCTTCCTCACCTCCCGAGACGAGGAGCTCGACCGCGTCCTGGGTCTCGAGTTGGGGGCCGACGACTATCTCTGCAAGCCGTTCTCGATGCGCGAGCTGGCGGCGCGGGTGAAAGTCCTCTTCCGCCGCGTCTCGTTTCTCGAGAATCCCACCGCACAGCGCGCCGAGGCGCCGCTGCGGTGCGGGGCGCTCGCGCTGGACCTGCAGCGCTACATGGCCACATGGAACGAGGCGCGGGTCGACCTCACCGTGACCGAGTTCATGATGCTGCACGCTCTCGTGCGCCACCCCGGCCACGTCAAGTCGCGCAAGCAGCTCACGAAGGAGGGCTATCCCAATGACACCTACGTGAGCGACCGCACGATCGATACGCACATCAAGCGGCTGCGGCGGAAGTTCGAGGACGCCGACCCGTCCTTCGCCGCGATCGAGACGGTGTATGGCGTGGGGTATCGGTGGATCGCCTAGATCCGAGCGACGCGACACACGAGAAGGACCGGCCATTGATCGCGCCAGGGACCACGCATCGCGTCCGACGGTTCCTCTCGCGCATCTCCGTCCGCGTGATGGCCTTCAACCTCCTGCTGGTCTTCCTCCCTGTCGCGGGCATCCTCTATCTCGGCTCCTACGAACAACGTCTTCTCGGGACGCAGCGCCGCGCGCTGCAGGAGGAAGCGCGGCTCCTGGCGTCGGCCGTGGCGTCGGCGCAGGTCCCCGGCCGGAGCGCGCAAGACATCCTGCTCGAGCGTCACCGCCTGCGCGGCAACGCGTCCGACCCGACCCGGCTGCGCGTGATCTCGCCACTCGGCCGCATTGTCGCGGATTCCCACACACTCACCGGCGCGCCTCCTCCGCAACGCGCGAATCGAGCCAAACGAAACCTCCTCTATCGCGCCGGCGCGTACCTCCTCCGGCCATTCCTCGGTGCCCGGACGATCGAGCCGTTGCCCGAAGGCGACTACTACGAGCGATCCGAACGGCTCCTCGGCGCCGAAATCCGCAGTGCGCTGCAGGGAGAGTCGGGCGCGGTCGAGCGCATCTCACCCGACCGCCGTTCCGTCACCGTCTACGTGGCCGAACCGATCCGCGTCGCCGACAACGTCATCGGCGCTGCGCTGGCGTCGCAGAGCACCTTTCCCATCCTCCAGGATCTCTACACCGTCCGTCTCGGCATCCTGCGCATTTTCATCATTTCCGTCATCGTGGCGATGATCATCAGCTCGCTCGTGGCGACGACGATCGTCCGTCCGCTGCGGCAGCTTCGGCTCGAGGCCGGAGCGATTCTCGACCGGCGGGGACGACTGCGCGGACGATTCCGCGGCTCCCGGAAATACGACGAGATCGGGGATCTCTCGCGCGCATTGGAGCGCCTCACACGGCGGCTCGACGAGCATGTCCGCTTCATCGAGTCATTCGCGGCGGATGTCTCACACGAGTTCAAGAATCCGCTGGCGTCGATTCGCACGGCCACCGAGATGCTGGCCGAGGTCGACGAGCCCGAGCAGCGCGGGCGCTTTCTGCGGATGGTCGAGCTGGAGATCGCGCGGATGGAGTCGCTCCTGGCCGGCGTGCGCGAGATCACGATGATCGACGCGCAACTCACGAGCGAGGTGCGGACGCGCGTCGGCGTACGCGCGCTGCTCGAACGGATCGTGGACGGATTCCGGCTCCGCGAGCGGGCAACGGTCTCGATCGTGCTCGACGCGCCCCCCGACCCGTGCGACGTGATGGCAACCGAGGATCGCCTCATCCAGGTCTTCGTGAACGTCCTCGAGAACGCGATCAGCTTCTCGCCCTCCGGCGGCGTGGTGACGATCGAGCTGCGCCATGAGGGAACCACGATCGTGACGTCCATCGCCGATCAGGGAATCGGAATCCCGGAAGCCAATCTCCCTCGCGTCTTCGATCGCTTCTTCACGCACCACCCCGACGCCACCCGCCCCCGCGCCTCCCACACCGGCCTCGGGCTGGCCATCGTGAAGACGATCGTCGAGGGCTACGGAGGATCGATTGCCCCGTCGAACAACGAAGGCGGCGGCGCGACGTTCGAGATCAAGCTGCCGGCGGCATAGCAAGCAAACAAGTGGGGCGCCGGCGGCCTCGCCGGCGGTAAGTCAATGGAAGGCCTCGTTAGGCAACATCCCGGATGAATCGCCGGCAGGCCGCCGGCGCCCCACCATCATCCTGACCTCACCGCCTCCGCGAACGCGTCCACGTCCTCGTCCGTCGTCGCATACGCGGTCGCCAGTCGAACCACATCCTCGCCAAACAACTCCCACGGATAGAAATCGAATCCGAAGGAACGGAGCGAACGAACCAGCTGCGACGGAATCCGCACGAAGACAAAATTTGCCTCCACCGGGCGCACGATCTCGAGGTGCCCGCGCACGCCGGCCGCCAGCCGCGCGGCCGCCGCATTCGCGCGCCGGGCGTTGCGCAACCAGAGGTCGCCGGCGAAATACGCCTCCAACTGCGCGGAAAGGAATCGCATCTTCGACGGACGATGTCCGCTGCGATGCCAGTGCGGCACGAACGACTCCGCCAGCTCGCGGCGGAAGACGACCACCAATTCCGCCGCCATCGTGCCGTTCTTGGTGGCGCCGAGGGAGAGGATGTCGACGCCGGCGCGGGAGGAGAGGTCGGCGGGCGCACATCCCAGGGCTGCCACCGCATTCGCGAACCGCGACCCGTCCATGTGCACGAGCGCACCGCGCGCGCGTGCGACTTCGCACAGGGCGTGCACTTCGTCGACCGTGTAGAGAGTTCCCGCCTCTGTCGTCTGCGCGAAGCTGAGACAGGAGAAATCCGCGAGCGAGGCCACGTCATGCGCCGCAAGTTTTCCAGCGGCACCCGCCAACGGCACCAGCGTCGCGCCTCCGGTGAAGAACTCCGCGGCGCCCAGTTCCTCGAGCCGGATGTGCGCCTCTTCATGACAGACGATATGACAGACGATAGCTCCGGCCGGCGGCACGGCCGCCGCGAGCGACAGCGCGTTTGCGGCGGTTCCCGTCACGACCGGGAATACTTCGAGATCGCATTGGAAGATCTCCCGGCAGCGCTCACGAACCCGTGCAGTAATCTCATCGTCACCGTACGACGACATCGTGCCGCGGTTCGCCCGCGCCAGCGCCTCGAGGATCTCGGGCGAGCAGCCGTGCGTGTTATCGGACCGAAAATCCATGGACACGCGTCACGACCAGCATCAACCCTCGGATGGCGGCCGCCCAGGTCCCCACATTAATGAGGATGAGCAGGATGACCACGACACTCTTCGCGCCATTGGGCAGATCCGGATAGGCAGAGAAGCTCCCGAGAAGATCGATGGCAAGACTTGCCGGCCATCCCGGCCACGCCCACGAGCCGAACCACGCCAGCAGCGTCATCCCGATCCCGCCGAGCGCAGCCAGGAACCCGCGTGAGATGGGAAGCATGCGCAAGTGTACGTCGCAGGGAGGAAAGAAACCTCTGGACAAATCCGGCCCGGCCGCGCCATCGTTTCTCATTCGTATCCCCATCCCATGAGGCGTCTTCCCCCTGCCCTCGCCGCACTCGCGATCATCGCCCTCATGGCGCTGCCCGCTCTCGCTCAGGATCGCGATTCCGACGATGCGCTCCTCGGCCCCCTCCCCGTCCGCGATCAATACCTTCTCAGCAACGGCTACTTTTTCTTCGAGCCGGAGACCGCGCGCGTTCTCGACGCGGATGCCTGGACCGTCGACATCCACACTGCCGATGCCAACACATTCGCCAAGTCGCGCTGGATCAGCCACAACCTCGAGGGCGACGACGAACGCCGCAGCGGGGCTCAGACCCTCTCACTCATCCGGATGGACGAAGGGACGACGATCTTCCTCGTCGACGGCGAGACGCACCGCACCACCTTCACCGCGCACCGTGGCTTCGGCAACAATCTGGAACTTTCCATCGCCATCCCGTTCGCCACCATCGGCGGCGGATCGTCCGATGGGTTCATCGAGCACTTTCACGCGGCCCTGAAGCTGGGCGACAACCAGCGCGTGGCCGTCCAGCGAAACCGCGAGACCGTCTTCCTCCGCACGGATGACCGCACCTATCTTCGCGAGAGTCCCGCCGGCACACACCTCGGCGACATGAGCATCGCCGCCAAGTACGAACTGCCCGCGCTCGAAGATCCCCATCTCGCGCTCTCCCTGCAGACCGCGCTGGAGCTCCCCACCGGCGCTTCCCGGAACCTCGACGGCTCCGGATCACTCGATGGCGGCGTCCAGCTCCTGGCGACGCGCGACTACGGACGCAGCCGCGTCCACGCCTCCGCCGGCCTCCTCTTTCTCGGCCGCAACGGTCCACTCGGGATCGGCTCGCAGATCGTGATCACCGACTCCCTCGGCATCTCCAGCCTCGTCACGTCACGAACGTCCGCGACAGTGCAGCTGACGGTTTCGCAGAGTCCGTTCCGAGGAGTGGGAGCGCCGGAGCTGACGCGCAGGTCGTATCAGATGACGGCCGGACTGCAACACGCATTCGGCAAGGAGCTGACCGCGTACGCCGGGATCGTCGAGAACCTCGTTACCTACCAGAACAGCGCCGACGCCGGCCTGGTCCTCGGCGTTGCCCGGCGGTTCTGAGCGGAACCAAGGGGTCAGGTTATCGGAAGTGGAAGTGACGACATCGGACTCGATGGTGGACCAAGGCTGGCGGTCGTCACTTCCACTTCCGATAACCTGACCCCTGTCACCCCTTCCAGGATCGTGGCGTCGAAATCCGTGGCTACGATCTGCAACTCCAGTCGCACTACGCGAATCAGCGCCGCATCGCGGCGCAAGAGAGTAGCCAGGGGTGCGAGCGCTCGTCGCGAGCACCCCTGGTCGCGTTCGCAACGGGGAAGTGCCGCGTCAGCGGCACTGGAAGACTCACCCCTTCCGATAATCGGGGTGGAGGATGTCGTCGTACTCGGGATGGCGTTTCATCCAGGCACCGACATACGGACACCGCGGAATGACACGCAGACTGTTGGCCCGCGCATACGCCATCGCACTGCCGACGAGCTTCCCCGCCACGCCCTTCCCCTCTGCTTCGTGCGGGACCTCGGTGTGCGTGAACGTGATCTTGTCGCCGTCGATGATGTAGTTGACGAGGGCCAGACCGCCCTCCGTATCCGTCTCGAAACGACCGTCCTTCGTGTTGTGACGCACACCGTCATCGCTCATCGAACGGCTCCTGACGCGAACGTATCGCAGTCGGACATGTTGCCGGACTCGAATCCGCGCTTGAACCACTCCGAGCGCTGGGCCGAGGAGCCGTGGGTAAACGAATCAGGATTGACGGAGCGGCCGGACAT
The DNA here is from genome assembly GCA_038244715.1 of Thermoanaerobaculia bacterium. Classification (GTDB taxonomy): domain Bacteria; phylum Acidobacteriota; class Thermoanaerobaculia; order Gp7-AA8; family Gp7-AA8; genus JADGNZ01. The sequence continues at coordinate 44,820 of JBBRTE010000026.1, forward strand.
GCGCTGCAACCGATCGTCGCCGACAGCCGCTGCAGCGTTCAATCCCTCTTCGACGTCGCCAGCCTCGAGCAGATTGCGCTGCTGCGTCGAATGGGCCCAGATGCCGGCATAGCAATCGGCCTGCAGTTCGAGCCGCACGGAGTACTGCTTCGCGCGCCGTGGATCGTTTTCCATCGCCTGATGGACCTTGCCTTCGATGCCGACGATCTTCTGGACGTGATGCCCGACCTCGTGCGCGATCACATACGCCTGCGCGAAATCGCCGGACGCCCCGAAACGCTGCTTCAACTCGTCGTAGAACGCCAGGTCGATGTAGACCTTCTCATCCTCGGGACAATAGAACGGACCCGACGCGCCCTGGGCATAGCCGCACGCGGAGTCGGTGGAATCGCGGAAGAGCACGAGCTTGGCGTGGCGGTACGAGCTGCTCCCCTGCTGCGAGACGATCGACTCCCACGTCTTCTGCGTGTCGTTGAGAACGAACTTGACGAACTCCGCTTCCTGATGCTCGGTGGGAGTCTCGGAAACCGGTCTCGTTCCCGCGGCGGGTCCCGCGACTTGCGTCTGGCCGCCTCCGGTACCGAGGAGGGCAAAGAAGTTTTTATGGAAGAGGAGAGAGAGGACGAGGAGGATGATCGCGCCGCCACAGCCGATGGGCGCACCGCCTCCGAAACCACCAAATCCCCCGCCGCCCGATCCGCGCCGGTCTTCTACGTCGCTGCTGCTACCACCAGGTGTCCATCGCATGCGGACCCAACAGAGCACATTGACTGCCAAGTCGACAGACAGGCGCGTCTCGAAAGCCCCGCGAGGGCAGCGCCGAAGCGAGCGTAACGCCGGCGGCCCGCCGGCTGGACCGTCGGCGGCTCGCCGGCGATCACCCGTGATGAGGGGTTCCAACCCAACCACCCAATCCAAGTCGAGCCCCTTGCTCCCCCGCCCGCCCATCCCTATAATCCGCGCTCCTCGGAATTCACCGCCGAGGGCTGCCGTTCGCAGCGCAGACAATTCCAACATCGTGGGGCTGTAGCTCAGTTGGGAGAGCGCCTGAATCGCACTCAGGAGGTCATCGGTTCGATCCCGTTCAGCTCCACCATTGAATTTAAAAGACTTACGCCGACGAGACTCGTCGGCGTTTTCATTTTGTACGCAACGTTTGTACGCAACCAGGAGCGGGAAGCACGACTTGCTTACACGGAGCCTCGCGCGCCGACGAGCGTCCCATGAAGTAGCCAATGGAGCGGAGTTTCTCGAGCGTTTCTGAACCGGCGACTGCAGTTCGTGACGAAGGCGGAGTCCGTTGCGCATATTCGCGCAGTTGGGACTCCAGTGCTGAGTTCACGAGTGGTGCGTTCACCGAATCGTTCTCGCCGGGGTCATGCACGAGATCGAACGTGTAGGAGAGAGGTGGACACACCGCGTCGATTCGCTTCCACCGGCCTCTGCGGATGGCGAATTGATTCGCGCCGTACGCGACACCGGAAGCAAACAGGGACCGCTCATCGGCCCGCAGCAGTTCAATCAGCGAAAGCCCGCGAAGTGACGGCTCGCGCGTGATTCCGCACAGATCGTCCAGAATCGGCACAAGATCGATCAGACTGGCCGGCGCCGCCACTGCTGTTCCAGTCCTACCGCCGATCCACATGTACAGCGGGATATCGAGCACCTCTTCGAAAAGGGCCTGTCCGTGTCCAGTCCCTTCGCCGCGCACATCCCGTGGGTCGCTCAGCAGCAAGGGCGATCGGGCGTGCTCTCCGAATGCCTCACCGTGGTCGGCGAAAACAATTATGACAGCGTGATCGAGGCGGCCGCTCTCCCGGAGCCCGTTCAAGAGCGCAGCCACATCGTTGCGCGTCTCTCTAACCGCTGCGGCATAAGCGAGAAACTGCATACACGGATCAGAGGCAGGGGCCGAGCAGACACGCCCCGGCGCCATACTGCTCCAATCGGCGATCAAGCGCCGATCAACCTGCGCCAAAGCACGTCGCATCTCCGAGGGTGTCCTCAAGTGCGCGTCGTGGACACCCATCATGTGGAGGTAAGCAGCGACCTTTCGCGGTCCTGCTGGTGCGCGCAGCGATCGGAGAAACGCAGGCACGATTTCTGCGCTCTTAATCTCATGAACAGAGCTCACGCCTCGGAGCAACCCGACGCGATCGAGCCACGGCGTCGCGACCCACGCTGCGGTGTCATATCCGGTGGCGGTGAGTCTCTCGAAGATAGTCCGTACGCGCGGGCTGAGCTCGGTCGGCAGCTCGTTGTCGACATCCGCGATCGGACCCTTGAAGTTGCCCGCGCCGTGTCGCACCGGATAAAGTCCTGTCACGACCGAGCCGACTGCCGGAACCGTCCACGAAGAGACCGACCATGTATTTTGCAGGCGATAAGCGCCACGACTCCACGGTGTGAGCGCATCCGCACTTCCGCCTTCGTCGGCATGAGAAAAGACGTCCCGCCGGCAGGCGTCGATACACAGCAACACCACGGTATCGGGTCCATGACGCACAGCCCGTGCCGTTGACGTGGCGTACCTCGACACCAGGCTCACGGAAGCCAACACGACCAGCGCGGCGGCCAGCGCAGTTATGACAGTTTTCTTTTTCAAGTGATTCAAGCGCTCTCGGGTTCAGTCGCGGCCATCGCCACCAGGTATTCGTCTAGGAACACCTACCCGCTGGTTTGACGGCGGGCTCTCGAAATCGTTGACACGAAGAATCTGTATACAGGCCCTGCCTCGGTGGCACTGATCTAGACGCGGACACTCTATGCAGCTGTAAGCTTCAGACCGGGAACCTCGCCACGAAGCGGCAGCACGTGGGGCCAGGCCTTCAATTTTCTTTCGACGCCAAGCCGTTGAGCGGCAGACACTTACCGAGCCGCGATTTCTGGTGGGCCTGCGATGAGGTTGCGGCCGGATCGCTTGGCGGTATACATGGCCAGATCCGCGCGGCGGAGCAAGACGTCGAAGTCGTCGTCGCCAGGTCCGGACAGGGCGAATCCGATGGAGACGTGCGGGCGCGCCGCACCGCCCTGGATTACGAACTCCGTTTTCTCGACCGCCTGTCTCAGCCGTTCCGCGACCACGCGCGCGGCTGTCTCATCGACGGCGGGCAATACGACCGCGAATTCGTCGCCGCCGAGCCTGCCAAAGCAATCCTCCGGGCGCAGTTCGGACCGCAGCACGCCGACCAGCATCTGAAGAACCGAGTCGCCCGCGGAGTGTCCGTAGTCGTCGTTAATGGCTTTGAAGTAGTCGATGTCCACCAGCAGGACGGCCACCTGGCAGCCACGGCGGCGCGCGGAAGCGAGCACCCGCCCGGACTCCTCGCCGAGGGCACGCCGGTTGCTGATGCCGGTGAGCGGATCGAGTGTGGCCTGCCGCACCAGTTCGAGGTTGAGCCGGTCATTGCACAAAAGCAGAAACCCGAAGGTGCTGATCGCCGGGAGAAACGTGCCGACGGAGAACACCGCGGTCTGCATCGGTGTCGAGATGAATGCCGATGGCAGTGTTCCGCTGCGCAGCCCTTCGTACAATGTTCGGAGCACCAGCACACCCGCCGGCAACGCAAACGACACGCTGGTGAGGATGTAACTGCGCCTTCGCGGCGGCGACCCGAGGAGCATCGTCGCCGCGCACGCCGCGAACTGCAAGGCGATCACGGGCGATACGCTAACCACGCGCATGCGAATGCTCGGAAACACATACGTAAACACGATCTCTTCGAGCGCGATGACCACGACCGGGGCATAAACCAGGATGGTACTGGCCGGACGCGAGACAAACGAACGCAAGGCCTGGAACAGTTTCGCGAACGCGAGGCTCAGGACCGCATTGGACAGCACGATCGCAACGAGATCGGGGACTTCGCCACGCAGGCCATACAGAACCCAGCCGAGGGGCTGCAGGAAGGTGCCGAAAATCCAGAGGCGCATGCTCGGCCACATCGTCGCGGGATAGTCGCGCAGGACATAACGCAGGCTGATCCCCATAAGCAGCGCAAGCACCGCCGAGATCGTGACTGCACTGTGGATGTCGACACTCACGATGCCTTGCCTGAATGCAACTGATACCAGTGTAGACCTGACGGCTCGAGGAGCCTGGTGATGTTCCGGTCCTTGCCGTAGCCGCATGGTCAGGTTCGCGCGCTCGAAACTGACCCACTACCCGACGAGTTCCGTTGCCAGCGAATCAGCGGGGAGCACGCGTGGGGCCAAGCCTTCGATTTTCTCTCCGCGTGGGGCCAAGCCTTCGATTTTCTCTCCGCGTGGGGCCAGGCCTTCGATTTTCTCTCGAGGAGGGGAGCACGCGTGGGGCCAGGCCTTCGATTTTCTCTCGACGCCAAGCCGTTGAGCGGCAGACACCTATCGCAGCGCGATTTCAGCAGGTGTCGGGCTCGGAGGTTATTTACACTTGCCTGGCGTTCACTCAGCGGCAGTACGAAGCGAAGTTGCCAGGCGAGGCGAACCGGTTCATGTCACCTTTGTTCTGTTCCGTTACGATCTCTCCGGGTTAGCCTCGATTGTTCGACGAGATCACGAGCTTGAATCCATCCGGCTTCCTTGAGCCGGAACACGCGCTCGCCCCGCCGGCCCTACAAGCGCAGACGTCTCAGACCCGGAACGCAGTAGAGTGCCCTGGCATGACGTTCACTGGCCTTGTCATCGCCGCCGTCGTAGTTCTGGTGGCCATCCTGCTCCTCAATGTCTCCACGGCCGAAAAGAAAGTGGAGCGCAAGATCAGTCCCCTCTATGCCGTCGCCGACGGTGCTTTCGAACGGGCCATGGGCAATCTGCTGGGGCCTCAGATCATCGGAGGTAACTCCGCGCAGGAGTTGATCAATGGCGACCAGATTTTCGCGGCGATGCTGGAAGCAATCCGCGGCGCTTGCAGGACGATTTCCTTCGAGACCTATATCTACTGGTCGGGCTCCATCGGCAAGGAGTTCTCGAAGGCCATTTCGGAACGGGCACGGAGCGGCGTCCAGGTTCACCTTCTCCTCGACTGGGTCGGTACCGCGAAACTTGACGACGCCGAGCTCGAGGAGATGCGCAACGCCGGCGCCCAGATCGAGAAGTATCGCCCTCTCCGTTTCTACAACCTCGGCCGCCTGAACAAACGGACCCACCGCAAGCTGCTCGTCGTCGATGGACGGATCGGCTTCACCGGCGGGGTCGGCATCGCCGACAAGTGGCTGGGGAACGCCGAGGATCCGGACCACTGGCGCGACTCGCACTTTCGAGTGGAAGGTCCAGTTGTCGCGCAGATGCAGGGAGCCTTCATGGACAACTGGATGGAGACTCGCGGCGAAGTCCTGCACGGGGACGACTACTTCCCTTCCCTCGAAGCCGTTGGGACGCAGCGGGCCCAGGTCTTCAAGAGCTCACCGGACGAAGGCAGTGAGAGCGCCCGCCTCATGTACCTGCTCTCCATCACCTGCGCCCGGCATTCGGTACGCATCGCCAACTCATACTTCGTTCCCGACGATCTGTCCGTGGAAACGCTGGTGGCTGCAAAAAAACGTGGGGCCACCGTTCAGGTGATCGTGCCCGGCAAACACATCGACGCCGAGGTCACGCGGAAGGCATCTAAATCCCGGTGGGGCCCCCTTCTGGAAGCGGGAGTGGAGATTTACGAGTACCAGCCAACGATGTATCACTGCAAGGCCATGATCATCGACGAGATCTGGGTCTCCGTCGGTTCCACGAACTTCGATTCCCGATCGTTCCGTCTCAACGACGAGGCCAACCTCAACGTGCTCGACGCGGAGTTTGCCGCGCGTCAGGTGGCCGTGTTTGAGAAGGATCTTCTCCACGCGCGCCTGGTCACTCATGAAGCGTGGAAGCGCCGTCCCCTGTCCGAGAAGCTGATGGAGCGCACGGCGGGTCTCCTGCGATCGCAGTTGTAGGCGGATGGTGCATGCCCGCTGATTCCTCGCGGTGGCGCGAGCGCGTACGCCTCATCCCACACTGAGGTCAGCAGACAGAGAGGGCCGTCGCGGTTCGCTCCGTAGTTCAGCCCGTACTCTTCTTTGAACACCACGATCAGGACCGGAGCGATCTCCAAAAACTCCTTGTGCCAGTCGGTCTGGAGCGGCGCGAGTGCGCGCAGCCACTCGTCCGCATGCGCCCGTGGCAATTGCCGTACTCCTCCTGCTCCGCTGCGACCCGGATCTGGCTCTTGAGCGCCGGGTCGGTCACCACCACGAACTTCCACGGCTGCTGATTCGCGCCCGAGGGTGCCGACGCGGCGGTTTCCAGAGCGAAGTCGATGACCTCGTCCGGAACCGGATCGCTGGAAACGTCGCGCACGGTGCGGCGCTGTCGCAGCCGGTCGCGGAACGCTCTGGTCTCGGCGATCATCACTTCGCGCGGCATCCTGTCGCGGTGGTAAGAGACGGTGGGCGGCTCGCTCAGGTGACGGGCATTATCGGCCCTCCCCGTCGCGAGCGACGTGAAGGACCCCAGCCACATTGCGTCTCTCTTCTCAACCGCGGCGTACCCGATGGGCTCGGTGTCACCAACCCGGTCGTTTACAAACGCGGATGGATCAGACGATCCCGACGGTGGTCAAAAAAACGAGCTGGTCGAGATCGGCCCCCGCAGGAAGTAGCGCCGCCGGTCCTTGCAAATCTTCGGTGGGATGGTCGTTTCGACCGCCTAGGTTTGCAGCTTGCACACGGGACTCCCGGAGGACTCGATGCGCAAGAGAACAATCGCGGTGGCGGCGGGAACGCTTGGTGTGGCTGGAGTGGCGGCATGGCTGTTGTCGACCTCGAGGGCCTTCACGCAGCGTGTTCCCTACGAGGTGCTCGAACATGACGGACGATTCGAGATTCGTTCGTACGCCGCAATTCCGGTTGCGGTGGCAGAGATGAGCGGAGAGAAAGGCAACGACGCGTTCGGTCGACTCTTCCGCTTCATCGCCGGCGGGAACAGCAGGCAGCAGAAGCTATCGATGACCTCACCGGTCTTCATCGACCGCAGAGCGGGTCATGCCCCCGGTCATGGCACGATGAGTTTCGCCCTTCCGGCAGATGCTGCCTACAACCCGCCAGCGCCGGCGGAGGGGATGGTGAAACTGGAGCGGCGTCCGGCGGCGAAGATGGCAGTGGTGCGATTCAGCGGAGGGATGAATCGCAACTCGGAGTCCGAGGCGGAGGAGCAGTTGCGCGCTTGGGTCCGCAACCGCGGACTGACGTCGCACGGTGAGCCGGTCGTGGCCTATTACGACTCGCCCTTCATCCCGCCGTTTCTCAAGCGGAACGAGGTGATGCTTCCGCTGGATGTGCAGGCAGGTCATCTCTGACGCCAGCAGTCACACCAGTAACGGGCCGCTTCCCGGCCAGGGGGAGGTGGGAGTCAGGTCTCCGCTCCGCTGGCACAGGAGTTATGGCAAGTTCCTGATTCGGGACATCGGGACGCTCGTCAGCGCCGCTCCTTCCTGACGATCAGTTCGAACAGATCGGGACGGTGATAGTGGCCGGAGACGTCGAGGGTCATCTTCTCGCGATCGATGACGTCGAGGTGGAGCTCCGCCGTCAGAACCGTCTCCTGGTCAAAAACCGGCCCGGCTACATACGCGCCATCGGGACCGATCACCGCACTGCCGCCGCGCAGCACCAGTTCGTCGTCCGACGCAAACTGCGGAGGTCGCGCGAACTCGGCGGGGAGATCGGCGGCGCGCATCATCGAGCCTGCGGCGACCACGAAGCAACGTCCTTCGAAGGCGTAGTGCCGGCTGGCCAGCTGGTGCATCTCGTTGACGGTGGGCCAAAGCGCGACGTGGATCTGCTCTCCCGATGAGTGCATCGCCTGGCGCGCCAGCGGCATCCAGTGCTCCCAGCAGATCAGGCCGCCCACGCGGCCGCTCGGGGTACTGACCGCATCGAGCCCCGCCGCGTCGCCCACGCCCCAGACCAGGCGTTCTGTGTAAGTCGGCACCAGCTTGCGGTGGTGCTGCGCGAGCCCGCCATCAGGCGTGAAGGTGAGGAGCGCGTTGTACAGCGTTCCATTTCCAGGGCCGGCGTCGACCCGTTCGTGCGCGCCGATGACGAGCGTGACATCGAGCTCGCGCGCGACGGCGGCGAGCCGGCCGGTCTCCGGTCCGGGCACCACGACGCTGTTCCGCCGCAGTCGGGCGAACACCGCCTTCGCTGCGTCATTGTTCCAGAGCGCCACTTCGCCGCAGTGGTCGAGCCATGCCGGATAGCCGGAGAGCCAGGTCTCGCCGAACACGATCAGCGACGCACCCCCGCTCGCAGCATCCCGCGCCAGCGCCACCGCGCGGTCGACGCTCGTCTGCAGGTCGAGATACGCAGGTGCGACCTGCACGATCGCCACGCGGGTGACTGCGGTCATCAGGAGAGAATACGATGCTCGCCCGGCAAGCGGAAGTGCGCCCGACGCAGCGCGTCTGCGTCCATGGTTTCAGCGAACCGCGGCACCGCGCTGTCGCCGGCATCTGTATCGGGTTGGCAAGCGCCAACCCTCACCGAAGAAACCGACAGCCTGTCCTCTGAACGAAAAGGCGTGATCCTGCTTCACCCGTGCCGGGGCTATCGGACCGAGACATTCACGAGCATGGGATTAGCGCTTCTCGCCCCTCGAAACGATCTATCGCGCCGCGCCGCCTTCACTGTTCGTGATCCAAGGAATCCGCAATCCATTCATGTCGATGTCTGAACGACCGTCACATCTAATGCGCCGGGGCGCCAGGAAACGGGGGGCAGGCCTTCGTTTTTCGCTCCCCAGGGCAGTCATCATCGCGACTCGGCAAACCTTCGATCCGAAATCACGTTAGCCTCCATGCCCACCATGCCGGAACGATCGAAACGCGGCACGCCTCCGATTCCCATCGTGATCGACCGCCAGTCGCCGGTGCCCGCGTTCCGCCAGATCTACCATGCGATCCGGGAGGCGATTCTCTCCGGCGGCCTCGCTGCGGGAAGCCGGCTGCCTCCGTCGCGCGAACTGGCCTCTGACCTCGGCGTCTCGCGTACGACGACCGTCCTCGCACTCGAACACCTCGAGGCCGAGGGATATGTCGATGGCAAGGGAGCTGCGGGGACGTTCGTAGCAGCTCTCACCCTGCCCCGCGCGAAGGTCGCGACGAATGATGCGAACCCGCTGCGACCACTGCCGGAAGTGCGAGGGCCGAGGCCGTTCCGGCTCGGCGAGCCGGCGCTCGACGTCTTTCCGACGAAATTGTGGGCGCGCCTTTACGCACGCTGCGCACGCGAGGAACGCGATGCGCTTCTCGGCTATGGTGACGCAAACGGTCATGCACCACTTCGCCGCGCGATTGCCTCGTACGTTGCAGTATCGCGCAGCGTGAAGGTGACTGCGCATCAGGTCATCCTCGTTCATGGCGCGCAGCACGCGATCGATCTCATTGCACGCGTTCTGCTCACTCCAGGCGATTCTGTGTGGATCGAAGATCCGGGATATCTCGCCGCGCGTCAGCTTCTGCAGACCGCGGGCGCAGTGCTGGTCCCCGTCCCCGTCGATCGCGAAGGGCTGGACGTGGCGGCAGGAATTCGCGAAGAACCTTCCGCGAAGATGGCCTGCGTCTCCCCGTCGCATCACTTCCCCCTCGGCCGCACGTTGTCGTTGTCGCGGAGGCTCGCGCTGCTCGATTGGGCTCGAAGCGCGGATGCGTGGATCGTCGAGGACGACTTCGACAGTGAGTTCCGGTACGCGGGTACGCCACTCTCCTCGCTGCAGGGTCTCGACAACTCGGGACGCGTGATCTACGTCGGAACATTCAGCAAGAGCGTCTATCCCTCGCTGCGCCTCGGCTACGTCATTCTTCCGCCGGCGCTGGTCGACCGGTTCCGATCGGCGGCCGCGGCGTTCGATCACTTCTCGCCGACGCTCGATCAGGCCACGCTGGCGCGGTTCATCGAGGAAGGGCATTTCACTCGCCACGTCCGGAGGATGCGCGCGGTGTATCGCGAGCGGCATGACGCCCTCCTGAACGCCGCGTCGCGCGAGCTCGATGGTCTTCTGCGCATCGAGCCGGCGGATACGGGAATGCACGTCGTCGGCTGGCTCCAGCGGCCGAACGCCGACGCGGAGCACATCGCGAAGCGCGGCGCCGAACTCGGGATCGAGCTGCGCGCGTTGTCGCGCTATTGCATGCGAGCGAGGTTGCCGGAGGCACTCGTCCTCGGATTCGCAACCGTTCCGCCAAAGGCACTGATGGAAGGTGTTCGAACGCTGCGCGAGATTCTGGACGCGTAGGCCGGCACGGCCGGCAGCGTTGGTTGCCCAAGGCTCCGCCAGGATCACGCACCAAGACTTTCTGCCGCGCAGGCTCCCAGGCCAGCACGGCCGGCAGCGCTGGTGGCCCAAGGCTCCGCCATGATTCCGCGCCGATCTGGCGACTTGGTCTGGCCTGCGGCCAACTTCTTGGCGCTTTACCTCTTCGCGCGGGGAGACGAAGCTGGCCGCCCTATGCACAAGATTCTGGCGTTGCTTGCGGCGGCGATGTTCACGTCCTGGGGTGTCGACCTCTCCGATCGCGATCCATCGGTTCGCCCTGCCGATGATCTGTATCGGTCGCAGAACGGAGCGTGGCTCGCGCGCACCGAGCTGAGTGCGGCGCATCCCAACGCCGCTTACTGGCGCGACCTGCGCGTGTTGTCGACCGAGCGTCTCGCGTCGCTGGTCGCCGAAGCGGATGGCAAGGTCGGCGCGTTCTATCGGTCGTTCATGGATGAGCGGGCGATCGAGGCGAAAGGTCTCGATCCCTTAGAGCCGGAGCTCGATGCAATCCGCGCCGCGCACACAAAGAAGCAGTTGGCCGAAGTGATGGGCCGCGTCGAAGGACCGGGGGCGGTGCGATCGCCGACCGTGCGCTTCCGTGTCGTGCACGCGTCGTTCTCGCTGACGATCGCGCAGGATCCGAACGATCCTGCACACGACGCCCTCTTCATAGGCCAGGCCGGCCTGCAGTTGCCGGGTCCCGAGTTCTACTCCGATCCGAAGCTCGCCGATCTCAAGCTTGCCTATCAGCAATACATCGCGCAGATACTCTCAACGATTGGATGGCCGGAGCCTGAGGCGCGCGCGGCAGACATCGTGGAGCTCGAGACGAGAGTCGCGGCCGCGAGCTGGTCCCACGAACAGATGACCGACGTCGTCAAGACGTACAACCCCATGACCGTGAGTGAGCTCGCTCGATTCGCTCCCGGCTTTCCCTGGCGGTCGTTTCTCCGAGGCGCCGAGGTATTGAAGGTCGAGCGGGTGATCGTGGATGCGAAGAGCGCGTTTCCGGCGATCGCAAAGGCGTTCGCCGACGCGCCGATCGAAGTCCTGCGCGCGAGGCAGGCGTTCGCAGCCGCGGATGAAGCAGCGCCGCTGCTCAGCAACGCCATCGCCCAGACGAACTTCGATTTTCGTGGAAAGAAATTCAACGGATTGTTCCAGTCCGAAACGCCACGCAAGGTTCGCGCGGAGCAGGCGGTCGAGTCCAACATCGTCGACCTCGTGAGTGCACTGTATGTGGCGCGCTACTCGTCGACGGAGACCCGAACCAGGGCGACGACGATGACGGAGAACATGCGCGCCGCGTTTGACGCGCGCCTGGCGAGCAATCCATGGATGGGCTCCGAGACGAAGCGGCGCGCGCGAGTGAAGCTGGCGAAGATGCAGATACACATCGGCTGGCCCGATCACCTGCAGACCTACGACGGACTGTCGATTCGCGAGGATGATCTCTATGGCAACGTCGTGCGCTCGTCCGCCTGGAACTGGCGGCGGAGGGTTGCCGATCTCTCGCGTTCCTTCGACCGGTCGCAATGGGCGCTGGCACCCGGTTATCCGCAGTACGCCTACGTTGCCATCAGGAACACCGTCGAGATTTCTGCAGCGATGTTTCAGCAGCCTTTCTTTGATCTACATGCCGACGACGCGGTGAACTATGGCGCGATCGGTGCGGTGATCGGTCAGCAGATCGTCGCCGGATTCGACAATCAGGGCGGGCGTTACGACGCAAGTGGACGTCTGGCCGAGTGGTGGACTGCCGCGGATCGGAAGCGACTGGCGGAGGAGACGGCAAAGCTCAGCGCGCAATATTCCGCGGTCGAGCCGATTCCTGGTCTTCATGTGAAAGGCGATCTCGTCGCCGACGAGGGGCTCGACGACATCGGAGGCATGCTCATCGCGCTGGACGCGTATCGTCGCTCGATTCACGGCGCCGAGCCGCCGGTGCTCGACGGCTTTACTGGCGACCAGCGCTTTTTTCTCGGCCGGGCACAGATGTGGCGCGCAAAATTCAGCGATGGGTTCACGAGAAACCAGGTGGCGACTGGCGCGAATGCGATGCCGTTCCTTCGTGTGAACGGTCCGGCGCGCAACCTCGACGCGTTCTATCAGGCCTTCAACGTGAAGCCGGGTGACGCGATGTACCTCGCGCCGGCGGATCGAGTTCACGCGTGGTGATGTTCGACATTCCTGATCCCGTGCGCTCAACGTGGCCGAAAGGAGCGCGCCACTTCGACTTTCTTCAGGCCAGTGCACCATTCCTCATCGGCATCTCCGCGAAAGGCCTGCGGGCTCGACGGAGTGGTCGAATTCGAAACAATTGAGACCCTTCGCTCAAGCTTTCACTTAGCACAGCGGTCAGCTCCTCAAAAGAACCCGAGGGTCCTTTTCGCGCAAGAGTCGTTCCGTGAGGTTTTGCTGATCTTTGCCGCTTGGTGCTACCGGGCAACCGGCGTCGGTGCCACAACCCTCGGCACGACGCTGAAGAGCCGCAGGTTCTCTTTCTTCCATCGCATGGCACCCAGGATTCGATTGCGACCGCTGGGGTGGTCGTAGAAGATCCATTCCTCGATCGGGCCCGGCGACATCTTCCGGTACTCGCCGAGGTGAATGGCGGCCTGGGCGAAACCGTCCGGCGCCCGGCTGGCGTTGAGGCCGTACATGTCGGCCTCCTGCTCGGCCGTCCGTGTCTGCGTATTGAGAAATGGTGTCAAGACGAAGAAGAAGACACCGATGATCATGAAGACCAGCGGAAGCGCGGCCGTGTCGACAAGGCTACGGATCTGCCACTTCTCCCCCCACCGCGCGATCGACCATTCCAAAGCCCATCGCAGGAGCAGGAACTCTCCGACGATCACCACGAGATAGAAAAGGACTCCCTTATAGACGTGATTGAGCACGTAGTGACCCATCTCGTGTCCCATCACAGCCTGAATCTCTTCGGGCGACCCGCGTCGCAGAAGATTGTCGTTCAGGGTGATCCTCATGGTGCTTCCGAAGCCGCTGACGTTCCCGCTCATGCGTGTGGACTGTCTCGATGCGTCGATCTGAAAGACATCCTTGACGGGGATCCCGTTTGCCCGGGCCAAGCGGAGGATCGGCGCGGTCACCTTCGGGTCGTCGAGCCGCGTAATCTTGTTGAAGAGCGGGAAAATGAAGACCGGCGCGATCATCGCTCCGATCACCAGAAAAATCACGGAGACCAAAGCGCCCCACAAATGCCAGGTGCGCGGAAGCCGGCGAGCCATGCCAACCAGAAGCACGATGAGCAGCCCACCGATGACCAGTGTGAGCAGGAAGTCCTTGACCTGATCGCCCATCCATGGCCCGAAGGCCTGCGTGGCAAGGCCATATTGATGCTCGCGGAAGAACCCCTCGTACCACGTCAGAGGAAAGCTGAGAACGACTGTGACGGCCAGGTACTGGACCCAATACAGGAAAGTCTGCAACGGCTTGCGACGCGTGATGCGCTCGGCGCGATCGCGCATGCTGGCCGACCATCGAAAGTGCAGCAGGATCAGGGCCACGACGACTCCATAGACAAAGTCCCACAAGACCAGCCAGTACCCGCCTTCGAAGTAGGCATCCGAGCGAGACTTTGCGGCAGCTGGAATCTGGGCCAGATAGGCATTGGTAGCAGCCTCGACATCGAAATGTTCTGACGGCTGTGCTGCCGGCGGTACGACGATGACCGGCGGGCTGACCACGCCTCCCCGCGCCACGGGCGCGGGCTGTGCCACGGCCGGCGAGAGAGAAAACAAAGCGAGAATAACGACCGGCAACATCCAACGAGAGTTCATCGTGCTCCTGTGAAAGTGCTTCTCTACCCAATACGTGCAAACGGACTCACGGTTAACAAATCACTCTCGATCTCCGGACAGGTACCGATCCGGTACCGGCGGCGATCAGATAGCGACTCGTCCAGCGGACGTAAAACATCCGCACGTCGTCATCCAACTGATCCTGTGTCCGATGAAGGCGTGCATACGCATTAGCAGGCACGTTCTGCGGCCGTTGCTCTGTAGCATCGACGGCGAAGGAGGCTTGCGATGCAAAGCTATGCGGCGATCGATCTTCATTCGAACAACGGAGTACTGACGGTTATCGACGAGAACGACCGAGTGCTGAAGCAGAAGAAGCTGGCGAACAGACTGCAGCTCTTCCCTGGACGAGCTCGAACCGTTCCGCGCGACGCTCCAGGGGGTGGCCGTCGAATCAACATTCAACTGGTACTGGCTTGTCGATGGCCTGCGCGAGCACAAATTTCCCGCGATCCTGGTGAACACCGCGGCCATCCAGCAATATTCGGGACTGAAGCACTCGGATGACCAGTACGACGCGTGGTGGCTCGCGCACATGACGCGCCTGGGCATCCTGCCGACGGGACATATCTATCCTCGGGAGCAACGAGCCGTTCGGGACCTGCTGCGAAAGCGAGCAAGCCTGGTTCAGCAGCGCTCGGCCAACATCCTCAGCGCTCAGAACCTCGAGCAAAGGAACCGGGGAACGAAAATCTGCCTCCTCGCTATCCCAGGTGGGTAACATTGAGTTCGAGCTTGCCGGCGATGAGGTAGACCATGGCGATGAGATTGCGTGAGGTTCTATAGCCGCGCGCTTTGGCCTTTGCCGCTTGAATGAGGCTGTTGATTCCCTCCA
>JBBRTE010000027.1:0-57380 GCA_038244715.1 Thermoanaerobaculia bacterium
CCACCGGCGCCCCACCGAGCCTGCTTCCTACGTCCACTCTTCGCGGCCAGTGCGGCCCTTGCCTGGCATCCGCCCACCCTTGCGCCGTTCGGTGTCTGGCACGAACACCTCGCGATGCGGGCGCGTTTTCTCGACCTTCTCGACGAAGAGGATCGCTTCGTCGATGACGTCGTCAAACGACGCTACGGGAGGAGGAGCGTTCTCGCGAAGCTGCTGCACATGAGCGCGGAACCGCTCGGCGCGCCCGCTCGCCTCGGCCAACCGTGCCGCGATCTCGCCCCCGCCCGCGGACTTCTCCGCGATGTGGCGCTGCAGTTCCGGGATCCGCTCGATGTGGCTGCAGTAGAGAATGACGTCGTTGCCGGCCATGAGCGCACGTTCGGCGAGGTCCTCGTACGAACCGAGGTCCGAGACGGCGTGCATCTCCATGTCGTCGCTGACGGCCAGGCCCTGGAATCCGATCGCATCGAGCAGGTCGTGCGTCAGGCGACGGCTCAGGGTCGCCGGTGTATCGGGATTCTCGATCTGTGGATACGTGCCGTGGCCGACCATGATCGCGCCGGCCGCGTTGCCGAGTTTCGCGAACGGCACGAGGTCGCGTCCGAGGAGTTGCTCGCGCGACAGATCCATGACCGTCGCGCCGTAGTGCGGGTCGCCGGATCCCAGGCCGATTCCGGGAAAGTGCTTGAGACAGGCGGCAGTCCCCTTCTCCTGCAGACCGCGGATGAACGCTCCAGCAAGTTCGACGACGGAACCGGGATCGCTGCCGAACGTCCGCCGCTCCAGCCCTTTGGGTGCTTCGTCGCCGCGGATGTCGACGACTGGCGCGAGATCGACTTCGACGTCGAACCAGCGCAGAGCCATTCCGATCACCTGTCCGCACCAACGCGACATCTCCTCCGGCTCCGCCCCTTCCGCAAAGGCCTGCGCGCTGGGCAGGCCCGGGATCAGATGGCGGAGTCGATCGACGCGCCCCCCCTCCTCGTCGATCATGAACAGCGGCGGTCTGCCGGGAGCGAGGGATTTGATCTCGGCGACCAGTTCCCGGAACTCCTGCGCTTCGCCGATGTTGCGGCCGAAGATGACCACTGCATAGGGTGTGTTGTCGCGCAGGATGCGGCGCTCGAACTCCGTCAGGGATGTGCTGGTGAGACCAATACCGAGGATGTCATTCATCACTGGCAGGCATGCTAGCAAAAGCAGTGCAGAGATCCGTTCCGCACCAGCGGCCTAGCGAACGAGTTTGTCCTTGAGGCTGGCAAGCTCATTGAGCGCCTGAATCGGTGTCAGCGCTTCGACGTCGATCGAGCGAAGCGCGGCCAGAACATCCCCCTCGCGCGGGTCGCCGCCGAAGAGACCGAGCTGACGCGCTGGCGCGGCGCCACCGATGCGGCGTGTCTCCTCGACCACGTCGCGTTCTTTTCGCTCGAGCGTGATGAGGATGTCGCGCGCACGCTCGATGATCGTCCTGGGAATGCCGGCCAGCTTCGCCACCTGGATTCCGTAGCTCTTGTCGGCCGCCCCTTCCACGACTTTGCGCAGGAAGATGATTTGCTCGTTCCACTCCTTGACGGCCACGCTGTAGTTGGCGACCCGCAGCTTCGTCTTCGCAAGGTCGGTGACCTCGTGGTAGTGCGTGGCAAAGAGCGTGATACCGCTGCGCGATGGCGTGTCGTGCAGATACTCGATGATGGCCCAGGCCAGCGAGAGACCGTCGAACGTGGCCGTGCCGCGACCGACCTCGTCGAGGATGATGAGCGAACGGTCGCTGGCGTTGTTGAGGATGTTCGCCGTCTCGTGCATCTCCACCATGAACGTCGACTCGCCGCGCGCGAGCTGGTCGGATGCGCCGACCCGCGTGAAGATCCGGTCGAAAATCCCCAGCCGCGCCTTGGCGGCGGGTACGAAGCTGCCGATCTGATTCAGCAGAACGATCAGCGCCACCTGGCGCAGGTAGGTCGACTTGCCGCCCATGTTGGGGCCGGTGATGATCTGAATGCCGTTGCGGTCGCGATCGATCTCCGTGTGGTTTGGGATGAAGCGCTCGGCAGCGATCATCTCGATCACGGGATGCCGTCCGTCGTCGATGCAGATCTCGGCGCTCTCCGAAAGCGTGGCCCGCACGTAGCGATTGCGCACGGCGATCGTGGCGAGGGAACCGAGCGCGTCCACTTCGCCCGCAGCACGCGCCGTGGCGAGAATCGCACCGCTGGAATGGGCAATGGCATCGAGCAACTCCTCGTAGAGACGCATCTCGATGACGATGGCCTTCCCCTCGGCACCGACGATCTTCTCCTCCAGCACTTTCAGATCGGGCGTGATGAAGCGCTCCGCGTTGACGAGGGTCTGTTTGCGGATGTAGTCGTCGGGGACCTTGGACAGGTTCGACTTCGACACTTCGATGTAGTAGCCGAAGACGGAGTTGAAGCGGATCTTGAGCGAGCCGATGCCGGTGCGTTCGCGCTCGCGGCTCTCGATCGCGACGAGGATCGACTTGGAGTCGCTGGCGATGGCGCGCAACTCGTCAAGCTCGGGGTCGACGCCCACTTTGATCGCGCCGCCGTCCCGAAGGTTGAGCGGAGGCGTGTCTGCGAGCGTCGCCGCGATGCGGTCGACCACCGGCGGCACCGGATCGAGCGCGGCGCGCAGCCGCTTGAGCAGTGGTCCCTGCAGCGGCGCCATCGCCGCGCGCAGGTCATCGACCATCAGCAGCGAGTCCGCGAGCGTCAGACATTCGCGCGGTGTGGCGCTGCGGAGCGTGACCCGCGACGCCAGGCGCTCCAGGTCGGCGATGCCGGCGAGGCGTTGTGTGATCGGCTCCAGGATCGCGCGCGATCGCGTCAGTTCGTCGACCGCGTCATGCCGGTCGAAGATCGCGTCGCGGACGGTCAATGGGCGCGTGATCCACTTGCGCAGCATTCGTCCGCCCATTGCGGAACGGGTGGCGTTGACAACACTCCAGAGCGAGGCACGCGGGCGGCTCGCATCGCGTGAGTCGAGGATCTCCAGATTGGCGATGGTGGCGGCGTCCAGTTGCAGGAAGTCCGCTTCGTTGTCCACACGCAACGACAGCACGTGATCGAGCGCTTTCCGGTGACTCGCGGCCGCATAGCGCAGCGCGGCACCAGCAGCACCGATACGCGGGTCCTCCCCTTCCAGCCCGAAGCCGCGCAGCGACTGCGTCCCAAAGTGTTTGGATAGGTACTCGTGCGCGCCGGCAACCTCGAACAGCGACGGCTCGACACCTGTCGAAGGGATCTCGATGCCGAAGCCGGCATCCCTCGGAAAGATCGCCTCGCGCGGCGCGAAGCGGGCCAGATCATCGAAGAGTCGCGGATCGTCCGGGCCGTTGTAGCTCGTGACAAAAAAATCGCCCGTCGAGACGTCAAGGTAGGCTGCGCCACCACCCACGCCGAGGGCCAGGAGATAGCAACTCTCGCGCTCGACGATGAAGCTCTCGGTCGCAGTGCCGGGCGTGACGATGCGCACGATCTCACGACGCACCAGCCCTTTCGCCGCCGACGCCTCCTCGGTCTGGTCGCAGATGGCCACACGCAATCCGTGGCGGATCAACTTCGCGATGTAACCGTCGGCCGAGTGAAACGGAACACCGCACATCGGCGCTTCATGTTCCTGCCCCTTGTTGCGCGCCGTGAGGACGAGGTCGAGCAGCGGAGCAGCCTTCTCGGCATCCTCAAAAAACATCTCGTAGAAATCGCCGAGACGGTAGAAGAGGATGGCGTCAGGAACCTGCCGTTTGATCTCGAAGTACTGCTCGAGCATCGGCGTGAGCTTCATGGGGCGGGGCATTGGAGTGAGAGATTATGGCCGCGGCGCGGCGGTCGATCGATCCGTTGTGAATTTGGTCGCCCATGTGGAATGGTCAACGGGGCGTCGCCCGACCGGTCACCCACTCGGTTTTCTGAGTCCCAGAAGGTGGCCATCGGTCGCGTCGATCTCCACGACCACAGCGTCCCGGAGAGCGGTGTGGGGAATCCGGTCGCAGAGCACGACCCAGCGATTTGCGTCGCCTCCCTCGCCGCGGCCGGCGTAGGCCACGTGGACCACTTCGTAGTTCCGGAAGCGTGCCGGGTCGTTTCGACGGAGGATGGCCACGGCGCGGGCGCCGGCGTCATCACTCAGAATGCGGCCGGGACGGCGCGACGGGTCTTCGCGGTGCCGCATGCCAAAAAAAAGCGCGGCGCAGAGCACAATCCACGCGGGGTAGAACAGCCAGTAGCGGCGGCGCACGCGCGGTATCATAGCGGTCCGATGACGCGCGCCGAGATCGAAGAGAAACTGGTGGTGATTGTCCGTAAGGAGAAGGACGTACCGGAGGACAAACTCGCTCTGGATACGCCTCTGGCAGACGCCGGGATCGACTCACTCGACGCGCTGAGTATTCTCTTCGCCATCGAGGAAGAGTTTCATATCTCGATCCCGGACGACCAGGCCCGGTCGATGAAAACGCTGGGCGACATGGTGAACAGTGTCGAGTCGCTTCTGCCCGCTGGCGGTCCGAGCCATTGATGGCCTCTGATTTGCTACTCCTGCGGCGGATACGGGGGAAACACTCTTGATCGTCGAAAAAAAGCATACCGAGAACTTCACGATCCTTTACGTCGAGGGTCTCATCAAGCTCGGCGAGAGCGCCGAATTCTTCTCGGCGGCACTCGAGAACGTCCTCAAGAACGAGAGTACGAACGTTATCGTCGACTTCACAAAGATCGACTACATCGACTCCACCGGCATCGGTGAGCTGGTCGGCTACCTCGGCAAATTCTCCGGCCAGAATCGCAAGTTGATCCTCGTCAACCCCTCGGAACGGATCCTGAAACTGCTCAAGCTGGCGAAGCTCGACACGGTCTTCAAGATCTACAACACCGAAGAGGAAGCGGTGGCGGCAGAGAGCGGCAGCGCGGCCAAGACAGCGTAAGCGCGGCCAGACCGGCTTCCAGCGCCGGCGTTTGCAAACGCCGGAAATCGTGCCGCTGACACAGTACCCGGCGGCACGAAGCGTTCCGCCTGCGTACCTCGCGCGACCGGGACCAACTACACTGACTCCGATGCAAATCCTCGCGCGGGTCTTCCGCGGTGATCAGCTCGAGTCCTTTCACACCGGATCGATCGCCGTCGTCGACTCGCTCGGCAGGCTGCTCGCCTACTCGGGGGAACCAGGGCTGCGAATCTGCCTGCGGTCCGCGGCGAAGCCGTTTCAGGGCATCCCTCTCCTCGAATACGGCGGCCTCGATGAATACGAGCTGTCGGGCGAAGAGCTGGCACTGACGTGCGGATCCCATGGCGGCGAGCCGATCCATGTGGCCACCGCAGCGGCACTCCTGCGCAAAGGTGAGTTCGACGAAACCGACCTGCTCTGCGGCGCGCATTTTCCGTACGATGAAAAGGCGGCCGCCGAACTGCGCGCGGCGGGCGAAGAGCCTTCGCCACTGCACAACAACTGCTCCGGGAAACACGCAGGGATGCTGCTGGCCACGCAGGTGATGGACATCCCGGCGGCGCACTACATCGATGCCGGCCATCCCCTGCAGGAGACGATGCACGCCACTCTCGGCGATTTCGCAGCTCTGGAACCGGAAGAGATTCCGATCGCCGTCGACGGATGCGGCGTGCCGGCATTCTTCCTCTCGCTCCAGAGCACTGCCTTCGCGTACGCACGCCTGATGGCCACGAGCGAAGGGGCGGAGGTGCAGGGGGCGCTGGAGCGCTATACGGGCAGCGCGCGCGCAATCGTCCAGGCCATGACGTCGTTTCCGCAGTACGTCGCTGGGGCGTGGAGCATGACCACACCCCTGATGCAGGCCTTCGGCGGGGAGCTCGTTGCGAAAGAAGGGGCAGAAGGCCTCTACGCCATGGCACTGGCACCCTCTCTTCTGGCATCGTTGACCGGGCGCCTCCGCGTCGCGGATGATGTCGCCGTCGGCATCGCGCTGAAGATCCACGATGGGTCGATGGCGCGCGGCCGCAATCCCGTCGTCTTGAAAACACTTGAAATCCTCGGCGCCGATGCCGCCGCCGTTCCGGAATTGGATCCATTCCGCACCCAGCAGGTGCGGAACGTGGTCGGAGCGGTCGTCGGAGACGTCCGCGCGGAGTTCGACCTGGAGATGCCATGAAGATTGCTGCAGCAGTTCTGCTTTCCGCCGTCTGTCTCGTTTCGTTGTCCTGCCGCACCATCGGCGTCTCGAGGACCAGCGGCGGTTTCGGCGAGATCTCTCCGACCATCGCCGCGGAGATGATCCTCGACAGCCAGCAGATCGTGGTCATCGACACCCGATCGGCGGCCGCCTACCAGGGACCGGAAGGTCATATCGCCGGCGCGATCAGCGCGCCGTTCGACACGATCGACGTGCATCTTCCCGAACTTCTGCCGTACCAGAACCAGACGGTGCTCGTGTACGGCGAAACGTCTGCGGACGGTGCCGTGGCCGCGCAATTGCTCACGGTCGCGGGCTTCCGGAACGTTGTTCACATCAACGGCGGGATCAAGGAATGGATTGAACGCGGCTATCGCACGGTTAACGCCCACTGATTTCTCAATTCTGGTCCCATAGGAAACTGACGATGAAACGAGCTCTTCTGGCCACGATCGCGGCCCTCTTCCCCCTCTGTGCCCTGGCGCAACGCGCACCGTCTCTCAACGCAGCGCTGACCGACTACGCGTCACGATCGTCGGCACAGTGCCCCGACGGCAGAACGACTGTCAGTGATCTCGGCAAGGTGGGTCCGGTCGGCTTCGCCATCTACACACTGACACAGGAGTCGTCCGACCCGAGCTGTCAGCGGAAGACCTACCTCCTCTATTCGAAGGCCACCGGCCAGATTCTCATCGGAACGATCTTCACGCTGTCGTCCGACGGCAGACCGCTCCGGACTCGCGTCGAGGAGGTCGCCGCCGCGGCGCTCAAGGAGCCGGTCACCGCGGCCATCGCTCCGATGACGCTGCCCGACGGGATCCACGCCGTCTCCATCACCAAGCAGTCGAAAGGCCTCGGCGGATTCACGTATCACGGCTTCGTGGACAGCTCGAACAACTTCTTCATCGCCGGCACGCGCGGAAATCTGAAGAACGACCCGGGCAAGACGCTCATCGAGTCGATCGGCCTTGGCGGAGCCAGGCGCCGCGGCAATCCGAAGGCACGCGTGCAGCTCATCGAGTTCTCCGATTTCGAATGCCCGACGTGTGGACGGGCGCACAAGAAGATCGAGCCGATCATCGCCAGGAACCTCGACAAGGTCGACTACTACCGCATCGACCTTCCCCTCTTCGAACACCATGAGTGGGCCCTCAGCGCGGCGCTGGGCGCCCGCGCCCTGTCGAAGGTCGCACCATCGAAATACTGGACCTACGTGAACTTCGTGTTCGAGAACCAGGAGGCGATCGGCAAGCAGTCGTTCGACAAGGTCTTCCAGAATTTCTGCTCCGACAACGACGTGAACTGGAAGGCGGCCGAGAAGATCTATCAATCGCCGGCGGAGAAGAAGGCGCTCATCGATCAGGTCAGCCGCATCTTCGACAACGGAATCCTCTCGACCCCCACCTACATCCTCAATGGCCAGATCCTCGGCTTCGGACCGGAGGGCAACTTCACGATCGACGCGATCAAGAAAGCGCTCGGCGTGAAGTGAGGGGTCTCGCGGTCTCGCGGGGAGACCGCGCAACCGCGCAACCCTAGAACCCGATGCTCACCTTCGCGGCGTAGCTTCGCACCTGCGCCTGCGTCGCTTCGACGACAAGCTTCGGCACGAGCAGCGACAGACGCACCCCGACCGTGTAGCGATTGATGTTGCTCTTGTCCGTGAGCGTGAACTTCGCGGTGCGCGCGGTTGCGGGGACGTCTCCCTGTGCATTGATGCGCATGCGGCCGATCGCGGCGTACGGGGTCACGGGGCCAAAGCCTTTGCTGAGGAACACCTCCGCACCGTACGTCTTCTCGCGGAACACGTCGATGCCACTGAGCGTCGAATACGACAAGCGCAACGCGAGCTCCGGCGTGAGCACACCGCCGCGGAGTAGCGGCGAGTCGATCGCCCCCCCCCACGTCTTGATCCCGCTATTGGACACTTTCGCGTAGGTGCCGGAGACGGTCCCGAAGCCGACACCTTTCGAGACGACGAGGCGCGGAACGCCGATATAGCCGTGGGTCGTGAAACTGCTTCCCTGCGGGACGGCGGCGCGCCAGTAGGACGAGCCTTCATCGATCGTCACGACGGTGGCGGCGACGCCGGCATCGAATCCGAGGAGGCCGCTGGCGCGTGCGGGCTGCACGGGTGTCGCGAAAATCGCCTGGCCGACGACGCGCGCGAACTCGCTGAAGTTTGCCTGCGTGACCAGATCCGGGTTGAATTTGACGTCCTGCGCAAACGCGGGCACGGCCGCGAACAGGATTAGAAAAGCTGCGAGATGTAGTCGTTGCTGAGTACGAACCCGGAAGGGGTAAAGGCGACGCGATCGCCCACCCGCCGCAGCCACCCGTCGCTCAAGCCCTGATCGATCCATTCGATTCCCTCCTCGCCGCACAGCCGTACGAGCTCGTCATAGTTTATCCCGGCCGCCTGACGCAGCCCGAGGAAGATGGTCTCCCGGCGCACTTCGCCCTCGCCCAGGATCTCGGCGAACTCCGGCTCGGGCGCGCCGCCGATGTACTTCGCGATGTCGCGCGTGTTCGCGTACCGTCGATCGCCGTTGAACGAATGCGCGCCGATGCCGAACGCCAGGTACTCTTCGCGCCGCCAGTAGCGCAGATTGTGGCGGCACTCCTCACCCGGCCGGGCGAAGTTGCTGACCTCGTACTGCGCGAAGCCAGCCGCGGCCAGCCGTTCGACCGCGGAGACGTAAAGCGCGGCCACGAGGTCGTCGTCCGGCAGCGTCACGCGCTCGCCTTCGACCTGACGCGCCAATGCCGTCCCTTCCTCGAGATCGAGCATGTAAAGCGAGAGATGACCCGCACCGCTGCTGATGGCAGCGTCGAGCGTCTCGAAGAAACTCTCTTCCGTCTGCTGCGGAAGCCCGAGGATGAGATCAAGGCTCGTGCGGATCCCCGACGACGATGCGATGGCGATCGCTTCGAGCGCCTGGGCCCGGCCGTGGACGCGCCCGAGAGGCCGCAGCTCGGTGTCGTGAAAGGACTGGACCCCGATGCTGAGGCGGTTGACACCGAGCGACCGCCAGAACCCGACAGCATCGACGCTCACGTCTTCCGGATTTGCTTCGAGCGAAAACTCCGCGTCCGGGATCACATCGAAACGTTCGCGGATGCGAGCGACGAGACGCGTCAGATTCTCGCGTGAGGTACGCGACGGCGTTCCTCCGCCGAAGAAGATGCTCTCCACCCGAGCGCCACCAGCGCGCGCCTCGATCTCCGCCAGCAGGGCATCGGTGTATGGATCCTGCAGCTTGATATCGGTGGAGACGGCAAAAGGACAGTACGTGCAGTGCACGCGGCAGAAGGGAAGGTGAATGTAGAGTCCGACGGACATCTGAGGCTCGCTATAATCGCGCGGAATGTCCGAAGTAGTCCCCGATGAAGCCCCCGAAGAGAGACCCGTCCGCCGGCCGCGTCTGCTCTGGACGCTGCTGGGAGCCATGGTCATCGTCTCGCTGGTTCCCCTCGTCGTCTCGCACTACTTCCTGATCCGCATCAACCGCGATTCGCTGGAGACGCTCGAGAAGAAGTACCTGACGCGCTCAGCGATGGGGATCTCCACCGACATCCAGAACCTGTTGTCGAACAACACGCAGCAGCTGATGAAGATCGCCGGCAGCGTCCGCGCCGTGAAACGCGCCCTGCCGGCAAATACCGACCCGTTCCTCTACGGCGCTCAGAGTGGCCTCATCGCGGACTACATCACGCCCGACAGCGATCTCCTGGAGTTGCGTATTCTCAACCGCGACGGAAAGGGAGCTGAAGCCAAGCCGGAGGAGCTCGACGCGTCCGTGCGGCAGGAACTGGACGTGGCCCTGCAGACCGCGTTGAAGGGACAGGTCTACACACCCTCGTTTCAGTTCGTCACGTCCGCAAATCAGCCGGCCGTCATCCTGGCGGTGCCGGTCGTCGATGAAGGGACGATCATCGGCGCGGTCGAAGCAATCGTCAGCCTGCACCGCATCAGCGAACGGATCCGTGACGAAGGAAAGGGCGATGTCACGGCCTTCCTCGTCGATCGTACCGGCAAAGTACTCATCCACAGCGAGCCCGCCGTGACGGTCCAGCATCCGAATTTTTCGAATCTTAAAATCGTCCAGGAGTTCTCCAAGGCGCCGGTGCACCTCACGATCTCCTACGACGACAACAAGGTCATGATGCTCGGTACGGTCGCACCGGTCAGTCGTCCGGACTGGGGCGTCGTCGTGCAGAAGCCGGAGAAGATGGCGTACGCGTCGGTTTCCACGATGGTGCGGGCGACGATCACCTGGATCTCAATCGCGCTGGCGCTGGCGATCGTGGCCGCGATCCTCTTTGCTGCCGGAATCGCCGGGCCGGTCCGCGCGCTGGCCGAGCGCACCCGCGACATCGCCGACGGCAACTACCACCAGCGCGTCGATGTGAAAGCACGGAACGAGATCGGCGAGCTCGGCGAGAACTTCAACTCGATGTCCGCCGCAATCGAGACCGCCATCGAAGGCCTGCGCAAGGCGGCGCACGAGAACCATCTCCTCTTCATCAACTCCGTGCGCATGCTGGCCGCGGCCATCGACGCCAAGGATCCGTACACGCGCGGCCATTCCGAGCGCGTGGCCCGCTACTCCATCGGCATCGGCAAGAACCTCGGCCTCCCCGAACAGGAGATGCGCAACCTCCGCATCAGCGCGCTGCTGCACGACGTCGGCAAGATCGGCATCGACGACCGCATCCTCCGCAAACCGGGCGCACTCAGCGACGACGAGTTCGAAGTCATGAAGGGGCATCCCGTCAAAGGAGCGGCCATCATGAGCGGCGTCGCGCAACTCATCGACATCATCCCGGGCATGAAATACCACCACGAGAAATGGGGAGGCGGGGGCTATCCCGACGGTCTGACGGCCGAGGAGATCCCGATGCAGGCGCGGATCGTGGCAATCGCGGATACGTTCGATGCCATGACCACAAACCGGCCGTACCAGAAAGCGATGGAGATCAACTACGTGGTCGACAAGATCAAGAGTTTCGCCGGCACGCGATTCGATCCCCGGGTCGTGGAGGCATTCGCCACGGCAGTGAAACGCGGCGACATCACCATCGAAGAGCAAGTTCGGGGCGCCGCTTAGGTGCGATTCCGCGAGATTCTTTATGAGCTGCTGCAGACGGTTCGCGGTTCCATCGGCGCGGTCTTTCTCGATTCCGAAGGCGAGAGCGTCGAGGTGGTCTCGGCCCGGCCGTTCGAGGCCGACGATCACGAGCTACGCGTCGTCGGCGCGTATGCCGGCATCTTTCTCTCGCAACTCGGCAGGGTCAGCGACGCCAGCAACGGAGGCAGCGCACACTGTTTCAAGATCGATTTCGCACCCAGCAGGATCTTCTGCACCGTGCTGAAGGACGGGTACTTCGTCGTCATCCTCACCGACCGAACCTCCGTCGAAGGCGAAGTCTGGCATCGCCTGGAGCGATGCCGCAATAGCCTGCTCGACGAGATGTAGTGGCGAATCCCTTGCAGATCACCAGGCCGATGAAGCAATCCCTGATCGCCGTCACGCTGTTGTCCGCAATCGTATCGGGCTGCGGCAAAGGCAAGCAGACCGCTGCCGCGTCTCGAGCTCAGTCAAATGGGGAGATGCGCACCATCGACTCCGCGGCGCTGCATCCCGCACCGATCGATCCTCCCCCGATGCTGACCGACGAGGCGCCGCCCGTGAAGAAGATCGACAACATGGCCCGCGCAGACGCCCCGCCACCCCCGACCGAACAGGATGAGGCCCTCCGCGCTTCGCTCCCCTTCACTCCAGCGATCGCGATGGACCCGATCGACGGCAGCAAGATCTCGATCCGCGCCTCGATCCCCACGCTGGAGTACAAGAACAAGCTCTATTACTTCGCGAATGAAGACCACAAGCGCACGTTCGTTGCGAACCCCGAGCAATACACGAAGGGTCTTTTCTCCCACCTCTAAGCTGGCCTGGCCAGCCCCGAAGGTTCCCGACGACCTGGTACCGTCGGGGCCTCACCCTTCCTGGCCCCGCAAACTTCCGGGCGCGCGTTCGAAGCGGCAGTCGCGGAACTTTCTGCTACCCTCGCGCCGTTTCCCGCCACGATCGCCGGACCGATGTCCGCGCCCGCTGGCCCCGTAGCTCAGGTGGATAGAGCAGCGGTTTCCTAAACCGTTTGTCGGGCGTTCGAGTCGCCCCGGGGCCACCAATTCAACTCGTTTATATAGAGCACGTTGCGCCTCGCAAAGAGCGTCGCTGGCGAGTCACCAGACTAGTATTGCCGCTATTTATTTTCCTGAGTCCCGCTGGTGCCTTGCGATCGCGGGGGGCGGGCGAGGAGGCCGAGTCCGGCGCTGGACCCAGCCCCACAGGGTGAATCACGAAACGAACGTGAAACGGGGCGCAGGAGTGACTTTTCGCAGCAAAGCACTCTCGCGCAGAGAGGAAACTGCCCTTCCAGATACCCTCCCGAAAAGTTGCAAGATTCAAATGTATACGCGCGCCTATGCGCGGTGCAGCCCGACCCATCGGAATGGGGGTACTTGCTTTCTAGGACTGTGGCGGGTCCGAGCGTCGAGAACTGAGGTAAGAAGGAGATCACAACCTTGAGTCGCTTCGACTGCCGCGATGGTAGCCACGGCAACAAGAGAAACACCGGCTGCTTTCTTTACGCTTCCGCCCCAGCCGTGGCCGCTGCAACCGCTGCAACCGCTGCAACCACTGCAACCACTGCAACCACTGCAATCTACCCGATCGCGGCTACCGCCTTTAGGTGCTTTCTGAGCGCTCGCAGCCGCGTGTGGAGAGTACCGCTAGGCACGACAAGGGGCGACGGCGGCGAACACCTGCCCGGGGCCCTCTCCAAATCACCGCGCTGCCACTGCTGCCAGATGCGCTCTGCAGGATGCCAAAGGACCTCAGTTCGCCAGGCGACTCAGGACCTCCTGGCGATACCCGGTGAGACGTCCGCCGTCCACGACCAGCGTGTGGCCGGTGATGTACCTGCTTTGATCGCTGGCCAGGAAGTGGTACACGCCGACCAGGTCATCGACTTCGGCGATCCGTCCCAGCGTCGAAAGATGTTTGGCGAGCGTGTTGAGCACGTGTCCCGGCGGCAACATCGGTGTTCTTACCGGACCCGGCGCGACCGCATTGCACCGGATGCCACGCAAGCCCAACTCCACCGCGGCGGTCTTGGTCATGCTGATGGTGGCTGCCTTGGTCGCGCTGTAGTCGAAGAAGCCCTCGTTTTGCTGCAATCCGGCGACCGAAGCCGTCGTGATGATCGAGCCCCCATCGCGCATGTGCCGGGGTCCATACTTGAGGATGTAGTAGGTACCATAAAAATTCAATGCCACCAGCTCGTCCAATACCGCTTCATCGGAATCGGTCAGGTGTTGGCCCTTGCCTGGCTTTCCGGCGTTGTGAATGATGACGTCGAGTTTGCCAATGGTCTGCTCGGTGGCCTTGAAGGCATCGATGACGTCGTCGCGGTTCGTGACGTCGGTGGCGAGGTATATGGCCCCGTCGTCCAGCACGGAAGGCGGCGGTGTCTGGATGTCTGCGATGACGACGCGCGCGCCTTCCTGCAGAAATCGCTTGCACGTCCCGAGGCCGATACCCGACGATCCGCCGGTGATGAAAGCCGACTTGCCTTTGAGGCTGAAGGGAGAAGGACTCTCCGTTTTTAGTAACACGGTAGCCCCGCAAACGCCGCGACCGGCGGCATGGCGTTTGGGTCGGCGATGACATCGATCAATACGCAGGAGCCGGCTGCCATCGCTTCGCGGATTGCCGCGGCAATATCCTCCGCGCGCTCGAGACGGATTCCTTTCACCCCGCACGCCTCGGCAATGGCCGCGTGATCGACCGGCGTGAGATCGCAGACGTTCGTGTGACGCCCGACATAAGCATCCTCAGCGTGCTTTTGATAGCCGAGAACAGCGTTGTTCATGACCGCAACCACCACGTTGATCCCGTGGCGCCGCGCCGTCTCCAACTCAGACCAGACATGAGCGAAGCCCCCGTCGCCTACGATGCAGAACACCGGTCGATCAGGATTGCCGATCTTCGCTCCCAGTGCCAGCGGGAATCCCCATCCGAGACCGGCCTGGCCCCTGGGCGTGATGAAGCGCCGGCTGAATTTGGCGGTCAGATAATTGGCCACCCAGATGGACGAGAAACTCGCGTCGGCCACCACGATGTGATTGTTCGCCAATTGCGCTTCGAGCTCGGCCATGAAGCGCTCGGGACGAATCGGTGCCGCATTCGACTGGGTGACGCCAGCGATTTCTTCCCGGTGCCTGATCTTCGCGGTCGCAATGGCACTTTCCACTGCCGCACGCGCTGACCTTCGCTTGGACAGTTCGAGTGCGGCCATGGCGGAATGCAAGGCTCGCAACGTCAGCTTGGCGTCGCCGTTCAGGCGCACCGCCTCGTAGTTTCGGCCGATCTCAATGGGGTCGATGTCGATATGGATGTAGGTGGCATGCCGCGGCAGGAGCGTCCAGGAGTCGGTGCCGTTCTGGTTGGTGCGATTGCCGACCAGCAGGACGACATCGGCTCCCGTGACCAGGGGCTTCGCAAACTTCGCCATGCCACGAGTGGCCATGAAGTAGCCGATGACGCCCATGGAAAGCGGATGGGTTTCATCTACGCTTCCCTTGCCCATGGTGCTGGTTGCAACCGGCAGATGAGCAAGCTCCTGCAGCGCTCGCAGTTCCTCTTGCGCTTGCGATCCAATGACGCCGCCTCCTGCATAAACGATCGGCGCGTCGGCATCGGCCAATAGCACGGCCGCGGCAGCAATCTGCGCCGGGTCAGCCTGCGTCCGGTCCAGCGGATAGCGGCCGAGGTTCGTATTGCGCGCGGCAACCGGCTGCCCTTCGCTTTGCGCGAGCAATTCCATGGACACCAGCAGGACCGCCGGACCCGGGCGCCCGCTGGCGGCCGCGGTGAACGCCATGTCCACGTAATCCTCGATGCGATCGGCGGTCGTCACGCGTCGAGTCCATTTGGACACGCCCTTGAAGAGCTCCAGCTGGTCCAGCTCCTGGAAAGCGTTGCGATCACGAGTCTTCGGACCGACATCCTGGACCAGGGCGACAATGGGAACAGACGCCGACAGGCACTCAGCCAGCCCCGGTACCAGCAGGGTTGCGGCGGGACCATTCTGCGCCGTGACGACAGCCACCTTGCCTGTTGACCGCGCGTAGCCGTCGGCCATGTAGGTGCCGGCATTCTCCTGCCGGTAGCCGATCTGGCGGATGCCCAGGTCGTCTGCCGCCAGCGTCAAAGCCGGCGGATTGCTCTGTCCGAACAAGTATTCGACGCCGTGACGCTTGAGCGCATGGGCGAATCGTTGTGGCGGCTGCAACAGGGCCGGCCCGTCGCTTACATCGCTTATGTTGCTCACGGCGTAATCAAGACCTTGCAATGATCGTTCGGCCTGCACAATTGTTCGAACATGGCCGGTGCCTCATCGAGGCTGACCATCGCCGTCACCAGGCCATCAACGGAAATTCGTCCGTCGACAAGCATGCGATGGACAAACGCGAAGTCGTCCGGTTCGTAGCCCAGCGGGAAAGTCATACGCAGTCGCTTCAACGCCGCCGACACCACCGTGAAGTTCTCTGGTTGCATACCGGTTCCCACCAGCACCAGGTGTGCGTTGCGCGGGGCCATCTCGATCAGGCTGGCGATGATCGGGCGCCCGACGCACTCGAAGATCACCGAGGGCTTGCGGCTCGTCTGCCGCTCGAATTCGGCGACCGGATCGGTGAAATTGGCAGCATCGATGACGACGTGAGCGTCCACTCTCCGCGCCCGTGCAAGCCGTGCCGGCACGACTTCGCTGACGCCAATTTCGCCGGCGCCGAAGAATTTAGCCCACTTGGCAACGGCCAGCCCGATGATGCCTGCACCTACGATCAGCACGCTCGCGCCCGTTGCAACATTGGCAGCTCTGAATGCGGCCAAACCGACCGCCAACGGTTCGATCGTGGCCGCGGCCTGGTCGCTCACTGTGTCGGAAATCTTCAGCGCAAGCGCGGCCATACACGAAGAATATTCGGCATAGGCACCGGGCATCCGCGTGTCGAAGCCCTGCATCAGGACCTGGCCGCATTCATTGGCACGGCCATCCCGACAAGCCGCGCACGTGCCGCAGGGTTTTCCCGGAAGCGCGACGAGCCGGTCACCAACCTGCCAACCCTGCACACCCGGGCCGACTTCAACCACTTCGCCGGCATACTCATGCCCGAGCACGTTGCCGGGCTGCAGCAATCCCGGCACTTCGACGGCGTGCAGGTCCGACGCGCAGATGCCGCACGCCTTGACCTTGAACACCAGGTCGCCGGGACCGGCGCTGGGCATCGCAACCTCTCGGATGCGCAAGGCCTTGCCGACTTCAAGAAACTCCACCGCTTTCATTTCCATGCTCCTTGTCTGCACCGAAGCGGGATCGTCATGCACCGGGTCCGAAATAGGTTTCGACGAACCGGGCGCCAATGGATGCCGGCAACGCGAGGTTCGCGGCCAGGCTCGTGCGCACGCAGATGAGGGCCGGACCGTCGTACGCTTTGGCGCGCGCCAGCGCCGCCGGCAGGTTGGCGAGCAACTCAACATATTCGCCGTGACCGCCGAGCCCTTCGGCCACCTTGTCCCATCGGATCTCACCCATCCTGGTTCCAAAGGTCTTACCCCAACGCGCCTGCTCGTTAGGCACCTCCATCGTCCATTCGCCTTCAGCCATGACGACAAACGTGATCTTCAATTGTTCGCGGACTGCCGTCTGGAATTCCATGATGTTGAAGCCGGCCGCGCCGTCGCCCGTCACGCACACCACTTCGCGAGAAGGGACGCCGAGTTTCGCGCCGACTGCGGCGGGAATCCCCACACCGAGCATGCCCAGTTCCAGGATGCCGTGAAATGACGACGGCCGGGTTGACGGCAGCGCCATAGAAGACCACAGCGAGGTCATGCCGCCATCGACACAATAGACAGCATCGCCGCCAAACTCGGCGCCCACCATCCCGATGGCCTGCGCCGGATGAATGCCCGGCCCGCTCCATGCTGCCACCGGTTCCAGGAGCGACTGCACCCATGCGGTGTTGTCCGCTTTCTGCGTCTCGAGGTCGGTGCGGCTGTGGCTCGCGATCTTGCGGCCGCGCAGCTTGGCGGCAAGTCCTTCGAGCGTCAATTTCGCATCGGCCACGATGCCCAGAGCCACAGGGCGGGTCACGCCGATGTGCCGCGCATCGATGTCGACGTGAATGAGTTTGCACTTCGCAGGATCGCCCCAGTACTTGTCGTACGGTACGTCCAGGTTGCCGAGACGCGAACCGACGACCAGAAGCACGTCTGCCTGGCGGCGCAGCGCGTCGGCGGCGGGACTCTGTGACGGGAAATACAGCGGATGATCGTGAGGGAGGACGGCGCGCCCGGCAAGAGACGGGATGGCCGGGCAATTGAGCAGCTCCGCCACCTGGAGCAATGCGGCATTCGCCTGGCCGCGATCGACGCCGCATCCAGCGAAGATGACGGGCGCCTTCGCGTTTGCCAGCAGTTCAGCCGCTAGTTCCAGTTGGTTGTCGGAGGGTTGCGGTTGCCCGGGGCGGCCAGCGTCGCGCGGAAAAATCGGCGCCCACGCCGGGTTGCCGGTTGCGTACAGCGACGTGAGCGGTATCTCGAGCTGGACGGGACCGGGGCGGCCCGTCCACATTTCACGAAAGGCCATGCGCACGAGCTCGGGGATCCGCCCCCACTCGAATACCGGCGCGCCCCATTTGACAGCGGGCTTGATGAGATCGAGTTGGTCCTGGCCCTGAAAGGTCGCGGGCGTGGACGGATAAACGATCCCGGTCCGATGCTGCGATGTGATCGCCAGCAGAGGTACGCCTTCATGGCGCGCCGTGACCAGGCCTGGGATCAGATTGGCGGAACCCGGCCCGGGATTGCCGAGCACGATCGCTACCTGCCCCGTTGTCTTGTAGAGACCCTCGGCCATGTGCACGCCTCCGGACTCATGGCGGATAGGCACGAAGCGCAGGCCGTTCCCTTCCAGCGCCGCGAGGAACGGATCGATCTCGGGGCAGGGCAGCCCGAACACAAACTTGACGCCTTCGTTGGCAACGGCACGGGCGAGCAGCTCGCCGCCGGTCACATCTGTCATTGGTTTCTCCTGAGCTTGATGCCTGGGGCTAGGGAAGTCGGGAGGTTGCGGTCGAGGCCACGGAAGCAGAACGCATCGATGGCGTTCATCAGCCGGTCAACGGTCATTCCCTCGATGTCGGGGACCCATTTCGCCAGCCAGATGAGCATCCCGAGGAGCAGCTGGACGACAAGTTCCGGCTCGCACTGCACGATCGAACCGTCCGCCATGCCTTCGTTCACGAGCGTCACCACGCCGTGCGTCAGCCGCTCAGCCCAGGTGGAAATCGCCTTCCGCTGCGACGCGTCGAGGTACGAATAGTCGCCGAAATAGAGTTGCGGCCCGTGCCTCGATGAGTCCACGAGCATGCCGCGGATCAAATGCCTCAACCTTTCCGCGCCAGTGCCGGCTTCCCTCACGCTCGTGCGCAGGAGTTTCTCGAAACGATCGAGTGAAGAGCGGTGGCAGGCATAGGCGAGTGACCGTTTGTCCGGGAAATAGTGATAGAGCGCTGCGTCCCGGAGATCCAGGGAAGCGGCGATATCCACCATCGTCGCCAGCGCATAGCTCTTGGCATTGATGGTCTCGATGGCCGCACGCATGATCGCCTCTCGTTTGCTGGCCGACTTCCGGGTGCGAGATACGGGCTTCGAGCCCTTTGCGTTGGTGGTCGTCACACTTCATTCCGCCCCGTAGATCGTTGAGTAGATGACATGTCTCCGAATATCGCATGAATCCAGACTTGGTTGCTCAAAATCTAGTCTTGACTATATTATCAAGTTCCGACTATATTCTCAAGTACCACCTAAAATTTTCAGTGACTCGCTTCGTGCTCCGGTCTACGGGAATACCCGAGGAGAAGAAATCCATGCGCAACGTACTGGTCGTCGGAGTGTTGTTCCTGGCGGTTTTTGCCTGCCGTCCCGCCTTTGGTCAGGACCCAGCGCCGCGAAGCAGCGAACAAACGCTGGTCCGTCCTAAGAAAGGCAGCATCGGGACGTATCAGGGCCGCAGAGTCGAAGTGACGGAAGTCAACTCGGATGGAACGCTCAACCTGACTGGGACCGACCCAGTCAAGGGTTCGGCCGGCACATTCAGAAAAGAAAACGTGCCGGCGAACCAGTTCACCGCCGATGACACAGTGACTGCGCAAGCGGCGGGGGCCGCGCCAAAATCGGTCGAAACCTCGCCGGACTCGATGGAAACGATTACCGTGACCGCGTCAAAACGCGTCGCTCCGCTGGAGGAAGTGCCGATTTCAGTGTCGGTGACGGATGCAAAGACGATCGAACAGGCAGTCGTCCGCGACCTGCTCGATCTGCAGACAATCGTGCCGTCGCTGCAGATCCAGCAATTCAACGCCGTCGGCCAGACGAACTTCATCATTCGCGGGTTTGGCAATGGCAGCGGCAACGATGGCATCGAAAGCTCGGTCGGTGTTTTCGTCGACGGCGTCTACCGCTCGAGGCTATCCTCAGCGATTGGCGACCTCTTCGGACTGGAACGCATCGAGGTCCTGCGCGGACCCCAATCGACGCTGTTCGGCAAGAACGTTTCGGCTGGAGCGATCAGCATCCTGACCGAAAAGCCCCAATTCACGTCCCACTCTTCCGGCGAGATCAGCCTGGGAAACCATAACCAATATCTGGTACGGGCGTCGGTCACAGGCCCGGTCAGCGACAACCTCGCGTTTGGCTTGTCCGCGACCGGCCAGGTTCGCAATGGCTACCTGAGCAACACAACCACCGGCAATGATGTCAATGACCGGCACCGTGGATCCGTCCGCGCCGACATGCTGTGGGAGCCGAGTCCGCAGGTATCAGCACGAGTCATTGGCGACTACAATCAGATCAGGGAAACCTGCTGTGGAGTGGTATCGATCTTCAACGGTCCGGCCACGCAGTTCATCGGAGCAGCCCCTCCATTCGGTCTCGGTCGTCCCGTCGGCAATCCCGCCGACAAATTCAACAACACGATTATTTTCAATACCGATCCGACCAACAAGCTCAGCGACGGCGGTATCTCCGCACAGTTTGACCTCTGGAAGCGAGATGTTGCTGCGCTGACATCGATCACGGCATTTCGCAATCAAAAGAATGCCTCGACGCAGGACGTCGACTTCACCGGTGCCGACCTCGCCAACAAGAACCAGTCCAACAACATCTCGATGGTTTCACAGGAGCTGAGGCTTGCCTCGGACGGCAAGGGTCCATTGACCTGGCTGGTCGGTGGTTTCTTCATGAAGGAGAAAATCAAGAGTACTGGCACGGACGTGACCTACGGAACGGACATTCGGGCGTACGCGGATGGCTTGAGCGGCCGCGTTCCGGCGGCCTTGCTTAACGCACTTCCGGCCGCCCTGCGAGCGGCGCTGACGGGCCGGTCCAACATTTATGCGGTCGAGTTCCTGCAGAGCCTCGTGACACCGTCGATCATTCCGGGCTCGACCTATTTCCAGGCCGGTCAGGGAATATCGGACTTCTATTCGATGGATGACACGGCCTATTCGACCTTTGGCAACGTCAGCTATAAGTTCGCGAAAAAACTCACGATTACCGGTGGTCTCGGTTATCTCGGCGATCGCAAGGAAGCCCGGTCCAATGTGGTCCTCACGGACAAATTCGCGCTGCTCGACCTGCAGAAAGTGCCCCAGTTTGCCGCTCTCGGCCTTCCGCCCAGCCTCTACGGTGCGCTGGGTGGGCTTCAGTTCTTCTACGCCAATACCCCCAATCACGCCCCCGTCAATTTTCCCAACGCGAATGAATCCGGCAAGTTGTCGGGAAACAAGCTCACGAAGGCCCTCAATGTCACCTACAACCTCGGGCGGGTGAACATGTACGCCAGCTATAACACCGGTTGGAAGGCGGGAGCCGTCAATTTGTCTTCGGATAGCCGCCCACCGGATGTCAATGGCATCGGCCGTACCGCCGATCCCGAAGATGTCACTGCCTACGAGCTTGGGGCGAAATCCGTTTTCAGCGGCGGCTTTTTCAATGTGGCGCTTTTCAAGCAATCGATCGATGGGTTTCAGTCCAACCTCTATACGGGCACCGCGTATGCGCTGGGCAATGCAGGCAAAACGACGATCCGCGGCGTCGAAATGGACCTCGCTTACCGCCCGGTCACATGGCTGGCCCTGACCGGCGCCGCCACCTATCTGGACCCCAAATACAACTCTTTCGTACGCGCGCCGTGCTTTTCCTTCGACACGGTCCGCTGCCCGATTAATCCCGCTACCGGCCTTATACCGAATTTCCGCGATCTGTCGGGGCAACGCCCTGCGGGGATTCCGACATGGGTGGTGTCGCCTTCCGCGTCCCTCTCTCATCAATTCAGCAGCGTTGCCGGATACTTGCGCGGCGACTATTACTACGTGAGCTCAGCGCACCTCACCGAGAGCACGCCCCCCGACATTTCGACCTATGGCAAGAACACCTTCAACGCCAGCATGGGCCTTGTCTTCCTCGGACCCCACCACTACGAATTGATGTTGTGGGGGCGCAACCTGACCAACGACAGATCCATCGCGGCAACGTTCCCGACCGTTGCGCAGACTGGCAGCTATAGCGCATTCCCCACGCAGCCAGTCATGTATGGCGTGACGTTCCTGACGAAATTCTGAGTAGCCTGGGCGCATCGGCATGACGCGGGGGTCGAATGACAGGTGAGCGACGGTCGATTTCGTTGAGCGCGCTTGCCTGGGCTGGTTTCCAGGGTGGCCGCGATCCCTACATCACGCTCGTCAGCATCTACATCTTCATGCCGTATGTGGCGACGGTCATGGTCGGCAACGCGGTGAAGGGGCAGGCCATGATCGCCGGCTACTCCATGCTCGGCGGCCTGATCGCTGCCCTGACCGCGCCGCTGCTGGGCGCTGCTGCCGACAGGATGGGCCGCCGTCTGCCGCCGCAGTTCGTTCTTTCCCTCCTGTTTGCGCCACTCGTGTTCTCGCTATGGTGGGCGAGACCCGACGGCTCCGGCCTGAGCGTGACCGCCGTACTCGTGATCGTCGTGCTCATCTCGCTGGTGTTCACCTACGGCGAGGTATTGCACAACTCGCAGATCCCGTATGCGGCCGCGGGTCCCGCTGACGCTGCCGCCATGTCCGGCACCGCGCTGGCGATCGGCAACATCGTGTCGGTCGCCGCGTTGATCTTCGTCCTCTTGGCTTTTGCATTGCCGGGCAAGGTGAACTGGCCGTTCGTTCCCACCGCGCCGCTTTTCGGCCTCAAACCGAGGCTGGCGGAACCCAGCCGCATTGCGGCGCCAATCGCGGCAGTGCTTTTCGTTCTCGGCGTGATCCCGATGTTTCTTTTCAGCAAAGACGCACCACGGCGCGAAGCGAACGTATGGTCGGCGCTGACGGGCGGAGCGCGCGATCTTCTTGCGCTGATCAAGACCGTTCGCCAGCATCGCAATGCTGCGATCTTCCTCGGCGCGCGGATGCTCTATTCCGATGCGCAAATCGCATTGATCACGTTCAGCGGCATTTATGCTGCGGGCGTGATGCACTGGGGCGTTCTCGAACTGACCGCCTTTGGCGTTCTGATGAGTGGCTTCGCTGCCGTCGGTGGCTTGCTGGCATCGGTGCTTGATCGCGCCGTGGGCCCGAAGCGCTCCGTACAGATCGAAATCATCGGGACCATCGCAGGCCTGGTGGCCTTGCTGGGCGTCTCGCCGGCCGGTATGCGATTCGTGTTCGCCGTCCAACCAGGCGCCTCTCCCCTGTGGAACGGGCCGGTGTTCACCAGGATGCCGGAAATCGTGTTCCTCGCTTTGGGCGCGCTCATTGCGGTGTTCAATACGGCCGTATTCGCGTCCAGCCGAACGTTTCTTACACGGCTGACGCCACCCGGGCAGTCGGGAGCTTTCTTCGGCCTGTATGCTCTCGCCGGTACTGGTACAGTCTGGTTGGGGCCGCTCGTCGTCAAGTCTGCTGTCAGCTCCTTTCAGAACCAGCAGGCCGGATTCGTTGCAATCGCCATCCTGTTGGCGATCGGGCTGGCGGTCATGAGCCTGGTGCGAGAAAGCCCACACGCTTCATAACTTCAAGGAGGCGCAATGCGCACATACCATCAGTTTTACATCGACGGTCAATGGGTCGATCCAATCGGCGGTGGAGTGCCGCGCGATGTCATCAATCCCGCTACCGAAGAAATCGCCGGAACGATCCGCATGGGCAGCGAGGCCGATGTCGACCGCGCTGTCGCCGCCGCACATCGGGCATTTCAGTCCTATTCCCGAACCTCGTTAAACGAGCGGCTCGAACTCATGGCGGCGATCGTCAACGAGTACCAGAAACGTCTCGAAGATATTGCCGCGGCGATCACCGAGGAGATGGGTGCCCCCTTGCACACGCTGGCCCGGCACGCACAGGCGCCGATCGGCTTGTGGCACCTGCAAACCGCGATGGCCATTGCCAGGGGCTACGCCTTTGAGACGCAGCAGGGCAGCACGCTGCTGGTCAAGGAACCCGTCGGAGTCTGCGCCATGATCACGCCGTGGAACTGGCCGATGAACCAGATTGCGTGCAAGGTCGCGCCGGCATTGGTCGCGGGCTGCACCCTGGTGCTCAAGCCGAGCGAGCTGGCGCCATTCTCCCCTCAGATTTTCGCCGAAGTACTGCACGCTGCCGGCGTTCCGGCCGGCGTATTCAACATGATCCACGGTGACGGGGCGACGATCGGCCCGCGGATGGCTTCGCATCCGCTGGTGGACATGGTGTCGCTTACGGGTTCCACCCGTGCCGGGGCTTCCGTCGCGACGAACGCAGCCGAAACCATCAAGGTGATGTCGCTCGAGCTGGGCGGCAAGTCGGCCAACATCATCCTCGATGATGCGCCTCTCGAGGCTGCGGTCACCGCGGGTGTCCTGAATATGATGACCAATACTGGGCAGAGCTGCAACGCGCCTTCGCGCATGCTGGTACCCGCAGGCAAGCTGGAGGAAGCGGAAAAGATCGCCGCGGCAGCAGTAAAGAAGCTCGTCGTGGGTGATCCGCAGAGCCCCGAGACAACGACCGGCCCGATTGCGAACGAACGCCAGTTCCGCCGCGTGCAATCGATGATCGAAAAGGGCATCGAGGAGGGCGCAAAGGTGATCGCGGGAGGCGCCGGTCTTCCGGAGGGGTTATCTAAGGGTTACTTCGTCAGGCCAACAGTGTTCAGCCGCGCCAACAACGCGATGCGCATTGCGCAGGAAGAGATCTTCGGTCCTGTGCTGACGATGATCCCTTACGACACGGAAGAAGAGGCAATCGCAATTGCTAACGATACCGTCTATGGCCTTTCGGGCTTCGTTTGGGGCGGTACGATCGAGCATGCACGCGAAGTCGCCCAGCGCCTGCGTACCGGCATGGTCCACCTGAACGGCGCCACAGTTGATCCCGCAGCGCCGTTCGGAGGCTACAAGCAGTCGGGCGTCGGCCGCGAATGGGGAGCCGGCGGCATTGATGAATTTCTCGAAACCAAAGCGATCATGGGCAGCCCGGCGAATTGAACAATGGCTGGGCCGGGTCGGCTATCGCTCCAAGTGCGTTCTTAAGAATTCCCCGACTTCCCTGACTGATTGGTCAGC
Organism: Thermoanaerobaculia bacterium; assembly: GCA_038244715.1. Taxonomy (GTDB): domain Bacteria; phylum Acidobacteriota; class Thermoanaerobaculia; order Gp7-AA8; family Gp7-AA8; genus JADGNZ01. Next base: position 24,870 of record JBBRTE010000027.1, read on the forward strand.
CTCGCGGAATCTGCCGGCGAATATCTGCCAGACGTGCCACATACCAGAATAGACTTTGAGCTCCACGGAGCTGCCCTGCTCGCTCATTTTCTGAGCCAGGATGCGTGAATCGTCCAGCAGCGCCTCCAGTTCTCCGACATGAATCAGCGTCGGCGGCAATTTGTTGAGATCAGCAAACTGAGGGGAGATCAACGGGGTCTTCAAATCACGGCCGCTCGAGTATGCCTTTGCGGACAGCTTAAGAGCGGTGCTATCGGGAAAGTATGGATCCACCGAGCCCTTGGTCTGGTGGGTCGAATTGCCGAGCGTCAGATCCGTCCACGGCGACAGCAAGGCCAGTGCGGAAGGTGCGAGACTTCCTCGATCCCTGATGCGCAGTGCGAGTGCCATGGCCAAACCCCCTCCGGCCGAGTCACCGACAACCGCGATGGGAGTGCCGGGATGCGCCGACAGGAGTGCCGTGTAGATTGCGGATGCGTCGTCGACAGCAGCAGGAAACGGGTGTTCAGGAGCCAGCCGGTAGTCAAAGATGAACGTTGCGGTCCCGGCGGCGAGTGCCAGTTTGGCTGCGAGGGCGCGGTGCGTCCTGATCGAACCGCCGACATAGGCGCCGCCATGCAGATACAACAAGATGGCATTGGTGCCTTTTGCTACCGGTCGCAGCCACTCCCCTGGCAGTCCATCGAGCCGTACCGCCTCGGTCAATACTCCCGGAGGCATGGGGAACATGCGGTCGCTGTTCTGTTCATTGAGCGCCCGGGCTTCAGCAAGCGGCAATTGGAGTTTTCTGAATTGCGACCGTCTGTGGCGCACGACGAAATAGAAGAGCCGCGACTTGATCGATTGCATGTTTCACAGGCTTTCCACCGGAGGGATCACGACTAGCCAGTCACGTAAAGTTGCAGCGGCACACAGCGCGCAAATTGTAAACGAAACGCACTTACTGACGGTGCAGATAGCCAGTTCGTGCGAATGCCTTTGACATTCTGCTACCGCACAAATCAAGTTTGGTTAGGACGGCGGTCGCCGGTTGGTGGGCCCTACGTCGCAACCGAGCCGGTTTGTCGGTCGCCCCACGGGCCGTTTTCGGACCGATCTCCGCGCCCTCTCGTCGATGTAGGAGGCGAACAGAAGATCGTCACATGATCACCCCCTTCGCGTCTCTTCCCAGGGCGTGGGTTTTCGACAACACCGCGCTCACATCCTGAACACGCCAAACGACTGCTTCACCAGCGGCTCGAACTCCGCGAGCGGCAGCACCTTGTACTTCGGGTCAAAAGCCACCTGGTCCCAGTCATCGGTAAACTTCTCGGCAAGCGCAAACCAGGGTTCTTGTCTGTAACGCTCACGCAGATTGCCGGGCTGGCCGAAGTGCTCGTAGTAGTGGAGACCCTGGAAATCCTGATGCGTCAAGATCACCTGGTACACGTCCGCCGACACGTACTTGCGCAGGATCGACGCTGAGATCTCGCCGTGGTTGGGAATCGAAATCGCCTTGCCGATGTCATGGCAGAGCGCCGCGAGCACGACTTCGTCGGATGCGTTGTCGCGCTTGGCCATGGTCGCAGTCTGCAGCGCGTGATGGAGTTGGCTTACGCCAAACCCGCCGTAGATGTCGCCCAACTTGCGCAGCATCTGCAGGATAACGTTTGGAACGTTCTGCTGCTCCTTCTGGGTCTCTTGCGCGATCAACATCCACTGCTCGCGATTGCTCTCATCCATGCGCGTGAAGTGCTGCCGTTCCATACCGCCGCCTCCTACCAATCGTCGTAGTTGTCACACGCAAAAACCGTCCCGCTATGAGTCCCAAATCCCGTACGCACGCAAGAGGTGCGGGACTCAGGCTGGGTGGTGGTCGTCGTCGCGCAATTTTACTCATTTCTTGGCTGGCCCCCAGTGTCCAGACAGAATGGGGTTACCGGACTATAATACGCGGGATGGAAGCTCACGAGAAGGCCAATGCCAGCACCAAGGGCACCGCCATCATCGAGATCGTGAAGGCCCTTCGCGGGATCGAGGATGCAGCCAGGTTGCTGCCGGAGAAGCTGCAGCACTACCTGACGGAGAGCCTTTTGTCTACCAAATGGTACCCGGAAGAGGATTACAAGGCGCTCCTCATCATTCTCGGGACGATCATCGCGCCTAGCATTCCGGGGAACGTCTGGGAGTACTTCGGAGAGCAGGGCGCAGCCAGGGATATGAGCGGCGTCTACGCCGGTGTGGCGGACTACTACAAGAGTGATCCCTGGACCGCGCTTCAGAGGATCGGCCGGCTCTGGCCGTTATACCGCAACACCGGGCGCGTGGAGGTTGTCCGCCTCGGACCCGGGAAGGCGCAAATACTGCTGCACGACTATGCGGGATCCTGCCCTGAAGTCTGTGGCACCACGACGGGCTACATCCGACATCTGCTCGTGCTCAGTGGTGGCAAGGACGTCGAAGTCACCTTATTGAACGCTCCTCCTCCACACCTCGGGCCGTCGGAGTGGTCGATCAAGTTTCGGACGGAGTGAGTGTGGTGAAGAGCGTTCACGCTCGTCGAGCAGCAGTTTCGCGAGGGCCTGAACGCCAAGGCCTCATGGTCTATCGCTGATGGGCCTCCGACTCTTTCTTGACTCCTTCCGTTGGTCTTGACTATGCTACCTACCAAACGGTCGGTAACAATAAAATGCCAGTGAAGCGCGAGCGAGATCCGCTCCCGAGTGATGGACGTGCGGCCGAGGTGTATCTCACCGCGGCGCAAATCATTCTCGAGAAGGGCTACGACGCCACGTCGGTCAGCGACATCGCCAAAGCCCTTGGCATTACCAAGGCCGGCCTCTACCACTACATCCACGGCAAGAACGAATTGCTCTTCAACATCATGGAGTACGGTCTCGACCAACTCGAGCGCGAGGTTGCGCAACCCGCGAAGCAGATCGCAGACGCCGAGGCACGACTCCGATTCATGATCACCAAGCACGCCCGTATCGTGACGCGTGGTCATGGCGCAGTGACCATTCTGGTCGACGAGACCCGGGCCCTGACGCCGGCCCAGAACCGCAAGATCACCCGCAGGAAACGCGCCTACCTCGACTTCCTTCGAGCGACGCTCGATGAACTGAAAGGTGATGGAAAACTTCACAAGGTCGACCTTACCGTCGCTTCGTTCAGTCTGCTGGGGATGATCAACTGGCTTTCGCGCTGGTATCGGGCGGACGGACCTCTCAATGAACAGCAGGTGGCCGACCAGGTCGTCAACATCGCTCTCCATGGTCTTACCCGGCCGGCCCCCCGCCGTATTCGAGTGGCCCTATGAATATCCGGATCAGCTTGCGGTCGTATGGGACGGGCGCGGGCGAACTACGTTGGTGAACAGGAGGCACAGATGGCGTCACGGCTCCGATTGTTTCTTCTTATGCTCCTCGTCCTGGCAACGCCCCTGCGTTTGTTCGCGCAGTCGCGCCTGACGGCGGCGGACATCGAGGGCATCATTCTCGACCAGTCCAACGCCGTCTTGCCAGGCGTGACGGTCACGGCCACGAACGTGGCCACTAACCAATCGCGTACCTCCGTCACTGACAAGGAAGGGCGCTATTACATCGGCGCGCTGCAACCGGGGCTTTACACCATCACCGCGGAGCTCAGCGGATTCGCGCAGCAATCGCGAAAAGATGTGAGGCTGAACATCGGCCAGCTCGCCGATCTGCCCTTCACGCTTCGGGCAGGGGCGACGGAAGCCATCGTGGTCAGCGCCGCGGCGTCCGTAGTGGACACCACCCAAACTTCCCTTTCCACGGTGGTGGGGCAGGAGCAGATCGACAGCCTTCCCACCAACGGCCGGAACTTCCTCAGCTTCAGCGTCATCACACCGGGCGTGACTACCGACCGGACACCGCAGCAAGGAGCCTCGGCCACCTCCGGCCTCTCGTTCGGAGGACAGCGCGCACGGTCGAACAACATCATGGTGGACGGCGTGGACAACAACGATCCCGTCGTCGGCGCGGTCCGGGCTACCTTCAGCCAGGAGGCCATTCAGGAATTCCAGGTCCTGACAAACTCGTACTCGGCCGAGTTCGGAAAAGCCTCCGGCGGTGTAGTCAACATCGTCACCCGCTCGGGCACGAACGAACAGATGGGCAGCGCATTCGAATTCTTCCGAAACAAGAGTTTGAACGCGAAATCGCATTTCGAGCGATTCGACGTCTTCGGAAACTCCATCAACCAGAACAAGGCCCCTTTCAATCAGTCGCAATACGGACTCACGTTGGGCGGACCGATCGTGCGCGATCAAACGTTCTACTTCGTATCGGCGGAGAATCTCAAGACCGACACGAGTAACTTCGTCACCATCGATCCGGCCGCGGCCGCTCTTCTCAACGCGAACGGCTTTCCGGTGGAACTGGGCAACGTGCCCTACTCCGTAAGGTCGAAGGCCTTCCTGGCCAAAGTGGATCATCAATGGAGACCAGCTCACAGCCTGGTAGCGCGTGGCAACTACGCCAGTCTGGAAAACGAGAACGTCGAGCCCTTCGGAGGGATCGTGGCACGGAGCCGCGGTGCCGTTCAGGACCGCAAGGACTGGGCGATTGCTGCGTCCGAGACCGACGTTAGGTCTGACCGCTGGATCAATGAACTGCGCGGACAGTATGCCCACGAGAATCAGTTGATCTCGTCGCTCGACCCGAACTGTGGTGGGCCATGCAATGACAACCTGAAGGGCGGACCGACCGTGGAAATCGTGGGCGTGGCCAGCGTCGGGCGGCAGCGTTTCACACCACAGCCGAGAAGGAATACGCGCTATCAGTTGAAAGACACGGTCAGCTACTACAAGGGCCAGCATTCGCTGAAGGCGGGGTTCGATTTCAATGACGTGAAAACGCAGTTCACGGCCCTGCCGCTCCATTTCGGCGGGCGCTACATCTTCGCGGCGCTACCTGCCATCCCGGGCCTGACCCCGACTCCGATCTCCGCGCTGCAGGCATTCGCCGCCGGAATCCCCGCGGCCTACGTGCAGGGATACGGACAAACGGGTGCCTCGTACAACGACCCCGACTTCGCAGTGTTCGCTCAGGATGACTGGAGCCCGACTCCCAGGGTGGTCGTCAAAGCGGGCCTGCGCTATCAGCGGCAATTCATGTACAACCTCCCCTACACCGTCTCACTACCTGGTGGCGGTTCGTACACCTATAAAATCCCGCAGGACACCAACAACTGGGGTCCGCGCCTGGCGCTTTCTTACGATCCAGCCGGGAACGGAAAGTCGTCAATCCACGGAGCTTGGGGGATCTTCTTCGACAACCAGATTCTGTCGAATGCGCAGATCGGCGACGGAATCAATGGCGCCGCGACCGGAGTGCGTACGCGGGTTGTTGGAGTGGGCGGGGCTTCGATCGGCGCATGGAGATCGCCCGGCCATAAGGTTGCCGAGCCGGCCACGCCGTATCCCAGCCTGGTGATCTCGCCTGATCCCGGCCTGCAGACGCCCTATTCGCAGCAGGCTTCGGTCGGCTACACTCGCGCTATCGGATCGGTGATCTCACTTTCCGCAGATGCACTTTACGTTCGCGGACACCATCAGATCGGAACGATCGATTACAACCCGGTGATCCCGGCACTCGGCCCAAGCAGACGTCCTGATGACATCGGCGGCAAGGCCGGCACTTCCGCCTCGATTCTTCAATACACATCATTCGGTCAGACCTGGTACAAGGGAGCGACGCTGTCCCTGAACAAGCGGCTATCCAACAATTACCAGTTCCTCGTCTCGTACACATACTCGAAAGCGCAGGACACGTCGACCGATTTCCAGAGCGCGTTCATCGTGCAGGACAACGGAGCCGGTCGTGACCCGAACAATCTGACCGGGCTTCCGATCGGCTTCAATCCAAATGGAGACAAAGGGGCGGCCACGCATGATCAGCGGCATCGGCTGGTGGTCAGCGGTCTCTATCAGTTTCCGTGGCAGGTGCAGTTCTCAACCATCATCACGGCGGCCTCAGGGCGTCCCTTCACGCCGCTGGCCGGTGCTGATCTCAATGGCGATGGTAACGGCGGCGCGTCGGCGCCGGATCGCGCCCGCAGGGTTGTGGGAGATCCCACCAGCGCCGTGGCCCGTAACAGCCAGACCATGAAGGGTCAGTTCATCGTCGACACCCGCCTGAGCAAACGGTTCACACTCGACGGCCGCCGTGCCGTCGAGGGAATCGTCGACGTGTTCAATCTTCTCGATCACACCAACTACACCGAGATCAACAACATCTTCGGTACCGGAGCGTTCCCCAACGCACCTCAGAAGGACGCGTCGGGCCGCGTTACCTACGGGACCTATACCGAGGCGCTCCCAGGGCGCCAGATTCAGCTCGCAGCGAAGATCATCTTCTAAACACAATCGGACACTCCGTCATCCTGAGCGAAGCGAAGGATCTCAATTAGCGCAACTTGAGGTCCTTCGCGATCCTCGCAACTCAAGATGACGGGATTCCAAGCGATGCCAAGAACCATTCAGGAGTTGTTCGACTTATCCACACGCGTGGCCATTGTCACCGGCGGCTCGCGCGGCCTTGGGCTGGAGATGGCCGAGGGCCTGGCCGAGGCTGGCGCATCGCTCATGCTGTGCGCCCGCCGCGAGCAGTGGCTCACGCCGGCGATCAGCGCGCTGCGCGGGCGGGGGTTCCGGGTTGAAGGCAGCGTCTGCGATGTTTCGGATCCACAGCAGATTCAGGCCGTCGTGTCGGCGACGATGGAGAAACTCGGACAAATCGACATTCTCGTCAATAACGCCGGCGTCTCGTGGGGAGAAGCGCCGGAAACGATGTCTCTGGATCAATGGAAACGCGTGCTCGACACGAACCTCACCGGAGCGTTTCTTTTCGCGCAGGCCGCCGGCCGGGAGATGCTGAAGAACGAGAGCGGCTCGATCATTAATATAGCGTCCGTAGCCGGGCTTCGGGCTTCGGTTCATGGACCGCACTACGCCGGTTACGCGGCCAGCAAAGCAGGCCTGATGGGATTGACACGTGAGCTTGCGGCGTCGTGGGGACCGCGAGGAATCCGCGTCAACGCCATCGCCCCAGGCTTCTTTCATTCCCGTCTGGCCGATCCAGCGATTGCTCTGGTCGAGCCGTCGATCAAAGCGAACAATCCGATTCCACGCGTTGGCGAGGCCGGCGAGTTGAAAGGCGTTGCTGTTTTCCTGGCTTCGGCTGCGTCGAGTTACATCACAGGACAGTTCATTGCGGTCGACGGCGGAGCGACCGTCGTCTAGCGGGAGGGAACTTGGCTGACTCTTCTCCTTATGGCGCCAGGCCGTGGATCGACCACTACGACTATTGGGTGAAGCCGCACATGAACTATCCGCGGCGTCCGCTCGCCGACATTCTCGGACTGGCCGCGGCCGACGTTCCCGATCGCCCGGCCACGGCATTCCTCGGTGCGCAACTGACCTGGGCGGAGATCAAGGCGTGCAGCGACCGGCTGGCCACGGCGCTGGCCCGGTCCGGAATCGCGAAAGGCGATCGCATGGGCATCATGCTGCCGAACTGCCCGCAATACCTGATCGCCGCGTTCGCAATTCTGCGCATCGGCGGGATTGTCGTGAACGTCAATCCGCTCTACACGCCGCGCGAGATTGCCGTTGTGGCCGTCGATTCCGGCATGCGCCTTCTCATCACACTCGACGCCCTCGCGCCGCTGGCGCTCGGCGTCCGCGGGCGCACGTCGATTGACACGATTGTGATCACGTCCGTCGCCGAATACAGCGCCGCCGCCGCGGCGTGTCCCACAGTGGAAGGCACGATGCGGCTCAGCGATGTTCTGGCCAGCGTTGAAGAGCCCGATCTACCGCGCGTCAGCATCGATCCTGAGACGGATGTCGCCGTCCTGCAGTACACCGGCGGCACAACTGGTGTGCCAAAGGGCGCGATGCTGACGCACTACAACATCTTCGCGAATGTGATCCAGACCACCGTTCTGCATCATCCCGATCAAAGGCGTGGTGAAGAGCGCGTCCTTCTGGTCATTCCCTTCTTTCATATCTATGGATTCACTGTCGGTCTGATGGCTGGTGCCTGGCAGGGCGCGCAACAGATCCTCATCCCCAAGTACGACGTGGAAGCGCTGCTCACTGCCATCCGCGACTTCCGGCCCACGTACTTTCCAGCGGTACCGACGATCTATGTCTCGTTGTTGAATCATCCGAAAGCCAGGGAGTACGGCCTCGATAAAGTGCGAGGCTTCAACAGTGGCTCCGCCCCCCTGCCGGTCGAGGTCATCGATCAGTTCGAGCGCATGACCGGTGGAACGCTCAACGAAGGCTATGGCCTCTCGGAGGCTTCTCCGGTGACGCATACGACGCCGTCTCTCGCGCGCAGGAAACCCGGAAGCATCGGCATCCCGCTCCCCGACACGGACATCAAGATCGTCGATCTCGTCGAAGGGACGACAGAAGTGCCGCTCGAATCCGACGGGGAGCTTTGCATCGCCGGACCTCAGGTAATGCAGGGCTACTGGAACCGCCCTGATGAGACAGACATCGCGCTCCGGAAGGATGCAGCCGGACGCATGTGGCTCTATACCGGCGACATCGCCCGCATGGACGGCGACGGCTACCAGTACATCGTCCAGCGGAAGAAGGACATGATCATTGTGTCAGGGTTCAACGTCTATCCATCGGAAGTCGAGTCGGTGCTCTTCGCACATCCGGCGGTGATGGAAGCCGCCGTCATCGGAGTTCCGCACAATTACTACGGCGAGGTGGTCAAGGCCTTCGTCATCCCCAAGCCCGGTGCACAGGTGACCGCTGAGGAGCTTCGGAGCCACTGCGCCGCCAATCTCGCGGAATTCAAGCGACCGGTTGACATCGAACTGCGCGACAGTCTTCCCAAATCAGCAGTAGGAAAGATTCTTCGCCGCGAATTGCGCGAAGAAACAACGGTGGCCAAAACATGACGGAACACAGCCGTATCCGACTCGATCTCTGTTGCGCTGCGCGCCTCCTTTACCGAAATGGCCTGAGCGCCGCAAACGCGGGACACATCAGCGTTGCTATTGGCGGCGATCGGATGCTCGTGAATCATTTCGGACCTTCGTTCGCAACCTTGCGCCCCGACAACATCATTGAGGCCGACTTTTCCGGAAAGGTGATCGAGGGCAACGCCTACGTCAACGACACGATTCGTCTGCACGGCATCATTCACCGCCAGAACCCGAACACGACGGTCGTGATGCACACCCACCCTCCCGCGGTCGTTACGTTCAGCGCGTTTCGAAAGGTCCCCGAGGTCTTCGATCAGGAGAGTTGCCTGTTGGTTGATGACATCGCGGTGATCGACGAAGACTACGAGGGCCTGGCATCGGATGAGGAGCGGGTCATGCCGATCGCCAGAGCGCTCGGCGCGAAACCGATCGCGATTCTGCCGAATCACGGCGCCATCACAACCGCCGACAACATCCCACTGGCCCTCGTGCGCATGCTCCTCCTCGAGGGGATGGTCCAGCGGAACCTCGCCGTCGCCCAGGCCGCGCAGGCCACGGGGCTGAAGCCGGTACCCATCTCTCTGGAAGCGGCCCGTCGAACCAAGAGCGAGATCGCCCGGATTCCGGCGATCGCTCCGTTGTGGCAGGACTTCATCGAGCGTCTGCACAAGAGCGATCCCGACCTCTTCGCTCCGATGAAAGCAACGGGGAACGTATGACATTCACGATCAACCGTGCCGTTGTCATCGGATCGGGAACGATGGGCGGCGGGATTGCCGCGCATTTTGCCAATGCCGGCATTCCCGTCTACCTGCTCGATATCTCCCAGGAGATCGTCGCGGCCTCATTCGCGCGGATGAAGAAGTGGAAGCCTTCGCCATTCTTTACGAAGAAGACCGCCGATCTTGTGACCATCGGGAATCTCGACGACCACGAAGCCTGGATCAGCGAAGGTGATTGGATCATCGAGGCCATCATCGAAGAGCTGCCCCCGAAACGCGCGCTGGTGGCTCGCATCGATCGCCTGCGCAAGGCAGGCAGCATCGTCTCGAGCAATACCTCCGGCCTGCCGATTGCGCAGATCGGCGCCGAAGCTTCCGTTGACTTCAAAGCGCACTTTCTCGGCACGCACTTCTTCAACCCGCCGCGCTACATGAAGCTGCTCGAGGTGATCCCGACGCAGGAAACGAATCCGGAGATCACGGAGTTCGTGCGCGATTTCGCCGAGCGGCGGCTCGGAAAAGGAGTGGTGCTGTGCAAAGACACACCGAACTTCATCGCCAACCGTCTGGCGTCGATCGGCGGCGCCACCCTGGTCGACTTCGTCCTCGAGCACGGCTACACGATCGAAGAGACTGACGCGATCGCCGGACCGTTGATCGGACGGCCGAAGACGGCAGCGTTCCGCCTTCAGGATCTCGTCGGTCTCGATGTCGCAAGCTCCGTCGCCAGGAACCTGCACGGTCTGATCGAGAACGACGAGTCGCGGGAAGTGCTTCGCTCGCCTCGAGTGGAATCGTTACGAAAAGATCAGATGGACCGCGGCCGCCTCGGTGACAAGAGCGGGCAGGGGTTTTACCGCAAGGGCGGCAAGACGATCGAGACTCTCGATCTGGAAACCGGCGATTATCGGCCGCGGCGTGAGCCGGAGATTCCTTCGATCGCCGCGGCGAACAAGATCAAGAGCCTACCGAAGCGTCTCCAGTTTGTGCTGGAGCAGGACGACAAGGCTGGCGCACTGGCCCGGCACATCGTCTACAACTCACTGGCCTACGCCGCCAGCCGCATTCCGGAGATCACCGACGACATAGTCAACGTCGATCGCGCCATGCGCTGGGGCTTTTCGCACGAGATGGGCCCATTCGAGCTCTGGGACGCCCTCGGCGTGCGTGCCACCGCGGAGGCCATGCAGAAAAGCGGCGTCGCCGTTGCGCCGTGGGTCACCGGAATGCTCGCATCTGGACAGGAGACGTTCTACGCGAATCTCTCGATCCCGACCGATCCGCGCATCATCCGACTGGCGGAGGGTCGGAGGGTCAGGGAAAACCAGGGCGCGAGTCTGATCGACATCGGCGACGGGGTTCTCTGTCTCGAGTTCCACACCAAGATGAACACGCTCGACGACGACGTGCGCAGCATGATCGTGCAGTCCGTGGAGGAATTGGAAAACGGCGCGTGGATCGGCATGGTCATTGGCAACGACGGCGCGGACTTCTGCGTGGGAGCGAATCTGGCGGGAGGCCTCGGATCGAACGGCAGCGAAGCGCTCAACCATAGCGTCAAGGCCATGCAGGATGCCCTGATGGCCATTCGCTTTTGCACAAGGCCGATCGTGACGGCGCCTTTCGGCCGCACACTCGGCGGCGGCGCGGAGGTGGCCATGGCCGGCGCGCGCATTGTGGCCGCCGCGGAAACCTACATGGGCCTGGTGGAAACAGGCGTCGGGCTTGTGCCCGGCGCGGGTGGATGCAAGGAGCTGGTCCGCCGCGTAGTGTCCCCGGCGATGAAGCAGACGCCGAATGCTGATCCCCTTCCGTTCGTGCAGAACGCGTTGCAGACCATCGGAGCGGCCAAGGTTTCGACCAGCGCGGCCGAGGCCCGAGAGCTCGGCTTCCTCGATGCAGCGGACCGCATTGTCATGAATCGTGATCACCTGCTCGCTGAGGCAAAAGAGGAAGTGCTCGAGATGGCGGCGCACGGGTACGTCGCGCCCTCTCGCGAGAAGAGCTGCTACGCCGCCGGACGCGATGTATACGCGGCGCTCAGGGCGGGCATTTACGTCATGCAGCAGGGTGCCTACATCAGCGAGTACGACGCACTCATCACCTCGAGAGTCGCCTCGATCCTCTGCGGTGGTGACCTGTCGAGTGGACAGTGGGTCGACGAACAGTTCCTGCTCGACTGCGAGCGCGACGTGTTCGTGGCGTTGTGCCGTGAGCCGAAGACTCTCGAACGTATCCAGTACATGCTTTCGACCGGCAAACCGCTGCGGAACTGAGGAAAGGATGACGCAGCCAAACCCAACACACGACGTCGCGCGCCGCACCATGAGCGGCCTGGAGTACATGCGCAAGCTTGTGGCCGGTGAACTGGAAGCATCGCCGATGGCGCGACTGCTCAACATCCGGATCGTCGATGTGGCCGAGGGGCGTGTGGTGGTCACCGCCGAACCGACGTTGGAATTCGAGAACGGCCTTCACATCGCACACGGCGGTTTCGCGGCTACGCTGCTCGACACCGCGCTTGGATGCGCCATCAACTCCGTCATGCCGGCTGGAAAAATCTTCACCACGCTCGAAATGAAGATCAACTTCACGCGCGCCGTCAAGCGGGACACGGGCACGCTCACCTGCACCGCGGACGTCGTGCACGCGGGCTCGCGAACCGCCACCGCGGAAGGTCGCATCGTCAATGCAGAGGGAAAAATCTACGCGCACGGAACCGCCACCTGCATTCTGTTTCGCGATACGACGGAGGAGCCATGAACGAAGCAGTGATCGTTGCCGGACTACGCACGGCAGTCGGGAAAGCTCCGCGCGGAACGCTTCGCACGACGCGACCGGACGATATGGCCGCGGAAGTCATCAGAGCTGTGATGCGGCAAACGCCCGCCCTTTCGCCGGACGCGGTCGACGACGTCATCCTCGGCTGCGCCACGCCGGAAGGTGAATCGGGGACGAATGTGGCGCGCATCGCCGCCCTCCGTGCCGGTCTCCCCGACTCTGTTCCCGCGGTGACCGTGAACCGCTTCTGTTCGTCGGGATCCCAGACCATCGCCATGGCCGCCGAACGGATCATGGCCGGCATGGCCGAGCAGATCATCGCCGGTGGCACGGAGTCGATGAGCCTCGTGAGCGGGAACGGACGCTTTCGCCCGAATCCTGAGTTGATCGAGAACCGGCCCCAGGTTTACCTGAGCATGGGCCTGACGGCGGAGAACGTCGCGCGCAAGTATGAGATCACGCGCGAAGATGCCGACGCGTTCTCGTATGCCAGCCATCAGAAGGCGCTGGCGGCGCAAAAGGCTGGACGCTTCGCCGACGACGGCATCGTTCCGCTGGTAGTCGAAACCGTCAACGCCAACGGGTCCGGCCAGACCGCACGTCAGCGAATTACGTTCGACACCGATGAAGGACCGCGCGCCGACACGACGCCGGCCGCGCTCGCGAAACTTCGCCCGGTTTTTCATGCGAAGGGAGTCGTCACGGCGGGCAACTCCAGCCAGACTTCCGACGGTGCGGCAGCGGTGACCGTCCTGTCGCGCCGCCGCGCGGAGGAGTTGGGTCTCAAGCCGCTGGCGCGTTTCCTTTCCTTCGCCGTCGGCGGCGTTCCTCCCGAGATCATGGGCATGGGACCGGTAGTGGCGGTTCCGAAGGCGCTGAAGCTCGCGGGTCTTACCCTCGACCAGATCGACCTCATCGAGTTGAACGAGGCCTTCGCCGCTCAGGCTCTGGCGGTGATGCGAGAGCTCGGTATGAAGGAAGAGCGCGTCAACGTGAACGGCGGCGCCATTGCGCTCGGCCATCCCCTCGGCGCATCTGGTGCGAAGCTGACCGTGCAGCTCCTCGGCGAGATGCGGCGCCGTGGATTGCGATACGGCATGGTCACGATGTGTGTCGGCGGCGGCCAGGGAGCGGCCACCATCTTCGAGAATCTGCAGAGGTGACGGGACGATGGACTTCGAACTTTCTCCTGACCTGATCGACTTGCGCGATCGCGTCGCCGCGTTCATCCGCGACGAGGTCATCCCGGTTGAGGGCGGCGAGCCCGACATCAAGGCTCTTCGCGACAAAGCGCGCAAGGCTGGCATCTTTGGTCCGCAGTTGCCACGCGAATACGGCGGACTCGGACTTGGAACTGTGGCTATGTGCGTCCTTTTCGAACAGGCCGGCCGCAGTTTTCTCGGGCCACTGGCGCTTCACTGCGCGGCTCCCGACGAAGGAAATATGCACCTGCTGTCGCTCTACGCGACACAGGAACAGCGTGAGCAATATCTGCGACCGTTGGTCGAAGGAACGATTCGCTCATGCTTCGCCATGACAGAACCGGCGCCCGGCGCCGGTTCGGATCCGACCATGATGCAGACGCGCGCCACACGCGTCGACGGTGGCTGGGAGATCAACGGCCTCAAATGGTTCGCCACTGGCGCCGACGGATCCGTGTTTGCGATCACCATGGCCATCACCGATCCCTCCGTGCCCGCGCATCGCGGTGTCACGATGTTCCTCGTACCCACGGACGCGCCGGGATTTCGGTTGATCCGTTCCGTCCCGACGATGGGAGGACACGGTGGACCGGGGGGACACGGCGAAGTGTCGTATGAACGCGTGCGCGTCCTCGATTCCGCCGTTCTGGGCAAGGTCGGCGAGGGGTTCAAGATGGCCCAGGTACGGCTGACGCCGGCCCGCCTCACGCACTGCATGCGCTGGCTCGGTGTGGCGCAGCGATCGCTCGATATCGCGGTCGATCGCGCCAAAGAGCGTGAAGCGTTCGGCAGGAAACTGTCCGAGCATCAGTCGATTCAGTGGATGATCGCCGACTCTGAGATCGAGTTGCACGCCTCACGACTCATGGTGATGCAGGCGGCCTGGAAGCACGAGCGCGGTGACGATATCCGGCACGAGTCTTCGATCTGCAAAGTGTTCGTGGCCGAGGCGGTCAATCGCGTCATCGATCGTGCCATTCAGATCTGCGGAGCGCTCGGCATCTCGACCGACACGCCGCTTGAGCACTTCTACCGCGAAGCGCGCGCGTTTCGGATTTACGACGGGCCGTCGGAAGTGCACCGCATGGTCATTGCCCGCAACGTTCTGCGTACGAAGGGGTGAGCGATGGCCATGCCGGTGGCATCGACAGCACTCGATGAGCTCCGAGCACACACCGGCAGCGAGCTGGCGGTCAGCGACTGGTTCACGATCTCGCAGGAGAGCATCGACAAATTCGCCGAGGCTACCGGTGACGACCAATGGATCCACGTCGATGCCGGGCGGGCTGCCCGCGAATCTCCCTATCACGCCACGATCGCGCACGGATTTCTGACGCTATCTCTGATCGGCACGCTTCTTCGCGACGCGATCGTCCTCGATGGCGTGCGGATCTCCGTGAACTACGGTTCGGATCGAGTTCGATTCATCGCACCAGTGCTGTCGGGCTCTCGCATCCGTGGACGATTCACGGTGGCCCAGGTGGAAGAGCGTGGAGACGCGGTCAAAGTCGTCTGGAACGTCACGATCGAACGCCAGTCGGATTTGAAGCCGTGCTGCGTCGCAGAGTGGATCGTCATCTACTACCGATGAGATTTCGCGACAAAGTGGTCTGGGTCACCGGCGCGTCGTCAGGAATCGGCGAAGCGGTTGCCGTGGCGTTCAGCCGCGAAGGGGCAAAACTTGTGCTCTCTTCGCGAAACACAGCTGAGCTGGAGCGCGTGCGCAAAGCCTGCGATGGAGACGCAGACCGTCATCTCATCCTTCCGCTCGATCTGACGGAACCTGACCTGCTTCCCCAGGCCGCGTCGGCGGTCCTTCGGCACTTCGATCACGTCGACGTGCTGGTACACAGCGGCGGAGTGAGCCAGCGATCGCTCGCGGCGGAGACCACTCTTGCCACCGACCGCGCCATCATGGAGCTCAACTTCTTTGGCACGGTCGCGCTTACGAAGGCGGTGTTGCCGTCGATGCTGGCCAGAAAATCGGGACACTTCGTACCGATCAGCAGCGTCGTCGGCTATGTGGGAACTCCTCTCCGTTCGACCTACTCCGCGTCGAAGCATGCCCTGCACGGATTCTTCGACTCGCTGCGCGCCGAGGTGTCAAAGGATGGGATTGACATCACCATCGTCTGTCCGGGCTACATCCGGACGAATGTGTCGCGCAACGCCCTGACGGGAGACGGTTCACCGCTCGGAACAATGGATGACACGCACCAGGACGCCATGCTGCCGGAGGATTGCGCGCGGCGCGTCGTCGATGCCGTTGCCGGGCGAAAGCGGGAGTTGGTCGTCGGCGGGAAGGAACGGTGGGCTGTTCCTCTGATGCGCTTTTTTCCAGGGCTGGTCTCGAGGATGGTCAGAGCGAAATGAGTACACCACCGCGCAGCCGGACCTTCACGTGGGCAGACCCGCATCAATTTCTGCCGGCCTCGCGCGGCCTCAGCGGACTCGAATTCCTGCAGAAGCTCACGCGGCACGAGCTGCCGCAGCCGCCGATCGGCGCGCTGATGGACTTCGCGCTGGTGGAGGTCGGTCCCGGACGGGCCGTCTTCATTGCCGATCCTGCCGAGTTTCATTACAACCCGATCGGCGTCGTTCACGGCGGTCTGGCCGCCACGCTTCTCGACTCGGCCATGGGCTGCGCAATCCACTCCACGCTTCCGCCGGATACCGGATACACGACGCTGGAGATCAAGGTGAATTTCGTCAAAGCCATCACAGAAGCCACCGGACGGGTGCGCTGCGAAGCGACGGTGATCCACGCCGGAAGCCGCACCGCAACCGCGGAGGGGCGCATCGTCGACATCGACGGAAAGCTCTACGCGCACGGGACGACGACGTGCATCGTGCTCCCGGCCCCTGCGACCAAGACGAGGTCGACGACATGATCGACGCAGGAGCGAATCCGCACGACACCAAGCCTGTGCGCGCGAGCGAGCAGCTCGAATGGAATCGCCTGGCGGGTTATCTGCGCGCCGAATTACCGAAGCACATCGACGGATTCGACTCAAGCGCTCAGATGGAGGTCGAGCAGTTCCCGGGCGGCCACTCCAATCTCACCTATCGATTGCGATTCGGCGAGCGCGAGCTCGTTCTGCGCCGCCCGCCCTTCGGACCTGTCCCCCCTCGCGCTCACGATATGGCCCGCGAGTGCCGCCTGCTCGCGGCTGTGCATCCTGTTTTCCCACTGGCGCCGCGCCCCTACCTCCTGTGTGAAGATCTGGCCGTTGCGGGATTCGTCTTCTACGTCATGGAGCGGCGGCGAGGAATCGTCATCCGCGACCACGAGCCACCCGAGGTTGCTGACCGCATCGATGTGCGCCGCGGCGTCAGCGAGGCGATGGTCGATACGCTCGCTGACCTTCACGCCATCGACGTCGCGCGGCAAGGACTCGACGCGCTCGGCAAGCCGGCGGGCTTCGTAGCGCGCCAGATCCGCGGATGGACGGAGCGATGGAGCGGAGCCAGAACCACAGATGTGCCGGAGATGGATCAGTTGGCGGTCTGGCTGGAAGCGCGCATCCCCGCCGATCCGGAGCGGGCCACGCTCGTTCACGGCGATTACAAGCTCGACAACGTCATGCTCGACGCCCATCACCCCGAACGTCTCGTCGGGGTCTTCGACTGGGAGATGAGCGCCATCGGCGATCCTCTCGTCGACCTCGGCATCCTGCTGTGCTACTGGGTCCACCTCGCGGGCGAATCGCGTCAGGACGCCGTGGCTACCGTAACGGCTGGCCCGGGATGGTTTAGCCGTAACGAGATTCTGGAGCGTTACGCGACGCGCGCGAGGCGTGCGGTCGATGACATCGCCATCTACGAGGTCTTCGCCGTTTTCAAACTCGCCGTCGTCATTCAGCAGATCTACGCGCGGTACGTCCGCGGCCAGACCGATGATCCGCGCTTCGCCTCGCTGGGTGAACGCGTCGCCATGCTGGCCCGAAAAGCGGAATCGCTGGCAAAGGAGCATTGATGAAGGAATCGAACACGCAGGTCCTTTTCAAGAGCTGGCCCGAGGGTCTGCCGAGCGAAGGTAACTTCGAAATCGTGAAGACCGACGCGCCCCAATGCGGCGAGGGCGAGGTGCTTCGCCGCACCATCTACCTCTCCCTTGATCCGTACATGCGCGGCCGGATGAGCCAGAGGAAGTCGTATGCGGAGCCCGCGAAGATCGGCGAGCCGATGGTCGGACAGACGATCAGCGAGGTGGTGGAATCGAAGAATGATCGCTATCGACCCGGCGATTTCGTTCTCGGCTTCGACGGCTGGCAGTCGTACGCCGCTTCCGACGGCAAGGGACTGCGCAAGCTCGATCCGGCAACCGCACCCCTCTCCTATGCCGTGGGCGTACTGGGGATGCCGGGACTGACGGCGTACGTGGCCCTGCTCGACATCGGCCGGCCCAAAGAAGGAGAGACCGTCGTCGTTTCGGCCGCTGCGGGCGCGGTCGGCTCAATCGCCGGTCAGATCGCGAAGATCAAAGGATGCCGTGTCGTCGGCACGGCAGGCTCGGATGAAAAGTGCGCGTACGTCGTCAGCGATCTCCGATTCGACGTCTGCATCAACTACAAGCGCGAAGATCTGAGAGAGGCATTGAAGGCTGCCTGTCCCAACGGCATCGACGTCTATCTCGACAACGTCGGAGGCGCCGTCCTCGAAGCGGTGCTGAAGCGGATCAACGTGCACGCGCGCATTCCACTCGTCGGTCTCATCTCCCAATACAACGACACCCAACTCTCACCCGGTCCAAACCTCTTGTCGCTCATTGCCAACCGTGCCCTGATTCAGGGAATGCTCGTCACGGATCACACGGACCGCATGCCGGACTTTCTCCGCGACATGTCGCAGTGGCTGCGCGAAGGGAAGATCCGCTATCGCGAGGACATCATTCAGGGTCTCGAGAACGCGCCGCGAGCGTTCATCGGACTTCTGCAGGGTGAGAACATCGGCAAGAGAGTCGTTCAGGTTTCGGCGGATCCACAAAAGGAGAAGGCATGAGCGAGGTCCTGCTCGAGCGGCCCGCGGAGGGAGTGGCTGTCCTGCGTCTGAACCGGCCGGAGGTCCGGAACGCACTCAATCTCAATGTGCGGGAGTTGCTCGCCGATCACTTCCGCACTCTGGGAGACGATGAGGCCACGCGCTGCATCATCCTCACAGGTGGAGAGAAGGTCTTCGCGGCCGGCGCCGACATCCGCGACATGGTCGAGCGTACGTCGACGGAGATGATGCTTCGTCGCAGCGAGCGTCTATGGGAACCGATCGCCTCGTGTCCGAAGCCTGTCGTAGCCGCGGTGAACGGGTACGCCCTCGGCGGGGGGTGCGAGCTGGCCATGCACGCGGACATCATCATCGCCGGTGAAGGAGCCAGCTTCGGACAGCCGGAAGTACGCGTCGGCATCATGCCCGGGGCCGGCGGGACGCAGCGGCTGACGCGCGCCGTCGGGAAGTTCCGGGCCATGAAGATGCTGCTGACCGGCGAGCCCGTGAAATCGAGTGAGGCATGGGCGATGGGGCTGGTGAGCGAGGTCGTGCCCGACGGAGAGGTCTTCGAGGCCGCGCTTCGTGTCGCGAAAACGATCGCCGCCATGCCGCCACTGGCCGTCATCCAGATCAAAGAAGCGGTGCTGGCGGGACAGAACGCGTCGCTGGAGACGGCCATCATGCTCGAGCGAAAAGCATTTCAACTTCTCTTCTCGACGTCGGACCAGAAAGAAGGCATGCGGGCCTTTCTGGAAAAGAGAAAGCCGGAGTTTCGCGGGCAATGACCGATCGTTCGCGCACTACCTATGCCTTGTGGGTGTTGTTTGCGATCAACGCCATGAACTTCTTCGATCGACAGATCGGAGGCGCGCTGGCGGAGCCGATTCGGAAGGAGTGGAACCTGAGCGACGGCGCGCTCGGCGCGCTCGGCACTGCCTTCACGCTCCTCTATGCATTCGTCGGCATTCCGCTGGGCCGGCTGAGCGATCGCACGGCCCGTAAGCGAATCCTGGGTCCGGCCGTTCTGTTCTGGAGTCTTCTGACCAGTCTCTCCGCACTGACGGGGACCTACTGGCAGATGTTCGCTACCCGACTGGGCGTTGGCGCCGGCGAGGCGGCTTGTGCCCCGGCGGCCACATCGCTGATTGGCGATCTGTTTCCTCCGGCGCGGCGCGCGCGGGCAATGTCGACCTTCATGCTCGGGCTTCCGATCGGAATCGCCTTGTCATACCTGGTGAGCAGCTTCGTCGCGCACACCTGGGGCTGGCGCGCGGCCTTCCTGATCGCAGGAATTCCTGGAGTCTTCTGCGCCATCGCGGCGATGTTCCTACACGAGCCGGCCCGAGGAATGGCGGAGAACAAGCCTGCCGGCGCGCCCAACCGGGAAGGAGCATCGTGGAAATCGCTACTAACGATCCCGACGATGTGGTGGTTGATCCTGTCGGGCGCGCTGCACAACTTCAACATGTATGCGCTCGGTTCTTTTATCGCGCCACTGCTGATGCGCTACCACGGCGCCACTCTGCGTCAGGCCGGACTGATGGCCATGGCCAGCTATGGTTTATCCGGAATCCCGGGCCTTCTGATCGGAGGCGCGCTGTCCGACCGATTGTCGTTGAAGCGTAAGAATGGACGACTCCTCGTCGGTGCCATTTCGATTCTCATCTCAGTTCCGCTGCTGCTTCTCGCCTTGAGCCAACCTGCCCGTCATCCGCTTGCGTTCGCCGTTCTGGCAGCCGGCGGCTGCATGGCCATGTACGTCTATTACTCGAGCGTCTACGCCACGCTTCACGATGTCGTTGAGCCTGCACTCCGCGGCACAGCCATGGCCCTGTACTTCTTCGCCATGTACGTGCTGGGCGCATCGCTGGGCCCGCTCGCCACGGGCATGGCCAGCGACTTCTTTACACGAAAGGCTGCCGTGCTGGCCGGCACGACGATCTTCACAACGCGGTCGCTCGAGCCCTTCCGCGGCCAGGGCCTGCATGCGGCCATGTATCTGATTCCCATCCTTAGTTTCCTGCTCACCCTGGTGTTGTTTGCCGGCTCGACTACAGTGGCCGGCGACATGGACAAACGAGATCGCGGAGGATCCTGATGTTTTCGTTCGAGCCTTCAGAGGAGCAACAGATGTTCATCGAGGCGGCCGGCAAGTTCGCTTCGAAGGAGCTTCGCGAGCACGCCAGACACGCCGACGAGCAGAGCGCTCTCGCGCCGGCAGTTCTGGCCGCTGGCTGGGAGCTTGGACTGCTGCCGGCCAGCATTCCCGAGCAATACGGAGGTTTCGGCGAGCGCTCGGCGATTACCGGAGTGCTGGCGGCCGAGGAGTTGGCGTGGGGAGATCTGTCGGGAGCGCTGGCGTTGTCGGCGCCGAATCTCGTCGCCTTTCCGGTTCTTCTCTGTGGCAGCGACGAGCAGAAAAACGAGATCCTCCCCCAGTTCTGCTCCGACTCGTATGTGCCGGCTTCTGCGGCACTCATCGAGCCGCGATACGACTTTGACAGCACCGCTCTCAAGACGACAGCCGCGCGGTCGAACGGTGATTACGTTCTCAGTGGCGGGAAATGCAATGTGCCGTACGCAGCAGAAGCGGAGTGGATGATTGCCTATGCCTCGCTCGACGGGAGGACGGAAGGGTTTCTCGTCAGGAAGGGAACGCCCGGAGCGTTCGTAGGAGATCGGGAGCAGAACATGGGGATGAACGCCTTTCCGCTCTACTCCGTCGACTTCCGCGAATGCAGGATTCCCGCTTCGCAACGTCTGGGATGTGACAACGGTGCCGACTTCGCCCTCATCTTGAACTGTTCGCGCGTGGCACTCGCGGCCATGGCGGTCGGCGTAGCGCGGGGGGCGTATGAGTACGCCCTCGAATACGCAAAGAACCGAAAAGCATTCGGCGAGGCCATCGCCCAGCGTCAGTCCATCGCCTTCATGCTGGCTGAGATGTTCATGGACATCCAGGCCGCGCGGCTGATGATCTGGGAAGCAGCATGGTTGCTCGATGAGAAACGCGATGCCACGCGAGCGGCCTGCCTTGCCAAAAACTTCGCCGACGAGATGGCTCTCATGGTCACCGACCGCGCCGTGCAGATCCTCGGCGGGCATGGCTACATCCGTGATTACCCGGTGGAGATGTGGTTACGCAACGCCCGCGGCTTCGCGGTCATGGAAGGGATTGCAATCATATGATCAGCTTCGAGACGCCACCCGAAATCGACAAGAGACTGGAGTTCGTTCGCCAGGTTGCACGTGAGCAGATGCGCCCGCGGGCGCGGCACTTCGACGAGCACGAGCACGAGGTGCCGTGGGATTTCATCAACCTGATGTGGGACACGGCTCTCAAGACAGGCCAGAGCTTCCGCTCGGGAACGCCTCGGCCCGATGAGGGGCCCAGCATCGCTTCCACGATGCTCGTCCACATCATCGAATCGCTCTCATGGGGCGATGCCGGCATCTACCTCTGCGGTCCCGGTGCGGGGCTGGGCGGTGCGGCCATCGAGGCGACTGGCACCGCGGAGCAGAAGGTGCGCTTTCTGGCGCGATACCGTGAAGGGAAACCGAAGTGGGCCAGCATGGCCATGACCGAGCCGCAGTGCGGCTCCGACACCGCGGCGATTCAAACGACGGCCGTTCGCGATGGTGATCATTGGGTTCTCAATGGCGAAAAGATCTTCGTCACCAGCGGGCACAAATCGCTGATCGATTCCGAAGGCCTCAGCGTCGTCTGGGCCACCATCGATCCGTCCGCCGGGCGCGCCGGCATCAAGTCGTTCGTCGTCGAAGCAGGCACGCCTGGCCTGACTGTGACCAAGCTCGAATACAAGATGGGGATTCGGGCCAGCGACACCGCATCTCTCGTCCTCCAGGATTGCCGCATTCCACTGGACAACCTGCTGGGGAGTGCCGAGGTAGTGGACCGCACGAAAGGGTTCAAAGGGGCGATGGCCACGTTCGACGCCACGCGTCCCTCGGTGGCGGCAAGCGCACTCGGAATTGCGCGCGCCTCGATCGAGCTGTTGAAAGATCTGCTCGCGCAGGAAGGGATCACGATCCGCTATCAAACGCCGCGCAATCTCCTCTCGGCGATCGAGCGCGACGTAGTGGACATGGAAGGGCAGCTGCGAGCGGCGTGGCTCCTTACGTTGAAAGCCGTCTGGCTGATGGATCAGCGCCGCCCCAACACCATCGAGTCCTCCACGTGCAAAGTGAAAGCGGGCGACGTGGTCACAAAGATCACGCAGAAAGCGGTCGAACTGATGGGACCTCGCGGCTACTCACGCGCGCTCCTGCTCGAAAAATGGATGCGCGACGCCAAGATCAATGACCTCTTCGAAGGAACAGGACAGATCAATCGACTGATCATTGCTCGCCGGCTGCTCGGATATTCCAGCGCGCAACTAAAGTAAATCGATGCGCAATCGGCTCAATTTTCGAATCGGGCGACCCCCGGGCGCGGGTTCATCGCCGAAATGATCTCTGTCCACATGTCGATCAGAACTCTTCGATCCTCGCGAAGTTCATTCGGGATTGTCGCGCTAAGCGAGCGGTCAGTTGACGGTCCACCCCTGGCGTAGGCCTTTTCGTCGCGACGTCGCTAAGCCATCGTACTCACGAGCACTCGCAATCGGACAGATCACCGACCGTCTTTTCGGCGCTTCCGAAGTTCTGCGGCCGACGGTCCGGCGCGGTGGAGGGGCGTTCACTTACCAGCGGTTTCCTAAACCGTTTGTCGGGCGTTCGAGTCGCCCCGGGCCACCGATCACCGCGTCTGGCTGTTCCGGACGCCGCAGGGTCATCTCAAAGTCCTGCGGAAAATCGAGGATCCGGTCTGGACCAAGCCCGATTGGGCGTTCGCCGAAGCCGGCGAACCCGTCCCTCCTCCCAACTCCCCCGCCCCCAAGGTCAAGGGTCACCTCGGCAAGTACGCGCTCGACCTGGGTGACGGCATCATGATCCACGGAGCCGCGGAGCTCCATTCGATCGGAAGGAAAGCCTCACACGGGTGCATTCGCCTTCCGGAGGGCATGCTGGAGACGGTCTACCGAAGTGCCGAGGTCGGAACGGACGTCTTCATCTTCGAGAGTTCTGTTCCACAGACGGCTGCGAAGGCGAAGCGGCATAGTGACCTTGATTTCTGACCTCGACGGGCGCCGGGCGGCCGAAGAGGTAGCCCTGCGCCAGCCGGATGCCCTCCGACTGTGCAGCCTTGTGCGTGTCCTCGGTTTCGATTCCTTCCAGCACGAGCTCGCACCCGAAGTTCTGCGCCAGTGACAACAGATTGCGGACGATCTTGGTCTTCGTGGGGTCGCGCTCGAACGATCCGCCGAAATCCTGACTCACCTTCAGGAATGCGGGAACGATTGCGTCGATGTGTGTGAGATGGGAGTAGGCGACGCCAACGTCATCGAGCGCAAAGCTGAGGCCGAGGGCGCGCAGAGCCGCGCATTGCAGGGCCACGTCGCGCGCATTGCCGAGGGACTGCTGTTCGGTGATCTCGAGAACGACGTGACTGGCGTCGATCCCGGAGGACACGAGCACTTCTTCGAGAGTGGGCGCGAGACGCGGGTTGCCCATCACGGCCGGATGGATGTTGATGAAGATTCTCGATCCGTCTGCAAGCAGCGGACGGCAGCATGCGAACGTCGAGCGGATGCAGGCCATCTCCAGGTCGACGATCCTTCCGCTCCGGCCCGCGTACGCGAACAGCGCGTCCGGAGAGCGGAGGATGCCGTCGGTTCTGAGGCGGGCCAGAGACTCAAATCCGAACGGGCTCAAGCCCGCGGTCAGATCGACGATCGGTTGAAAAAATGGAACGATTTGGCCGTCGCCGATGACGTCGTCCATCGAGGGGACGACCTCGAGCCGCGCTTCGACATCGGAGGCCGGCGGACCGATCAGCGCTTCGAGCTCGTCGGTCCCGAAGGGCTTGGCCAGAACGGCCGTGGCGCCCCGCTCAATCGCTTCGCGCGTCAGCTCCGCGGTCAACGAGCCCGTCATCAGCACGATGATGCTCTCGGGCGAGTGACGTTTCACGTCGCGGATGAAATCGAGGCCTTCAAATCGGAACGGGCTGGTGAGCCGCACGTCGGTGACGACGCAGGACACGTGAATGCGCTCGACAACGATCTGCGCAGATTCAATCGACCCGCACACCACGATTTCACGTCCCGGGCGCTCCAGCAACATCGCCAGCGCATCGGTAATGCGTCGATCGTCATCGACGATCAGGACCGTCTGCGGGCCGCTCATGTCGCCACCACCCGATCGACAGCCGCGACCAGCGCTTCGATCGCGTACGGTTTCTGAAGCAGCCCCACATGTCGTTGGCCGAGCTGTTCGACGAGGTCACCCTCGCCGCCATGGCCGGTCGAAAAAACCACGGGGAGCAGCGGCCAGCGTTCACGAAGCCTGTCGAAAACGACATCGCCGTCGATGTCGGGAAGCGTGAGGTCCAGGATGACGGCGTCTGGATGGAAGGCTTCGACCGCGTCGTTCACGCCCTCCCCGCTCGCGATCCAGCGCACCAGGAAGCCCTCGGACTCGAGCAGTGAGGAGAGTCCCAAAGCGATGGCTTGCTCATCTTCGACGAGCAGGAGCCGGCGCTGCTCGCCGCCCACCGTCGCCGGCACTGTCGCGCCCTCCTCCGGCGTTTCGGTGGCCGAGAAGAGGAAGGGAAGCGTGATGCGAAACTCGGCGCCACCACCCTCGAGGTTGGAGACTTCGATCGTGCCGAGATGACGCGTCACGACCTGGCGCGCGACCGCCAGACCCAGTCCGGTACCCCCGCGCTTCGTTGTAAACAGCGGCTCGAAAACCGTCTCCAGATCGGAGGTGGAAATCCCGCCTCCGCCGTCCCGCACGATCAGCTCCACCGCTAGAGCCCCGATCCGAAGGATGATCGCTATCTTCCCGCCTTCCGGCATCGCATCGCGCGCATTCAGCACGAGGTTGGTGATGACCTGCTGCAGTTGTGCCGCGTCACAGGCGGCCATGACCGGTCCCGCGGGCATGGTGAGCTCGATGGCGACATTCGGCCCGGCGAGAACCTGCAGTTCGGGCTCCAGGAGCTTCAGCCACGCGCGAAGATCGACATCCTTGAACACCGGATCGACCGGTCGCGTGAAGCGGAGGATCTCATCGGTCACCCGACGGCCGCGGCGGACCGAACTGGAGATCTGGTCCGCGGCCTTGACGATCTTCTCGTCGTCCTTCGCGCGGCGGCGGATGATCTCGGCGAACGGCTCGATCCCCATCAATACGTTGTTGAACTCGTGCGCGATCGTCGCGGCAACGCGTCCGAGACTGCCGATGCGCTTGGCGAGATCGAGCTGACGATTGAGGCGACGGCTTTCGGTGACGTCACGGAAGGTGAGCACTCCTCCGACAATCTCGCCCCCTTCGACGATTGCCGCACATTCGTACGAAACCGCGAACGGCTGCCCATCCCTGCGATAAAAAAACTCATTGGAGATGGAGCGCTTCTGACCATCCTGAAGGGTCAGGTTGAGGGCGCACTCCGAGCGGGGAAACGGCGTTCCGTCGGGCTTCGTGTGATGCAGTGCGCTGTGTGTGTCCGGACAATCGAGAAGTCCGGCTTCTGTCCACCCGAAGAGAGCGCATGCGGCCGGGTTGCTGAAGATCGTCCGTCCTTCGCGGTCGACGCCGATGATTCCTTCCGCGGCGCACTCCAGGATGAGGTCCGTGCGCTTCATCAACTGTTCGATCGTCCGGTTTGCGAGCGCCTGTTCGGTGACGTCCTGCAGCGTTCCGGCGGCGCGGATCGGGACGCCGTGATCATCGAGGAAGACACGGCTGCAGCAGTCGACCACGACCTCGCTTCCCTTGCGCTCGACTCGGTACCGGACGCGAAGTGTCTCGGGCTCGCCGGTCTCAAACTGCGACAGGAGGGCCGCTTCGACACGACGTCGGTCATCCGGGAGCACGGCGTTCATCGACTCCGCGAAACCAAGGTCGTCAGTCAGCTCGAAGCCGAGGATCGCGTAGGTCTCTTCGGAGCACGAGGCCACGCCGGTTCGGATATCGAAGTCCCAGCTTCCGAGATGCGCGAGGTGCTGCGCTTCGCGAAGCCGCTCCGTCATCAACCGGCGTTCTTCCTCGCGCCGGACCCGATCGAGATGATGGGCGATGAGACCGGCGATCTCCTCCGTGACGAGCAGCGTCGCCGGCTGCGGCTGCCGTCCGTCGCGCTCGAAGAACTCCAGCACGCCGAAACACTGGCTTTCGATGCGGATCGGAACCGCGGTGGCGCGCAACGTTCCTCCGACGAGTGACGCAGCGTAGTGCGGCTCGGCTTCGTCATCCGCGATGATGACCGTCTCCGCGTACCCGCTCCGGAACGCCAATCCGATCAGTCCTTCCCCTTCGGCAACGGAGAGTCTTTCCGTCGCATTCGTGACCACCTCGCGGTCGCTCCCCCGAGGGACCAAGAAGGCGACGCAGTTCAAGCGTCGGGAATTCGGATCGAGAAGCCAGATCGCGGCGCCCTCCCATCCGAGGCCGGTCACCATGGTCCGAACGAGCTCGGGGAGAGACTGCTCCGGCGACGGCGACGACGCCAGAAGCCACGTGACCCGAAGCTGCGTTTGCCGGCGGTGCTCATCGGCCGAGCGTTCGCTGATGTCGCGGATGATCTTTGTGAAGTAGAGGTCGCCCTCGCGTTTCCCCAACGCGACGGACAGCTCGATCGGAAACTCGGATCCGTCCGACCGGAGCGCCATCATCGAGTGGATCGCCACGCCGCTTTCATCGCGAAGGAGATCACGGAGCGTGGCCTGGTGTTGATCGGAGGATGATTTCGGGAGAAGGTCCAGGAAACTCCGTCCGACCAGCGTGTCGGGCGCAACCCCGAACATCGCGCCTGCTCGCAGATTGGCGTAGACGATTCTCGAGGCGGTCGTGGTGAGAACGATTCCGTCTCCCGCAGATTCGGTGACCAATCGGTCGCGAAGAGCGGAGTCGCGAAAATCCTGGTCGGCGCGACGCTGCTCGGTGAGATCCTGCAACGCACCGATCACGCGCAACGGCACACCACGAGGATCGGAAACGATGAACGCACGGGAGGAGACCACGACGTAGGCGTCGTCTCTGAGACGAAATCGGTATTCGGCATTCCAGCGATGGTCGCGTCTGGCTACGGCGGCGCGCAGGTCGGTTCCCAAACGCTCCCGATCGTCCGGATGAAGGCGCGACAACCACCAGCGAACGTCGTGCTCCTCGCCCAGCGGCTTCTCGAGCGTAGCGTGAGCCAGCGCCTCATCACCAGCGATGTCCCACTCCCAGACTGCGTCGCTCGTGGCCTTGGCCGCGCATTCGAACCGCTGCGAGATCAGCCGGAGCTGGTCCTGGTCGGCACGTCGCCGCTTTCCCTGGATGCGCCGGTCCAGCGCCCGGTGAATTGCAGGTCCAAGGCGCGAAAGACGATCCTTGAGAACCCAGTCCGCCGCTCCAGCCTTCAAGGCTTCCACGGCCTTCTCTTCCCCGATGGAATCGGCGACGAAGAGAAACGGCACCTCGGGCGCGAGCTCTCTAGCCATCGCCAGCGCGGAAGCACCGTCGACGTCCGAAACGCCGTAGTTCGCGAGGATCACGTCGATGTCGGAAGAGACCAGCTGCTCCCGAAATCCCTCTGCCGTTTGGACGCGAAACGGCTTCACGTCGAGCGACGCAGTGTGCAGTTCCGCCAGAATCCTCTCGGAGTCTCGCGGATCCGCTTCCAGAAGAAGCGCGCGGATGACGCGGGTCATGGCCGGATGGAACCTCGAGGAAGTGTAGGAACCCCTTCGTCATGCAACATGAGCAAGCCCTCTTCCGTTCGTAAGCGCATCGAGAAGATGCACCACGCGGCGCTCGAACTCCTCGGGCGGCACGCGGCTCTTGGTAAGGAACTCCGTCGGTCCGAGCTGGAGGCGTTCGCGCTCCTCCGGTCCGGACTCGGCCGCCGAGTAGACGACGAGCGGCACGCGCCGAAGCCGTTGTTGCGTCCGCAGCCAGTCGACCACCGCGAATCCATCGACGTCCGGCAGCACGAGGTCGAGGACCAGCAGGTCCGGCGTGATCCGGCCGGCCAGTTCGATCGCAGCGCGACCGCTGGACGCGTGATACGTCTCGATGCCCCGCTGCTCGAACGACTCGATGACCACCCGCGCCAGATCGAAATCGTCTTCGACGATCATCACCCGCGGCTTGCGGAGACCGAGACCGAGGGCCCGCTGGAGTGTGTTGACGAGGGTCTGTTCGTCGGCAGGCTTGCTCACCCGTCCCGCGAGAGCGAAGGGCGCCGGCGCTTCTTCCTGCGAGAGAACGCTGAGGATGACAACTGGGATCGACGCGCTGATTTCATCCTCGCGCAGCGCCTCCATCGTGTCCCAGCCACTCATCCCGGGCATGAACAGATCGAGGAGAATGACGTCCGGGGCGAAGGACCGGGTCAGCAGCAGCAGTTCCTCGCCGCTCGATGACTGCACGACGTCGTATCCCCGCTCCTCCAGCATCATCTGGAGCATTTCGCGGATCCCCGGATCGTCGTCGCAGATGAGGATCCGCGGACGCGAGTCTCGGGCCGGCAGGACCTGGCGCGGAATCGCCCGCTGCAGCGCGAAACTGAAGACGCTTCCCTTGCCCACGACGCTCTCGACCCGGAGGACGCCACCATGCTGTCCGACGATGCTGCGGCAGATCGTCAATCCGAGGCCGGAACCACTCTTCTCGCGTGCATCCGATGCATCGGCCTGCTGGAATCTCTCGAACACGGTGTCGAGCTTGGACGCCGGAATCCCGCGACCCTCATCCCGCACTCGGAACATCACGCCTTCCCCGACCGCCTCCGCAGAAACGGTAATCCTCGTGCCGGCTGGAGAGAACTTGATGGCATTTCCGAGAAGGTTGGTGATCGTTTGGGTAATCCGGTCGGGATCGGCGAGAACCATCGCATCGGAAACCGGGCCGATCTCCATCGTGATACCCGCCATCTCGGCCATCGAACGCATGACCTCGATCGAATCCTGGATCAGCGTCCCGGGAAGGCAGGGGACCTTCTCCAGAACGACCTTGCCGGAGTCGATGCGCTCGATGTCGAGGATGTCGTTGATGAGGCGCACGAGACGGTCGGTGTTGTTGACTGCGATCTCGAGCATCCGCTGCCCTTTTTCGGGAGCACTCGTGAGAAGACCACCCGCGAGCAGGCCGAGCGCGCCTCGGATCGAAGTCAGCGGCGTGCGCAGCTCGTGACTGACCAGCGCCACGAACTCGTCCTTCAACCGCTGCACCGCGCGACGCTCGGTGATATCGCGGAATGTGACCACCGCTCCGATCGTCTCGTTCTCGGCGTTGCGTATCGGCGTCGTCGAGGACTCCGCGAGGAAGCTGGTGCCGTCTTTCCTCCAGAACAGATCATCCGTCACGAATGCGGCCTCACCGGACCGGATGGCGTGCAGAGTCGGACAAAGCTCCTGAGGAAACGGCGTCCCATCCGCGCGCGTGTGATGCACGATCGCGTGAATGCTGCCCTTCGCCAGTTCCGCGAGAGGCCAGCCGATCATCGCCTCGCCGGCCGGGTTGAGGAACGTGGCGCGCCCATCGATGTCGAGTCCGAAGATGCCATCGGCCGCGGCGTTGAGGATCAGCTCATTCTTCTGACCGAGTTGCTCGAGCTTCTCGTTGAGTGCGCGGAGGTCAGCCACCGATTCACCACCGATTGATCCCGACGCGGCCGAAGGTCGGTCTCCATGCGCAGCGCTCTGTTCCGCGCCGGCGCGAAACGCGTCGCGGGTGATGTCGAGCTCGCGCAGCAGAGAGTCATGGTCCGGGGCGCGGCGGGCAACCCCGCGATGCAGGTTCGTCATCGCCGCCACGATCGCGAGGACCGCGAGGATCAGCAGCAATTCCAACGACCAGTGGCTCATCGATCGCACCGGGCGTGCATCGTGCGCGAACGCAACGATGGCAATCGCGATGAGCCCGGCGACACCGATGGTAAGAACGTACCACGCCCCACTCAACCGCCCGTCGCGGCTACGTTGTGTCACCTGCATACCCCGAATCGCATCAAAACGGCTGCCAACACTACCGGAAGGCGTAAGTATCGTTGCTACAACGCTTACGCTAGAGACCGCCACGGAGAACCCGCGCGAAAGACGCACATGCGACTCGATTTCGGACGTCTGACGAGCCGGAAAGTGCAGGAGCAGCTAGGTACTTTTCATCCTCGCATAGAGCGTGGAAGGGCTGATCTTCAGCTGCCGCGCGGCCTTCCGCACGTTGCCGCCTGCCGCCTCGACGGCGGCGGTGACGTATCGGGCGATGACATCCTCCAGGGGACGGATCTCCCAGTCCGCAGTCGGTAGCCCGCCATCGCTCTTGGGGAGGGCCCTGGTATCGGATTCCAGTAGAAGATCCTCGCTGCGCAAATCCTTGCCGGTCATCGTCAACAGTGAGCGCTCCAGCACGTTGCGCAGCTCGCGCACATTGCCGGGCCACGCATAGTTCGAGAGCTTCTTCATCGCGCCGGCACTCACGGTCGGAACCGGACGCCCCATCTCTTTCGCCAGCGGCCGCAACACGACCTCCACGAGCAGCGGCAGGTCCTCGATCCGCTCGCGCAGCGGCGGCATCCGGACGCGCACCACGTTCAGCCGGTAGTAGAGGTCTCCGCGGAATCGTCCTGCCGCAACCTCCTGTGGCAGGTCTCGGTTGGTAGCCGCCAGGAGTCGAAAGTTCGTGGTCAGGTCGCGAATCCCGCCAACCCGGCGAAAGCGCTTCTCTTCGATCGCTTTCAGCAGCCGCGCCTGCACGGTAATGTCCATCTCCCCGATCTCATCGAGGAACAAGGTCCCGTCGGCAGCGATCTCGAAGAGTCCCTGCTTCGTGTTCATCGCATTGGTGAACGCTCCTCTTTCGTGACCGAAGAGCTCCGACTCCAGCAATTCCTTCGAAAGGCCGGCGCAATTGAGATCGACGAATGGTCCGCGTGCGCGCGGCGAGCGTTTGTGGATCAGCTTCGCGAAAACACCCTTTCCGGTTCCGGAGTCGCCCTCGATCAGAACCGGCGACGGCGCACGCGCGATCTGCGCCAGCAGTTGGTTCAGATTCTGGATGGCAGGAGAGACACCCGGCAGACGCTCCAGGTCGTTCGCCTCCCCCCGGCGGAGAGCGATGAGCTCACGCCTCGTCGCGACGATTCGCGACACCTGCTCGAGCGTCAACCGCAGCATCCCGTAGTCGAATGGCTTCTGCAGAAAGGTCTCGGCACCTAGCTTCATCGCCTCGACGACCCGCTCCACGGTCCCCCCTCCCGACATCATGATCACCGCGACGGCCTCGGAGTACATCTTGAGATCGTGCAGCAGATCGATTCCGTCACCGTCGGGAAGCTGCATGTCGAGAAGCAGGACGTCCGGCGAGAAATCGACGAACACCGCACGCGCTTCCTTGGCCGTCAGAGCCGTCTTAACGTCCCACTCATCGGCGAGAAGGGCCTCGAGTCCGGCGACGATCGTCGCGTCATCGTCCACAATCAGGAGTCGCTGGAGCGTTGCCTGTTCAGCCATGTCCAAAAATCATACATCCGTCTGGCTTTTAAACGAGCGGAAATGCCAGCTGACGGCGTAAGCCGTTGATTCTACTCACTATCACCGCTGGTATTCCCCTTGGACTAGGTCCTGGCCATGAACATCCTCCACGCAATCACCCTGGCCGCCCTCCTCCACCATGCACCGGCACCCGCGCCGGTCTGCCACTCTGGGACGGTCTCGTATCGGTTCATGGGTGCACCAGGCTCCACCTTCACCTACCTCGGAACCCGCTACTCGGTGCCTGCCAGTGGATGGATCGAGCTCCTCGGTGAAGGAACC
>JBBRTE010000028.1:0-47165 GCA_038244715.1 Thermoanaerobaculia bacterium
AAAGATGGGGCGCCTTTCGTTGCCGCGTGAGGTGACGTGGTACAGAGCGCCCTCGTATTCAATCCGTATTGATCGTGCCATGGCGCTACCGAGGATCCCTCGGCGATTCGCGGGGCTCGTCAGAATCTCCGCGCTGTATCCGGGGGAAGGCGAAAACCTCCTCGGAATGGAAAACCCGGCTACGTGTCGTAGAGAAGGCGAAGACAGTGACGGAGCGAAGATGTGGCCCCGGGTTTGGCGGGTTTGGCTTGGTTTGGCTGCATCCATAAGCATATTTCAATGGAGCGATCGGGGAGCCTCTGGTGCCGGATCGACGGCATGCTGGCCCATCACATGGAAGCCGATAGTCGTACGACCCGGCCGTCACGCCCGGCAGCAGCCGACCGATCCGCGCAATCATGTTCGGCAGTGTCACGGTGAAATCCTCGGAGGCCAAAATCCTTGTGGGGCCTTGTTGTGTTGTGGGGCCAGGCCTTTGTTTTTCGCAAATCCGTTAACCCTCTGATCTGAGGGCAGTTATGGGCATGACGGTTTCACGCCGGGCTACCGCACGAGCCAAAAGTCGGCCAGGGCATTCAATGGGCGACTGCCCCTTACTCGGACCCCTTCCGCGCTTCGATCACCGTGATCGACCATGCCGGGATCTCCACGTCGCCGGTGATGGGAACGCGCCGCGGTGGCTTGCTTCTCACCGGGCGTCCGCCCTCCCCATTCGCGCCCCATTCGTACTCGCGCGATGAGAATTGAGCGACCTCGACCTCGCTCCATCCCGCAACGCGGATCGCTTCGTTCTGCGTCGCATCCTTATTGACGACCAGCAGCGCGAACGATCCGTCGGGGCGGCGAACCGCCCATGCGCGGAGCAGCGGCGTGGTTCCGGAAACCTCGTACAACTCGTGCGCTCCCGAAGGAGCGAGCCATGTTCCTGTCACCATGGTTGCGGCGTAGTACGTGGCCAGCTTCGCCAGGATGTGATGCGTTTCGTCGCCGAGGAAGAGGAGCAGGTTGCCGTACTGCTGGCAGGCGCGCGGCTCCGCGAAGATCGTATCGGGCTCGACTCCGTAGAAATAGGCTCCGCTCCCACCTTCGAAGAAAAAGTCGGCCAGGAATTCCGTATTGAAGAGAGCGCCGGGGAGATCGACTTCCGCACGTGCTGCGTACGAGGACCATCCGTATTCACTCGCGATCCATGGAATCGTCGTAGGCACGCCTTCGGTGCGCCACTGTGCGAGGACGCGACGGAGAACGTCCCGCGTCTCGGCGAGCTGCTTCTCGGCATCGCCGCAGACATCGTCGAATGGGTACCACTCGAACGAGAAGAAGTTGAAGTCGTCTGCATGTCCTCGCGCGCGCAAGGCCGCGAGAAAGCGGCCCATCCACGATGTGTTTCCCGACTGGTCCGGCCAGGCGGCGATCACGTCGCGCGTCGATTGAAAGGCCGGACCTCCGAGTTGGAGCGTTGGATCAACCGCATGAATCGCCGTCGCGAATTGCGCAAAGAGCTCGGCGTATGTCTCCGGTAGGCACTGCTGCCCATCCGGCTCCTCTCCCATCTCGATCTGCGTGATGTTGACTCTGCGCGTCCGCAGATAGCGGATCTCGGCTGCCGCGTCGTCCGGGGTTCCGTAGAGCAGTGCGACCGGCGTCAGCATCGACAGGTTGCGCGTCAGTCCGCTGGCGACGACGCGATCGAGGCCTGGCTGTTCCATGTCGCGGTCGATGTCGATGGCGCGATGCCATGGATCGGTCGAGGAGACCCAGATCACGGACTGCGTCGTGTTCGAAGCGCCATGTCGCACGAGATCCATCGCGCCGTCCTGGATGAAGACCTCGCGGACGGCATAGCCCGCGCTGTCACGCCAGTCGCCCGCACGCGCGCAGCAGGCGTGTGTCATCAGCACGCGCAGGAAGCGGGCGCGCGTGCGGCGGAGGGGCGTGGTGGCGCGGCCGCCCGTCCCGTCTTTCTGAGCGCCGATCGCGGTCCACGTTCCTCCCCGCGGGTGGTTCACGGCGTCGTCTCCCGTCCAGATCTGAATCTCGTAGTCGGTGGCGAACGGGCTCGCCCACTCGATCGTGATCCGGTCGACGAACTGGGGTGTGCCGAGGTCGACGAAGAACCACTGCGGCGCGGAAATGTAGGGATTCGATTTCCAGAACGTCGACGGATCGCCGTCATCGATGCGCGAATAGCCATCGTCGCGCGCCTGATCCTTCGTATTTCCCCGGCGGGGAAGGCGGTATCCATACGAGACGGCGATCGGTTGACGCACGGACGATGATGACGTCCAGTAGCCCTCGTGACGCGCGGCGTCGCTCCAGGCCCCGCGTGGATTCCAATGCCATGCTTCGCCGCCGAGCTCCGTGGCCAGACGATAGGAGAGCGGATGGAAACCGGCGGAGAGAATCGCGCCGACATTGTGGCGCGTAAACACCTGCGCGGTGCCGCCCTGCTCTTCGACGTCCACCGTTGCCCCGATGGCGGTACGTGGGTCGATGCGCGCGACCGGATGAGACTTGTCGATGGTCAAGGTCAGCGCAGCGGCGAGAAGGGGCGCGAGCAAGGCGCGCTATTATCCGCGCCGATGATTCACTTCCACAACGGCGATGTCGCGGCCTCTCTCGCGCGGCGCGCCGGCGTTCCCGGCCGCCATGTGCCGTTCCGCGAGTCGCTGGTCGGTGGGCCGGTCAAGCCGAATCTTCCGACGCAGGAGTGGGTCGAAGAACGGGGGCGCTATCTCGCGGAGCATTACGGCGAGAACCTGCTGCGTCTCCGCAACGAGTTGCTCGAACAGGAGCTGGCGCTCGACCGTGCACGCGGGGAGGAGGAAGTCGTCCTCTGGTTCGAGCACGATCTCTATTGCCTCATTCACCTGCTCTATCTGCTGACGCGCTTGTCGAAGTCGCGGCGCGTCACGCTGATCTGGTCTCCGCAGCCGCTGGGTACACAGTCGGAGGAAGACATCTTCACGCTCTTCCAGTCGCGTGCGGCGGTGCTTCCGGCGATGGCCACGGCCGCCGGTCTGGCCTGGAAGGCGTTTTCGTCCGAGGATCCGACGGCGCTCAATCGATTTCTCGATGCGGAGGTCTCCGACTTCCCGTTTCTTCGCGAGGGCTTTCTGCTCCACGCGTCGCGCTTCCCCTCTACGGTCAACGGCCTCGGCGAGGTCGAACGCCGCGCGGTCGCCGGCATCGACGCGGGCCTGACCGACTTCGTCTCACTCTTCACGCGCTTCGACGCCACGCCTCCGCGCTTCGGGTTCGGGGACGGCGAGTTCCTCCGTCATCTGCAGGGTCTCTCCAGTGCAGCGGTCCCGGTGATCACGATTACCGGCGTTGAGAAGGCGAATCCTCCGAAAGCGCTGTTCGCGATCACGCCGGCCGGCCGCAACGTCATCGATGGCACGATCGACTTCATCGACGTCAACAATGCGAACTACTGGCTGGGCGGCGCGCACCTGACGCGCGAAAGGATGTGGCGATGGGACGCCGGCCTGCGACAGATCGTGCCGAGCCACTCTGCCGCCTCGTAAGGTTCGATGCGAGCGACGGTGTCGCGCTGGCCGGTGCGTTGTACGAGCCGGTGCGAGCGGCCGGGCGTGTCATCCTCTGGCTTCACGGTGGCGGCGGCGCGTCCGTGTTCGAATCGCGCCGTACCAACCTGCTCGGTCGTGTCTTCGCCGCGCAGGGCCTGGCGTTTTTCCCGTTCAACAATCGCGGCTCCGCCATCGTCCGGCGCGCTGGCGACGACCTCGGCGGCGCCGCCTATGAGCGCATTCGCGACTGTGTCGCCGACATCGACGGCGCCGTCCGTGAATTGTGGCGCCGCGGCTATCGCGACATCACCCTGGCCGGTCATTCGACGGGTGCGAACAAGATCGCCGTCTACGACCACTACAAATCCCGGAACCGAGTGAAACGTTACGTGTTGATCGCCGGCGGGGATGACACGGGAATCCTCCACATGGAGCTCGGTCCGCGGCGGGTTCGCGCGCTGCTGACGAAGGCAAAGGCCATGATCAGGGCGCGCCGCGGAGATGAGCTGGTGCCGCCGATCGCCGGCGTGACGATGCTGAGCTGGCGCGCGTTCGCGGACGTCGCCAACCCGGACGGCGACTACAACGTCTTCCCGTTTCAGGAGGTCATGTGTGGCGTCCGCCTTTCCCGCCGGCCGCAGTTTCGCTACGTGCGCGGCATCCGCAAGCCATCGCTCTATCTCTACGGCGATCGCGACGAATATTGTTTCGGCGATGTCCCGCGCTGCGCCGCGATCCTTGCGCACTACGTGAACGACCGTGCCGAGATCGTGGTGATGCGCGACGCCGATCATGGGTTCAGCGGGCGGGAGGAGGAGGTGGGGGAATTGATCGCGGAGTGGTGTAAGGGGTCGGTTGAACGTTCAACCTGAATCCTTGCGCGCTTCCGTACAATCCCGCACCCAATGACCTGGCCCATCGAGCAATCCGAAATCGGACGCATCGTCGTCCCCCCGTCGTTGCCGCAAGGCTTCGCTCTCTTCTACACGACGGTCGATTTCGAAGGCCGGCTCGACGACGAGAAATCGGCGCGCCTGATGCGCGTCGTTCGCGACCGCTTCGGCATCGATGCACGGCTCACCACGTGTACTCAGGTCCATGGGAAGAACGTCGTTCGCGTCGAGGGCGGCCAGCACTGGAACGAATGCGACTCCTGCGACGGACTCTGGTCTGCAACCGCCGGCACCGCGCTCGGGATCAAAGTCGCCGACTGCCTTGCCGTCACCATTGCCGACATGCGGCATGGCGTGATTGCGAACGTCCACTCGGGCTGGCGCGGCGCCGTCCAGAAAATTACGGCCGCGGCAATCGATGCGATGACGGGGATCGTTCCGGCGGATGCCGAAGCGTGGCTGGGCCCGTCGATCCGCGTGTGCTGCTTCGAGGTTGGGGAAGAGGTCGCCGACCAGTTCCGGTCGTCCTATCCGGATGCGGGCCGGTTCGTCGATCGCCGCGGCGCGAAGGCGCACATCGATCTCCCGGGACTCACCTCCGCGCTCCTCGTCGGGCGGGGCTTCGAGCCGGGTGCGATTCACGACTCCGGCCTCTGTACCCGGTGTGACGGCTCGATCTTTCACTCGTACCGGCGCGATGCGAAGCGAGGTGGACGGAACCTTGCACTTGCCGCCCGTTAGCCCGTGGCCATCGTCAAGAAACCTCTCCTCCGCCGCCGCACCGTATTTCAGGCGATCTCGATCTCCGTGGCCGTCGTGCTGGTGGCGATCTCAGCGCTCGGGATCTATGTCTACCGGCAGTCGGTCGGCAAGTTCGAGATCCGCCGGCTCTCTCTGCCGACGCGGATCTTTACCGACTTCACGATCCTCCGCACCGGCGTCGTCCTCAGTCCCGACGACCTCGTCGAAAAGCTCAGCCGGCTTGGCTACCGGCCGGTGGCCGCGCCCGCCCAGGCCGGGGACTACACCGTGGCCGGTGGGCAGGTCGACCTCTACACACGCAGGTTTTCGCATCCGACGGGCGACTATCCATCGCAGCCGGTCCGTATCGCCTTTCAAAACGGGGTCATCGCCTCCGTCGTCTCGCTGAAGCAGGCGGCGCCGATCGACAACGCGGCGCTCGAGCCGGAACTGCTGACGTCGATCCTGAGCGACCAGCTCGAGAACCGGCGTCCGGTCACGCTCGACCAGATTCCGAAAGTCCTGCAGGACGCCGTCGTTGCCACCGAGGACGTTCGTTTCTGGCATCACCCGGGAGTCGATCCAATCGGTTTGATGCGCGCGGTGTTCCGTAACGTCAAAGCGGGCGGCGTCTCTGAGGGTGGCTCGACGCTGACGCAACAGCTGGTCAAGAATTACTACCTCACCAACGAGCGCACGTTCAAGCGGAAAGCGACCGAAGCGTTCATGGCCGTGATCCTCGACGCGAAGTATTCGAAGCGCGAGATCCTCGAGGCCTACCTGAACGACATCTACCTCGGCCGCAACCGTTCGATCTCGATCCTGGGCGTGGGTGAGGCGGCGCGATTCTATTTCGGCAAGCCCGTCTCCGAGCTCACGCTGCCGGAGGCGACGTTGCTGGCGGGGATGATCCGCAGCCCGAACAACTACTCACCGTTTACGCATCCCGAGATGGCCATGCAGCGTCGCACCACGGTGCTCGGGTTGATGCTCAATCAGAAAAAGATCACGCGCGAGGAGCACGACCAGGCGATGGCCACGAAGCTTCCGCCGAAGCCGTTCCGTCAGCGCAGCGGACTGGCCTCCATCCCGTACTACGTCGATCGTGTGCTGCAGGAGATGGCGCGCGACTACGGCATCAAGGATGTGAAGGGGAGAGGTCTGCAGATCTACACGGCCATCGACCTGAATGCGCAGGACACGGCGGCCCGGACGATCGAGGCCGGCCTCGCTGCCCTCGAGAAGGGGAGCAAACGACTACGCCGGGAGGATTCGCCGCTGCAGGGCGCGATCATCAACGT
Organism: Thermoanaerobaculia bacterium; assembly: GCA_038244715.1. Taxonomy (GTDB): domain Bacteria; phylum Acidobacteriota; class Thermoanaerobaculia; order Gp7-AA8; family Gp7-AA8; genus JADGNZ01. Next base: position 6,469 of record JBBRTE010000028.1, read on the forward strand.
CGACGTTCCGACGGGCGAGATCCGCGCGCTGATCGGCGGCCGGAACTACGACACGAATCAGTTCAATCGTGCGCTGAACTCGAAGCGGCAGATCGGATCGCTGGTCAAGCCCATCGTCTTCGCCACAGCCTTCGAGCCGAGTCTGTCGAATCAGAACATCACGCCGGCCACGCTGGTCAGCGACACGCGCTTCATCCTCAAGAGGAAGCAGGCCGCGGACTGGTCGCCGCGCAACTATGAGGATGTCTATCACCAGACCGTGACGGTGGCCGAGGCCCTGGAGCAGTCGCTGAACTCGGCGGCGGTACGGATCGGTCTGGCCTGTGGCCTCGATCCGATCGTGCGAACCGCGCACACGCTGGGCGTCGTCTCGGACATCGACGCCAAGAATCCCTCCATGCTCCTCGGCGCGATCGATCTGTCGCCCATCGAGATGGCCGACGCATACTCGACGATGGCCCGCGTCGGCTCGCGCCTGCCGCTGCACGCCGTGAAGTTCGTCACCGACGACCGCGGTCATCTGCTCTCCACCGGCGACGAGATCAAGCCGGTGCAGGTCTTTCCGGCGCGCGACATGTACGTCCTGCTGAATGTGATGAAGGGCGTGGTCGACCGCGGTACTGCGGCCAGCGCGCGATCCCTCGGGTTCCATCTCACCGCGGCGGGGAAGACCGGTACGACAAACGACAAACGAGACGCGTGGTTCATCGGGTTCACGCCGAAGTCGCTGACGCTGACGTGGCTCGGCTTCGATGACAACGCTCCGACGAATTTATCCGGTGGTACGGGAGCGGTGCCGATCTGGACGCGATTCATGCAGGCCACCATGGGCGGACAGCCGAATGTCGATTTCGCGGCACCGGAGGGTGTGGTCATGGCGCAGATCGATGAGACGACGGGCGGGCTGGCCGTGCCGGCGTGTCCGACTCGCTCGGTGATCACGGTGGCCTTCAAGTCGGGTACGCAGCCGATGAACGCCTGTCCGCTTCACGGTGTGAATGCGATCGCGCCGCCGGCCCTGGATCAGTTCGGGAATCCGATCACGCTCGATACGACCGGTGTCGTGGTTTCTCCGGAGGGCGCCGCGCCGATTCCGCCGCTGGCTCCGATCAGGCCGGAGCCGGGAGACCGGCCGTTGCCGGGAGGCGTATTCACGACGGACACGACGCCTCCTCCTGTGACCGCGACGAATGCCGTGGAGCCGCGGCGGGCCGAGCCGAATCGGGATCAGAACCGCGACCCGAACCGGGATCAGAATCGGGATCAGAACCGGGACCGTTCCGATCAGCCGCCGCCGAGCACCGACACCAGCGTGCCGCCGCCGGTGACGAATACAAGCTCGACGTCGCCGCCGCCGCCGGTGCCGCCGCCAGCCGTTTAACGCGGCGGCGCAACTCCGGACACTTGCGGGTCCTTGCGTGCGAAGTGCTTTGGACGGCGGAGGCAAGACCGCCGCTTTTGAACGTCTTTTCCCGAAATCCACCACCCAAAGCGGTGGCCTCGCCACCGCAGTCCAAAGCGCTTCGCGCGAAATGAGAGTGACTGAGTCGTCATCCCGCGCCAATGCCGAACGACTGCAGTCACGAGGCGTATCAGACCTTCTGAGGACGAGCCGGGGGTCGGACCTTCGCATTTCGCGCGAAGCGCTTTGGAGTGCGCGTGGCGAAGCCACCGCTTTGGGCGGGGGGCGGCTCCTCAATGACGACTCAGACCTTCGCATTTCGTTGGAGCAGGGTAGGGACACGAGCCTCTGTGGCACTCCTCAACAGAGAGGTCAACTCGTGACCGGTATTTCAGTTCCGACTGTCCTGGTGCAATCCACAGTTGTCTGTTGTTCCCGATCGAGGAGACGCGCGCGCTTGCGGTGGGGCCATGTGATCAACGAATCCTCCGAAATCGCAACTTCACATCCGGTCGAGGCTCTTTACATGGAGCACGAGCGACTGCTGCGTTCGATCGCGCAGTTCCGTTTCGACATTCCGCCGGGCGACGCCGAAAGTCTCGTTCACGACATCTTCGCGTCCTACCTGGAACGCCAGCCGGACGCGATCGACGTGAAAGCGTATCTGGTCGGATCGATCAACCATGCCTGCCGTCACTACTGGCGGAAGAGGAAGCACGAGGCACCGCTCCTGACCGAGCACGAGGGGAACGCGTACGGCGACGAGCGCGCGCGGGTGGAGCTCTGGACCCTCCGTTTGAGCCTCGGTGCCACGCTGGCCAGGCTCGGCGGAAAATGCAGCGAGACGCTGCGCCGCTACTACCTTCGGGACGAGAGTGTGGAGGCGATTGCAACTAACCTCGAGACCTCTCCCGCCTACGTTTGGCAGCTGTTGTCGTCGTGCCGGAAACGCGCGCGGCAGATCTATACCTCGATCACTCATCCATGAACATGAGCCATTACACGGAAAACGAGCTGTCTGCTTATTCGCTGCGTCCCGAGTCGGTCATCGACCGGGAACGGTTCGGGGACCACCTGGCATCCTGCAGTGAATGCCGGGAAGCGCTCGAGGTCATCCAGGCGTTCGACGCGGCGCTCCATGATCCGCTGCCGTGGAAGGTGGCGGACTCGATGCCCAACTCCGGACGGCCACCGGGTGCGCTGCTCTCCCGTGCGCGTGCAATCGCGGATGCGGATGCGCATGCACGCACTCTCGTCGAGCCGCTCATCCATTCCGCAATCCGTTTCCGCGAGGCGCGCATCGACCAGGATGAGCAATTCCGGACAGCCAGCGTCGTGCGCTTCTTGTGCAACGCCGCGAACGGGATGCACGAGCGCCAGCCCGAGTTCGGCCTGCTTCTCGCCGACACGGCGCTGAGTATCGTGGCATCGCTTCCCGAGACGACGACACCCTATCTCGGCGCGTGCGCCGGGACCGCGTGGAAGGAACGCGCCAACGCTCTACGCTTTCTCGGCCGGTTCAAAGAGGCAGAGGAGGCGCTCGATCATGCCGAGGAGGTTTTTCACTCCGATCGGGACGTCGAGCCCTTCGATCTGGCGATCGTCGACTATGTCCGCGCCACGGTCTGCGCGGAGACCGAGCGGTTCGAGGATTCCGTTCGCCTCGCCCGGAAGGCGGCCGAACAATTCGTGGTCTATGGCGATCAGCGCCGCTATCTCTCCGCCCGCCTCGTCGAAGGCTTCGGCTACTACTGCGTCGACCGGCACGCCGAGGCCGCGCCGATCTTCGAATCGGTGATCGGCAGTGCGCGCGCAGCAAACGAGATGTGGATCCTGGGGGGCGCCCTTGCCAACGCCGCCGCCTGCTACAGCCATCTGCGGGAGAGAGACAAGGCGAGCGCCTTCTACACGGAAGCGCTCGCGGTATTCACGATGCTCGATGTTCCGACGGAGCGGGCCCGGATCCGCTGGGCCGTCGCCGCCATGAGAGTCGAAGGGGGGGACTGCGAAGACGGACTGGCCGAGCTTGCGGACTCACGCGATGAGTTGATCCGCTTCGGCCTCAGCAACGATGCCTCTCTGGCGACTCTCGACCTCGCGGCGGGCCTTCTTGCCTCCGGGGAGTTCGATCAAGCCGCCAGCCTCTGTCGTTCCATCGCCGTCACCTTTGCCTCGGAGGGGGTGACGCGTAGTGCGCAGAAAGCGCTGGCCTATCTTCGCGAGGCCGTCACTTCCGGGGACGTTACACCGGAGGACGTACGCGATGTTCGGACGTTTCTGGGACGACTGCCAGCCCGGCCGCGGCAGGAATTCCTCCCGATTCGATAGCCAGGACTCAGGAATCCTCGTCTCGCGTCACTTCAGTGGCAGAGCGGTACGAGGAGGGTTTGTGCGAAAGACCATCAGTGGCTATTTGCTTGCTGTCTGCATCCTGACGTCGGTGGCGGTGCCGGTTTTGGCCACGCCGTCCCGTAGCGGTGGCGATTCGCTGTTCCTGCGCCTCAAGCGGATGATCGTTCACATTCTGGACGATGCGAAGCTCGTGATCCCACCTGGATGACCCCGTACGCCTGAGCTTGTGACGATTCCCGGCCGACTGCAACAGGGACTGTGCAGTTGGCGTTTGCATTGCTAGGAACCGGTTGTGACGTACCGGATCCCTGCAGTAGCGTTCGAGACCTGCGCATTCGCGCCGGTGATTCCTATCGTTGCCCGCGGGATCGCGCGTTGTGAAGCCGATTCCCTCGAGGCACGCTGTGAGCATTGAGCGGCGAGCACTCGTGGTCGATGACGACGCCAGCATACGGGTCCTCGTCACCCGCGTTCTGAGCCGTCGTGGCTTCCTGGTCGACTCGGCCCGCGACGGCGCCGAGGCCATTGAGATGGTGCTGCAGAACGAATATGCGGTCATCACCCTCGACCTGATGATGCCGCGAATCGATGGCTTCGCGGTGGTCAAATACCTGACCGAGCACAAGCCGGAGCTCCTGAAGAACGTGATCGTGATGACGGCATTCGGCGAGAGCGCAATGGCCCGAGTCTGCCCGCCCGTCGTCCGCTTCATCGAGAAGCCGTTCGAGATCAACGACCTCGTCGCCGAGGCCGCGCGGTGCATCAACGAAGCGGCCGAGTAGGCGGAAACGATTTTCCGCCGGCGCTGCATTCGGGATGAGACCTGACTCCCTCCACGCGTCAGAACGATTCGAGCAGTTTCGTGTCGACTCCATCCACCTTTCCCAACAGCGCGAACGAAACGTGATGAACGTATCGGTCCATGGCCGCGCGAACCTGCTCGGGTGTGAGGGTATCGAACTTCGCCAGAAGCGCGTCGAAGTTGCTCCATGAACCGGTGGCCACCTGCCACTGGCCGATGTTCGCAGCGATGTCGTCCGAGCCTTGCTGTTCCATGAGCACGCCGGTCCTGTACTCGCGGATCGAGTCCCGAAGCTCCGTCTCCGGAATCGGCGTCGTGCGGATGCGCTCGACCTCGTCGCGCATCACCCGTACTGCGGCATTCGGATCGGGCGTGGTGACGTACACCTGCCCTGCGCCGGAGACCGAAGAACGGAGAAATGAATAGGCCGCGTAGGAGAGGTTGCGTTTCGTTCGAATCTCCTCGAAGAGGCGATGACTGAGAACGCTCAGGCCAATCCGTGTGGCGGCCTCATCGTCCGCGCCCATTCCCGGTGCGGGAAAGAGACCGAGAACGTAGACGGTAGGAAGATCGCGGGGGACGAGCTTTGTGGTCGCGCGACCGGCGTTCGGCATCGGGGGAAGTTCGATCGCCTTGTAGTTGCCTGCGGTCAGATCCTTGATCGCGAGGCGGAGCTGTTTCTCCACCTCTTCCCGCGTCACGTTGCCGACGACGACCAGGAGCAACCGCGACCGGTTCACGGTCGCTGCATGCAGCTCGCGCAGCTGTTTCGCCGTCGCGGCCTTCACCACGGCCGGCACGCCCGCGGCATCGATTGCGTAGGGGTGAGACCCATATGCGTTTTGCCTGGCAATCGAACCGATGTAGGAATCGGGATTCTGCTCGATCAGGCTCAGTTGCGTGAGGCGGTGTTCCCGCGCCAGTGCGAGCTCGCTGTCGTTGATCACGGGGTGAACCAGCGCATCGAGAAAGATCGCGAAGCTTTCGCTGAAGGATCTCTTGAGCGTCGTGAGCGTGAGCGCCGAAGAATCGGGACCGCTCTCCGCGCCGAGCTGCGCACCGAGCCGGGTCAACTCGCGCGCCATCCGCTCCTTTGGATACGTGACGCTCTGCTTGGAGGCGATGTCGAGCAGCATCGGTTCGAGACCGGCGCGATCGGGTCCGGCGAACGCAACCCCCCCTTTCAAAAACGCGCGTGCAGCGACGACCTCGCTGTTCGGGTTTTTCCGCAGCACCACATGCACGCCATCGACGTCGAAATCCTCCGTCTTGATGTCATGCGATGCCGTCGACGCCATCGCTGTCCCCGAGGATCCGCTGATGGGCCGGATGACTTCGGCGTCCTTCACCAGAGCCACTTTCGAACGCGCCTCCTCGGCGAGCAGAACGCCCGTCACGGAAGGCTTGTCCGCGATGTAACGGCGAACGTAGGTCTGAATGTCGGTGCGGCTGACCCGGCGCAGCTTGTCGATGTAGTTGCGGTAGTAATCGAGGCCGCCGCCGGCCGACCACCAGAAGGCGAGCGTGAGCACAAACTGCGACGGCCGTTCGCGGTTGTAGATCTCTGCGACCTCGGTCTGGTCCTTCGCGAACGCGAGCTCCTCATCGCTGAAATAGCCGGGGTCGGTGAGGTGACCGATCTCGTTGACCAGGGCGGCGTGCGCTCGGTCCGCCCGCTCCGGCGAGGTCACGCCGGTGGCCGTGATCGGCCCCGTGTGCGCTTGCGAGAAGTAGCTGAGGTTCACGTTGTCGAACAGCCCGCTGTCGATGAGATTGCGATGAAAACGCGAGGAGGGCTGTTGCAGGATGAACGAGAGCGTATCGGCCGCGAACGTCGACGGCGTATCGGTCGTCATCGACGGACCGTGCCACGCGATCTGGATCAGGACCGTTTTGACCGGCCGGATCACCGCGATCTTCGAGCTTTGTTTCAGGGGAGGGATGGGTGGTTCGGGATACAACGTGTGGGGATCGCCGGCCGGTTTCCAGTCCGTGCCGAACAGTTCCTCCGCGACTGCGTACGCCTCCTCGGGTCTGATGTCGCCTGCGAAGAGGAGTGCGGCGTTGTTTGGAACGTAGTAACGCTCCTTCAGCGTCGTCATCTTCGCGCGTGGAGTGGTGACGATGACCTCGCGATCGCCGATGACGTTCTTCCTCGAGAACTGGTCGCCCCAGAGCTTTCGGTTCATCTCACGAAGGAGATGAAAGGTCGGATTGGCCTCGTTGCGGTCGAACTCACCGAGAACGACGACGCGCTCCCGCTCGAGCTCCTTCTGCTGGAAGAGCGGATAGAGCAGCGCGTCGCGGAGAAAGATCGCTCCTTCCCGCGTGTTGTCGGTTGGGAGCGTCAGGAAATAGTTCACCAGCTCCGTGTTCGTGGTGCCGTTCCAGATCGCGCCGAGCTCGCGCAACCGTTTGAGATACGCCTCCTGATTCGGAAGGGCGCGGTTCGCTTTGAAGAACATGTGCTCGTACAGATGGGAGAGGCCGCTGTACTCCGGCGACTCGACGAAACCGCCGCTGCGCACCGCGATCTCAATCGTCACGAGGGGGACGGCGTGGTTCTCCAGCACGATGACCTCGAGCCCGTTCGGGAGCTTCTTCGAGGTGAGGCCCGGGACGTCGGCCATTGCTCCCGCGGCGGCGAGAATGAGGAGGGTAAGAATCAGCGGCCTGAGTGCGCGCATGGGACCTCCGTTACAGTCGTTTCGGTTGGACGGCGATGATATCGCGACCAGGCCACGGTCGCGGCGACGGCGAGCGAACGCTGAACCGCCGACCCAACGCAAAGCCGGGGCGGTGGCCTGTAGACTTCTCCGATCCATGGTCAAACAAGTCGCGCTTTACGCAGCAGCGGGCGGCGTCCTCATCGCGTTGCTGAAGGTCATCGAGTACAAGCACTTCGTCCGCGAGTATCCCACCGGCATCTACGGCGGTCTCGTCGCGCTCATCTTCACCGCGGTCGGGATCTATTTCGGGCTGCGCTGGACGCGGACGAAGGAAGTGGTGGTCATTCGTGAGGTACCGGTGCGCAGCGGCGGTCCGTTCGTCCTCAACGCGGTGAAGCTGAAGGAAGTCGGCCTCACGGCGCGGGAACACGAGATCCTTGGCCAGATCGCGCAGGGGCTGAGCAACCGCGAGATCGGCGAGAAGCTCTTCGTCTCGGAGAACACGGTCAAGACCCATTCGTCGCGCCTGTTCGAGAAGATGCAGGTCAACCGGCGCGTCCAGGCGGTCCAGAAGGGAAAGGATCTGGGCCTGATCCCCTGATTCATCCTTTAGTTGACCCGAGAATCACCCGAAAGTAGGACGACCCGGCCCGGGGAGCGGCCCTACCTTGCGCCGCGAAAGGAAACACAAATGAAAAAAGTCGTCATCGTCTTCGGTCTTCTCTCCGGCACCATCTCGTCAGCCATGATGTTTCTCACGCTTCCGTTCATGAAGAGCGGAGCGATCAACCACAAGAACGGCGAGGTCATCGGCTACACCGCAATTTTCCTCTCGTTTTTGCTGGTTTTCTTCGGCATCCGTGCCTATCGGGAGAATAACGGCGGAGTGATCACCTTCGGCCGCGCGACGGCAGTCGGCCTGCTCATCACACTCATCTCATGTGCCTTCTACGTCGGCTCGTGGGAGTTCATCTACTTCAGGCTGATGCCCGACTTCGTCGACAAGTACGCCGCTCGGACGATTGCGACGATGCACGAGAAGGGAGCCACCGAGGCGGCCATCGCGGCGAAGACGAAAGAGATGAAGACAATGAAGGCGATGTACGACAACCCGCTGATCAACATCGCCGTCACCTTCATCGAGCCGTTCCCGGTCGGGCTGATCGTGACGCTGGTGTCAGCGGCGATCCTGCGAAGAAGGACACCGCTCCCCGGCGGGCGTCTGGCGCAGGCGGTCTAGCGGACGAACGCTCATCTTACAGAGCCGTCGAAGCCTGCACGAATCGCATTCGGCTGGCCGCCGGAGAGCCGCGCAACAGTCTTCTCCCCTCGCGATGAGGCGGGCAGCGTTGAAGTAGCCCGAGCTGTCCGCGCCGCTGGCAGCGAGGCAGCTGTACCGCACGAGGAACGCTCCGTAGAGCAGGACGGCCAGAATCAGAAGGTTGCGCGGGCTTACGCCTAGGCAGTCGACCATCCCGTGATCCGGCTGGGTAAGCCTGTTCGCATGCGAGACGAGACACCCTACCCGCCGTGCCATCAGACTTCACAACGAAGACGTAAGGCATCCGGTGAAGGGATGGCGGTATCTCTTCAGCCGTCCGGCAACCTTCGCCAGGCAGCCGCGTAAGTTCTCCCTGGTGACATTCACGGTCGAGAGGTGCGTCTATGCCGCGGGGTTGCGGCAGCGCCGGCACAGTCACGATTACAGCAACATCACGGTGGTTCTCGGCGGGCGCATCGACGAGGCGACCGACCTCGGGGCGTATTCCGCAACCTCCGGATCCGTGGTCATGAAGGGAGCGGGCCGCGAGCACGAGGACGCCGTCGGGCGGGCCGGCGCCAGGACGCTCAGCATCCGCTTCCGCGACGAGTCACCGGTGGGGCCGAATGCGTGGTCGTGGTGCGATGCGCCCCGGGTCGTCCGCTGCGCACTGGCTGTCCATGCAGCGACGTCGGACCGTGAGGTCGAATGGGCGGTGGCCACACTGGTCGTTGCGCTCGGGGATCGCCCGGTGGCCGCGGCGCGTCCCGAATGGATTGATGCACTTGTCGCTCAGTTGGAGCAGAGTTACGAACGGCGCATCTGTCTCGATTCCGTTGCACGGCGTACCGGGATGCATCCCATCTATGTTGCGCGCACGTTTCGCCGCTTCACCGGCATGTCGATGGGCGAGTTCGTCGCCGCGATCCGTCTGCGTCACGCGCGTCACGCGCTGGCCACCACCTCGCGCAGTATTTTCGGAATCGCCGCGGAGACGGGCTTTGCCGACGCCAGCCACCTCTGCAGGACGTTCGCTTCGGTCCTCGGCGTCACGCCGATGCGGTTCCGCCGGCTTGTCTCGCGCCAGGTTTGATTCGTTCAATATTCCCCTTGGTGGCGGCCGTAGCATCGCTGCATGCGACGCCGCTTCATCCTCCTTCTCTTCGCCACCGCTTGTGCGAGCACCGCGGGCCCTTCGTCACAGATCGGTCCGTTCGTCGATGGTCTTCTTCGCCGCATCCCCGAGCTTCCTGCGCTGGGTATTGCGGTCGTCCGGGACGGCCGCACGGTTTACCTGCATGACGCGGGAACTGCCTACTACGTCGGATCGACGACGAAGGCGTACACAGGACTGGCCTGCGCAATCCTCGCGGCCCAGGGACGGCTCGACCTCGATGCTCCGGTCAGCAAATACCTCCCGGAGGTGACGCTGCCGCATGCGCCGAGCCTGCGCGTGTTCCTGACCCACACCTCCGGTCTCGAGAACAGCGGCGTGACGTTCCGTACCGCATATACAGGGGAGTATACGAGCGCACGACTTCTGGCCATGCTCAACGATAGCAAGCCGCTCCGGCCTGGCTTCCATTACGACAACCTTGGTTACATCGTCGCGTCGCTCGTCATCGAGCGCGTCACCGGCGAGCCCTGGCAGCGCGCGTTGCGCGATCTCGTGTTCGCCCCTCTAGGAATGCGTCACACCACCGCCAGCATGTCGGAGGCGGAACGATGGGCGATGCAGAAGCCTTACACGATCGGGCGCGGCGGGCAGGTTGAGCCACTGGCCCTCCGGAAGAACGACCGGACCATGCACGCCGCCGGTGGCATCGTCACGACGCCATCGGATCTCGCCATCTGGCTGAACGCGAACGTACTGCAGAAGGGCGGCGGAATTCCGCGGGCCGCGTTCCTGGAAGCACAGAAGATGCAGACGGCGACGGAGATCGAACGCGGCGACTTCAAAGGCCGAGGCTACGGATTCGGCTGGTATCAGGGCGAATTCAAGGGGCAGAGTGCGCTTTTCCACGCGGGCGGATATCCAGGCTGGCAGTCCGCATTCCTGCTTCTTCCAGATCGACACGCCGGCATCGGGATCATGACGAATCTCAGCGGGCCCACTCTTTCTCTGATTCTCGCCTCCACCAGCTTCATTGCGGATGTCCTCGAAGGTCGTGCCTCGTCCGCAGACCAACGCGTTGCCGCTCTCGAAGAAATGATGACGAAAGGGCGCAACGGGATGCGCGCAGAACTTGCCAAACGCGCCCAGCGTCCGTCGATGCTGCGCCATCCGCGGGCCGCGTACACAGGCCGCTATCAGAACGCGGCCATCGGCACGCTGGTCATCGACGAAGCGAACGACAATCTAGTCGCCACGCTTGCTGATCTGCGCGCCGTACTCGAGCCCTTTACGGAGGAGGAGGCGGCGCGAGTCGAACTGATTCCGGGATCGGGTGAGGTCCTTCGCTTCACCTTCGCCGGGGAAGCCGCCAAGGCGAACGCAGTGGCCTGGAACGGCGAGCTGTTCGCCAGGGTCCCCTGAGATTCGCGGCGAACCGCCAAAAAATCGGAGGGGCCAGGCCTTTGTTATGCGGCGCTCCGACGGCTGATCATTGACGCGGAAAGCCTCAAATCTCTATACGGCGGCCATCGACGCTGGGGGAGGCGGTGAATTGATCTGGCGTTTCTACCCGTGTCATTTCACCCAATGTTCGATACATCCGTCCACGAAAAACAGCCCGGCTTCGGTCTCCTGATTCGTCAACTGGGACCAGAAGCGGGCGTAGTGTCGAACCTGAGGCGCGTAATAGGTGACCAGGCTGACGAGCCGGCCCTTCGTCGAATCCGACTTGTAGTCGACGATGAACCAGCGCTCGCTCTCTCGAAATACGAGGTCGATCGTCCCATGTAGGAGGGTGTCGCCATCTTCATCGATGCCGACCGTGCGACGTGCGACGTTGAGCGCGAAGGGAACTTCCATGTAACGTTCGCCGGCAGACTTTACCCGTTGCCAGAGGGGCGATGACTGGACGGCCTCGACGACTCGCATCACTTCCGCGAGCTCGACGGCATCCCGCTCCTCATCCTTCAGCAGGTTCCCGGCATAGAGACGAATGTTGAGCGTCTCATCACGCAGCATGGCCTCGAAGAGCCGGTGCAGGACGCGACCCCAGGATGTGCCTTTGCCCAGTCCCTCTTCGGCTCGAACCAACTCTGCATGATTGCCGTGAGCGATTTTCGTGATCGGCAGGACCGAGTAGGAGCTCTCGCGCGCCGCTTCGAACCGCGCGGTCATTGTTTCGACGGCAGCGCTGAACGCAGGAGCCGCGGGCGGAATGGCGGTCGCAGTTGGCGGCGTCTCGTTCTGATCGACGAGCGGAGCGTTCACGTGCCGCGCAAGCTCACGCCATGCTCCACTGACTCCCTTGTTCGAACGATGGAAGCCGACAATGAGCATGTCCTTCGCGCGTGTTGCGGCAACGTACAGAAGACGCTTCTTCTCGGCATCTTTGAATGCCTGCTCGATCTGCTGCATGGCCGCCCATCCGACTGGCACACCGACATCCACCGTCGCGTACCCGAATTTCTTCGTGATGGGGATGTAGCCGCGGGACTCCTCGCCGCTGCGATCGACCACGAGATCGACCGGGAAATCGTGCTCGTCGGATGGATCGATGAGAAAGACGATGGGCGCTTCCAGTCCCTTGACCTGGTGAAGGTTCATGAGGCGAACGCCTTCGCTGCGCGATGGGTCGACATCCAGCTCGCCGATGTCGGGTCGCGATTCCAGGAGGTCCTTGAAATGATCGACGATGGCAGCGAGCGATTCACCCTTCGCGGAGTCGTCACGGGCGATTGCCAGCGCCAGCAGAAGGCTGCCACTCTGCGTTCCACCGCGATCGCCCGTCGCAGCAAGGGCAGTGAGACCGATGCGGTCAAAAACCCGGGCGATGGCCGCCGCGGGAGGATGGCGCTGCGAGTCGATGATGGCGTCGCGAATGATTGCCAGACCACGAGCGATTCGATCGTCGGTGCCGGCGCCCGGATCGCGGAACGGCGCGAACGATCCTTTGGCGCGAACGAATCGATAGAGGGCGTCATCATCGGCGCCGCATAACGGCCCGCGCAGAAATCCGACGATGGAAACGACGTCATCCGGATCGACGATCGCCCTGAGGAGCGGCATGGCCATGCGCAACGCCTCGGACGCATCAAAGGCATTGCTTCCCGTGATCTCGTAAGGAATGCCGAGCTCCTCGAGCGCGGCAGCGTAGAAGCGAAGTCGCGGACGCTGCCAACTCACGAGGAGAACATCCGACCATCGGACGGGTCGTTCCCGATCCTCATCCGAGATCTGCATCTTTCCGTCGACGGCGTTCCGTATCCAACGTGCTACGCGCCGGGCCTCATCCTCAGCCATCGGGTCCTTGCTTGCCTGCAAGGTCTCGAGTGAAACGATGCCGTTGACGGTCGCTACGCTGCGAAACGGAGTGAGGTCGACGTGCTGGGCCTGCCTGCCGGCAACGACGTCGTCGCCACTGAACATTGGACGAAACACCTCGTTCACGAACGCGCAGATCGAAGGAGCAGAGCGGAAATTGGTGAAGAGCTGCCGCACCGATCCTCCGACGGACTTGATCCGATCCTTGACCGCCAGGTACGTCGTGATGTCGGCGCGCCGGAAGCGATAGATTGACTGCTTCGGATCGCCGACGATGAAGAGCGAGCCGAGGCGCGGCGTGAGCTTCTTCCAGTTCCGCTCCGACACCTCCTCGCCCGTCAGGAAGAAAAGGATTTCGGCCTGCAGCGGATCGGTGTCCTGAAACTCGTCGACCAGCACGTGGGTGAAGCGCCGCTGGAAGTAGCGGCGGACATGCGGGTGATCGCGAAGCATGTCGCGCGCGCAGGCCAGAAGATCCTGGAAGGTCAGTGTCCCCTCGCGCCGTCGCTGGGCGTCGAATGCCCGCGCCGCCGCGCTGACCAGCGCAATGGCCACTCCATGCACATGCTCGCGCCACCTCAGCCGAATCGGGCGAATCGTGTTCGTCGCGAATGCGTTGTAACGAATTCCGATCTGCTTGGCCGTCGCCTTATCCGGCCAGTTCTTTTGAGTCGGTTTGCCCGTGATGTGATCGGCCTCCTCCAGCAGCGCGAGCTGACCGTCAATCTCCGTGATGTCGGCCGCTTTGCGAAGCCGAAGGAGGTTGACGATCATCTGCTCGAATTTGTCCGGCACCTGACGATGGGCATTCGTCGGCAGATGCGGCTGGATCTCGTCGAGCATGGCGATGAGCTGATCGCAAGCCCCGCGAAGATCGGGCCGCGGCGTTCGCGTCGACACCATCGTCACGTCCGGATACTCGATGACCGTTTCGAAGCCCGGCTGCAACAACTTGCGATCGAGATCCAGTTGTCGAGCTTCTTCGATGAGCGGATTCCCCGCCAGCCCTTCCGCTTCGTACCATTGATGCCAGAAGGCCGTCGTCAGCCGCCGTCCGGCCGCTTCGTCGAGCTCCTGGAATTCGGGATCGAGCCCCGCCTCCACCGGCCGCTCCCGCAACATCCGCGCGCAGAATGCGTGCGTCGTTCCGATGAATCCTCGGTCGATCTGATCGAGAGCCTCGCGCAATCGCGCTCGTTCTTCTTCATCGCCAGAATTGACAATCCCACTCTCCAATCCTTCCTGAAAGCGCTCGCGCAGTTGCGCGGCAGCCTTCAGGGTGAACGTGATCGCCGCCAGCGTTGCCGACGACGACCGGCCGGTCCGAACGAGATTCAACATCCGCGCGATGAGGTTTGTCGTCTTCCCGGTCCCGGCCGCCGCTTCCACCAGCATCGTGACGTCGAGATCGTTGCGGATCGCGTCACGCGCCGGCTGGTCTCCTGGAAGGCGATCAGTCATCGGATGCCCTGCAGGCGTACCCACGCCGTCACCGCCGCATCACCGGGATTCACGGCGATCTTCGCAGCAGTCCTCGACGCCGCCACCTGTTCCCCGCCGCAGAGTTCCTTGAAGTCGCACCATCGGCAGGCGTCCGCCTCCGCGTGAAGAAAGTAGCCGCGGCCGATCACATCGAACAGGGCATTGAACGAGTGCTCCAGCTCTCCCGGCTTCGCGACGCGCGCGATGCGAGCTCCGCGCCCCTTCGGCGTGGGAAAGAAGTATCCCGATTGCGCGACCTGTCCGGTCAGCCCTTTCCGCAACAGCATGGCCTCGAGCGCGCGCGCATAGATCGCGTGCTGCACTTTTCGTCCGCGCTGCAGCAGACCGCCGTGGTCGTACTCGTAGGTACCGCCCGATTTGTAGTCCCAGATGGACCATTCATTCGTGGCTTCGTCGTGATCCACGCGATCGATGCGTCCTCGCAACTGAATCGATGTTCCCGGCGTCGCGCTCTGTATCGCTTCGAATGACACCGCCGATGCTCCCATCGAGCCACCCTCGCCTCGCGGAACGCGGGGAGAGGGAGACACGGAGCGGCGCGGAGTGCGGGTGAGGGGCGTAGCCTGAATCGAACTGTTCCCGCCGAGCGTGATCGTGAGAGGCTCCGGCATAGCGATGCTGTCGGGCGAGTCCTCTCCGAATCCGAACGACACCTCGAAGAACTTTGGCGTCACGCGGCGACAGGCCTCTTCTTCGTTGCGAAGAAAAAGCTCCGCCGATCGGAACAGCTCGGTTCGTCGCCGTTCGAACGCCGCTTCGTTGGGCGGCGGTATGACGTTTCGCCACTCCCTGAGTGCGGCCTCGGCGATGGCTTCCATCTGCGGCAGAAACGTCAGCGATGGCTTCTGGCCCGCCGCGCACAGCGTGTCCATCGTCTGTTGCAGCACTTCGTGCAACATCGACCCGAACTCGCGCCCCTGCAGCCAGGAATCGGGCTCGAAGGTTAGATCGTCGAGTGGCTCCACGTGGAGAATCCGGGCCAGGAAGTATTGATAGGGACAGCTGGCCATTTTCTCCAGCTGCGATGCGGAGTAGATGCGCCCGTTGCGCCGCGGGTCGAGCTCAGCGTTTGGATCATTGATTGGAGCGTCGATGAGCCCGTCCCACTTCGTCAGCCGATCACTCGCTCGCTCCGCTTCCGCCTCGGCGCCCGATGCCAGCGTCGGATATGCCGCCAGAACGGAGGGACGAAGATTCGGATCGTGATCGGAGAAGCGCCGCATGAGCCACCACTCGGATGCACTAAGCGGACGCTGATCGACAAAGCCCTGACGCGCCACAGCCTTCTCGACCTCCTTGTACGACGCATCCGCCTGCCCCACCTGGCGTCGGTAGAGATCGAGAAACACCGGGGCAGGGAAGTGCTCCCGTCTCTCTTTCAAATCGAGATCGGCGAATGAAATGGTGATGACCCGGGTGCCACTGCGAGCGATGAGGCGATCAAATTGCTCCGTCGTCCGACGCGGCGCCTCGCCGAGGAGTGCCAGTTGCCGCGGGTCGATGCGCTGGTTGATCGTGTTCCGTTCCGAATCGAGCACGATCGGATCCTGCAGGCCACGTCCGGGATGCTTGCTGTCGTCTGCGCCAACGATGAACATCCGTCGTCGTGCGCTCCAACCGCCGGCGCGTACCGGTGTGACATGAAGATATCCAGGCCGCGGGTTGCTCGCGGATACGTGAAGCTGCGCCACCGCTTCCGAAAGTCGCGCCGTCACGACCGCTCGGGAAGTCTTTCGCCCCGGAAGCGCCGCCAGCTCCTCGAGCATCCGTTGCAGTCCCGCGGATGCCATGGCGTCGACCTCATTGCGAATCGCGCCAAAGGCGGCCACGAAGTGTTGCGCGGTCCGCGCCGCAAGCGCCGGATCGATCTCCTCTCCCTCCGCGACAACCTCGGTCAGCGCCAGCAGGCGAGTGATGACGTCCCGCGCGCGTTCGTCCTCAAGGATCGAGCGTTCGATGCGGTCGCTCCGGGCCGCATCCTCTTCTTCTTCCAGTTCGACACGACGCCCAGCGATGAGCACATCAATGCGCGCGAGATGACGATCACGCCCCCAGCCAATGGCCGCCTTGCGCAGAACACGCGCGAAGGCGCGCGATCCGAGCGTGGCCGGATCGTCCCCGAGCGACATCACGCCACTGCGCGCGATTCGCTGAAGATGAACCGCATCCCAACCGCCGCCCATCCAACGAAGAAACCCGAGGACAGCCTGACCCGGTCGCGTGTAATGAGAAGACACCCCCTCGGCGAATGTGCACGGCACCGCATGCTCGGCAGCAAGCTCGAACCCGAGCGCGAGATACGGTTCGCGCGTCGTGTAGACGATCTCCGCATCATCGAACGGAATCGCTGCGCCGAGGATGGCTCGAAAGGCGCCACGAAGCTCGTTCTCCTCGCCGGCCGCACGTCGAAAATCGACATGCGGAGTCGTCTCGTGATCATTGAATACAAGCTTCTCGAACCTCCCCCCGCTGGCGAGCGACAGCAGCTTCTCCTCCGCGCCCGTAAGCTCCAGCTCATCGATGACCATCCAGACCGCATCGCCCGCCCACGGTTTGACGGCCCCACCTTCAAGCAAGGCAATGGCGCGCGACAACACGCCAAACCGATCGACAAACCGCCCATCGATCAATTCGCGCTCATACGCCGCAAGAATCCGCCCGAGGTCAATCGCCTTGCGCGGATCCTCGAACACCGACTCCGGCATCGCCGCCGAATCCACCCCCGCATGCCGAAGATCATCAATCGATTTCTGAATGGCCCGATGCAACCCGGGACGATCCTTCAACGCCGCAAAATACGACGCCGCATCAAGCACCTCATCGCACGCCCGCTCGATGATCGCCAGCGCCTGCGCACGCGAGAGCACCGTGATCCCCTCGCGCGCCAGGTCGAATCCAGCGATCGCATCCGCAAGAGTCCGAATCGTCTCCGCGCGAAGGTTCACCCAGGGCGTACCCCCATGCGCGACGGCATCGGCGATTTGATGGCCGATCGCGAGGGAGGGGACGACCAGGATCTTCTCCCGAAGGAGGTGTTCGCGGCAGACCGCAGCCAACCGTTCAACGACAGCGCTCAACTTTTTTGTTCCTTCCGCGTGGCTACCTGAATCACCTTTACCGTCCTGGAACACTCGTCGCGCCTCTTCGGAGCTCACGACCGGAGAGTGTCGCTTGGGTCTCTCTGAGCGGCGGAATGATTCTTGTAAGCCTGATCTGACGAATACCCCGATGACGTCAATCGAGACCACGAAGGGATCGACGAGATCGCGAAATACGATACTCCGATCAATCCGGATTGTTCGGTTCCACCGTGCATTGCAACGTATGAGCTCGCTCTGCGAACCCCAATGAGGCGTCTGCACTACCAAGCCAGGGAGAAGCTATGGCATCGATGAAAGATCCAGTCGTCAAGGAAGTTCACGAACTGATCGGCCGATTCAGTGTTCCCGAAATTGTCGAGGCACTTGTCGTCATTGCGAAGCACTACAAGCAAACGATGAAGAAAGATGGAGACCGCGAATACATCGGCTGGGAGATCATCGAGTCAGCGATGGCGAAGGCGCTCGCTGCGATCGAATAGGCCAGGGAGGCGCGGGGTAAGTCCGCTCCACTTCTGACTTCTGCAATGGCCTTCTCGGCTCCACTGTTAAGCGCATTTGATCCGGAGATCTCGTCCGAGGGCGGGATCGATCCGTTCTCTCTCTCGGGGACGTACGAGAGGCTCGCTGAACGTATTTTTCCATTCATGACGGTGCGGATGTCCAGGCCACGTTTCTTGACCGCGATGGCTGTCGGAGCAGTGGTTTGTCAGGATTTCCGCGATGAGTTGGCGTCAGACGGCAAGACGCCGGCATGGCTCGTCTTCGAGTGGCATGTCATTGAGGCTCTTTTCCGAGTGAGTGACCGATTCAACGCGAGCGACGGCGGCTGGGGCATCCGGGTCCCAGGCGTCGGGAAGGTGAAGGCTGCCGTGGAAGGCGGACACTCCGTTGGAGCGGACTCGTACCTGAAGACACCGAAGATCTTCGGCTTCACGGGTATCTATCGGCGTCTCGCTCTCGGCTTGGATATCCTCGACGATGATTTGCGGATATCAGAGGGCGGTTGGGAGCTTCTGTCTGCATGGGAAGCGGAGCGGAATCTTCGGGGATTCATGCGCGACTCAGGCGATGGAGGCGAGTTTCGGCGCGAATTGCGGGGCGCCGTGGCGCTGGCGATGAAAAAGGGATGCACCTGCCAGACGAAGAATTGGTCTGGCTGGCAGCATATTGCTGAGCACTTCCGCCCGGACGGGGCGCGCAAGAAAGAAGCGACTGTGATTTCGAGCCGGCTCCGACGAATCGATCTTCGGCAGAATCCGCATGATGTGCTCGCTTCTCAAATGCGAGCCGACCTCTTTGAAGCACTCGAGGCAAGAGGCGAATCGGTCTCGACGTTCGGTGAGGAAGCTCAATGGTTTCGCTCAATTCGCCGAAAGTGCGCACCAGCGATGGCGGAGCGGCTCGACGCAATCGATGCATTCGAAGGTGTCTGCGCGCTCATCATGAACGCCTTCGATCTGATCCGTCATCTCTCCACAAAAGCCGGAACGGTCATCACGGCGAAAGGGTTCAGTAGCTACAAAGACGGACGCAACGCTTCGCAAGTCGTCTCCGAAATGCCGACCGCTCTAGAGCGACTGAAACGACATTACGGTACTTCGGAATCTGGATCTCAGACCGAGCAACTTCTGGCGCGATATGGCGAAGTGCGCAATGCGGAGGACCTGTTCGTAGCGATCATCGAGCATCATGAATCTGCTCAAAGCAGAAAGGCTCCCGACGGAAAACGATCGTGGTTCGATCGAGACGAAAGAGGCGTGTGCATCCGGGCGCTGTATCGCGTCACTGACGCCCCCGTTCGATACGACTATACGCACGACTATCGATCCGCAACCGCATCAAGGTTCTTGCGCGACCTGCGGAGGCTTCCCGCTTGAGAACACTCGTACCGAAGAGCGGGTCGCGCTTGCTCGACCTATGGGAAGTGCAGGAAGAATTCGGCAGACCGGTCGGCTGCGTGACCACCACCTATACATTCGACGGCCCCTTCTTCGAAGAGGAGTGCCTCAGCCGATTCGTCGGCATGGAAACCGACGCAACCGAAGATGTTCGCTCGTATCTGATTGAGCGGGAGCAAAGACTTTCAGAAGTATTCGCGGCGGTTCTCGTCGATCGAAGAAACGTTGCCTCAAAGCGCAGCCTTCGGTGGCATCAGTTACCGGTAGCGGTTCCAGGCGGCATTCTGCACGCGAAGGTCAGCCTGCTGGCCTGGGAGAAACACGTTCGCGTGCTCATCGGGTCTCCCAACCTCACGAAAATGGGCTACCGGACCAACTACGAACAGATCGCGGTGCTCGAATTCAGTGCTCAGGCCGGGACGCCAGTGGAGTTGCTGAGCGATGTCGTCGCATTCCTGAGGCGGGTCGTTCGCTTTCTGCCGCGAAATCGATCGGGAGAAACCGGACCAGGTGAACGGGCTGATGACTTTCTTTCGAGAGTCGAAAGGATGGCGCGAACGTGGCCGCCGTCCGCATTGCGTGCGGGCGAGACGCGAGCGGCGTTTTTGCCCGTTTTGCCTGGCGGGCCATCACTCTTCGGCCAGATCGCCGCCGAGTGGCGCGGCACGGGCGCGTCCGTTGCCGTCGTTACAAGTCCGTTCTTCGACGAGGGCGAACGCGCGCAAAGAGTCATCAAAGGACTCGTGTCCGTCATGGGACTCAATGGCCAGCGCGAAATCACGTTCGAAACGGCGGGAACCAGATTGCCGTCTGACGGATCGATCGATCTTGCGCTACCTACGGCCTTTCGCGAACCTTGCTTGCCACGGGTGCAGCACAATTTCGCTTACGTGAAGCCAATTGATGACGATGGGAACCCGCGCGCCTTACACGCGAAGTGCATACGCTTCGAACGCGGCGAGAACAGGATTTTCCTAGTCGGATCGAGCAATTTCACTGTAGCCGGCATGGGCATCGATCCCAATTGCAACATCGAAGCAAATCTGGCCTACGTGATTCCGGCGGCGGAAACGCGATTTTGGCGCACTTGCGAGCAGTCTGTTCCGCCAAGCGAGATGATTGACATTGACGACGTTGAAGTCCGCTTCAGCGCCCGAGCTGACCAAACGACGGAATCGGATCCGACCACCGTTCCGCTTCCGGTCTGGTTCGAAGAGGCATTGTTTGATCCTTCGCCAGAAGGCGGACGCATTACTCTGACCTTCAAAGAAGGATCTCGCGTCTTCTCCATCAAGGACGAGGATGGCGACCTGCTGCTGTCGTCGCCGTCGGTTGACGGTCTAACCGTCATCGAATGGAGGAAGACGAAGCCGCCGAGTTACCTAATCGTTCACTGGACTGGCCAGGACGGGAAGGCCTACGACTCGATCTGGGTCGTAAACGTGACCGATTCCTCGAAGCTGCCGCCACCGGACGAGCTGCGGGATCTGAACCTGGAAGCACTCGTCGAGGTACTCACTTCTTCTCGACCTCTCTATGAAACGGTCGTGCGGGTCCTGGAGCGTCATGCGAGCATGGCGGCGCACGACCGTGCACTCGAGCTGGATCCGCACCGCCGTGTCGATACGAGCACGTTTCTCCTGAAACGCGTGCAGCGAGTGTCGAAGGCTCTGGAGGGTCTCCGTGAGCGCTTGGAGCGACCAGTATTCAACCTCGACTCGCTCCGCTGGAGACTCCGCGGCCCGATCGGTCCCATGGCGCTCGCGCGACGTCTCTTCGCCGAGCACGACCTGGCCGCGCCGTTCCTCATCGCCGAGGTCGCATTGACTCTGAGCCAGGTCCGCTGGCGCGACGCCGAGCAACTCCTGGGCAAGGAAATGGTGCGCGACGAAGTCGCCGGGGTTCAGCGAGAATTGCGTTCGATGCTCGATTCGGAGGGTGTCGTCGGAGCGGTAGGCCGGTATGCGCGCGATACCTTTCGGGAGATCGGCCTATGACCTGGCCGGTGCCTTTCGACGATCAGCGAATCTCCCTGCACGTTCCCGGTCGGGTGTCCGAACGGGACGCTGCGCGGCAGATGAAGACAGCAGCAGAAATTCTCCGTCGTCTCGCTTTCCAGCCGGGCGTGGTTCTCGCCGACGAAGTCGGGATGGGAAAGACGTTTGTCGCGATGGCAGTAGCGGCATCGGCGGCGTGGGCCGACAAAGGACGCAATCCAGTCGTGGTCATGGTCCCGTCGTCGCTGAAGACGAAATGGCCTCGCGATTTCGAAGTGTTCAGAAATCGTTGCATCCGGCAAACCGGCGGACGTGGAGATCGAGCGATCACTGCCAAGAGCGCGGAAGACGGGGTCAGCTTCCTGAGGCTGCTCGATGATCCGCTGCATCATCGTAAGCAGATCATTTTCCTGACGCACGGAGCGTTGTCGCGCGGACTGGTCGATCCATGGACGAAGCTCGCTATTCTAAAGGCCGCACTTCGCTCACGACGTCTGATCGATCAGCGACGCGCGTTCCCGCATTTTGCCGCCGAGATCCTGCGCGTAGCGGCGAAGTTCAACGACGAAGGGCTTTTTGTCGACTTGATGAGCAATCCCACGCCCGCGTGGCGATCTATCATTACTGAATACGGTGAGGATCCAGGTGACGATCCGGTACCGGAGAGCATCGCGAAGGTGTTAGAGAAACGTCGAGTTGATTTACGTCCTCTCGAAGACGCCTTGCTCAAGCTTCCTCTTCGAGATTCCCTCTACCGAACCGAACGGGTCACAGCTGTGCGTCGCAGTCTGGTCACTCGCTTGAGCGAGGTGTGGTCTGAGGCGCTCAAGGAGTCACGGTTCTCATCGCCCCTTCTGATCCTCGACGAGGCCCACCATTTGAAAAACCCGGCGACCGCGCTGGCGTCGCTTTTTGTTAATAGTGAGGCTGAACAAGATGCCACCGTGCTCCAGGGCGCGCTGAAAGGTCGATTCGAACGGATGCTGTTCTTGACGGCGACTCCGTTTCAACTCGGGCACGGTGAACTGTTGAAGGTTCTCGACCGATTTCGCGGCATCCGTTGGAAAGATGGAAGTCCGAAGATGGATATCGATGATTTCCGCGAGCGCCTCGAGGCACTCCACGCAATTCTTGATGCCGCGCAACATTCATCGCTTGCGCTCGACGAGCGCTGGAGCGCACTCCGGGTCGAGGACGTGCCGCAAGTCGATGGCTCACCTGCCGTCGACTGGTGGCACGACGCATCAGAAAATGCCTCCAGACAGTCTGAGCGTCTTCAATCCGTCATTCGCTTGTTCGATGCTTGCTCGTTGCGCATGCGAGAAGCAGAGACGCTCTTGCATCCCTGGGTCATCCGCCACGTTCGAAACCGCAACTTCGACGACAGTGATGTGCGGCGGCGCAGCCTCCGACCTGGTGCGGCGATCCGCGAGAACGGCTCCGATCGCGAAGGCATCGCTATCGGGAACGACGCACTCCTTCCGTTTCTGCTGGTGGCCCGTTGCCAGTCCATCGCGACGGCTGCACGCACGGGAGAACTGGCAACAGGAGTTAAGCGGCTCACGTTTGTCGAAGGGTTGGCGTCGAGCTATGAAGCCTATCGGGAGACAAGAGTGGCATCCGAGGAAGGCCGAACCCTGGATGCTCTCTATGACGAGGATGCACCACCTTCGATTGACGAATCGCAGGCTGAGAGGCATCTGCAACGCTACCTCCATGCGCTCAGGAAGGCGTTGCCAGGAGACCGTGCAAGAGCTAAACATCCGAAGATCTCCGCGACCTTCGACCAGGTGCTCCATCTCTGGCGTCTCGGAGAGAAAGTTCTCGTGTTCTGTCATTTCCGAGCGACTGGCAGATCACTGGAGAAGCACATCGCGAAAGCAATCGAGCGCGAGATTCTCGCAAAAGCGTCGAGAGAGCTCCGCTGTCCTGTCTCCGAAGCTGCCGCGAAACTGAAGGCTCTCGGGGAGGCATTCGACCCAGACCGGCCGGCCCGGAAGTTTCTCGATGCCGAGGTGAAAGAGATCCTGGACCGGGTCTTCTCGTTCAGCGACGAGCAACGCAGCCTGATTGCGGACATCATCCGCCGCTTCGTTCGCACGGAATCGTTCCTGGTCCGCTACTTTCCCCTTGATGAACGCGATCCAGAGGAACGGCTGCGAATCGCGCTCGATCAGCACGACCAATCCGGCCTCTCATTGAGATCGAAACTCGAAGCGTTTGTGAAGTTTCTGGAGGAGCATGCGGAGGAACGGGATGAGTATCTGCAGGCGTTGAGGGAAGTGCACACCGGGCGAAATGTACGGCGTGCAACCGGCGAGACCGATGGCGACCAGCGCCGCCGCCTCCTCCTGTCATTCAACACTCCGTTCTTCCCCGAGGTTCTCGTGGCATCGAGCGTTCTCGCCGAAGGGGTCGACCTTCACCTCGAATGCCGATACGTCATTCACCATGACCTCTCGTGGAACCCGAGCACACTCGAGCAACGGACAGGCCGAGTCGATCGCATCGGAGCGAAAGCTGAGCGTGTACTCCAGCCCATTCACGTTTTCCTTCCCTACCTCGGCGGCACCCAGGACGAGAAGATGTACCGCGTGGTGCGCGATCGCGAGCGCTGGTTTCAAGTGATCATGGGCGAGCAGTACGAACTGGACGAACGGCGAAAGGACAGCATCGCGGAACGCGTCCCTCTGCCGGAGAGCGCGGCGAGGCTGCTGGCGTTCAAATTGGACGTGGCCTGAGAAGTCGAGCGCGTTGCTCCCACTGGTGGCTGGACCATCCGGCATCCTTTTAAGTGTCGGAGTTCCAACTGTCCCGCCGTTCGAAGCAGTTTCCCGACAACCGTTCGCCAGCGACGGCACTACGAGGATCTTCTCGCGAAGCAGTGTTGACGGCAGACCGCAGCCCACCGGCGCCGGGCGCTTAGCCTTTCTTCGTGACGGAATGATTCCTGTCGCCTATGCTGATGAATACCTCCAATGACGACAATCGAGATCGGAAAGGGTATCGATGAAACCGCGAAACACGATACTCCTGCTCCAGCGGTGGTCAGCGCGTCCGTGTCTCTGCGCAAGCAGCAAGGAATGCGGAAATGACGGAGCAATTCTTCGAAAAACCAATCATCAACTCGCCGTACGAGTACCCGCTGAAACATTGGGAACTCGACGAGAGCGGCCAGCCGACCAATCAGCTCATCGAGCGGCGCCGGCGTGCCGAGTTCATCACTCCGATCCCGAAGCCGAAGAAGCAGAAGAAAGGGCAGAAGGAGCTGATCTTCGATGAAGGCAAAGGCCTTTCCGATGAGCAGCAGCAGTATGAGAAGACGTCGGCGGTCATCAACGAGCTTCGCGTGCAGGTCGACCGCTGGCGAGCGATTCCGAATCCGAACCAGTGGAACGTCACGCCTGAGACGGCTCGGCTGCTCCAGCACTGGCGCAGCTACGAATTCACAGGCGTCCGGCCGTTCTTCTGTCAGGTCGAAGCGGTCGAGGTTGCGATCTGGCTGACCGAGGTAGCGCCGAAGGTCAGGGAAGGGAAGAAGTTCCTCGATCACATCGCAGCGGCAAACGAGGGCGCGAATCCGGGGCTCTCACGGATCGCGCTGAAATTGGCCACCGGCGCCGGCAAGACCACGGTCATGGCCATGATCATCGCCTGGCAGACGATCAACGCGGTCCGCCGGCCGAACAGCACGAAGTTTGCCCGCGGCTTCCTCGTCGTTGCTCCAGGACTGACCATCAAAGATCGCTTGCGCGTTTTGCAGCCGAATGATCCGAACAGCTACTACCAGAGCCGCGAGCTCGTTCCGCCCGACATGCTCCCCGACCTCGGGCGCGCCAAGATCGTCATCACCAACTACCACGCCTTCAAACGCCGCGAGACGATCGAGATCTCGAAGGGCGGCCGCCAGCTTTTGCAGGGGCGCACCGGCGATCCCATCGAAACGATCGAATCCGAAGGGCAGATGCTGCAACGTGTCATGCCCGATCTCATGGGAATGAAGAACATCCTCGCCATCAACGACGAGGCGCATCACTGCTATCGCGAAAGGCCGCCAACGGAAGAAGAGAAAGAACTGAAGGGCGACGAGAAAAAGGAAGCGGTGAAAAACAGCGAGGCCGCCCGCCTCTGGATCTCCGGACTCGAAGCCGTCAAGCGCAAAATCGGTCTTCAACAGGTGCTCGATCTTTCCGCGACACCGTTCTTCCTCCGCGGCTCCGGCTACGCCGAGGGAACGCTGTTTCCCTGGACGATGAGCGACTTCTCGCTGATGGATGCCATCGAGTGCGGCATCGTCAAGCTGCCGCGTGTTCCGGTCGCCGACAACATCCCCGGCGACGAGGTCCCGATCTTTCGGAACCTCTGGGAAAACATCCGCGCGCAGATGCCGAAGAAGGGCCGCGGCAAATCGGCGTTTCTCGACCCTCTCGCGCTGCCGGAGAAACTCCAGACTGCATTCGAAGCGCTTTATGGCCACTACCAGAAGACGTTTGACCTGTGGCGCGACGCGGGTGTCGTCGTGCCTCCCTGTTTCATCGTCGTCTGCAACAACACTTCGACGTCCAAGCTCGTCTATGACTTCATCTCCGGCTTTGACTACCCTCCGGACGAGAATGGAGTCACGCAGCCGCCGTGGGAAGGGAAGTTCCCTCTCTTCCGCAACTACGACGAGCACGGCAACCGGCGGCCACAACCGAACACGTTGCTCATCGACAGCGAGCAGCTTGAGTCAGGCGATGCGCTGGAAGACAACTTCCGGGCGATGGCGTCCGACGAGATCGAGAGATTCCGCTACGAAATGCGGCAGCGCACCGGCGATCAGCGCGCGGCCGAGAACATCACCGACCAGGAGCTTCTGCGCGAGGTCATGAACACCGTCGGCAAGCCTGACCGCCTCGGCGAGTCGATCCGCTGCGTCGTCTCGGTCTCCATGTTGACCGAGGGCTGGGATGCGAACACGGTCACGCACGTCCTCGGCGTTCGCGCATTCGGCACGCAACTCCTCTGCGAACAGGTCATCGGCCGCGCGCTCCGCCGGCAGTCCTACGATCTCAATGCCGAAGGTCTCTTCAATGTCGAATACGCCGACGTCCTCGGCATCCCGTTCGACTTCAACGCCAAGCCGGTCGTGGCGCCGCCGCAACCGCCGCGCGAGACGATCCACGTACACGCCATCACGCCCGAGCGCGATGCCTGCGAGATCCGTTTCCCGCGCGTCGAGGGTTATCGCGTCGATCTGCCGGACGAACGGCTAACAGCCACGTTTAGTGAGGACTCAACGCTCGTTCTGACGCCGGGCATGATTGGCCCAACGAGCACTCTGAATGAAGGGATTATCGGTGAAGGAGTGGAGCTGACGCTCGCGCATACAGCCGATGTCCGCCAATCGACGATTCTCTTCGAGCTCACAAAGATCCTTCTTTACAAGAAATGGCGTGACCCCGATGAGCAGCCAAAGCTTCACCTATTCGGTCAACTCAAAGCGATCACACGCCAGTGGCTTGAGCATCACCTCGTTTGTAAGGGAGGCACGTATCCTGCGCAGATTCTGTACCCAAATCTCGCCGACATGGCCTGCGAACGGATCACGCACGGCATCGTCTCCAGTCTCGAAGGCGCCAAGCCCATCAAAGCCGTCCTCGATCCCTACAACCCCGCCGGCTCGACGATCCACGTCAACTTCAACACCTCGAAGAAAGAGCGCTGGCAGACGAAGCCCGATCGTTGCCACTTGAACTGGGTCGTTCTCGACAGCGACTGGGAAGCAGAGTTCAGCCGCGTCGCCGAGGCCCATCCGCGCGTACGCGCCTACGTGAAGAACCACAGCCTCGGGTTCGAGGTGCCGTATCAGTTCGGTTCCGAGGCCCGGCGTTATCGCCCCGACTTCATCGTCCTCGTCGACGATGGCCACGGCGAAAACGATCTTCTGCATCTCGTGGTCGAGATCAAAGGCTATCGGGGCGAAGACGCCAAAGAGAAGAAGTCGACGATGGACACCTACTGGGTTCCTGGAGTGAACAACCGCGGCGACTTCGGTCGCTGGGCCTTCGCCGAATTCGTCGACGTCTGGGAAATGCAAGTCGACTTCGCGAAGAAGGTGGAGGGCGAATTCGAGAAACTGATCCATCGCGCAGCCGCGGAGGTTCGTCCGTGACGTCCGGTTGCCGAACGCGGATCAGGGGGATTCAGGCAATGCACCGATGACAGCATCATCTGATGTATCATCCATGCATCACAACCTTCGGAGGTAACCATGCGCACTACCATCAACCTCGACGAACAGCTGATCGAAGAAGCCCAGCGAATCACCGGAAGGCAGGAGCGCACTGCCCTCATCCACGACGGACTACGAGCGCTCATCGCGCGCGAGAGCGCCCGCCGGCTGGCCCGCCTCGGCGGAAGCGACCGGAAGGCCGTGACCTCGCGGAGGCGCAGAGCCTCGTGATTCTCGTCGACACCTCGGTCTGGATCGATCACCTGCGCAACGGCTCAGCCGCCCTGGGTCAGGCCCTGGATCAGGAACAGGTCATGACCCATCCCTTCGTCATCGGTGAGCTGGCCTGCGGCAGCCTCAAGAACCGCCGTCAGTTTCTCGATCTCCTGGCAGCTCTTCCTCCCGCGGCGGTAGCCAGCGATGATGAGGTGCTGCTCTTCATCGAACATCGCCGGTTGATGGGAAAGGGGATCGGCTACGTCGATGCCCATCTGCTCGCATCGGTGACTCTGACCGAGGATGTCCGGCTCTGGACGTGGGACAAGAGCCTGGCGACGATCGCCGCTGCTCTGCATCTCGCGTTCGAAAACAGTTGACGAGGAATCGGATGCCACCCAAGAAGCCGCGGCAGCAGAAGCAGGTCGAAGCCCTCAAGCACGATGAGGCCTCGCGCAAGAACATCCCGACAGCCGAGTATCAGTCGCTGATCGAGAAGGAGAACCAGACTCCGATTCAGGTGGCCTACGAGCGCCGGAATCGCGATCTCGATCCTCAGCTCGTCTGGCGGGGGAAGGACGAGCAGGACTGGTCGGATCTGGTCGTCCCGGCGCCGCCGCTCTACATTCAGGAAAAAGTTCATCCAAAAGTGCTGATCGACGATCTCCTGCGCCGCAGCAGCGAGAGCGAGTCGAAGCAGGCGGGGGCGAACCTCGATCTCTTCGCCGACTTCAACGGCCTTCCGAGCCCGGAGGCGAAGACCGAGTTCTACCAGCACGATCAGAACTGGTCGAACCGGATGATCCTCGGCGATTCACTCCAGGTGATGGCCAGCCTCGCCGAGCGCGAAGGGCTGCGCGGAAAGGTGCAGTGCATCTATCTCGACCCGCCCTACGGTATCAAGTTCAACAGCAACTTCCAGTGGTCCACCACCAGCCGCGACGTGAAGGACGGCAACGCCGGCCACATCACCCGCGAGCCCGAGCAGGTCAAAGCCTTCCGCGACACCTGGCGCGACGGCATCCACAGCTACCTCACCTACCTGCGGGATCGGCTCACCGTCGCCCGCGACCTGCTCACCGACTCCGGCTCTATCTTCGTCCAGATCGGCGATGAAAATGTCCATCGCGTCCGCGGGGTGATGGATGAGGTTTTCGGGAATGAAAACCAGTGCGGATTAATCCCGTTCGTCACGACGAGTAGCCAAACAAGCGATCTCTTGTCTTCGACTCACGACTACTTAGTCTGGTATGCGAAGAGCAAGCAGAATATCAAGTTTCGTAGGCTCTACAAGGCCAAAGCTGTCGGCGAGGAAGGCGGGACGAAATACAACAGCGTCGAGTTCGCTTCAGGAGAACGTGGGCCCACAAACCGGCTCGTCCAAGGTGATCTTCCAGTTGGTGCTCGAGTATTTCGGCCGAGCCCAATGGTGTCCCAAAGCGGCAGCGAAACATCAGCTTTCCCAGTTGAATTTGAAGGTGAGAAGAGGCTTCCACGCTCTGGTTTTTGGAAAACAAACAGAGAAGGCATCCAACGGCTTATTCGATGTAACCGCATAGTCGTGGAGGGCCGTTCGATCGCCTATGTTCGCTATCTCGATGACTTCCCAGTGTTCCCAATCTCATCTTTCTGGGATGACACGTGGGGCGTGCAGTCACGTTCCGATCCAAAGCGATACGTGGTTCAAACGTCCTCACAAGTCATCGAACGTTGCATCCAACTAGCCACCGACCCCGGCGACCTTGTGCTCGACCCGACCTGCGGTTCCGGCACCACAGCCACCGTCGCCGAGCAATGGGGCCGCCGCTGGATCGCGATTGACACCTCGCGCGTGGCGCTGGCGCTGGCCCGTGCCCGCATCATGGGCGCGCGTTATCCCTTTTACCAGCTGGCCGATTCCCGCGAAGGCCAGCTCAAGGAGGCTGAGGTCACGCGGACCGTCCCATCGTCCCAGCCGGTGCGAGGCAACATCCGTCAGGGCTTCGTCTATGAGCGCGTACCGCACGTCACTCTCAAGTCGATCGCGAACAACGCCGAGATCGACGTCATGTGGGAGAAGTGGCAGGCGAAGCTCGAGCCTCTTCGCGAGCAACTCAACGATGCGCTGAAACAGCAGTGGCAGGAGTGGGAGATTCCTCGCGACGCGGACGGGAAGTGGGCCAGCGAGGCAAAGAAACTTCACTCCGCCTGGTGGGAGGCGCGCATCGCCCGGCAGAAAGAGATCGACGCATCCATCGCTGCGAAGGCGGAGTTCGAGTATCTCTACGACAAGCCGTACCAGGACAACAAGAAGGTCCGCGTCGCCGGCCCGTTCACCGTCGAGAGCCTCTCCCCTCATCGCGTACTCGGTGTCGACGAGAACGACGACTTCGTCGCCAGCATCGCCGATCGCGAGCTTGGCTACACGCCGAAACGCGACTTCGCATCGATGATCTTAGAAAACCTTCGCATCGCCGGCGTCCAGCAGGCACACAAGGAAGACAGGATTACCTTCACCTCACTCATGCCGTGGCCCGGCAAGTACGTCTGCGCCGACGGCCGCTATGTCGAGGGTGGAGTTTCAGAGTCCTTCCCCATCGACCGTCCTTCGCCCCCGCAAGGCGGGGGAGAAGGTGGCCGAAGGCCGTATGATGGGGCTACCCCCAACGCAACAACACAACCCACCGAGAAGCGCGCCGCCATCTTCATCGGCCCCGAATTCGGCACCGTCTCCCGCCCCGACCTCGTCACCGCCGCCCGTGAAGCAGCAGACGGCGGCTACGACGTCCTCATCGCCTGCGCGTTCAACTTCGAAGCCCACGCCACGGAGTTCAACAAGCTCGGCCGCGTCCCGGTCCTCAAGGCCCGCATGAACGCCGACCTGCACATGTCCGAGGACCTCAAGAACACCGGCAAAGGCAACCTCTTCGTCATCTTCGGCGAGCCCGACCTCGACCTCACTACAACGACTGACGGACAACTCCAGGTCAAGATCAAAGGCGTGGACGTCTTCCATCCCAGCACCGGCGAAGTCCGCAGCGACGGCCCCGACGGCATCGCCTGCTGGTTCATCGACACCGACTACAACGAAGAAAGCTTCTTCGTCCGCCACGCCTACTTCCTCGGCCAAAACGACCCCTACTCCGCGCTGAAGACCACGCTGAAAGCCGAGATCAACGAGGAAGCGTGGGCAACGCTGAACAGCGATACGTCGCGGCCGTTCCCCAAGCCGGCAAGCGGCCGGATCGCTGTGAAGGTGATCAATCACCTGGGGGACGAGGTGATGAAGGTGTTCCGGATCTGATTGGAGACGCATGAGATTCGATCGCAACCTGTACTCAATACCCCGGCTGAATGGCCCGCTCCCGTCAAAACGACATGGACTCGACAACCCGCTTTGTCTGATGACGATCGAGGACCAAGCAATGCTGTCAACCGGCACCCCTACTCCACGACCTTCTGTCTCCTTCGCGAGTCGTCTGTTTGGCAATGGGTCTCGCCGGCTAGTGGAGGGCGCGATATGAGCGCGCCTGATTCGAAGGTCTTTTATGCCTACCCTTCGACACCGCCGTCCGCACCCGACGCGGCAGAGACGGCGGTCAGAGACCTACACAGGACGGGCCTCGTGTCTGTGATTCCCTGGGAGAAACTGTTTGTAAACGGGCGACTCATTCCATCCGAGGTCTTCGCCGCGATCGATGAAGCCGGTGTTGTGATCGCAGACCTCACCACTCTAAATCCTAACGTGCTCTACGAGGTTGGCTACGCCATTGGTCTCGGAAAGCGAATCTGGCTCACAGCCGATGTAAGCCGTACGTCACGCGAAACCATTGCAGTCAGTGTTCCGCCGCTCGCCACTTTGGGCGCCCACGCCTACCAAAATGGCCATCAGATTGCGGCCTCATTCGAGGCGGAATACATCAAACTCATGGAGTCCAAACCACTCCTCGATCAGTTTCACGCAGCCTCAGTTGGGTCTCACGCGCCGGCCGTTCTATTCCTCAAGGCACTCTACGAAACAGACGCTTCCGTCCGTGTCGCGGATAGGATTTCCAACGGTTCCGTTCCCGCGGTCATTGATGATCCCGCAGAAACTAATGCGAGGTCGATGTCGTGGTATGTCGAACGGCTGCTTACATCGGCGGGTGTACTGATCCACTTCACGGCGGTTGACAGGACTGGCTCACCGGCAGTGAACGCTCGGTATGCGTTAGTGGCAGGAATGGCACGTGGTGTTAAAGCGCACCACCTTCTCTTACAGGAGAAGTCATCGACCGCTGTTCCGCTCGACTTTCGCGACGACGTCCGGGCGTACTCCGGGGGAAAGGAGGCTCGTCGTATCGTCGACGAGTGGCTCAGTTCGATCGAACTTGATCAACAGCTCTTGACCGCCAAAGTGCTTGAGGACCGCGACCGGATCGCACAACGTGCCACATTGCAGGCTCTTCACCGCGGCATCGGCGACTTTGTGGCCGAGAACGACCGAAACTTAATCTCAGAGTACTTTGTTGAAACCGCCGCGTATCTGGAGGCGCTCCACAGCACAGGCGCTATCGTGTTCGTCGGCCGCAAGGGGACTGGTAAGACAGCGAACTTTCTCAAGCTCGCGGACGAATTGGGTCGAAGCGTGAACAATGTCGTGTGCACCATCAAGCCGGCCGGATACGATCTCGCTTCTTTGGTTGAGTCTTTGAAATTGGTTGCGAACGATCCAACGCGGGAAAGCGCGATGGTTGGCCTCTGGAAGTATCTGCTTGTCACGGAGATCGTCGCGGAAGTTTGTCGAGACTATGAGCGACGACTCGATGCCCGCCTGCCAGTCACCGACGCGGAGGGTAGGCTCTGGGAATATGCCGACAAACGGGGATGGATGGAGTCGACGTTCGCGGAGCGTCTGCAGAGCGTCATTGAACAACCGGCAGGGATAAACGAAGGAGTGGAAACCGTCTTTCGGGACCAAGTCGGACCCGCGGTAGCGAACCTATCGGAAGTACTCCGCCAAAAGCATCGGGTTTGTGTTTTGCTGGACAACATCGACAAGGCATGGAGCCGGGACGCGGACTTTCCGGTACTGTCACGGTTCTTACTATCTCTTCTGGTGGCCGCGGGTGAAGTTCACACATTGCTCAGTCGGAAGATGACCCATCGCATCGAGCTGTCCACGGTTGTCTTCGTGCGGAGCGACATTTTCGAGCGTATCCGAAGAAGCGCGCGGGAGCCGGACAAATTGCCAGCCGCGACAATGAAGTGGAACGACCGGGAGCTTCTGATGCGAGTCGTTGATGAGCGCCTTCGGGCCGCCACAGGAATGCCCGGACCGGAAACTTGGGAGAGATACTTCGCCGCAAACATTCATGGCAAGTCGCCAAGGGAATACATTGTTTCTAGGATTCTTCCCAGGCCTCGCGATGCAATCGTCTTCGTGAAAGCGGCCATCGCCTTGGCACTTAACCGTGATCACAGCGTGGTT
The DNA here is from genome assembly GCA_038244715.1 of Thermoanaerobaculia bacterium. Classification (GTDB taxonomy): domain Bacteria; phylum Acidobacteriota; class Thermoanaerobaculia; order Gp7-AA8; family Gp7-AA8; genus JADGNZ01. The sequence goes on from JBBRTE010000028.1 coordinate 39,768, forward strand.
GAGGCGGATGACATCTTGCAGGCAGAACGCGACTATTCCGCTTATGCGCTGGACAGCGTTAAAGTTGAGAATATGCCTGTCGCAGATGATGTCGAAGAGGTTCTCATCCAGTTGATGTATGGCCATCCCGTTGTTGAATCGTCCACGCTTCTCGAAAAGGTCAAATCAGTGTTATCAGACTCATCGATTCGAGACGAGATGATTGATTTGTTGGTGGCGAGCTCAATTTTGGGTCGTGAAGTTGCAGACGACGTCTATGAGTTTGCAGAGGATCTAGCGGGAGCGCGGTCGCTATCCCTACGGGCGCGGCGATTCGGCGACACTCGCCGAATTGGATCGCGATTCCAGGTTCACGTTGCCCTTCATCGGATCTTGGATATTCAATGAAGCCGGCCGGCAGTTAGATCTTCTGGCACTCCAACCGAAACATTCAATTGGTCGCATCGAGAGGATGATTGACGTGGACTTCCGAATCGCCGACACCTTCACCGACAGCCTCGCAAGGCTAACCGGCGATGAGCAGAAGGCCGTCAAGACCACGGCCTTCGACCTTCAGCTGAATCCGACGAGTCCCGGGATGCAATTCCACCAGCTGGAGAAATCCAAGGACCCGAACTTCTGGTCGGTGCGGGTCAGCCGCGACCTCCGGATGATTGTCCATCGCACCGCGACGAGTCTGCTCCTGTGCTACGTCGATCATCACGACCCGGCGTATGGGTGGGCAGAGCGACGGAAGATTGAGCGGCATCCGCAGACCGGAGCGGCGCAACTCGTCGAGGTCCGGGAGAGCGTGCGGGAGATTGTGGTGCCGCGGTATGTGGAGGCACCTCCTGTCGACGACGAAGCCCCTCACCCGGCCTTCGGCCACCCTCTCCCCGCTGCGGCGGGGCGAGGGATGTCGGTTTCAGGCTCTCCCAGGTCTGAGACGAAGTCCGAGGCGAAGCCGCTGTTCACGAAGTACCCGGACTGGGTGTTCCTCAGCTACGGCGTGCCGCCAGAATGGATGGCGGAGGTTCGGGCGGCAACCGAGGAGACGCTGTTCGATCTGACGGAGCACTTGCCGCGCGAGGCGGCGGAGGCACTGCTCGATCTGGCCACAGGAACTCCGCCTCCACTCATGCATCCCGATCTGCCGCCGCAGGTGGATGCCTTCCAACATCCTGATGCGCAGCGGCGCTTCCGCGTCATCAACAATGTCGAAGAGCTGGAGCGGGCGCTCGACGCGCCGTGGGAGAAGTGGACGGTCTTTCTCCATCCTGCACAGCGCCAGCTTGTCGAACGCGAGTTCAGCGGACCGGCCCGCGTATCCGGCTCGGCGGGAACGGGTAAGACGATCGTCGCGCTGCATCGCGCCGTTCACCTCGCGCGCGGGGACGCCGAGGCGCGAGTCCTCCTGACGACGTTTTCCGAAACGCTCGCGAACGCGCTGCGATCGCGGCTCCGTCTTCTCATCGGCAACGAACCACACATTGCGGAGCGGCTCGAAGTTCGATCGATCGGTGCGATTGGCCGGCGGCTGTACGAGGCGCATTTCGGTCGCGTGAATGTTGTCACCGAGGAACGGGTGAGGGAGATCCTGCGCGAAGCGGCGGCGGCGACTCCCGGGCACAAGTTCAGCGAGGAGTTCCTCTGGACGGAATGGTCGACCGTCGTCGATGCCTGGCAGCTCAGCACCTGGGACGAATACCGCGACGTGAAGCGCCTGGGCCGGAAGACGCGCCTTCCTGAGACCCAGCGCAAGATGCTCTGGATACTGTTTGAAAATACACGCCGAACGCTCGCCGCTGACGAGTTGATGACCGAGGCGGAGATATTCAGCCGGCTTGCGAAGAGAATGGAGTCGCTCGCGCGGCCGACGTTCGACTTCGTGATCGTCGATGAGTCGCAGGACGTCAGCGTCGCCGAACTCCGCTTCCTCGCCGCCCTCGGCGGCAACCGTCCGAACGGCCTCTTCTTCGCCGGTGACCTCGGTCAGCGCATCTTCCAGCAGCCATTCTCCTGGAGTTCGCTGGGCGTCGACGTCCGGGGCCGAGCATCACGATTACGAATCAACTACCGTACGTCACACCAGATCCGCGCCCAGGCCGATCGCTTGCTCGCACCCGAGATTTCCGACGTCGACGGCCTCACCGAAGATCGCAGCGGAACGATCTCCGTCTTCAACGGTGCGCCGCCCACAATCGCGATCGAACCCGACGAAGCTCACGAACGCGCCACTGTCGCAGCCTGGATCAGAGCCAGAGTCGAAGAAGGCCTGCGCCCCAACGAGCTGGCGATCTTCGTCCGCTCAGCCGCCGAGGTTCCGCGAGCCGAGGCCGCCGCGAAAGAAGCCGGAGTCCCGTCGCTCCTTCTCGACGACCGGATGGAAACCCGCCACGACCGGCTTTCGATCGGAGCGATGCACTTGGCCAAAGGCCTTGAGTTCCGCGCGGTCGTCGTGATGGCCTGCGACGAAGAGATCATCCCTCTGCAGAGTCGCATCGAGACCGTTACCGATGAATCCGACCTGGAAGACGTCTACCAAACCGAGCGGCATCTTCTGTACGTGGCCTGTACTCGCGCACGGGATCATTTGCTTGTGAGTGGAGTGACGCCGGGATCGGAGTTTCTTGCGGATCTTCGCTCGGGTTCGCGGTGAAGCGGATCATGAAGACTGAGGGCATGTTGCGTCACTTCACACCCCGGCTTGTGACGCGCCCCCGTTACTTCGGAACAGTCCCGGCCGCAAGGCGCGCCTCGTACGTTTGGTTCTCGTTGCAGCGGTTCACGAGGTCAGTGGACTCCGCTGTTGAATCCATCGACCAGTAGACCTTCCCGCCCTCGTGGTGGTACTTGCGGATCTGGGAGTAGAAACGACCGTCAGTGCCATGTTCGAAGATATGCCGCGCGAGAGCGAGGATCATCGGCGCATTCTCTGAGGTTCGGACGACGTATTCGTGCGGCCACGTCGCGGCGTAGGTCTTGGCGAAAGTCCAGGCCGTCGACTCGACGAACTGGCGGATGTCGTCTGGAAGATCAACAGGCATTGGATCGTCGCTTCCGCCTAACTGCCTCGCATATCTCGTCGGGGAGGCCTGCGAGAGTCACTTCGCTCGATACCATAAATTCGAACAGTTGGCGCAGGTGGAGAAGACCGTCCATTCGATCCCAAGTGTGGTCGCAAAAGAGAACGGCGACCTCATGGTCGCCGTAAACTATTGATTAGATTGGCGGGGCCGACGGGACTCGAACCCGCGACCTCCGGCGTGACAGGCCGGCGTTCTAACCGACTGAACTACGACCCCGCAATTGGGAACTCGCTAACCTGCCCGCGGTGGGCAGCATTCCCGAGAGGCGCGCATCCTACGGGCGGGGGGGCGTGCTGTCAAGAATACGAAGGAAGCACGGTTGCCTCCGCCAGCGTCGGGGCCGTGGCATCCTTCGCGGACAGCACCGGCGACCGGACCGGCCACTCGATCCCGAGTGCGGGATCGTTCCAGAGAATGGACCGGTCATTCTTCGGATCGTAGAGCGCCGTGCACTTGTAGACGAGGTCGGTACCCTCCTCGAGCGCGCAGAAGCCGTGCGCGAACCCTGGCGGAACCCACAGCATCATCTTGTTTGCTTCGCTCAGCTCCACGCCGAACCAGCGGCCGAATGCCGGCGACCCGACGCGGATGTCGACTGCGACATCGAACAGCGCTCCGCGCGGACACCGCACCAGTTTCCCCTGAGGATTCGGCTCCTGATAGTGCAGCCCGCGCAGCACTCCCCGCGCCGATCGGGAGTGATTGTCCTGGACGAAGGCACCGGTGATCCCAGCTTCACGGAAGAGGTCGATCCGGTAGGTTTCCATGAAAAACCCGCGGTCGTCGCCGAAGACCTTCGGCTCGATCAGCAGGACGCCGGGGAGGGAGGTTTCCACGATCTTCAAGGCCGGCGGATGATACGACAGCTCGTTTGCGGTATTGTTAATCCATGCGTGCGCACTTCGCGTTCACTTCCAACGCTGTTGCAAGCCCTGGGGACCTTCTGCGTGTCGTCGTCGTCAGCAGCGCGCCACTGGTGCGCTCGGGCCTCCGCACGATCCTCGGCGCCTTCGATGATCTCGATGTGTCCGAGGCGGATCCGACCCGCCTGCGGGTGCTGAATGGCGATGTGATGATCTGTGACGGCGTCGTGCCCGACGTCGACGTTCCGGCCCTGGTTCTCGTCTGCGACGCCGCGGGCGCCGCCGACGCACTGGCCTCGGGTGCGCGAGGTGTGCTGGCGCGCACGGCCGCGCCGCGGCGCATGCACGCGGCGCTGCACGCGGTCGCGGAGTCCGAGATCGTGATCGACGACATCTTCGCGGATGCGCTGCTCCGGCACCCGCGCACGGAAGTCGAGATGATCGAGCCGCTCACGGCGCGGGAGCGCGAGGTGCTGCGGCTCCTGGCCTCGGGTCTCACGAACAAGGAGATCGCGCAGCGGCTCGGCGTTACCGACCACACCATCAAGTTCCATGTGAACGGAATTCTCGGCAAGCTCGGCGCGGCCACACGCACGGAAGCGGTCGTGGAAGCGGCGCGGCGCGGAATCATCGCGGTCTAGCGAATGCCGGAGATCACTCCTGAGCCCGACGCCAGCGTGGAGCGTCAGGACTGGCGCCTCGCCGGAATCATCTTTTTCGCGCTGATCGCGCTGGTTGTCCTCTATGCGACGTTCGTCATCCTCGAGCCGTTCCTCGCCCCGATCATGCTCGGAGCCGTGCTGGTGACGGTGACGTTCCCGCTCTACCGGCGGATTCGTGATCGTCTGCACGGAGGGGCGAACCGGGCCGCCGCGATCATGCTGTTCCTGATCACCTTCGTCATTCTGATTCCCTCGTTCCTGATCGTTCTTCTCCTCGTGGAGGAGGCGAACGTGGTCATCAAGCACCTGCAGACGGGCGATGCGGAGCACGCACTGCAGCGTCTCGACATCAGCAAGCGGATGCCGTGGCTGAAGCGTGTGGCGCCGAACTTCAACCCCGCCGCGCTCAGCCCGTCGAAAGTGATCATCCCCGTCGTGCAGAAGGCGCCGGCGTGGATCGCCGAACATGGCGCCGCGGTGGCCGGCGGCATCGCAGGACTGGTCATCGCGCTTTTCCTCGTGCTCCTCTCCTCCTATTTCTTTTACGTGGAAGGGGAGACGATCATCGAGGAGGCCAGCGGTCTTTCTCCTCTGCCGTCGCGTTACAACCGCGAATTCGCGGCGAACTTCAAAGGTGTGATCGATGCCACATTTCGCGGCCAGGTCATCACCTCGCTGACGCAGGGCATCTTCATCGGCATCGGCCTGGCGATCGCCGGAGTGCCGGGCGCGATCCTGTGGGGGGCGGTAGCGACCGTGCTTTCTCTTCTTCCGGTCGTCGGTTCGGCGGCCGTGTGGGTTCCGGCCGCGCTCTACCTCTACATCGCGGCCTCGATCGGTGACCGTACCTATTTCGGGGCCATCTTCCTGACGGTCTGGGGTGTCGTCGTGGTACCGGTCATCGAGCACGTCGTCCGGCCGTGGGCGATGAAGGGAAAGATGCGCCTTCCGGCGATTCCTCTGCTCGTCTCCGTCCTCGGCGGGATGGAGGCGTTCGGATTCATCGGCCTCGTCGTCGGTCCGCTGGTCTTCTCGCTGCTGACGTCGATCATCGACATCTACAAGGGTTCATTCCGCGAGGGGCGTCCCGAAGGTGGGCGGATCATCATTCCTCCGGGCACTTCCTAACCTTTTGCTGACGTCAGTCGTCTCATCGATGGCCCTACAATCATGCCATCCGGATCATGACTGCCTTCCGTCCCTGCGCCGTGGTGGCGCTCGCCTTTGCCACGGCTTCCTGCTTCTCGGGCTATCGCCGGACGGGCGATTCGGATCGGATGCGCGTTCATCGAGGCTCATTCGCAAACGACATCACCATCACGGGCGAGCTGCGCGCGGCACGTGGCGAGGAGCTGGCGGTTCCGCATCTGCCGCAGTGGCAGACCACGATCAAGTGGCTCGCTCCGGATGGTGCGGAGATGAAGAAGGGCGACCGGGTCGTCGAGCTCGACAACTCGACGTTCTCGACCAACCTCGATGCGAAACGTCAGGCCGTTGCCCAGGCGCAGCAGCAGCTCCAGCAGAAAGACGCCGAATGGAACGCCGACACGCTCGACAAGAAACTCGATGTGGAGCGCAAGCGGGCGGATTACGACAAAGCAAAACTCGACGCGGCTGTTCCGCGCGAGATCGTCTCCGCGCGCGACTTCAACGACCGGCAGATGAAGTTCAAGCGTGCCGAGGTCGAGCTGGCCAAAGCGATCGACGTACTGCGATCGCAGTACACGTCGGTGAAGTCGGACCGCGACAACCTGCTCCTCAGCCTTCAGAAGGCGGAGCGCGAGCTCGCCATTGCCGACAAAGCGATCGCGGAGTTGATCCTGCGCGCGCCGCACGACGGCATCGTCGTCATCCGCGATCATCCATGGGAAGGCCGGCGGCTGCAGGAAGGCGACGGCGTTTTCATCGGTCTGACGCTGGCCCAGTTCCCGGAGATGGCATCGCTCCAGGTCGAAGGCGACCTGGCCGACGTCGATGATGGACGGATCGCGGCCGGCATGCCGGCCACCATCGTGCTCGACGCGTACCCGAATCTGTCCTTTCCGGGTCGCGTGGCGTCGATCTCCGCGGTCGCTCAGGAAAGCAGCAAGACATCGCTGCGCCGCGCGTTTCGCGTGATCGTCGCGCTGGATCGGCTCGACGCAGCGCGCATGAGGCCGGGCCTATCGTCCCGCGTCATCGTTCATGCGCTGACGGAGCGGAACGCGTTGCTGGTGCCCCGCGCGGCGATCGACTTTTCCGGCGCGAAGCCACGCGTCCACCTAGCGAACGGCAGGACTGCCGACGCAACTCTGGGTGCCTGCAACGCGCAGGAGTGCGTGGCGAAGAGCGGGTTGACGGAAGGGGAGAAACTGGCGCCGGCGGTTGGGTCTGTTGCCGACGGTGTGCGTAGCGTTCGGCAGGCAGCGGCGAGCGCTATGGTGTGCGACCGCGCGCTTCCCCATCGAACGATGGCGTGCGACGGCGCGCTCCTCCATCGCGCTGTGGCGTGCGACGGCGAGCTTCCCCATCGAGCAACCCTCGCCCCGCCGCAGCGGGGAGAGGGAGACACGGAGCGAAGCGGAGTGCGGGTGAGGGGAGTGACAGCGTCAGCGAGGGTGCTCAGCCCCCTCATCCGCCTTCGGCACCTTCTCCCCCGCGTTGCGGGGGCGAAGGACCTCGCGATGAAGAGTACGGTCGCGATGAAGAGTACGGTCGCGATGAAGAGTACGGTCGCGATGAAGAGTACGGTCGCGATGAAGAGTACGGTCGCGATGAAGAGTACGGTCGCGATGAAGAGTACGGTCGCGATGAAGAGTACGGTTG
>JBBRTE010000029.1:0-44240 GCA_038244715.1 Thermoanaerobaculia bacterium
ACCCCCGCCGCGCCGCGGCACCGGAGTTCCGGCCCTCCCCTGTGGCACCGTGGTGGGGGGGCTTTACACCGCCGCCCCACGACCGCCTCATCCTCACTGAACGGCCCGACTCCCGAATCCATATAATGCGCGCCGCATTACTCACGGGAGGGTTTCCTTGGCAGAGCAACAGTACGACCTGGTGGTCATTGGCAGTGGTCCGGGCGGCTATGTCGCCGGCATCCGGGCCGGACAGCTCGGCATGAAAGTCGCCGTCGTCGAGAAGGATCCGTTCCTCGGCGGAACGTGCCTTCACCGCGGCTGCATCCCCACGAAATCGCTTCTCGAGAACGCCGACATTTGGACGAAGATCCAGAAGGCGAAGGAATTCGGGATCACCGTCGGCGACGTCAAGCTCGACTGGAACGTGGTGCAAACCCGCAAACAGAACGTCGTCGATACGACCGCAAAAGGCGTCGAGTTCCTCTTCAGGAAAAACAAGGTCGAGCGCATCACCGGCTTCGGCAAGATCGCCGGTAAGGGCATCGTCGAAGTCACCGGCGAGGGCGGCTCGCAGCGTCTGAACACAAAGAACATCCTGCTGGCGATGGGATCCGTCCCCAAAGATCTCCCGCACATCAAGGCCGACGGTAAGCGGATCATCAACTCGGATCACATCCTCAAGATCAGCGAAGTGCCAAAGTCGATGCTCGTCATCGGCGCAGGTGCAGTCGGCTGCGAGTTCGCGTCGATCTTCGCCCGCTTCGGCACGAAGGTCACGATCGTCGAAGTGATGCCGCTGCTCCTCCCGATCGAGGACGAAGAGATCTCGAAGGAATTCACCCGAATCTTCAAGAAGAAGGGCATCGAAGTCCTGACTGACGCGAAGGTCGAATCGGCCGAGGTTGGCGACGGCGGTGTGAAAGTCGTGGTCAGCTCGAAGGGCAAACAGCAGACGTTCGATGTCGAGATCGTCCTTTCCGCCACCGGCCGCCGCGCAGTCACCGAGAACTGCGGCCTGGAAGGCACGAAGGTCCTCATCGAACGTGGCTTCGTGCAGGTCGATCCCTTCATGCGGACCGGCGAACCGAATGTCTACGCGATCGGCGACATCGTCCCCACTCCCGCCCTGGCCCACTGCGCATCGGCAGAGGGAATCCTGGCGGTCGAGAAGATGAAAGGACTCGAGGTTCGTCCGATCAACTACGACCACGTGCCGAACGCGACCTACACGGATCCCGAAGTGGCCTCGGTCGGCCTCACCGAGAAGAAGGCGAAAGAACGCGGGTACGACGTGAAGATCGGCAAGTTCCCCTTCACGGCGAACTCCAAGGCGAAGATCCTCGGCGAAGCAGGCGGGCTCGTGAAGTTTGTATCCGACAAAAAGTACGACGAGCTGCTCGGTGTGCACATCGTCGGTCCGAAGGCGACTGAGTTGATCGCCGAGGCGTGCGCGGCTCTCGAGCTGGAAGCGACGAGCGAGTCGATCGCCAAAACCATCCACGCGCATCCGACGCTCTCCGAGGCGATGATGGAAGCGGCGGAGGACGTGGCCGGACACTCGATCCACCAGTAAGGTTCTCGGTTCGGCGCTCCCGGAAGGCGTCAAGGTTGTACGTGGATCAGAGCAGTTCGGTTCCGCGATCGTCACGTTCAGCGTTCAATCTGACCCCAAAACTCAACGATGACCTCTCCAACACTCGAAACTCACGGACTTTCTCGCGAGAACCTTCTCGAGATCGACTACTTCCTGCGGCTCACGCGCACGCTGGAGGAGCGCATCGTCGCGCTTTTCCGTCAGGCCAAAGTCATCGGCGGCCTGTATCGCTCCCTCGGTCAGGAGGGGGAATCCGTTGCGGCGGCGTTCGCGCTCGACTATGCCGCCGGCGATGTCGTCCAGCCGCTAATCCGCAACATGGGATCGATCCTCGTCGCAGGAGCGAAACCGGTCGACATCCTCAAGCAGTACATGGCCAAGGGGGATTCACCGACCCGTGGCCGCGAGCTCAACATTCATTTCGGTCACCCGTCGCGCGACGGCTTCATCGGCCAGATCTCGATGCTCGGCGACATGATCCCGGTCATGGCCGGCATCACGCTCGCCGGGCGAATGCTGAAGCGGAACATCGTCGGACTGTCATTCATCGGCGATGGAGCTTCGTCGACCGGCGCGTTTTACGAAGGGATGAATTTCGCGACCGTGCAGCGTCTGCCGCTCGTGGTCATCCTGGAGAACAACGGCTACGCGTACTCGACACCAACGTCCAAACAGAGCGCAGTCCACACTCTGGCCGACAAGGCGCAGGCGTTCGGATGCGCCAGCGAAATCGTCGACGGGAACGACGTCCTGGCGACGTATGCGGCCACGCGGCGCGCCGTCGATCGGGCGCGCGCTGGCGAAGGCGTCACGCTCATCGAAGCGAAGACGTTTCGAATCAAAGGTCACGCCGAGCATGACAACCAATCGTACGTTCCACAGTCGCTGATCGATGAATGGGCGGCCAAAGATCCCCTCGTCCGTTTTGAGAGCGCCCTACTCGACGCCGAAATCGCGGCGAACGCCGATTTCGAGTCGATCCAGGCCCGCGTGCGCCGTGAAGTCGACGCCGCCACGGATGAAGCAGAACGCTCGCCGATGCCACGACCAGAAGAAGCGTCGATGGGGCTCTACGCCGGGGATGGATACTGGGATGCCTGAGACAACGTATCTCGACGCCATCCGCGAGGCGATGATCGAAGAGATGCGCCGTGATCCCCGTGTGTTCCTCATCGGCGAAGACGTCGGCTCGTATGGTGGCGCCTTCAAAGCCAGCGCAGGGATGATCGAAGAGTTCGGCGCCGAGCGCGTGATCGACACGCCCATCTCCGAAGTGGCGATCGTCGGCGCGGCGTCGGGTGCAGCGCGGATGGGCATGCGTCCGATCGCCGAGATGCAGTTCATCGACTTCATTACTTGCGCATACGACATGCTCGTCAACTTCAGTGCGACGTCGCGTTACCGGGTCGGCAGCCCCTGCCCGATCGTCGTTCGCGGCCCGGCCGGCGGCGGAACACACGGCGGACCGTTCCATTCGCTCAATCCCGAAGCGATGTTCATGAACCGCCCCGGGATCAAGATCGTCGCGCCTGGAACCGCGTACGACGCGAAGGGTCTGCTCAAGGCTGCCATTCGCGACGACGATCCGGTGCTCTTCATCGAGCACAAGTACCTCTACCGCCGCATCAAGGACGACCTCCCGACCGAGGACTACATCGTGCCGATCGGGAAGGCCAACATCCGGCGGGCTGGCAGCGACCTGACCATCATCACGTGGGGCGCCATGATCTACGTCGCAGATGATGCGGCGGCGGAACTGGCGAAGGACGGTGTTTCCGTCGAAGTGATCGATCTGCGCTCGATCATCCCGTTCGACGAGGAAGCGATCCTCAACTCGGTGGCGAAGACCAACCGCGTGATCATCCTGCACGAGGCACCGCTGACCGGCGGCGCGGGCGCGGAGCTCGCGGCACGCATCGCCGAGAAGGCATTCGAGTATCTCGACGCGCCGATCAAGCGCGTGGCGGCACTCGATGTCCCGACGCCCTACTCGCCTCCGCTGGAAGCGGCCGCGCTGCCCGATCGCGCGCGTGTGCTGGCCGCGGCGCGCGAGTTGTTGCGTTACTGAGGCGCCATCGCAGGCTGGCAAACCGCCGGCCAGGCGACGTTCTGAAACCGCCCGGTTGCCGTGTCCCGCCTTTTGCATTACAAAGCACCCCGCCAGGAGAAATGAATGTCTATCGATGTCGTCATGCCCCAGATGGGGGAATCAATCGCCGAGGGAACCGTGGTCAAGTGGCTGAAGAAGCCCGGCGAGAAAGTGGAACGCGATGAGCCCCTCCTGGAGATTTCCACGGACAAGGTCGACGCAGAGAGTCCGTCGCCCGCGGCAGGAACACTGATCGAGATCCTCGCGCAGGAAGGGCAGACCGTCGGCGTCAACAGCGTCGTCGCCCGGATCGGCGCCGAGGGTGAAGCCGCCGGCGCGAGTGCCCCGCCGGCCGCCGCAACCGCCCCTGAGCCCGTCGCACCGCCCGCACCCCCACCCGCCCCGCAGCCTGCTGCTTCCCCGGCGCCCTCCCCCGAACCATCTCCCGCCCCCACGCCGGAGTCCCCGGCAGAGATCGACACGGAGCGCCCCGAAACACGAGTCCCTCCGCCGCCCGCGCAGACCGCGGCAGCGACCGAACAGAATGAGGACGAGAACGTCGCTTCCCTCGACGAGCGACGCCGCACCAAGTCCTCGCCTCTCGTTCGCAAGATCGCGCAGGAGAACAACGTCGACATCACCCGCATCCAGGGCTCCGGCGTATCCGGCCGTGTGACGAAGACCGACATCCTCGATTTCATGCAGCAGCCAAAACCGGCAGCCGCCGCAGCCAGTGCGGCGCCGCCGGCCTCGCCAGCGGCGGTTTCCTCTCCCGCTCCTGCTCCACGTCAGCCCTCCATGTCGTTCGCCGCCGGAGAAAGCTCCCGCGTCGAGCCTCTCTCCGTCATGCGCCGCAAGATCGCCCAGCACATGGTGCTTTCGAAGCAGACGTCGGCGCACGTCACGACAGTCTTCGAAGTCGACTTCACGAACATCGACAAGCTGCGCCGGCGGCACAAAGACGATTACGCGCAGCGCGGTACGAAACTGACCTTCCTCCCCTTCGTCGTCCAGGCCGTCGCGGACGGACTGCGCCAATTCCCGATCATCAACGCCTCGATGGACGACACCTCCGTCATCTACCATCGCGACCTCAACATCGGCATCGCTGTCGCACTCGAGTGGGGCCTCATCGTTCCCGTCGTGAAGAACGCCGACGAGAAGAACATCCTCGGGCTCTCCAAGGCGATCAACGACCTCGGCGAGCGCGCGCGGACCAAGAAGCTCTCGCCGGATGATGTGCAGGGCGGAACGTTCACGATCACGAATCCCGGCATCTACGGCGGCCTCTTCGGAACGCCGATCATCAACCAGCCGCAGGTGGCGATCCTCGGCATCGGCGGCGTGAAGAAGCGTCCGGTCGTCGTCGAGACCAAGGAAGGGGACGTCATTGCCATCCGCTCGATGTGCATCCTTTCGCTGACGTTCGACCACCGGTTGATCGACGGCGCCGTGGCCGACCAGTTCATGGCGCAGGTTCGAGCGACGATCGAAGCGGGACAGTTCACGCTGTAAGAGCCGTACTCTTCGCTTCCGGGAATGCCACACGCCGTACGCGCGTATTCGCCACCGCGATGCGCGTGTGTGAGGTCGGCAACCTTCATCTGGTCACGTACGAGAACGGTACGCGGCTGCAGCAGAAGCTCGTCGAGATGCGTCAGGCAGATGCGATTCCGGATCAACTCCTCCTACTCGAGCATCCGCCGGTCATCACGCTTGGACGCGGTGGAGACACCGGAAACCTCCTCGCGCCGGCCACCACGCTGCAGTCCGAGCGCATCCGCTTTTTCGAGACCACGCGAGGCGGTGACATCACTTACCACGGCCCCGGACAGCTCGTCGGTTATCCGATCCTCCACCTCGGCGAAGGCAACCGCGATGTCCGCAAGTACGTGACGAAACTCGAAGAGGTACTGATCCGCACCGTCGCGGAATTCGGGATCACGGCCGAACGGTCGGAGGGCAGGCGCGGCATCTGGGTCGGCAAGGACAAGATCGCCGCCATCGGTGTACGCATCGCACGTTGGGTGACGTCGCACGGCTTCGCGTTGAACGTGTCGACGAATCTCGATCACTTTCGTCTGATTACGCCGTGCGGACTGCACGGCACGGGCGTGACCTCGATCTCCAATCTGACGCGGAGCGGCATCAAAGTCGACGACGTACGGGAAATCGTCGTCGCGAAGTTCGCCGAAGTCTTCGAGCGCGACATGGTTCCTCGCGCGGAGAACCTGCGTCTGGTCAAAGTGCTGGTTCACGATGGCGAGCGCGTTCTTCTGCTGCACCGCCGTCCGGAGCGGGGCAATTTCTGGCAACCGATCACCGGTTCGATCGAAGAGGGCGAGTCACCGATCGAGACCGCGCGCCGGGAGTTGGCCGAGGAGACCGGACAGAGTGGGGCGCCGGAGTCGATGGAGTTGACGCAGTCCTTCATGATCGAGTCGCAGTTTCTGGCCGCTCGATTCCCCGCTCCCATCATCGCCAGCGAGACGGCGTACTCATGCGCGATGTCACCGACATCACCGATCCGTATGGACCCCAGAGAACACGATGACTACGGCTGGTTCTCTTTCGCCGAGGCGTATGAAAAGATCCGCTGGACGGACGACCGCGAGGCGCTGGAGCAACTGGAATCGAAGTTGCGCCCTCTTGCAGTCGCGGAATGACCCCGATGAGTGTTCTCGATGAGAAAGCAGCACCGATCAACCGACGCGCCGGCCATCGCCCGGCCTGGCTGAAGATCCGTGTGCCCGGAGATCTCGCCCAGCTTCCGGTGTCGAAACTGATGAACGACCTAGCGCTCAACACCGTCTGCCAGGAGGCGCGTTGCCCGAACATCTTCGAGTGCTGGAGCGCCGGCACCGCAACCTTCATGGTCCTGGGCGAGATCTGCACGCGTCGCTGCACGTTCTGCGCGGTCGGCAAAGGGAAGCCCCTGTTTGCGGACGCCGGCGAACCGGGCCGCGTCGCCGAGGCCGTCGCGAGGATGGGCGTTCGCCACGCCGTCATCACGATGGTCAACCGCGATGACCTGCCCGACGGCGGCGCCGAACACGTCGCCCGGACCGTGCGGGCCGTTCGCGAAGAGACCGGTGCTGCGGTCGAGGTGCTGATCTCCGACCTCGAGGGGAACCGCGATGCACTCCGGACCGTCATCGCGTCGAATCCGGAAGTCCTCGCGCACAACATCGAGACCGTTCCGCGGCTCTACCCCGCCGTGCGTCCTGTCGCCAAATACCCGCGGTCGCTCGATGTGCTTCGCTGGGCCTCGGACGAGCGCATCGACAACATGTTGACCAAATCGTCGCTGATGCTCGGGCTCGGCGAAACCGAAGACGAAGTGCTGACCGTAGCTGCCGATCTGCGCGAGGCCGGCGTCGACATCGTCACGTTCGGACAGTACCTCGCGCCGACCGGCAACCACCACCCGGTCCGGCGCTACTACACACCCGAAGAATTCGCTGCGCTCGGTGACCGCGTCCGCGCACTCGGCTTCCATCATGTCGAATCGGCGCCGCTCGTACGCAGCTCGTACATGGCGCACCGTGCGCTCAAGGGATCCGTGTAAGGAGTCGGGCTGTTCGTTGAACGTGAGGTCGTCCACTCGGTCCACAGGGTTCCTGCGTTCAACCGACCCCTTGCATGCATTACCCCGTTATAGAATCCGGCTCCGATGCCGCGGGTTATCTTCGTCGACGAGAACAGGGCGGAGGAGTTTCCGGTGGGACGCACGCTTCTCTCCTGCGCACTGGAAATGGGCTTGCACATCAGCCATGTCTGCGGCGGCGACGGCGCGTGCGGAACTTGCAGAGTGGAAGTGATGGCCGGGTGGGACAGCCTCACGCCTCCCACGCCGGATGAGACGTACAAGGAGCTCGAGCAGCCGTACCGGCTCTCATGCCAGTCGAAGCTGATCAGCGACGTAGTCGTAAAAATAGCGAAGATCGAATGACGGGCCATCCCGAGGCCTAGAGGCAGAAATGACGACAACAGAAGCCACCCCCGCCGTGCTCACGAACCAGCAGCTCAACACGCTCTACCAGTACACGGTCGAGGCGTACAAGACGTTCGAAAAGCTGGCCGAGAACCTGCGCAACCCGCTGACGGCGAACATGTTCAAGCAGTTCGCCGCCGACGAGCGCGCCACGCGCGATCTGATCGAGATGAAGATCGCCCAGATCGGCACGACGCGCAGCCGCGTCACGCTGGCGGGCGATCTGGCGTTTCAGGACATCCTCGAAGGCGACCTTTCCTATCGCGAGACCACCGAGTTTCTCATCGCCCGCGAGCGGACGATGGAGCGCAAGCTCGCGGAGCTCGCCCGCGGCGCCACCATCATCGACCGCGGCTTCGTCGTCTACCTCGGCGCCTCCAAGCGTGCGCACATCGTCGAGCTCGAGCGCGAACTGGAATTGACGAAGCTCGATCGCGATTGGTTCAAGCGCGAGGACGCCGAAGACCGCCTCGTGCGCGGCGCCGCCACAGCATGAATCTGTCGATCTCCGAAAGCGCGGCACAGCACCTTCAGAGCGAGCTCGAAGGCCGCATCCTGCGCATCGCCTTCACCACGGGCTGCGGCGGCAGCGGCTATCGTCTCGCGTACGCCGAGGGGCCGATCGACGGGGATGAGGTAGTCGAGGTGAGCGGAATCGCCGTCGCCCTCGACAACATGTCCGCGTCCCGCCTCGATGGTGCCGTCATCGAATACAACGATGACGAAGAGGGGTACCTGCTCGATCACCCGGACGCGGTCAGCGCCGTCTGGTGCGGGTGAGTGAGCAGGGACGAGGGATGACTCAGCGACGAGTAGTGATGGATTAGGGGCAAGCGACACGACGGGCACGGGGCTGCTGCCTCATCTCCGCGTTCTCGCTCAACCCCTACTCTCTCATCTCTGCGTTCTCCCTCGTCCCTGCTTCACCCCTCGCCCCGGGTCCTCATCCCTGCTTCTCCGCGAACTCCAGTGCGTGGTACGTGATGATCAGATCCGCACCCGCTCGTTTGATCGATGTCAGGATCTCGTTCATGACCCGCGGACCGTCGATCCAGCCACGTTCCGCCGCCGCCTTCACCATCGAGTACTCACCGCTGACGTTGTACGCCGCCACCGGCAGGTCGAAGTTCTCGCGCGCGACGCGGATGACATCCAGGTAGGAGAGCGCGGGCTTGACCATGATCATGTCCGCCCCTTCCTCCACATCCAGCTCCATCTCGCGAATCGCCTCGCGGACATTCGCGGGATCCATCTGGTAGCTGCGCCGGTCGCCGAACTGCGGCGCCGACTCGGCCGCCTCGCGAAACGGGCCGTAAAACCCGGACGAATATTTTGCCGAGTACGCCATGATCCCGACCTCGGTCAGGCTGGCGCCGTCGAGCGCCTCACGGATCGCGCCGACGCGGCCGTCCATCATGTCCGACGGCGCGACGAAATCGGCGCCGGCGGCAGCGAACGAGACAGCCTGCTTCGCCAGCAGCGGCAGCGTCTGATCGTTGTCGACGTCCTTCACCCCGTTGTGATCGACGATGACGCCGCAATGGCCGTGGTCCGTGTACTCGCAGAGACAGACGTCGGCCATGACCGTCATCCCCGGCACCGCGCGCTTGACTCCCTCGATTGCTGCCTGTACCGGTCCCGCCGGATCCCACGACGCCGAGCCGATGCCGTCCTTGAACTCGGGCAGTCCGAAGAGCAGCACGGCGCGGATGCCCGAGTCGTACGCGCGCCGCGCTTCCTCGACCACGTCGCGCACGCGCAGCTGCAACACACCGGGCATGGAGTTGATCTCCACCTTGGGCCGTGAATTCGGGACGACGAACAGCGGGTAGATCAGGTCCTCGGGACGGACGACGGTCTCGCGCACGAGGCTTCGAATCGAATCGGTGCGGCGCAGGCGCCGGGGGCGTCGGGTGGTTTTGAGGCTGTCAGTCGTCGGAATCGGGATTGCCTTCGTCGTCATCACTCTCTCCGTAGAAGAATGCGCGTGCACACTCCGCGGAGCAGTATCGCCGTCCCGTGGCGCGGTAGGCGCAGTCGGCACAGAAGTTCCGGCCGCAGGCGACGCAACGCTCGAGGAGAACATCCGCTTCGACCTCTCCACAACGCACGCACTGCCGCCCCTCGACGTAGGACATTCGACGCTCCGCGCCGCGAAATTTTCTGCGCCGCGCGGCGTTGAGTATATCCTCCGGACACACCTCCTGGCGGTGTAGCTCAGATGGTTAGAGCGGGCGTCTCATAAGCGCTAGGTCCCCAGTTCGACTCTGGGCACCGCCACCAACCACCCTTCGTCCCGCTCCCTTCTCCGCACGTGCGATTTACCTCCGCAAGCATCATCCACACGACGCCGGAGACGCTCTTCGCCTTTCACGAGCGCCCCGATGCGTTCGCGATGCTCCTGCCGCCGTGGGAGAGGTCCCGGATCATCGAGGTCGCGCCCAATCTGCACGTCGGGAGCCGCGCCACCGTCGATGCCCGCATTGCACCCGGCATTTTCATCCGGTGGGAGTCGGTCCACACCGCGTACGACCCGCCGCATTCCTTTGAGGATCAGCAGGTTCGAGGGCCCTTCCGGAGCTGGCGACACCGGCACCGCGTGGAGCCTCATCCGGAAGGCGCGGTCCTCATCGATGACATCGAATACGAACTGCCCTTTGGCGTCATCGGTCGCATCGTCGGTCGTGTTTTCGGTCACGGGATCATCGAACGGCGGCTCCGGCGCCTGTTCGCCTTCCGGCATCGGATCACGCGCGCGTTCTGCGAAGGGAACGGGATGGCGCCCTTCGACTCCGCTATCATCGTCTCACCGTGACACTTCCGAAGGGAACGATGCTCGGCCCCTACGAGATCGATATCCTCCTCGGTGCGGGGGGGATGGGCGAGGTCTATCGGGCTCGCGACACGCGTCTCAACCGGACCGTGGCCATCAAGACACTGCTCTCCGACATCACGGCGAGCAGCGCGCTTCGGGCCCGGTTCGAGCGTGAGGCCCGCGCGATCTCAGCGCTCTCCAATCCGCACATCTGCGCGCTCTACGACGTCGGCCGCGCCAACGACATCGAGTACCTGGTCATGGAGTACATCGAGGGCGAATCGCTCGCCGATCGGATCGCCCGCGGACGTCTGCCACTGAGCCAGGTCCTGCGTTACGGCACCGAGATCGCGCAGGCGCTCCAGCACGCGCATCGCACCGGAATCATCCACCGCGACCTCAAGCCGGGCAACGTGATGCTGACCAGTTCCGGCGTCAAGCTGCTCGACTTCGGTCTGGCGCGGCTGGCCGAGCCGGAGCGCGTGTTCTCCGACGACTCCGCAGCGCCGACGGCCGCGAATCCCATCACGGCCGAGGGGATGGTGGTGGGAACGGTCGTCTACATGTCGCCCGAGCAACTCGAAGGAAAGCCCGTCGACCACCGCACCGACATCTTCTCCCTCGGCTGTGTCCTTTACGAGATGGCGACGGGACTACGCCCGTACGGAGGCGACTCGCGTGCTGCGATCAGTGCCGCGATCCTCTCGTCTGATCCGATTCCCCCGCGCTCGCTGCAGCCCACGCTGCCCGCGGCGCTGGAGCGAATCGTCCTGACCGCCCTCGAGAAGAATCCCGATGATCGCTGGCAAACGGCACAGGACGTCGCGCGCCAGCTGCGATGGCTGAGCGAGTCATCGACGCCGACGGAGCCCGCCGCTGCCGTAGTCACACCTGCATCGCGACGGTGGCTGTTCGTGGCCTTGCCCATCGCAGCGGCAGTCGTCGGAGGGTTGTTGGTGTGGGGCGCCTCGCAAGTCCGTCCTGGCAACGTGGTTCGGGCGATGGGGACTCACCTTCACTTTGTTCCCCCCGAGGACATTTCGCTGTTCCGTTCATACGAGTCACCAGACATGGCTCTCTCGCCCGACGGACAGACGCTCTGCTTCGCGGCGACCCAGAAAGGGACACAGAGTCTGTTCGTGCGGCGCATCGACTCGTTCGCCGTCAGGAAACTGGATGGATCCGACGATGGCTGGGGGCCCTTCTGGTCTCCGGATGGGGAATGGATCGGCTTCAGCGCTCACAGCAAACTCTGGAAGGTCAAGGCCAGCGGCCGTGGAGTCCCGGAGTTCCTTTGCGACGTCGAAGGGAGTGGTGCAGTCGCTTCCTGGCAGGGTCACACGATCATTCTTGCCGACCGTCCGGGAGGGCGAGCCGAGGTCCTCCGGATTCCTGACAGCGGGGGAACAGCGGTCAAGGTTACGACGCTCAAGAAAGGTCAGTGGCGGCACTATTGGCCGAGACTGCATCCCGACGGGCACCATTTCATCTATTCGGCGGGGAGCGACAACTCTCTCGACCGGTATCTGGTCCTGGCATCCCTCGATTCGTCCGCGTCCTCGAATCTGCTGAAGAACGTGTCGCAGGCAACGTTCCTCTCCGAGGATCAACTGCTCTACGTCCGCGACGGGAAACTCCTCGCCCAGCGGTTTGACATCACGAAAGGCACGATGCTCGGCGATCCGGCCCTCGTCGCGGACAGCGTCGCCTATTTCTACGCGTCTGGCACTGCCGAGTTCGACGCATCGAATGGATCCATCGTCTACGGGACAGACACCAGCACCGGCGCGCTGGTCATGGCAGATCGTAAGGGAACGGTGAAAGTCATCGACGACCACAACGTCTTCAGCCGATTCAGTCTCAGCGTCTCGCCCGATGGCCGGCGGGCGGCCGTGACGGTTCTCGATCGGGCCACCCAGCTCGGCGACATCTGGCTCTACGATCTCGCGCGAGGGGTACGCAATCGATTCACAAATGATCCGGGCCTGGAATTGACGCCGGTATGGACTCCGGACGGAGGAGCGATCGTCTACTCCCAGGCAGCCGCAGGAACGTTCCCCCGCCTCGTGAGGCGCGGCTTGAATTCGACGCGATCCGAGGACTTGATGCCGCCGGGCACATTCCAGTTTGCCGGCAGCTTCACGCCCGATGGCGGGACGCTCTTCTTCACCCGAGAAGTCCCTCAATCGAACGCCGACATCTACCGGCTCGACATGCGGACCCGTCAGGCCACGGCTGTCCTCAATACGACGTTCGAAGAGAGCGAGGCGCATCTCTCACCCGACGGGAAGTGGCTCGCGTACTCCTCCGATGCGAATGGATTGAATGAAATCTTCTTGCAGAGTACGACGGGGGCGGAAGCACCGCGATTGCTCGTGGCGACGGCGGGAAGCCACGAACCGCGATGGCGGGCGGACGGGAAAGAGTTGTTTTGTCTTTCCGGGCAGAATGCGGTGGTCAGCGTCGTTCCTCGCGTCCCTGGCGACTGGAGGGAAACCAGCAGCACGGAGCTCTTCAAGGCGCCAGCCCATACGCTCACGTTCTCACCGACCCCGGACGGACAGTCCTTCCTTTTCGTCGAGGGTTCCAGCGGTGCTTCCGACTCCTACCTTCATGTAATCGCCGGCTGGGAGTAATCTGACTGCATGGAGGATCGTCCCATGCTGATGCGAAGGAGCCTGTGCCTTGCTCTAGTGACGTTGATGGTCGCGGCCGCCCCGGCCTTTGCGGGGGCGCCGCTCAAAGGCGTCGATGTGAAACTTGGGAGGAACCCGGGTGGCGGGATGTCGGCGCGCACGACGAATGCCGATGGGAAAACCAGCTTCGGAATCCTGCCGGCCGGCGAGTATGCAGTCACCATCAGCGCCCCGAAAAGCGCCGGTATCCAGGCGCCGGACGCGCAGATCGAAGTCTGGGGATCCGCGGGCGGCACCGTTACGAAACGCTGGAACTTCGCACAGAAGAGGGCCTTCGACGCAAATCCGGCCGCCACAGCGAAAGCCGCCGGCGAGGCGAAGATCCTATTCAAGTCGGACGGCGTTCATCCGATCAGCGTGGCAGCGACGACGATCATAAGGTCGAAGTCGAACATCACCAACAACTAACACCGCGGGTGCGCTGGAACGCGTGATCGTCGAGGCACTCAGCCGCTTCCTCTCTGCGCATGGGATCAGGCATCGTCCCATCGTCGCCGCCGTTTCCGGTGGCGTCGACTCGACGGCCCTGTTCATCGCGCTCGTCGAACTGGGTGACGTGAAGTTCGCCGCGGCGCATGTGAACCACCACCTTCGCGGGAGAGACTCCGATGACGACGAGGCGTATGTCCGCGAGCTTTGTGCGCGCTACGACATCCCTCTTCACGTCGCGGATGGCACGCTGGATCCCGTCGCCGTCCGCGATCGTGGCATCGAGGCGGCCGCGCGCGAGGTTCGATATGCGCGGCTGCGGGAGCTTGCGGGCGACGCGCTGATTGCGACAGCCCACCAGAAGAACGATCAGGCCGAGACAATCCTGATGCGGCTGATGACCGGCGGCGGTATCGCCGTGCTCCGCGGCATCCATCCCGTGCGCGACGACGGCATCATCCGGCCGCTCCTCACCGTCACGCGCACGGAGATCGAGGCCTTCCTCACAGCGCGCAACGTCACTCCCCGCCTCGACCGCTCGAATGCCGATCCGCGCTTCCTGCGCAACCGCGTGCGCACAGTCCTGCGAGAGTTGGACGCATCCGTCGTCGACAACCTTGCCGCGGTTGCCGGGCAGGCGATGGAGCAATGGCCCGTGCTGGAAGCCGCGATCGACGCGGCCGAGGATGTGGTGGAGTCCGAAAACGAGAGCCGCTTCCGGTCGATGCCGGACGATCTGTGGTTGCGGCAGGCACTGCTGCTGCGGCAGATCCGGCGCCTTGATCCGACCGCGCGCGACGTCTCCGCGGCCGATCTGGCCCGACTGGCCCTGACCACGAAACGCACATCCGTCACGAAGTCGGTCGAGCTGGTGACCGAGGACGGGGAGCTGGTCCTCCGCAAGCGGGAGGAACGGAGCGTTTCGCCGCCACGATTCGAAGTCGAGATCGAGGCAGGCCGCCCGGTTTTCATCCCCGAGATCGCCGCTACGATTCGCATTGATCCAGCGACCTCATCGACGACGGAGCAACAGATCCAGCTACCCGCCGGCGCCCGGCCGCACTTCACCGTTCGCAACCGCCGCGAGGGCGACCGCATGCAGCCCCTCGGCATGTCCCACGACAAAAAACT
This sequence comes from Thermoanaerobaculia bacterium, assembly GCA_038244715.1. Taxonomy (GTDB): domain Bacteria; phylum Acidobacteriota; class Thermoanaerobaculia; order Gp7-AA8; family Gp7-AA8; genus JADGNZ01. The sequence continues at coordinate 14,731 of JBBRTE010000029.1, forward strand.
GAAGGATCTGTTGATTGATCGTAAAATCCCGGCAGCGTCACGTGATGGGATCCCACTGGTTCTGTGGGAAGACACCATCGCGTGGGTCGCCGGCGTTGAAGTTTCAGAACTGTTCAAGGTCACGGACGAGGCCGCCGATCGTTACGAGGTCGCCATTGAGCAAGATCACGAAAGCGTTCAGCGCCAGAGAGATTGACAAGCGCGTCTCCGCGCTCGCTGCCGACCTTCGGCACGACGCCGGTCAGGCCCCGATCTTCCTCCTCGGCATCCTCAAAGGCGCTTCCTGTTTCATGGCCGACCTCCTGCGGCGCATCCCGGGTGACGCCGGTTACGGATTCATCGATGTCGTGCGCGAGATGGCCGACACGGAGGTGGCCTCGGCGATGGAGATCGATTTTCTGAGCTGGATCGACCTCCGTGGAAGGACGGTGTACCTGGTCAAGGACGTCGTCGCTACGGGCGTCATCGAGACGTATCTCCTCACCCAGCTCCGTCAGAAGAATCCGACCAGTCTGAAGCTCGTGGCGCTGCTCGACCGGCCGGACGCACGGACCGTCGACCTGGTGGTCGATTTTCCGGCGTTCGAGGCCGGCGCCGGCTCGTATGTGGGCTACGGCCTGGAAATGGACGGGCGGCACGGCAACCTTCCCTACCTCGCCACCGTTAAACCGTAGCGCGAGTGGAAAACCGCCGCCGGGCGGAAACCGGTGAGCGTTTAGAATTTCACCGGCTCGCGGATCGTTCCTTTGACCTGTTATGTATGGCACGCCCGGCGCATCCGCGTGCACCCTTGGAGGCATTCATTGAATTCGACGTTTAAAACGGTGCTGCTCTGGGCCGTCATCATCGTCCTGATGTTGCTGCTCTGGACCCTTTTCAAGTCGACTCAGGCGACGAGCGAGACGATTGCATTCAGCACGTTCCTCGATCGTGTCAACCAGGGTGCCGTGGAAAGCGTCACGATCCGCGGCGACGACGTGCGCGGCGAAGCCCGTGCCGCTGCCGGCGCCGTGAAGAAGGAATTCCATACGACCGCTCCCACGAACTATCCCGCCATGATCGATCAGCTTCGCGCCAAGAACGTGAAGGTCGAAGTCGAGCATGCGGCCGACGCACCATTCGTCACAGCTCTCATCACCTGGGCTCCGATCCTCTTCCTCGTCGGTCTCTGGATCTTCTTCATGCGCCAGATGCAGGCAGGAGGCAACAAGGCCCTCTCGTTCGGCAAGTCCAAAGCGAAGCTTCTTTCCGGCAACGCCAAGAAGGTGACGTTCAAGGATGTCGCCGGCGTCGACGAGGCCAAGATCGAGCTGCACGAGATCATCGAGTTCCTCAAAGAACCGCAGAAGTTCACGAAGCTCGGAGGCAAGATTCCGAAAGGAGTCCTGCTGATGGGACCTCCGGGCACCGGCAAGACCCTGCTCGCACGCGCCATCGCCGGCGAAGCGAACGCACCGTTCTTCTCGATCTCCGGTTCCGACTTCGTGGAGATGTTCGTGGGCGTCGGCGCCTCGCGCGTCCGTGATCTCTTCGAACAAGGCAAGAAGAACGCACCGTGCATCATCTTCATCGACGAGATCGACGCCGTCGGGCGCCACCGCGGCGCAGGCCTCGGCGGCGGACACGATGAGCGCGAGCAGACGCTGAACCAACTCCTCGTCGAGATGGACGGGTTCGAGTCGAACGACGGTGTCATCCTCGTCGCCGCCACGAACCGTCCCGACGTTCTCGATCCTGCCCTGCTCCGTCCCGGCCGTTTCGACCGCCGTGTCGTCGTCGACCTCCCCGACCTCAAAGGGCGCGAGGGCATCCTCCGCGTCCATACCCGCACCATCCCGCTCTCGGAAGACGTCGATCACTCGGTCATCGCGCGTGGCACGCCGGGCTTCAGCGGCGCGGATCTCGCCAACCTCGTCAACGAGGCCGCCCTCAACGCCGCCCGCTACGACAAGAAGAAAGTGCAGATGGTCGACTTCGAGTTTGCCAAGGACAAGGTCCTCATGGGCGTCGAGCGCAAGTCGATGGTCATGAGCGACCGTGAGAAGCGGAACACCGCGTATCACGAGTCGGGACACACCGTCGTCGCGGCCGTCCTCCCCGCCGCCGATCCGCTCCACAAGGTCACCATCATTCCGCGTGGCCGTGCCCTCGGCCTCACGCAGCAGCTTCCCACCGAGGACAAATACTCATACTCGAAGAAGTATCTCGAGGCGATGCTGGCCGTGCTGATGGGCGGGCGGCTTGCCGAAGAGATCTTCACCAACGAGATCACGACCGGCGCCGGCAACGACATCGAGCGCGCCTCGGCGATGGCACGGCGGATGGTCTGCGAATGGGGCATGTCGGAGCTCGGTCCCGTCACGTTCGGCAAGAAGGAAGAGGCCATTTTCCTCGGCCGCGAGTTCGCACAGCATCAGGATTTCTCCGAAGCGACCGCAGTCGAGATCGACCGCGAGGTGAAGCGGATTCTCGACAGGGCTTACGCCCACGCGAAGGAAATCATCACGACACACAAGTCGTCGCTCGACCGCATCGCGCGCAAGCTGCTCGAGCGCGAGACGCTGGAAGGTTGGGAGGTGAACGACATCCTCCGCGATGAGACCGGGACCGACTACCTGAAGATGAAGGAGTACTACCCGGAGCAGAGCCCGGGAGAGACGATGACCATCGCTCCAGGCTCCGGCCCGTCGACCGACGTCAGCAGCCCGGTGATTCCTCCCCCGGTCTCGACGCCGTCCCCGGACCGCACCGCCTGATCGTAGTGCCCGACGAGCCGTAGCGCCGCCAGCCAGCGGGGCCGCTGGCGCTACGACCTGGCGGCCCCTTCTTTTTTCGTGAGCACCGCTATCGCTGAAATGCGTAGGACATCTTCATGAACAGTTGCCGGCTCGCTGGCTGGAGCTTGTTCTCGTTCGTTTCGATGTCGCGCTCGTCGCCCATGCCCACGAAGAGTACGGTCTGCCAGTTCACCTTGTAAGCGAACAGGAGCGACGAGGTCACATTGCCGCCGTGCTGACTGGCCGAACGGAGGAACAGCTGCTGGTTCCGGTTGGTGCGGACGTTCTGCACGATGCCACGGACGAACATCTTCGAATTGAATGTATACGTCGCGCGCACTCGCTCGATCTGCGCCGTGAAAAGGCGTCCGCTTTCGATTCCGATCTGACTCGGCAGCGGTTTTACGTTCAGCCAGCTCAGGCTCTGGTTGAGGCGTAGCTCCAGATGACTGGTCGGCGTGACGATGCCGCTGACCTGGGTACTCACACCGCGTCCGAGGCGGGTATTGGAGAAATCGACGTCCTCGCCGGCGGAACCGCTGACGTTGATGTTGGAGATCAGCCGCGACGGCGTGAACTGGGTCGAATAGAGAAGTTGACGCCGCGTCAGCACTTTGTCCCCGCTGCGGACACCGTTTACGGAGAAGCGCAGCCGCGTGCTCGAAGCGAACTTGCCGTCGAATCCGATGCCTGCCGAGCGGTCGCTGAAAAGCAGGTCGCCGTTCGAGGCCGACTGATAGTCACCATGGAGAAAGAGGCGCACGCGATTCGCGAACCCCGACGTCGGCCGCATCGTGTAGCCACCTTCGAAGAACGACTCGCGAAAACCGACCTGTGGAACGAAGCCGTTGTCCGCGCGGAAACCGTCGCTGAAGTCTCTCTGTTCGACGATCCAGTCGTAATGCCGGGTCGACCGTGACCACCAGACGTCGGCGGCATGTCCGTTCAGCGTCTGACCGTTCCACTCCGTGGCCAGATCGAGGCGCACGGGCGTTTTCGTATTGCTGAAGAGAAGCTCGCCGGTCACTGTGTCCTTGTCGTTCGGCCTCCATTGAAAGTCGGGGCCGAGCACTCGATTGTGAGCGCTCCCCTCCGACTCGCGGACGGTGCCGAGAAGGCTGATGTAGGAGAGGCCGATGTTGTGGCGCACCCGGCCGATGGCGACCGTGGAGCTGAAATCCTGGTCGGCGAAATCGGAGCCGTTCGCGCCCGGCAGGATCGTCGATCCTCCACCTCGATCGGACGCGATGAGGACCGTGTAGTCGTTGTCGCCGAACTTGCCGGTAGATCGCAATCCGTACCGCGGCGACGTGATAGTCCGTGTGTACACCGCCTGAATCGGGGTGTTGAACAGCTCGACACCTTCGAGGAAGAACGGCCGCTTCTCGGAAAAGAAAATCGCGAAGCGCTGATTCGTGGAGATTGCGGCGACGTCCGACTCCACCTGCGAGAAATCGGGGTTCAGCGTCGCGTCGATGGCGTTGTCGGCATTGGGAGTCCACTTCACGTCGAGCCCCGTTTCCCCTTTTGCGGGAGCATTCACGATGCGGTTGCCGAGCTGGTTGCCGCGCGGCGTTCCCTGCTCTTTCACCGTCACATACGGCGCCGCGACGATGTGCCCACCAGCGGGCAGGCCCGTCAGGCCGGTGATCTTGTTTTCGTAACAGATGAAGCAGTTTCCGCCCTTGATAAGTTTGTTTGCAAAAAACTGATAGCGGCGATCGCGCGGATAGTTGCGGTAGAGGAGGATGCCCCACGTCTGCGGATCCGCCTTCTTGTAGCGAAGCGACGAGAACGGAATGCGAAGTTCGAGGTCCCACCCATCCTTCGTAATCTTCGCCGCCGATTCCCAGAAGAAGTCCGGAGAGCTGTCTTCGTTGCCGCTGGTGTCGTCGCTGACGGAGTCGTACTGGATCCCGCGGGCGTTCGTCAGAAAGAGAAGCGCGGTCTTGCCGTCGTTCCGCGTGTCGAGGATGACGCCGGCGTAGTCCGTGGAGTTCGGCACATTGTCCCGGTCGGCGAACGGGGCTCGAATGCTCTCGGGATGCGGGTCCGCAAAGTGGAAGGCCGCATAGAAGAATCGGTCGTCGTAGGTGATCCACCCGACGTTCCTGACCTGAGGCTCCGTGTTGTCGGTGGCGTTCGTCTCGTACCACTTGTCGATCTGTACGGCATCCTTCCAGGCTGCGTCGGAGAGATCGCCGTCGATCGTGATCGGGCCCGTCGCTCGTTTAATGGCGAACGACTCGACGGGCTCGCGCGGCTTCGGCGGCGGCTGTTGCGCGATCGCGGAAAGACACACCAGTGCACTCAGACATATCCACGGCCAGGCTGTCTTCATGTTCCGTTAGGACGATTGCAGGATCGTAAGGTTAGGGACGGACGAGATCTGACTCATTTTGTTCACTGCCCGGCCGATGGTTATTTCTCTTCTGAAGTGCTGTGCTACGTTTGCCGCATGAGAATCCTTGCCGCCGCAATCCTGCTCACCGCTTCCCAGGCAGTTGCTCAACAGATCGCACCCGTTGCGCCGCCGCGCGCCGTCGTGCTGCGGGCCGCGCGCCTGTTCGACGGCACGTCGGACACCATCATCCGCAACGGTTCGGTGGTTGTTTCGGGCAATCGGATCCTCGCTGCTGGCGCCAGCGTCGACGTTCCCGCCAACGCGACGATCATCGACCTCGGTGACGTCACGCTGTTGCCGGGCCTGATCGACTCCCACGTCCACCTCACCGAGGAAAACGGGGACAACTACTACCTCCAGCATTTTCAGGATCTCATGCGTCAGCCGGCGGAGCAGGCGCTTCTGGCGACGACGTTCGCCCGCAAGACGATCGACGCCGGCTTCACGACCGTGCGCAACGTCGGCGCGAACGACTATGTCGACGTTGGACTGCGGAACGCGATCAACCATGGATGGGTGGTGGGACCGCGCATGCTCATCGCCATCCACGCCATCGGGGCGACGGCGGGACACGGCGACAGCGATCCGATTCCGCCCTCGAAAGGGATCCCCGCACTCGGCCCCATCGATGGCGTCTGCAACGGCCCGTCCGAGTGCTGCGCCGCCGTTCGCTATCAGATCAAGTATGGAGCGGACGTCATCAAGTTCATGCCCTCCGGTGGCGTGCTCTCGCTGTCCGACCCGGTCGACGCACCCGAGCTGTCGCAGGAGGAGATGAACGCGATCGTCGAGGAGTCGCATCACTGGGGCCGCAAGGTTGCCGCTCATTGTCACGGCGATGCGGCGGCACGCATGGCCGTCGTGGCAGGCGTCGACTCGATCGAGCACGGTTCGTTCATCAAACCCGAGACGCTGACGCAGATGCGGGACAAGGGCATCTACCTGGTACCGACGCTCCTCGCCGGCGACTGGCTCGGCGGAAGGCTCGAGTCGTTCCCGCCCGCGATCGCCACCAAAGCCAGGGCGGCGCTGGCCGCGCGCAGCGAAATGTTCCGCAACGCGCTCAAGGTCGGCGTGAAGATCGCGTTCGGCACGGACTCCGCCGTCTCGCCGCACGGATTGAACGGCCGGGAGTTCGCCCTCATGACCGGCCTGGGCATGACGCCCGCTGCGGCGCTTCGCTCCGCCACCACCGTCGCTGCCGCGCTTCTCGGTGTCGACGATCGCGGCTCGCTCACGTCGGGCAAGCTCGCCGACATCATCGCCGTCCCCGGCAATCCGCTCGACGACATCAAGGTCATGGAGAGGGTCTCGTTCGTCATGAAGGATGGTGTCGTCGTGAAGGGCGGCGCGAAGTAGGCTTCACGACGCTGGCGAGGCCGCCGGCGCCCCACGTCCATGCGAAAACGCGTCTACATCGCCTACACCGGCGGCACGATCGGGATGAAACGCACTCGCGCTGGCTACGTGCCTGCCTCCGGCTTTCTGCAGGCGCAGATGGACGAGATGCCGGAACTGCGGCATCCCTCAATGCCCCGCTTTCACGTCCACGAGTACGCCCCGCTCCTCGATTCTTCCAACATGACTCCTCGTGAGTGGGTGAAGATCGCCCGCGACATCGGCGATCACTACGACGACTACGACGGCTTCGTCGTCCTGCACGGAACGGACACGATGGCCTACACCACCTCCGCGCTGCCATTCATGTTGAACGGCCTCGGGAAGCCCGTGATCGTCACCGGCTCGCAGATTCCCTTGTGCGAAGTGCGCAACGACGGTCGCGAGAATCTCATCACCTCCCTGATCATCGCGGCGAACCACAAGGTCCCCGAAGTCTGTCTCTATTTTGGAGGGCAGCTGCTGCGGGGATGCCGCGCGGTGAAAGTGAGTGCAGACGGATTCGCCGCATTCGCCTCGCCGAACGTTCCCCCCCTCGGTACGGTTGGAATCGACATCGAGATCAACCACGATCTCGTGCGCACGCCGCGTCCGCGGCAGACGTTTCGTGTGGACGAGCTGGCATCGCCCGTCGTCAGCGCGTTGCGCCTGTTTCCCGGCATCTCCCCCGAGCTCGTCCGCAACGTCCTCCGCCCGCCATTGCAGGGACTCGTTCTGGAAGCGTACGGCGTCGGGAACGGACCCGACCAGGACGAAGACTTTCTTGCCGCGCTGGCGGAGGCAACCCGACGCGGAGTGGTCATCGTCGACTGCACGCAATGCCTCGAGGGTACCGTCGATCTCTCCGAGTACGCCGCCGGCTCCGCACTTGCGCAGGCAGGCGTCATCAGCGGTTTCGACATGACCGCGGAGGCCGCGCTGGCAAAGCTGTACTACCTCTTCAGCCGAGGATATGGGGCGGGGAAAGTGAAGCGGGAGATGCAGCGGGACCTGCGCGGCGAGATCACAGTCACGGGGTAAGATGATCCGCGGCGTCGCCTGAGGAAAACAGAGGGCACACAACACCGCACGATCGGTGCACACGAACGACTTCACAGAACCGATCCCGGAGAGCCACATGAAAACAGCACGCATCCTTTTCTCGATCTCGCTGTTGCTATGGACCGCCGTTCTCGCCGCACAGCCACTTCCGGATCTCTTCCGACGAGCAAAGGACGCCTTCTCCGCCGGTGACTTCAAGAGCTCGCTGGCCGATCTCGATCAACTCGATCTCCGCAGCGCACAGCCGGGTTCCGAGAACGAGCGCGCGAAATTGCTCCCCGTCCTCACCTTCTACCGCGGCGCGAATCTGGCCGCCCTCGGGCAGAAGAATGAAGCAAAGGACGCCTTCATCACGTTCCTCGGATTCTCGCCGAACACCTCGATCGCCTCTCCAGCCTTTCCCAAGGCAACCGTCGATCTGTTCGAACAGGCGCGGAAGGAAGCACGCGGCCGGTCGACGACGATTGCCACGGCCTACTCCGTTTTTTCGACGCCCGCCTCCTGGAGCCTGCCACCCGACGCTCATTGGGTCGAGTCCCCAGTCCGCTATCTCCTCACTCCGGCGCAAAAGAAAGAGTTTTCGACATTCACGAACGACGCCGAGCGCGCAGCCTTCATCGAAGCGTTCTGGAGACAGCTCGATCCGACACCGGCGAATGATTTCAACGAGCTCCGGGTCGAGTTCGAACGCCGCATGGCCTTTGCGGACGCGACGTTTGCCACGCCCAAACAGGCTGGACGCTTCACCGATCCAGGAGCGGTCTTCACGTTTCTTGGGCCGCCGACCTACGCCAGCGTCTCCCAGGTGTCGTCGCGAGACGACGTCATGGGCCAGCTCCGCACTGGCGGAAACTCGAGCGGCCTCGGATCCATCTCGTCGCAGAGCGGTCCCGCCGCGACTCAGGGCACCGCGGGACGAACGACGAGAAACTCGGTCAGCGCGAGCGTAGGCGGCGTGCCACGGGCCGAGGACAACCTCGACACGGACTCCACGAAGGGACGACGCGAGGCCTGGTACTACCGACAGGCTCGCCTCCCAAAGGGTGTTCCGTACAAGGAAGTGCGGTTCGATTTTCTCTCGAAGGAGGGCTATGGCACCGCGGTCCTCCAGAAGGACTCTGAGCCGATGCAGACCTTCGGCCTCGTGATCGACACGGCGCGGCGCAACAAGGCCCTCAACTGACGATCTACGCTTCGTAGATCAGAGCGACCGCCTCACGAGAGTGACCGGCGGAAGTCCGCGACGCCACTACACCGCTTCGCTACAATCCAGGGCTAGTGGCGAAAAAATCGGCGGTCTTTTCCTGCAGTGAGTGTGGCGGCCAGTCGCCGAAATGGCTCGGCCGTTGTCCCGAGTGCAACGCGTGGAACTCGTACGGCGAAGAGCAGGTCGCGCAGGTGCTGACCGCTTCCGGTGCGGTGCCGGTGTCGATCGCAGCGATCGATGACGATGCCTCGCCCCGCATCGCCACCGACATCGCCGGACTCGATCGTGTGCTCGGCGGCGGCCTCGTCGCAGGCGCCGTGACCCTCGTCGGCGGCGAGCCGGGAATCGGAAAGTCCACTCTCCTGCTGCAGGCTGCCGAGCAACTCGCCCGTGACGGCATCGTCCTCTACGTGTCCGGCGAAGAGTCACCGCGCCAGATCGCCATCCGCGCGAAACGGCTGGGAACGACCAGCGAGAACATCCGGCTCTTCGCCGAGACCTCCGTCGAGCGGATCATCAGCGTCACGGAAACACTCAAGCCGGTCGCCGTCATCATCGACTCGATTCAGACCGTACACACGTCGACGAGCAGCTCGACGCCCGGTTCGGTCGGACAGGTCCGGGACTCTGCCGGACTGCTGATGACCGCCGCCAAACGCCTTTCCGTCCCGATCTTCCTCATCGGTCACATCACGAAGGAAGGGACGATCGCCGGACCGAAATCGTTGGAGCATATCGTCGATACGGTCCTCTACTTCGAGGGCGAGAAGTTTCAAAACTACCGCGTCGTCCGCGCGTACAAGAACCGCTTCGGGCCAGCGAATGAAGTGGCGATTTTCGAGATGCACGATGACGGCCTCGAAGAAGTACCGAATCCGTCGGCCGCACTCATCTCGCAGAGGAGCACGACCGCGGGATCCGCCATCGTCGCTGCCGTCGAGGGCACCCGGCCGCTCCTGATCGAGGTCCAGGCGCTGGTCTCGGCAACCCACTTCCCGTCACCCCGCCGCATGGCCATCGGGATGGACGCCAACCGCGTGGCGCTGCTGCTCGCCGTGTTGGAGAAGAAGCACGGCGGAAACTTTCTAGCGAACGACGTCTATGTAAATCTCGCCGGCGGACTGCAAATTGACGAACCCGCCATCGACCTCGGCGTCGTCGCAGCGCTCATCTCGTCACAGCACAATGTCCCGATCCCGCACGATGTCGTCGTCTTCGGCGAGGTCGGCCTCCTCGGCGAGGTACGCAGCGTCTCCCAGGCTGACCTCCGCGCTCGTGAGGCAGCGGCCCTCGGCTTCCGCCGCATCATCATTCCTCAATCGAATGTTCTTGAGATCCGCGCGGATATCACGGTGGCCGGTGTTCGCCGGGTCGACGAATTCGCCGACGTTCTTTTCGGTAAGGGGTGAAGGGGCAGGTTGACCCCCTACCCTTTACACCGCGAACGAAATTATTTACACTCGTGTCCGCTATTCCAAACCCCCAATGAATCCCTATCGACCGCGTAGTGGGTGGGTTCGCACGTCTGGCGTGCTGTGCAGCATCGCTCTGCTCGCGCTCGCCGGCTGCGCCTCCGTTGCCACCGCCCCAGCAGCAAATGCCGCATCGGCAGGCCTCGCGACCTCGCTCTCCTCATCCGAGGACGATGACTGGAGCCAGCTCAAGGCGCAGATGCGGATCGACCTCAATCGCTGCAACAGCCGCGAAACTGCCCGCACGCTGCTCACGACGCCGTCCGTCGCCAGTACCCAGTCCCGCGACCGCGAATTCGGCGTACGCGCCCAGGCGATGTTCGCTCCTCTTTCGAAAATGAGCCTGCGGCAGCCGGTCGTCGGCGTTCGCGCCTCCATGCTGGATGACAGCTGGCACGCACCGCGCGATGGCGGTGCCCGCGTTCACAAGGGAATCGACATCTTCGCCACGAAGGGAACCGAGATCGTGGCGGTCGTCGACGGCGTGATCAGCTTCATTGGCGACCAGAAACTGGGTGGACACTGCATCTGGTTGACGACCGAGAACGGGGCTTCGTTCTACTACGCCCATCTCGATCGCTGGGCTGCCGGACTCTACGAAGGGATGGAAGTCCAGGCGGGCGACCTGGTCGGCTATGTCGGCAACACCGGAAACGCTAAGAACACGCCCTCCCATCTCCACTTCGGCATCAACCAGAATGACGAGATGGTCAACCCCTATCCGCTGCTGACCCGTGCCGTGCCCACTCTGCACGCGCACATTCACACCACGCTCAGCGGTGGCCCCGTCGCGACGCGCTAGCGCGAGGCGACAGAATTCGGACTGGAGAGTCCGACCTGCGTGCTCACCTATCTGCCGAGCGAAGTTCCGGTCACCGGATCGCGCCAGGCGAGCTCCAGCTCCCGCAGCGGGATGCGCACGAACGGGCGTTGAAGATACCGGGGATGAGGAAGTGACAGACTCTTGCCTCGCACGAGATGGGCGCTGTGCAGGATGAGATCGAGGTCGATCACGCGCGGTGCGTTCCGCGTGGTGCGCCGCCGGCCAAGCCGCGCCTCAATCGCCTGCAGCCCGACGAGAAACGTCCGGGGATCGAGCTCCGTGTACCCGGCCACGACCGCATTCAGGTAGTCCGGACCGGGCGCCTCCACCGGACTCGTCTCGAGAAACCGGCTGACGCGGACCACGTGCATCACACCTCGGAGCGCGTTGATGGCGCGTCGCAGGAAGAGCGCTCGGTCCCCCAGGTTGGAACCGAGAGCGACCAGGACGGAGGATGGCACGTCAGGACTCGCTGATGGAGATCTCGTCCGACAGCTCGTCGACGTCGTCATCGGCACGAGGAAAATACGACTTGAGGTGCTCGCCCACGGCGGTAATCGCCTCGACGATGCCCCGGGTGAACTCCCCTGCTTTGAAGCGCTCGGTCAAGCGTGCGGCGATGTCGTCCCAGAATCCAGCTGGCACTTTCGCATCGATCCCCTGGTCGCCCAGGATCACGAATTGGTTTTCTTCGGAGGCGATGAAGAACAGAACGCCGTTCCGCAGGGCCGTCTTCGTCATGCCGAGGCGTTCAAAGGTGCGCTCGGCGACGTAACGGATCTCGCCTCCGGTCGCTTTCGGCTGTACGTGGACGCGAATCTCGCCGGACGTCTGACGCTCCGCCGCACCGATCGCTTCCACGATGCGCGGCTGATCGAGTGCGGCCAGGAACTCCTGCTGCTTCACCATCCACCTCCGGCGCCGCCGCCACCGAACGAACTTCCGCCGCCGCCCCACGAGCCGCCGGTGCTGAAACCGCCACCGCCGCCACCGCCGAACGTCGTCCCTCCGCCCCCACCCCAGCCGCCAAAGAACAGCGGCCAGAAACAGCCGCTGCCACGACGACGTCGACCAGACGCAAAGATGCGCAGCAGCAGGAAGGCGCCGAAGATCGCAATGGCGAACCAATTGACGCGAAATCCGGAATCGGGAGCCTGCCGCAGCGGCGCTGGCGAAGACCCCGCAGGAATCGTGAGGTTCGGGTCGATCTTCTTCGCCATCTGGTCCACGGCCGCGTTCAGGCCTCCCGCGTAATCGCCCGCACGGAAGAAGGGAGGGATCGTCGCATGGACGATGTCCGACGCGAAGGCATCCGTGATGACGGGCTCCATGCTGTAGCCCACCTGGATGCGCGTCTTGCGCTCCTTCATGAAGACGAACAGCATGAGCGCCTTGTCGTCCTTCACCTTCCAGATGTTCGCGACCTTGTTGGTGTAGCCGAGGTCGTCCTCCCCTTCAAGCGAAGGGAAGATCATGACGAGGAACTGGACGCCGGTGGCCTTGTAGAAGCCTTCCAGTTTGACGTTGAGCTCCTGAACCTGGGAAGCGTTCAGAATGTTTGCGCCGTAGTCATTCACCCACTGAGTCGGTTTGGGCGGAATGTCCAGCGCCATCGCGGCGGAGGCAAGGAGCGCGATCGCGACGAACGCGATCGCGCTTCGGAGAAGTTTCATCGAGTGCCCGTTGCGGGGGCGGTGCTACCGAAGTTGAAGTTCACCTCAGGAGCATTCTGCGAGCCGGCGGCACCTTTGAAGTACGCCTTCGGCTTGAAGCCGCTCATGTTGGCGACGATGTTTGCCGGAAACTTCAGCACGGCCGAGTTGAACGTCTGTGCAACCTCGTTGTAGCGGCGGCGTTCGACGGCGATGCGATTCTCGGTTCCCTCGAGCTGCGACTGGAGCTCCAGAAAGTTCTGATTGGATTTCAGGTCGGGGTAGCGCTCCACGACGACCAGCAACCGGGACAGCGCGCCGCCGAGATTCTCCTGCGCGGCGGCAAACTGCGCCATGGCGTTGGGATCGTTCGGCAGTTTCGACTGCGTGCCGGGTGCACCGCCCGCGGGTGCCTGCACCTGACCGACGCGCGAGCGGGCGTTGATGACGGCTTCCAGGGTCGACTTCTCGAAATTCGCGGCACCCTGCACCGTGCGTACGAGGTTCGGGATGAGGTCGAAACGGCGCTGGTAGTCATTCTCGACCTGCGCCCATTGCGACTGGACCTGCTGATCCAGCTCCACCATGTGGTTGCGGACTCCGATAAACCAGCCGCCCCCGATCAGAAGAACAAGAACCAACGCTCCCAGACATCCAAGCAGACCAAGTCTACCCATTGAGTACCTTCCTTCTCACCGTTCAATATTCTTCGTCGTCGTCTTCGTCCGCGACTTCTTCTTCGCGGTCCGCTTCAGGGATGATGTCTTCATCCTCTTCGCTCGCCGCGGGAGCAGCCTCGGTTTCGGAACCGAACTCTTCGTCGGGCGTCTCTTCGACGACCGGCAGAGCGACTGCCCGGGCCCGGCTTCGCGACGCCGGCACCGACGGCGCCTCGTCCGCATCGCGCTGGTCCGCGCCGCACTTCGGGCACGTAGGCACCGGCTTTCCGAGGTCGTAGAACTTCGTATGACAGCTGTAACAGGTGTACTTCTTTCCGAGATCAGGCATAACTAGAAAATCTCCCCGTCCAAAAGCGGCGACACGTTAGCACCGCGACTCATGTCTAGCAAGTAGATGAAAATGAGGTTGCGCAGTCACGGAGTCGCGAGGTCACGCGGGCTCACCGCGCGATTCCGTGACTGCGCGTCCGCGCAACCTCAGAGGGTTGATCGTTATCTTCCGTGGGGCAACGCCTGCGCCGCGCGGGTCCCCGCGTCGGGCGAAGCCGCTCCGGAGCTGCCACGAATCGCCGCCGCTTTCTCCGCCAGCTTCTGCGAGTCAGGAAGCATCTCCACCGCTTTGGCGATCTGATTGTCGCCCTGCAGGCGATAGGGATAGGAGGCGTCGAAACCGTACTTCGCGGCGATGATCTCGGCCTTGAGCGCCCGTTCGATGAAACTCTTGTCGTTGGCCTTGCTCAGGGCATCCCGGATGTCGGCGACCGAGGCGATGTCCTTCTCCGCGGCGAAGCGCACGAAGTCGTCCATCACGGCCGGCGTGATGGCCACGTCTTCCGTCACGTCCGGATGTTTGGCGACGTAGTCGACGCCGTAGTTGAAGATCGCGCTGCGCACTTCCAGGAGCTGGGTCGTGCGAGACAGCGGTGCCGGTTTGACGAAAATATCGGGCGTGATTCCACCACCGCCGTAGACGATCCGTCCCGTCGACGTTGTGAACTTCTTGCGGTCCTTCAGCGGCATCTCCGGTGCGCTGCCGTCTTCACTCTCATCGGCGACGTAGTAGTCGTAAAACGAGCTGTAGTCGCGCTGGATGTTGCGGCCGGACGGGGTGTAGTACTTCGACGTCGTCAGCGCCAGCCCTGCGCCGTACTGCAGCGTGTAGACACTCTGCACGAGCCCTTTGCCCCAGCTCGTCTCGCCGACGATGATGGCCCGGTCGTGGTCCTGCAGGGCACCGGCGACGATCTCCGACGCCGACGCGCTCCCGCGGTTGACGACAACGACCATCGGCATCTCGAGCTTCTGGTGCTTCCCGGGAGCCAGGTACTCCTGCGCGGAGTCGGGCGTGCGGCCCTTCGTGTAAACGATCATCTGTCCCTTGTCGAGGAAGTGATCGGAGACGCCGACCGCGGCGTCGAGCAGTCCGCCGGGATTCTGGCGCAGGTCGAGCACGAGTTTCTGCATCCCCTGCCCTTTGAGTTTCTCGATCGCTTCGTCGAGCTCGCGGACGGTGGTCGCGGTGAAGTCCTTGATGCGGATGTAGCCGATGCCCGGCTTCAGCATCAGCACGTTCGAAATCGAGTTGGTGGGAATGGCGGCGCGGACGATGGAGAGCGGAATCGGCTCCTTCATCCCGATGCGGACGATCTTGATGTGGACCGTCGTGCCCTTCGGACCTTTGAGCCGTTTGACCACATCATCGAGCGGAAGGTCGTCCGTCGACACACCCTCCACCTCGGAGATGACATCGCCTGCGCGGATTCCGAGGCGGGCGGCGGGCGTCCCTTCGAGCGGGGTGATGACCGTGACCTGGTCGTTGCGCTTCGTCACGAGGATGCCCAGGCCGTAGAAGGAACCCTTCTGGCGATCCTGCATGTCGGCATACTCCTTCGGCTCGAGGAAGGAGGTGTGGGGGTCGAGCGTACGGAGCATGCCGTCGACGGACGAATAGACGAATTTGTCCGAGCCGACGTCATCCGGCGCCCAGGCAGTGACCGCAGCCAGCAGATCCGTGTACTCTTTGAGCCGCTTCTGCACGTCGCTCTGCATAGGCGAACCGAAAAGCCGATTGCCGTAGAATCCGCCCAGCAGGGTCGCACCGAGGATGGCGACGGCCAGTGTCAACGAAAACGTCCACGTCTTTGTCTCTTGTATCTTGGCCATGTGTTTGATCACCTGAATTGCAGCAGGAAGAACTCATTATAGGCGCGGAGTATTCGACAGCCCGGCGATGTTCACGCGGCCGTATCAGCCAGAGGAGAAGTCCATGTTCGGTTCGCTGGGTGTCCCGGAGTTAATTCTGATTTTTGTCGTCGCGCTGATCGTCTTCGGACCGAAGCGCCTTCCCGAGATTGGACGCACGCTCGGCAAGGCCATGGGCGAGTTCAAGAAGGCGACGGACGATTTCAAAAACACCATAGAACGAGAAGTTCAGGTCGAGGAGCTGAAACAGCTTGCCTCCACGACGATCCCTTCCTTCGAGTCCATATCAAGGACCGGGCCAGTGGTGGAGTTGCCGCACTCCACACCTGCCGAGCCCCACGACCCGATCTCCGACCTCACTCCCGAGAACGTCACTCCGCGCGGCAACGCCTGATCGATGTCCGAAACGGCCGAAACCACTTCCCCTGTCGATGGCGAGCATGAGGGTCAGGAGGGCCATCTCCCGAAGATGTCGTTCCTCGATCACCTCGAGGAACTGCGCAAACGGCTGATCGTCGCGATTATCGCCATCGGCGTCGCCTTCCTGGTCTGCTGGAACTTCGCCGACAAGATCTTCGCGTGGATCGAAGCCCCGCTGACGAAGTACCTCCCGCCCGGTGATCAGAAGCTGGCCTACACGCACCTGACGGAGCCCTTCATGCTCTACATGAAGGTGGCGTTCTTCGCGGCCATCTTCGTCTCGTCCCCCATCCTGCTCTGGCAGGTGTGGCGCTTCATCTCGCCGGGCCTCTACAAGCGCGAGCGGCGTTACGCGGCTCCGTTCATCCTCTTCGCCACATTCTTCTTCCTGGCCGGAGGCTACTTCGGCTATCGCGTCATCCTGCCCGGCGCCTGCGCGTTCTTCGTGGAGACCGGTCGTCAGTTCAAGCAGATGATCAAGGTGGATGAATACTTTTCGTTCGCGAGCAGCCTGATCCTGGCTGCGGGCGCAGTATTCGAGACCCCGATTCTGATCTTCTTCCTGGCACGGCTCGGCATCGTGACGCCGGCGTTCCTGCTTCAGAAGTCGAAGTGGGCGATCGTGGGGGCATTCATCGTCGCCGCGATCCTGACTCCGTCACCCGACATGGTGAACCAGACCATGCTCGCGCTCCCGATGATCGGTCTCTATTTCCTCGGCGTCGGCGTCGCGTTCCTCTTCGGAAAGAGACACGACACGTAGTAGTCTACGGCCATGGAAATCCCGTCAAAGGTCTCGATCTTCAGCCGCACGCTCGAGCTGAAAGGCAAGCCCGGCACACTGATCGCCATCAACGACATCGGGTACTACGAGATCGTGATGGATTTCCAGGGACGGAACCACGTCGTCCTCTTTCCGATCGCGGAGACCGCCGTCATCTTCAACGAGGCGATGCCGTCGGTCGCAGCCGACTTCGAAGTCGAGCGCTGACGCGACCGGAGTGCGGCGGCCTGGCCACCGCACTCCGGGGATCCGCGGGACTTACTGCTTCTTGGCGGGAGTCTTCTTCACGTCGCTCTTCGGAGCGGCGGGTGCGGCCGCCGGAGGTGCGACGGAGGCTGCCGGCGCCGGGGGCGGCGCGAAATAGGTATCGTCATAGGTCGGATGCGCGTTCTCGCGCAGCGCATCCATGGCCGCTCGCAGCTTCGCCTGCTTGAGCGTCTTCTCGATCGCCGGACGCGCCTGGTCGAGCGGCGTCACGTCGTGCGACTCGACCTTGATGATGTGATATCCGAACTCCGTCTTGACGACCGGCGTGACTTCGCCCGCTTTCGCCTTGAATGCGGCATCCTCGAACGCAGGAACCATGTCGCCATGGTGGAAGGAGCCGAGGTCGCCGCCCCGGGCGCCGGATCCGACGTCGTCGGACTCTTTCTTCGCCAGGTCTTCGAAGCTCGCACCAGCAGCGATCTGCTTGCGGAGATCGTCGGCTTTGGCCTTGGCCTCAGCGTCGGTCAGTTCCTTCTTCCCGGGCTGCGCGGCAGGGCTGCCCTTCGGAGCGATGAGGATGTGCTTCGCCTTCACCTGCTCGTAGGTCTTGGCGTCATCGGTGTAGGCCTTCTGGATGTCGGCATCGGAGACGGCGATCCCGCTCTCGATCTTCTTCAGCTCTGCCGTGGCCACCAGGTTCTCGCGCATCAGCCGGAGCTGGTTCTGCACATCGGGGTCATTCTCAAGCCCCGCCTTTGCACCTTCGTTCGCCAGGATGCGCATGCGAAGGTAGTCGTCAGCAAACTGCCGGCGGCCGGCGGGCTGCGACACAACCTGCTGGTATTCCGGTGGCAGGGTTTTCAGCGCTGCCTCGAACTCGGACTTACGGACGGTGATGGCGCCCGCGCTGATGATGACCGGATCGGCCGAGGCCGCCGTCGCGGTTGCGGGGACGGCGGTAACCGTCTTCTCCTGAGCGAACACCGCGGGGGCGGCGAGCGCAAGAGCCATAAGAATCATTGCTTTCTTCACAAAGTCTCCTTGTGCCGTGATTGGACGCGGTTCGTAACGGGAGGTGGGAATGCTTGATTCCAGCAGGCTCAGCGCAATTTTTTCAGGGCGGTTTCGATGCGCAGAATCCCTTCCTGCAGGCGTTCCATCGCGGTCGCATAGCTGATGCGAACATGATCATCGCTTCCGAACGCAGCACCAGGAACCACCGCCACGCGTGCTTCATCCAGCAGATAGCTGGTGAGCGACTGAGAATCGTGAACCGGTCCCCTGCCGAAGAGCGCCTTCACCTCGGGGAAGATGTAGAAGGCCCCGTCCGGCGGTGCGCAGTGGATGCCGTCGATCCTGTTGATGGCTGGGATGAGCCACTCGCGGCGGTCGCGATAGGCCTCCCACATGCGGCGGACTTCGTCATCGCCACCGTTCAGCGCTTCCAGGGCCGCTGCCTGCGAGATCGAACTGGGATTCGACGTCGAATGGCTCTGGATCTTGCCGGCGGCCGCGATCACGTCCCGGTGCGCGATCGCGTACCCGAGGCGCCAGCCGGTCATCGCGAAGGTCTTCGACATCGAGTTGACCGTGACGATCGTCTCGGGATAGTCGTCGAACCAACGCGCCGCCGAGACGTGCCGCGCTCCGTCATAGACGAAGAACTCGTAGGTCTCGTCGAACAGGAGAAACGCCTCGCGCGCGGCGCACCACTCGATGATCCGCCGGAGCTCCCTCTCTTCGATGACCGCCCCGGTGGGGTTGCACGGCGAATTGATGATCACGCCCCGCGTCCGCTCCGTGGCGACCGCTTCGATCTCGGAAAAGAGCGGACGGAACTCGTTCCGCGCGTCGGTGCGCGCGAACACAGGCGTCCCGCCCGCGAAGAGCACCTGGTCGGGAAAACTCACCCAGTAGGGCGCGGGAATGATGACCTCGTCTCCCTGATCGACGAGTGCGAGCATGACGTTGAACAGCTCCTGCTTGCCGCCCGTGCCGGCGATGACGTTCTCGGCCGCGACCGACGTGCCGTAGCGCCGGTTGTAACGGCTGGCCAGCGCATCCCGCAATGCCCGCGTCCCGTTCCCGCTCGTGTATTTCGTGAGCCCGGTGTCGATGGCGCGCTTGCCCGCGGCGCAGACGAGCTCCGGCGTCGGAAAATCGGGCTCGCCTGCACCGAGGTCGACGATGTCGACTCCCTGGGCAGCCAGCTCCTGCGCACGGTTCATTACCGCCAGAGTCGGCGAGATCTTCATCTCGCGCACGCGGCGCGTGAAGCGGATACCCAATTTCGTGACAACGTCCGTACCCATCAGGCGAAGCGTTCTCCAAGAGTCGTACGCAATGCGCGCCAGGCCGGCGGAGCCTGGCGGCTGATCAGCAGCCGCAACAGCTCCACGACACACCAGGCAAGATACACATAAATCATCGGTCCGCGCCATGACGGAACAGCGAACTGAACAAGCCAGAAAACGAAGAGGAGCATGGCTTCGTGCAGTTTCAGCTGAAGGTTCAGCAACAGCAGGAAGCCGAGGAAACTCTGGAGGATCGTCAGCAGGATCTCGGCGCGTTGATGATTGTCGAATACCAGCGGGCGCAAGCCGCCCGCGCTGATCGCGAACAGGATCGGGATCATCGCCGAGAGGATGCTCCACTGGTTGATGTTGGACGACACCATGTTCATCAGCGCGACGTTGGCTGTCTTCACTTTCCGCGCCCAATAAAACGCACTCAGCTTCTCCGGGAACTCGGAGAGGAAGGGCGCCACCCACTGCACAAAGACGAAGGTGGACACACCGAGCGACGTCGCAATCGCCAGCATCGAATCCAGAAACGGATGCGCGGCGAAGAACAGGATCGTGCCGCCCGCCAGGAACAGTCCCCAGATGGCGAGATTGCGCTGCTTCGGCGGCAGTTTCAAAACGCTGCGGGGAACGACGCCGAGGTCGTCGAGCGCTTCTCCCTCGTCCTCGCGCGGCGGGATCTTCCAGAGGATGAAAAGGTAGAGGACGTACGAGGCCGTGAGCGGAATGGCATCCCAGACCGACAGCGTCCCCTTCCACCAGATGAACGTGAAGTACGCGATCGGAAGGAAGAGGCCGAAAACCTCGACGGAATGCTCCGTATCGAGCTCGACGCTGATGAACTTCCGTTCCCTCTTCCACCCGAATGCTGCTGCGACGAAGTAGATCATCGGCCAGCCGAGGCCGACGAGCAGGCGCAGGCTGCCGGTAAAGTTCGCGATCGCCAGGTGCGTCTTCGTGGGATCTTTTCCCGCCTGCCAGGCGATGACCGCTTCGACGGCGAACTCCGGCAGGGTCTGGACCCAGGCCAGGATCGCCAGCGCCAGCCCCTGCGAGATCAGAAACTGTGCCGCCTCGGCTGCCCACGCGATGATGAACGCCGACAGGAGAATGCTCGGAAAGGTCCAGATCGCCGACCACGCGGCGGAGGATGCCGCGGTGGTCGCTTTGATGAGTTTCAGTATCATCGGCCCCGCCAGGAGCGCGCATTCTAGTTGATGAAGATCAGCAGCCGGCAGAACCCATGGTTCAGACGTTTTCGCGAAGCGATCCGCGAGCATGGCGGCGAGATCGTCATCGAGGGACCGAAAGCGGTCGGCGATGCCATCGCGTCGGGATGGACCCCGATCAAGGTTCTGACGCGCGACGTCGACTTCACGCCAGCGGTCTTCGACGCGCTGGCCGAGACGAAATCACCGCAGAATGCGCTCGGCCTCTTTCACCGGCCAGCGACGACTCTCGATCGTCTCTTTTCGCGGGAGACTTCGATCGTGATCGCGCTCGACGGCGTGCAGGACCCGGGAAATGTCGGCACCATCGTCCGGCTCGCGGCCGCATTCGACGCCAATGGCGTGGTGCTGCTGCCCGGTTGCGCCGATGCGTTTGGCCCGAAAGCGATCCGTTCCTCGGCCGGCGCGATCCTCACGGTGCCGGTCGTCCATTGCACCGTCGAAGAGCTGCTCGCGCGCGGATGGCCGGTTGTGGCCGCGGACGCACGAGGCACCGTCGCCGATCCGCCTGCGCGACAGGCCGTCATCGCCTTCGGCAGCGAAGGCTCCGGGTTCTCTCCTGCTCTGGCCACCGCCGCGCGGACGATCGCCATCCGCATGGCACCGGGGCTGGAATCGCTCAACGTTGCGGCATCGGCAGCGATCCTGTTGGCTCGCAGTTTTGGGTTGCGCTGAAGCACCGTCTCGCGCTTCGGACAGTCTACGCAAACAAAGCCTCTGCTACGATCAGTTTGTGCCGGTCATCTCCGCCTTCTTCGGCATCATTGTGCGCATGTTCTCGACGATCACGTCCCTCCTCATTTCCATGCGGAGCACTCAGGCGATCGCGCGACGTTCGACTTCTCCGGAAAACCTCTGGCGGGTGAAATGCAGGCACGGCGCGACGGCTGATTCGGGACTGGGCAAAGTCGCATTGGGCCGAGCTCGAAGCGAACTGGAAGCGAGCAAAGCAGCTAAAACCACTCGCTCAGATTCCTCCGTTAGAATAGCGACGGCATGAACGAGCTCGTTTCGATCACACGCGCGCAGCACGTTTCGGGATATCGCATTCGCGTGCAATTCAGCGACGGTGTCGAGAAGACTGTGGACTTCACTCCCTGGCTTCGGGGACCAGTTTTCTCGCCGTTGCGACAAATGCGGGCGTTCAAGAAATTTTTTCTCGCCGCTGGCACGATCTGCTGGCCGAACGGAGCAGATGTAGCACCGGAAACGCTGCATGAAGCAGAAGACGCTGCAGCAAGCGCGGCCTAAGTCCGAACCGGTGGCTCGTTCTGCGTACGCTCCTCGAGCATCATCCCTGCTGAGGTCCGTTACACTCGCCCCCACATGCCGGGCAAGCTTCTCATCGTCGGAACCCCGCTTGGGAACCTCGGCGATTTTCCGCCGCGCGCCATCGAGGCGCTCAAGTCTGCGGACCTGATCCTCTGTGAAGACACGCGCCACACCCGCAAGCTCCTCACGCACTTCGGCATCATGCAGCCTTCGGAGCGCTTCGACGATCACACCGAAGATGCGAAAGCGAGCGGTTTCGCCGCCCGCATCGCCGCCGGAGAGACGATCGCCCTCGTGTCTGACGCCGGAATGCCGGTCGTCAGCGACCCCGGATTCGGGCTCGTCCGCCTCGCCCGTGAGTCAGGACTGACCGTCGAGCCGATCCCCGGTCCGTTCGCCGGGGTCCTGGCCCTCGTCGCCAGCGGGATCGCCCCGCTCCCCTTCACCTTCCTCGGTTTCACCCCGCACCGGCAGGGCGAACGGACCGATTTCTATCGCACGCTGGCAGCGCTGGGGCACACCGCGATCGTCTATGAGTCGCCAGAGCGCGTCGTCGCATCCCTCGAAGACGCCCTCGCCGTCCTCGGCGACGTCGAGGTCACGGCCGGCCGCGAGATGACCAAGCTGCACGAGGAGTTTCTCAGCGGGACGATCAGCGAAGTCCTGACCGAGTTGCGCGGGCGTCAGTCGATCTACGGCGAGATCACGATGGTCTTCGCCGCTGCGCGCATCGTGTCAACGACCGCATCCCCTGAGGAGATCAGCGCGGAGTTCGAGCGCCTGCGGGCCGGCGGGCTGCGCCGCAACGATGCCGTCAAGGCCGTCGCGGAGAAATTCGGGATGCGCAAGAACGACGTCTACAAAATGCTCCTGTAGTCGAGACCGGCGCTCGCGTCTCCTCGCTTCAAACTGATATCATCCTCGTCCGGCCTGACGTGGCGCGGGCGCGGCAAAACAGCGCGGTCGGCGCGCTCCCCCGTCAGAACACCGCAGAAACCCGATTTGCCAGGAGCCTGAATGAATTTCCGTCTCACCGACGAACAGACTCAGATTCAGCAGATGGTGCGCGATTTCGCGCTCACCGAAATCAAGCCTCACCTGATGCAGTGGGATGAGGACCAGCACTTCCCGGTCGAGGTGTTCAAACGCGCCGGCGGCCTCGGGATGCTTGGCGTTACGGTGCCCGAGGAGTACGGCGGGGCCGGATTGTCCTACGTCGATTACATCCACGTCATCGAGGAGCTCGGCGTTGTCGACAGCGGCTTCGCGCTCAGCGTAGCCGCGCACAACTCGCTCGGTACTGGCCACATCTATCTCGCCGGCAACGCCGAGCAGAAGAAGAAATGGCTTCCGAAACTTACGTCCGGCGAGTGGATCGGCGCGTGGGGTCTCACCGAGCCGAGCTCCGGCAGCGACGCCTCCGGCATGCACACGACCGCCGTCAAGGATGGCGACGACTGGATCCTGAACGGGACCAAGAACTTCATCACGAACGCCACCTACGCCGACATTTCCGTCGTTCTCACGGTCACCGACCGGAATGATTCCAAACGCGGCATCACCGCCTTTGCTGTGGAGATGGATCGCCCCGGCATCCGCCCCGGCAAGAAAGAGAACAAGCTCGGCATGCGCGTCTCAGACACGGCCGAACTCGTCATGGAAGACTGCCGCGTGCCCTCCTCGAACATCATCGGCCAGATCGGACATGGGTTCATCGACGCGATGAAGGTCCTCGACGGTGGCCGCATCTCCATCGGCGCTCTCGCGATCGGAATCGCCCGTGGTGCCTACGAGGCCGCTCGCGATTACGCCAAACAGCGGCGCGCGTTCGGCAAGGCCATCTCCGAGTTCCAGGCCATCCAGTTCATGCTCGCCGACATGGCGACCGAGATCGATGCCGCTCGCCTCCTTTGCTACCGCGCCGCGGCGATGAAAGACGAAGGGCAGCGCGTGACGCAGGCCTCCGCCATGGCCAAACTCTACGCATCGGAAGTCGCCGTCCGCGCAACTGAGAAGGGCGTGCAGATCTTCGGCGGCTATGGATTCCTCAAAGACTTCCCCGCCGAAAAGTTTTATCGCGACGTGAAACTCTGCACGATCGGCGAAGGGACGAGCGAGATTCAGCGGATGGTGATCGCGCGCAACCTCCTGGCCGAATCCGACCAGTGACGCGGCGCCGGCGAGGATGACCGACACCATGCCGGAGATCTCCGAGGCCCGATCCAGCGGCGATGCACTGGTTTCCGATCTCGCGGAAGCCCTGCGCAGCGGCAAGTATCGGGCCCTGGCGCAGGCGGTGTCGCTGGTCGAACGTGACGACGGGCGGGCGGAAGGGCTGCTGGCCCGCGTCTACGCATCGACAGGCCACGCACGCATCATCGGCATCACCGGATCGCCCGGCGCGGGCAAGTCGACGCTCGTCGCGTCCCTCACGAAATACTACCGAAGCGAGGGGAAGAAGGTCGGCATCATCGCAGTCGACCCCTCGTCGCCCTTCAGCGGCGGGGCGATCCTCGGCGACCGCATCCGGATGGCCGACCTTTACACCGACCGCGGCGTCTTCATCCGCTCCATGGCCACGCGCGGCTTCCTCGGCGGCGTGGCTCGTGCGACGAATGATGTCGTCGATCTCCTCGACGCAGCCGGCTTCGACGTGATCCTCGTTGAGACCGTCGGCGTCGGACAGGACGAGGTCGAGATCATCCGCACCGTGCAGACGAATGTCGTCGTGCTCGTCCCCGGCATGGGCGATGACATCCAGGCGATCAAGGCCGGGATCATGGAGATCGGCGACGTCTTCGCCGTCAACAAGGCCGATCGCCCCGGCGCGGACCGCACCGTGACCGAGGTGACGATGATGATGTCGCTGGTCGAAGAGCACGCCGACTGGATTCCGCCCATCGTCAAGACGGTTGCGTCGAAGAATCAGGGCACGGACGATCTCGACGCCGCGCTGGTGAAGCATTTCGACCACCTGAAAACCTCGGGCGAGCTCGATCGCCGCAACCGCGAGCGCGTACGCATCCGGATCAGCACGATGCTGAAAGAGAAGTTCATGGACCGTCTGATCGGCAACACGGTCACCCGCGCCGAGTACGACCAGTTGCTTGACGACGTGCTGCAGAAGCGCAACAACCCGCACGACGCGGCGGAAGGTCTTCTGTCGCGCATTTCCTTCGGGCGATGAATCTCCTCTTCGGAAGCCTCGCCATCATCGCCATCGCCGCCCTGATCCTCGCGTTGGGAGTGGGGGCGATCGCGCTCATCAAACGCTCCGGCAGGACACATGGCACGTCCGGCAGCCTCAGCTCGGCAGCGCTCGAGATTCAGTCGCTGCTCGAGCCGGAGAAGAAGCGCGCTGTCGAGACCATGCACTACGACCAGGAGTCAGAGGACGAAGATGATCGGCTACAATCCCCGCCCCGATGAAGTTCTCCCGCGCGTGGCTCAACGATTCCGTCGACCTCTCCGATCTCAGCGATGACCAGCTCGGCGTCCGTCTGACGGAGATCGGCCACGCTGTCGAATCGGTCGAGAGCCACGGCGACGACACGGTCTTCGATCTGGAGATCACCACGAACCGCGTCGACGCCATGTCGCACATCGGCATGGCGCGGGAACTGGCCGCGGCCCTCGGACGGTCGGTGAAGGCTGCGAGTCCCGCGTCACGGTCGGTCGATGCTGCGGCCGGGTCACCGCCTGTCATCCGCATCGAGGCGCCCGAGCTCTGCGCGCGCTATACCGCGCTCGTCCTCCGCAACATCACGGTCAAGCCGTCGTCTCCCCTGATCGCGCGGCGCCTCGAGGAAGTCAGTCTCCGCCCGATCAACAACATCGTCGACATCACCAACTACGTCATGGTCGCCCTCGGGCACCCCTTGCACGCGTTCGACCTCGATCGTGTGGCCGGCCAGACGATCATCGTCCGCCGCGGAAAGAACGGCGAGACGATGAAGAGTCTCGACGGCGAGATGCGCAAGATCGATTCAGACACCATCGTCATCGCCGATTCGCAACGTGCCATCGCCCTCGGCGGCATCATCGGCGGCTTCGAGTCGGAGATCACGCAGTCGACGCGCAACGTGCTCCTCGAGTGCGCATGGTTCGATCCCTCCACGATTCGCCGCACCGCGCGGCGGCTCGGCCTCAAGACGGACGCCTCGTATCGCTTCGAGCGCCGCGTCGATCCGAACGACACGATGGCGGTAATCGAGGAGGCATCGAGACTGATCCTCGAGAGCACGGGGGGTACCGCCGAGACGCCCATCGACGTCGTCGCGGCAGAAGTGGCGCCGAAGACGATCGCGCTGCGCGCTGCCCGGCTGCACGAAGCCTCCGGCGGAGCAGTCGGGCTCGGATACGCGCTCGACCTTTTCCGCCGCCTCGGCTTCGCCGCGGAAACGTCGCATGACGGACTGCGCGTGACGGTACCGACCTATCGCGGCGACATCCACGAAGAGATGGACCTCATCGAAGAGGTCCTCCGTTTCTTCGGCCTGAACAACGTTCCGGCCGCGCTGCCGCGGGTCACAACGGGCGACGTTCGACGCGAAGCCGCGGATGTGGCGGAAGATGCGATCCGCGACGTGCTGGTGGGGTGCGGCCTTTCGGAGGCGATCAACTACTCCTTCATCCGGCCGGAGTGGAATGCGCTCGTTTCCGATGAGGCGCCGATCGCGATTGCGAATGCCTTGTCGGAGGCGATCGCGGCGATGCGGTTGTCGCTTGTTCCCGGCCTGCTCGATACCGTCGTCTTCAATCGCTCGTACGGAACACGCGACGGCGCGCTGTTCGAGGTCGGCCGCACGTACCACCGCAGCGGTGATGGCACGGTGCGCGAGCATCACCGCATCGCGGTCGTCATGTACGGCTCGATCGGGACGTTCTGGGGAGATGCAAAGCGTCCCGTCGACTTCTTCGACATCAAGGGAATCGTCGAACAGATCGCGGCGAAGATGCACGCCACGGTCACGTTCGCAGCGTCGGATCGCACCTGGCTTCGTAGCGGCAAGCGCGCCACGGCCTGGCATCGCGACCGTGAGATCGGCACGCTCGGATTTCTTTCCGCGGGGCTGCTGCAGACGTTCGGAATCAAGGGCGACGTCGCGGTGGCGGAACTCGACGTGGAAGCGCTGATCGCGGCGTCGGACAGCGAATGGACGATGGCGCCAGTCGCGCGTTTCCCTGGCGTGCCGATGATCCTCGCCGTCACGCACGGGCGCGACCTCCAGTACCAGCGCATCATCGATACCATTCACTTATTCGCCGTTCCCCATCTGCACGAGGTCGGCCTTCGCGACCGCTTCGTACCGGACGAGGGCGGCGAGACCATCAAGACGACGCTGGGCATGTGGTACCAGGCGCTCGATCGATCCCTGACACAGGAAGAGATCGCTGGGCATCACCAGCAGCTCGCCACCCGGCTCGCCGCTGCCCTGCCAGTCAAACTACTTTAAGAGAGACCAACCGTGAAAAAAGCCAAAGACAACGACCAGATGTCCCTCGCCGGAACCGAAGAAGGAGAGATCCTCGCACGCCTCAACGATCGCGTGGAGAAGGCCATCGTCACGATTCAGGAACTGCGCCGCGAGCGCGACACGCTGCGCCGCCAACTCGACGAGGCCACGACGCGCCTCCAGGAACATGGCGACGTCAGCGAGCGCGCATCGTCACTCGAGGAAGACAACCAACGTTTCAAACGCGAGCGCAGCGAAATCCGCGACCGCATCGAATCAATCCTCGGCAACCTCGAAGCGCTCGAAGAACCCGCCGAGTAGGACGCAGCTAGAGTGTGGCGCCGGCGGCCCGCCGGCGATTCATCAAACGGAGCTGCGTGAGTTTGGTCGCAAATTCTATTCTCACGTGCTCGAAGCCGAGCGCGAGCGAAGTTCACAGTCCGCTGTACTCCCCTCGATGAATCGGAAGTTATGCGACTTGATCGGCTCGTAACTCCAACGCGTGGAGCGCCACTCGCGAAGAAGTCATTGCGATACCGGAAGTTACGAGAAATGCGCTCTTGCTATAATTCGGGTATTACGCAGCTCTGCCCGCGACTCGGGGAACGGAGAGAAGCTGCTCAAATAAGAGTTGGGCGGCTCAACACACCCGATTCGGCGTACTATTCTGCGTACTATTCTGCGTACGACCGCATATTCCTGCTAGTCAGGGAATCGAGGCGTGCGAAGTCTCTTGAATGCGAGCGCGTCAACGCGCTCGGCTGCAATGAAGGGGAAAAGGTCATGCGATTACTTACTCTCGTTACCGCGCTCTGCGGGCTTATGGTCGCCGGCTGCTCGTTGAGATACGAGATTTCTTCCTCGCCGGTCACCGTCCAGCGCCCGATCAGCGATCCGGCCGAGGTCCGTATCGTTGGCGATCTGCCAGCTGGGTCCTACACCCAGGTCGCGCGGATCCAACTTCGATGGACGGGATTTCGAAGCGAATGGCAAATCCGCCGCGACGAGCGGATTCGGCAGATGTTGCAGACGGAAGCGGCCAGATTAGGCGCTGACGCAGTGATCGACCTGAATTTTGTGACGGTTGATCGGTGGAATAGGGGAAATGAGCCTTGGCCGCGGCGCATCGTCGGAGTGTCGGCGACGGCCGTTCGGACTAGGTCCCGCGCGTAACTCGTGGCGTCGGCGCAGCACGCGCCAGCCTTTACGATCGCGACGCAGCGGGGCGGTTTGCCGGTTTGCGCGTAGGCGCACAAATGGCGCGCCGCCCAACTAGCGCTTGCAGACGGGCTGCGTGCCGCCATCTGCTAGGCTTACCTTCACGTTCTGCGCGTGGCACGCAGCCGCTGAAGCGCAGATCCGTTGGGCGCTAGAACGATGAACTTGGAGCCGCCGTGAAGTTCTTGATAACGCACTTCGACGCTCTTTCTACGATTGTTCTGTGCGGGCTGATCCTCGTATTCAGCGGCAAGATGTTTGTCAATCGACCCGAACGGAGACCGCTGATTCGAATCGCCGCTTCGCTGGCCATCTTGTGCAGCCTAATCCTGTTGCTGAATCGGCCGGTCACCAGGCATTTTGTACAGTCCAGTGATGACGGAATTGCAGAGGCTACCTTTCCGGGAAAGCCTACGAAGCGCTTGGTGTCAGTCGCGCCGGGGATAGAACGCGTCACGTACGAATACACACCGACCGACCCGGACGAGGCGTTCTCGCTCTCGCAGCTACCGGTCACCGGGCCGTTCGTGACCATGTCGGACGTGGAACGTATCGATCAGATCGTAGCTGGCCTGGCATCGCAGGGGAGTGTCGTGTCGAATCGCAGTACGCTCGCGAAAAATGGAGTGACGATACACGCCTTCCAGTTCGTACGGGCCGAGGCGCGGGTCTTTATGCGGATTGCCTATGTTGGAAGGCAGTCGTACCGCGTGACCGCAACGGTTGTTGGTGAAAGCAGGACTCCTGCGGAGATCGGCGCGTTTCTTGAGTCATTCGCGCTACATTCGATACCCGCCGCCACTTCGAGTGGACGCGGCTAACGATCGGGATCAACCGGGGACATGGGTAACAAAATAGACCGGAGACATGGGTAACACTTCAAGAGCCCGTCGAGCGTGCAAGCGTACCGTGGAATCGGGGTGAAAGGTTGGGATTACGCGGAGCGTCGGCCCTTTCGCTATGAG
>JBBRTE010000030.1:0-42106 GCA_038244715.1 Thermoanaerobaculia bacterium
CTCCTCCACGGCGCCCCCTGGCGCCGCGTCGAGCATCTCTGATCTCTCCTGTTCTTGCACGCACTCCCTCCTTCGTCTCGCCTCCAGGAGGGGGGATTTTTAGCTGACCGCACGGGGGGATTTTAGGAAGGCCGCCGACAGATGGTCGTAACCGATGCTCGCTACACGACAGCGGCGGTTTCACTGCCCGCGCCGCGCGGCCATTCGGTCGTCGTCTATTCACGCGATCGGTCCATGTTTGCAGTACGAATTACCGCGTCAGGAGTGGTCCTCGACCCGCCCGAGCTCAATGGCGGCGTTTCCATCCTGAAGAGCAAGACGGACTATGAGCTCCAACCGGTAGCCGTCGTGAGCGACGGCCTCTATTTTGTCGAGCCGGACACCCCAACGACGGGGCGCCTCTATTGGACCCGCATCGCGTCGCAACCCGCCTTGCGGGTCGAGACGATCATCAATCTGCACGAAACCGTCTCGCTGCCTTTGACGCTCACCGCCTCTGCGCGCAACACATACTTCCTCTACAGCCGCGGGGAAGATGACGAGACGTTGATGGCGCCGCGGCTGTTCCTGGGGACGCTTGCCGCGCCCGATGCGCAGCCGTCGCCGGGCCGGAAGCGCGCCGTGCGCTGAATCAGCCGGCCATGGGCAGGTGGGAGAAGTACGTCTGCGCGGTACCGCACTCGCGGCAGAGGAAGTGGAGCGTATCGCGGCGCGTCCATGGATTGGGCGTATCGCACACGGTGCAGAGCGTCTCCCGCTGCGGAAACGGGCGCTCGCAATGATCGCAGGCCACCGGGTTGCCGGTGGCGTTCACGTCATCTTCGCAACTCACCTCACTGCAGTTCGGACAACGCCAGCAGACCGCCATCGCACACGACCTCTCCACAAACAATTGATGTTTGGACCGTGGCAAGAATAGCAGATGAAAAAGGTTGACGATTAACTGTCGCGCGAGTTTTTCACCCGAGCGCGGGTCAGACCGACCAGCACAAAGCCGAGGAAGGATTACCGGATTCGGAATGGCGCGCAGAGTTCTTTCACGTGAGCCGTTCGCGCCTGCGGATTCCCTTGATGGAAGAAATATGCGATAACACCATAGAAGTGATACGCTCTCCCTC
The DNA here is from genome assembly GCA_038244715.1 of Thermoanaerobaculia bacterium. Lineage (GTDB taxonomy): Bacteria > Acidobacteriota > Thermoanaerobaculia > Gp7-AA8 > Gp7-AA8 > JADGNZ01. The sequence goes on from JBBRTE010000030.1 coordinate 1,119, forward strand.
AATGCGAAAACCAGCCCTGCCCGAGCCGCAATCGCCGCCGGCGCGGCGTTTACGAACCATGGCTCTGTTGCTGGTTTTCGCTTCTATGCCGGCCCTCGGCGCGATCCGGAGCGATCAGGCGCTGGCACCTGTCGTCGTCTATGGCGCCGCACCTCCGCGACAGGATTGGGCGCGTGTCGCCTCCGACGGAACGAACTTTTTCGCGGTCTGGCGCACGCCCACGAGCACTTCCTACAGTTCGTTCGTGATCGGCGGAGGCCGTATCTCGCCGGACGGTGAGCTACTCGACCGTCCGAGCATCCTCTTCGCGTCCAATGCAGAGGTGGGTGCCCGGATCGGACCTCCGGACGTCGTTTTCGTCGGAGGCAATTTTCTCGTCGCGTATCAATCGGGCACGTCGCTCATCACGCGCCGATTCTCTCGCGAAGGGCGCCCACTCGATTCGCAACCGAACACAATCGGCAACATGGGGATGTTTGGGCCTTTATCGACGAACGGTCGATCCGTACTTCTTGTCACCGCTCAAAACCGCTTCCGGTTCCTTGCGTCGGACGGCACGCTACTCGGCCCCGAGCGCGAGATTCCGAACGCCGGCTACGGCGCCATATCCGTCGCATCGAATGGTGACGGCTATTTGATCGCATACGCGACCAGCGCGAGCATTTTCGGAGACGGAACCTATGTAGTCATAGACGCGAACGGCCTCACTATGGCTTCGAAATCAATGCAGGGTGGGAATCGGCTTGCCACCGCTTCGAATGGATCCGGATTCCTGATCGTCATCGCCACATTTTCCGGTGTCAGCTGCCAATTCGTCGATGAGCACACCGTCATCGGCGTGGTGCGTCCGATCGCCGAGGGATACGCCGGAGCGGTCTTTGCGACCTGGTCCGGCAGTGATTTCACAATCGTCTGGAGCGGGGATCATGGGTTCGCGCGGGCAACCGTCGCGACGCGCGTGGACGCCAAGGGAGTACTGCTTGATCCTTCACCGGTCGCAATCACTCCGCTGCAGGCTGGGCATTGGCCGATCGCATTCGCCAGCGCTTCGAATGGACACGACACGCTTGTCGTCGCGGGCGATTACGACGGCAGCCGGAACGAACCGCGAACGACGGCAGCCATTTTCAGGTCGCCGAGCCAGATTGACGCCGAACCGCCAAACCGGCGGCATGCGGCGATCGCCAGCTCCGCGGTCGAGCAGGCAAGCAGTTCCATCGCTTCGAACGGATCTCTCTCTCTGGTCACGTGGCGCGAAACGATCAGCCTCGATCGTGCGGTCGTCCGCGCTGCATTCATTGCCGCCGACGGACAGCTAGGCGCGCCAATCGACCTTGGCGATGGAAGTCTGCAGACCGCAACGGCCACCGCGTCGAACGGAAGGGATTTTTTCGTGACCTACGTCGATGGCCAGTCCCGCCTCGTCGCGCGACGAGTGACACTCGAAGGAGTGCTCGATTCCACCCCGATCGTCATCACTCCCTTCGGACTGACTGCGGCTTCAATCGCTGCGAGGTGGAGCGGTGAGGCATACATCGTTGCGACGACAGGAGCAACCGCCGTAACCATCACGGGTGTTGCGCCGGACGGCAGGGTAACCGCGGCACGGCAGGTGATTGAAACGGACCATGCTGCGGATTCACCCGCAGTTTCGTGTGGCGCGAGTGGATGCAGCGTGACATGGCATAGGGCTGACTCGGCATGCTTCTTCCCGGACTGTAGCTCCCGCATCGAGAATGACCTGATCGCGCGAACGAGCGTCCTTGGAAACGTCCTCTCTCAAATCGTACTGACGAGCGATTTTGGAGTTACTCCGGCACTTTCACTGGCCGGATCCGACGGAAGGTCGGTATTCGTGTATTCAGCCGGTAAGAATACGTTTGCGGGACGCATTACAGACAGCGGCGTGGTAGTCGACACGCCGGCGATCAACGGCGGCAGAAGGATCATGACCAGCGCGACGTCCTTCCCGCTTCAGCCGATCGCCGTCGTGGGCAACGGTTTGTATTTCGCGGAGCTGGACAGCCAAATGACCGGTCGTCTGTACTGGACTCGCATCGAAGCGGAACCGTCACCGCATACGACGTTCCTGATCGATCTGCATCAGAGTGTTCGATTTAACTTCAACTTCGGGAGCTATACGCCTCCGCTTGAAGGGACCCTCACCGCGTCAGCACGCAATGCATATCTCGTCTACAGCCAGGGCGAGGAAGACGAGACGTTGATGGCGCCTCGGCTTTTCCTGCGGACGCTCGCCTCACCCGAACTGCAAACGGCGTCGATTCGTCGGCACGCGGCGCGCTGAAAAAGCAGCCGGCCATCGGAAGGTGAGCAATTGGTCGCCTATCGCGCCGTCTTTGCCCAGTTGTCCTTCAAGGTCACCGTGCGGTTGAACACCAGCCCGTCTGCCGTCGAATCGGGATCGACGCAGAAGTAGCCGAGACGTTCGAACTGGTAGTGAGCGAAGGGCTGAGCGTCGCGGACGGAAGGCTCCAGTTTGGCTCGCGGCACGACCTGCAGCGACGCCGGATTCAGATCCTCCAGGAAGTTGCCGCTCTCCTCGGGATTCTCCGACTGGAAGAGCCGCTCGTAGAGGCGTACTTCGCAATCGATGGCGTGCTCCGCGGCCACCCAATGCAAGGTCGCTTTCGGTTTGCGGCCGTCCGGTGAATCGCCTCCCTTCGTAGCGGGATCGTAGGTGGCATGGAGCTCGACGATGGCTCCGGCGGCGTCCTTGACGATGCTTGTGCAGGTGATGAAGTACGCAGAGCGCAGGCGGACCTCGCGGCCTGGTGCCAGGCGGAAGAACTTCTTGGGAGGATCTTCCATGAAGTCGTCGCGTTCGATGAAGATCGTCTTTGCGAAGGGAACCTTGCGCGTGCCAGTCGACGGATCGTCGGCGTTGTTCGCCGTCTCGAACCATTCGGTCTCGCCGTCCGGGTAGTTGTCGATGATCACCCGTAGCGGGTCGAGGACGCCCATCACGCGCGGTGCAGACGCATTCAGGTCCTCGCGGACCGAGAACTCGAGCAGGCCGGCGTCGATCATGTTCTCGCGCTTGGCCACGCCGACACGCTCGCAGAAATTGCGGATGGCCGCGGGCGTGTATCCACGGCGGCGAAGGCCGGCAATCGTCGGCATCCGCGGATCATCCCATCCGTCGACATGCTTCTCCTCGACCAGCCGGAGCAGTTTCCGCTTCGACATCACGGTGTAACTGAGATTGAGGCGCGCGAACTCGTACTGGCGCGGACGGGAAGGAACCGAGACACTTTCGATCAACCAGTCGTACAGCGGGCGATGATCTTCGTACTCGAGAGTGCAGAGCGAATGCGTGATCTGCTCGATGGCATCCGAGAGCGGGTGGGCGAAGTCGTACATCGGATAGATGCACCAGGCATCTCCTGTGCGGTGGTGCGTGGCGTGGCGGATTCGATAGAGCACGGGATCGCGCAGGTTGATGTTCGGCGAGGCCATGTCGATCTTTGCGCGCAGAACCTGTGTGCCGTCGGGAAACTCTCCCGCCTTCATGCGCTTCAGGAGGTCGTGGTTTTCCTCGACGGAACGGCCGCGGTGCGGAGACTCCTGTCCCGGCTCGGTCAGCGTGCCGCGCATCGCACGGATCTCATCGGCGCTGGAGCTGTCGACGTAGGCCTTTCCGGCCCGGATCAACTCCTGAGCCCATGCGTACAGCTGGTCGAAGTAATCGGACGCGTGGAAGAGGTTCGCGCCCCAGGAAAAGCCCAGCCAGGCGACGTCGTGCTTGATCGACTCGGCATACTCGACTTCTTCCTTTGTTGGGTTGGTATCGTCGAAGCGCAGGTTGCATTGCCCGCCGTATTCGCTGGCGACGCCGAAGTTGAGACAGATCGACTTGGCGTGGCCGATGTGGAGGTAGCCATTCGGCTCGGGGGGGAAGCGGGTGATGACTCTCTTGGATCTGCCGGCGGCGAGATCGTCCTCGACGATCTCACGGATAAAGTCGCGCGGCTTCGGTGGGGCTTCGGTGGTCATGGGGCGCGACCGTATACATCGGGGCGCGGCGAGTCAACCGCCACCGTGCGTGTCTCGTGGGACAATCGCCTCATGCGAACTCTTTCCGTTCTCGCGGCCCTTCTCCTCACGGTCTCTGCGCAGGCGCAGTCGCTTGATGACGTCGTTTCCTCCGTGATGAAGGAGTACGGCGGCGCCGCGGCCTGGAAGAACGTAACGGCGCTCCATGAGAGCGGCACGGTCGTGCCTGTGATGCGCAAGGGCGACGGCCGTATGACGCGGCTGTGGAAGAAGGACGCCTCGCTACGGATCGAGATCGTCTATCCCACGGATCGCGAAGTTCGCGTACTCGACGGCGACCACGGCACTCGCAATGACAAGGAAGTCACGGGTGCGTCGCTCGACGCGATGAAGCTGCAGGCCGGCCGACTGGCGCTCCCCTATCTCCTCGTCTCTCATCGGGCCACGCTCCACGACCTCGGCATCGTGGACGGGCTTCGCGCCGTCGAGATCCCGCTGTCGTCCGCGCTGGCACTCACGGTCGATGTCGATCCGAAGACGTGGCACATCGTCCGCTCGGCGGGCAAGGCATCGGGCCTCGAGTTCGTCGTCGACTACAGCGATTTCCGGCGTGTTGGCCAGTTGCTGTTCCCGTTCGCCGAGGCGGGGACGGCACAGGGGATGCCGACGGCGAACACGAAGATCGACGCGATCACGGTCAATCCCGCTTCGGCACCAGTTTCGGCCTCGTCTCACTGAGCGCTGCGCGCCGGTCGCGCTTGCGAGTGAAGCCCCGGGCGGCGAGAGTGAGCGACTCCGGATTCATCGCCGCCAGCGACTCCGCCTCAGAGGGTGATGCTCCCTCCGCGAGGGCGGTGTCGAGCGGTGCGGCGAGGAACGCGCTGCGCAATGCGTCGTCCGTGTAGAGACGCGCCAGAAAGGTCTCGAGGTTCATGCGGCAGACCGGACCGCTGCGTCGCGCGCGCGACCGAGCTCGGCGAGCAGTTCCCCGAATCGCGGGTAATTGCCGTCGCGTTCGAGGATCACGTCGACGTCGTCGCTGATCGCACCCGGCAGAAGATCGAAGACCTCCTGCGGAACGTCATGCAGGTGATCGTCGAGGATGCGGCCACCTTCGATGCGCCGTCCGCCGGCGAGATGGATCATCCGAATCCGGTCGAGAGGCAGGCCGCGAAGAAACGTTTTCGCGTCGAAGCCGAAGTTCGTCGCATTCGCATGGAGATTGTGCAGGTCGAGGAGCAGGCTGGCGCCCGTACGTGCGGCGACCTGCCGAAGCCATTCCGGCTCGCTCCAGTCACTGGTGGGCGGATCGAGGAGCGTAGCGACATTCTCGAGCGCTGGTGCCATGCCGATCACCTGCCGCGCCCGATCGATATTTCGCGCCAGTCCTTCGAGGGTCCGCTCGTTTCGAGGGGGCGCGGCGAGGTGACCGAGCTCGATGCCGCCCCACCGGACGAACGCGAGATGTTCGGACCACGCGCCGGGCTCGATCCAACCGACCACGCGCGCAACCGCATCGAGCCGTTTCGGGTCGACGGCATCGCAGGATGCCAGTCCCAGGGAGGTCGCATGAACGACTACTGGGACGGAGCCGGCGAGAAAACGAAGCGCGCGCTGCTCGGCCACGTTCGCGTTCGTGTGATCCTCCGCCAGCACCTCGATGACGTCGATGCGGTTGAGATTGCTGAGGATCGCGGCGCCGAGTTCACGCCTCCAGCCGATGCCGAATCTCATCCGCCGCACCTCCACAACCACCGCCACATCCCCCGCCGCACCCGCTGCCGCACGAGGATCCGCAGGACGACCCACAACCTCCGGCATTGGACGCGGCCTTCGGAAAGAGGCCCTTCGTCCATGCGAACGCTTCGCCTTGAAGGGCGCCGATTCCGAAGACCGCGACGAGGAGCGACAGCTCGGCGGTGGACCCGCCGGGATGAATCTGTGCAGCGCGCAGTTGCAGCGACGAAAAGAGATTGCGGAGCTCCTTCAGGAATTCATCGCCTGGCACCGTACGGCGTGGGTTCCCTTTCCATGCGACCGCAATCACCGCAAAGACTGTCAGGATGATCAGGAACTGGATGTTGTGATGGCCCCTCGCCCGCGCCACCACAATCTTGATCAGGGAAACCACGACCAGAAATGCGGCCGCGGGAAGAAGGAGCCGCAGGCGCAGCGCCTTGACGCCGGCATCAGGAAGGAGACGCAGTGCGGCGAGCTGCCGGTCGTACTCCTTTGCTACGGCCAGAAGCTGCTCGTGCTTGAACAGTTTCGCCGGCTCCCCGACAAACTGGCACTGCGCGAGGATCACGCGCTCGATCTCTTTCCGTACCCTGGTTTCTCTTCCCTCTGCAGTAGTGGTGAGGCTGGCCGTTCCCGCAGACAACAGTCCGCGATCGACCAGTGAGACGACTGCCGTGCGAATGACCTCGTTCTCACCACCCCGGAGTGCCGCGATCAGGTAGGGGTCGTTGAAGAGGGCGGCCTGGTCCGGATGAATGTGTGCGGCGATCATTCCCCGCTTGACCTCCGCAAGGCCCTCCGTCGGCGCGCGCTCGGCCTTCTTGCGGAGTGTCGTCACCACAAACAGGACGAGGGCAGCCAGCGCGGCGTAGAAGATGAGGAAAAGCGGCCCGGTGAAATCAAATGGATTCATAGATCGCGAGCGCGCTGGTGAAGAACCCGCGCAAGCTCCAGCGCTTTAAACAACAGCCCGGCGCCCTGTCCCGGTGGCAACGACCTGGTTTCCCTCGCTGTCGAGAGATGGGGAAGCAGCTCGAGCAACTCGTAGTCGCCCAGTTCGCTCACCAGCGCCTATCAGGCGGCCTTCGGTGCCATCGGGGCGCGCCCTTCGAGCTCGAGGATCGTTGCGGCGGCCGTCCGCAGCGGAGCCGCGGAATCGGCGAGCGTAACCACGCACTGTTCCTCACGGAGGCTGCGCGCCAGGTAGAGCTCGCGAAGCCGGATCGACAGGTTGAGCAAGCTCTGCTGAACGCCTCGGACCAGCATCTCGCGCGGGATCTCCAGTGCCGCAAGTGGGTCATCGCCAAAGAGCACGACGTGCCGGCGCTTCATGTCCACGAACTTCTGGGCGAAGTCATTCGCGGCGTGTGCCATCTCCTCGTTGAGGATGAACATCGCATTCACATGGGAGGCCGCGCTTGCGAAGCGAAAGGGCTCGCGGAAGGCATTTCCGCGAGTGGGGTCGAAGGACGTCAGTACGAACATCAGGTTCACGTCCGAGGTCGCTCTCAACTGACCGTCGGCCGCCGAGCCGTAGAGCACGATCGACCGAAGATGGTCGCCGAACGCGGTCTTCGCGGCCTCGACGATGCGATCGAGGTGGATACGGACGTCGTCGGGCAGGTTGCCGCTGTTCTCCATCGGTTCTAGTGAAGTGCTTTCATCGCTTCCGGCAGGATGGTCGTGACCCATTGCGTGTACATTTTCGCCGAGGGATGCAGGCCGTCCGGTGCAACGAGGGCAGGGTCGCTGTGGACTCGGCGTGAAATTGCGGTGATGTCGGCGTAATGCGCCTTCGCCCGCGTCGTTTCCTCGTGGTTGATCGCGTTGAAGTGGTCGATTTCGCGGGCGATCGCTGCCGCGTCCCGGCTTGCGGCAAAAGGGGTAACACCCCAGTCGGGGATCGAGACGACGATCACGCGGTCCGGCTGGCCGCCCGCGAATCCGATGGCGCGATGCAGGAGCGCCACGAACTCGGTTCGGTACTGTTCCGCGTCGCGGCCACGATATTGGTTGTTGACGCCGATCAGTAGGGTCACGAGTGCGTAGGGACCTTGCGGCTTCGCGTCGTCGATCGCATGCGAAAGCTCGTCGGTCGTCCAGCCCGTCCTGGCGATGATCTGCGGGTCTGCCGCGTTTATCCCGTGTGAACGAAGCTGGATCGCGAGCAGATTCGGCCAGCGATCGCTCGCGGCGACACTCTCGCCGATTGTGTACGAATCGCCGAGGGCGAGAAAGCGGGCTGATGGAGTCATGGCGAGCATCAGAATTGCGGCCAGGCTGGGGAGCATGCTGAAGTCTACAGCGGCGGCGCTAACCTTTCCCGTTGCCCGGCGTACTTACTCTGCACAGGAGGCAACCCATGAAGCGCATTCCTATCGCCGCGCTGGCGACCGTGCTCGGATTCGTGACCATCTCTGCCGCTCAGGCCGCGATCGACAGTCCCATCCACCGGAATTTCAATGTCCGCCCCGGCGGAACGATCAGCATCGACGCCGATGTCGGTGATATCAAGGTTATGGCGGGGGCGGGCAATGTCAGTGTCGACGTCGTGCGAAGTGCGAAGACGTCCAGCCGCTCGCGCGCCGACGAAATCTTCAGGGACCTGGACGTGACCTTCGCGCAGGAGGGAAACAACGTCCGCATCCGCTCGCGGTACAACCATCCCACCTCGTGGTTTCACTGGAACACGGACCTCGACGTCCATTTCGTGGTCAACGTTCCGACGGACTTCAACGCCGACCTGACGACGTCCGGCGGCGACATCACCGTGTCGGATCTCGGTGGTCAGGTGCATGCGAAGACGTCCGGCGGCGATGTGTCGCTCGGACGGATCGGTGGCCTCGTCGACGCGCGTACCTCCGGAGGCGATGTATCGATAGTTGGTGCTCGCGCGAACGCGACGTTGCACACCTCGGGAGGCGACGTCAAAGTCGGCGATGCCGCAGGATCCCTCAACGTGACGACCTCCGGCGGGTCGATCGACATTCGCCGCGCGCAGTCCGATTTGTACGCACACACGTCCGGTGGATCGATCGAGATCGGCGACGCGGGCGGTTCCATCGACGCCGGCAGTTCCGGCGGTTCGATTCATGCGCGTCTGTCTCGTCAGCCCCACGGCGATTCGAAGCTCTCGACGTCCGGCGGTGGCATCACGGTCTTTCTTGCACCCACGGTCGCTCTCGATGTCGATGCCCACACGAGCGGCGGCGATGTCGCTTCGGCCGTGCCGCTGACGATTCGCGGCAAGCAGGATGATTCCTCGCTCAACGGCAAATTGAACGGCGGCGGACCGAGACTGGTGCTGCGCAGCTCCGGAGGCGACATCCGCCTCGAGAAATGAATCAGCCCGCTGCGAGGATCGCTTTCGCGGCTGCGCGTGCACTGGCGAATGCGGCGTCCGAGAGGATGCCGCCTTCGTCGACCCAGTCGCCGGCGACGTAGAGGCCACCGAGCGCCGTCGTCGCGCGTGACCGCGCGGTTTTTCCTGTCGGCTCCGCCAGGGCATTCGACACGGTCATCGCTGGCAGGAACCGCCGATGGACGATCAGATCGCGCCACCCGGGTTGCATCTCGTCGATCAGCTCTTCCAACTCCTGTTCCGTTCCGTCTCCGTAAGCCGCCGCGTGAATGAGCGCGCCGCCCTTCGGCGTGAGCTGGGCCCACGCGGAGTGCACGGAGTAGTAGAGGGCCTGGTCGATGCCGAGGGCGAAGGTGTTCCGTGGATTGGGTAGCTTGGATAGCGCGACGTCGAGGCATGCGGCGGTGACCGCCGTCGTCTCCGGCAATTCGAGCTCAGGCACCAGCTCGCGGACGGTGGCCGGATCGACGGCGAGGATCACGGTGTCGGCCGGGATGCTCGTTCCCTTGTCGGGATCGGACAGGTCCGGCATCACCATGGCCATGGTGTCGTTTCGAACTTCGACTTCCAGGCCGCCTAGTTCCACGCCGCTGACCGTGCCGTTCGCGTGATGGACCCTGACGACGCGTGAGCTGGTAACGAAGTTGACTCCGGCGGCGACGGCGGCGCTGTGAAGGGAATCGACGATTTTCTGCCATCCCTCGTCAACATAGACGACGCCGCGGAGCGCAAGCCGGAGATGGGCGAGTGCGGCACCGGCGCTCTGGATGTCGGGGCGGTCGCTGTAGGTGGCCAGCCTGAAGAGCGCCTCGAGCAATTGACGGACGCGTTCGTCCGAGGCGTTTGCATCGATCCACTCGCGGACCGTCATCGATGCGAAGGGCTTCGGGTCGATACGCCGGATTCGAAGAAGGAGGACCGCAAACTGCGCCTTCGCCTTCAGACCGATCAGCGAAGTGGTCAGCAGCGACCAGAGTGAGCTTGGAAGTCTGTACCGTTTGTCGCCGAGCATCGCGACGCCGCGCGCTTTCGGGACGCCCCCTCGAACGGGGATGCCCAGCTCCCGCAACACGTTCCAGCCGTGGCCGTGGCGATAAAAGGCATGCGGCCCGAGATTGAATCGGTAGCCATGGCGAAGATGGGTCACGGCACGGCCGCCGAGGTATCGGCGGCGCTCGAAAATGGTGACGGTCCGGCCGGCGCGCGCCAGGAAGACCGCTGCGGAAAGACCGGCCAGGCCGCCGCCGACGATAATGATGTTCTTCGACACGTTGAGGCGGGATGCTATCGCGAATTTGCCGCGAGCCGTGAATTCGGACGGCATGAATGGCCCTCAATCGGATCCTTGCCTGAAATCTGAACTGCGTCAGTGCTGTTGATGCGCCGGGACTAGAGCCGACTCGATGCGGTTCTGGTCGTGGAGAAACCGCTGCGCAAACTTCTGATCTGGGCGTTTCTGTTCATCCCGGTTGTGGCCTTTGCCGCAGCGGGGGATGATTTTTATCAGAGGCTCTTCGACCGGGGCATGGCCGATTTTGCGATCGGCGACTTTGACAGTGCCCTCCGCGAACTGCGCAGCGCGGCCTTCGGTTTTGTAGAGCAGATCGAGAAGTTACAGACGGCCGAAGCGTACGCTGCAGTCGCCGCTCACCGCCTTGGCCGGGATGCGGATGTGCGCGACGTCCTGCTGCACATCGTCGCCGCGGAGACCATCGAGCCGCACTTCCGGACCATCAAGCTGCCGGACGCGTTGCGCGCGGAAATCGAGTCGAGTGCGGCGCTGCTGTTGACCCGCAAAGAGGCCACGACCCTGGGCGTCCCAGCGGCGGTCCTCGACGCCTTGCCGGCACGGGCAACGACCCTCGTTCCGACGCCGACGAAGCGACCGAATGTGGCCATCACCGCGCCGTCCGAGGCGAAGCCGGTGCCTCCGAGTGGTGCGGAGCTCAGTCTCGCGCAGGCGCAGGCTGCGGTGGATCACGGTGATGACGACCGTGCCCGGGTCCTTTACGAGGAGATCCTGAACGGGACGGCGCTCACGCACGAACAGTCGCTGCGGCTCGCGGATGGGCTCTACGCGCTTCGCGATTACAAGCCAGCGGTGACCGCGTTTCAACGCGCCGGGAAACTCGATCGGTCCCTGCGCCGGTACCACTACGCGGTCGCACTCTTCGAGACCGGTCACATTCCGGAAGCGAGAGCCGAGCTCGCCGCCGCGTTGCCTTTCATCGAAGAAACTCCCGATGTGATGCTCTATCGCGCGAAGATTGAAGCCTCGAAGACCGAAGCTGCGAAGTAGTGGCACCCCCTCAGGGCTCCACGGCGCTGGTCGGCGAAAGGATGATGACCGGGGGCACTCTGGTGTCAAGTGTGCGAATGGCTTGAATCAACCGTTTTCCCGCCGCGTCTCCTTTGGTGACTACCCCTTGAAAGTGCCGCAGCTCCTGCAGATCATTCGCGGAGGGCTCTCTCGACGTAAACGCGAGCAACGGAATGTGTGACGTCGCGTCATTCTCCTTGAGCAGTGTGGCCACCTCGAAACCGCTCATTCCGGACATGATCAGATCGAGGATGATGACATCCGGCCGGCTCGCCAGCGCATGGCGCAGTCCCTCGGCACCCGAGAATGCCTTCTCGATCTGATAGCCATGGCTCATCAGCTCCCCTCCGAGCATGTCATGAACGCTCACGTCATCATCGATGAGCAGAAGGCGAGGACGTTTGGGCGCAGCCGTTTGCGTCGTGATCTCGCGCAGGCGGCGCATCATCCGCGTCCAGTCCACCGGCTTGACGAAGTAGTCATCCGCTCCGAATGCGATCCCCAGTTCCCGATTGTCGATCATGGAAATGATGATCACGGGAACACTCGAGGTGACGACGTCCGCTTTCAGGGATCGCAACACATCCCAGCCCTGCATACCCGGCAGGACGATGTCGAGGGTGATCGCGACGGGGCGAGTCGAGCGCGCCAGCCGGAGTGCCTCGTCGCAGGACCGCGCCCGCACCGGCACGAACGCTGCCGCCTGCAGGTACGTGGCGAGCGTTCCGAATGCGAGGTCATCATCTTCGACGACGAGTACGCGTTCTCCTGGCGCGATCACCGTCCCGTCGACATTGATGATCGGGCTGGGGATGGAGGTGCCGGAGAAGTAAATCGGCAGGGTGAACGTGAAGGTGCTTCCCTTGCCCACTTCACTAGTCACGCTGAGCGTGCCGTTCTGCAGTTCGACAAACTTTCTCACGAGAGAGAGGCCGAGCCCCGTGCCTCCGTACTGCCGGTTGAGAGTGGCGTCGACCTGGCGGAACTCTTCGAAGATCAGCGTCTGATTCTCCGCAGCGATGCCGATGCCGGGATCGATGACGTCGATGCGGATCGACTCTTCACGTCCGCCGGCGGCGGGGAGGTGGTGCGCGCGGATTGTGACGATCGAATCGTTGGGCGAGAACTTCACCGCATTCGACAGCAGGTTGTAGAGAATCTGTTTGAATTTCGCCTGATCCGTTTCGATGGCGGTCACATTCCGATCGATCTCGATGGCAAAGGTAATCGCCTTCCGCGTCGACATGCCGCTCATCACCTGGCACACGCTCTCGATGGCGTGGCGTACCGGGAACGTCTCCGGCAGAAGCTCCATCTTGCCCGCCTCGACCTTCGACAGGTCGAGGATGTCATTGATGATCTCGAGCAGATGCCGGCCCGAGCTGAGGATTGCCCGGATGAAGGAAACGGACTTCGCATCGATTTCACTCTCGAGGCGCTCGATGAGGATCTCCGAGAACCCGATGATGGCGTTCATCGGTGTCCGAAGCTCATGGCTCATGTTCGCCAGGAAGCGGCTTTTGGCCTGGTTGGCCTCCTCGGCCTCCCGGTTCTTGAGCTGCAGCTCGCGCAGGATGCGGGCCTTGGAGATCGCCGAGATGGCGTGCTCCCGGACGCGGGCCAGTTTGCGCAGATCGGTGCGGCTGAAAGCGTCCGGGTCGCCGAAGGTGTCGAAGATGAGGAAGCCTTCGATCCGGCCGCCGAGGGATACCTCCATCGCCAGCATCGACTTCGGGATGGGGAGGTGCTTCGTCTGCTCCTTTCCCGCGAGATCGGCGAACACGTCGCCCTTGATGAGATAGACGCCTTCCTCGAGCAGTTCCGCGCGTTCGGAGTAGCGGCGGGTGGCTTCTTCAGGAGAGAAGCGGATGTCGCGGAACGCGGCCGGGTCGTATCCCAGCGCCGCGACGACTTCGGCGCGGTGGCGCTCATGATCGAACTGGAGAAAGACCACGGCGTCGGCCTGCGGGAAGAGCTTCATCCCCTGTTCGAGGAGGCTTCGCAGAACGTTTTCGAGGACGAGCTCCCGGTTGATGATCTCGACCATCTGATCGAGAGCTTCCATCTCGTGGGTACGCGTCGACACGATCGCTTCGAGCTCGCGGTTTCGGCGTCGCAGGCGGTTGACCCGCCAGCGGTTGGTGAGGCTTGCCAGGGCGACCGTGAGGGCTACGTAGGCGATCAGCGCCCACCACCGCAGCCACCACGCCGGCAGGACGGAGAACTCGTAGAGCTCCGGCAGCGACCAGACGCCGTCGCTGTTGCGGCCCATGACCGCAAAGCGATACGACTTCGCGAAGAAATGCGCGGGCAGATTGGTGTAACGGATCTTCGCGTCCGTCCGGGCCGAAGACCAGTTGTCGTCGTATCCGAAGAGGCGCGTGCGGTAGACGACGCGCGATTCGTCGCTGAACGTCAGGGCCGCATAGGCGATCGAGACTTCATTGTTGCCGTTTCGGTCTTCGTGAAAGCTGACCTCGCGGAAGCGAACCACCGGCGGCTCGGCATTGGGCTCGCGCAGCGCAGGATTGAAGATCGACACGCCACGCGGTGTCGCGAAGTAGACGCGGCCGTCGCTTCCGACCGCGAGAGGGTCGTACGCCCACGCCTCGTCGTCGATGAGGCCGTCCGCTTTCGATACGCGAGTACGGATGTGGAAATCGTGCAGATCGACTTCGGCCAGTCCCGCGTTCTGGCTGACCCAGACCGATTTTCCGTTGGGTGAGGGCAGCAGACCGGCGACCAGACTCCCGCCGAGAGCCGCGTCCGGCACGGTGGCGACGGTGTGGAGCGGCTTCGTGTCGAGAATCTCCAGCCCATTCGCAGTGCCGCTCCACAACCGCCCCCCCGTCCACAGCAACGTGCGGACGGAATCGGTGCGCGCTCCCGTGGCGTGTGTCCAGGCCGGAGCGAAGAACTTCTCCACATCTCCGGGCGGAGTCGTGGCCGGATTGAATGGCGTGCGGCTTCGGAGCAGGCCGCTGTCCGGCGTGCCGGCCCAGACGAATCCGTCGTCGTCGACGGCCAGTCCGCTCGCGCCGGCCGGTGACAGGCCTGCGCCGGGACCGAAGGTGTACCAATGCCCGGACGCGAGGCAGTTGATCCCGTGCGTGCCCGCAAGCCAGATCGTTTCCGCATTCGCGATGGTGAACGGCTGCACCAGATACGTCGTGTCGACGGGATACGAGGTATTGACCGCGGAGACCCCTGCGATCGTGATGTTCGTCCGCTGGGATCCGGCCATCATCGGAGGAGCGTCGGAGGGGGAAGAGAGACAATTGGCGCCTCCCACGGTCCCGATCCAGATGCGCCCTTTCCCGTCGCGCGACAGCGAATAGACCGAATTGCTCAGCAGACCTTCCTTCACGCGCAGGACGGTTCGAGCGTAGGCGGGCGTGAAGAGAACTACCCCTGCGCCGGTACCAACGATCATCTCGTTGGACCAGAGGCCCGGTGCGGTTCCATCGGCGGCGAGGACGCTGAACGCGCTCGGGTCGGGAAGGGCCGGCTGCTCGCCGGTGTGGGAACGGCCGGTCAGCGACTCGAAAGCGCGGTAGTCCTTCCGAAGCCTCGACACGCCGCCGTTCTGTGAGAACCAGACATTGCCTTCATGGTCTTCGAAGAGCGACCAGAGCGTGTCGCCGAGCAGATCGCTGCGGCGATTCACGACGAGCCGGTCGGCGAAGTTCCGTCCGTCGATGCGCACGGCGCCCGACCCCAGGCTGGCAATCCAGATCTCGCCGCGAGAGGTTTCGAGGAGGGAAACGACCCGCTCGGTGAGGTCGTGATTGACGATTTCGAAATGATCGTTCTGGGCACGCCAGACCGCGCCATCCGTGCAGCCGCCCCAGAGTGCGCCATCGCGTCCCTCCATGAGCGCGCCGCTGACGCAGGGCGGGTGGGTAGTTCGCGCTCCGCGGAACTTTCCGTCCCGATCGAATTGCAGGATCGCGCCGTTGTTGAGGCCGACCAGCACCGAACCCTCGCGGAGCATCAACATGCTCGCCACTCCGTTTCCCATGGCGACGGGGTCGATGACTCCTCGCTCGAGATCGTTGCCGCGGAAACGGTAGCGGACCAGCCGGTCCTGGACGCCTGCCCAGATCCAGCCGTCGATGCCGGTCACAAGGCAGTTGCGTCGCACCCGCATCGGTGGCAGACGCTCACTACCAACCGAGCTGACGAAGTGGATGCGTTGGCCGGGCTCGTAGGCCTCGAGCGGCTTCTCCGACACCACCAGTCCAGACTCGGATCCCGCCCAGAGGTGATGCGTGCCGTCCTCGGTCACTTCGCGAATCGTGAGGTCACGGATCCCGTCGGCGATGCCGTACTCCTCCATCGTATGGCCGTCGTAGCGCGTAAGTCCCGTCGAGTAGAACGCGAACCAGATGTACCCGAGATGGTCCTGTGTCACCTTCTGCACGCTGGCGGACGGCAGCGGGTTCACCTGATCGTTCGGCGTGAAGTGCCGGAAGGGAAGCTCCTGCGCGATCAGGGGAAGCGCGATGACGACTGCTGATACGAGCAGGGACATCCATCGGCGCATCGTGGCAGTTTACTGCCGGAACCCGAAGGCTACTTCTCCGTACAATCCGCCCGTGGCAGAACTTCACGATTGGGTCAAGCTGGGGAAGGACACCTTCACCTCACTGAAATCGCGCGATATGACGAATCTTTACGCGCTCGAATGGCCCGAGACGCGAAAAATGCTCATTGCGGACTATCAGTCCGAGATCGACAACGATCCGCGCGGCCTGCGCCGGTTTCTCCGCACGCGCAGTGCCATGCTCCTCGGGCTTGCCAGGCGGCTGGCTCCGCAGCGCCGCGTGTTCTTCCTGCTGGCGTTCGTCTGGTTCTTCGTTTCGCTCGCGGACGCCGTGGCCGACCATCGGGCCTTCCACGCATGGCCGTTCATCGAAATGACCGGTGCCTTCCTGCTCGTGGTGGTTCTTCTGGCGATGGAGTTGATCGACAAGATCAAGTTCCGCGATGAGCTGGAGCTGGCCCGCGATCTTCAGGCAGACCTGATCCCGAAGTCCCCCGCCCAGACAGCCGAATACGAAGTCGCGGCGTACAACCGGATTGCGAACACGGTCGGCGGCGACATCTACGACTTCGTGCCCCTCCCCGATGGCCGTCTGGCCGTACTGTTCGGTGACGCCTCCGGGCATGGAATGGCGGCCGGACTGGTCATGGCTGTGGCGCATGCGGCGTGGCGGACCCAACTCGATGTGGATCCGTCGCCCGCGGCGATCGTAAGCTCATTGAACCGGATCCTCTGCCGCACGGGCGGTCCGCGCTCATTCTTCTCGTACTGTTACGTGCTGCTCGAGCGCGAGGGCACGTTCATCGCCACGACCGCGGGCCATCCGCAGATCGTGAAGATCGCATCGGCGAAAGTTGTCGATCGCATCGGCACGGGCTCGTATCCGCTGGGGGTGAAGCCAGGGATGAAGTGGCAGGAAATCCGCGGCTCGCTCAATCGGGGCGAGCGTCTGCTGTTTCATTCGGATGGCCTGACCGAGGCGCGCAACGCCGGGGAGAACGAGTTCGGCGACGCCTACGTCGATGCTGTCATCAGCTGGAACGAAGCAGCTTCGGCGTCGACACTCGTGCAGACGCTTGTCGGTGAGTGGAACATGTTCACGGGCGGCCGCCCTCCGGAAGACGACGTGTCAATCGCGGTGATCGCGCGAAAGTAGCGCCCCGTGCAGTGCGCCGCACGAACATGCGCCTCCGTCGCCTGCTGCCTCAGGCTCATAGGCCAGTGACGGCGCCAGCCACCGTTCGACGAGAGCGAGGTTCATGTCTTTGCGTTCGTGGTAATCGACGACCTGATCGCGCCCGATCCGCCCTACCGCGAAGTATTTCGACTGCGGGTGGGCAAAGTAGAGACCACTGACCGAAGCGGCTGGCGTCATCGCCAGGTTCTCCGTCAACTCGATGCCGGCGCGGCCTGCATCGAGCAGTGAGAAGAGGGTCCTCTTCTCGGTGTGGTCGGGAGATGCAGGGTAGCCGGGAGCCGGACGGATGCCGCGATACTTCTCCGCGATCAGTTCCTCGCTGGAGAGAGTCTCGTCCGGCGCGTACCAGCCGGCTCTCGTCTCTTTGTGCAGCAACTCGGCGAGGCCTTCCGCCAGACGGTCGGCGAGCGCCTTGGTCATGATGGCGTTGTAGTCGTCGTGATCGCGTTCGAAGCGAGCCACCACATCGGCCACGCCGATTCCTGTCGTGACGGCGAAGCCGCCGATGTAGTCGATGACGCCGGCAGCCTTCGGGGCCACGAAGTCGGCGAGCGCGAGGTTGTGGCCCGTGTTGGTCTCCTGCTGCTGACGCAGCGTGTGGAACCGTGCGATGACTTCGGCGCGGGACTCGTCTGCGTAGACTTCGACGTCGTCACCAACTGAATTCGCGGGCCAGAATCCATAGACGGCGTTTGCACGGATCAGGTGGTTGAGGATGATCTCGCGCAGCAACCGCTGGCCGTCATCGAACAGCTCCTTTGCCCGGGGCTCGTCGAGGATCTTCGGAAAGCGGCCGCGCATCTCCCAGGCGGAGAAGAAGGGGTTCCAGTCGATGAAGGGCTCGATGCGCGTCAGCGGAACATCCGCGAGTACGCGCACACCGAGGAAGGGCGGTCGGTCGGGCGCAAACGTGAGCGAAGGCTTGCGGCGGCGGGCTGCGTCGATGGTCAGCAGTTTCGTCTCGCTCTGCCGTTTGGCCTGCGCTTCGCGAAGGTGCTCGTATTCGGCCTCACGTTCGCGAACGAAGTCGTCTTTGCGATCCGACAGCAGCGTGCTGACCACGCCCACCGCGCGGGACGCGTCCAGCACATGGACGGTGGCGTGCGAATAGCGCGGTGCGATTTTCACGGCGGTGTGGAGCTTCGACGTCGTCGCTCCGCCGATGAGCACCGGCTTCGTGAAGCCGCGCCGTTCCATTTCGCGGGCGACGTGAACCATCTCGTCGAGCGAGGGCGTGATGAGACCTGAAAGGCCGATGATGTCTACGTTCTCGGCGATGGCCGTGTCGAGAATTCTGTCCGCCGCCACCATGACGCCGAGGTCGATGACTTCGTAGTTGTTGCAGCCAAGGACGACGCCGACGATGTTCTTGCCGATGTCGTGGACGTCGCCTTTGACGGTCGCCATCAGCACCTTGCCGCGCTTGGAGAGATCGCCGGCTTTCGCCTTTTCGGCGTCCATGAAGGGCAGCAGATAGGCGACCGCCTTCTTCATCACGCGGGCACTCTTGACCACCTGCGGGAGAAACATCTTGCCGGCACCGAAGAGGTTGCCGACGACGTTCATGCCGTCCATCAGCGGTCCCTCGATGATCGAGAGCGCGCTGGGATAGGTCTGTCGTGCTTCTTCGACGTCGTCGTCGAGGTGCTCGATGATGCCCTTGACCAGCGAATGGGAAAGGCGCTCTTCGACGCTGCCGCTGCGCCAGGCCTCCTCTTCTTTCGCGGTGGTCGTGCCCTGACCCTTCACGCGATCGGCGTAGGTGAGCAGGCGTTCCGTCGCATCGGCGCGGCGATTGAGCAGCACGTCTTCGACCAGGTCGAGCAATTCGCGCGGGATCTCTTGGTAGATCGCGAGCTGGCCCGCGTTCACGATTCCCATCGTCAGGCCGGCCTTGATGGCGTGATAGAGAAATGCCGCATGCATCGCTTCGCGGACGGTCTTGTTCCCGCGGAATGAGAACGAAACGTTGCTGATGCCACCGGAGAAGCTGACCAGCGGGAAGCGCTCGTGGAGCCGGCGCACCGCCTCGATGAAGGCGACGCCGTAGTTGTTGTGTTCCTCGATCCCCGTAGCGACCGTGAGGACGTTCGGGTCGAAGATCACGTCTGTCGGATCGAAGCCCACTTCGTCGACGAGGATGTGGAAGGCGCGCGAGCAGATGGCCACTTTCCGCTCGACCGAATCGGCCTGCCCCTGTTCGTCGAACGCCATGACGATAACCGCCGCACCAAAGCGCCGGATGATGCGGGCCTGTTCGCGGAATTTCTCCTCGCCTTCCTTCAGGGAGATGGAGTTGACGACCGATTTCCCCTGCGTGCACTTGAGGCCCGCTTCGAGAACGGTCCATTTCGAAGAGTCGATCATGAGCGGGACGCGGGCGATGTCCGGCTCCGAGGCCACGAGATGGAGGAAGTGCGTCATCACCTTCTCTGATTCGAGAAGGCCTTCGTCCATGTTGACGTCGAGGATGTTCGCCCCGCCGTCGATCTGCTGTTTTGCGATCGCCAGCGCCGGCTCGAGGTCGCCCGCTTTCACGAGTTGTGCGAACTTCGGCGAGCCCGTCACGTTCGTCCGCTCGCCGACCATGATGAATTGCGATCCCTCACCGCCGTCATTGCGCACGGTGAGCGCTTCCAGGCCGCTGAGCCGGAGATGTTTGTCGACCTGCGGCGGCACCCGCGGCGGAAACTCCTTCACCGCCGCGGCGATGGCGCGGATGTAATCGGGCGTCGTGCCGCAGCAGCCACCGACGATGTTGATCCAGTTGTTGCCTGCGTACTCGTGGAGCAGGGCGGCCATCTCGTCCGGCGTCTGGTCGTATTCGCCGAGCGCATTGGGCAGGCCGGCATTGGGGTAGCAGCTCATGTAGACCGGGGCGATGGCCGCCAGCTCCTCGACATGCGGCCGCATCTCCTTCGCGCCGAGAGCGCAGTTGATGCCGACAGCGAGGAGAGGCGCGTGGGAGATCGAGTTCCAGCAGGCCTCGACGGTCTGTCCCGAAAGCGTGCGCCCCGAGGCGTCGGTGATCGTGATCGAGGCGATGACCGGCAGGCGGATGCCGGTATCGGCGAAGTACTTCTCGATCGCGAACAACGCCGCCTTCAGGTTGAGGGTATCGAACGTCGTCTCCGGCATGAGGATGTCGGCGCCGCCGTCGACGAGTCCGCGTGTCTGGTCGTAGTAGGCGTCGACGAGCTCATCGAACGTCACACCACGGAAGGCCGGATTGTTGACGTCGGGCGAAAGCGAGGCGGTCTTGTTCGCCGGTCCGATCGAGCCCGCCACGAACCGCGGACGCTCGGGAGTCGAGACCGCGTCGCAGGCTTTGCGTGCGATGCGCGCGGCCGCGAGGTTGATGTCGTACGCGTACGAGACCAGGTCGTAGTCAGCCAGCGAGATCGCCTGGGCGTTGAACGTGTTGGTCTCGATGATGTCAGCACCTGCCTCGAGGTACTGGCGATGGATCTCTTCGACGATGCCGGGGTTGGTCAGGCAGAGGATGTCGTTGGCGCCCTTGAGGTCGCGGGGATGCGACGCGAACTGCGTACCGCGGAACGCGGCCTCATCCAGCCGGTACCGCTGAATCATCGTCCCCATCGCTCCGTCGAGGACGAGGATGCGGCTGTCGAGCAGACGGCGAAGTTCGGCGGTACGGTCTGGTTGCGCCATTCGAATCTCCTGAAAAGAAAAAGCCCCGCAACAAATTGCGGGGCTTCAGTCGGAGTCGAAACGGACTGCTGCCGGCTCTTTAGCTTTTTTTAACCTGGTTGCAAGCAGCCCCGCAAATCAGTCCAGGAATCCAGAGCCTACGCAGCGTGCCGCAAATTGTCAAACGGCCGCGCTCGTCCCCGGCACGATCACGATCCAGCCGATTTGCCGCCGCCCGGCGAAGGCCTTGGCGCCGGTGACCCAGCGCGGCACGGACCACGTCCAGAGCGAGACGAAAAAAGCACTGAACGCGATCGTCCGGGCCATGGCGAAGAGGCGAGCTGCCATCGATTCAACATGCTATCTTCGCGGTGGAATGTCCACTGCCACCGACGTACCCATCGCCCACACGGATCCGGTCAACGCGAAGATTCTGGCGATCTCCGAAGATCGGATTCAGGGCTTCGTCCGAGACCCCATCGGCATCATCGCCGAGCAGTCCGGCGTCGACGAAGAGACGGTCATCGAACGCGTACGGGCGATGTTGCGCGCCGGAACGATCCGCCGCGTGCGCCAGACGCTGATGGCCACGAACCTCGCCGAGGGGGCGCTCGTGGCGTGGCAATACCCGCCGGAGAAGCTCGATGCGGCCTTTGACTACATGGTGAAGGACGATCCGTTCTCGGGACACGTCGTGATCCGTTCGACGGACGCCGCCACACCCGGCTCGAACTACCGGCTCTGGACGACGGTGAAAGTTCCCCAGGGCTATTCGATTGAAAAGCACTGCGCGATGATCGGACGTCTCACCGGCGCAGAGCACTTCCGCGTCATGCCCGCGAACCGCATCTTCGCCCTCGGCGTGGGACACGTTCGCCGCAAAGGGATGGAACCGGGCAGCAAGTCCGAAGCTCTCGCGGAAGAAAAGGACACGACCAAGGTCAACCTGAGCGAGCTCGATTGGCGCGTCATGACCGCGTTAAAGCGTGAGGTCGAGCCCGAGGAGCTCAAACGCGACCTCTGGCGCGACCGTGCCGCCGAAGCCGGCGTCTCGCTCGATCAGTTCTACGATGTCGCGGAGTCGCTGAACGCGCGGAAAGTCATCGGGCGTTTCTCGACGTTCCTCGAACACGTCAAGCCGCTGCAGAGCGGCGAGCGCGTCACGCGGTTCAATGCGCTCTTCCACTGGGCAGTGCCGCCCGGGCGCGAGATCGAGGCCGGCCGTGAGGTGGGACGCTTTCACATCCTCACGCACTGTTACTGGCGCGAGGGTGGACCGGAATTCCGCAACGTCAACATCATGGCAGTCGCGCACGGCACGGAGAAGGACGCGATCCTCGCGCACAAGGCGGCCATCGATGAGCATCTCCAGTCGATCGGCATTCCGGTGTCGTACACGAATGTTTTCTGGGGCGGCCGTAGCGAGATCAAGCCTTCCGAGATCTCTCCCTTCGCCTACCTCGACTTCTGCCGCAGCCTCGGCGTCGACCCGGAGACGATGAGAGAGTGAGCCAGTGAGCGAGGATGCCGCGAGCCGGGAGTCGGAACGCGGAGCCCGGAACCCGACGCTCGAGTTCGCTCTCATCGCCACGGTTGCCGCCGTCGCAGTCCTCGCGTTCACACAGTCGTATTGCCGCTGGCTCGATCCGATCATCGACACGGGCCGCGACCTCTACATCCCGGAGCAGCTCGCGAAGGGAGCCAGGCTCTATCGCGACATCCGCTATCAATACCCGCCGCTTGCGCCGTATCTCCTTGCGCTGATCACCGGTGGTGTGGGTCACTCGCTGGCGTCGTACATGGCGATCGGGCTCGCGCAGTCGGTGACGATCGTGGTCTCGCTCTGGATCGCTCTTCGCAGGCCATTGCCGGCGTTCGCGGCGACGTTGTCCTTCGTCGCCATCTGCTTCTGCGGTGCGTCGACGTGGGGAGCCAATTTTCTTTTTCCCTACAGCTACGGTGCGACGTTCGGGATGGCACTGCTGTGCATCGCCCTTGCGGCGTTCGTCCACACGCGGAACGCACTGGCTCTCGGAGCGCTCGTTCTCGCGTCGTGGTGCAAGGTCGAGTACGCGGTCGCGGCATTGCTGATCGTGGCAGTGCTGGCGCTGGCGCGGCGCATCACCGTGCGGCAGGTGGCGGCGTACTGCGCGGTGATGATCGCCATCATTGCCGCGGCGGCGGGTTACTTCCGCGATACGGGCTGGCTGACTGAGAACGTGTTTGCGGCGTGGCAACATGGTGCGCGGGCGAAGCGATTCTTCGAAGTGGTCTCCGGCTTGGCGGACTGGCGTGGACAGCTGACGCAGATTGCGGTGGGGATCGCCGGCATTGTGGCCATTGCGCTCCTGCTCCGGATGCGATCCTGGCTGGTTGCGATCCCGATCATCGCCATCGGCGTGCTGCTGGCGGATCACTCATTCTTCCGCGCGTGGGCGGTGTTGCAGTGGATCGCGCTGGCGTGGGCGTTCGTACGCGAGCGCGAGAGCCCCTTGCTGATCTTCGCCGTGTTCTCGGTCGCCTCGACACTTCGCATTCCTCTCAACGTATCGCCGACCTGGTACGGGTTTGTTCTGACGGTTCCGACGCTGGCGCTCGCTGCCTACGCGTTGTTCTGCCATCTGCCGCATCGCAATGCGATGGCCGTTTTCTGGCTCGTGCCGTTCCTCACGAACGCCGGGCTGGATCTGTGGAACCAGCACGCCCGTTACGCGGAGAAGCGATACCCGATCGTCAGCGCGCGCGGCACGTTCTATGACTGGAATCCAGACCGGGCGACCATCCTGAACCGAGTGATCGCCACGATCGACACCGGCACGCTTGCGGTCATGCCCGAAGGGATCACGATCAACTATCTGACGCGGACGCGGACGCCGTTGACGTTTCACACGTTTACGCCCGTCGAGACAGCGGGAGTGGCGGTGGAGGAAGCGATCCTGCGCGAGTTGAGCCTTCATCCTCCGGACCGTGTGTTGCTGGTGAGTCGCGATGTACGCGAATACGGTGCGGTCGGCTTCGGCGTCGACTACGACTTGCGCGTCGCGGCGTTGCTGCGCGCGCGCTACCACGTCGAGAACATCTGGCGCGGCGAGCGGTTTCAGGCCCAGGTGTTACGCCGCTGAAAGGAAGGCGATTCCGGGATTTTCCTTCTCAGCAAAATCCAGCTCCCACTGCGAGCTGAAGAGCACGACGGCGCGTCCGGCGCTGTCGACTGCGATCTTCGAACGGCTGGGAAGGTTCATCTTCATCGCTACGAAATCGACGTCGCGATCGATCCAGCGCGCCAGCGTGTAGGGGAGCACCGTGACCGTCGTCTCGACGTTGTACTCACTCTCGAGCCGCGACTGCATCACGTCGAACTGCAGCTCGCCGACGACGGCCAGGATCGGCTCGCTGCGCAGACCCTCGTGCGGTGAAAGGACCTGCATGACGCCCTCTTCCTCGAGTTGCGCCAGACCCTTCTGAAACTGTTTCTGCCGTGTGACCTGCTTCGCGCGGAGGGTCGCGAAGTGCTCCGGCGCGAAACGCGGAATCGGCGCGAACTCGACCGGCGCGCCGGAAGAAACGGCGTCACCGATGTGAAAGAGGCCTGGGTTGACGAAGCCGATCACGTCGCCCGGGAACGCGCTGTCGATCGTCTCGCGCTCGCGTGCGAACAGGCGATGCGGACGCGTCATCCGCACCTCGCGGCCGAGCCGCGAGTGGTGGACGACCATGTCCTTCTCGAACACACCGGAGCAAACGCGCATGAACGCAAGACGGTCGCGATGCCGTTTGTCCATGTTCGCCTGGATCTTGAAGACGAAGCCGGTGAACGTCGGATTGGTGGCGTCGACGATCATCTCCTCGCCGCCGACGTGCGCGATGTGCGATGCGGGCGGCGGCGCGAATTCAAGCAGCGCGTCGAGAAACGGCTGCACGCCGAAGTTGTTGATGGCACTTCCGAAGTACACGGGGATCACGCGACCGCGGCCGAACTCGTCGGGGGTGAAGGCCACGCCGGCGCCGTCGAGCAGTTCGGCGGCCTCGCGCAACTCTCGCCACGCGGTCGGACCGATCTCGTCTTCGAGCTTCGGATCATCGAGACCACCGACCGTGACCGCGGCAACGGACGCGCCGTGGGCGGCTCGTTCGAAGCGGAGTACCTCCTGTTTGCGAAGATCGAAGACTCCCTGGAAATTGGAACCGTTGCCGATCGGCCAGTTCATCGGCACGGCGCCGACGTGCAGCTCTTTCTCGATCTCGCTCAACAGCTCGAACGGATCGCGTCCGGGATGATCGAGCTTGTTGATGAAACAGATGATGGGGATCTGCCGCATGCGGCAGACTTCGAAGAGCTTGCGCGTCTGCGGCTCGATGCCCTTTGCAGAATCGAGGACCATCACGGCGCTGTCGGTCGCGGCGAGCGTGCGGTAGGTGTCTTCGCTGAAGTCTTCGTGACCGGGTGTGTCGAGCAGATTCAGGCAGTAGCCTTCGTACTCGAACTGGAGCGCGGTGGAGGTAATGGAGATGCCGCGCGTCTGCTCCATCGCCATCCAGTCGGAGGTGGCGTGGCGCTGTCCCTTCCGCGCGCGGACCGCGCCGGCCATCTCGATCGCGCCACCGTAGAGCAGCAGCTTTTCCGTGAGCGTGGTCTTGCCGGCGTCGGGGTGCGAAATGATGGCGAACGTCCGCCGTCTGGCCACCTCGCGGGTGAGCTCCGTGGTGGCCCGGGACTCGGGATCTGTCGAGAGTACGGTCATGCGAGCCCGTCAAAACATCCGATGGGAGCGAACATTCCGAAGCGGATTCATCGACGTCGCGTCGAAGGATCCCGGCAGATCACTTGTGCGTGTTCAGGGCCCGGCGGCGGAAGAGATTCAATTCGATGCGGTATCTGCGCACTTTCGGCGCGAGTGCTGCGGCCCGTTCGTAATAGGTCAGCGCGGCGGGGAGCTCTCCCATCGCCTCCGACACCGCGGCCAGATCAAAGTAGAGCGGGGCGGAATCGCGATGGCGGGTCGATGCCGCCAGCCAGATGGCGCGGGCGTCGTCCAATCGTTCGGAGCGCACCATGGAAAACCCTTCGTCGAACAACGGTGCGCTCTCATCGAGGTCGATGGTCTCGCGCACGATGCGAGGCGTGATGGCGTCGGCGGCGCTGACGGCAGCAAAGCGGGACGCCTGCTCGTACGCGACGTCGCGCTCGTCCGCGGAAAGCGCCGCGGAGCGGGGTGACGTCCCTTCGCCCCTCGCGATGTACGAGAAGAGTTTCGTTCCGTCGGGATCCAGCACGTCGATCCGGGCCGAACAACGCGCGTCGATCCAGTGGTGCATCCTTCGGATCCTCTCGCCGCTGTCATCGCGCTCGCTCCCCTCGGCACTCTTTTCTTCGCCGGTGCAGGTGAATCGCTTGACGCCGAGGTATTTGTCAGCGGGGTGGTGGCGCCGGATGATCCGAAGGGTGTGTTCGTCGAGAATGATGTGGTGGTTGCTCTCGACCGCGTTCTCGATTCCAAGCCGCCCCGCGCGCGACACGACATCGACGAAGTGTTCCAGAAACGATTCGATCTTGGTGTTGTCCCCGATCGCATAGATCACCGCGAGCCGTTCGGCCGGACCGAGGTCATGCGCAGGCGCGACCGTCCTCATGAAGGTGATGCGGGGAGGATTTGCCGCCGCCACCGATGCATGCAGCAGGAGCGCCGCCGCGAGAAACCAGCCTGATTTCATGATGAGGCCGCGAGTTTACTAGACCCCGCCAATGCATGCGACGGAACGCGCAACCTCGCGGGATAGAATGAAATCCGAATGCGTCTCCATGTGACGAGTGAGATCGGCAGGCTGAAGAGCGTGCTGGTCCACCTGCCGGGGCGGGAGATCGACGTGATGATCCCCCCCATGATGAATCAGCTCCTCTTCGACGACATCCTTTATGGACAGGTCGCGCGCGAAGAGCACCGCCGCTTTCAGCAACTCATCCGCTTCGTCGCTCCCGAAGTGATCGACATCCAGGATCTGCTCGAAGAAGTGCTCGAGGATGACCACGTCAAACGGCGCATCATCCGCGACCTCGCGAAACACAACATGTTCGGCCGGCGCGTGGCGTCCGAGTTGAGGGAACAGTCTCCGGCGGTTCTCGCCCAGACCCTGATCGGCGGGATTCCCCGCGAGAAGGAGGGCAAGGGCGAGCTGCCGGCCTTCGATCTTCTGCCGGTGCCGAACTACTTCTTCATGCGCGATCCCCAGGTCGTCATCGGCGACGGTGTGGTGATCTGCGGGATGGCCACGCAGGCGCGCCGCCGGGAGTCGCTCCTGTCGAAGTACGTGTTCCGCTACCACCCGTTGCTGCGCGACAACGCGGTCTGGACGGACTTCATGGAAGGCGCTGCGTCCGAGCGTCCGGAGCTGCATCGCACGCCCACCATCGAAGGGGGAGACATCCTCGTGCCCTCGCGCGAGCTGCTCCTCGTGGGCGTGACCGAACGGACCAATCGCGCGGGAGTGCGCCAGCTCGCGACCGCGCTGCGCGAGGCAGGCAGTGAAGTGAAGACGATCATCGTCGTGGAACTGCCGCGCCAGCGTTCGTTCATGCACCTCGACACGGTGTTCACGTTTACGAGCGCCAACGAGTGCCTCATCTATCCCCCGGTCATTCTCCCGGGTGGTAGCCAGGCCGCGACGGTGACCACGATCGATCTCACGAGAAAAGGGATTTCCTACACGCCGCAGAAGTCGCTGCTCGGGGCACTCCGAAAACAGGGATTCGATCTCGAGCCGATCTATTGCGGCGGCAAGAGCGCCGTCGATCAGCAACGCGAGCAGTGGACGGACGGCGCCAATGCCTTCACCCTCGCGCCGGGCATCATCCTGCTCTACGAGCGCAATGTGCGGACGGCCGAGGAGCTGGCCAAGCACGGTTATCACATCGTCTACGAGGATGACCTGCTCCTCGGGCGCACTGAGCTGGAAACCTGGACCGACACGAAGTACGCCATCCAGATGGCCGGCCACGAGCTGTCGCGTGCGCGTGGCGGCCCGCGCTGCATGACGATGCCGCTCGCGCGCGAGGAGCCGTAACGTGGCGGGCGCGGGGAAGCTCGCGGTGGTGGCGTTCGGTGGCAACGCGCTTCTTCGTCCCGAAGATCATGGGACGCAGGAAGAGCAGATCGCGCGTGCGAAACAGGCGGCGCGCTGGCTCGCGGAGATCGTCCGTCACGGCTACAAGCTGATCGTCGTGCACGGCAACGGGCCGCAGGTCGGCAACATCCTCGTGCAGGCCGAAGAGGCCTCGACGAAGATCCCACCGCAATCGTTGGACGTCTGCGTGGCGCAGACGGAAGGATCGATGGGGTTTCTGCTCCAGCAGGCCATCCGCAACCGTCTCGACAGTGTTGGTGTGGCCGGCGACGTGGTGACGATTCTGACCGAGGTCGAGGTCGATCCGGCGGACCCTGCATTCAAACGTCCGACGAAGCCGATCGGACCATTCTTCACGCGCTATCGCGCCGAGGCACTCGAGCGCGACCTCGGCTGGACGATGCGCGAGGACGCCGGACGGGGATGGCGGCACGTCGTGCCTTCGCCGAACCCGCTGCGTATTCTGAACATCGAGACCATCGCGCACATGCTTGACACCACGGCGGTCGTGATCGCAGCGGGCGGCGGCGGAATCCCGGTCGTGCGCGGACGGGATGGGCAGTGGCGCGGCGTCGAGGCGGTCATCGACAAGGATTTCTCATCCTCTCTCCTCGCCTCCGAGCTTCACGCCAACATGTACGTCGTGCTCACCGGCGTCTCGAAAGTGGCAATCGACTTCAATAGGCCGTCGGAGAGGATGGTCGACCGGCTGACCGTCTCCGAGGCGCAGCGGTACCTGGCGGAAGGGCAGTTTCCTGCCGGTTCGATGGGGCCGAAGATCGAGGCGGCGATTCAGTTCGTCACCCGCGGCGGAGGACAGGTACTGATCACGGATGTGGAACACCTGCGCGAAGCGTTGGCTGGGCAGGACGGGACGCTCATCGTAGGGTGATGTGCAGTGTCTCGTCGCGATTGGGCGACGCCAATAGGCAACCAATGACAGTGCGTCGGGTGTGTAGAAGCGGGGAAGACCGCGTTCCGGACTGCCTGATTGACGGCTGCCCATCAATCGCATAGGGTGCCTTGGTTCCAGCCAGATATGACCCGACACCGTCGTGTACGACAGCGCGAGTTGGTCTGCGAACGCCCACGAGAACGCGCCGCCCCATCCCAGCCCTTCTGATCTGGTTCCTGACGTCGATTGCGATGGGCGTCCTCGCGGCGCATGCGCTGCAGTTTTGGCGTGGCCCGGTACCAGAACGGGTGCGCCGCAGGACGCAAGCGCTCGTACTCGCAACCGGGGCCGGGTGCGGAGTTGCAGCAATGGCTGCCTGGGCGAATCGGCCAGTCATATTGCGCTGGCTGATCACGCTGGGCTGGGATCTGATTGGCGCGCGCCCGCCGATCTCGCGCTGGCACCGATCCTCGACCGAATCCCGGTTCAACTCGCCATCGCGGCGATCGCTCTGATCGCGTTCGGAAGCTTCGTGCGATCCGCGGGGAAGACGTCGCTCACGATCCTCCTCTGTTTGACGGCATGGATCGGCGTCAAAAACGCGGAGGACCCGATGCCGGTCGTGGACGTTTCTCCGCTTTCCGAAACAGCGTTCCTGCGAAGCGTCCGCGCGATCGGCGGCCGCGTGTTCGAGCGGGCCGGGAAGGATCTCGACCCGATCCGCCTCGGCGTGTTCGGCCGATATCCATCCGACACGACGGCGAATCTGGCGGTTGCCCAGGCGCGTCAGGCGTGGGCACTTGCCGGGGCGGGTCACGGCGTTCGTTACGCGTACGACGCATCCCCTGACGGTGCTGATCGGAACCGCGGGTTCGCAGAGCGGGGTCCTGTTCGTCGCACGCACGTACCGGCAGCAGACCCGCGCCTGGTGCGACGGACTGCCGATCCCGGTTTACCCGGCCAATGTGCATCTCATCGGCCTCATCGTGCCGAGGGGCCAGGGCACTGTACGGGTTCGCCTGTAAGTGCCGGTTTGGGTTCAGTCAACGCCGGCGAGGCCGCCCGGCGCCCCACCTCAAAGGCTCGAACCTTTCCTCATTCCTTTCTCTTTGTACCCCACTCCGCATCCGAGAGGAAGTGGGGGATGCGGTTCTCGCGGATGAGGATGCGAAGGGCGTTGTTCACTTCTTCCGATGTGCGAAAGATGGCGTAGACGTCTTCATCGAGCGTGACGGTGCCCTTTTCGCGCGGAATGTGGTGAAGACCGCGGACGGCCGTGTTCCAGTCGAAGCGCCTGGCCTCGTCGTCGGCCGTTTCCGTCTGTTCGTCGTCGAACGGAGGTTTGTCGCTCATCAGCCGCCGAGGAACCCTCGGGTTCCTTCCTTCCACACCGGAGGCAATTCGCTACACTGATAAGTCTCCGTGAAGGTCAAATTCATCTTCAACCCGGCGGCCGGCCGAGGGCGGGCGTCGCGGCATCATGCGGCGGCGGAGCAGCATCTGCGCGCTCTCGGGGCGGACGTCGACATCCACGCCAGCACCAGCCCCGCCGATCTGACCCGTGCGGCCGCCGAAGCCTCGCGCGGTGACTTCGAGCGGGTCATCGTCTGCGGAGGTGATGGGACGCTGCATCTCGCCGTTCGCGAGTTCGATCTCGGGAGCGGCACGCTCGCGCTCATTCCGCAGGGCTCCGGTGATGATTTCGCCAAGGTGCTGGGGCTTCCCCGGAACGTGGAGGCGGCCTGCGCGCTGGCCTTGCGCGGGACGGCGCGCGAGGTCGACGTCGCCGTCGCGAACGGAGTGCGCTTCCTCGGCGTGGCGGGGCTCGGATTCGATTCGGAAGTGGCGCGCTATGCGAACGAGAGCGTGAAGTTCCTGCGCGGCTCGCTGGTCTATCTCTACGCGATTCTGCGCGTGCTGCCGCGGTTCACGCCGCATCGCGTCGTCATCGACGGCACCCGCGACGAGCGGATCATGTTCGCGACGGTTGGCAATTCACGGCAGTACGGCGGCGGCATCCGGATCGTACCGGCCGCGCTCATCGATGACGGTGAGCTGGATCTCTGCATCGTCCACGAGACGTCCCGCCTGCAGTTGCTGAAGACTCTGCCGAAGGCGTACACCGGCGCGCATGTGAAGAGTCCCTTCGTGGAGACCGGCCGGGGGACGTCGTTCACGTTCGCGTCGGACCGGCTGCTCGACGTCTATGCCGATGGCGAGCGGATCACAGCCACTCCTGTCCGCTTCGGTTTGGCGCCGGAACGGTTGCGCATCATCGCGCCCTGAAATTTTCCGCGGAAATCCCTACCCGAATGGTCAGGATTGGCTGCGGAATTCGGCGATAGACTCCGGGCATTGAACCGGCCCTAAGGAGAATCACTGAATGGTCCTCATCCCGATGGTGGTCGAGCAGACGAGTCGCGGCGAACGCGCCTACGACATCTACTCCCGCCTTCTGAAAGACAACGTCGTGTTCCTCGGTCAGCCGATCGACGACATGGTCTCGAACCTCATCATCGCGCAGCTCCTTTTTCTCGAAGCCGAGAACCCGGAAAAGGACATCTCCATCTACATCAACTCGCCGGGTGGCTCGATCACAGCCGGTCTGGCGATCTACGACACCATGCAGTACGTGAAGCCGGACATCCAGACGATCTGCATCGGACAGGCGGCGTCGATGGCCGCGGTGCTGCTGGCTGCCGGCAAGAAGGGGAAGCGGTTCGCTCTGCCGAACTCGCGCGTCCTGATTCACCAGCCGCTGATGCATGGGCTGGGTGGACAGGCGTCCGAGATCGACATCCACGCGAAGGACATCATGCGGATGAAGGCGCGGATGAACCAGATCCTCGCCAATCACACCGGCCAGCCGGTCGACAAGGTCGACCGCGACACCGATCGTGATTACATCCTCCAGGCTCCCGACGCGGTCGAATACGGCCTCGTGGACCAGGTCATCTCCAAGCGCGAGTGATGAAATAGGACTTTGTTACGGAAGGTGTAGGAATGCTCTCGGGAAGGCTTCACGTTCACGAAAGCGCGGCGTAGAATCTAACCACTCGAAAAAAGGATCCAAGCAAGCCCATGTCGAAGAAGGGGAACAGCGGCGATGTCCTGCGTTGCAGCTTCTGCAACAAGAGTCAGCGCGACGTCAAGAAGTTGATCGCCGGACCGACCGTCTACATCTGCGACGAGTGCGTCGATATCTGTCTCGACATCATTGCTGAAGATCGCAAAGACGAGCCCGGCACGATGGAAGGCTCGGGCGCGCTGCCGAAGCCGAAGGAGATCAAGGAGTTCCTCGATCTCTACGTCATCGGCCAGGAGCGCGCCAAGAAGAAGCTCGCCGTCGCGGTCTACAACCACTACAAGCGCATCGACTACCACACCCGCAACAACCGCCAGGATGTGGAGCTGCAGAAGTCGAACATCCTTCTGATCGGCCCGACGGGCACGGGCAAGACGCTGCTCGCGCAGACTCTGGCGCGCATGCTGAGCGTTCCGTTCACGATCGTCGACGCGACGACGCTCACGGAAGCGGGATACGTTGGTGAGGATGTCGAGAACATCATTCTCAAGCTGTATCAGGCTGCCGGCAACGATAAGGACAAGACGCAGCGCGGCATCGTCTACATCGACGAGGTCGACAAGATCTGCCGCAAGGGCGACAACCCGTCCATCACCCGCGATGTCAGCGGCGAGGGCGTCCAGCAGGCGCTGCTCAAGATCCTGGAAGGGACCGTCGCCAACGTACCACCGCAGGGTGGGCGGAAGCATCCGCACCAGGAGTTCATCCAGATCGACACGACGAACATCCTCTTCATCTGCGGCGGCGCGTTCGTCGGGCTGGAGAACGTCATCGAGCGCCGGTTGTCTTCGACGTCGATGGGCTTCGGCGCGAAGATCGCTACGAAGAAAGAGAAACGCACCGGCGAGCTGCTGGCGCAGGTTCATCCGGAAGATCTGATCAAGTTCGGCCTGATTCCCGAGTTCGTCGGCCGTCTGCCCGTCGTGGCGACGCTGAACGAGCTCGACAAGGCCACGCTCATCGAGATCCTCCGCGAGCCGAAGAACTCGCTGGTCCGTCAGTACCAGACGATCATGGGCTTCGAGAACGTCCTCCTGAAGTTCCACGATGACGCGCTGGAGGCGATCGCCGAAGAAGCGCTGAAGCGCAATGTCGGCGCGCGCGGCCTCAAGATCATCATCGAAGAGCTGATGCTCGAGATCATGTACACGATCCCGTCGCAGGACGCGATCAGTGAATGCGTCATCACACGGGAAGTCGTCATCAACCGCAGTCAGCCGATCACGCTGTATCGGAAAGCGGGATAGAGCAGACCGAATGATTCGTGCGGACGGGAACCCCACTCGTCCGATTCAGGGCAGGCGTCGAGCCTGCCCTCCACATATGGGGAGGTTTTTCAGATCGCAACTCGGATAAAAAGAACCCTATGCCCAACCAGACTCCCGAAACGACAACCACACTTCCTCTCGTGCCGCTGCGCGACATGGTCGTCTTCCCGTCGATGATGGCGCCCTTCGTCGTCGGACGCCGTGCCTCCATCCTTGCGCTCGAAGCGACGTTGGCCACGACCGAAAAGAAGATCTTCCTCGCCACGCAGAAAGACCCGAAGATCGACGATCCATCCATCAGCGAGATCTATCCGATCGGCGTGATCGCCACCGTCGTCCAGAACCTCAAGCTCCCGAATCAGAACGTGAAGGTGATGGTCGAAGGCCTCAGCCGCGCGGAGATCGTCTCCACCGGTGAGATGGACGGCTACATCACCGTCACCGTTCGCGACATCGAGAGCGCCGTTCCGCTGACGTCCGAGGTCTCGCAGTACATGCAGAAGCTGGTGGAGATCTTCGAGCAGTACGCGAAGATGTCGCATCACCTGGCCTTCGAGGGCGTGATGTCGACGCTCAAGCTCGACGATCCCGACAAGTTCGCCGACACGCTCGCCTCGCACATCCTCATCACCACCCCCGAGAAGCAGCAGCTCCTGGAGACGATCTCGCCCTACGAGCGTCTGCAGAAACTGCAGGACTTCCTCGAGGTCGAGATCGAGAAGATCAACATCGACAAGCGCATCAACTCCAAAGTCAAGAAGCAGATGGAGCGCGCGCAGAAGGAGTACTACCTCAACGAGAAGATCAAGGCGATCCACAACGAGCTGGGCCGCAAGGACGATCGCTCCGACGAGGTCGAAGAGCTCCGGCAGAAGATCGAAGAAGCCGGCATGCCCAAAGAGACGAAGGAAAAGGCGCTCCAGGAGCTGAAGCGTCTCGAAGCGATGCCGGGCGTCTCCGCGGAAGCGACCGTCTCGCGCAACTACATCGAATGGTTGGTCTCCGTTCCCTGGAAGAAAGCGTCGAAGGAGATCAAGGACATCGATCTCGCCGAGCAGATCCTCAACGAGGATCACTACGGCCTCGACAAGATCAAAGAGCGCATCCTCGAGTTTCTCGCGGTGCGTCAGCTGGTCAAAGGACCGAAAGGTACGATCCTCTGCTTCGTCGGACCTCCCGGCGTCGGTAAGACGTCCCTGGCGAAGTCCATCGCCCGCGCCACGGGGCGCAAGTTCGTCCGCCTCTCCCTCGGCGGCGTACGGGACGAGGCCGAGATCCGCGGTCACCGGCGGACGTACATCGGCGCGTTCCCCGGTCAGATCATCCAGCGGATGAAAAAGGCCGGCACCGTGAATCCTGTCTTCCTCCTCGATGAGGTGGACAAGATGTCGATGGACTTCCGCGGCGACCCCTCCGCGGCGCTCCTGGAGGTGCTCGATCCGGAGCAGAACAACGCGTTCACCGATCACTACCTGGACGTCGAGTACGACCTCTCGAAAGTGATGTTCATCGCCACGGCCAACGTGACGCACACGATTCCGGCGCCGCTCAAGGACCGCATGGAGATCATCTCGCTCTCCGGCTATACGCATCTCGAGAAGCTGGCGATCGGGAAGCAGTTCCTCGTTCCGAAGCAGAAGCAGGAACAGGGCATCGAAGACTCGCAGGTGGACTTTCAGGACACCGCCATCGAAGAGTTGATCGACTCGTACACGCGTGAGGCGGGCGTTCGCAGTCTCGAGCGCGAAGTCGGTTCCGTGTTGCGCAAGATCGCGCGGCAGGTCGTGAAGAAGGGTCCCGATCTCAAGACCACCATGGACCGAGCGAAAGTCCGCGAGCTCCTGGGTAAAGCCAAGTACCGCTCGCAGCAGATTCACGACAAGAGTGAGATCGGCCTGGCAACCGGTTTGGCCTGGACTGAAGTCGGCGGAGAGATTCTGTCGACGGAAGTTGCGATTTCGCGCGGCAAGGGAAACCTGATCCTGACCGGCAAACTCGGCGACGTGATGCAGGAGTCCGCGCGCGCGGCGCTGTCGTACGTTCGTTCTCGTGCGGAGATGTTCGGACTCGATGCGGACTTCCACGCGAACATGGACATCCACATCCACGTGCCCGAGGGCGCGATTCCGAAGGACGGCCCATCAGCCGGAATCACGATGGCCACAGCGCTGCTCTCGGCCGTCACTCGCATCCCGGTTCATCGCGACATCGCCATGACGGGTGAGATCACCCTGCGCGGCAAAGTGCTGCCCGTCGGTGGAGTGAAGGACAAGATTCTCGCGGCGGCGCGCGCCGGCATCACGCGGATCATCCTTCCCGCGGAGAACGAACGCGATCTCGAGGACATCCCGGCCGACGTCCGTCAGCGGATGGAGTTCACCCTCGTCGAGTCGATGGATGAAGTGGTGATCCATGCCCTCGACGGGACGATCGTTCCTCTCGCCAAGAAACTGCCCGAATCCGAGAAGGTTCTCGGTTCCGAACCGCCGATTCACTGAAGCGACCGTTGTGTAGGGCCGCCGCCCGGCGGCCCTACGTATGGCACGAATGTTCCATTATTCGGGTCCATGCCCTTCGTGACTATCCCTTGACCGGTGCGGGAGAATACCGGCACAATCTCCGTCGTTACCTCCCCAAAACCACTCAAGTACCTCTTCGCAACACCTCTGCTTCTGCATTTTCCTTAGCAAGACAACCACTTGGATATCCGAACAGTCGAGTTCCACCGGGCGGCGTATAAGGCCGAGGACTTTCCGACTGACCGCCGGCCGCAATTCGCAATGGTCGGTCGATCAAACGTCGGAAAGTCGAGCCTTATCAACTCCGTTTTGAAACGGAAGGCGGTTGCACGGGTCAGCCAGACTCCTGGCAAGACCCAGGCAATCCAGTTCTACCTGATCAACGAAAGGTTCTACATCGTCGATTTTCCCGGCTATGGCTATGCAAAGGTTCCGAAGGACATGGCCCGTTCATGGGGACAGCTGGTACGCGGATATCTGGAGAGTGCCGACGCGCTGCGCCTGATTTTCATCCTTCTCGATGTCCGGCGAACTCCCAGTCCCGAAGATCGTCAGATGCATGACTGGACGATCGCGTCCGGAATCGACGAGAGGATCCTTCTGACGAAGACCGACAAACTATCGAACAACCAACTCATCAAGAGCCGGGCCGAAATCGCTCGCGAGTTGCAGCTCACCGAAGACCGCCTCATCAACTGCTCCATCGTTCAGAAAAAGGGAATCGATGTAGTGCGGCGCGAGATCGCAGCGCGCCTTTGAACACCTTCTTCGCAAGGTGCCAATCAATCAACGAGGTCTGAACCCATGTCTGATACTGAATTCGAAGACGAGTCGAGCGTCGCCGTCGCGGAACTACCCGCTGAGAAACCTGAGAAGCCGGCTCGAAAGACCACCCGCAAGCCGAAGGCCGACAAGGCTGACAAAGCCGCGCCGGTCGCAGAGGCCGCGGAAGAGTCTCCCGCCATCGAGCCCGAGCTGGACGAAGTGGTTGTGCCGTCCGCGAGCGACGATGCCGACGACGAAAGTGCGCCGTCCGAAACGCCTGCGGGCGAAGGCGCCGCGGCGCCGCGACAAAACAAGCGCAGCGATCAGACACAGGCCGCCGAGACACTCGACATCCGCGTGCTCAAGGAGATGAAGCTCCCCGATCTGACGAAGGTCGCCAAGGAACACGGCATCGAGAACGCCACCGGCATGCGCAAGCAGGACCTGATCTTCTCGGTCCTCCAGGCGCAGACCGAGAAGTCGGGTCTCATCTTTTCCGAGGGCGTCCTCGAGTGCCTGCCGGACGGTTTCGGATTTCTTCGCGCTCCCGAATACAACTACCTGCCCGGTCCCGACGACATCTACGTCTCGCCCTCGCAGATCCGCCGGTTCGATCTGCACACCGGTGACACCGTCTCCGGTCAGGTGCGGCCGCCGAAGGAAGGGGAGCGGTACTTCGCGCTGATCAAGGTGGAAGCGGTCAACTTCGAGCATCCCGACGTAGCCCGCGAGAAGATCCTCTTCGACAATCTCACGCCGCTCTATCCCGAGCACCGCATCCGGCTGGAAGTGCCGACGAACATGTCGTCGCGCGTGCTCGACCTCATCTCCCCCGTCGGCAAAGGGCAGCGCGGTCTGATCGTCGCGCCGCCGCGCACCGGCAAGACGATGATCCTGCAGGCGATCGCCAACTCGATCACCACGAATCATCCCGAAGTCACGCTGATCGTGCTGCTGATCGACGAACGGCCCGAAGAAGTCACCGACATGCAGCGCAGCGTCAAGGGCGAGGTCATCTCCTCCACCTTCGATGAGCCGGCCTCGCGTCACGTGCAGGTCGCGGAGATGGTCATCGAGAAAGCGAAGCGTCTCGTCGAGCATCGCCGCGACGTCGTCATCCTGCTCGACTCCATCACCCGTCTGGCGCGCGCCTACAACACCGTCGTACCGCCGTCCGGGAAAGTCCTCTCCGGCGGTGTCGACTCCAACGCCCTGCAGCGTCCCAAGCGCTTCTTCGGCTCGGCCCGAAATGTCGAGGAGGGCGGCTCGCTGACGATCATCGCCACCGCCCTGATCGACACCGGCTCGCGTATGGACGACGTCATCTTCGAAGAGTTCAAGGGCACCGGCAACATGGAAGTACACCTCGATCGCAAGCTCTCCGACAAGCGAGTCTTCCCCGCCATCGACATCAACAAGTCCGGCACGCGGAAGGAAGAGCTTCTCCTGGAGCGCAACGAGCTCAATCGCATCTGGGTCCTGCGCAAGGTCTTCTCACCGCTTTCGACGGTCGAGTCGATGGAGCTGCTGGTCGAGAAGCTGGAAAAAACGAAGACGAACTCTGAGTTCCTGAACTCGATGTCGTCGATGTAAGCCGATGTTCCGTAGCCGCTCGTTTTTGACCCTCCTCGCAGCCATGGCCTTGCTGGCGGCCCCTCTTTCCGCCAAGAGCCGCGCTGTCGCCGGTCACTACGAGCGCGCTGGCCAGAACGAACAGGCATCCCTCGACGTCAGAGAGTTGCCGGGCCAGCGCGTGAACGTCACGGGGATCGCGTTGTGGAACACGCGGAACGAGAAATACGGTCCGAACATCGGCGAGTTGAGCTTCGAAGCGCCGATCAAGGAGGACGTCGTCAGCTGGACCGACAGTGACGGATATCGAATCGTGATCCGATTCTCCCGTCACGCGCTCGACGTTCAGGAACACGGCGTCGCCGGCCACTTCGGAATGAACGTCACGTTCGCAGGGCACTTCACGCGTTCGTCGGCGCAGCCGGAAGACTAAGCCGGCACGGCCCTTTGAGGCTACCTCCACCGTTGTCATCCTGAGCCGCGAAGCGGGCGAAGGATCTCAAGATGCGCAACTTGAGATCCTTCGCTTCGCTCAGGATGACGGTGGCTTTGGAGGTAGCCTCGTCGATGACCGGGGGCGTATCTCCGAGGACCGAAGAGTCCCGCCCTCTATGCGGGTGTGCGTCCCCCACTCCATCGCTGACCCGTTCCTTCCGCACCCCCCGCGCTAGAATGCGCCGCGCGGAGGAGTCCATGACCACCACCCTCATCAAGAACGGACGGATCGTGACTGCAGTCGATGACTACAACGCCGATGTCCTGATCGACGGCGGCATCATCGTGATGATCGGAAGATCGATCGATGCGAATGCGGACACGGTCATCGACGCGAAGGGCCGGCTCGTCATCCCAGGCGGCATCGACCCCCACACTCACATGGAGCTGCCGTTCGGCGGCACCGCGGCATCCGACACGTTCGAGACAGGCACGATCGCCGCGGCCTACGGCGGCACGACGACGATCATCGACTTCGCCGTGCAGTCGAAGGGTCAGTCGCTGGCGCAGGCGGTCGACGCGTGGCACGCCAAAGCGACCGGCAGGACGTCGATCGATTACGGTTTCCACCTCATCTGCACCGATTTGCCGGACGAACGGCTGCCCGAGATGAAGTCGATGATCGACGAGGGCATCTCCAGTTTCAAACTCTTCATGGCCTATCCGGGCGTCTTCCTCGTCGATGACGCCACGATCTTCAAAGCGATGGGGATGGCCGGCGAGAACGGCGGCTTGATCTGCATGCACGCCGAGAACGGGGTCGTGATCGACGCGATCGTGAAGAAGGCGCTGGCAGAGGGCAAAACCGCGCCGAAGTATCACGCGCTGACGAGGCCGACGAAAGCCGAGGCGGAGGGAGTCCATCGCGCCATCGCCCTAGCCGAGATGGCGGACGCTCCGGTCTACATCGTTCATCTCAGTTGCGACGACTCGCTGCAGGAAGTCACGCGAGCCCGCGACATGGGCATCAACGCATTTGCCGAGACCTGTCCGCAGTATCTCTTTCTCGACTACACCGTCTACGAGAAGCCGGGATTCGAGGGCGCAAAGTACGTGATGACGCCGCCGATCCGCGACAAGTCGAATCAGGAAAAGCTCTGGCGCGGCCTGAAGTTCAACGACCTGCAAGTCGTCGCGACTGACCACTGTCCCTTCTGTATGAAGGAACAGAAGGAACTCGGCAAGAACGACTTCTCGAAGATCCCGAACGGCGGCCCGGGAGTCGAGGATCGCATGTCCCTCGTCTACAACGGTGGCGTCGCGGAGGGGCGCATCTCGCTCAATCGCTTCGTGGAGATCACGTCGACGTCTGCCGCGAAGATCTTCGGACTCTTCCCGCGCAAGGGAACGATCGCCGTAGGTAGCGATGCAGACATCGTCATCTTCGACCCCAACGAGGAGCGGACGATCAGCGCGAAGACGCATCACATGAACGTCGATTACTCCTGCTATGAAGGGATGAAGGTCAAAGGAGTCACGAAGACGGTGCTGTCGCGCGGTGAACTGGTGATCGAGGATGGGAAGTACGTTGGGAAACCGGGCAACGGACAGTTCCTGAAACGGGGACAGGCGTTCTCTCCGCGGTAGTTATCTGAACCCGCCCGACTCCGCAACCTTGATGAACCGCACGACTTCGCAAAAGTAGCGCTGGTCTGCGTACATTTCCATGTTGTCGGGTCGGAGTCTCCGCCGCCGAGCTGTTCGTAGTAGGAGAACGGGGTGCCGTGTTGCGGCGGGACTTCTTCGAAGCATTCGAAGTAATGAGTGCGGGAAGCCCGGCCGCCGCGCAGAGTGAGTATCTTCACCGGACCATGTTCAACGCGCTTGGTGCAAACGCCGAGTAGTACGCACGAGTCTGCGTCGCGGATTTCCCGAGCCTCCCACCTCAAGAGGTGCTGCCAGTCCTCACGGACATCCGTGTTTCACGAATTGAAGGATGAGATGAAGCGCAATGCCGAGAACGAAGTACGACTGGAATACGATGACCACGGTCGTGATGGACAAGCCACGGGCCAGGTTGCCCCCGACATTCGCTCCACGTACGGCGCGATGTTGTCCAAACGCGATAACAAGTGGGAACGTTGTCATCGCAACGAGAAATAACAACCAGAAGCGGGAGTCGCCCGTCAGGTGGATCCAATACCCCGCGAGTATCCAGAGCTCATACGATAAATCAATCGCGCATAGAGCAAGCGGAATCGCAAACCACCAGGATCGATAAAGCGGCCGCTCGTGGTAAGAGTCCGCGGATTCGCGGCCGATGTGACCGAAGTATTCGACAATATTCATTGATACTCCTCCTGACATCAAGAGTGAACTGCAACGCTGACGTGTGCATTGTAGGCGATGGTGAAGAATGGGTGTTGGGCGGCGGTCTTTAGGCTTGCACGCGATGCTGATTTTGACGAAGAGGTAATGCTGACGCGGAGCGTCGACACTC
>JBBRTE010000031.1:0-34076 GCA_038244715.1 Thermoanaerobaculia bacterium
AGCACTGGCGTGCCGCGCTCATCGGTCTTGACCACGATCTGTTCGAGATCGCCGATGTTCTTGATGTAGCCGCGGGCGCGGACCATGTACTCGGCGCCGCTCCACTCGACCAGGCGCGCACCCACCTCGTTGTTCGATGAGCGCACCGCCTCCATCACCTCCATTAAGGGGATGCGGTAGGCAGCCAGCTTGTTCGGGTCCACGGTGATCTGGTACTGACGCACGAACCCGCCAAGAGAGGCGACCTCGGCGACGCCGGGGACGGATTGAAGCTGATACCGGATCGTCCAGTCCTGCAGCGAGCGGAGATCGGCAAGCGAGTGTTTCCCGCTCTTGTCGACGAGCGCGTACTGGAACACCCATCCCACTCCGGTGGCGTCAGGGCCCAGTTCCGTCTTCACCCCTTGCGGGAGCGAGGATTGAACTTTCGACAGGTACTCGAGCACCCGGCTGCGTGCCCAGTAGAGATCCGTTCCCTCTTCGAAAATCACGTAAACATATGAGTAACCAAAATCCGAAAACCCTCGGATGCTCTTGACCTTCGGAGCGCCGAGCAGCGACGTGATGATCGGATAGGTGACCTGATCCTCGATGATGTCGGGGCTGCGGTCCCATTTCGAATAGATGATGACCTGGGTGTCCGAGAGGTCGGGCAATGCATCGACGGCGATGCGGTTCATCGACCACAGGCCGGCCAGCACGAGCGCGCCCATGATCGTGAGGGTCATGAACTTGTTTTCTGCGCAGATTCTTATGAGTCGTTCGATCATGTTTTTGAAAGCACAAAGCAGAGAGCAGAAGGCAGAAGTGCCTTTGCGCTACTTGCTCGTCCATTTCTTTGGAACGCAGAAGGGAGCGGGCAGAAGGCAGAGCGGCTTCGCTTCACTTCCCTCTCCATTTCTTGATTAGTGAGACGAAGATTGCGATCAGCTCACCGGTCTCGGTTCTTATTGATTGGAGCTTCTTCGACGTGAGGAGACCAGCGCCCTCGACGATTTCGAGCCAATACAGCGTCTCCTCAAGTTCCATCAGGCCTCCGTTCATCTTTGCGACGTATTCGGATTTCGAGCGCGCGCGAAGCGCCTCGCGGAAGTGAGCACCGGGAGAGGTTCCGGACCTGAGCAGCTGTCGCGCGATCACATCGTTCGTACGATTCGCCGGCAACGCCGAACAAAGTCGCATTACGCGGAGTGAGAAGTCGCGAGTTCTATCTTTGAGGTCTGTCATTTCTGCCTTCTGCTTTCTGCTTTCTGCCTTACTCAATGCTGATGACCTGCGGGACTGCTCATCTGCGCGAGCGCTGCCTTGAGCCGCGACTCGGAATCGATGAGGAAGTTCGCCTGCGTGACCACCTTCTCGCCAGCTGTCAGGCCGCTCCGGACCTCATAGAACTGCTCGGACTTCGTCCCGACAGAGACTTCCCGTGGCTCGAACGTACCGTCGCCCTTCACGAGGAACACGACCGAACGCGTGCCGGTCTGCAGAACGGCGGACTCGGGCACGACGACGACCTGCCGGGCCGGCTGCTGGATGACCACGTCGCCGAACATGTCCGGCTTGAGAGCGCCATCGGCGTTGTCGAATTCGCTGCGCACCTTGACCGTACGGGTCAGCGGATCGACGCTCGGGGCGATGAAGGTGACCCGACCGGTCCAGGTCCGGCCGGGGATATAAGAGAGCGTGGTCGTCGCGGTGGCGCCGAGGCGGATGAACTGCAGCTCGGACTCATAGACATCGGCCTGTATCCAGACGCGGTTCAGATTGGCAATCTCGAAGAGGGGCTCCCCTGCGGTTATCTTTGCCCCTTCGACAGCGATCTTGTTCATGACGAACCCGCTGGCTGGCGAGTAGATGGTGATGGACTTTCGCGCTTTCCCGGTGCGCTCCAGCTCCCGGATTTCCGCGGGGGTGACATCCCAGAGCAGCAGGCGCTGGCGGGCCGCAGCGAGGAGCGACGGCGCCTGCTTTGCCGCGCGAATGGCCAGGAGATAGTCCTGCTGGGTCGCCAGGAGATCGGGGCTGTAGACCGAGAAGAGCGGCTCGCCCTTGCGGATCTGCTGGCCGGTCACGTTCACATACAGCTTTTCGATGTAGCCATCGAACTTCGTCGAGATCTTGTAGAGACGTGTTTCGTCAACAGCGACGCGGCCTACGGTGCGGACGGAAGGCCCCAGGGTCCGCATCTCCGTCATGCCAGTCTGTACGCCGATGAGCTGCTGGCGGTCTGAGGTAAGTTTGACGTTCGCATAGCCGTTCACTGTTGATGGCGCAGATGCTGTCGCTTCGGCGTATACCGGGACGAGCTCCATGCCGCAGTCGGGCGCCTTACCAGGCTTGTTCGATTTGTAAGCCGGATGCATCGGGTCGACCCAGTACAGGACCTTCTTCTTCCCGGCGGATTTCAGCGCGGCCGTGGCATCGCCCTCCGGGTAGACCGGGACGAGATCCATCCCGTCGGGTGCCTTGCCCGGTTTGTCGAACTTGTGGGTGGGGTTCATCGCGTCGATCCAATAAAGAGGCTTCCTCTCGCTTGCAGTCGTGGTACTCGCCGCGGACGGTTTCGTGTTGGGGCGCGCAACAAGGACAACGACGACAGTGATCGCCAGAAGAATCGTGAGAATCCAGGGAAGTTTCGTTTTCATGTAGTCAGCCTTTTTGCTTCTGTTGTTCACATCGAGGTTTTGGCTGAGCCGGCAGCGGCCGCCGGTGCGCCTGGCGACGACGTCATGCTCGTGGCCGCCGATCCACCGCTCGACGACGCCGCGCTACCCATTGAAGTGGCCTCCAGTGAGGCTTCGTCGATCGCAACGCGCCATTTCGCGGCTTCAGCAAGCCGGCCGAGATAGCTCGCCCGATCGCTGTAGAGCGCGTTCACCGCGTCGAAGACCGTGATGAACGGCACCTTGCTGTTCTGATAGCTGATGAGCGCCGACTCATAGGAAAGCTGATCGAGCGGAACGATTTTTTCGCCGTAGAGTGTCGCGACATCGTTCGCCGCCGCGAGTTGCGCGAGGCGCTCTCTTGTGCGCAGTTCCAGCTCACGGCCGATCACATCCGTCCGCGACGTCTGCCCGGCAACGCGGGCCTGCGCTTCCGCTAGCTGGTTCCGCTGTCGCCTGTTGGTCCATACGGGCAGGGAGACGCCCAGACCGACCTGCCACATTGGGCCCATCTCGAAGTTGCCGCGGTACATCGAGCCCGCACTCACGACGAAATCAGGTAGGAAGTTTTTCCTGGCGATGTCCACTCTCAGCCGTCCGGTCTCGATGCCCTGTCTTGCAGCAGCTGCTTCGGGGCTTCGTGCCAGCACGCTCGCGACAACGGCCGTCGCGATTGGAACCGGCATGACAGCCGGAAGCTCATCGGGAGTATCGAGTGCAGCATCCTGGGACCGGCCGAGGAGCCGGTTGAGCTCTGCAAGGCGGCTGGCGATGAGGGCACGCTGC
Source organism: Thermoanaerobaculia bacterium (assembly GCA_038244715.1). Classification (GTDB taxonomy): domain Bacteria; phylum Acidobacteriota; class Thermoanaerobaculia; order Gp7-AA8; family Gp7-AA8; genus JADGNZ01. The sequence continues at coordinate 3,447 of JBBRTE010000031.1, forward strand.
GTGGCCTTCAGTTCGTCAATCCTCGCCAGCTCGATCTGCGCGCGCAGCACGTCCTGCTGAACGGCGAGACCCGCAACGTATCGGTCGCGCGCCGTCGACTCCACCTGACGAGCGGTTGCGCGCCTTTCCTCAGTCAGACGATCGACTGCGCGGGCCACCAGAATGTCGTACCAGGCGTTCCGAATCCGCGCCTCGATGGTGAGGGCGGTCCGGTTCAGCGTTCCTACTTCGATCTCGCGGGCTTCGCTTGCGGTGGTCCTGCCCGCCAGCGACAGTTTCCCCGGCCACGGGAGCGGCTGACTGAGCATCAGGCCCGCGAAACTTCCTGCGGCCTTGCCGAGCGAGATCGCACGGCCATCGTTCTGATAGGTAAACGATGCGCTCGGATCGGGCAGTGTTCGAGCCGGCTCGACGCGACGTTGCGCCGCGTCCAGCTCCGCGCGCGCCTCGTCGACCTCCGGCGTGTTCCGGAGAGCCTCCGCGACCAGCCGGTCGGCGACCGGATCGGCCGGTGCCAGCCGGGTGGTCTGCGCGGACAAAATGGTGCCGAACAGCAAGCAGCCCACGGCGAACACATATCTGGGGGTAAGCACTTCCGGTCTCCTCAATTCGCGTGAAAGCACAGCGTCACGCGAGCGTTCGTGTGGAACGTCAGCGGGCGAGGAGCCGCCGGATCAGATGCGGAACTGTGCGTTGAGGAGAACGGGATCAGGCGCCGCGAACCCGCTTGCTGCGGGCTCGGTCGTGGTGGCTACGATGGCAGCGGCGATCGGAAGGACGGGTACAGCGACCGAGGAGTCTGCTCCGCTCAGGCGCGATGGAGCAGTGGTGAGGGTCGCGTCGCGGTCGAGACCCGGATTCGAGCCCCTGATCGTGCACGTTCCAGCACAGCACGGCATCGATGCGCGCATCCCCGCCATCTTGCAGGCCGGCTTTGCCACACAGCACACGCCCGCAACCGGAAGCGCCGCGATGAACATCACCAGGGCGATCGCAGTGGCGACGCGCTTCATGATCGATGTGGCGAACGGTTGCACGATTTTCTTGAGCTCCTGCGGCAGTATCGGTATTTCTATAACCATCGAGCAGTGCGGACGGACACACTATAGATGTGACATTACTCACATCCCGCTTCGGTCTCACTTGCTTGGAGGTTCGCAACTCGTCGCTGCAAGTCTCGCGCCGCAGATCAAACAATCGGCTTGTAATGCAAGATGCGGAATGATCGCGTGCCGGGACGATGGAGACGTTCGTGAGGCTGAGCGTCAGAACCTCGAGCTCCACGCGTGCTCGATCGTCGAGCAGGCGTCCTTCATCGACGACTCGTTGCTCGTGCATCTGCATCGCGAAACGGGAACCGGTGCGCTCGTACCCGCCGCCGACCCCCTCCGCTCCCGAAATCTGGAAACGCTCTCGTCTGCTACGGGTGATCGCGGTTGTGGTGATGTTCTTCGCCCAATTCACCCGCAGGATCCACGTGCACGGTCACCGATGCGACGTGCGGCAGCTGCTTCTGGATATTCGCCTGCACCCGCTTCGCAATCTCGTGGCCCTTCTCGACCGTGAAGGTGGCCGGAACCGAGAACGTCACCTCGGCAGCGAGGCGATGACCCAGCCAACGGGCCCGCACGGCTCCGATCGCCGCGACTCCTTCCGTCGTGCGGGCGATCTCCGTCAGGCGTGGGATCAGCTCCGGCTCGACGCCGTCGAGCATTCGCGTGAAGATCGACCGACCCGAGTCCCACACGACCTTGCAGATGATGAGCGTGATCAGAACGCCCACGACGGTGTCGGCGATGGGATACCCGAGCTTGACCCCCAGGGCTCCGAAGAGCACGGCGAGACTGGCCAGGCCATCGATGCGCGCGTGCTGACCGTCCGCGATCAAGGCGGCGCTTTCAATTTCTTTCCCCGTGCGGATGCGGATCACCGCTGCGGTCTCGTTGCCGAGAAACCCGATCACGGAGGCGAACATCACGGCGACCAGATTCGTGACCGTCTCGGGATGGAAGAACCGGTGCACGGACTCGTACCCCGCCGAGGCAGCGCTGAAGAGGATGACCAGCACGATCGCGACGCCGGCAAGATCCTCCACTCGTCCGAGCCCGTATGGGAAGCGGTTGCTTGGACGCCGCGTCGATAGCGTGAATGCAATCCAGAGCGGGATCGCCGTCCCTGCGTCTCCAAAGTTGTGAATCGTGTCGGCGAGCAACCCGACACTGTTTGAGCGGTAGAACACCCACACCTGAATGAGGGCCGCGACGAACATCACCACGAAGGACCAGCGGAGCGCCGCAATGCCGCGCTCGGACGTCAGGATGGACGCGTCAACGCTTCCGTGCGAATGTCCGTGCCCGGCCGGAGCATGCGGAGGATGCTCATGTCCACCGTGACTGTGTTCGTGCTCGTCGTGCGCTTGCATGACAGATCGCTCCCAGCATCCGCTGGATGGTTCTCACGGTCAATGCTTCAGGAGCGCCGCTCGGAAGCGTCGATCCGCCCTCTTCGTCAGTTCACCGTCCCTCGAGAACGACCAGGCGATCGGTGAACGCGGGATCGATTTCGGGAACGGACCGTGAGCGAGCCTTCCATCTGTTGCCGCGGTAGCGGCGGTGCCACACGGAATCCCGCGAAAATCCTGCGCGAAGGATAGACTGAGCCCTCGTCCAAATTGACAACGAGCCATGGCAGCACGCCGGTCACCGTTTCTGGCAGTTCTCGTTTTCGTGGTTGCGGCAGCTTCGGCCGCGCCGCCGCCGGCGATGACCTATGTATACAACGCCCCCGAGTCGGCGCTGGACGTTCGTTATCAGTATCACTGGGAGATTCTGCGTTCGGCCCTGGAGAAAACGACTCCGAAGTGGGGCTCGTACCGGATGGTGCAATCGGACTTCATGACCGAGCGCAGGCAGGCGTTTGAACTGAAACACGCCACGGGCAAACTCACAGTGATGTATCTGAGCACGATCCCCGACTTCGAGCAGCACCTCATCCCCATCCGCATCCCTGTCGACAAGAACCTCGGCGGGTACAGCGTTTTCCTGATTCGCAAGAACGAGCAGCGACGATTTTCCGCCGTCCGATCGATCGACGACCTTCGCCCATTCAGCTTCGGCCTCGGCCTGGGCTGGATCGATGTCGACATCCTGCGGGCGGCCGGCCTTCGCGTCGTCACAGGTTCGAGTTACGACGGGTTGTTCGAGATGCTCGCCAACAAGCGCTTCGATGTCTTCCTGCGTGCTGCAGTCGAAGTCCTCGACGAATATGACCGGCACAAGGCGCTGGTGACCGACCTTCGCATCGAAGATCACCTCATTCTTTACTATCCGCTGCCGATGTACTTCTGGTTTCCGAAGACGGAGGAGGGACGGCGGCTGGCAGCGCGCGCCGAAGAGGGGATGCGGATGATGATCGCGGACGGAACGTATGATCGAATCTTCGATGCCTACCAACGCCGCAAAATCGAAACCCTGCACCTCACGAGCCGGACGATAATCCGGATCGCCAATCCGTTTCTCGGTCCCGAAGTTCCGTTCTCCGACAAGCGACTATGGTTCGATCCGCAAACCTGGAAGTGAGGATCATGCGCGCCCGGAAACCGTCCGTCGCTATCGTGCTCGCCGCCACTCTGGTCACAGTCACGACAGTTCTTTTCGCCGCCATGGCAGCAGCGGGTTATGTCTCCGAGCGCCATCGCGAAGAAAGCCGCATGCGCCGAGGGATGGAGGGAGAGGCTACCGAGTTGGCCGCGGGCCTGGCGCTGCCGGTCTGGAACATCGACCGCACGCAGATCGACAAGATTCTGGACAGCCAGGACCAGACTCCGCAAATTCAGGCCGTCGTGATCGACGCGGCTGGAAGAATCCAGGGGCGTGTCCGCAATGAGCAGGGCCGTCTCGTGGCCTCCGACGGAAAGAATCTGCCCGCGGGACTGCTGCTGACGGAACGTCCGATCACGTTTTCCGGCGAGCGCATCGGATCCGTACAGGTCTACGCAACGCCGCGATACATCCAACAGCAGCTTCGCCGCTTCCTCGTGGCGATGGGGATCATCGCTCTGGCAGTCGACATCATGATGATCCTGGCGGTCTATTTCGTACTGTGGAGGTCGTTCGTCCGACCGCTCACGGAGATCGAGAAGTATGCGGTCGCCGTCAGTTCCGCTGCCAATCCGAAAAGCATCACTCCTCCGGCCTCGCTTCTTACCGCCGAGATGGACAGCCTCCGCTCCTGCATCGAGACGATGATCCGCCAGTTGGAGCAGAGATACGCCGAGTTGAAAGAACAGGAAGAGTTCACCAATACAGCGATCAATGCCATCACCGGCATCTTCCTCGTGCAGGATCGGGCCGGCGATTTCGTCCGCTGGAACGAGACCCTGGCCCGCCTGGCACAGGATGGGCCCCCCTTGAGCGAGCGCGTCGGACGCCCTCTCATTCATCCGGACGACCGCGCGATGATGCAGGAGAAGATCGATGAGGTCTTCGCACGTGGCCAGGCCGAAATGGAGACCCGCATCGTGGCCGACTCGGAGGTCAAGAACTACCTGTTCAGCGCACGGCGGATGGATGTGCGAGGAGAGCCCTACATCGTTGCCACCGGAACGGACATCACCGAGCGCCGCCAGGCCGAAGCAGAACAGCGCCGGCTGCAAGCGGAGATCGAGCGTTCTGCGACAGATTGGAAGGCTACGTTCGATACGGTCAGCACGCCGATTGTGATCATCGAAAAGAATGGAACCGTGGTCCGGGTCAATCGCGCCGCGCTGGAATTGAGCGGACTGTCCGATGAGCAGATCACAGGCACACCGGTCGATCAGATCGGTAGCGGAGAACCGTGGCAAACCGCCGGGCAACTCGTCTCGTACATCGCGAGCGAGCATCGAGGCACCTCCGCGGAAGCGCGGGACGCAGAAGGAAATACATGGGACATCACCATTACCCATTTCCTGACGCCGGGCGAAGGAGCGGCGCGCGCCATCCTGGTGATGTGGGAGATCACCGAGTTCGTGGAGCTCCAGGAAACGCTCCGTCGGAACGAGACGATGTCGGCGATGGGCACTCTCGTTGCCGGCGTGGCCCATGAAGTGCGCAATCCTCTCTTCGGCATCTCTGCGACGCTCGATGCGTATCATGAAGAGATGAGCCAGCCCGGGTACATCGAGTGCGGCGCGACGCTGCGCCAGGAGGTGAACCGCCTGATTCATCTCATGCAGGAGCTCCTGGAGTACGGAAAACCGGCCGCGCTTTTCATTGAGCGCGCCAGCATCGACGAGGTCGCCGTGCGTGCCATCGAGAACCGGAAACCTGCGGCGCGCACGTCGGGTGTACGCGTGGTCAACCGCATCGACACCGGCACGCCTCCACTACTGATGGATCCCTCGCGGCTCCGGCAGGTTTTCGAGAATCTGATCGACAACGCCCTTCAGCACTCCGAGCGCGGTGGCACGATCGAGATCCGAGGCACCATCGTGGAACACGCAAGCCGCCTCTGGGTGGAGTGCCGCGTCGAAGATGAGGGTCCAGGCTTCGCTCCCGGCGACTTCGACCGCGTGTTCGAGCCGTTCTTCACGATGCGCGATGGCGGCACGGGGCTCGGCCTGTCGATCGTGCAGCGCATCGTCGAGGAGCACTCCGGAAAAGTGTTCGCCGGGAATCGTCCGGAAGGCGGCGGCAGCATCCGCCTCCTTTTCCCGATTCCTGAAAACGAGACTACGCTCAGGAGCGCTGTGTCATGACTGACCGGACCCGGAATCGCGTGCTGGTCGTCGATGACGAGCCCTCGATCCGTATCGCCATCCGCCGGTTTCTCACCACGGCCGGATTCGAGGTCTGCGACGCGGACAGCCGCTCCTCGGCTCTTGCTCTGGCGCGCAAGGAACGGCCCGATGCGATCATTCTCGACTACAAGCTCCGGGACTGCACCGCGCTCGACCTGCTCCCCCAATTCCTGGCGATCGACGCCGAAGTAGCGATCATCGTGCTCACGGCACATGCGAGCGTCGAGTTGGCAGTCAGCGCGATGAAGGAAGGTGCGCAGCAGTTCCTGACCAAGCCGGTCGAGTTGCCGACTCTCCTCGTTATCCTCAATCGCACGCTCGACACGCAGCGCAGCCGCCAGGCGGACCAGGCAGACCGGAAGAAAGAATCTCGCGACGCCCTCGATCCCTTCACCGGAACGAGCGCGGCCATCCGTCAGCTCGAGGCCGATGTTCAGAAGATCGTCTCCACGGACCGGCCCATCCTGATTCAGGGCGAGACCGGAACCGGAAAGGGGATCCTCTCCCATTGGCTGCATCGCAATGGCCGCCGCAAACAGGAGCCGTTCGTCGATCTCAATTGCGCCGGTCTGGCCAAAGACTTCCTGGAGTCGGAACTCTTCGGACACGAAAAAGGTGCGTTCACGGGCGCCGTCCAGGCGAAGCAGGGCCTGTTCGACCTCGCTCACCGCGGCACCCTGTTTCTCGACGAGATCGGCGACGTGGATCTTCAGGTTCAACCCAAGCTGCTCAAGGTGCTGGAAGACAAACGCTTCCGCAGGATGGGCGACGTGAAGGACCGCTTCGCGGACGTCCGCCTCATCGCGGCCACGCATCACGATATGAACCAACTCGTGCGCAGCCGGCGGTTCCGCGAGGACCTCTACTTCCGCATCAGCACGATCGTTCTGCGCCTCCCGGCCTTGAGAGAGAGACAGGAAGACATTGCCACGCTGGCGAACGATCTGCTGGCGCGGATCTCTCACGAGCTGGGGCGCTCAGAAACTACCCTGGCGCCCAACGCCGTAAGAGCCATCGAGCAGTATCCCTGGCCGGGCAACATCCGCGAGTTGAAGAACGTCCTGGAGCGTTCTCTGATCCTCAGCGAGCGGGATGAGATTCAGCGCGCCGATCTTCGTTTTGAACATCCCACCTCCGAAGGATCGGCGGAAGATACCCGCCTGACGCTGACCGAAGTCGAGGCCCGTCATATCGCGCGCGTCCTGAAGGAGGAAGAGGGCGTCATCGAGCGCGCGGCCAGCCGGCTTGGCATCACTCGGAACACGCTCTATTACAAAGTTCGAAAGCACCGGATCGCACTGCGCAAGGATTCGAAAACCGTGTTTGAATAATCGAAATCAGCAGTTCCGCCGGTTTCCTGGGGAACTGATTTTTACCTTTGGTTTGAACGAGTTACATCCTCTTTCCCAACCCGCTGGCAGGTGGTTCCGTCGTTGCGATGAACGACGGGCATGACACTCTGTAACGAACCCCGCCAGATGCCGAGGATGCTGCTCGTCGAAGACGAGCCAGTCCTCCTTTTCGCGATCAAGAAGTACTTCACTCGCGAAGGGTTTGAGGTCGACTGCGCAGGTGAGCTCGAAGAAGCGGAAGCGCTGATCGCCACCTCGTCCTACGCAGTGGTGATCTCCGATCTCCGTCTCTCCGGGACCTATGCGGTGGAAGGACTGGCCATCCTGCGTTTCGTCCGGCAAAACTCACGCGGCACGCGGGTCATCATCCTCACGGCGCACACGGCTCCAGGGATCCAGCGCAGCGCACGGGCGATGGGCGCCGAGGCGTTCCTTCAGAAGCCGACTCCGCTCGCCGAAATCGCGGCAACCATCGACCGGCTGATGGCGGTGGCGTCGTGACGCGTCACTCCCTCATCCACGACATCCTCGGGCCGAACGGCCTGTCCATTCTGTTCCAGCCGATCTTCGAGGTGGTATCGGGCGAGACGGTGCTGTTCGCACTCGAAGCGCTGGCCCGTGGACCGAAAGGCTCGAATGTCGAATGCGCCAACGTTCTCTTCGAGTACGTACGGCGCAAAGGGAAGGAAACGGAAGTCGACCGAGCCTGCATCGCACGAGCCATCGCCACGGCCGCGGGCGTGCCCGGATCGCCGGGGATCTCGATCAATGTTCACGCCTCGACGCTGGAGCGCGATCCCCACTTCACGGAGTTCCTCATCCAGACCTGCGACGCGAACGAACTCCATATCTCCCGGGTGATTCTGGAGATCGTCGAGCAGCAGAAATTCTGGGACAAAAGCGCGTTCTTCGCTGCACTCAACAAGCTGCGGACGTGCGGCGTTCGCATCGCTCTCGACGATATCGGCATTGGCTATTCGAGCCACCAGACGCTCATCGAAGTCCGGCCGGAGCTCTTCAAGATCGATCGCTACTTTGTCAGCGGCAGCGCGGAAAACGAGTACTCCCGCGCCGCCATCGAATCGATCGTCCTGCTGGCAGACCGGCTGGGGGGACGCGTAGTCGCGGAGGGGATCGAGACACTCCCCGACTTCCAGAGCGTCACCTCCCTCGGCATCGACCTCGTTCAAGGCTACTACTTCGCACGCCCCTCATTTCCCGCGACGTTCGGCGCTCCCGCCACGCGCCACGAACCGACTGCGGATCTCCCTACGCCCGCGACGCATTGAAAGGAAAAAGGCTCATGAACAGAAAAACGATTCTTCTTGTCGACGACTCCAGCACGATCCTGATGATGGAGAAATTCATCCTTCGCAACGGCCCCTACGACCTCGTCACTGCTTCCAATGGCGAGGAAGGCGTTCGCAAAGCCTCCGAGCACCTCCCCGATCTGATTCTTCTCGACGTGATCATGCCGAAGATGGGCGGCTTCGAAGCCTGCCGCCTCATCCGCGAAACGGAAGAGACGAAGGGCATCCCCATCATCATGGTGACCACGCGTGGCGAGGCAGCCAACGTCGAAGCCGGCTGGGCGAATGGCTGCACCGACTACGTCACCAAGCCCATCAACTCCATCGAGCTCCTGGCGAAAGTGCGCAACTTCCTCGGCGACGCCGCCTGCGAGGTGCTGCAGTGAGCGTGGAAGAGAAGAACCGCTCGTACGTCACCGTCGTGCGCGAAGAGCTGCACCAGTACACGCAAGGTCTCCTGCGCGAGAACGAAAAGTTGCGCGCGATGACCACGACGCTCGAGACCGATAAGCGACGCCTGGAGCTGGAGATCATCGAAGCACGCGTCGTTCTGGAGCAGAAGGAAGACCTTCGTCGGGCAACCGAATCGTTTGAAACGGCGCGAGCCGAGCTGCTGGTCGAACTGGCCCAGGTAGCTCAGGCCCGTGACGCGGCCACACGCGAGCTTGACCTCCTTCGCAGCCGGTGCGTTGACGTCGAACGCGAGAACGAGACGTACGCTGCGCAGTACCACCAGATCGAGAACCAGAGCAGCAATCTGTCGAACCTCTACGTCGCGTCGTACCAGCTTCACGCCAGCGTCGAGCGCGACACCGTGCTGACCACAATTCAGGAGATCGTCGTCAACCTAATCGGATCCGAAGAAGTGGCGATCTTCGAAGTCGACGAGAACACGAGAGAGTTTTGTCTCTCCTCATCCTTCGGCGTCGATGAGGTTCGTCTGAAGAGCTTCGAAGCCGGCACCGGACCGCTCGGACAGCGGCTCGTCGACGGCGAGGTGTTCGTCAACGACGATGCCCCCGGAGACGAGGACCATCTCACCGCTTGCGTACCGCTGAAGATCGGCGAGCGCGTCATCGGCGCCATCCTGGTCTTCCGCCTCCTCGAGCACAAACAGGGACTGCAGGCAGTCGACCACGAGCTGTTCGAGCTGCTGTCGATTCATGCGTCCACCGCTCTCTACTGCGCCAATCTTCATGAAACGACCGCGAGCGCCAACGCGGCGGTGCAGGGATGAACGCTCAACTCGACAACGGCCGCGCGGTGGCGTCCGCCGAAGGCGAATCGATCGAACGGGTCTATCTCTATCCGGGCCAGATCGTCACGTCCGACGAGCCGCTCATGGTCAGCACCATCCTCGGTTCCTGCGTCTCGATCTGCATGTTTGATCCGCGCATGCGCGTGGGAGGCATCAACCACTACCTGCTGCCACACAACCCCGTGCCAAGACAGTCCGATCTTCGCTACGGCAACACCGCGATCGAACAGCTGATCGCCGAGCTCTCCAGGCTGGGCGGGAAGAAGCAGCAGATCGTGGCCAAAGTCGTCGGAGGCGCATCGATCCTGTCCGGTTTCGCGGGATCGCGTCAGTCCATTGGCGATCAAAACGTCGCCGTTGCCCGCCAGCTTCTGGCGAAGCACGGAATTCAGATTACGGGTGAGCAGACCGGCGGCACGCGCGGCCGGAAGCTTCTCTTTCACACAGGCAACGGCTCCGTATTCGGCAAGGAGATCTGACGATGAATGACTTTACGATCAGCGACGCCGATCGCCTGCAACTCATCGATGCCTTCGTCGCCGAGACCGACGATGTGCTGGACGAGGTTGAACAGCTCCTGCTCCGGCTCGAGCAGACCCCGGAAGAAGATCAGCTGCTGCACGAGATCTTCCGTGGCGTCCACACACTCAAGGGAAACGCCGCCTGCCTGCAATTCGAGGATCTCACCCGCTTCGCGCATGTCATCGAGGAATCGCTCGATGGGATGCGGGAAGGCCGCCTCGACGCGACAACCGCACACGTCAGCCAGCTCCTTGACGCCATCGACGCCCTCCGCGATGTTGCCGTCCGTTCGGTAAACGGCAACGGCACGCTCAATGAGCGGCAGGAAGCACTGTTGCTTCAAGTCGGGGCCTGGCAGGGAAGAGCTGGCGTGAGCGCACCGCTCGCCCACAGCACCGCAGCCGCAGGACAGCCGGCACGCGGCGCACGCCCCTCGCGTAGTCTCCGCGTCGGCGTCGACAAGCTCGATCGCATGCTCAACCTCGCCGGTGAGATCGCCACCATTCGCGGCACCGTGCGGCAGCTCGTCGAACAGCAGGGCAACGACGAGAAGACGCTCGACGCTGTCCGCGAGCTTGACCGGCTCAGCTTCGATCTTCAGGAAGCGATCATGAATGTTCGCCTGGTGCCGGTCGGACCGGCGTTCCGGCACTTCCACCGCGTCGTGCGCGATCTGGCCGCCTCCCAGAACAAACGGGCGATGCTCGTCATCGAAGGGGAGGATGTGGAAGTCGACACGACCGTCATCGAGCAGTTGAAAGACCCCATTACACACATGATCCGCAACGCCGTCGACCACGGCATCGAGACGGCTCAGATTCGTTCGGAGAAAGAGAAGAATCCGATAGGCACGATCCGGATTGCGGCCGCCCACGCCTCCGGCGGCATCGTCGTTCGCTTCTCCGACGACGGCGCCGGATTGAATGATGCCTCGATCGCCGAGCGCGCACGCGGTCTCGGACTCGATCCCGACAGAATGTCCCGCCAGGATCTCTGGGACCTCACGCTGCGCCCAGGGTTCTCCACCGCCCGACAGGTCACCGATCTCTCCGGCCGCGGCGTCGGAATGGACGTCGTGCGGCGCAATGTCGATGCGCTCCGCGGCACGCTCAGTATTCATTCCGAGCCGGGCGCCGGAACGTCCATCGATATCCGTCTTCCTTTGACCGTGGCCGTCATCGAAGGTTTCGCCGTCGGCGTCGCGAACGAGACGTACGTCATCCCCATCGACCGCGTCATCGAGTGCACCGAGATGCCAGGCGGCGGCAACGAAGCGACCGGCATCCTCGACCTGCGCGGAGAACCTCTACCGTTCCTTCGCCTCCAGCGGATCTTCGGACTCGATCCTTCGGAACACGTCCGCGAGAACGTCGTCGTCGTCGAGCACGAGGGAGGCCGCGGGCGCGCTGGAATCGTGGTCGACACGCTCTTCGGAAGCAGTCAGGTGGTCATGAAGCCGATGGGCCGCTTCCTCAGCCAGGTTCCCGGCGTGGCCGGCTCGTCAATCCTCGGAAACGGGCGCGTGGCCCTGATCCTCGATGTCCAGGAAATCGTTCGTCAGGCTGCTGACGCAGCGGCTCTCCAAACAAGGACTCACCCATGAGCTTCAACATCCGCCGGCGTCTGATGGCCGGATTTCTCGCGGTCGCAGTTCTCGGTGCGGGCGCCTCCATCGCCGTCCTGCAACTGCTCACCACTCGTCGCCCATTGGAATCTCGGCGGCACGTTGACACCGTCCGCACATACGCACGCCATCACCGCGGGACAGAGCTTCGTCTGGCCCACCCATCCCCGTTTCAATGTCCTCGTCGAGACACTCTGGACGCGCACGTCGAGTCGCGCAGGAAATGATCCACAGTTCACTGTAAGGCCCAGGGTGCGTTGGTCGTATGACCTCCCCAATCACCTGCAAGTCGTCCCGGGAATCGCATTCACAATCACCACACCGCACCGTACCGTACCGACGCAGTCTTTCTCTATCTCAGCTTCGAACACCCATTCATAAATTCGCCACAAGGAACCGCAAATGCTCAGTAACTCGAAGATCCGATCCGTAGTCTTTGTACTGTCGACGCTCATCCTCTTATGTGCCATTACGGCGCCGGCGGCCACCCTGCCGGCTCGCAACTGGGAACAGGCCGTGGCACAGAACGCGGCACTTCTTCAAGGCGGCAATTTCGCCGCGTCGCTGGCGACCTCTGAACGCATGCTCGGCGAAATGATCAAATACCTCGGCACTGGTACCGCCGAAGACCAGACGCTTGCTACCGTGCTGACGCACAGGGCTCTGGCGAATGCCGGCCTCGGAAACATCGACGACGCGCTCTGGTATTGGTATATCGCTCAGGAGATCTACCCGCCGGCGGCGAAAAGTGACCTCTCTTCCTTCGGTGCAGCCGGAGAGTTTCTCCAGAGACACCCGTTCTCTTATGCCGGCCTACCGCCGGAAGCGGGTGTCGTTCCAGCACGGGTGCTCAAACAGGTCGCTCCCACGTTTCCGGCAGGAGCATCGCGCTTTGGCGCTGGAGATCTCGTTGTCCAGATCGTGATTAATGGGCAGGGCCGGCCGACTCTTCCCCGAATCATCCATCCACTACAAGCCCCGGCTCTCTCTCTTGCTGCGCTCGAGGCGTTGAAGCGATGGCAGTTCCAACCGGCGAGGCGAAACGGCGAGCCGGTTCCGGCGGTCGTCGATCTCACGGTTCACTACAAACTGTAATTGCTGGAGGGGTGGCCACCGGCTTTTGCAGACACCGAGCGGCGGCTGCGCAGAGATTCGAAAAACGCATTCGAAAAATCGAAATTCGCCGCCATGCAAGCCCCGTCATCTTTCCCAAGTCGTTGAATCCAAAGCATTCTACGGATGCCGTAACCAATTCTGACAAATGGCCTCGTCGTTGCGCAAGGCGATGGTCATGGAGTCCTTCAACACGCATCACCACTACCTCAGGTTCCGTAAGGGCCTGGACCGCCCCGCGGCGCATCAGTAGACGCTGAGCCGCTCTCGATTTCATTCAACACCATCGACCGCAGGAAACGCATCTTAGGAGCATTGGGAGACATCATGTTCAAGAACTGGAAAATCGGAAAACGACTGGGCTTTGCCTTTGGCATCAGCATCCTGCTCGTCGCTGTCGTTGCAGTGACAGGCTTCTGGGGGCTCTCCCAGGTAGCACAGACAACCTACGGCATTCTCCATCACGACGCAAAAATGATGGAGCAGGCCTCCCAGGCCCAATCGAACGGACTCGGGTTGAGACGCTTCGAGAAGGACATGTTTCTCAATATCGGCGACAAACAGAAAGAGGCCGACTATTCGGAAAAGTGGAACAAGGAGCACGCCGATCTGGTCGAGAACCTCAATACCCTCGACAAGATCAGCACACTTCCGGAAGACAAGGAATTACTGCGTATTCTGCTCGCCGATCTGTCGACCTACACAATCGGATTCCAGTCGGTGTCGCAGAGGATTTCCGACAGAAAGATCAAGACTCCACCGGAAGCAAATGCCGCAATGATACCGTTCAAGGACGACATTCGCCGGATGGACGCCTCGCTGGAGGGCTTCGCCGCGAAAAATGTCGAACGAATGAACGCCAAGGAGAACGTGGTCGCTGATGCAGAGGCCCGTACCCGCAGCGAAATGTGGATCATCTTTATTGGGGGGTTCATTCTCGTCGCGTTGATGACCATTACGGTCACCCGCAGCATCACACGGCCGATTCTCGAGGTAGTGAACATTGCGGAGAAACTCGCCGAGGGTGAGACCGACTTCGACATCGTGACGCGCGGCAGCGACGAGACCGGAGCATTGCTCGCGGCGATGAAGCAGATGATTGCTTCGAACAAGGAAATGGTCGAAGCGGCCACCGGGCTTGCGTCCGGAAACCTCTCGGTTCGCGTTACGCCCCGCTCGGACAACGACGCCCTCGGCAAGGCGCTCTCCAATATGATCCATCGCCTCACCGAGATCATTGGCGAAGTTCGCAGCGGCGCATCGTCGCTCACAGTCGCTTCGTCCCAGATCTCTGCCAGCGCGCAGTCACTGTCGCAGGGCACTAGCCAGCAGGCATCCTCAGTCGAAGAGACCACGTCCAGTCTTCAGGAGATGAGCGCATCGATCACACAGAATGCCGAGAACAGCGGCCAGATGGAGACGATGGCGGTCAAGAGCACCAACGACGTCGAAGAAAGCGCCCAAGCCGTCAAGCAGGCGGTGGAAGCGATGACGCAGATCGCCGAGAAGATCTCCATCATCGAAGAGATCGCCTACCAGACCAACCTGCTCGCACTGAATGCAGCAATCGAGGCGGCACGCGCCGGCGAGCATGGCCGCGGCTTCGCCGTCGTGGCAACCGAAGTTCGAAAGCTTGCAGAGCGCAGCCAGACTGCAGCGAAAGATATCGGATCGTTGGCAAGCTCCAGTGTCGATGTCGCGCAACGTTCCGGACGCCTGCTCGCCGAGCTCGTGCCGACCATCCGTAAGACCGCCGATCTCGTTCGCGAGGTCACGGCGGCCTCCCTCGAACAGTCAGGCGGCGTCGCACAGATCAACAAGGCGATGACGCTCGTCGATCAAGTCACGCAGCGCAATGCCTCCGCCTCGGAGGAGCTGGCCTCGACTGCGGAGGAGATGTCCTCACAGGCCGAGGCCCTGCAACAGACGATTTCGTTCTTCAAGAGCTCGGACGGACACGACGATGCCCCGTTGCCGCGGCAGAGGGAGACCGCTCCCTCAGTCTCTCCATTCCGAGGTGCGCGCCTCATTCCAGCACCCGCGCCCGCTCCGTTTGCCGACTACACCCATTTCTAGGAAACGACCATGCAAGTCAACGAACTACCGAAGACTCTCCATCAATACCTGACGTTCTTTCTGGCCGGCGAGGAATACGCCATCACCATTCTTCAGGTCACCGACATCATCGAGTGTGGCATCGTGACTCGTGTCCCGGGAACGCCGGCGTGGATCCGCGGCGTACACAATCTGCGCGGAACGGTGGTCCCGGTAATCGATCTTGCGATCAAGTTCGGGCTTCCTGCTACCGAGATCACGCGGAGAACGTGCATCGTGATCGTGGAGATCCGGGTCGACGACGAAGCGTTAATCATGGGTGTGATGGCCGATTCGGTCCATCAGGTAATCGAGCTCGGAGCCGACCAGATCCAGGCAGCGCCTGCCTTCGGACCGCGCGTGCGCGTGGACTGCCTGTTGGGGATGGCCAGCAGCAACGGTAAATTCATCGTGCTGCTCGATATCGATCGCATCCTCGCCACCGACGAGGTGCTGAATGCCGCAATCTCGGCCCTCGACGAACCCGCCCTGTCTCCGACAGAGGCATGGCTCCATGAGCTGCCGGAACATCTGCGGATCGTCGGCGAGTAAGCGGTCGCTCACGGAGAGAACGCTCATGCTCGACGCAAATGCAATCCGTCCTTTGTCCGATCACGAGTTCCGGATGCTGCAACAGCTCATCTATCGCGACGCTGGAATCCACCTGTCGGAGGCGAAGAAAGCGCTCGTAAGCGGACGGCTCACCCGCCGGCTGCGCGCACTCGGATATGGCAATTTCACGGCGTACTACGAGCACGTCCAGGCCGATGCTGCAGAGCGAACGTCGATGCTCGATTGCATTTCTACCAACGAGACCAGCTTCTTTCGGGAGCCGAAGCAGTTTGCGTTTCTCGATGACGTCGTCCTGCCGCAGTGGCGCGCACTCGGCGATTCGGGCGCGATTCCGAAACGGATCCGGGCCTGGAGCGCCGCTTGTTCCACAGGTGAAGAACCATATTCGATCGCCATGACTCTGGCGGCACATTTCCCCGCCGAGGAAGGATGGTCGGTCGAGGTGGTCGCGTCCGATCTTTCCACTCGCGTTCTGGCGGCGGCTCGCGAAGGCCTTTGGTCCGTCGAACGCGGCAACACCATCCCCGATCAGCTCAAGAAGGCCTGGATGCTTCGGGGGATCGGCAGCGAGGAAGGGCGCATGCGGGCGCACCCGAAACTGAAATCCATGATCGAGTTCCGACGCATCAATCTCAACGATCACGACTACGGCATCCGAGGAACGTTCGATCTGATCTTCTGTCGCAACGTCCTGATCTACTTCAACCGTGAATCGAAAGCCCACGTCATCGACCGTCTTTTGCAGCACCTGTCCCAGTCAGGGCTGCTGTTTCTCGGTCACGCTGAGAGTCTGACCGGCAGCTCTCACTCCCTCGAACACGCCGGACCAACCATCTACCGCCGATCGCATCGACAGCGGCCGGCGCACTAAGAAAAGGAAGTCAAAATGCGAGCAATCAATCGATTCGTCCTGCCACTGGCCTGCGCAATCGCGCTCCTCGGCAGTCTCTCGGCCACTGCACAAACGGCCGCGGCGCCGACGGCAGCATCGGTGGACACGCCCTCGTTCAAGATCGGCTCGACGATCTTCGCCGACTACACATACCAATCCGCGCCTGTATCCAAAGACAGCGATGGGAACAGCATCCATCCCTCATCCTTTAACGTCAGCCGCGCTTACATCAACGTGACCGGCCAGCTCAACCACTTCATTTCCTTTCGCGTAACGCCCGACATCACGCGCGAAACTGGAAGCGGCAGTTCGCTCAACGGTTCGCAGACCTTTCGCCTCAAGTACGGCTTCGCGCAATTGAATCTTGAGGATTGGTCGTCCAAAGGATCCTGGGTGCGTCTCGGCGTGCAGCAGACGCCTCTTCTCGATTTCGCGGAAGGAATCTATCGCTATCGCTTCCAGGGAACGATGTTCGTGGAGCGCGAAAGCTATCTCACGTCGTCGGACGCCGGTCTTTCTGCGCACTACAACTTTGCAAGCGACTATGGCGACATCCACGCCGGCGTCTATAACGGCGAGGGTTACAGCAAAGCGGAGACGAACAATGAGAAAGCAGTGCAGATTCGCACCACGGTGCGCCCGCTGCCACGTTCGTCAATCGGAAAAGGATTGCGTGTCTCAGGCTTCTACGACGGAGATCACTTCGTAAAGGGAGCGGTAAAACAGCGTCTCGTGGAGTCGGTGACCTTCGAGCATTCACGATTCGCCGCCGGCTTCGACCATCTCAACACAAAGGATCAGACGGCGGCGGCGGCCCGCACGATCAATGGCAGCGGCTGGTCCCTATGGCTCAATCCCCGGCTTGCAGGCGGATGGGAGATCCTTCTGCGGCACGATGACATGAAGCCCGACGAAGGCTCGAGTCTTCGCAGACGACGGAACATCGCCGGCCTCGCCTACTGGATTCCGAATCTCCAGAAGATGTCGTCTTCGGTTCTCATCGATTACGACGCGCTCGATCAGCAGAACTACAGCCAGCCGCGTCCGCGGGAAACGCGTGTCGGTCTCAAGATGCTCCTGCAGTTCTGATCCCCATGATCACAAAGCCGCGGCTGCGCCTTCTGGTTGTCGATGATTCGGCGGTGATGCGTCAGGCCATGATCGCCATCTGTCGCCGCGACCCCGGCATCGAGGTCAGTGTCGCTTCCGATCCGATCATCGCGCAAAACAAGATGCGCGGCGGCCGGCCGGATGTGATTCTGCTCGACATCGAAATGCCGCGCATGGACGGCCTGACATTCCTTCGGCAGCTGATGGCCACTGATCCGATTCCGGTGGTCATCTGCTCGGCGCTGGCGGGGCGCGGAACGCAAACAGCGCTGCGGGCGCTCGAGGAAGGAGCAGTCGAGATCGTGGCCAAACCACGCGTCGCACTGCACGACTTTCTCAACGAATCGACCGAACGGCTCATCGAAACCATTCGTGCCGCCTCCCACGCCCGCACCCTCCCACGGCGGCCCAGCATGATCGTCGAGAAACGACTCTCCCCCGATGTCATCCTCCCTGCCGCGCGCCCGTCGCTGGCGCGCACCACGCGCAACGTCGTCGCCATCGGAGCATCAACAGGCGGCACCGAAGCCTTGCGGGAGATCCTCGAAGGCATGCCCGGCGATGCGCCGGGAATGGTCATCGTGCAGCACATGCCGGAAGTCTTCACAGCGGCGTTCGCACAGCGATTGAATCAGACCTGCCGGATGGAGGTGAAGGAGGCCGCCGACGGTGACCGCATTTTCGACGGTCGCGCCCTGATTGCCCCTGGGAATCGCCATATGCTCGTTCGGCGGGATGGCGCGGAGTACCGCGTGCAGCTCAACGACGGTCCGCTCGTATCGCGTCACAAGCCGAGCGTCGATGTCCTCTTCCGTTCGGTGGCGCAGTCCGCGTGTAGCAACGCCATCGGCGTCATCCTGACGGGGATGGGCAACGACGGATCGACCGGTCTCCTGGAGATGCGCAATGCCGGAGCCGTCACCTACGCGCAGGACGAAGCATCGTGCGCGGTGTTCGGGATGCCGCGCGAAGCGATCGGCCGCGGTGCGGTGCAGTCTGTCCACTCCCTCAGCGCGATCGGTCCCGCAATCTTGTCCGCGAGCCTGAAGATGAGAGGATGGACGTGAACCGATGGTGGCAAAACCGACCGCCGGCCGTCCATCCTCAATAATCTATGGCTCGCTCTTCGGCGTTTCGATTTTCTTGTGCGTTTCGTTCACGACCATCAGGGCGGCGGAGGCGTACCAGGGCGTCAGCTCAGGCACGAACACTCCTGCCTTCACCGCTGGGTCGAGCTTCACGAGCGCCTCGGCCTCCTCGATCGTGGGGACATTGAAGATGTAGAGCCCCCGGTACGCTTTGTCGTTCTTTCCGAAGGGACCGGCAACGGCCAGCTTCCCTTGGTCCGCGAGCCGTCCGATGTTCGCGAAATGACCGGCGAAGATCGTCTTGCGCTCCTCTCCCTTGATCGCCGCATCGTTCGGCCCCGTCTTGAGGATGCACAGGACGTAGGTCTTCATGCCGCGTTCGTCGGCCCCGAGCCTTTTCGCCAGTTCAGGATCGTAGGCGCGATCAGCGGCCTGGAGAGCGACGGCGCTGATTCCGAGGACGGCGAGCAGGATGAACATCGAGCGGATGGGTTTCATGGCCACCACTATACGTGCGCTTCCTGGAGGTGGATCAACATATGCACTCTCCTGCCCCATGCTTGGAAACTCGAACATCCTGAAGCGAAACAATGTCCAGATCATCGGCCGCGGAACGAAGCCGATGATGTTCGCGCACGGATTCGGTTGCGACCAGAACATGTGGCGTTTCATTACGCCGGCATTTGAGGCCGATTACCGGATCGTGCTCTTTGATTACGTTGGGTCGGGGAAGTCGGATCTGCGGGCGTATGATGAGCGGCGCTATGGCACGCTGGAAGGATATGCCGAAGACGTGCTCGAAATCTGTGCGGCTCTCGACCTGCACGGCGTCATCTTCGTCGGCCACTCCGTGAGCAGCATCATCGGCGTGCTCGCCGCCGTAAAGGAGCCAGAGCGTTTCGAGCGGTTGATCATGATCGGTCCCTCGCCCCGCTACATCAATGACGGGCAGTACACTGGCGGCTTCGAACGGGCGGATATCGAAGGGTTGCTCGACATGATGGACAAGAACTTCATGGGCTGGGCGAATTATCTCGCGCCGGTTGTGATGCAGAATCCCGACCGGCCCGAGTACACCAAAGAGCTGGAAGAGAGTTTCTGCTCGACCGATCCGCGGATCGCCCGCCGCTTCGCCGAGGCGACGTTTTTTGCCGACAATCGGTCCGATCTCCGCGACCTGCGAATCCCGTCCCTCATTCTGCAGTGCTCCGACGACGTGATCGCACCGCTGTCCGTGGGGCAGTACACGCACCAGACCATTGCCGGAAGCGAATTCATGCTCATGAAGGCCACAGGACATTGTCCCCACGTCAGTCACCCGGAAGAAACGATCCAGCTGATTCAACAGTACCTCCAGGACTCCCGCGCTGCCTGAGCGCAACGGCTTGTTATCGCGATGGATGAACTGCTGAATACCGCTCCCTGCGGGTTTCTGTCATTCTCCGACGACGGCACCATCCTGCTCGTCAACGAGCGACTGGCCGAGGTCCTGGAGACGAGCAGAGCAGAACTCGAGGGAAAGCACATCGAGACGATCCTCTCGGTGGGAGGGCGGGTCTTCTATCACACGCACTTTTTCCCTCTTCTGAAGATGCAGCGCAACGCGGAGGAGGTTTACTTCTCGTTGCGCTCCCGAAGCGGTGCGGACATTCCGGTGTTGACGAACGCCGCGCGGCGGGAGCGCGACGGTCGTCCCGTGAACGATTGCA
Source organism: Thermoanaerobaculia bacterium (assembly GCA_038244715.1). Taxonomy (GTDB): domain Bacteria; phylum Acidobacteriota; class Thermoanaerobaculia; order Gp7-AA8; family Gp7-AA8; genus JADGNZ01. Next base: position 23,871 of record JBBRTE010000031.1, read on the forward strand.
TCTTCGTGCGAATGCGACAGCGCCACCGCTACGAAGACGAACTCTTGCGCGCGCGCAAGGCCGCCGATCTGGCCAGCGCGGCGAAAGCGAAGTTTCTTTCCATGATGTCGCACGATCTGCGTACGCCGCTGCAGTCCATCTCCGGCTATGCCGACCTTCTCCTGGCGGACATGAATGGCTCGCAGAACACGGAGCAGCTCCAGAGTGTCGCAGCGATCAAATCCGCCGGCAAGGAAATGCTGCGCCTGATCAACGACATCCTCGGCTTCGCGCAACTGGAGTCGGGCCGCGTGGAACTGCGAATCGCATCGGTGCCGGTCGGCGATGCTTTCGCCAGAGCGGAGACGTTGATGCGGGTGCGCTTCGACGAGAACAACATCCGCTATGTGCGCCGCGATTGCGCGGACGATCTCCGCATCCTGGCCGATCCCGACCGCCTGCAGCAGATCCTGCTCAACCTGCTCACGAACGCCTCCAAATTTACGCCGCCGGGCGGAACGGTGTCCGTCTCGTGTGAAAAAGTGGGAGCAATGGTACAGATTCACGTCGCCGACACCGGCATCGGCATCGCCGGCGATCAGCTCGGGCGGATCTTTGAACCATTCACCCAGGTCACCGGGAGTAGTACGCTTTCGAGCAACCAGGGCGTGGGGCTGGGATTGTCAATCAGCCGCGAACTGTCGAGCGCGATGAACGGCGAGCTCTCGGTTGTGAGCGAAGGCGGCAAGGGTTCGACGTTCACGATCACGTTGCCCGCCGACACCGCCGCCGCGATGAAGGGTTCCGCTATTGCGGAACTTCGATCATGACTCCGCGCAAACGTCAAAGTGTTCCCTTGGGCCCTTGATCACCTTCACGATGTCGTGAAGGTGAACGACCCGGCCGTCAGCCGCGCGGGCGCGGTACTGGAAAATCATGGTCCAACCACTTGGACGCAGCCAGCGCGCAAAAGGCGACCGCGTGGTTCGATCTTCGGGAAGCACGAGGGTGTCGGCCCAGAGCTTGGCCTCGTCGATCCAGGCTCGCCGGATATCCGAGGGTCTCTTGTGGCCAGCTCACTCACAAACGCGAACTGAAACGTCTGCGGGTCCCTCCCCCAGACGATCGGCTCATGCCTCCGATCCCGGGCTATCGCTCGCCATCGTTTATCAGTATGAAGCATCGCAGCACGACGTGCTGCTGCTCGCTCTTGCTTTGAACGTGATCCCTCTTGTCGGCAGAAATATTATTATATTGATATCCATGTTTTACGCCACAGCCAACAACCCTGAACGCTGTCTGCAACGATGCGAAACCGTTTGCCTGCGAGCGTGGTCTAGGCATTGAGTCGCGCCGATACTGCAATGTATCGGGCAAAACACGATGGTAAGGGACGGGTGTCTGTGGACATGGACACTGAAGTGCCCGCGGCCCGGCGTTAACGTTGGGCAGAGGGCGGACAGGCTTCACCACGGGAAACAGATTGTTCTCCAGGCCTGTCGAGTCTTGTTCGCGACGTGTTGGTAGCCCATCATGGGCAGGAACACTCCGATGACCATGTTCGATCTTGCAGCCGTTCTCCTCAGCGTCGCCGCCGCGCTCGCCTATCTCAACTTCCGCACACTTCGCCTGCCTGCGACCATCGCCATGCTGCTTGCCGGACTGACCGGCGCAGTGGGAATCTCGATCGTCGACAGGATCTTTCCTTTGATCGGCCTTTCCGCCCGAGTGGCGCACTTGCTGGACAACGTGAACTTCTCTGCGCTGCTGATGAATGGGATGCTCGGATATCTGCTTTTCGCGGGCTCACTCACCGTCGACTACCAGGAATTGAAGAAGAGCATGACGAGCGTGCTCACTCTCGCTACCGTCGGGGTGCTGCTCTCCACAGCAATCGTCGGAATTGGCAGCTTTTACCTCTTCGGACTGGCCGGGGCGAGCGTGCCTTTTCTTTTCTGCCTCGTGTTCGGCGCGTTGATCTCACCGACCGATCCGGTTGCGGTCGTTGCTCTCATGCACGACCTCAACGTTCCCAAGAGGCTGGAGATCAACTTCACCGGCGAGAGCCTCCTGAACGATGGCGTTGGCGTCGTGGTCTTCACGGTTCTTCTCGCCGTCGCTACAGCGAGTGCTGTGTCGGCGCCGATGGTACTGGGACTCTTCGCCCGCGAGGTAGTTGGAGGTGTCGCGCTCGGTGTTCTTGGCGGCTGGATCGTCCATCTGGCCTCCGAATCGATCGACGAACCTAATATCGAGGTGCTGCTCAGCGTCGCCCTCGTCACGGGCCTCGTATCGGCCGCCGCGCACCTTCACGTGTCTGGTCCGCTGGGGTGCGTCGTCGCGGGTATCTTCATCGGCAACAAGGCGCGGCATCAGGCGATGCAGAGTGAGACAAGAGAGGCGCTCGATCGCATCTGGTCATTCGCCGACCACGTGATGAACGCGATTCTCTTCCTGCTTCTGGGATTTCAGGGCGCGGTCTTTGGCTTCTCGTCTGCCAGGCACGCCGTCGTGATTGGGGCCATCGTGGCGCTCGTCGTCATCGCGCGTCTCATATCCGTAGCGATTCCATTGACCGTCATTCGAAGATTCCAATCCATGCCAAAAGGGATGATCCGGATGCTGACCTGGGGTGGCCTGCGCGGCGGGATTTCGGTCGCCCTTGCCCTATCACTCCCTCGATTCGAGGGAAGACAGGCGGTCCTGGATGCGACGTATGCCGTCGTCATCTTCACGATCATCGTACAGGGCCTCACGATCGGCCGGGTAATTCGCCACCTGACTCTGGAAGGGAGCGAGTTCAATGCGGCTTCTTGACCGCCTTCCCGTGATCTCGCGCTCTCATCTGCCTTCGTAAGCAGAGACGCGTTGCTTCGCGCGCACCAGCCCGGTAGGTTGCTGTTCTTACGGTTAGATGGCAACGACGGGCTTGCTCTCCAATATCAGCCATTGACGATGGCGCACTGCGGAGCTGCATCGGAAGATGGCCCGCAGTCAACGAACCCATGTTCATGCACTCGGACCTCACCAGCGCGGCATCCCTAGGCTTCCATTGAAGAAGCCACGTCGCTCTGCGGATTCCTCTGCACAAATCGAAGAATCGTCTCCAGGGTAATTGCACCCTCGACACGATTGGCTTCATCTCGGCTGACCACGGGCAGCAGACCGGGACTCTGTCGAAAACGATCGAGAGCAACTTCGAGCGAGTGATCCGCATGAACATGCGTCCATTCTCGGATCAATACAGAGGCGATTGGTCGATCGCCTCTGTCCGAGCGAATACTCTCTTCGACATCCTGGCGAGTCACCAGCCCGACGATGCTCCTCCCGCTCCCCACCAGAAAACAGGCGGAACGGTCATCGACGATGAGCGTCCAGGCATCGTCGATTGAGCTGTTCTCGGGGATGAACAGTGGAGTTGGATTCATGAAATCGCCGGCGCGGAACGTGCTGGCGGCGAATCGCGTCGCCGGTCCTGGCAGATGCACATGATCGAGCTCGAGCAGCGCATGGTAGATGGGCTTCCGCTGAAAACGACTCGAGATCAGATAGCTAAGCAGGTTCGCCACCATGAGGGGCACTAGAATCTTGTAGTCCTGAGTGAGCTCGAAGACCATGAAGACCGACGTCATTGGCGCGCGGATGATGCCCGCGAAGAGCGCGCCCATTCCGACCAGTGCATACGCCCCAGGACTGCCAGTCGGAAAGGGCGCGAAGGCGTGCATTCCCATTCCCACTGCACCGCCGGCCATGGCACCGATGAAGAGGCTCGGCGCGAAGATTCCGCCGGCGTTGCCCGAGGCGTAGGAGACGATCGTGGCTACGAGCTTTGCCCCGCAAAGAATGAGCAGCATCTTCCAGGCAAGGGCGCCATCAAGGGCCTGATCGACGTGTTCGTAGCCGACGCCCAGCACCTGCGGCACGAAGAGCAGCATGATTCCTATGCCCAGTCCTCCGATGGCAGGTTGGAGGGTCCGGGTCCACTGCGGCATTCGGAGAAAGAGCTTCCGTGTACTCAGCAATCCCTTGCAAAAAATTACGGAGAGCGTACCGCCGACGACGCCGAGGATGGCATAGCCAATCAACTCGGCCGGGTTGGCAAGTTGGTAGGCCGGCACTCGAAACAGCGTCTCTTCGCCCAGGATCGAACGTTCGACGATGACTGCGGTCACCGAAGCCACGACCGTGGACCCGATCAGCGCTGCGTTCATGTCTCCGATGATCTCTTCGAGCGCGAACAGGACAGCTGCCACAGGCGTGTTGAAAGCTGCTGAGAGTGCAGCGGCGGCGCCGATGGGGATGAGGCTTTTCACGCGCGCAGGCGGAAGCCGCAGCCAGCGCCCAAGGACCGACGCAATGCCCGCACCGATCTGCACGGACGGGCCTTCGCGGCCCATGGAGTGTCCGGAACCCACGCAAAGCGCGCCGGTGAGAAATTTTCCGAACACCACGCGCGCCGGAATCACTCCATTGTGGAGGTGATACGCCGCCTCCGTCTGCGGCACGCCGCTGCCTCGGGCGTCGGGAAAGAATTTCGCCAGAAGATACCCTGTCACCAGGCTGACGAGGGTGGGTACTGCCAGCAATCGCAGAGGTGACGGAGCGGACCCGAATAGAACATGCTTGGTCCCTTCAATGGCGAGTGTAAAAAGGACAGCGGAGAGACCCCCGAAAACCCCGAGCAGGATGGTCAACGCGAGAAACACCTGGTTCTCGCGAAGTCGGAGTTTCTCGGTGGTGAGAAGCGTGCCAAATCTCATCGTTCGATTCCTTTGTACTTGCGTCCGATGAGAAGAAGCGCCTCGTCCGGCCCCTGGGGCTTGCCGCAGTTTCCGGTCGCCTTCTCCTCGATCTTGAAGACGAGGTCTGCGCCGGTGCGGACGAGCTCAGGGTCCTGACGCAGTTTTTCCGGCGTGATCGTCAGCTTCAGCGCCAGAGCCTCGTTCCGGAGTTGCTCTGATTCAGAAGGCTGCGGGGCCGGGGCAAGCTGATCCCTGCCGGCACACTCCTCCAGACGTTTGACCGATTGATCGAGAGCGGCAGTAAGCCGGGCCGCGCGCTCCTGGAACGTGAGACGCGGCAGGAGTGGATCGCTCGATTCGATCAGGTGCGTGGTCTCGAGCAATTGTGCCGTGGATGTGGAGCTCGCGTCGCGTTCCAGGGCCAGCGTCAGGAAACGCCGCGCGGTCTTGTAGTCACCCAACCGAAATGAAGCCGCTCCGGCTCCCTGAAGCGCTTCGGTGTTCTTCGGGTCGAGTCGAGCTGTTTCGGTGAAATTCTGAAGGGCATGCGGGGTATCCCCGGCTTCTATGAAGAGCTGGGCGATCTGGAGGTGAGCCTCCGGGGTGTCCGGGCTATCGGCGCTGAGCGCGAGCAGCTCAGCGAGGGCGCGCCTTTCCTCTTTTCGGTCCAGAAGCAAATGAATGAGCTCGAGACGGAGCTGCCGTCTCCGTTCATCGACCTTCTCTCCAGTCCAGACTCCGTACAAGGCGTGACGGTAGTACAGCAGAGCCTGCGGTATCTCGCGCTCTCTAGCTGACAGCCGCGCCAGCTCAAGGTTGATCTGAGGATTGTCCGGCGCAGCTTCCCGCAACCGCAGCAGTGCCAGTCGCGCCTCCTCGTCGTGACCGTTGGCTGCGAGAGCCTTGGCCAGAGTGAATGAGTATTCACCGCTGTTTCGATCGCCGGTGGTTGCGTGGCGCAACGAAGTAATCGCGGCCTCGGGATTGTTGTTCGCCAGCTGGTGCTCTCCCTGCCGATACCAGTAGGCGGCAATCCGTGAGTTACGCTGCCGGTTGAGCTCCGCCATTTGCCGCGTGAACAGATACGTCGGGATCGCAGCCGCCGCGAGGAAGACCAGCAAGAGGAGCTCCCGGTGGACGAGCTGAAACTCCCGTTCGTTGCTGCAGGACCGGCAAACTCCTCCCGACAACGGCTGTTGGCATTTCGGGCAAAGCGCGGCGTCGTTCAAGCGGCGGCCATTCTATCAATTTGATCGATATCGATACATCGCTCTATTCTAGGAACCGATGAATCGCGATCGGGTCGTGCGGAACCTCATGGACAACCTGCGCCGCATCGTACGAGCGCTCCGAAGCTCACATCGCGCCGCTGGCCACCTGACCCTTACCGGAGCGCAACTATTCGTCGTCAAGGTGCTCGGGGAAGCAAGCCGGCCCCTGAGCGTCAACGAGCTTGCCGAAGCGACGGGGACGACGCAGAGCACGGTATCGGCCGTAACGGCGCGACTGGTGGAGCGTCATCTGATCAAGAGCGAGCGCGCGGTCGAAGACGGACGACGAGCCGAGCTCTCCCTCACAGCCGGCGGTCGTGCCCTTCATCGAAAGAGCCCTTCGACGGTCGCTCAGCTGCGGCTCGCCGAGGCGTTGAAAGACCTGCCGTTGCGCGACGCCAAAACGCTCCAGCGCCTGCTCGAAGTGATCGTCGTCGAAATGGGCATTGGCGGGGAGCCCGCGGGCATGATGTTCGACGATGATGAAGCCATCGCCAAGGTAACTGCACGCACGAGATTGGCAGGTGGAAGCACCCGAGGCCGCGCGAGACGGCGGGGCTGAGTGCCGCCTGTCGTGGATTCATTATTCAGACGTATTCAGAGGTATTGGTATTCGGGGGGGGGCACACCTTCGATCTTGGATATTCAAGGTATTCGGAGGGGTGAGAAAGTCAAAGGGATTGAAAGTCAAAGGTCTGACCCCTTCTGGATTGGGATTGTGAGACCCTTCTGGATGAGAAGACGCTTCTTGCGACGAGCGCGGCGACTGCGAAGGCAATGCCCGTGATGAAGAGGTCACCCGCAGTGGCGTGTAAGCAAAGAAACGTCGCGCTCCAGAACGGCAGACTCGGCATGCTCGCGAACCAACCATCCTGCATCATTTCCCATCCGAAGTGGAGAGCAGACACGAGACCGCGAACATGGCCCAGCGCTTCATTTGATGTCAGTGCCCACGAGTGGGTTGCTTTGGTGCGATTTCATCAAGCATCAGGTCTGTGATCCAGCATCCTCACGCCATCATGTGAAGAACAGCCCTCTGCAGCACCTGCGCCGGTCGCGACTAAGATGACACTACCTAACCGCGCCACGCGCTCGCCATCCGCTCCCGCGACTCGCCCCTCAGCGGACTTCGTGCTAGCGGCCAGCAATCGACACACCCTTCAGCGACTCGATCACCCGTTGCAGCCGCTGCCGCGCATCTCGCCCAACCTCGGCGACGGCGGCGTTCTCACCGACGACGGAGAGCATGGCGTCGGGATCGACGGCTGCGACGACGGTTCGGCCCCCGGGTTGTCCAGACGATCACATTGCACGGGAGCAGCAGTCCGATCTCCGGCGTCACGAGCCGCTTCGGCGACGGGAGTGCCTTGCAGCTTCGCGTGCGTCTCGGGAATGGTTCGACGGGAAGGGTGGAGGGTGATCGCGTCGGTCGTCGACAACGTCACGAACGATACTTACACCGTCATGGGATCGATGATGAATGGCGCGAGCGGGATGATGCCGTAGAGCAGCCTCATCGGGGGTGAAAGGCGCGATGCGTCACACCTTGCGATAGCACCTCGGGAACGGGTCGTGCAACTGCTCAGATCGACGCAGTGGAAGTCGTCCACGTGACAACGTGGCGCGCGATTTCGTCCGAGCGGGCCAACGAACCTATTTCAATTGGAGATTCATGATGAAACAGATGATCTGTAGCTTCGCCCTGGCACTGCTCGTTGTACCCGCACTCTTCGCTCAAATGCCGCCAGGGGACAAGCCAGCCGCGATGCCTGACTGCGCCGCGATGATGCAGCAGCACGAGGCCATGCAGAAGCACATGGCGGAGATGGACGCCAAGCTTCAGGGGCTGGTCGACGAGATGAACAAGGCCAAAGGCGCGGCGAAGAGCGACAAGATGGCCGCCGTCATCAACGAGCTCGTGGCGCAACGCGCCATGATGCAGAAGCAGATGATGGACATGCACCCGAAAATGATGGAACACATGATGGAGCACATGAAGATGGGCATGATGAAAGGGATGGCCGATTCGATGGCTAGCTGCCCCATGATGAAGGAGAGCGAAAAAGCTCCTATGCCACCTGCCGCCGCGCATCAGCACTGACGCTCGTCAGAGACCACTACCGAGCTGTACCGTTCAGCCGAAGGAGAAGAGTCATGAAATGCAAGAACGACGTCTGTAAGTGTACCGGCCCCGATGCAACGAAGAAGGGTGGCTGTTGTTCTGATTCGTGCTGTGACAAGAAGAAGTCCGAGGGTAAGTGCGCATGCGGGCATTCCGACTGTAAGTAAGATCTTTTTTCTTGGCTCCCCCTTCCGGCAGCCGGTCCGCCACGAATATCGCGGGCGGTGTTGCGCGCCCCCAATCCACGACACGGCGCGAATATCGACCCCGACTCACGGTCGCCGTTGAGGGGGAAGCTTCCGGTAGGAAGATGAAATGAACGGAATGGGTGGCGGTGGCATCTGGTGGGCGGCCGGCGTGCTCCTCATTGTCTTTCTCGTCGTAGCAATCGTGAAAATGCAGAAACGGTGAAGCGCGTCTTGCTAACAAATTTTCCGGAGCAAGTTCATACGGGCGTGCAATCACAGCCTCCCGTGCGCGCCGTCACGAAGTTGGCTAAGTCGCGGCGCCCATGATCGCGTGAGGAATATCCGCCATGCGAATGCTCAAGACGTATTGTCTCGCCGCCACGTCAGTGGTTTTGTTCGCATCAAACCTCGTCGCTGCCGATCGTTCGTTTACCCTGGTGGCGAAGGCAGCCACGTGGTCGGTGTCCTCGAATTCCAGCATCCCGGTTTATGCGTACAACGGCACTGTACCGGGGCCGGAGCTCCGCGTGACCGCAGGCGATCACGTAAGAGTCACCTTCGTGAACCAGCTTCCGGAAGCGACGACGATTCACTGGCATGGAATTCCGGTCCCGAACGGGATGGACGGCGTCCCTGGAGTCTCTGCGCCGGTCGTACGTCCCGGCGAAACGTTTGTCTACGAATTCAAAGCACCTGATGCAGGCACCTACTGGTACCACCCTCACGCGGACGCAGCGGCGCAGATTGCTCGCGGTTTGTATGGCCTCCTGGTTGTCGATCCGCCGCCGGACGTCGAGCGCGGCTACGACCGCGAAGTGTCACTGGTGATCGGCGAGGCCGGCGCGATGAGCGGTGGGATGGGAATGGCGGGAAGAGGCATGAGTGCGGGAGGGATGCTGGACGTCCTGCTGATCAACGGCAAGACCGGTCCGGCCATCCCGCCATTTCGTTTCCGCCAGGGAGAACGAGTGCTTTTCCGCATGGTCAACACTGGCAACATGGTGCATCCCATGCACATCCATGGCCTGCACTGGACCGTGATCGCGACCGATGGTTTCGCTGTTCCGGCGCCTTATCGCAAAGACACTCTCCCGATCAATGCCGGCGAACGTTATGACGCGGTTCTCGTTGCCGACAACCCCGGCACCTGGATGCTGCACTGCCACAACCTGACTCATACTGGCGATGGGTCGACCGGGCTGTCGATGGAGGTCATCGTCGATCCGGCGCCGTGACGGGATAACACGCTTGGGAGTGCAGTCCACGATCACGTCTGTCTGACCAAGCAAGTCGTCCAAGGTTCCCGCGACCTCGAGTCCAGCGGCGCGCATCGCGTTCGCGTGCTCCCCGTTGCGCCGAAGAGACTTGAAGCCATTCCGAATTGCCAGCGTGGGGGCGGCGGCCTCATGATGGAGATCGATGTTGCTCCGCGTTGAAACCGCGTCGCGCCGACCGTACGTCACGGCGGTCGACCCGTGTGCACCACGCGCCGTAGGCGAGACTTGTGGTCGCCTACGGGAGCCTTCAGAAATGCACGCCGGAGCGTGACCATGATGCAGCCGCCGCGGTTCGCGGCGGTCATAACGGCGCTCGTGATCGCAGGCGTGTTTGCGGCGATGCTGATCTTCGAACGGCTTCGGCCGTTGCGTATGACCGTTGAGCCGAAGCTCCGACGCGTGGCGCGCAACCTCGTGACGGGGGGCATCGCCCTTGCGGTCGCAACGCTGCTCCAGGCTCCCGTGCTCCTGCCCGTCTCACGCTGGGCGTGTCAACGGCCATCCTATTTTCCCCCCGGTTGGCCAGGTAAAAATCCCCCCTCCGTCGGCGTTGTGATGGACCGTGAGGTCCGGTTGAGAATGATGCGCTCGTGAGAGCGCCTCATTTGTGTTCTGGTTCAGCTCTTC
>JBBRTE010000032.1:0-32127 GCA_038244715.1 Thermoanaerobaculia bacterium
GAGGTCCGCGAGTCACTCGCCGCCGCGCAAAGCCAGTTCGCCAGCACTGGCACGGACACGGCCTACTCCATCCCAACCCTCACGACCCTCGGCACCGCCCAGAGCGACGCAACCGCAACACTGATCATGTCCCCGTTCCAGGCACTGCCCTTCACGGAGCCATTGACCGGCCTCGTAAACGCCCGCAACCGCTGGTACGACGCCGGCACGGGATCGTGGGTCTCACCGGATCCAATGGGGTACATCGACAGCTCGAACCTCTACGCGTTCGCGGGTGGGGATCCGGTGAATGGAAGGGATCCGAGTGGGCTGCAGTCGCGGCCCGACTTTACGCCGGAAGAACGCAAGGAGATGCAGAAGAATTACGCGAAAGAAATCCACGACCTTCAGAGGGCCTGCGCCAAGGACCAGCTCAGTGATGCGTGCATTGGAGCTCTCGGCACAATGCTTGGCGATGCGGCTCCCCGACTGCTTCGGGCCGGCTCGCACTACAAAGGTGCCTCCATGGTTTACATCAATGGAGTGTTGAATGGCGAAAGTGAGGCACAGGAGGGTGGGGAAGAAATCAGCCGATACTTCCAAACAAAGGTTGACGTACTTTGGAATCCGACGACGGAAAGCATTCCAGGGAAGAACCTTGGGTGGGAGCTGTACCGCCTAGCCTTTGATGGAGCGCAGCTATTTGGGCTCGATCAACCTGCCATTAAAAGCAGCACTACCTTGTTTGTGGCTCGCAACCTCCGGGACAGGTTGTGCACAATTCCACGCGGTGGACTGCTAAGGGTAGCCGCCCACAGCCAGGGTGCCGCGGTGCTCTCCGCCGCCACAGGGTACCTAACGTCAGCCGAACGGGCACGAATGGACATCGTGACCTTCGGCGAAGCTGCAGTGACATACAAACACGATTTTCACTCGATCACGCGCTACATCAATATCTTGGACCCAGTTCCGACGCTCCTGGGTCGTGGCGTCATCGGTTCTTTAGCCGACAGTATGATCCACAACGATCAGGTTCACTACCGAGCGTTCCTGCACGGCTGGGCGCATCCGCTCAAAGCGTATTTGGATGAAAACCAGATGTTGGAGAGAACGAACAAAGCATTGCTAGATGCTCGGCAATCAAGCTGGGTAGACACCTATAACGACGTGATGGCCACCGTGTATGCCAGACAAAAGTAGCGAGACATTCGCGTGGGACTTCATTCGAAGGATTGGTGGGCGATCCTATCGCGCAATTTTGTTGCTGACGTGGATCGCCATTGTCGTGTCGATGTTAGCGATCGATGATCGACTAGCGAGTCAAGTGGCGATCATTGCGGTGGCATGGGTGTGGATAGCTTCCGTCGGCTCACTAGTGGCTTCAGATGTTGTATGGCGCCGGGGTCACTGGTTTGCGCGCGGCGTGGCCTTCGTTGGTGTCGCGAGTGCCCTCCTGAATTGCCTGGTTACATTGCTGGTATCCGCGGTTGGTGGAAATATGGAAGGCGGATGGATTGCGCCATGGGGTCTGACCTGGGTGCTAGTGTTCATTGCAGTGCCCGTCGTTCCGGTCTGCGTAATTGTGATCCGTTTCGGGTCTCATATGAAAGGTGGGAGAGGTATCGGCAGTAGCGAATGAGGCATTTGTGGAACGTCGGCGTTGAGAGCTTGGCGCGGCGGGATAGCGGTTATTCGTGTCACTGAACCCCAACCCTTTCGTGCTGGAGAACGTGGGGTCAGGCCGTCGTTCCTTGCGTCCCGGTGACGATTCAACGCCATCATCGCCGGATCTGAACTGGCCTTCGAAGGCTCCCAGCGCAAGAGCGAGCAGCTCCTCGGCATCTCCGGCGGAACACGCTTTACGAACTGGAGCTACGACGACCGGGGGCGTGTCACCGGGTCCGTAGTCGCCACGGTTGACGCGAACGCGATTCCAGAGATCGGGCTTCCTGGCGCCGCAATCGTGACGATGACGGAGGCGGATTTCCGGAGCGCACTGGATCGGAGCGTCATCAGGCCGGGCGATCCGCCGCCGACGATTACGGGGGAGAGCGCCGCCGGGCACAAGGTGGCGTCGATCACGCGGGGCGCCGTCACGGAGACCGTTCGCTATCAGGATGCCAGCGGCGAGGTGAGTGTCCGCACGGATGACGCGAGGTATCACTACGACTTCGATGAGAAAGAACACCTGCGTGCGATCACCGAGAAGCTGTTCGCAAACGGTACGCAGTCGCGGCTGCTCCGCGTTCGCTACGGTTACGACGGGTTTGGGCGCATCGTGAGCCGGCGGGTAGAGACGGCGCCTGTGTCCAACAACCAACCGCCTGCCGAACGCGATTGGGTCCTGGCATCGCCGACTGAGGTCGCCAATCAGTCACTGCCCGCGGCGACGACATTTGTCTGGGACCCGATTACGGATAATCTCGCGGCGATCTTCCAGGAGGGGGCGAGCCATAGCAACGCAGCCCCGGTTCGTCAGTTCATCCACGGAGGAATGGGGATGGACGATCCCATCGAGGTGGTCACGCCGGACGCGCGTGTGTTCCCGATCTTCGACGAGGCCGGGGCCGGAAATCTTCAGGCGATCATTGGAGAGGATGGCCACCTCATCGCGCGCGTCGTGACCGGCGATCCTTATGGCGAAGAGCAGCGGACCATTAGAGAAAGCTAGTCCAACCCCACCTTCGCTCTCACCTTCACCTCGAGCACATTCATCTCGCCGTCATCGGTGGCATGGTCGTAGCCGAGGGCGTGGAGGATGCCGTGGAGGATCAGGTAGCGCACCTCGGTGGCCAGCGAGTGTTTTTGATCCGCGGCCTGGCGGCGGGCCTGGTCGATGGAGATGACGATGTCGCCGAGGGGGCGGCCGCTGGCGTTGGGATCGGCGTCGGAATCGTCGGCGGGGAAGGTGAGCACGTCCGTCGTCTTGTTCTTCTTTCGGAACTGGCGGTTGAGGTTTCGCATCGCCTCGTCGTCGACGAAGGCCACCGACACCTCGCTGATCTCCTCGGGGATGCGACGCAGATGGTCGAGGGCGATGAGCACTTTCCGCGCGAACTGGGCGATCTCGCGCCGGCTGAGGCGCGGGATGGCCGGGCCGGCGACCTCGATGTTCGTCAAGCCTTGCCCTGCTTTTCCTTCGCTTCGAGCTCGCGATCGAGGCGCTCGTAGGCCATCACGATCCGCTGCACGACCGGGTGGCGGACCACGTCGCGGTCGGAGAAGTCGAAGAACTTGATGCGGTCGATGCCGTCGAGGATCTGGCGAACGACGCGGAGTCCGGACTTGGCGCCGGTGGGAAGATCGACCTGCGTCACGTCGCCGGTGACGACTGCCTTCGCGCCGAATCCGAGTCGCGTGAGGAACATCTTCATCTGCTCGGGAGTCGTGTTCTGCGCTTCGTCGAGGATGATGAAGGCGTCGTTGAGCGTGCGGCCACGCATGAATGCGAGGGGCGCGATCTCGATGATGCTGCGCTCCATCAGCTTCTCCACTTTCTCGAAGCCGATGATGTCGTAGAGCGAATCGTAGAGAGGGCGGAGGTAGGGATTGACCTTCTCGGCGATGTCGCCCGGAAGGAAGCCGAGGCGTTCGCCGGCTTCGACGGCGGGGCGGCAGAGGACGATGCGCTTCACCGACTTGTCCGCCAGCGCGCCGGCCGCCGCGGCGACGGCCAGGAATGTCTTGCCGGTCCCGGCCGGTCCGATGCCGAACGTGATGTCGTTGTCCTGCATCGCCTGGAGGTACATCTTCTGGGCGATGTTGCGCGGCGTGACCACGCGGCGCACGGAGGCCTGTACCGCGTCGTCGGTGAAGAAGTCGACGACGCTGGCGTCGGGCCGGTCACGCAGGACGCGCATCCCCGTGTGGATGTCGGAGCGCTTCAGCGGATAACCCTGCTCGATGAGCTGCTGCATCTGTGCGAGCAGCTTCTCGACCGGTGCGACATTGTCCGGCGCGCCGGTGACGAAGATCTCGCCGCCTCGCGAGGAGATCTTGACGTCGAACTCGTCCTCGAGCATGCGCAGGTGCTCGTCGTGATTGCCAAAGAGTGTGTGAGTGCCTTCGTCGTCGAGGGTAAGTTCCATGGTTTCCTTTTATGAAATCGCCGGGTCAGTACCGCGACATACCGGGCTCAATCTGGGATGCCCAGAGATCGATGCCGCCCGCAAGCGACAGCGCGTCGTATCCATTCCTGGCCAGAAACTGTCCTGCCATCATCGAGCGCATGCCGTGGTGGCAGTAGAGCACCACGGGGCGGTCGCGCGGGATGTCTCCCAGCCGCTGCGGGATCGTGTTCATCGGAATCAGCGTCGATCCCTCGATGGCGCAGATGGCGGCTTCGCCCTCCTCGCGCACATCGATGAGTGTCGGTGGGTTGTCTCCGGCGAGAAGGGTCTGCAATTCCTGCGGGGTGATTTCGCGAATGGTCATGATGTGAATAAGGTAATCCAGACTTCGCCGTACTCGGCACGGCGTGTCCTGGTCAGTCTGGCGGTCTGGATCGTGAAGGGTTCCGTGCGGCGTTGGTGCTCGATGGCGACGATCGCGTTCTCGCTCAGGGCGACCTCCCGGTCGATCGCACCGAGCAGATCGTCGTAACGGCCGAATGAGTATGGCGGATCGGCGTAGAGGACGTCGAACGGAGTGCCCAGCCGGGGCAGCGAGGCGAAAACATCGGAAGCGATCGCCGAGACCGGTACCTGCCACTCCTCGCTGAGGTGCGCGATCGTGGCCACGCTGCGCCGGTCCTGCTCGATGGCCGTCGCCGACGCGGCGCCGCGCGAGACGGCTTCAAAGGAGAAAACGCCGCTGCCCGCGAAGAGGTCGAGGAAGCGCGCTCCTTCGATGCGGGCACCAAGGATGTTGAAGAACCCCATCCGGGCACGTTCCGAAGTGGGGCGCGTCTCGCGCGGAGGGACCGGAACCCGGCGTCCGCGCAGCGTGCCCGTGGTGACCCGGATCGTGTTCAGCGGCTGGCCGCTCCAGGCGTTCCGATGAAGTAGTTGTAGAGGTCTTTTACGTCGACATAGATCGTCGTGGGCTGGCTGAGGCAGCGCAGCTCGACGATCTTCTCACTCACGACGCGGGTGACCCGGTAGACCTTGCGGTCGTCGCCGACGAGCTGATCGCCGACCTTCGGCATGTAGCCGGAGACGCTGTTGGTCACGGTCCTGTCCTGGTAGACGGCGCGCAGCAGGTCCTGCATCGGCACGACCTGATCGGAGAGCGTCTTCGGCATCGTCGCCATCGGATCGAACTGCCGCTCGACGAAGTGCTGCTGGGCATCGTAAGCCCGCAGCAGGGCGTGGCGGGTGTCGCGCGGTTTCGTCAACTCGCTCTCGCGCACCGTGTTGAGCACCGCCGGAGTGATCGCGTGCACGTAATTCTCCAGCGCGTCGGAGGGGATGACGACCTTCTTGCGGATCGTCCCGCCGGTTCCCCGCACTTCGACGACGACCAGGCCCCCTTCGAAGATCGACAGGCGCTGGAAGACAGACGTCGTGTTGATGCTGTAATCGATGAGCGGCCTGGGAAGCCGTCCGTCGATCCGCTGCGATCCGATCGCCTGACGCGTGCCGACCAGTTCCGGGATGTCGTACTTGGCGAGTTTCTTCCGCTCGCGCTCCGGCAGTGGGATCGCGATGGAGCCGCCGAGGGGAGCAGGATCGACCTGGGAAATATCGTGCATCGGATTCGGCGGCGGCGCCTCTTCCAGCCCTCGCACTTCGGGTTGGGTCTGCGGCGGTTGGGACTGCGCGAAGAGAACGGGCGTCGCAACAAGCAGCAGGGAGAGGAGCGCTCGCCGGCCGGCACTACCGGCGACGGTTGTCCTCTCTCTCTCGGTCCGCATCATCGCCATGGTCGCTGCGGCCCGGGGATCGATCGCGCGTTGAATCAGTCTGCGAGAACCGCGTCGGTGCTTTTCTCGCTGGAGACCGGTCCCTGGTCGCTCGTTCCAAGGTACTTGATCGCCATCTCGCGTGCAAACGTCCGTGCCTCCTCAACCGGAATCTCTCCGGTAAAGACCGCCTCCCGCGCCCTCTCCAGCGCCTTCGCGACATGGGCGCCGGGCGGAACCTCGAGATCGTTGCCGCGGAGCGGGAGGCGGAAAGAGCGGAACTCCTGGAAGCGGTAAACACTCGACCGCTCGTCCGGCAGCGCAGCAGCCACGATGCTGAGCAATTCGGGCGTGGCGTGCTTGAAGAGGCGGAAGCGCTGATGGTCCGACGTGGCCTCTGACAGCGCATCGCTGAACCGCGGCAACTCGTTGGCGATCTGGATGACATTCCGGGCCCGCTTCTGCGAGAAGCCGGAGCCTTCCAGGTCGATGGGCGACGCATTTCCGAACAGAAGCGTCGCCGTGTACATCACCTGCTGGTCGAGACCTCCGCCGGCCAGTGCTTCGAAGGCGCGCTCCAGCCGTGCCGTGAGCCCGGCGTCGAACGGGCGGCGTCCGAAAAGGACATCGAGCGCGCCGGACGCGCTGAGGGCCGCGATCGCGTTCGGTGCGGACTCCTCGTCAAATGCCAGGAAGAGCTCGCGCCAGATCCGCTCCTTATTGATGGTGGCCAGCGCGCCGCCGGCGATGGCTCGTTCCAGCAGCCGGGTGGTGTCGGGCTCGAGAGAAAAGCCGAGCCGCGTTGCCAGGCGGACCGCACGGAAGATGCGGGTGGGATCGTCGAGGAAGCTCTGCTCGTGCAGGACGCGCACGGCCATCGATGCGATGTCGCGCTGGCCCGACGTTGGATCGTGAACCTCGCCACTGATCAGGTCGAGCGCCATGGCGTTGATCGAGAAATCACGGCGGAGCAGATCGTCCTTCAGTTTTCCGGCAGTGACCGTCGGGAGAGCGCCGGGGGACCGGTAGCGCTCCTTCCGCGCGGTCGCGATGTCGATCTCCGGGAACTCGTCCGCGGACACCTTGTAGGTCAGGAACTGCGGGAACGAGCGGAGCCGTCCCCCGATCCGTTTCGCCAGCGCGCGGGCGAGCGTCGAGCCTCCCTCTTCCATGGTCAGGTCGATGTCGACGACATCGTGCCGCCCCAGGATGAGATCGCGCACCGGGCCGCCGACGAGGAACGGCCGGAGACTTTTCTCGGCCGAGACTTCATTGACGAGATCGAGCGCGCGGCGTTGGGCGTGGGGGAGGTCGTCGAGATGGATCATTGGAGAATGGATTCGTAGAGCTTCGTCAGAGCTGCCGCCCGATGCCGGACGCGAAACTTCGAAGCAGTCTGCGTCGCCGCAGCCAGTTTTGCCTGATGGAACTCTTGCTTGAACAGCGAGCTAAGTATTGCATGAGTCCATTCGTTCGGATCGCGCAGGGGAACGAGCACACCCGTACGCCCCTTTTCCAGCCGTTGCGTGTTGATCGCGGTCCGCGAGGCGACGACTGCGGTGCCGGCGGCGATCGCTTCGGCGACGCAACCGTCGAAATCTTCCTCGCTGACGGCGGGGTCGGCCCACACGTCTACGCTGTGTAGATCGTCGGGCGAGGGCGCAGCGTCGAACAGCAGCCAGTCGACGTCTTCCCTCACGCGCTGCATGCGCGCAGCGGTCAGCTCGACGACATTGCGGATCGCGGCACGGGCGAACGATCCGATCGTCGCGCGGATCCGCGAGGCACGCGGCGCCGGCTCGAAGTAGCGATCGTCCACGGCTTCGGGGATCGCCGCGTCGTCGCCTCCCTGCAGTGGAGTGATGACCCGATGGGGTTGTGCGGCCGTTCGAAAGCGGCGTTGACGCGGATGCGCGTTGCTGATGTAGGGAACGGAGAGGTCTCGGATCACGGCCCCGTCGAAATCGGCGGGCGCGTAGACGTGGACGATCTCCGCTCCGCGGACGTCGCCCAGGCGTACCTCGTGCCAGGCGGAGAGCGCGGCGAAGTCCAGGCGCTGCGACTTGCGCTCATATTCCGACGCTCCATCGAGCAGAAGTTGGGCGATGATCACGCCCGCAGTCTAGCGGCATGGCCCTCCTCCTCTACCTCATCACCGCCGCCGTCCTCCTCGGCGTCACGCACGCGTGGATCACCCGCCTTTCGCGCGCGGTCACGGTGGTGCTGCTCCTGCTCCCGCTGCTCTTCACGGGCCGGGCACTGCTCACCGGACGTCTCTACGCGCCGGTGGAGCTGGCGTACACGACCGAGCCGCTGGCCTCGTGGCGATCTGAGCTTCATGTGCCGCCCTCGCAGAATCCGATGCTCTCGGACATCACGTTCCAGCTGATCCCATGGCGTCAGGCGGTTCGGAGTGCGATCGCCCGCGGTGAATGGCCGCTCCTCAACCCGTACGAAGGATGCGGGGATGTCCTTGCGGGCGAAGCGCAGCCCGCACCGTTCAGCCCGTTCACGCTCGCGGCACTTCTGCTTCCCGTCGTGGCCAGCTTCGGGTTCACGGCAGCCATCGCATTTTTTCTGGCGGGACTCGGGACGTTTCTCCTGGCGCGAGAGCTGGCCAGCAGTGAGCTTGCCTCGCTGGCCGCTGCCGCGGTGTTCACTCTGTCTGCGCCGATCGCGCTGCAGATCCTCTGGCCCCTCGGTTTCGCGTGGGCGATGCTGCCGCTGGTCCTGACAGCCGGCCGCCGGGTGATCACGTCTCCGACACTTCGTTCCACGGTGGTCCTCGCTGCAGTGCTGACGATCGAGTCGCTGGCCGGACATCCCGAGACGCTGCTGCACGTCACGGTGATCGGTGCGGTCTACGGGCTCTACGAGTTACTGCGGCCGGGCCGCCAGCAGCGGGGACGTGCGCTCGTATGTGCCGTGACCGCGGGTAGCGTGGCGTTGCTGCTCAGTAGCATCGCGCTGCTGCCGTTTCTCGACGCGAGCCGGCAGACGGTCGAGCACCTGATTCGCGTCACGTACTTTGCGCAGGGACCGTTGCGGGTGAGGGCGGGACTGGCCCGCACCGCACTTCTTTCGGATCTGCTCCCGTTTGCGCGCGCGTCTCTGCCACCCTTTCTGATCTCGCGGGCGGAGGGGGGGAGCATCGCGCTGGCTCTGGCGCTCTTCGCGCTCTGGCGTTCCCGTGCCCGGGAGCGATGGTTCTTCGCGGCTCTCGGCGTCGTCTGCCTTCTGGCCGGCGCGCAGGCGTGGCCTATCGCACATCTGCTGCATCGCATCCCTCCGCTCAACCTTGCGATGAACGACCGCCTGGCGGGCGCGGTGCCGTTGTGTCTCGCCGTGCTGACCGCCTTCGCATTCGATGTCATGGGAAAGAACGGAGGTCGGACTCTCCAGTCCGAACGTCCCTGGTCTGACGAATCGGGTCCTGGTTCAGAACGAAACCCGGCGCAGAGCATCGGACTGGAGAGTCCGACGTACGTTGCCAGCACTCTTGCGGCGGTGCTCCTCCTCCTCGGCGCAGGTGCCATAGCGATGCGTGCCGGGTCGATCGACATCCCGCGCTTCGTGGGCGAGATGATTCCTCTGGCTCTGGCGACGCTCGTCGTCCTGGGGGTTCCGAAACGCACCGTGGCGCTCCCGCTGCTGTTCGCTCTGATCCTTCTGCAGCGGACGATCTCGGATGGGAACCTCGTGCCGGTGAACGAGCCGCGGATCGCATTTCCTCCGCTGCCGATTCTGCGTACGCTGGAAGCGACAGGCGAACCGTTTCGCATCGTTGCCAAAGGAGCTGCGTTCTTCCCGAACACGGCAACGATGTACGGCCTCGAAGACGCGCGCGTGATGACGGCCATGATGCTTACGGCCTTCGACGACACGTTTCCGGCGTGGTGTCGTCGCGGTGGGTTTGGGTTCAACCAGGTCGATGACCTCACGCGGCCGATGCTGTCCATGCTGAACATCCGCTTCGCGATCGTGCCGGAGGGGGAGGACATCCCGCCGGGTTGGCGCAATGTCGCCAGCGACCACGGATCGCGGCTCGTCGAGAACGAACACGTCCTCGGGCGTGCATTCGTTCCGCGCACGATCCGCGTGGGCGTCGCGAACGACATCGAAGACATGAGCGCGGCGACGGATTTCGCGGAGGTGGCCTGGCTCGACCTGCCGGGCACCGCGCGCGATGAACCGAACGGCCCGGGCTCAGTGGTTGTCCATCGCGGAGGGTTCTTCGACGTCACGATGCAGCAGCAGGGTTTCGTGGTCCTCTCCGAGTCCGCCTGGAGTGGCTGGCGTGCGCATGTCGACGGCCGGCGCGCGAAGATCATTCGTGCGAACCACGCATTTCTCGCAGTGTTCGTCCCTTCCGGCCACCACACGCTTCGCCTCGAGTATCTGCCGAGGGCCTTCGTGACGGGCCGCGCGATCTCGTTCGGCACGATGGCCGCGTTACTGTTCTTCTTCGCCGGGCGCGCCATCGTCGTGCGGCGGCGATAACCGCCCGCCCAAACCGCCGTATATCTGCGGCATGCTCGTGCTCGACGGCGTCAGCAAGAAGTTTCGCGGCGGCAACTACGGTGTCCGTGACGTCTCCCTCTCCCTCGGAAGCGGTGTGATCGGGCTCCTCGGTCCGAACGGTGCCGGCAAGACGACGTTGATGCAGATGATCGCCACGATCACGAGGCCGAGCGCGGGGACGATCCGCTTTCGGGATGTTGACCTCGTGCGGAACCCGGAAGGCATCCGGCACAGGCTGGGCTATCTGCCGCAGGATTTCGGTGTCTACGACAACCTCACCGCCGTCGAGTTCCTCAGCTACTTTGCGGCGCTCAAGGGCGTGCATCGCCGCGGCCGCGTCGGCGAGATGCTGGAGCTGGTCAATTTGCACAACGTGGCCAGACGTCCGGTGGGAGGCTTCTCCGGCGGGATGAAGCAGCGGCTGGGGATCGCGCAGGCTCTGATCAACGATCCCGATCTCGTCATCGTCGACGAGCCGACGGCCGGGCTGGATCCCGAAGAACGGGTTCGCTTCCGCAACCTGCTCGCCGACGCCGGCATGGGCAAGCTGGTGATCCTCTCCACGCACATCGTCTCGGATGTCGAGTCCGTGGCCACGCAGATCGCGATCATGAGCGGCGGTTCGATCGTCGCGTGCGCCACTCCGGAAGAGCTGATGCACGGAGCGGAAGGAAGCGTCTGGGAGATGGTAGTGGCCTCGGAGCGCTTCGACGAGCTCCGGCGCACGGCGCGCGTCTCGAGCGCGGTCCGGAAGCCGGACGGTGTTCACGTCCGCATCGTGAGTGCCGAGGATCCGCGGGGCGGTGCCAGGGCAGCGGAACCGACGCTGGAGGACGCGTTTCTCTTCACGATGGGACGGAAGGAGGCGGCATGATCGCGCGGATCGGGGCCATCGTACGGGCCGATTTTCTGATCCGCTTCCGCCGTCTCTCGACAGTCATCGTCTTTCTTCTCCTCAGCGGATTCGCGTATGTCTGGATCCCCGATCCGGCGTCGGGCCGCGCGCTGATGCAGGTCGACGGGGCGCGCGTGCTCTACAACGCGGCTGCCATCGGCGTCTCCACGGCGATGCTGGCGTCGGTTTTCGTCGGTCTGTTCGGGTTTTACGTCATCTCGAATGCCGTGCGGCGCGATATCGACTCACGGTGCGGCTACGTGATCGCGTCCACGACCATGCGCACCAGCGAGTACATCATCGGCAAGTTCCTCGGCAACGTCGTGTTCCTGTCGACGTTCGTCGGCGGCTACATGGCGGCGTCGATGGCGATGCTGGTCGTTCGCGGCGAAGCGCCGCTGCAGCCGCTCCTCTTCATGAAGCAGTACGCCATCCTGACGCCGTCGACGATCGTCTTCGTGGCTGCCGTCTCGATCGTGTTCGAGTCGATTCCCTTCCTCTCGGGGCGCGTCGGCGACGTCCTCTACTTCTTCCTCTACTCCTCCTCGCTGGGCATCGTCGTCCTCATGATGGTGCGGGGCGGCGGGGGAGTGGGGAGGTACTTCGACTTCAGCGGCTTCGGTTACATGATGGAGCAGCTGCGCCAGCAGTTCCACACCGACAGGTTCTCGATCGGCGCGGCACCGTTCGATATCAGGAAACCGGTTCTGACGATGGCCGGGCTCGACTTCCACGGCGGCGGCTGGGCCACGCGGCTGGCGTCGACGATCACTCCGATCCCGCTGCTCCTCGTGGCTCGTCTCTTCTTTCACCGCTTCGATCCGGCGCGGCTGCGCGCCACCGGCGCGAAGGGAAAGAGCGGCTGGTTGCGCTCCTTCAACGCACTGGCGGGACCGCTGGTCCGACCGATACTCGCGATCCCCGTGCGCGGAGCGGCGGCAAGGGACGCCATGGTGACGTTTGCGCTCACGCCATTCGCGGCGATCGCCCTGGTCGGAATCACGATCGCGACGTTCGTCAGGCCGGCGTCGCTGCCGATCGCATTCGTCCTCACGGCCATGTTCATCGCCGACATCGCCGCGCGTGACCAGCGCGCGGGCACGACCCGATTGCTGTACGCCGCGCCGCACCTTCGGGAGCGCTTCGTCACATGGAAACTGGCTACCGCCAGCATTGTCGCGTCGATGATGCTGATCGCACCGTTGCTGCAGGCCGTGGCGCTGCACCGGGAGCGTCTCGTACCGCTCGTCGTCGGGATCCTCCTGATCACGGCCGCCGCAACCGCCTCCGGCGTGATCACCGGCACTCCGAAGACGTTCATCGTCCTCTTCCTGACGTTCTGGTACGTCGTCGTGAACGACAAGGGAGCGACGAAGGCCCTCGACTTCGCGGGACTCTTCTCGCGACCAGCGATCGGAGTCACCGCGATGTACGCGGCAATTGCGATGGCGCTGATCGCCGCGGCGGAGATCACGCATCGCGCGCGGCTGCGCGCCTAGCCGGACGCGCTAGGCCGGCACGGCCGGCGGCGCAGGTTGCCCAAGGCTCAGGCACAAGTGGCGCCGAAAAGGTTTTGCCGCGCAGACTCCTAGGGTTTCTTCGCCTCGTTCACCAGTGTCTCCAGCCATGCGTTCGTTTTGATGAAGCCCTTTCCCCACGAGTCCCACGGGGCCAGGATGTTCTCGGCCTTCATCTGATCGAGTGTCTTGCCTGCGGCCAATGCCGTGGCGACCGCTTTCGTCGTCCCACGCAAGGCCTCGGCGAACGCCCGGAGACCCGCTTTGTCGGACAGTGCACCGTGACCTGGGATGACCTTCGCATCATCGGGGAGCGTGCTGAGCACCTTGTCGACCGCAGCCAGCATGCCGCGTACGCTGCC
Organism: Thermoanaerobaculia bacterium; assembly: GCA_038244715.1. Taxonomy (GTDB): domain Bacteria; phylum Acidobacteriota; class Thermoanaerobaculia; order Gp7-AA8; family Gp7-AA8; genus JADGNZ01. Next base: position 13,117 of record JBBRTE010000032.1, read on the forward strand.
GCCGTTGTCGGTGTCGACGAACGGGTACATGCCGTTGAAGAAGTCGTCTCCCATGTGCATGACGTTTGACTGGGTGAAATAGATGACTGAGTCGCCGTCTGTGTGTCCGTGAGGAAGATGGACTGCGCGGATCTCTTCGCCGTTCACGTGAAGGGAGGCCCGGTCGTTGAACGTGATCACCGGCAGTGCGTCTTTCGGAGCAGGCGGCGTCGAGCGGCCCATCGCTGTGGTGCCGGCTGCCATCCGCTTGCGGACGTTCTCCTGAGCGATGATGGGGCCATCGTGACTGAAGGCTTCGTTTCCGCCGGTGTGGTCGCCGTGATAGTGCGTATTCAGGATGTAGCGGATCGGTTTCGCCGTGATGCCGTGCAGTGCCTCGCGGATCTTCGGCGCGAGCGGCGCGAACTGATCGTCGACGACGACGATGCCGTCCTCTCCGACCGAGACTCCGATGTTCCCTCCGGCGCCTTCCAGCATGTAGACGGATCCGGCAACTTTCGTCACTTTGATCTCAACTTTGCTGAAGTCCTGCTGGGCGGCGAGCGATGTTGCGGCGAGAGCGAGAAGGACGAACACGAGTTTGCGCATGGACGGAATTGTAGATGACCTCGCCGGATCCTCTCGAGCGGGCCACCGCCATCGTCCGGATCGGCTTTCCCTGGTGGCTGCGCCCGCTCGTTCGCCGGGACGTGGCGGCGATCACGCTGGGGAGGCGGATCTACATTGACGCCGCGCATCGGAGTGAGGCATTGCTGCGCCATGAGCTCGTTCACGTCCGCCAGGCGGGGGAACTGGGTCTGATCCCCTTCCTCTGGCGATACGTCTCGGAATACGTAAGAAGTCGTCGTCGAGGGATGGATCATGACGAGGCGTACCGCGGGATTTCGTTCGAAATCGAAGCGTTCGCCGCTGAGAAGGATGAGCCCGTATAATCGAGTCTCGCAGCCATCTGATGATTCAATTTCACGCGCTCGAAATCCCTCAACTGGAACGCTTTCTGGAGCGGCAGAAGGCGGGTCTTTCCCTGAAGTCGGACATCGAGCTCGATCTCATCCTCCGCCAGATCCTGCAGAAGGCGAACGAGTTCGTTCCCTCGGAGTCGGGATCCATTCTTCTCGATGACCCCTTTCGCAAGGTCCCTTCGCGGCGCGAGAACGAACTGGTGTTCATCGCCACGTTCGGCGACACCAGCCAGAGGCTGATCGGCCAGCGTCTCTCCGCGAAGTTCGGCATCGTCGGTCAGGTCTATCAGACCGGCACGCCGTACGTGTCCGCAGATGTCGCGGCCGACGACTTCTTCTACGCGGAATTCGACGAGCAGCTCGGGCACAAGACGCATTCCGTCGTCTGCGTTCCCATCTACATCGGTAAGACCGTCTGCGGTGTCCTCGAGCTGATCAACCGCCTCGACGGAAGCACCTACACCGATCGCGACAAGACGCTGCTGGAGATCTTCGCCGGTTACACCTCCTTCACGCTGCAGAACGCCCTCGACGCGAAGCGGGCGCACGAGCTGGCCAAGAAAGATGACCTGACGGGTCTGTGCAACGATCGCTGGTTCAACGTCCGGTTGACGGAAACGCTGACCGATGTACGCAAAAGCGGGAACGAGGCCGTGCTGATCTTCATGGACCTGGATCGCTTCAAGGCCATCAACGACGGCTATGGGCATCTCGCGGGAAGCCAGGTGCTGCGCGAGGTCGGGTCGATCCTGAAGCAGATCGTCGGTCACGCCGGTGCCACGGTCGCGCGGTACGGCGGCGACGAGTTCGTGATCCTGCTGCCGAACACGAAGCTCGAAGAGGGCGTGGCCGTCTGCGAGGAAATCCGCCGGACCATCGAAGAGACGACATTCCTGGCGACCGAGTGGGGATTCAGCATGACCCCCCTCCGGCTCTCGGGCCAGCTCTCGGCCTCTCTCGGGATCGCGCAACACATCCCTCTGGCGAACACGACCGCCTCCCTGGAGCAGGAGAAGAGCGATCTGCTCCGCCGGGCCGACGCCGCCATGTACGAGGCCAAGTCGCTCGGAAAGAACCTGGTCGTGGTGAGCAGGGTGGGCCATGATCTGCAACGTGCTGTCGTGTCGCACGCGGCCGGCCCCCATTCCTAGCGATTCTGCTATCGTTTCACCAACAACAGGAGGCTGACGTCCTTGGCAAAAATCACAGCGGAATACATCTGGATCGACGGGCAGAAACCGACGGCAAAACTTCGTTCGAAGACGAAGATCATCGACCCCGTGAAGTCGCTCGGCGACATCCCGGAGTGGGGATATGACGGTTCGAGCACCCAGCAGGCCACCGGCCATTTCAGCGACCTTATGCTCCGGCCGGTGAAGATGATTCCCGATCCCCTGCACCGCGAGGGCGACGTGCTCGTGCTCTGCGAAGTGCTCAATCCGGACGGCACCGTGCATCCGAGTAACACGCGCGCGTTTCTGCGTCAGGTCGCGGAACGCTACAAGGACCAGGAGGCCTGGTTCGGAATTGAGCAGGAGTACACCTTCTTCGAGGGCAACCGTCCGCTCGGCTGGCCCGATCACGGATTTCCCGCGCCGCAGGGTGGCTATTACTGCGGTGTCGGAGCGGACGAGGTCTTCGGCCGCGATGTCGTCGAAGCGCACGCCGACGCCTGCATGCGCGCCGGCATCCACATCGTCGGCACGAACGCCGAGGTGATGCCGGGGCAGTGGGAGTTTCAGATCGGAGCTCTACCGGCCCCCGACATCGCGGATGAGATGTGGCTCGCGCGCTGGCTCCTGTACCGCATCGGCGAAGAATTCGGTGTCAGTGCCACCCTCTATCCGAAGCCCGTCAAGGGCGACTGGAACGGTGCCGGTGCCCACACGAATTTCTCGACCAAGGCCACGCGTGCGGATGGCGGCATCAAGGTCATCGAAGAAGCGATGAAGAAGCTTGAGCGCCGTCATGACGATCACATCAAGGTCTATGGCGCCCACAACGAAGAGCGGTTGACCGGCCTGCACGAGACCGCGCCGATCCATGCGTTCCGCTTCGGCGTCTCCGATCGCGGCGCATCGGTCCGCATCCCGATGGCCACCGCAAAGGATGGGAAGGGGTACTTCGAGGACCGCCGTCCGGCCGCGAACATGGATCCCTACCAGGTCTGCGCGATGTTGATTGAAACCGTCTGCGGTCCCTGAGCGTCATAGATTGCGGCAGCCGGCGGGAACGCTGGCTGCCGCGCGATTTCGATGATCGAAGTCATCCTCAACGCAGTCTGGCTGGCCATCGTGGCCGGCGCCTTCGTGGTGATCCCGCGCCGCTCCAGCCGGGTCACGCTCGCTGTTGCCTGCGTTCTCGCCCTGCTCTTCCCGATCATCTCCGTCTCCGACGACCTCGCCTTGAGCACCAACTCGCTCGAAGAGGCGCTGGCGATCGTCGTGTCGATGCTCCTGCTCGTCGCCGGCTTCATCGCGCTGGCGCGTGTGGAGCAGGTTATCGCCGCTCCGGTGCTGATCCTCATCAGCACGCCGTCCGACCCGCGCTCTCCTCCTCGCGGGTAGTCATTCGGAACTCGCCGTCGAGCCGTAGCGGCTCGGCGTCCTCCATTTCCTCGCGTATCCGGATGTGAAAGGACGGCATCCTCGCGTGTCGGCTCCCCTGGCTGACACACCGGGCTCGGGGGTGTCGTCCTTTGACGACCGGTCGTGAAATGGCGGCATCCTCGCGCGTCGGAATCCCCTGTCCGACGTCGGGCTGCGAGGGTGTCGCCGTTTGACGACCGTGCTGCTCTCCGGCTTACTTTACCGTCATCTGCGGCACGGAGAGGTAGAAGCCGGCGGGGTACTGCACGTAACCGCTGACGTTCTTGCGCATCACCGCGACGTTCGACTGCATGTAGAGCGAGATGTAGGGGAGGTCGGTGGCGATGATCTTCTGCACCTCTTCGTAGACGGGCTTCCGCCTGGAGCGATCGAACGTCGCGCGTCCCTCAGTCAGAAGCTGGTCGACCCTCGGGTCCGCGTAGGAGCCGCGGTTCTGACCGTTCGGCGGAGTGTTCTGCGAAAAGAAGAGCACGTAATAGAAGTCCGGGTCCGCGATCCCATTGCGGGAGAGCGAGTACATCTGGAAGTTGCCCTTGCCGATGTCGGCGAAGAAGGTCGACATCTCGTTCGACTGGATCGACACGTTGAACCCGGCTTTCTTCATCATGTCCTGCATCACCTGGGCGCGTGAGTTCGCCTCGGCATCGGTGGAGGTCTTGAAGACCAGACTGAGGCCATTCGGATAGCCGGCCTGCGCGAGGAGCTGTTTCGCCTTCGCGGGGTTGTAGTCGTACGACGGAAGATTCGTCGCCCGAGCCCAATGCCCCTCGGCGAGCATCGACTCCGTCGGTTGCGCAAAGCCGCGCTGGATGTCGCGGATGATGCGCTTGCGGTCGATGGCGTGAGCGATGGCCTGGCGCACCAGCGGTTTCGCAAGCGCACGGTCCTTCATGTTGAAGGCGAGGTACTGGTAGACGGAGCCAGGACTCTTTACGACGGTGAAGTCAGGGCTCTTGTCGAACTCGCCCACGTTCTCGAAGGGAATCTGGTTCACCTCGAAGTTCACCGTGCCGCGCCGCATCTCCAGGATGCGCGTCGTCGCGTCGGGGATGATGCGGACGGTGATGTGCTTGATCTTCGGCGCGCCGCCGTGCCACTGGTCGAAGGCCTCGAGCTCCAGCCGGTCGTCCGGACGGTACTCGATCACCTTGTAGGGTCCGCAACCGATCGGCTTCGTCTTGTAGGTATTCGTGTCGGCACCGGTCGGCAGAATCCCGAGGGTGAGACTGTCGAAGATTCCGGCGTTGGCTTCCTTCAGTTTGAAGATGACCGTCTGCTGGTCCGGCGTCTCGATGTGATCCACCGAGGCGTAGCCGGAACGCTTGGAGGTCGTGAAGGTGGGATTCATCAGCGACTCGTACGTCCACTTTACGTCGGACGCCTTGACCGGCTGCCCGTTGTGAAACTTCGCATTCGGGTTGAGATGAAAAACGATGGTCTTGTCGTCGGGTGTTTCCCACTTGGTGGCGACGTCCGGGGCGTAGTTGAAGTCCGGTGTCACCTTGATCAAGCCGCTGTAGATGAGGTCGAACATCCGTCCGGAGACGTTGTCCGCACCGACGCGCGAGTCGAGGTTCGTCGGCGAAGACATCACCGCGATGACCAGCGTGTTCTTGTCACCCGCCGCGTTGCCGGAACCACTGTTTTTCTCGGTCCCGCCACAGGCAACGAGCAGCACAACTACCAAAGAAGCAACGAGTTGACGCGTTCTCATTCAGCACCTCAGTTCAAGCTCAGCAGATTACAAGTATGATGCCGGACGATGCGATTTCTGCGGTTTCTTCTCCTTCTGGCAGCGCTTTGTCCGATGGCGGCGATGGCAAAACAGAAGGTCATCGTCCTCGGATTCGATGGCGTCGACGCGCGGTACACCGAGCAGTGGATGAACGAAGGGAAGTTGCCGAATCTGGCGCGGCTGCGGGCGCAGGGAACGTTCCGTCCGCTCCGTCCCACGGTCCCCGCGCAGACGCCGGTGTCATGGTCGACCTTCTCCACCGGGATCGATCCCGGCCGCACCGGCATCTTCGACTTTCTCCGGCGTGATGCGAAGACCTATCTGCCGGTCTTCGCCGCCTTCGACGAAACGAAAGAGCCGTTTCTCCTCGGCGACAAGAATCCCTACGCCGCCGCGGCGGTCGTTCTCGTCATGCTCGGGCTGATCGCGCTCTTCTTCCGGCGCACCGGGCGCATCGTGATGCTCGTTATCGCGGCCGTGATTTCGGCTGGCGCATTCATCGCCACGAAAACCTTCATCCCGGTCACGCGTCCGGGCGTCATCAACCGGCGGCAGGGGACCCCGTTCTGGGAGGTGGCGGCCAACGCGGGGCTGAAGGCGCGGGTCGTCCACGTCCCCGTGACATTCCCCGCGCACGACTTTCCGGACGGCGAGATGCTCTCCGGACTTGGCGTCCCCGATGTCTCCGGCCGCGTCGGCAAGCCGTTCTTCTTCACGTCGGAGCTCGATTTTCATCGCGCCGGCGCGAACGAGTTCTCGATCGAAGTGGTGCAGCTCGAGGACAACAAAGGCCATATCACTACGAAGATCCAGGGCCCGCCCAACAAGCTGTTCGACGAACCGAAGTACATCTCCATCCCGATGACGATCGACGTGGCCAGCGACCGCAACTCGATCACCATTGAGGAGAGCGGCCAGAAGGTCACGCTCCGCGCGGGGGAGTGGAGCGGTTGGACCGACTTCGTCTTCCCGTTCAATCCGTTGATCAAAATCCATGGCATCAGCCGCTTCCACCTGATCGCGTCGCAGCCGGAAGTGAAGCTCTACCTCTCACCGATCAACTTCGATCCGCGCAGTCTTCCGCCCGGCTTCGACATCTCGTCTCCTCCCAAATGGGCTCCGCAACTCGCGCGCGACTACGGCCTCTACAAGACCCTGGGTTGGCAGATCGACACCTGGGCGATCTCCGAAGGCTTTGCGGATGAGCAGATGTTCTGGGATGACATGACGTTCACCGTGGCTCAGGACCGGAAGATGTTCGACGCGTTTCTCCAGGGCGACGAAGCGCTGATGGTGCAGTGCTTCGAGTTCCCCGATCGCGTCGGCCACGTCTTCTGGCGGCTGATGGATCCGACGCACCCCGCCTACAACGCCGCGCTTGCGGCCAAATGGGGCGATGCGTTGCTGCGCTCCTATCAGTTGATGGACGGCATCGTCGGCGATGCCATGAAGGCGGCCGAGCAGAAGAACGCGGCGCTGATCGTCCTCTCCGATCACGGCTTTGCGTCGTTCCGGAAGTCGGTGAACTACAACACCTGGCTGGTCATGAACGGCTATATGACCTTGAAGTCGGGGGTTCAGGTCAAGGATCGCAACGTCGAGATGCTGTTCGACTCCGGCCAGTTCTGGGAGAACGTCGACTGGTCACACACCCGGGCCTACGCCATGGGCCTCGGCGAGATGTACATCAACGTCAAAGGCCGCGAAGCGCAGGGCACCGTGAATCCCGGCGCCGAGTACGACGCGCTGAAGGCGGAGCTGAAGACCCGTCTCGTGGCGATGACCGACCCCGAGACGCAGGCACATCCAGTCCGCCGCGTGCTTGCGCGGGAAGAGATCTACCGGCAGTTCGATCCGAACATGATCCCCGACCTCTTCGTCACGAACAACGACGGCTATCGGGTCTCGTGGCAGACATCGCTGGGCGGCATTCCGAAACAGCTCATCGAGCCGAACCAGCAGGTCTGGAGTGGCGATCACTGCTCCGTCGATCCCGAGATCGTGCGAGGGATCTTCTTCTACAACCGCAAAGTGGCCACGACGCGCGCACCCTACATCGCCGACATTTATCCCACGGTTCTAGGACTCCTCTCCGTCAAGGCGCCGTATGAATTGGATGGAGTAGAGTTGAAATAGCTGGTTGAGCTCTGAGCTCTGAGCTCTGAGCTTTTGGCTCTTTTCGTGAACCGGGGAATGCGTTGAGCGATTCGCATCGAGACTTGATCGCATGGCAGAGGGCGATGACGCTCGTCACCGAGGTCTACAGGGCAACGGAAGAGTTTCCATCCCGGGAGATGTATGGACTGACACGGCAGGTTCGCGAGGCGGCGGTCTCGGTTCCGAGCAACATCGCCGAGGGGAAGGGCCGTCAGACGAAACGCGATTACCTGCAATTCCTGTATCGTGCGCGAGGCTCGTTGCTCGAAGTGGAGACGCAGTGGGAAGTAGGCCGGAATCTCGGATACGGAGGAGTCGACGTTCGTGGCGCTCTTTGATCTCGCTGCGGAGGAAGGTCGCATCCTGAATGGTCTTATCGCCAATATCCGCAACAGATCGACGGCGAACGTTAGCCCGCGGCGACCGCGAATTTCACCGTTTCCCCTGAGAGCCAACAGCTCAGAGCTGAGAGCCAAGAGCTGAGATCGAATGGACTATAAGAGATTACTCACCCAGGTCGAACGCACGCTCGAGCAGATCGAAGCGACGGAGTCGACGCGCTTCACGATCGAGCAGATCGCCACGACCATCGCGACCAATTTCCGCGATCAACTCGGGATCACGGGCGGGCGCATCTACGAGATCAACGACGAGAACAACTACGAGCTCGTGGGGCGCTTCGGGGAATCACATCCCGGCCCGCTCGGGATCTCCGTTCCGCGCGACTACAAGCCGATCGAGCTCGTGCTCGAGAACGGTGTCGTGGTCATGGACCCGACCGATCCGGGCGTCGACCCGGTGCTGGAGAGCAGGCTTGGTGCGCAGCGGTTCGCCGCAGTCGCCGCGGGCGACAACCATTCGCACATCCTCGGCTTTGACGTCGCTCCCCACCTGAGCCGCGAGGACATCCTCTTCTCGCTGAATCTGATCCGCTACACGGTGAACCAGCGCCTTCGGGCGGACCGCTATCAGTCCCTCATCATCGAAGCGCAGCGCATTCAACAGTCGATCCTGCCGCAGCGTGTGCCGCAGTACGCGGGCTTCGACATCTGGGGCAAGACGGTTCCGGCCGAGGTGGTCAGCGGCGACTTCTACGACTTCATTCCGGTTTCGGACAACATCCTCGGGCTGGCCATCGCGGACGGGTCGGGACATGGACTACCGGCCGCGCTGGTCGTGCGCGACATCTACATGGGTCTGCGCATGGCCACGGACCGCGATTTCAAGATCATCCGGACGATGGAGAAGCTGAATCACATCATCCATCGCGGCCGCCTGACGACGAAGTTCGTGTCGCTCTTCTACGGCGAGCTGGAGACCGGCGGAATCCTCATCTACTGCAACGCCGGACACAACGCCCCGTTCGTTCTGCGCGCGGACGGAACGACGATCGAGTCGCTTTCGAATGGCGGCCCCGTGCTCGGGCCGACTCCCGATGCCACGTACATGCGCGGATACGCGCGGCTGACCGCCGGCGACCTGCTCTGCATGTACACCGACGGGATCGTGGAGGCCCACGACATCGATGACGAAGAGTTCACGCTCGAACGCCTGCAGAGCCTGGTGGCGGAGAACCGTGAGCACTCGGCCGAAGAGATCGGACGGGAAGTGCTTCGGCAGGTGATGGCCTGGGGACCGCGGGAACAGGACGACCGCACGGTCGTCATCGTGAAGTCCGTGAACCCGTGACGCATGGGCGACACGCTCTACTTCAACGGCCGCTTCACCACCACCGACGAGCGGGTTCTCGGAGTGGAGGATCGCGGATTCCAGTTCGGTGACGCCATCTACGAGGTATTCAAGTTCGTCGGGAAGCGTCCCGTCTATCTGCATCAGCACTTCGAACGGATGCAGCACGGACTGCAGAAGATCGAGATCCGCTCGCCCTGGGACGAGGCGCGGTTCCTCGCCGTCATGCGCGAGTTGCTCGCGAGAACCTCGTTCGATGACGGCATCGTCTACATCCAGATCTCCCGCGGAGAAGGGAAGCGGGCGCATTTCTATCCGGAAGATCTGGAGCCCACCGTGGTGGCCTATTCACGCGTGTTCACGTTTCCCGATGCGGCCAGGAAGGAGCGTGGATTCAGGCTCATTACGACAGCCGATCTTCGCTGGAAGCACTGCAACGTCAAGTCGGTGAACCTCCTGGCGAACGCGCTGGCGAAGAAAGAGGCGCAACGTGCCGGTGCCGACGAAGTGCTGCTCCTCGACGAAGGCGTCGTGCGCGAGGCCGCCAGTTCGAGTTTCTTTGCCATTCGCGGGAACGCCGTGATCACGCATCCGCTCGACGACCACATCCTGCCGGGCGTCGTTCGCGATCGCGTCGTCCATCTCGCACGCGAGGCGAAAATCCCCGTCGATGAACGGCCCCTGCGCGAACAGGAGCTGTTCGATCTGAGCGAAGCGTTCATCACGAGCACGACGCTTGGCGTCATGCCCGTGGCCTCAATCGACGGACGGCCGCTGACGCGCAGCGCGATCACAACCGCGCTGCAGCGGCTGCTGGACGCTGACGAAGCGCGGGACGCCGGGCTCTAGCACCGGAAAGGGTCGTGCTCCGGCGCGGCCTTTTTCTTTTGCTATGCTGCCTCCATGAGCGTTGGCGAGATCCGCATCACCGGCGCGACGCCTTCCGACCTGCCCAATCTGAAGGAGCTTCTCATTGCTCATCACCTTCCCACGTCGGGGATCGATGATCACTGGAAGACCTTCGTCGTTGCCAGGGATGGGGACAATATCGTCGGTTGTGGCGGCTCCGAGGCGTACAAGATGGCGGCGTTGATCCGGTCGATCGCGGTGAGGGATACCCACCGCGGCCATGGGATCGGCCGTCTCCTGGTGCGGCACCTTCTCGACCGGCTGGCTTCGCGCGGCATTCGCGAGTTTTATCTCCTGACGACGACCGCGCAGGACTACTTCGCAAAACGGGGCTTCAAGGTGATCGACCGCGACGAGATCCACCCCCAGCTGCTCGCCTCGACCGAGTTGCAGGGCCCCTGTCCCGACAGCGCGGTTTGCATGCGCCTGCTCATGCTCGCGTAGGCGAGGGTGCGACCGTCGCATAATGCGCCGATGCGTGTCTTCGACGTTCATGTCCACATCCAGCCTTGGGAAATGCTCAAGCCGGAGGTGCTCACGATGCTCTCCGATCCTTCCCACGCCAACGCAAGGGACGTGCTCGCCTCGGCGGACAACCTCGTGGGGTTTCTCGATGCGGAGGGCGTCGAACGAATCTGCTGCATCAACTACGTCTCTCCCGACGTGATGGGCTTCACGCGCACCACGAACGACTGGATCGCCAACTTCACCCGCGACCATCGCCAGCGCCTGCTGCCCGTCGGTTCCGTCAATCCGCTCCACGAGATCCACGTCCGCGACGAGATCCGGCGCGTCCTCGACCTCGGCATCCGCATGATCAAGATCCATCCGCCGCATCAGCTGTTCGCGGCGAACGCCTACCTCGGAGAGCTCTGGCAGCTGGCGGAGATCTACCGCGAGTGCGAGGATCGAGGCGTACCGATCATGTTTCACACCGGCACCTCCGTGTTTCCGCGCGCCCGGAACGTGTTCGCGGACCCCATGCCGATCGACGACGTCGCGAATGATTTCCCCAAGCTCCCGATCATCCTCGCGCACGCCGGCCGCCCGTTGTATGGCGACACCGCCTTTTTCCTGGCCCGTCGCCACTCCAACGTACGGCTGGACATCTCCGGAATCCCGCCGAAGTCGCTGCTGCGCTACGTGCCGCGCCTCGCCGATCTCGCCGATAAGATCCTGTGGGGAACGGACTGGCCGTCTCCCGGCGTCGTCTCCCTCCGCAGGAACATTGACGACTTCCTCGCCCTCGGCCTCGGCAAGGAGGTCGAGCAGAAGATCCTGTGGGACAACGCGGCGCGGCTCTTCCCCTGACGGCTGCTATCATCGGAGCGAATGCCGGATTCCGAGAACGCTCCGCAGAATGCGCCGATGGGGCGGATCGACGCGATCGATGTCGGCCCGCGCAAACTCACGATTCAGACCGAGTTCTTCTCACGACCCGCGTGGCGCATCGAGACGAAAGTCTATCTCGGCGGCACACTGAAGAAGGTGTTCACGGTGGACCTTTCAACCACTCCCGAGGATGCGTTGCAACGGACGATCGACGAGTTTCATGTGACGAAGATGGACGAGATCGTGGCCGGTCTCCGCAAGCTCCAGCAATGACCGGGATTCTTGTCGAGGCACTCACCAAGAGCTACCGCCCGTTCGGTAAGGTTCGTCCGGTACTGAAGGGGATCAACCTCGCGATCGCGCCCGGCGAGGTCGTCGGACTCATCGGGCCAAATGGAGCAGGAAAGACGACCTTGATGTCGTGCATCGTCGGTTTTCTCAACGCTGATACCGGCTCGGTCACCATCGATGGAAAGCCGAATGACGACCTCGATGTCCGCCGCCGTACCGGCTTCGTGCCGGAACGGATGAACTTCGACCGGCGTGCCACCGGCGGCGCGTTCCTCCGCTACATGGCCCGGCTATCCGGCCTGCCGCGTGAGCGAGTTCGCGGGCGCGTCGACGAGCTCCTCACGCGCCTCGGTCTAACGGACGCCGAGGACAAGCGCCTCTCACAGTACTCGCGAGGCATGCTCCAGCGCATCGGCATGGCCCAGGCGCTCATGTGCGATCCCGACTTCCTCTTTCTTGATGAACCCACCTCGGGACTCGACCCCAATGGTGTGTTCCTCGTGCGCGATCTGATCGCCGAGGAGAAGGCGAGGGGTGCCGCTGTGCTCCTCAACTCGCACCAGCTCGCCGAGATCGAGAAGGTGTGCGATCGCGTGCTCTTTCTGAAGGGCGGAGTCATCTCGCGGGACGAAGCGTTGCGCGATGTGGCGACGATTACGATGGTGATCACGCTTCTGCCGCGTTCCTACACGAATGCAGCCGTCGAGAGTGTTGCGGGCGTGGCTCCGAAGAACGACGTCGTGACCGTGAACGTGGCCTCGGAAGCTGAAATCGCGCAGGTCGTTTCGCGCATTGTCTCGAGTGGCGCCGGCGTCATCGATGTGCGGCGCCGCACCGCGGACCTCGAGTCGATCTTCCGGGAGGGCGCATGAGCCTCGTCGTGATCGGAGAAGCGCTGCGCCGGCACTTCGCGCACATCGGCTACATCGCCACGTTGCTCGTGATGATCGTCATCGTGGTACTGCTCACGGCCGTCGGCGCGCCGTCGCAGGCGCCGTACGAGATGATCGGTCTATTCGCTCTGATCGCCGGTGCGCAACTCATCGGCCCCGAATTTTCCTCGGGCACACTGCAACTGATCCTGAGCAAACCGATCGGCCGGTCGACGTATCTGTTGTCTCGCGTCGCCGGTGTCACTCTGGCCATCTGGGTGGCGATCCTGGTGATGTTTGCCAGCGACACCGTCGGACGTCTCATCGCCGGTACGCCGATCGTCTGGCGCACCGCGCTGGCCGGTGCGCTGGCCTCGGCACTGAAGGTGCTGTTCGTCTGCGCGCTTCTGGCACTTCTCGGCAGTTTTTCGCGCTCGTACGTCAATGTCGGGATGTACATCGCGGCGCAGATCCTGCTCCCGATGATCTACGGAATGCTGGGAATGATGAAGAACGCCGTGAGCGGCGAGATGGCTGTCATCGGCAGTCTGCTGCGAGCTCACCCCGGTGTGATGACCGCTATGCGGACGATGATGGACAACGTTTTTCCCGACTCACCGCAGATTTCGTTTGATCGGAACTGGATTCTGATGCTGCTGTGCAACACGTCGGTGGCCCTGCTGCTGGCGTGCGTCATTTTCTCGCGCCGGGAGGTGCCCTATGGCGCCGATTGATCTGACGGTCGACCGCGGGAAACAACGGGCGCTACCGCTGTGGCTGATAGTCGTCGTGATCGCGCTCATCGCGGCGCGGGTGATCTCGTCGCGCTATCCCGTCGAGAAAGATGTCGACCTGGTGCACTGGACTCCGATCAAAGAGGCCGCGGCCGCGGCGAAGCGATCGCACCGGCCGATCCTCTACGAATTTTCGGCAGAATGGTGCGGTCCGTGTCATCTACTGGAACGGGAAGTGTTCATGGATCCGGGGGCGGCAGACGAGATCAACCGGCGATTCATCGCGGTCAAGGTTGTGGATCGGATGCGCGAAGATGGACGGAACGTCCCTGCGGTGCAGAGCCTCATCGACCGTTACGCTGTCAACGCCTTTCCGACGACGGTGGCCGCCAACGCCGACGGCACCGTACTGGACCGAGCCGTTGGCTACACCGGTAGCAGCAAGTTCGTCGGTTTTCTGTACCGCATACGCTGATGCGTCTCGAACAGCTCACGTCCGATGAAGAGGACTTCTGGCGTGGAGAGTTCGCGCAGGAGAACTGGATTTTCGGGGCGCTCGGTCTCAGCGTGACGCTCCCTGAGTTTGCCGGCGGTGTTCCTGCGCTGCGGACGATGCACTTCGGCTACTACCTCCAACCGCTGCACCTCAACGCCGATGACCGGGAAGACCTGCCGCGCAAGCTGGTCTTCGTACTGGCCCGCCGCAAGCCGCCGCTCGACTTCCTGGAGCTGAGCGGCGCCGGCGTGCGGATTCCGCACTGCTTCCCGCAGGGCTTCACGCTCGGGAGCGTGCTCCGGATCAGCCTGCAGGAGATGAAAAAGCTGCCATTGAAGGATCCGCTGCCGGGCTGATGGCGTCGGGGACTCGCCGGTGGATTAACCGGAAAGGGGTCAGGTCCGAAGTGGAAGTGACGGCTGGGGATCCCTCCAGTGGAAACGAACGTGTGAGCCGTCACTTCCACTTCGGACCTGACCCCTTGCCGCTTGAACGCTCGATGATGTTGAATGATTGGTGCGCTTTCTGCGTTCTCCGTTCGACTTGACTTCGCCCTCGCCCCTCCGCCGACTCTTCCAGTACTTCGGTCGTCACAAGCCGGCACTGACGATGGGAGGGTTGTGTGTGGCTGCCTCGGCGGCGTTCTCGCTGCTCAAGCCGATGATCGTCGGCAGTGCGGTCAACGAGCTGGCAAAGGCCATCAGCCGCGGCGCCCTCATCCGTTACAGCCTCATGCTGATCGCAGCAGCGGCCTTCGAGGGGCTGTTCCTCTTTCTTCAGCGACGCATCATCATCGGCGAGTCGCGTCACATCGAGTACGAGATGCGCAACGACTTCTACGGGCATCTGCAGTCGTTACCAGTGTCCTACTACCAGGAGCAGCGCACCGGCGACCTGCTCTCGCGCGCGACGAACGATCTCTCCTCCGTCCGCATGCTGATCGGGCCGGCGGTGATGCACGCGTTGTCATCGATCATCGTCGTCACCGGCGCGTTCGTGATGATGCTGCGGATCAACAGGGAGATGGCCCTCCTTTCGCTGACCTCGGTGCCGGTGATCATCTGGATGGTGCAGTACTTCGGACAGCGCATCCACGTGAAGTACAAATCGGTGCAGGACTACTTCGGCGACATCTCGGCTCGCGTGCAGGAGAACCTGTCGGGCGTGCGGGTGGTCCGGGCGTTCGGGCGGGAGCGCGTCGAGACGAAGACGTTCGCGGCGATGAACCGCGAATTCGTCGAGCGCAACCGCACGCTCATCAAGCTGACGGCAACGTTCTATCCCGGCCTGCACGCGATGATCGGTCTCCTCTTCGGCCTGATCTTCTATCTCGGCAGCCGCGAGATGATCCGCGGCACGCTCTCGATCGGCAGTTTCATCGCCTTCCAGCTCTACCTCGGGCGCATGGTGTGGCCGCTGATCGCACTCGGCTGGGTCACGAATCTCTTTCAGCGCGGAATGGCCTCGATGGTCCGCCTTCATGAGGTCTGGTCTGTTCAGCCCGAAGTCCGTGCCGACTCCGGCGAACGCGTCTCGGGCGCGGTCCGCGGCGAGATCGAGATCCGCCATCTCACGTTCACCTACACCGGCGCATCGCGCCCGACGCTTCAGGACATCGATCTGCACGTGTTGCCCGGTCAAACCGTCGGCATTGTGGGAAGGACGGGGAGCGGCAAGTCGACGCTGCTCGCGCTGATCCTGCGGACGTTCGAGCCGCCGCCCGGCACGATCTTCATCGACGGCCGGCCGGTGGAGTCGTTCCCTCCGTCCCAGCTTCGCCAGTGGATCGGAGCAGTACCCCAGGAGACGTTCCTTTTCTCCGAGTCGATCGCTGAGAACATCCGCTTCGGGCGTCGCGACGCGACTGGAGAGGACGTTCAGGAATCGGCAGCGCTGGCAGGCTTGTCGAGCGATGTCTCGTCGTTCCCGCAGGGTCTGGAGACGCTGATCGGCGAGCGTGGCATCACGCTCTCGGGCGGGCAGAAACAACGGACGGCCATCGCCCGCGCGCTCGTGCGCGATCCGTCCATCCTCGTCCTCGACGATTCCCTGAGCGCCGTCGACACGGCCACTGAGGAACAGATCCTCCGGTCGTTGCGCGAGATTCGCAAGGGCCGCACGGCGCTCATCGTCTCGCATCGGGTCTCGTCGGTGAAGGACGCCGACACGATCATCGTCATCGACGACGGACGGATCGTCGAACGAGGAACGCACGACGAGCTTCTCGCACTCGACCGCTACTACGCAGACCTCTATCGCAGACAGACGCTGGAAGAGGAGATCGCAGAAATCGCTTGATGCGGACGCGAAGTTGCGAGGTCGCGCGGTCTCGAGGGTACCGCGCCGCGAGACCCCGCACCGCGAGACCACCAGACCACGAGAACACGATCATGGCCGACATCGAACGACACGAAGACGAGGGTGCGAAAGCCTTCGATCCGCATCTCGCGCGGCGGCTGCTGCGCTATCTCCGGCCCTACCGCCTGCGCGCCTCGGTCTCCGTCGGGCTCGTCATCTTTTCCTCGCTGCTGGAGATCGCCGGGCCGGCCATCGTCGCCGTCGCCATCGATCTCTATGTGAAGCCGTCGCAGGGAGCTCACGTTCCCGGCGTCAGCCAGCGCATCGGCGCGTGGCTCACCGGCCACGGCTGGGCGTTGAATCCGATGAGCGGCATCAATCTCGCCGCAGGGCTGTACTTCGTCGTGCTCTTCGGCGGGTTTGCGGTGCTCTATACGCAGATGGTCCTGATGAATCTGATGGGGCAGTACATCATGTACGACCTCCGCAAACAGATCTTCGGGCACCTGCAGAAGCTCGACATCCAGTTCTTCGATCGCAACCCCGTCGGCCGGCTGATGACCCGTGTGACGACGGACGTCGATGCTCTCAACGAGATGTTCACCGCCGGCTTCGTCTCAATCTTCGGCGACATCTTCGTCCTCCTCGGCATCGTCGGCGTGCTGTTCTGGATGAACTGGCGGATGGCGCTCGTCCTCTTCTCGATCATCCCGCTGATCATCCTGGCCTCTGCGTGGTTCCGCCGCGGCGCACGCATCACGTACCGCCAGACACGAGCGCGCATTGCCGCGATCAATGCCTTCCTCCAGGAGCACATCTCCGGGATGGCCACCGTGCAGCTCTTCAATCGCGAAGCGGACGAAGCCGGGAAGTTCGACGGCCTGAACGTCCGTCACCGCGATGCGAACATCGACTCGGTCTTCTACTACTCCGTCTTTTACCCGGTCGTGGAGCTGGTCGAGACGATCGGTCTCGCGCTCATCGTCTGGTACGGGGGCGGGCAGGTCATCCGAGGGATGCTGTCGATCGGAACGTTGATCGCCTTCTTCCAGTACGCGCAACGTTTTTACGAGCCGATCTCCGACCTCTCCGAGAAGTACAACATCCTCCAGGCAGCGATGGCCGCCAGCGAACGGATCTTCAAGACGCTCGATACCCCTCCGCGTATCGTCGATGACGGCACTCTCGAACTCGAGCACTTCGTGTCGATCGAGTTCCGCAATGTCTGCTTCGCGTACAACGAGGCAGGGACGAGGGAGGCAGGGGCGAGGGACGAGGGACGAGGGAACGCTGAGGCAGTTGCTTCTCCCTCGTCCCTCGTCCCTGCTTCTCCCCCTGCCTCCCCGGAGTGGGTATTGAAAAACGTCTCCTTCACGGTCAGACGCGGCGAGCGCGTGGCGCTGGTCGGCCACACGGGCGCGGGGAAGACGACGGTGACCGCGTTGCTACTGCGCTTCTACGAACCGCAGACAGGTGAGATTCTCATCAACGGCATCGACATCCGCCGCTACACGATCACCTCGTTGCGCGCTCTCTTCGCCATCGTCCAGCAGGATTTCTTTCTCTTCACCGGCACGATTGCGGAGAACATCTCCCTCGGCGATTCCACGATCACGCCGGAGCGGATCCGCGAAGCGGCGCGGCGCGTTCAGGCCGATCGCTTCATCCAGCGCCTTCCCGAGGGCTACGACTCGGAGGTGCGCGAGCGCGGCGCCGGATTGTCGGTGGGGGAGAAGCAGTTGCTCTCGTTCGCGCGGGCTCTGGCGTTCAATCCCCCCGTCCTCGTCCTCGATGAGGCGACGTCATCGATCGACACAGAGACGGAGCTCCTCATCCAGGAAGCGATTCAGACGTTGATGACGGGCCGCACCTCGATCGTCATCGCGCACCGCCTCTCCACGATTCGCTCTGCGAACACCATTCTCGTCTTCCACCACGGCGAGATCCGGGAGCGGGGAACGCACGACGAGCTCATGCAGCGCGATGGGTTGTACCGCAAGCTGTACGAGATTCAGTACCGCGAAGCGGCCGTCGCCTGAGTCACGCTGCGGTACTCGTCGCTCCGGCCGATGCGCCCAGGAAGGTACGCAGCTCCTCGAGCCGAATCGCCGGAGAGCACGAGAGGCCGATCAGTGCGACGGACTTCAACTCTCCCCGGGCCAGATTCCGGAAGATTCCATCGATCGGCTGATTGCGGCCCGGCGTGTCGTAGACCCCGCGGAGAGTATCGGCAAGGGGGCCCGCGTTCAGGAGGCCGTGCGGACGGCGCGACATCTTCGGAGGCAGAATCGCTTTCAGAGCCGTCCGGAAGGGCAGCAGCGCGGCGTAGTTCGGGCGGAAGACGTGGCGGCACTCGAGCGTGCACCAGAGCTTCGAAAGCTCCTCGGCCGTCTCGCGCAGCGTGCCGTCATGCCAGGCGAGGAAGATCGCGTTGATCGCTCCCGCCGAGACGCCGGTGATGATCTGGAACCGCAGGTTGGGAAAAGTGTCGGGCCAGTCCCTTGATCAATCCGACCTGACATGCCGCCCGTGCGCCCCCGCCGGTGAGCATGACCGCCAGGTCGCCCGGCGGAAGTTCCGGGGCGCCTGCGGATGTTCGGACCAGCTCGATTGCCATGCGCAGCTCCGCCGTTACAAATCGTGCGCCAACGCCTTCGTACCGGGCCAAGCTCCCCTCATCCGGCCTTCGGCCACCTTCTCCCCGCTCCGCGGGGCGAAGGACCTCGCGATTTTGGACACCGGGCCCATTCACAACCACCTCCCCCCGGATCGCAACCTCGAGGCGCCTCACCTCCTAGCACGACCTGCCAACGCGGTCTACCGATGCAGCCTACCAACACGGCCTACCAACACGGCCTACCAACACGGCCTACCAACACGGCCTACCAACACGGCCTACCAACACGGCCTACCAACACGGCCTACCA
>JBBRTE010000033.1:0-29535 GCA_038244715.1 Thermoanaerobaculia bacterium
CCACGTCTATACGGGAACGTCCACTGCACGCCCGGCACCGAATGGCTTCGGCTCACGCCCGTCGAGGTTCCGACGGACCGCGTCTGGACGGCGAAGGACGACTCCCGCTTTCTCTCGCCCGTAATCGGCTTGCCCGGCTACCGCCACACGGTCGGCATGGCCCGTCACTGGCACTTTCTCAGCGTGCTCTTCTGGGTCGGTAATGGGGTAGCCTTTGTGGTGCTCCTGTTCGGCACCGGCCAGTGGAAGCGCCTGGTGCCAACGTCCTGGCAAATCGTGCCCGAGGCGTGGGCTGTCTTCGTCCACTACGCCACCTTCCACATACCGCAGGAGCCTAACGGCCTCTACCACTACAACGCTCTTCAACAACTGTCGTACTTCGCGGTTGTTTTCGTCCTGGCACCGCTGGCGATCATGACCGGGCCTTCGATGTCGCCGGCGCTCACCGGTCGCTTCCGTTGGTACCCGAGGCTACCCGGCAATCGTCAGATCGGACGCTCGCTCCACTTCCTCGTCATGTGCGCCTTCGTCCTGTTCATCATTGCTCACGTGACGATGGTGGCGTTCACCGGGTTCGTTCGCAACATGAACCACATCGTTATGGGTACCGACGACATTAACCGGATCGGCATGTATCTGGGCCTGGCGGGAATCGCGGTGGTCGTTGTTCTGAACGTTCTCGCCAACTGGATGGCCTGGAGACATCCGCGCACCATCCAACATGCCGCCAAGGCGATCGTCACTCCGGTCATGAGTCTCGCTCTCGACCGTGCCAGTCCGCGTGGCGAGTTCCGGCCCGAAGACATCTCGCCCTTCTTCTGGATCAACGGCAAGATGCCGACTTCCGAGAAGTGGACGGCGCTGGCCGACGGCGGCTTCAAGAACTACAGGATCGCGGTGTACGGCCTGGTAGAGAACCCGGTCGAACTGTCGCTGGACGATCTGCGAGCGTTGGGGCACAAGACTCAGATCACGCTGCACCACTGCATCCAGGGGTGGTCCGGTATCGCCGAGTGGGGTGGTGTGGCGATGGCGGACCTGATCAGACTGGTCCGACCTGCTCCCGATGCCCGGGCAGTCATCTTCTACTCGTTCAGCGAGGGTGTCGCCCTCAACGAGGGCGTGACGGGAGGCCAGTACTACGACAGCCTCTCGATGGAAAACGCTTTGAACGTTCAAACACTGCTGGCTTACGAGATGAACTACGAGCCCCTCGACCGATACCACGGAGGGCCCTTACGTCTCCGGGTCGAGAATCAGCTCGGGTTCAAGATGGTCAAGTGGATCGAGGCGATCGAGTTCGTCGAAGACGCAGCCTCAATCTACAAAGGCGAAGGCGGCTACTCCGAGGACAACGAGTACTTCGGCGAACTGGCAAGCATCTGAACTGCGCGAAGCAGATGAGATAAGCGGATAAAGATCAGCTGCTTATGAGGATTGTCGAGCAAGAACATCCTCGCGACCCATCGGGCAACAGGTTGTAAACGCCTTGGAAAGCTCCCGAAACAGGGTTTTCCGGGCGGCATCCCCGTCGTCCGGATCTGCAGCGTCGATGAGATCGGGAGCGCTTGAGAGTGACCCTCAGCGTTTCAGGCGGATCTCCCGGGGCGCGTCGCGCTTCGCTAGCGACCGAACGGCGGCTATTAGGATCGGCACGACTCCTACCAGAAGGAAGACGGAGTCAGCGAAGATCCGAACCCACTCCAGGGTGTGAAAGGTCCCGCTCGTCAGGTAGGTAAGACGACGCGCGTGCCAGTAACCGTGGTTGAGAGAGTCCCACAATTGAAGGACTCCAGCCGGGAAGAGGTCGGTGATGACCATGAGTGCGAGCCCGGCGTTGAGTCCCCAGAATCCCATGCGCACGAACTTCACAGTGTTCTCCCAGGCCGCGTCGGTCTGCATGGCGCGAAGGCAGAAGACCAGAACCGCGAGAGCGAGCATGCCGAAGACGCCGAACATCGCGGTGTGGCTGTGATTGCTCGTCAGCAGCGTACCGACCTCGAAGTACGAGACGATCGGAAGGTTGATCAGGAAGCCGAAAACGCCGGCCCCAACGAAATTCCAGAAGCCCACGGCCATCAGGAAGTAGATCGCCCAGATCTGGCCGCCCGCGAAACTGCTGCCGCAGTCGGAGCAAGGGCGGTCCTTGATGCGAACGAAATCCCACGCGTCAAGGGTGAGCAGCGTCAGCGGCACGACTTCCATGGCTGAGAAGGCCGACGCGAGCCCCATGTTCAACGTGCCCTGCCCGGTGAAGTACCAATGATGGCCCGTGCCGATGATGCCCGCCCCCAGGTAGAGGATGGCATCGAGGTAGACGACGCGCGTCGCCGTAGTCACGCTCACAAGCCCCATCTGGTGGAACATCGTCGCGACCAGGACTGTGGCGAACAGCTCGAAGAAGCCTTCGACCCAGAGGTGAATGATCCAGAAGCGCCAGTTGTCAATGACGGCGAAGTTGGTGTGAGGACCGTAGAAGAGCGCGGGCAGGTAGAAGATCGGGATTGCCGCGGCCGAATAGAGAAAAAGTGACGCAAGCTCGGAGCGTCCGGGGGCCCTCATCGCAGGTCGCAAGGCGCGAAACATCAGGAAAAGCCACAGCACGAGCGCGACGGCAAGCAAGACCTGCCAGAGCCGTCCGAGGTCCAGGTACTCTGAGCCTTGGTGGCCGAGCCAGAACCAGAGATCACCCAGCCGGTTGTTGATCCCAAGCCACTCGCCGAGCAGACTACCGAGTACGACGACAACGAGCATACCGAACAACACGTTCGCGCCGAGCCGCTGGCCTTTCGGCTCCTCGCGCCCCACGAGCGGGGCTAAGAAGAGTCCGCCGCCAACCCACGCCGTTGCGATCCAGAAGATCGCGAGCTGCAGGTGCCATGTTCGGAGCAGGTTGTAGGGCAGAAGAGACGCGATATCGATTCCATA
The DNA here is from genome assembly GCA_038244715.1 of Thermoanaerobaculia bacterium. GTDB lineage: Bacteria > Acidobacteriota > Thermoanaerobaculia > Gp7-AA8 > Gp7-AA8 > JADGNZ01. The sequence continues at coordinate 2,929 of JBBRTE010000033.1, forward strand.
AAACGCTCGCGGCTCGACCCGGTAGTGGGCCACGGCCCCGCCTGCGAACCCCTGGAGCAGAAACAGTACCGCGACCAGACCGAAGAACTTGCCAGTAGCCCACTGGCTCGGCGTCAGCTTCCACCCGGCAAGAGCGCTGTCGTGGAAGTGGGCGGGCGTCTTCCTACCACCCCAGCCCAGATAGTCGAACTTGCCAAACAGGAAGAGGATCGCGCCGATACCGCTCAGGAGCGTGATCAAGCTGAGGGCGCTCCACAGATATGTCGAGCTGCTCGGACGGTTGCCAACGAGTGGCTCGTAGGGCCAGTTGTTCGTGTAGGAGTAGTCCTTGCCGGGCCGGTTCGCGACGGTCGCCCAAGTCGCCCACGCGAAGTAGGCAGTGAGGTCTCTCACCTCGGTTGGGTCCTTGATGAAGGAGGAGGGAAGTCCAGGCGCCGCGGTTGGTCCGCGAAAGTAATTCTCCCACTCGCGCTTCTGGATCCCGAAAGAAGCAGCCTCGCATGGGCTGAAGACGAGAGTGCCGGTCGCGAGATCGTACCGGTTCTGCTTGAGGATGTGCTGGGTACGGATGGCCGCCGCCTCGACCTCCTCGGGGTGCAGCGCGCCAGAGGGCCGGCCTGCGCGCTCGGGAGCGCTCCAGTCGTTGCAAATCTCGGCGAGGCGATGGAGGTATTCAGCGGTGTAATCTGGACCTAGGTAGGCGCCGTGACCCCACAGCGTCCCGTGCTCCATCAGGCCGTACTTTAGGAAGACCTCCTGGCCGCGGAGGATCGCCTGCTTGTCGAAGAGGGTAGCCCCCACGGTGTCCGTCACCTGCCCCGGAATTGGGGGAGCGTTCGTATACGTCAGGACGGTGATGACGGACAGGACGGAGAAGCCTCCGATCATCACGAGTACGGTGGCGTGCCGCCACCACGGTGACAGTCCCATCGCCGACTCTTCTGGCAGCTGTGTCATGGAACGTCCCAATATCACGTGGAGGCGAAGGCTGTCACCCTTCCCTAGACGCCGGGCTCCTCTCCCCTTCCGTCGCGTGCTTCTCTCCGACTTCCGGTAGTTGACCGGCGACGCGTGGCCTCCCAAAACTGGAGTCTGTTGCTACCTCGTGATCGAAGCTCCTCTGGCGTGGCGCTTGCCGTCGGCGTCGGCTTCCTCGTCGCCAGGAGAAAGCTCCAGCAGTGATCAGAAGTGCGAACTTCGCGCTACCCCCCGAAGCGTCCGACAGTTTCAACGCCCTCTACTCGAACCCGCAGGGCGGACATCCGGGGTGCCGGGGTTCGTGGATAACTGCTGCGGTCACAAGTAGAGCCACACACCGCGACGCGCGAGGCAGCGGACCGTGTGAGTATTTGCGTGCGATTGCTATGGAGCGTTCGCTATGATCTATTGGTACCCATATGATTCCCATTCAACAGTCCTTGCCAACAAAGAGTTTCTCAGCGAGCGACGCCCAGCGGATCATGGATTCGATCCGTCAGATCGTGCGTGCTTTGAGGGTTTCGTCGAGAGAGGCCGACCGAAGCGTCGGAATCACCGGCGCCCAGCTCTTTGTCCTTAGAAAACTGGACGCCAATGCCGCCGCTTCGCTCAACGAGCTGGCGGCACGGACGCTGACGCACCAGAGTACGGTCTCGGTTGTGGTCAGCCGGCTGGTCGAGAAGGGGCTGGTGCTCCGGAGCGTCTCCCAGACGGATGCGCGGAGGGTCGTTCTGAGGTTGAGCGCAAGGGGTCGCGCCTTTCTCGGGCGAGCGCCGGAGACAACCCAGGAGCGTCTGGTTCGCGCGATCGAGCACTTAACACAGCGCAAGCGCGCCGCTCTCCGGGATCTCCTCAGCGCAATCGTGAAGGGTTCGGCGATATCGAGAGAAACACCAGAGCTGTTCTTTGAGGGTGAAGTCGGGTTCGACAACAAACAGCCCTTGCCGGCCGGCCGGCCGGTTCGTCACGCGAGAGTGCGGAAATGACGCGCACAGCTCGTGGCGATTTCTCGGCGAACCGGCGACTGATCCTGATCTCGATGATCGCCGCGGTTGTCGGCGGATTCTGCGCATTCGTGGCCTCATTTCTCCTGTCGCTCATCAGTTTCTTCACCAACCTCTTCTACTACCAGCGCCTTTCGCTGACGCCGCGCTCGCCGGCCGGCAGCCACCTCGGGCTCCTCGTGATCCTGGTTCCTGTGGTGGGAGGCTTGGTTATTGGTTTGATGGCCCGCTACGGTTCGGAGAGGATTCGCGGTCACGGGATCCCCGAGGCCCTTGAGGCCATTCTCTTCGGCAAGAGCATCCTGTCGCCAAAGGTCGCGGTGCTGAAGCCACTCTCCTCCGCGATTTCGATCGGGTCGGGCGGACCGTTCGGTGCGGAGGGCCCGATCATCATGACCGGCGGAGCGTTCGGATCGATCATCGCGCAGGCTTTCCATCTGTCGGCGGCGGAGAGAAAGACGCTGCTCGTGGCCGGGGCAGCCGCTGGAATGGCGGCAACTTTCGACGCTCCGATTGCCGCTGTGCTTCTGGCGGTCGAACTCCTGCTCTTCGAGTGGAAGCCGCGCAGCCTCGTACCCGTCGCACTGGCCAGCGCGGTCGCCGCGGCAGTACGTCCCTATCTCCTTGGCTCCGGTCCACTCTTCCCCGTGCCAACGCATGCCTTACTCGACTGGAAAGGCCTGCTCGCCGCACTTGCTGTTGGCCTCGTGGCCGGGATGTTCTCGTGGCTTGTCAGCACGTCGCTCTACAAAGTCGAGGACGCCTTCGAGCACCTGCCGATTCACTGGATGTGGCGTCCGGCAATTGGCGGACTGGTCGTCGGGATCGGCGGATTCTTTCAGCCACGCGCCCTCGGCGTCGGGTACGACGTCATCTCCGATCTGCTCGGTGGGCGGCTCACCCTCATGGTTGTCGTCGCCATTCTCTCGGTCAAGTGTGTGATCTGGGTTGTCTCGCTAGGATCGGGGACATCGGGTGGCGTGTTGGCTCCGCTCCTCATGATGGGTTGCGGACTGGGTGCTTTGGAGGCTGCGTTCCTTCATGGAGGATCCAGCACCATCTGGCCGCTGATCAGTATGGCCGCCGTCCTCGGTGGAATGATGCGGGCGCCTTTCACCGCTGTGATCTTCGCCCTGGAACTCACCCACGACATTCACGCGCTCCTGCCGCTGCTGATCGCCTCGGTGGGCGCGTACGCGTTCACCGTGCTGGTTATGAAGCGCTCCATCCTCACCGAGAAAGTTGCGCGGAGAGGGTTTGATATTTTCAGGGAGTACGGGGTCGATCCGCTTGAGAAGTCACGGGTCCGAGAGGTGATGACGCGGGAGGTCCTGACGATTCCATCCTCGCTGACTGCGAGCGACGTACTCAGACATTTCTTTTCGGGCGTGAACAAGCACCGCGGATATCCCGTCGTGAACGAAGCCGGGAATCTCCTGGGAGTGCTGACCGAGTCCGACCTTCTGGGCGACTCGTCTCTGGAGTTCGGGGGAGTCCTGCTGGCCGTCGATCTACTGAAGGCCGAGCCGATCGTCGCCCTGGCAGAGGAGACCTGCCGGGAAGCCGCGGAGCGGATGGCAACCAGCGGCGTGGGACGACTACCGGTCGTCTCGTCCTCGGATATGACGAAGGTGATCGGAATCCTCACGCGCAGCGACCTTCTGAAACCGAGGCTGCTGAGTGTTGAGGAGGAGGGTAAGCGCGAGCGATTTATCGGAGGCCGGCCGTAGGATACGGCACACGCGACACTACCCGGCGACTCGTTCCACGAACTGCACACGCTGCGTTCAGCGTGTGCAGGAACTCGTCGATCTTGATGGGCTTGGTGAGGTTGCGCAAGAAGCCCGCTTACAGGCCCTTCTCGAGCGGAGCTCATCGCTCATGCTGGATAGAAAATCAGACACAGCGGTTCGATCGCGGCGCGATCGTCCGGTTTCAACGTCGCCAGGATCGGGATCGAATCGAAGGGAACTCGTGCCTGGATGGTCATGATTACGGATGATCGCTTCCCGCAAGAGTCCGGCGCGACGCCTCCGCCTCCCGGACGAGTTGCTCGATGCTGCGCCGGGTCACCTCGGTATCCACATGAGCGGCGAGCCTGACTGGTGGGACCTCCCGGACGCGCGCCAGTAGAGCCGGCAACGCATTCCCAACCATGCGTTCGATGTCAGCGTAGAAACCTCCCGGACCCTCTTCGAGTGGATTGTGCGATTCGAGAATGTTGCGGATCGCCCCGATCTCCGCGGCTCCCGGTGGTGGGACGAGCAGCGCGGCCCGTTGCTGGGACGTCACACGATTAACATGATGATGACGCTGAGAATCGGCTCACCACTCCAGACATCGATCGAGGTCGAACGGGAGCAGATCCTGCGGTTTCGGGGCTGATCTTGAAGATCGCCGAGCGCGCCAAACCATGCTGGCGGAGGCACTGCGAATGCGGCGACATCTGCCGCTTCCGGCACCTTGTAGCAAACTATCGGAATCAGTCGGAACCAAGCTTGGGAAGCTCCTACTCTACCAACTGAGCTACGCCTGCTTGATGAAGGTAAGTCTCCTGTTCCTCGAATGATGCAAGCACCGCACGGAGCATTTGCAGCGCTGCGCGCAGTCTACCATGCTGCCCTCCTCCAGGGTGGGAATGGATGTCGTTGAGAGCAGAAACATACGCACATGAATGACGTTGCCCATCGGTGCATTTTCGGACGAAACGCAGCCACGGATCCGATGCTGCGGCGATCGACGTCACTCCGGCGTGAAGTACTCGGTGAAGAGTCGCACGAACGGTCCCGATGGTCCCTTCAAGTAGCCTGCGGCGCGGACCGTCACCGGTTCCCCTGATGCGAGCTGGCCGCCGGGGGCCGTGCCCCAGATGGAGAATTGGACGGCCTTCGATTCGCCGGGGCCGAGGGCCAGGTTGAGGCGGGTGGAGGTGGGGCGGATCAGGTAGGCGCCGGAGCCGATCGTGCGCACTTCGATGCGATCGAGGGTCACCGGCTGATTCGTCGAGTTCGTCGCGGTCAGTTCGTACCCGATGTTCACCGGGCCGCCGTAGCGATACGCATTCGGCGCCGATGACAGCGGCAGAAGATGCAACGTCACGTTCGGCGCATTCGGATCGTCACCGACCGTCGCGCAGCCGGCGAGAAGGAGGACGGCGACAACCAGCAGCACACCGCTTCGTTTGGTCATGATCAACTACCGGCAACGGGGGGCCGGCTCCGGCACATTCCTGCGATTGCCAGGGAACCTCAGCCGGCGATCGCTGGCAACCCTGTCACCTGCTCCAGTTCTGCCTCTTCCGCCATCCACTCCGGCGTACGGAACGCTCCTTCCCAGCGCGCCACCACGACGGTCGCCAGGCAGTTGCCGATGACGTTGACGCACGTCCGGGCCATGTCCATCAATTCGTCCACTCCCAGGATCACGATCACACCCTCGGCTGGCAGATTGAACGAGGCCAGCGTGCCGAGGAGGATGACGAGCGACGCGCGCGGAACGCCGGCAACGCCCTTCGACGTCAGCATCAGCGTGAGCAGCATGATGATCTGCTGCGTCCACGAAAGATGAACCCCGGCCGCCTGCGCGACGAAGATCGACGCCAGAGCGAGATACAACGTCGTCCCATCGAGATTGAAGCTGTAGCCGGTCGGCAGCACGAAGCCAACGATCCGGCGCGGGACGCCGAGACGCTCCATGTTCTCCATAGCTTTGGGGAGGGCGGATTCCGAGGAGGTCGTGGCGAAGGCGATTGTGGCCGGCACTTTCACCGCGCGGATGAAATCGCGCAGCGGGACGCGGAACAGCAGCGCTACGGGCAACAGCACGAACAGGAGGAAGACGATGAGCGCGCCGTACAACGTCAGGACGAGCATGCCGAGGTTACGGAGAACGCCCAGTCCGGAGTGACCGATGGTGTTGGCCATCGCTGCACCGACTCCGATCGGCGCGAACTTCATCACGAACTCGGTGAAGCGGAACATGATGTCGGCCAGCGACTCGCACCAGACGATGACCGGCCGTGCCTTCTCGCCAATCGACGTCACGGCCAGCGCGAACAGCACGGAGAACACCACGATCTGCAACACATCCCCCTCCGCCATCGCCTTGATGATGGAGGCGGGAGCGAGGTGAGCGATGATCTCGCCGAATTTCTGCGGCTTGGCGGGAGCGTCGGGCGCGGTCAGCCCTTTGGCAACTGCGTCGGATGCCTGCGATGCCTTCGCGGCGGCGGTGGCGATGTCGCCGTGCGCGAGCGCGTCGCGCGATTCCTTCGACAGCTTCGACGCGCGATCCGCGAGGACGGACTTGTTCTCTTCCGTGTGCACGCCGGCAAGCGAGACGCCGACGCCCGGCTTCGTCAGGTTCACGGCACCGAGCCCGATGAAGAGCGCGAAGGTGGTCACGATCTCGAAGTAGAGCAGGGCCTTGAACCCGATTCGTCCGACCTGCCGGATGTCACCTGTTCCGGCGATGCCAATGACCAGCGTCGCAAAGATCAGCGGGGCGATGATCCCCTTGATCAGGTTCAGAAAGAGCAGCGAGAGCGGCCGCATCTGAACCCCGATCTCCGGCCACAACCAGCCGACGAGTACGCCGAGTGCGAGACCGATGAAGATCTTCTGCGTGAGGGAGACTTTCGGGAGTGCCATGTGCGCGGAAGTGTAGGGGACGAGCCTGCTTGAGTACAATCGAGCTCATGAAGAAAGGATGCCTCGTCAGTCTGCTGATCCTGGCGGCGTGCGCCGGCGGTTACTGGTACGTATTGCATGGCCACGTCGAGCCGCCCGCGCTCTGGTGGGGAGTGGGCCTGGCCAGCTTCTTCATGTGGATCTCCATCGGTGCGATGCGAACGGCGATCGCCTCGGCGCAGGACGCTGCGCGCGTCACGCGCGACTCCACGTTCAGCGGCTACACCGGCGAGCAATACGAAGACGGCGCGACGGTTACCGTGGCCGGCCACATCCGCGCGGTCGGCCAATCTCTGCGCGCACCATTCAGCGGTAAGCCGGCGGTGCTCGTCAGCTATGAGATCGACCACACCGTGCCGAGCGAAGACGGCAGCACCGATTCGAAGGACTACTCCGGCTTCGTCATGGTCCCGTGCGCGATCGACTCGACGCGCGGGGCGATCCGTCTTTTTGGCTTTCCTCTGCTCGAGGGATTTCCGAAGGTCTCGCTGGATGGCGACGAAGCGCGCAGGAACGCGGCCTCTTTCCTGGCCGAGACCACGTTCACGGAGATGAAAGGGTTTCATCCCGGAGTCATCTACAAGGAGATCAAAGACCTGCTGACCGATGATGACGGCGAGGTTCGCAAAGACTGGCGGATGACCGATGACCGTGACCTGTCCGACAAGAATCTGCACGAGCAGATCGTGGCGCCCGGCGAGCAGGTCTGCGCCATCGGCCGCTGGTCCGCGGAGAAGCGGGGATTGATCGGGGTGACCGGCGGAGTGATCCGGCTCGTGCAGGGTGACGCGCCAAAAGTCGTCGGCACTCTCCGGGGCAAGATCATCGTGAACACGATCGCCTGCCTGGTTCTCGCGGCGGTCGTGAACGGAGCGGTCTACATGCTGCTGCAGGTCGCGTCCGGCAAGTCCACCATCCTGGCCGACACGCCGCTGGCGCGTCACTCCATCCACGGCGACGAGATGCACGAGGCGGTCAATAGCGGGAACATCGCGGCGGCAGAGACGCTGTTCGCGAGCGGAACCGGAGTGGACGTGCCCGACAGCGATGGAAAGACGTCGCTCGCGCAGGTGAAGGATCCGGCGATGGCGCGCTGGCTCATCGCGCACGGCGCTCACGTCAATGCGGCGCGTCCGGACGGTCAGACCGTGCTGATGGAGCAGTCGGCCGCGGGGAACACGGAAATCGTCCGTGCTCTCGTCAATGCGGGCGCGAAGCTCGATGCCGTCAGTTCGAAATGGCATTCGACCGCGCTGCAACGGGCGCTGGACGGAGAGCATCTCGAGATCGCGCGCATCCTCCGCGACGCCGGTGCCAAGGACGACACCGTGACCGAAACAAGAGGTCAGAAACTCGGCGAGAGCGATCCGCCCGTCGTCGCTGCGCTGGCATATCTCGACGCCATCCAACGTGAAGATCAGGCCGCGATGAAGGAACACTCGACCTTCCAGACGTTCGACGATGTCGACTTCAAGCTTTGGAAATCCTCACGCCCGCTCCATCCCAGACTCGCCGAGGGATTCGCTACGGCGGACACAGCGACGATCCATCTTCGAGGCGCGATCCCCAGCGGCATTTACGAGACGTGGACGTACCAACTCGTGAATCGAAGCGGCGACTGGCGTGTCTCGAGCGAGCGCTGGGAGACGCGGCTGAGCAGCGCCGATCCCTGAGCGTTACGACGTCACTATGTCTCTTCGACGCTCGACAGCTGACCTGAGACAGCGAGCCCGTTTCGCCGCGGAGAGACACGTATCCGCAGTCTCGACCGCATGTTGCGCAGGAGCCGAGCGCAGATGCTACTGGTGCGGGTGCCAGTTCACGACGACCGTCAACCCCGGCGCGTCTGGATTGATTCGATTCTCGCCGACGAGGAACCGGCCGTCGGCAGTGACGTCGAACCGCCCCGATTCCAGCGTGAAAAGCGGCTGCGGGATCGACGGAACGAGCTCGCCGCCGGCGACCCGAATGCTGACCGATAGAACCCTCTTCGAGGCGGGATCGAAATAGAACAGCTCCCGGCCGTCGTGGCTCCATCGCGCGAAGGTCCCGCCCGTCGTCGAGATCTGAACCCTCCCGGTCGCGTCAGGGAACGACGCCGCGTAGATCTGCACCGTGCCACTTTCGTCGGATGTATACGCCAGCCATCGTCCATCCGGGGACACCACACCACCCTCCTCACGAAAGCGGGAGCTCACGATAGGAACGGGCGTATGCGGAGCCGCGACCGGAACGGCATAGACGTCGACATTCTTCAGCGGATCAGTGAAGTCACAGATGATGAAACGGCCGTCCGGCGTCACGGAGCGAGGATAGTTCTGCTCATCACTCGTCGTCAGTCGCTCGCTCGAACCGCCGGCGTGATGAAGATAGAGATTGGGCGAGCCTTTGACGGCAGCCGCGTAGACAAAGCCACGGCCGTCCGGCATCCACGCCGGCCGGATACTCCAGTTCTCGAGACCGGCACGGGTCTCGGATCCGCGAGCCACGTCCAGGATCCAGATTGTCGGGTCATCCTGATGCCGCGCGAAAAGCACACGCTGCCCGTCTGGTGACAACTGAAAATCCGCGTAGGGAGTGGGAGGACCGGCGGTGCCGAGCTTGCGACCGGCGCGATCGACAAACGTCAGTTGCGCGACCAGCGGCGAGACACTCTTCTGATAGGCGATCGTCCCGCCGTCCGAAACCGAAAAGGACGCACGGCCGGGGGAGTAATACTGGATCTCATCGTCGATCTTCTCAGGCTCCCCCTCGGTCTCGAGTTTTCCGACGTCGAAGGTCTGCGCGTAGAGCGAACGCCCGCTGGCGAAGAAGAGTCTCCCGGCCGCATATGCGGGGCGTGAATACCCGCGCTCGTTGCGCTGCAGGACTTGTTTCCTCAGACCGCCGGACAGCGAGGCCAGGTACACGCCTGTAGGCCCCGTAACGAGCTCCCGTTTGTAGAGATAGTGATCACCGTCGGGCAGGAACCAGGGCCAGTACGCGATTTCATTCTTCGACGCCGGGATCGGCACCGCAGGACCACCCGACGCGGAGATGCGCATCAGCGTTCCCTGAACCCGCGGTGCGAAGAGGATGACGTCATGGCTGTTCCATGACGCACCACCCGGCGGCGACTCGATGGGCTCGTAGATCATCTGCACGCTGCCTTCGGTCATGTCGCGCCGCCACATTTTTCCGCGTGCGAAGAATCCGAGGTTGCGTCCATCCGGCGACCAGAACGCGAAGGTCGCACCCTCCGTCCCTTTCAACGGGGTCGCTTCGATCGAATCGAGGTTGCGGAGCCACAGGAGGTCGGATCCGTTCGCGGCTACGCTGCGGAAGACGATCCGCCGGCCGTCCGGTGAGATCGCCGGAACGCCGTCGATGGCCGTTTCCGCCGGTGCAGGAATCGTGAGCCGGAGCGTCCGTGGAATCTCTTTCATTCGGAAATGCACGAACGTTCCCGCGGCAAGGAGCAACGCGAGAAGGGCAGCGACGAACCAGGGGAGCCACGTACGTCCCGGCGACCGTGCCCCCGCGCCGGCGTTCTCTCCAATCCACCGAAGCTGCATCGCCACGTCATGCGCGGACTGCACGCGCGAATCGGGGTCCTTGGTGATGCAACCGCGGATCAGTTGCTCGAGCCGCGGCGGCGACAGCGGTTGCACGTCGGCGATGGGCGGCGGCTCCGAGGTGACGATCGCCGCGATGATGCTCGTCCTCGTCCCGCCATCGAACGCGCGACGGCCCGTGGCCATCTCGTACAGCACGGCGCCCAGAGAAAAAATGTCGCTGCGCTGGTCGAGGTCGGCCCCTTCGAGCTGCTCGGGCGACATGTACTGAAATGTCCCGACAATGGTCCCTTCCGCGGTGAGCGGCTTCTGCTCGGTGGCGCCGTCGAGTACAGGAACGACGAGACCAGCCGGTTTGGCCAGGCCGAAATCGAGTAGTTTGGCGCCCGATTTCGTGATCATGATGTTTTGCGGTTTCAGATCGCGATGCACGATGCCGCGTCGATGAGCCGTGGCCAGTGCTTCGGCGATCTCGATGCCGTGCCGGATCAGCGACGGCAACGGCATCGCACCACGCAACAGCCGGTCCGCGAGCGTTTCCCCTTCGATCAACTCCATCACCAGAAAGTCAGTGTCCTCGTGGCGGCCAACGTCAAACAGTGAACAGATGTTCGGATGATTGAGCTGCGAGATCGCCTTCGCCTCGCGCTCGAAGCGTGCCTTCAGCCGCGCATCCGCCGAAAACTCCGACGGCAGCACCTTGATCGCAACATTGCGATCGAGCCGCGTATCGCGCGCACGCCACACTTCTCCCATGCCGCCCGCACCGAGCAACGAAACCAGCTCGTAAGGCCCCAGATGAGCTCCGGATGCGACGCGCGTGCTCATGCGTCATCTCCTCTGTTCGGCATCGATACCCGATTGTAGGCGCAACCTCGATACCATAGGCGTATGCGCAGACTTCCCATCGCCGCCGCCATCCTTCTCACCGCCGCCTCGCTCCACGCGCAATGCGCCGACGTCGCCGGGATCACGGGCCAGCTCGACGGCGCACGCATGAAACAGACCGTGGAGAAGCTCGTCTCCTTCGGCACGCGCCACACGCTGTCGGATACCACCTCGGCAACGCGCGGAATCGGCGCTGCGCGGAAGTGGATCTTCGACGAGATGTCGCGCGCCGCGGCGACGAGCAACGGCCGTATGACGGTCTCCTACCAGTCCTCGATGCAGCAGGGACCACGAACGAAAAACCTGCCCGTCGAGATGGTGAACGTCGTGGCCACCATACGCGGGACGACGGACCCCGACCGCATCTACATTGCCACCGGACACTACGACTCGATCAACTCGGATGTCATGAACGCCACGCTCGACGCACCGGGCGCGGATGACGACGCGTCGGGAGTAGCGGTCATCATGGAGCTGGCCCGCGTGCTCTCCCAGCATCCGCTCGACGCCACCGTCATGCTCGTCGCTGTACAAGGCGAAGAGCAGGGACTTCTCGGATCGCGCGGTCTGGCCGAGGAGGCGGTGGCGAAGAAGTGGAACGTGGAGGGGATGATCACGAATGACATCGTCGGCGGCACGGTCGGTGGCGCAGGCGACATCGACAATCACACCATCCGCATCTTCTCCGCAAATCCAAAAGGTGCCGGCGAAGGAAGCGCGCGGCACTGGGCCCGCTTCGTCCGCGACGGCGTCCGCCTCCATCTACCGAACGTGAATGCCCGCCTGATCTATCGCCTGGATCGTTTCGGACGAGGCGGCGATCACTCTCCGTTCTTCGAGCGCGGGTTCCCTGGGATTCGATTCACACAGGCCAACGAAGACTACAAACGCGAGCATCAGACCGTCCGCGTCGAAAACGGAGTGCAGTACGGCGATCTCCCCGAATTCGTCAGCGGCGACTACATGCGGCTGGTCGCGTCCGTCAACGCCGTCGCGCTCGTGACCGGCGCATGTGCCCCCGCGGCACCGAAGAACGTGAAGGCCGGCGGTGCCGTAACGAACGACACGACGCTGACCTGGGACCTGGGAACAGACGCCGACCTGGCGGGCTACGAGATCGTCGTGCGCGAGACGACCGCGGACGACTGGGAGAAGGTCATCCCCGTCGGAAAGGTGGCGCGCTACACTTTCAAGAACTTCACAATCGACAACGTGTTCATGGGTGTGCGGGCGGTGGACAAGGAAGGCAACCGGTCCCCCGTAAGAACGCCCGAGGAAAAGCTTCCGCAGGTAGAGTCGATCTCGAAATGAGCCTCGGGGGAGAGCGCGCTGCGAGTCGGGGGGCGAGCAACGTGAGATTCTTCGCTCCGCTCAGAATGACAGGGACTTGAGATTCTTCGCTCCGCAGAGTGACAGAGACTTGAGATTCTTCGCTCCGCTCAGAATGACAGGGACTGCTACTCAGGAAGACAACGCAGTGGCGCGACCTGTCATCCTGAGGCTGCCGCAGGCGCGAAGCGCCGGAGGACGCCGAAGGATCTCAAGATGCGCAAACTGCGAGGCAGGCCGTGTCACAACCTGCGTCTCGATATCCTTCGCTACGACTGCACCACTGCCTGTAGAACCTTGGCGCCCGCACCCGGCTCCGAGGGAAACTGGCATCATGCGATCGGGATGGACGTCCCGCGGCGAACGGCGCTCTTACTTCACGTACATCATTTCCAACTCATCGATGACCCTCTACATCGGGATCACGAACAATCTCTTCAGACGCGTGTCCCAGCACAAAGCCGGGAGAGGCTCGGCGTTCACCGCTCGTTACCACTTTGATCGGCTCGTGTACTTCGAACAGACCACCGATGTCCGCGATGCGATCGCCCGGGAGAAGGCACTCAAAGGCTGGAACCGAAAACGGAAGATTGAGCTGATCAAGACGATGAATCCGACCTGGTGCGACCTGAGCGCGGAGTGGACGGAGTGAGAGTCCGATGCGAGTCGGGAGCCGCGCAACGTGAGATTCTTCGCTCCGCTCAGAATGACAGGGACCGAGATTCTTCGCTCCGCTCAGAATGACAGGGACCGAGATTCTTCGCTCCGCTCGGAGTAACAGGGACCCGAGATTCTTCGCTCCGCTCAGAATGACAGGGACCCGAGATTCTTCGCTCCGCTCGGAGTAACAGGGACCCGAGATTCTTCGCTCCGCTCAGAATGACAGGGACCCGAGATTCTTCGCTCCGCTCAGAATGACAGGGATCCGAGATTCTTCGCTCCGCTCAGAGTGACAGGGGACCCGAGATTCTTCGCTCCGCAGAATGATAGGGGACCCGAGATTCTTCGCTCCGCAGAATGATAGGGGACCCGAGATTCTTCGCTCCGCTCAGAATGACAGGGGACCCGAGATTCTTCGCTCCGCAGAGTGACAGGGACCCGAGATTCTTCGCTCCGCTTAGAGTGACAGGGACTGCTACTCAGGAAGACAACGCAGTGCGACCTGTCATCCTGAGGCTGCCGCAGGCGCGAAGCGCCGGAGGACGCCGAAGGATCTCAAGATGCGCAAACTGCGAGGCAGGCCTCGAGACTAGGCTTTCTTGATCATGAGCTTCGCGTCGTGCGGCTCGATCAGAATGCGAGCGGGATCCGCCTGCGCGTTCCCACGCCGTTTCATGATGGGAAGTCTCGTGTAGACCTGCGTCGAGAGGATCGAGGCGTGCCCGAGGATTTCCTGCACGTCGCGGATGTCGGCGCCGGAGGAGACGAGCATCGCCGCCATCGTGTGCCGCAGCGAGTGCGGCGTGATGTGACGCTTGATCTCCGCCAGGCGAACGTGCTTCTTGAAGATGTTCTCGATCGAGTAGATCGTCAGTCGCGTTCCGGACCGGCCGACAAACAGGGCATCCGTCGTCAGGCTGCGATCGCCGCGCATCTCCAGGTAGTTGATCAGTGCATCGATGACGATGCGCGACGTGATCGTGACCGTCCGTCCGCGCGTGGCCCGGCCGATGATGTGAATCTGGTTGTTCTCGACGCCGACGTCGGTGACATTCAGCGCCACCAGCTCGCCGATCCGGATGCCGGTCGAGAAGAGCAGTTCGAGGATGACGTTGTCGCGCACGGCGCAGAAGTAACGGTTGCGGCCGCCTGCAGAGTGATCGCGCAGCCCGGAAAGCGCCCCGATCTGATCCTTGGGGGCCGCGAGCAGCGCCCTCACTTCGCGGGAGGAGAGAACCGTAGGAACGCGGTTTTCGACCGGTTTCCGGATCTTCAGCTTCCGGGCCGGTGACTCCGCGAAGATTCCCTTTTCTTCGAGATAGCGGAAGAACACTTTGAGAGCGGCGACTTTACGGCGAATTGACGTATCGCGATACGGTCCGGTCCCGAGCTTGTCGAGATACTGCTCGAGATGGTCGGGAGTGATATCGACCATTTGCGCGCCATCCACGTGAACGTGGAACTGGCTCAGATCGGACTGATACGCGCGAATCGTGCGGTCGGACAGATTGCGGACAGCTTGTCCATGCTGTAGAAAATCGGCGATCGCCTCTTGCACGTTCATCATCATTACGCTCACGGAATAATTGTTTTTCTTGCTGGTGCGGGACTGCGGGCAGTGTAGTTGGCGGGGAGTGATTGTCAAGAATTATTTGCCCGATCGGGTTATGCTGTAAACGCATGACCACAGCGGATTTGAGGGACGCGCCCTCGCTCTCTGTAAGCGCACGTTAACATCCCAGTGAAAGGCCAGAAGCTCTTTGTCCGCCCGATCGAGACCGCCGATGGCGATGCAATCCGCGCATTCGCTGCCCGTTTCGGAGGACCGCATGAGGTTTCGGCCGGACTCCTGGGAAAGCTGGTGGGAGATCTGGCAGCGGTTCTGTCGATGCAACTCGAGAGCGACTCCATTCGACTCGTCGATCTGGTCGTTGCCGAAGAGTTGCGACGCAAACGCGTCGGACGCGTCATGCTGAACGAGCTCGCGGCGCTCGCGGCGAAACTCGAGCGGCAGTGGCTCATTGCGGATGTGTCGCATGCGGCGTTCCTGACCCGCGTCGGGTTCGTGGATGACGGCGGCGTGATGAAGCGGAGGGTGTGATGGAACGGAACGTGCGCACGCTGATTTGCATCCTGGCCCTCGCGATCGCCGGCGGCTGTACCACTCCGAAACCCGCCACCGCACCCGCCCCTCCCCCATCCGCCCCGATTGCGGTTCCGTCGCCTCCACCACCACTGACATTCGAGGTGGTCCGCCCCTTTCGCACGAGCAGTCAACCGGACCTCTACGAAAGCGGCCTCAAGACCCTCACTGAGTCTCCCGACCCGCAGACGAGAGGACGGGCGCTGACGCTCCTCGCTCTTTTCTACGTCGACCAGAAACGGACCGCGGAGGCACAGCCGGTTCTCCGTCAGGCGGCTGACGCCGACCCGCTCGTCGCACCATGGCTCCGCCTTCGCGAGCTCGAGATCGATGCGGCGGCGTCGCGGTGGCCCGATGCCATCGCGAGCGCGGTCCGTATCATCCAGGACTCCCCCGCGAGCTCCGCGGCAACCATCGCCCGCCTCCGGCTGCCTGCCCTCTACGCCGCTGCGGGTGACTCTGCGAATACCAACACCGCGTTCCAGACCGCCAGCGCGATTCCCATCGACGCGCTCACCGAGGAGGACTTCGTCTTCCTGGCGAGGACGCTGGCCCGGGCGGGGCGGATGGAACTGGCGAACCCTCTGCGCATGCGTCTGCTCACCGACTTCACACAGGGACGTTTCACCGAAGACATATACGACCACGTCTCGCAGTTTGCGCCGTCGCCGCTCGATGCGCTGTCGTTCGACGGCCAACTCGGGATCGCACAAAAACTTGCCCGCAACGATCGCTACGGACGCGCCTTCGACCTCCTCGGACGTATCGCCGCACGCTTTCCGAAGCAATCGACATCGTCCAGCACCTACCGCTCCATTCGCCTGCGGGCGCTCTTCAACTCGAGGCGATACACCGACCTCCTCGCGGAGACGGACCATCTTCGACTCAAGGAACCAGCGCTCATTCTCACCCGCGCCCGCGCCGCCTGGCGCGCCGGGCAGCCTGCGCTGTTCCTGTCCGGACTGAATGAGATCGAGAAAAAGTACCCCGGCAGCAGCGAGGCGACGGAGGTGAAGATCCTCCGCGCGAAGTACTACGTGACGGATGAGGTCAACTACCCCATCGCGATCACCAACCTCGAAACAGCGCTCGCCGCCGGCGCCGCAGGAACCGAGGGCGAGAACATCTGGTCACTTGGATGGACCTACTTCCGCGCGGGGCGGTATGACAATGCGCTGAAGGTCTTCAGCGGCTATGAGAAGCAGTTTCCGGATGGCGACTACCTGTCGAACTCGCTTTTCTGGGCGGCGAAAATCCATGAGCGCCTCGGTCATCTTCAGGCCCGTGATGCGGCCCTGCATCAGCTCGAGACTCTCTATCCATACAGCTACTTCAGCTATCGGGCACGCGCGATTCTGGGCGAGCCGGTGCTGGCGTCGAACGACATCATCAACGGCAATGTCTTCCCCGACATCGACGCGCAACTGGCCGCCGCGACAGAGCCTCGTCTCGATTCCGTCCGCGAACTGGCGTGGCTCGGCCTCTATCGCGAAGCCACTCGTGAGATGAAGTTCCTGGCCGCCGCTAATCCCGCGAACCTCGGCATGCAGTTCATGCTGGCCAACCTCTACGTTCAGGGCGGCGAGCCGTTCTCCGCGAACAACGTGCTACAGCGCAAGTTCCGCCAGTTCGTGCGGCACGGCGGCACCAACGTGCCCCATCGCTTCTGGGAGATCCTCTTCCCACTCAACTACTGGGACACGATCCGAACGGAGTCGGAGAAACACCAGGTCGACCCGTACCTCATCGCCTCGATCATCCGGCAGGAGACGGGGTTCGAGCCATCGACTGTGTCCAACGCCGACGCCATCGGCATCATGCAAATCATGCCCGCTGAGGCGGCGAGCATCGCCACGAGATCAGGGTTGCCGGCGCCGACGCGGGAGCAACTTTTCGATCCGAACATCAACATCGCCGTCGGCGTCGCAGAGTACTCACAGAAGCTCGCCAACGAACACGGCAATATGGTGCTGGCCATCGCCGCGTACAACGCCGGCGAAGAGCCCGTCGGCAGATGGATTGCTCAAACGCCCATCGACGATGAGGACTTATTCGTCGAATCGATTCCGTTCGCTGAGACCCGGCTCTATGTGAAAACCGTCAACCGGAACCGATTCGAATATCGGCGGATTTATGAGGCACCAGCAAAGCCGTAGGCCACACCTTCTCGCAGCCCTGACGCTCGTATCCCTCCTCTCCACTCCGGCCGTCGCCGAATCCCGACAGCTGATCCTCCGCCCCGCCACGAATCCTCCCAACGACGTCAAAGGCGCGGTGGATCTGACGATCGTTCCGCCCTTCGACGACGCCGGCGTCAAGCTCACGGTAGACGGCCAGACCGTCGTCGATGGGCTGCGCTCGCCGTGGCACCTACCGGTCGATTTCGGCCCGCTACCCGCGGAGCACACGATCGCGATCATCGCCACCGGTGCTGATCGAGAAGGACCTGCGCGCTCTAGACGCGGTCACCTACCAGAACACTGATTTCGCCCGGCACAATCAATGGCGAAACATTCACGTGATGTTGAAGGCGCCGCAATTGACGGCGAGAACAATCCGCGGATACTTCGCACCATAACCGTGGCGGGTCTGCCGGCCCCAAAAAAAAGGAGCGACATCACGATGGCCCAATTCACGACGTACCTCTCGTTCAACGGCAACTGCGCCGAGGCGATGCGTTTCTATGAACGTGCGTTGAACGGCAAGCTGCAGGCACTCCTGACCAACGACCAGACTCCGGCCGCGGATCAGGTCCCTCCGGGCAACGGCGACCGCATCATGCACTCGTACCTGGTCGCGGACGGCTTCGTGCTGATGGCAGGCGACTCGTTTGTCGGGCAGCCGAATGACGGCATCCGCGGTCTCCAGCTGACGCTCACGTACGGCACCGCCGCACAGGCGCGCCCGATTTTCGACGCGCTGGCCGATGGCGGCAAGGTGACCATGCCGTTTCAGAAGACGTTCTGGGCAGAGGGAGCCGGGATGGTCATCGACAAATTCGGCACGCCGTGGATCATCAACGGCGGATCGCAGGCCGACGCAGCCGGCGGCTGAGACGCCGGCGCGGAATCGCGCCACCTGTCGCTCCGTTTCTGCTGCCGTGCTCGCCGAAACAGCTCTGCGCAGGCGCATGTCGCGGGGCAGTCTCGTGCGGGGCGACGCGTATTTCGCGCAGGGCCGTGTCCGTCGTGTGCAGCGGCTGTCCGACGGCACGCTGCGCGCCGAGGTTCAGGGAACGCAGCTGTACACGGTCACGCTGAGGATCAACGAAGACGAGCTGACCACATCCTGCAATTGCCCCTGGTTCGCCGGTCAGGGTGATGAGTGCAAGCACATCTGGGCGGCCATCCGCGCCGCGAGTGCGCAACGCCTGCTCCCCGAACGCGAGCTTTTTCTCGCCGGCGACGAGGACCACGAGGAAGACGAATACCCGGCACCCTTGCCACGCAGCGTCTTCCGGCGCGAGCCACCCCGTCCCTGGCAGCGCTTCCTCGACGCAGTCGGTCCCGCACTCCCGCCGGCGCGCGAGACTCCACGCAACCTGCCGGAGGAAGTCGTCTATCTCCTGGCGGGCGGGCTTGCGACGGCACTCAGCATTCAGCTCCACGGCCGCACACGACGGAAGAACGGCGACTGGGGCAAGTGGAAGCCTCTCTCGCTGAACGTCGAAGACCTGCAACTGCTCCCTCGCTTCGATCAAGAGAGCATCGCCCTGCTGCATCAGCGATCGTGGGGCGGCAGAATCGATCCGATCATCAGCATTCCCGCTTCGACGTCCGCATGGTGGGTCGAGCGGCTGTCGCGCGCGGGAAGGCTTTGCGTCCTCGACGAAGCCGGAGATCCGATCCCGATCGAATGGGACGACGGTACTCCCTGGACGCTTCGCGTTGCCATCGTCAGCGACCCCGCCGAGGCGCGTTATCGCATCACGGGTGCCATCGAGCGGGAGGACGAGACGTTGCCCTTCGAGGACGTCGACGCCATCCTTCCCGGCGTCGTCATCAGCGACCGGCGCGCCAGCCGTTTCGATGACAACGGACGCACATCCTGGCTGCAGGCACTCCGCGCGAATGGCATCGTCGAGGTTCCGCACGCGGACACCGAACGTTTTCGTCGGGCGTTGCTGCGCGCGCCGATCGCGAACATCCAGCTACCCGAGGAGCTCGGCTGGACCGTCGTCGATCGGCGTCCGCAGCCGCTGCTCGCTCTCGAGCACGATGCCAGCGCGGAGCTGCGCGGCGAGCTGTTCTTCCTCTACGACGAATGGCGCGTCGCCAGCCGTTCCGAAGAACAGCAGACGACGATCGGCAACAAACTGATCCGCCGCAATCGGCAGGCGGAAGACACGCTCCGTGCGCGTCTGGGAGCCGCGGGAGCGATCGGGACGTCGGGCGCGTACCGCATCCGGCTCGCCTACGTCGAACAGCTGGCACGCGAACTGGCAGCAGAGAAATGGCTGATCGAGATCGACTCATCACCGGTCCGCATCAGCGAGGAGCTGGATGTCGAGATCTCCAGCGGCATCGACTGGTTCGATCTCAACGTGCACGCGAGTTTCGGCAGTGTCCGTCTCGCCCTTCCGGAGCTCCTCGCCGCCGCCGATGCCAGACGCTCCTTCCTCCGCCTCCCCGATGGCTCCTACGGCATCGTGCCTGTGTCGTGGGCGGAATCGCTGGCACCTGTCCTGGAGATGGGCAGGCGGCAGGGCGACGCCGTTCGCTTCCGTCCGGCCCAGGCACTGCTGATCGACGCGTTGCTCCAGCCGAAAGCGCCACGAATCGACGATGCGTTCTCCGACCTTCGGCAGCGCATTGCGGATGCGGCTCCCACTCCGCGGCAGGAGCCGGCAACCCTCACTGCTGCATTGCGGCCGTACCAACGCGCCGGTCTGGGATGGCTCTACTTCCTGCGCGACACAGGCCTCGGCGGCTGCCTGGCCGACGACATGGGCCTCGGCAAGACCGTGCAGACGCTCGCCCTGCTGGAAGGCCTGCGCGCGCAGGGCGTCGACCGGCCGTCTCTGGTCGTCGCCCCTCGCTCGCTGCTCTTCAACTGGGCCGCCGAAGCGAAACGATTTGCACCGCAACTGCGTGTGATCGAGCATCACGGCAGCGAACGGGCCAGGAACGAATTCGCGAACTGCGACGTCGTGCTGACGACCTACGCAACGATGCGCCTCGACATCGCCACGCTGGCCGAGACCGAATTCGAATACGTGATCCTCGACGAGGCGCAGGCGATCAAGAACGCATCCAGTCAGGTGGCGAAAGCCACGCGCGTGCTGCGCGCGCGCCATCGCCTCGCCCTCAGCGGCACACCGATCGAAAACCACCTCGGCGAGCTCTGGAGCCTCTTCGAGTTCCTCGATCCCGGGCTCCTCGGCTCCGCGCGCTCGTTCAGCCGGATGTTCGCCTCAAAGAGTACGCCGCCCGAGCGGCGCGATGCACTGGCCCGCGCGCTGCGCCCGCTCATCCTCCGCCGAACGAAAGAGCAGGTGGCGCCGGAGTTGCCCGCGCGCACCGAACAGACGCTCTATTGCGAATTGGAAGGAAAGCAGAAGCAGCTCTACGAAGAGCTTCGCGACCACTATCGGCAGGCTCTTCTCGGCCGCGTGCGGGAAGGCGGCGTCGAAAAATCCCGGATGCAGATCCTGGAAGCGCTGCTGCGACTTCGCCAGGCAGCGTGCGCTCCGGCCCTCATCGATCCGAAAACTGAGGCCGCCAGCGCAAAGGTGGACCTGCTGATGGAGGAACTGCGCGAAGTCCTCGACTCGGGCCACCGCGCACTGGTCTTCTCGCAGTTCACCTCCTTTCTCCGAATCGTGGAGGAACGCGTGGAGAAGGAACGGATCTCCCACCTCTATCTCGACGGAAGCACCGGAGACCGCCAGTCGCTCGTGGAGCGCTTTCAGAGACCTGACGGTCCGCCCCTCTTTCTCATCAGCCTCAAGGCGGGCGGGCTGGGACTGAACCTCACGAACGCCGACTACATCTTCCTCCTCGACCCATGGTGGAACCCTGCCGTCGAAGCGCAGGCGATCGACCGCGCGCATCGCATCGGACAGACGCGTCCCGTCGTCGCCTACCGCCTCATCGCACGCGACACGGTCGAGGAGAAGATCCTCGAGCTCCAGGCGCGAAAGCGCGAGCTGGCCGACTCGATCATCTCCCAGGACAACAGCGTGCTCCGGAAGCTGGAGCTGCAGGATCTGGAGATGCTGTTGGGCTGAGACAGACTCGGACGGGTAAGGAAACTCGGGCCTCCGTCAACGACGTCGAGCAGCAGGGCACGTTCGATCAAGGCGCAGTTGTCTTTTTTGGCCAGCTCCAGTCGAAGTCCGCGATGGGGCTTGAACGAGGCGATGCGACTACAGGTCCTGGTGATCGTCCTGATGTTTCGCTTCGAAGTACTGCGCAAACTCTTCGGGCAATTCGTGCAGGACAGGCCTTCGTTTCATGTCGTGGGCGCAACTCAGAAATCGGTTACGATGAAAATGAGCACCATGTCGTAGCCCTTGGTTTCGAGAAAAGCCCAAAAAAACGTTGTGTATTTTTCGTGTTGCTCAATTTCTACTACGGCAAGGGAGCTAGTGAAACCCACGAACGACGGTGATGCGCAGTTCGGAACAGGTTCCACACCCGCCCCCCGGGGTGTCGCCTCGGCGAACCGGAATCGCGCCGGAACCGGTTTCCCTATCATTTCATGTCTGTGGGTGTTGACGCTTCTCGGCACTGCAGCGGCGCCATCCGCGTCGTTTTCGCAATCCCCCCCGCCACCCGTCGCCTCATTTCGGGTTTACCGCGCGATCGATTCCCGCCTTCTCGGCGGATCGCTCGGCGACGCTGGCACACGCCTCGGCAACACCAACGCAGCCTCGGCCGGGGGCGTGTTGGGCTACCTCCACAGCGAGGTCATCCCCAGCTTTGCGGTCCCCCCCACCGGGCGGCGCCTCAACGACATTGACGCGATTGCGGTGTTCGACGTTCAAGTGCTCAACGTAAAACTGGCGCGCCAGTTCCCGTCCTACGATCCACCAGGCGACGTGAAGCTGTTCGGCCCCTACATGGCTTTCGAGGCTGGCGTGGCGATGCCGCCACAGGCTCGCGACCAGATCGCCAGTCTCGGCGCCTATGCCGGTGTCCAGGACCAGGCCCACCACCCTCGCCATGCGTATCCGGGTAACTGGTATTCCTTCGTTGGCGCCTGTCCCTTCAGCCATTGGAAGAATTACGAAGGTGGCCATCATCAAAAGCCGTTTCCTTGTCCCACGACACCGTCACTCGAGGGTATCTGCCCTGCGTCAGCGGCGGGTCCGACCGGGACGCTGCTGTGCCAGTACACGTATTCGTATCGCGGCTACGTGCGGCTCGATGATCTCGTCGGGATCACTTCGAAGGCTCATCCACTCTGTGAAGCCGACGGAAAGCCGCGCGCGTGCCTGGATTACACCGATTTTCGGCGGAATGCCGGCGTTGAGTATTCGGCTGGACCGAGCACGATGGTGGACTGCGCAAGTAACAAGGTCCCCGAGTCGGGTCTGCCCTTCTGGCGCGGCCGCTGCGATGCGAAGCAAGCGCTCGCCCGCATTCGCACGCTGACGGGTTGGCCTCTGGTCAGCCCGGGTAGTCCTGCAACGGAGCCGCCTGTGCAGAGGCCCGGACAATGATGAATTACGGGGCCACTGGCTCGCCGTTGGATGTTGCGACGTTCAGGCTCGAACCGGTCGCTACGGGGCAGCAGAAAGCTGTTTTCGTGGTCATGCAGCTTGTTTTTCTGGCCGTGCTGCTCTGGATCTCCAATACCATCATCACCACATTCCTGTCGCAGTTCTGCACCTCAACGACCGTTCGCGTCGTCATCGTCACGTATACGGCGTTTACTTCCGCCTGGCAGCTGACGTACATCTACCGAATACTGGCGATGAAACGCGCAGTAATCGTCGACGCCACGCCGCCCACAGGCCTGCGAATCGCCATGGCCACGACGATCGTTCCGAGCCGCGAGTTCGAGTTGCTCCGCGAAAAGCTGGAAGGGATGGCACAGGTCGATCCCTGCGGCAACATCATCGACCACTGGGTGCTCGACGAGGAAGACGATCCGCGCGTGCGGGCGATGATCGCGGAATTCAACCAGCGATACCGGCACCGGGGCGTCCGCATCCTTCACTTCTCTCGCAAGGGCATCGCTCGTTATAACGAGGCTCCCTCCGGCCCCCGCTTCAACCCTTTCCAGTCGCGGCAGAAAGGCGGCAATATCAACGCCTGGCTCGATGCCACACGGGGCGAAGGCTATGAGCTGATCACATTCCTCGACCTCGATCACGTGCCGAAGGCCGGCTTCTATCGGACAGTTCTTCCCTATTTCAAAGACCCGGATGTGTCATTCGTCCAGGGGCCCGAATCGTTCCGAAACCGCGAGCAGAACTTTGTCACCAGGGCCGCGAGCCTGGAACGAGATACCTTCTTCGGCGTGCTGCACCGCAGCTATTTCGGCCTGGGGATGCCGGTGATCGTAGGCGCCCACACGACGTTTCGGGCCGAGACATTCCGTGATCTGGGCGGCTTCTATCCCGTTCACCTCACCGAAGATTATCTGATCATGCTTCACCTTCGCGCACTCGGAAAGCGCGGCGTCTTTGTCGACGAGGTGCTCGCCGTGGGGGAACTGCCGACGACATGGGCCGCCTATATCGGCCAGCAGCTGCGGTGGGCATCGGGCGGACTCGACCTCTGCCTGCGCTACTTCCCGATGATGTGGCGGCGCTACACGGGCAAGGAGCGGCTCTTCACGTTCGTGCTTCTCAACTACTACGTGTGGGGAGCCTTCTTCATGATTTCCAAGCTCGCCCTTTTCTTCCTGCTGCTTGGCGGCGTCACGTTGCGGCTGCAGCTTCCGCTGATCGCCGGGATCACGGCGTTCACTGTCATCGCGATGATCGGCAACCATCTCTGGGAGCGGCAGTTCTTCATAGAACGGGGAAAGCGTAGCTTCGTGATCGAAAACGCTTTAATGAACAACTTCCTGGGCGCTCTGTACTTTCTGTCGCTGCTGAAGGCCATCCTGGCGCCGAACACGTCGTTTCACGTGACGACGAAGAGCGGCGCGCGGTCGTCCGCGGTCGCGCCGATGCGCTCCTACCCGCTTGCTGCCGCGATACTCCTCACCTTCGAAATCATCGCCCTGGCCGTTGCATGGACTGGGATTCTCCCGAGCGGCGCCTCACACGGCGCCGGCTACAACATTCTTGTGTTCCCGCTGGTCATTTCGGCGCTGGCCAATCTGGCGGCGTTCGCCGTTTTCCGAAGACACGAACGGGCATCAAGAAACACATTGTTACTGGGCCCATGGATCGTCGACGCCGACATCGTCAATGCCGAAACGGCGTTGGCGGTCGGGGGATTGGCGAGTATTGGGTCACAAAAGAGGACCTCTTGAAACCAACAATGCGATTGGCGGCCCTGGCGTTTGTCGTCGGCGTAGTCACAATTCCTTCTCAGGCAGCGACCATTACGGTCGCCGCGGGGGAAGTCGCACTGATTCCCAACAATGGACAGTGCTCGTTGCGCGAGGCAATCCTCAACGCCGAAACCGGTGGGGACGTTTCGGGGGGTGACTGCTTTCCCGGATCCGCCGGCGCGGACACGATCTCGCTCGCTGCCGGCAGCACGTATGTGCTGCCTGACCGCGATCCACACCCTCTCGATCCGCTACTGAACGATCGGGAACCCAACGGCCTGCCTGAGATCCACACGACCCTCACGATCGATGGCAACGGCGCCACGATTCAACGCGCTCCTGCTGCCCCTTGCTTCCGGATCTTGTACGTGAGCTTACTCGGAAACTTGAGCCTGAATAACGTCACGCTCACGAATGGTTGCGCCAACACCGTTGACGTCGCTGGCGAGCACGGCGCGGGCGGCGCAATCTTCAACCGCGGAACCCTGAGTCTCGACGGGGTCACGATGTCGAACAACGTGGCCTTGAGGTCCGGCGGCGCCATCCACAATGATGGCACCCTGACGCTTACCCGCAGCACGGTGAGCAACAACGGGGTCACAGCCGCTGCGGGCGGCGGGATCGTCAACCGCGGCGCGATGCAGGTCTTCCAGTCCACCATCAGCTCCAACAACACCGCGGGCGCCGGCGGCGGTGTCGACGCCGGCGAGGTCGCCCTTGGCGGCGCCGGCTACGGTGCTGGAAAAGCCACATTCGCCAACACCACGGTCAGCGGCAACATCTCTCAGGGCAACGGCGCCGGTTTGTTCTTCGGCCGCCCCCTCGCCAGCCCGGCTCCGCCAGCAGCCGTCACGAACTCCACCGTGACCAATAATTCTGCTGGCGGATTGGATGCCGGCCTCTTCGTGAACTACAACAGCTCGGTTACGCTGACCAACAGCCTCCTGGTACAGCAGGCGAAGGGCGTGAACTGCTGGAGTTACGGCACTCTGACCGGAGGCGGGAACAACCTCGATAACGACGGAACCTGTCCCACATCAACCGTCGCTGCGCCCAACATCGGACCGCTCGCAAACAACGGCGGTCCGACCCGGACGCATGCGCTGCTTCCGGGAAGTCCGGCCATCGATGCTGCCAACACCGCGGTCAGCACGGCGCCGCCGGTGAATGGCGTCGACCAGCGGGGTGTCTTGCGGCCTCAGGGCGTTGCGTCTGACATCGGCGCGTTCGAGCTGGCGCAATTCCCGGTGGTCTCGTCGATCAGTCCGTCGACCGGTACCACCGCCGGCGGGACGGTCGTCACCATCACCGGCTCGAACTTCGTGGTTGGCGCGACGACGTTCGCGTTTGGTGGCAACGCCAGCGCGAGCGTGAGCTGTTCCTCGACGACGCAATGCACGGCCACCAGTCCGGCCGGGACCGGCACGGTCAGCATCCGCGCCATCACGGCCTCGGGAACGAGCGCCGACACGGCCGCGGATGATTTTACCTACACCGCCCCCCCTGCCACCGCCTGTACGACATTCGGCGGAGCGACGAACTTCGCCGCGGGAACGACTCCAGCCTCTGTGGCCATCGGCGACTTCAACGGCGATGGCCGGAGCGACCTCGCCGTCGCGAACAACATTTCGAACGACGTCTCGATTCTGCTCGGCACCGGGAGCGGCACGTTCGGCTTGACGACGAACTTCGCCGCGGGAACGCAGCCAATCTCTGTGGCCATCGGCGACTTCAACGGCGATGGCCGGAGCGACCTCGCCGTCGCGAACAGCGGTTCGAACGACGTCTCGATTCTGCTCGGCACCGGGACCGGAACATTCGGTGCGGCGACGAACTTTGCCGCGGGAACGCAGCCATCCTTTGTGGCCACCGGCGACTTCAACGGCGACGGGCGGAGCGACCTCGCC
>JBBRTE010000034.1:0-29143 GCA_038244715.1 Thermoanaerobaculia bacterium
AAATGGGAGGCACGAACGATTTCTCGCCCCTCCCGCCCAAAACGGTGGCCTTGCCACCGCAGTCCAAAGCGCTTCGCGCGAAATGGGAGGCTCGAACGATTTCTCGCCCGTCCCGCCCAAAGCGGTGGCCTTGCCACCGCAGTCCAAAGCGCTTCGCGCGAAATGGGAGGCACGAACGATTTCTCGCCCCTCCCGCCCAAAGCGGTGGCCTTGCCACCGCAGTCCAAAGCGCTTCGCGCGAAATGGGAGGCACGACGCGGGATGCAGAGGGGTGGCGGCGGCTCGTTGGCGGAGTCCGCGGCTCGGACTGAATCCCGCCCGCGCCCCCGGTATGATTGGCACATGCAAAACGAGAACGATGGCGGCGGGGTCAACCGGAGACACTTCCTGGAACTGGCGGCGCTCGGCTCAGCTCTCGCGCTGGCCAAGCCTCTGAGCGCGGTCGCGCAACCAGCGCCATCCGCTGCGCCTGAGCTCGAAGAGATCACTCTCGGCGACTTGCAGGATGGGATGAAGAGCGGCCGCTGGACCTCTCGCACGATCACTGAGGGGTACCTCGGCCGCATCGATGCGATCGACAAGCATGGGCCGATGATCAACTCCATCATCGAGCTGAATCCCGACGCGCTGTCGATCGCCGATGCGATGGATCGCGAACGGAAGGCGGGACACATCCGCGGACCGCTTCACGGGATCCCGGTCGTCATCAAAGACAACATCGACACCGCGGATCGCATGGCGACGTCCGCGGGGTCGCTCGCACTTGCCGAGAATCACGCCGTGCTCGATGCGTTCGTCGTCTCCCGCCTGCGTGAGGCTGGCGCCGTCATCCTCGGCAAGACGAATCTCAGCGAATGGGCGAACTTTCGTTCTACCCATTCGACCAGCGGCTGGAGCGGGCGTGGCGGACTCACGAAGAATCCGTTCGTCCTCGATCGCAATGCCTGCGGTTCGAGCTCGGGCACAGGTTCGGCGGTCGCGGCGAACCTCGCAGCGGTGGGCATCGGGACGGAGACGGACGGTTCGGTCGTCTGCCCATCGTCCGCGTCGGGCCTGGTCGGTATCAAGCCGACGCTCGGTCTCATCAGCCGTTCCGGCATCATTCCCATCGCACATAGCCAGGACACGTCCGGTCCCATGGCCCGCACCGTCCGCGACGCCGCCATCCTCCTCGGCATCCTCACGGGCGCGGATCAAAGTGACCCGGTCACCATCGCGAGCCATATCAAGGGACACGCCGACTACACCCGCTTCCTCGATCCGGACGGCTTGAAGGGCGCGCGCATCGGCGTGGCGCGCCAGTACTTCGGATTCAATGACGCGACCGATCGTCTGATGAAGGACGCCATCGAGCTGATCAAGAGTCTCGGTGCGACGATCGTCGATCCGGCGAACATCGCTACGAACGGGAAGTTCGACGCGACGGAGAACGACGTCCTGCAGTACGAGTTCAAGACCGACATCAACAAGTACCTCGCGAACGCGCCTGCGGCGGTGAAGAGCCGCACGCTGGCGGACCTCATCAAGTTCAACGAGGAGCACCGCGCGCAGGAGATGCCGTACTTCGGGCAGGAGATCTTCGAGCAGTCGCAGAAGCGCGGTCCGCTGTCCGAGAAAAAGTATCGCGACGCGCTGGCGAAGAATCACCGCCTGGCGCGAACCGAAGGGATCGACGCGACGCTGGCAAAACACAAGGTGGATGCGATCATCGCTCCGACCGGCGGTCCGGTCTGGGCCACGGACCTCGTGAACGGCGATCATTTCACCGGCGGCTATTCGTCGGCATCGGCGGTCGCCGGCTATCCGCACATCACGATTCCGGCGGGGCTGGCGTTCGGCTTGCCGGTGGGTTTGTCGTTCTTCGCCGGAGCATGGAGCGAGCCGTCGCTGATCAAATTCGCGTATGCGTTCGAGCAGGCGGCGAAGGGACGATCGAAGCCGAAATTTCTGGCGACTGCGGTGTGATCAGGGAACCGGGCAGATGCCGTGGAGCATCTGCCAGAGAAACGCTGCGGCGATGAGCACGATGAAAGCTGCGTAGAAGGGGAGGAGTCGGCGTCTCACGTCAACTCAACACCTGGAAGCGACGTCACGAATTCCGCGCCGAAGAACGTTGCGGGCGTGAAGCTGCCGGGACGTCTCGGCATCGCCAGCAATCGTTCGACAGCCGCCAGCGCGCTGATGACGGTGAATGCGTAGCCCTCGGGTGTCGTCATCGTCATGGTCACTTCGTCCGAGCCCTTCGCAACCCGCCCCCAGAGATAGGTCCTTCCTTTTTCGCGGCGTACGGTATCTGGTCCCGTGCGCCGGTTCGCGTATGCCTGGAGTACGCGCTTGATCGGGGTGATGCCCAGGATCGGGAGGAAGGAGCGGATGCGGCGCATGCGGGCGATGGACTTCGGCGACGCGGCCGTGTAGACGCGGATGTTGGGGATTCCAGTGGTGTGAAACGCGGTGGAGACATCGCCCCAGGGGATTGTCATCGCCATGCGTGGCCCGACCGAGAAGGGGATCTCGCGCGTGTCGTAGGCGGGAGGAACGCGAACGATTTTCCCGTTGCTGCGGATGGCGCCCCCCTCGTCGATGCCTTCGATCATCGTCTTCATCGTGCCGCGGCTGAGCTCCGCGCCGGGCGAGTAGAAGGCCAGGTCCAGCTCGGTCGCGCCCGGAAGCTTTGCGGCCAGCATCACGGCCAGACAATCCGTCGGAACGACGTCGAAGCCGACGCCCGAGATGAGTGTCACGCCACGTCTGATCGCGGCGTCGTTCATGGCCATCAGCGCCTCGAAGACGGCGATCTCGCCGGTGATGTCGAGGTAGTGCGCGCCGGCATCGAGGCAGGCACGAACCATCGGTCCGCTGGTATGGACGAACGGTCCGGCGCAGTGGAGGACGACGTCGACGCCGCCCAGCTTCGGTGCGTCCAGCGGAAAGGCGCGCCACTCCAGCTTCAACTCGCGAGCGAGCGGGGCGATCTTCTCCGCGCTGCGTCCGGCGAGGATTGGTCGGAGTCCGCGTCGGGCCGCTTCGCGGGCGATCAGTTCGCCGGTGTAGCCGTTCGCACCGTAGATGAGCACGGGGGCATTATGCCGATTTCGCGCGAAGCGCTTTGGACTGCGGTGGCAAGGGCCACCGCTTTGGGAGGGTGGTGGAGTGGTCGTCACAGCGCCGGGTCGCCATCTTAGCCCCCGACCCAAAGCGGTGGCCTTGCCACCGCAGTCCAAAGCGCTTCGCGCGAAATGGTGGCGATTTCCTGGTCGGGCGATGGGGGAGGCCCACCCCAAAGCGCTGCGCGCGAAAATGGGGCTATCTGAGACTGGCAACCACGTGATCCGGGTTGTTGATCGCTTCGCTGAACTTGTCCATGGACACCACCACGCGGATCACGGTCGTGTCTTCGCGGTCGTGTGCGAAGACGAGCAGAGCCACTTTGTCGCCGCCCAGCGGATGGGCGTAGATCAATGTCGTCTCGCCGTCGCGATTCGATCGGGTCGAGACCAGGCGGTGCATCGCTTCGCCCGCGTGCCGGTCGACGATCTCTGCGAGGCCGCGAACGTCGTCGATCTTCGCGTTCTCGAACGTCGCCAGCTGCACGTCCGACATCCCCTCGGGATGTGCGACCCACACCGCCAGACGCACCAGGCCGAAGAACGGAATCGTCGTTTGATGTACGCGGTAACGCGATTCGACGGCGCGGACGATGTCGTTGAAGTTCGCCTTCGCAGGCGATGCTCCGAGAGCGAAGACGCTCGCGAGCGCGACGAACAGGATCAGGCGGCGGTCAGTCATGATGTTCGTCCTTTCCATGCTTGCCATGCCCGTCCCGGGTGATGTGGGGAATGCCGAACTGTCCTTCCAGTCCGGCAAGTTTCTCGAGATCGACAGGGCCGATGATGTTTACGACGGTGAACTCTTTTGGTTCTGCCGAGATGATGAGCAGACCAGTAATCGCGTCACCGCGCGTGTCCGCGTAGATGTCGACGTCTTCTTTCGTCCTGCTGGAAACCTTGACGATCTTTTTCCAGGTGGGTCCGAGCTGGGTGCGGATTCGATTGGCGATCGACTTGTCGTATTCGCCCTCGTGATCGAACTCGTAGCTGCGGACGTAGATGCCGGTCAGGCCGTTGATCATCTCCTTGGCGGCGCGCTCGTCGGCGTCGTTGTTGGAGAGAAACTTTCCGGCCAGCCGCAGCATGGCGCCGTCGAGCGTGACGTCGACGGTCTCGCTGGCTTTTGCGGCGATGTCGGGGAAGTCGAGGTTGATCCTCGTGCCCTGCGCCGAGGCGGTGACGGGGAGGGCGATGGCGGCGAGGAGGGTGAGCATCAGATTCGCGAGAAAACGGGTCATGGTCTGTCCTTTCGTTTTGTCAGTCGTGTGCGATGGCATGCTGAGCGGCGCGCATTTTGGAGCTGGCGATGTGGAGCGCCGTCATGACTTCGCGCCGCGCCCGTTCGCCTTCGGTGCGGCGATGCTCGATGACCTGATGCGCGGTCAGGCCGGCCAGTGCCGCGGTGAGAACGACGGCTGCGGCGACGCGCCACAGCATGGAGGATGCCGGCCGGAACGGTTGCCGGGTGCTCGTTTGATCGAGCCGCGACAGGACGCCGGCCGCGATCCCCTCCGGCGCGGACGTCCGCGTCACTGTCTTCCGCAGGGTCCCGTCGATGTTCATAGAGTCACTCCCAGCCACTCGCGCAACGCCGAAAGACCGCGGCGGAGATGGCTTTTCACGGTGTTGAGCGGCATGTCGAGGATTTCTCCGATCTCGGAGGGCTCGAGTCCTTCCTGGTAGCGCATCGTGATGGCGAGGCGCTGCTGCGCGGGCAGGCGCTGCAGCAGCTGCCCGACTCTCCGGATGAGGAGTGGATCGGTCTCGTCGGCAGCGCGCGCGATATCCGCGGCCTGGTCGAGGGTCACGACGCGCCAACGGCGCCGCGATTCATCGATGCAGCGATTCGCCGTCACGCGCCGCAGCCAGAACGTCAGGTGTGCGGGCGACTCGATTTCCCCAAGCGCCCGGTACAACTGCAGGAACACCTCCTGCGCGATCTCCTCGGCGCGCGCGCGATCGTGGAGAAAGTGCCAGGCGATGCTGAAGACCATGTCTTGATGTTCGTGGATCAGGGTCGCAAAGGACTCGTGATCGCCCGCCGCCGCCCGATGCAGCGTCGCGTCGCCGGTTGCGAACATCAGTGGAGCCGAGGCGGTCATCTGAGGCTATATACGGAGAAATCGGGCGGGCGAATGCAGCCTGCGCGAAATCTGTATGCTCACGGCCTGATGCGGGCTGGCGACGAAGTGACGATTTCTCCGACCGAACTGGTCGCCGGCGGTGCCGCCATCGCGCGTGTGGACGGATTCCCGATCTTCGCGACGAACGTCTATCCGGGGGATGTGGCGGTCGTGCGGCTGCTGGAAGTGAAGAAGGGATTCGCGTTCGCCGATCTCGTGCGGCTGATCGAGGCGAGCCCCTTCCGGCGCGCGTTGCCCTGCCGGGTAGCGAACGAATGCGGTGGTTGCGACTGGACGTCGCTGCGGCTCGACAAGCAGCTGGAGGCGAAGCAGAGGATTCTCACCGAGTCACTCCGGCGGATCGGGAAAATCGATCCGGCCACGCTGCCTCCCATCACCCTGCATCCTTCGCCGTTGAACTACCGCCTGCGCAGCCGCCTGCATCGCGACGGGGACAAGGCCGGCTTCTTCGCGATGCGGTCCAACGTGGTAGTTCCTCTACCACCGGAGTGCGAAGTCGTCGGGACCGAGACCGCCCGCGTCTTTGGTGCGACGCCCCAGCCGTCATCGAATGATGCACAGGAGGAACTGCAGATCTGGGAAGTCGATGGGCGGCTGGTCACCGAGGGGGAAATGACCATCGACGGATACCACGTCACGACGGACGCCTTCTTCCAGGTGAACCGGCACCTCCTCCAAACGATGCGGGACCTGGTTACAAACCAGGCGCGGCGCGTACGGGGGCACGGCCAGAAAACTGCGATCGATCTCTACTCCGGTGTCGGGTTCTTCAGCCGGCCGCTCGCGGAGGTGTTTGCGAGTGTCACGGCGATCGAAGGCGCGGAGGCGGCGCATGCGTGTGCGAAGCGAAACGTACCGGAGAACGTCACGCTGGTGAACGCGCCGGTGGAGTGGTGGGTGGAGCGGATGCCGCGTGCCGACTTCGTGTTCCTTGATCCGCCTCGCAGCGGCGCGCGCCGCAACGTCATCGATGCCATCGCCACAAGGGCCAGGGAGATGGTTTGCTTCCTCGCTTGCGATCCGGTAACGTTTGCCCGGGACGCGAGCCGGCTGATCGCGTCTGGTTGGCGACTGGCTTCGCTCGACCTTCTGGATCTCTTCCCCAACACGCATCACGTGGAAACGCTCGCTTCCTTCGAGCGTGCGAAGCAGCCCTGATGTTCCTGCCGCCCTCCCGTTAATTGCGTACACCGCCGGCCTCGTCTTCGGGCATTCGTATGCCGAGGCTGCAGGTCTGGCGGTCATCGCGACATTGATCGTCGCGCTCCGACGACCGCGCATAGCCATGGTGGCGTTCGCGCTCGCGGGCGGTGCGTGGGTGGCAACGCATGCGCGCGCTCACGAAGCGATGGTTGCCGATGCCATCGCCGTGTTGCCTGCGGACCGCTTCGTCACGATCGTCGCGCCGATCGATCACGACTGGACCGTTCGGGGAGAGGCGTATCTGCTTCATTGTCCCCGGTTCGTGGCGGATGGCTCGCTCGTCGATCAGCCGCTGACGATCTACACGCGGTTTTCGCCGCGGGAGATCGCGATGGAGCGGTCGGTTCGAGCGGAAGGATTCCTTCGCCGGAATGAGCGTGGTGAAGCGGTACTGACGGTCAAGTCCGCGCGGCTGCTGTCGTACGAAGGCGCAATCCACCCGCTGACGCCGGCGGCGTGGAATCGCGCCCTGGCCAATCGCATCCGTCCGTTCGCGGCAGCACAACCGACCGAGGTCGCGCTGGTCGAGGCGTTGGCGCTTGGGCGCGGAGAACGGCTGAGTGACGACGTCCGCGACAGCTACAAGCGCGGAGGGACGTACCACCTGCTGGTCTTCTCGGGCTTGCAGATCGCGTTCGCGGCCACGCTCCTGGCGCTCGCGCTGCGGTGGCTGCACGCACCGCGCGCCAGCGACTGGGCGCTGCTCGTTCTGTCGATCGGCGCGCCGTTGTTCATCGGCCCGACCGCGTCGGTGTCACGGGCCGGCACGGCCATCGGCTTGTACGCGGTCTCGCGGATCCTGCATCGCCCGACGACGTTGGAAAACCTCTGGTGTGTGGCCGTCCTGATCCGGCTGGTGGTGGTTCCCCACGATCTCGTCGAGCCAGCGTTTCATCTGACGTACGCCGGTGCTGGCGCGCTCCTGTTTGCGGGGAAGGCGCTGGCGATGGCGCGTGCCCGCTGGATCGCCTATGCGGCATCGGCCGAGCTCTCGATCACCCCCCTCACCCTCTTCCACTTCCACCAGTACGCCCTCGGCGGATCCGTGATGACGATGCTGCTGCTGCCGGTGGTGTTCGCGATGCTGATCGTGTCCGTGGCCGTCTGCGCCTTCCCCTGCGTGGTTCTGTTGAACCTGGTGGGGGTGCTTCATAAGGTGTGTTCTCTTGTGAATGCGGCAGGCGCGCCGCTGTGGGGATTCTTTGCCGCGCCGCCGCTGATCTCCCTCGCGACGGGGTACGGGCTGGCCATGGTTTCCATCGCGTGTTTCCGTGGGCGCGTTCGCGCGGTAGCGATCCTTGCGGCGATGACGATCCCGCTTGCCGGCGCGATCGTCGTCAGCCGGCGGGACGTACCGGTTCCCCGTCTCACGATGCTCGATGTGGGACAGGGGGACGCGCTACTCCTGCGTACACCGGGTCATGTCGTGTTGGTCGACGCCGGTGGACGACAAGGCGATGCACACTTCGGGTCCAGCCAGCTACTGCCGATGCTGCTCGACCGCGGCGTGCGGCACATCGATGTGGCCGTCCTCACGCACGTGCATCCCGACCATTGCGGCGGTCTCCCGGCCGTTCTGGAGAACCTCGACGTTGGCGCACTCTGGATCTCACCGCGGCGGTTCCGCGGCGATTGCGCCCAACGGGTGCTCGAAGCGTGTTCTCTGCGCTCGATCCCGATTCACCTCGTGCGTGACGGGGACTCGCGGAGTGTGGGCGAGCTGTCTCTCCGGACCTACGTCCCGGACCGCACCTTCAAGCATTCGCCCGAGAACAACAGTTCGGTCGTGCTGCGCGTCCGCGTCGGCAAATGGACGGCGCTTCTCACCGGCGATGCGGAGAGGGATGCGGAGGACGCGCTGGCGGCTCGGGATGTGCGGGCGGATGTGCTGAAGGTCGGGCATCACGGCAGCCGAACCTCGTCCAGCCCGGAGCTGCTCGACGCGGTCCGTCCGCGAATCGCACTCGTTTCCTGCGGTCTGCACAACACGTTCGGTCATCCCCATCCGAGTGTGGTCGAGGCGCTGCGGAGGCGTGGGATCCACACCTGGCGAACCGACCGGAATGGGACGATCGAGCTGGACATGACTCCTGCACACCTGTTTGTGCGTTGTCAATTTGACACTCCGCGATAAAGCGGCCTACAGTGAATTTCCCTCATGTCGTCCACAGTTCTGCGGCTCGGCCTCTGGATCATTCTTCTCGTCGTGGCGATGTATGTGCTGCAGCAGACGTTCGAGGATGCGCCCTTCGTCGACTTTTTCGCGCCGGCCATGCTGGAGAAGGCGCTGGTCCTGGGGGGACTCCTCGTCGTGGCGGGAATCGTTCTGCGACTTCTCGAGGGTGGAGCGAAGGTGATCATCAAGAACCGCTGTGTCGTCTGCCGGACGCCGGTCGAGAAGGGCGCGATCTACTGCCGCGAGCACCTGCGCAGGGTCCTGTCTCGCGATCACGATGAGACGCACCTGACCCGCGGGCGAAAGTGACGGCACCGCCGATCGTCATCGCCGGTCCCACCGGCACCGGCAAGTCCGAGCTCGCGCTGCGAATCGCGGAGACGATCGGCGGGGAGATCGTCAATTACGACTCCATCCAGATCTACCGAGGATTCGACATCGGGAGCGCCAAACCGCCAGCTGTGGTGCGTGCGCGCATTCCGCACCACCTGTTCGACATCATCGATGCCACGGACGAATTCAACGCGGCGGACTACTCCCGGCTGGCGCGCGCAGCCTGCACAGAGATCGATCGACGCGGCCGGCGGCCGATCCTCGCCGGCGGAACCTTCTTCTATCTCCGAGCCCTGCTGCACGGACTGCCGGAGATGCCGGGTCGCGACGCCGGGATTCGTGCGCGGATTCGCCGGGTGGCGGACCGGCCGCGCGGCGCGGACCGGCTCCACCGCTGGCTATCGAAAATCGATCCGCAAAGTGGTAGAAGAATCGCCCCCGCGGACCGGCACCGCGTCGAGCGCGCGCTGGAGGTCTGGTTGTCCAGCGGAAAGCCCATCTCGACGTGGGAGCCGCCCGTGGCGGATGGGGTGCAGGAGATGGAGGCAACGAGAATCGGACTGCGGTTGGAGCGGGCCCGCCTGGTCGAACGCCTCGACCGGCGGGTCGATGCGATGTTTGCCGACGGTCTGGTCGAGGAGACGCGCTCCCTGCTCGCGCGGTTCGACCGCAAGGAACGGCCCTTCCGCGCCATCGGCTATGCCGAGGCGACGGCGGTGGTGATGGGGGAGATGACCGTTCCATCGGCCGTCGCGGAAACGAAGCGGCGGACGCGCGCCTACGCCAAACGGCAGATGACCTGGCTGAGGTCGGAGCGCAACGTGCAGTGGGTCGAGGTAACCACCAGCGACAACACATTTTCGGCCGCCATGCGGCTGCTTGAGGAACCGAAGTGACGAAGAGATCGACCGTTTTCCTGCTGTCCGCAACCGTCCTTATCCTGGCTGGTTGTGCCTCCGCCCCTCCGCCGGTGGTCAAGCCGCCCGTACTCCAGGGCGACGACCGTTTTCTCATCGATCCCCGCATCGGATACCCCGCGCAAGCGACTCCTGCGACTTCGAAACGGTTCGACGAGGCGTGGCGCGCCATCGCGGACGGCGACTACGTGACGGCGCGGAAGCCTCTCGACGACATCCTCGCGAAAGAGCCGGGCTACGAGCCGGCGAAACTCGCCGCGGCAGCGATCGCGCTCCGGCAGGGGAAGACGAGCCTGGCCATCCCGATCGTCGAACGCGCGCTTGCCCGGCGTCCTGACTACGTCGCCGCGGAGGTCTACTCCGCCGAGATCGCGATCCGGGAAAAACAGACGCGGCCGGCCTATGACCGGTATCGCGACATCGAGTCGCGTCCCGGCGCGCCGGCGTTCGTCCCCGAGAGGATTGCCGAGCTTCGGACCACGCTGTTCGACCAGTTGTACAGCGCTGCTCTGGTCGCGCCCGACGACGAGGCCGTGCGATTGCTCCGGGAGGCGCTCGCGGTCAGCCCTTCCGCGAATGCCGCCCGGATTCTTCTCGGTCAGAAGCTTGTCGCGCAACACAAGTACGAGGACGCGCGGAACGAGCTCGAGCCGGTGCTCAACACGGCGGACGTCGATCGCACCGAAGTGCAGGAGGCGCTGGCGGAGATCGACATCAGCCGGGGACGCTACGAGTCCGCCATCGCGCGCTACGAGCGGCTCTCGAGGCGCGAGCCGCGCTTTACCGCGCGTTTCGAGACCATCAAGGAGCAGTACGCCGAGGCCAATATGCCGCCGCAGTTCCGCCGCGCGATCGAGAGTGAATCGATCACCCGTGGGGATCTGGCCGTCCTCATGTACTGGAAGGTTGCGTCGGTCCGCTTCGCCTCGAATATGGCGGCTCCCCCCATCGCGACGGACATCGGCGACACCCCCGGCCGCGACGAAATCGTCCGGGCCATGGCCCTCGGCATCTATCAGGTCGACCCCGTGACGCGCCGCGTCGGCCCGTACTCACCCGTGAACGCCGGTGGTCTTGCGCGGATCGGAGCCCGCCTGCTCCAGATGCGCGGGGCGACCTGCGCGCATGGCGCCGGGAGCGATCCACAGAAAGTGCTCGCTGCCTGCGCAATCGTCGATCCGACTCTCGGAGCCGGCGTCGACGCACCAGTCAGCGGGCGGGTGGCGGCGGGGGTACTGGAGCAGGTGGATCGGGCGCTCTCGCGTTGAATGGGGGCCGACGCCCGACCTCTAGAACAGCGTTAGCCGAGGCAATCCGAACTTCTCGCGTACGAGCCGGCGCAGGTTCGCCTCTTCCGTCCGCGCACGCGTCTTGTCATCGAGGCGGGACGTGTCGCCGAGCGCTTTGCCGATGTCCACGCGAATCGTATCGATCTCGGAAGGGGCTGCGGCGATGAACGCGTCGACGAGCTCGCGTTCGAGCGCGATCAGTTTTTCCTCGATCCGCGGAACGCTCTTTTCCGACACGAGGGCACGGATTCGGCTCGCGAAGGGCGCCGCGACCTCGGACGACTCGAGTTGGGCGGCCAACGCGTCGAGCAGCGCCTCCGGGCCGCGTTCCGGTGTCTCCTCGCCCGCTCCCACGTAGAGGTTGCGTCGCTCCTCCCAGAGCTCTTTGATCGAGTGCCGGCAGTAACTGAGGCTGGAGATGACTTTCCGGCGTCCGCTCGTCTCGTTGTTGTCGAAGACCGCGTCGATCGCCTCGATGACGATTGCCAGCGGGACGCCGTCCTCGTACCACTTCTTCATGAGGGCCCAGTCTTTGGGGTTGATGAGGAAAGGCGTGCCGCGGCGAAGAGCGAAGTGCGCTTCGATTTCCTGGAAGTACAACTGGGGGTCGCCGGCATCGGTCACCGGAGAAACGTACCATGCGAGATCGGTTACAATTCCGCTTCTCCGCCCGTCTGAAATCGTGTGAAATATGGAACCCATCGCCCCTCGCGCTGAGGTCACGGTCTACTCACCTCTTTTCTCGCCGTTCCGCCAGCAGTTGCAGGGTGGCGCGTTTTCCATCGGCCGAGCCTCGGACTGTTCGATCCCCATCAAGGATCGCTACCTCTCGCGCAAGCACGCCGAGATCGTGGCGGATGGCGCCTCGTGGGTCCTCAAGGATTGCGGCAGTGCGAACGGCACGTACCTGAACGGATCGCGGGTCGAGCGCGATCATCCGCTCCGCACGGGAGACCGGATCCGCCTCGGCGACACGGAGATCGTCTTCGAGACGCCCGAGCACAACACCGACCGGATCCTCGCCGTCGCCGATACGTCGCCGAGCATGACCATCTCGATTCCGGTCAACGAGATCGAGCAGCCGGGCGGCAAGCCGGAGAGCGGCGATCTCGCGAAGCTGAAGACCCTCAACCTCCTGGCCCGGGAACTGATCGAAGACCGGCCGACGGAAGAGCTTTTCGGCTTCATCGTCGACCGCGTCCTCGAGCACACGCAGGCGTCGCGGGCGGCCCTCGGCCTTCTCGGTTCGGACGGAAAATCGTTCGTCAACGTCGAGGTGCGCCGGCAGGACCATCATGACCAGACCGAGCTTCGGATCAGCCGCACGGTTCTCAGCGAGGTCGTCGAGGAGAAGAAGGCTCTGGCGTTCATGGACGTCAGCGTCGACGAGAAACTCAGCCGAGCCCAGTCGATCATCATGCAGGGAATCCGATCGATCCTCTGCGCGCCGCTGATGATCGGGGAATCAGTGGTGGGCGTGCTCTACGTCGACTACCTCTTCAATCAGCGGAAGATCTCGGAGGACGACGTTCGCCTCGTGGCGCAGATCGCCCGCTTCGCGGCGATCAAGCTCGAGACCACGCGGCTGCGCGAAGAAGCAGTTCAGAAGCGGATCATGGACGAGGAGCTCAAGACCGCGTCGATGATCCAGCGCGGCCTGTTGCCGCCGGCGCCGGTCGGCATCGACGGCTACACGTTTGCCGGCGCGAACCGCCCGTGCAGGACGGTGAGCGGCGACTACTACGACTTCGTCCGCAGGCCCGATGGCCGCATCTATTTCGTCATCGCCGACGTCAGCGGGAAAGGCATTACCGCCGGACTGATGATGGCCGGCCTCCAGGCGTCGTTCCGTATCTTCTGCAAGAACGATCCGCCGCCCGCGGAGCTGATCTCGCAACTCAACGATGCGTTGAAGGACACGTTGCCGCAGTCAAAATTCGTAACGCTCTTTCTGGGACGGCTCGATCTCGCCACGGGTCATATCGAGTATGCGAATGCGGGCCATACGCCGCCGTTGTGGGTCACGGGGAGCGGTGTCCGGGAGCTCGGCGATACGGACCTCGTGCTCGGTGTCATCTCGCGGGCCGATTTTCGACAGCATTCCCTGCAGCTCGATCCCGGTGACTCCCTCGTGCTCTTCACCGACGGCGTGACCGAGGCCGAGAACGAGGACGGGGAAGACCTCGGTGGCCGGGACGACATCGTGCAGCGTCTCGGCACGATGCATGGTGCCGGCGCGGAGGAACTGGCCGGCGCGATCGAGGAGGTCGTGCTCGCCCACACCGCGGATGCGCCGCTGGCGGATGACGTGACGCTGGTCGTTGTGAGCCGGAACGCATAGCCGAAGAGTGCTTCGTCAGATCGGCGTGTAGCGGCAGAGAAAATCGAGGAACAGCGGATCGATCTCGCTGGCCGCGACCGAGAAAATCCGATCGGCGTGGTAGTTGCCGGGGATGTCGATGACGTGCAGCTCTTTCGGTTCGTTCGCCGCTTCGAAGAGCGCCAGCGAATGATCGTGGCCGATCAACCAGTCGTTCTTGACGTGGACGAGACAGATCGGCACGTGCACGTCCGCGACGTCATCGATGGCCTGCAATTTCGGACTGCGCAGAAACTGCCAGTCGAACCGGGGACGCCTGAGAGCCTGCGAGACCGCGATGTGCCTGTGAATGGTGAACGGGTTGATCCGCGGAGTGATCTTCGAAAAGTCGGCGACCGGGGAGATGAGTAGCAGGGACGCGATCGGGAGCGTGTGGCGGGCGGCCGTGGAAATGGCTACCGAGCCGCCGTAGGAAAGGGCCACGATCGTGATCGATTCGATCCGCAGCCGCGACAGCAACTCCTCGGCGACCGCGGCGGTGTCGTAATGCTCGTAGAGGTTGAACCCGTACGTTCCTCCGCTGTCCCCATGCCCGCGAGGATCGGTGATGGCCACGCGGTGGCCGAGCAGGCTCAGGCGCGACGCGAGGGCCAGCATCGAAGGGTGACGCCGATCGCGCCAGAACCCGGGGATCACCAGGACCAGTGATCGGGAGTCGTTATCGTAGAGGTCGTACGCGATGGGAGTCGCGTCAAACGAGCGCACCATTCCGGTGACTGGGGAACGCGGAAGGGCGTGAATCTGCGCAGACGTGCTTGACATGGTGCTGTGCGTTCCTAGACTATAGCCTCTCGCCGAGCGGTCAACGCTCATCCTTTTCAGTGCCCCCAGGTGAGTCGCTCGATGGAGATCTACGTATGAAGAGGTTCGTGGTTCGCGCCCTGTGCGCGCTGTTGCTCCTGTCTGTCTTCACCTTCGGGTGCAAGAAAGAGGACAACGCGAACACGGATACCGCGAGCGTCGACACCGGTGCGACGAGTACCACCACGACGGCAACGGCAACGATGACTGTACCGGACTCGACCACGACCACGACCACGGGGACGACGACCATGGGGACGAAGTCGATGACGGCTACGACCGCCACGGCTACCACTTCCACGACAGGAACCCATTGACCCACGCCCCGCAGAATCGGGGCGTTTCTGTTTTTGACCGGTGTCTGCACGGCTGGCATCGACGTTGCGGATTGAGATGTTACGAATTGTGTAGAACTACTTTTTCGCCAGGTTGCGAAGCGATCCGCTTCGCTCGACGTTCAAACGACTGCCAAGGGGGGTGAGCAGGCACTCTTTACGAATCCAATCCCCGGACTCAAACGACGAGCATCAACATCAACTAATCGAGAGGAAAAAACAACATGAGCAAGAAACTTCTGGTTCTCCTTACGGTACTCGCCCTCAGCGTCTTCGGTTTCGCTTGCAAGAGCGAGACGAACAACAACAACACCGACACGAGCGCGGCCGCGACCGACACGTCGGCCACGATGTCGACCACCGATACCGCCACCACCAGCGGCACGATGGCCACCGACACCACCGGTTCCACCACCACCTCGGCCATGCCTGCGGGCACGATGACCGACACCTCCGCTACGGCCATGACCTCGACGACGGCTACGTCGACGTCCGGCACGACTTCCACGACGACGTCGGGCACCACCAAAACGACGACGACCGGCACCAAGAAGCACTGATCTGATTCACCCGAGACGCCCCGCGAAGCCGCGGGGCGTCTCGTTGATTGGTTACAGACGGGTTTTCCTCTCGTCCCTGAACGTGATCCGATTGCGAGGCCGTTTCCTCGTACGTCTCTGAATTCTCGACGTTTCGATCCATGCGAAGGAGGTGAGGCGGGCACTCCCAGACCGACATCGCAATATTCATGTCGTCGCAACAACTCAACCAACAATCTGAGAGGAACAATCAATGAAGAAAACCCTGATTCTCGTGACCGTCCTTGCCCTCGCCATCTTCGGCTACGCCTGTAAGAGCGAGACCAACAACAACAACGTGACGGACACCGGCGCCGTGACCGACACGTCGTCTTCCGCGATGAGCAGCACGACGTCGACGATGTCCACGATGTCCACCACCGATACCATGATGACCGGCACCACCGGCACGATGTCGACCGACACGTCGTCCACGGGCTCGATGTCCACGATGGGCACGACCGGTACCGCAGCGATGTCCACGGGCACGACCGGCACGACGGCTACGACCGGCACGACCACCAAGAGCACCACCAAGACGACCACCACCAAGAAGCACTGATCTTCGATTCCAATCGGTTCGAACGCCTCGTCACTTCGGCGGGGCGTTTTTGTTTTCCCTCGATCGGAGAGCCGTGAGATCACGCTGCAGGGCCTCGAAGACGCGCGTCGTCCCGGCCAGACCGGCTTGCTTGTCTCCGCTGTTGTCGACGACGTAGTCGGCGTAGCGAAGGCGCTCTTCACGAGGGAGCTGATGGGCGATCCGGCGGGCAGTCTCGTCGGCTGTCATGCCTCGTGCGACGGCGCGGGCCAGTTGTGTCTCCGGATCGACGTCGACGACGACGATTTTGTCGTAGCGCCCCTTCCCGCCCGCCTCGATCAGCAGCGTGGCCTCGACGACGACGATGCGTTCCGCGGCCTCGGTCAATTCGATGGCGGCGACCATGCGTCGCTCTGCGGCGATGACCATGGGATGGATCAGCGCATTCAGCGCGCTCGCCGAGGCCGCGGTCGAGAAGGCGATATCGGAGAGTTTTCGGCGGTCGAGGGTGCCGTCGTCGTGCAGGATCGCGGTGCCATACGCCCGCACGAGTGCTGCATGTCCGGCTTCACCCGGCTGATAGAGGCGCGCCACGATCTGGTCGGCGTCGATCGTGATGCACCCCAGGGACGCGAAGTTACGGGCGATCGTCGACTTGCCGCTGGCGATGCCGCCGGTGAGTCCAACGCGGAGAATCATCGCCGCCGCCATTCCGCGGCGGTGACGGTGTTGCGCATCAGCATTGCGATCGTCATCGGTCCGACTCCGCCGGGCACCGGGGTGATCCAGCCGGCCACTTCCCGCACGCGCGAGAAATCGACGTCACCGACGAGGACTGTTCCATTTTTCGAGAGCAGTCGCGATTTTTCGTCATCGTGTGCGATCCGCGGCGCGTCATCGGGTCCGAGGCGGTTCATCCCGACGTCGATGACGACCGCTCCCGGTTTCACCATCGCGCGCGTGACGAGGAAAGGACGGCCAACGGCGGCGATGACGATGTCCGCGGCCCGCACGACGGACGCAAGGTCATTCGTGCGCGAGTGCGCCGTCGTGACGGTGGCGTTGCGTTGGAGGAGCAGCGCGCCCATGGGCTTGCCTACGATGTCGCTGCGGCCGATGACGACCGCCTGCCGGCCCTGGATCGGTTCGCCGGTGGACTCGATCAGCCGGATGACTCCCGACGGTGTGCAGGGAGCAAGCGTGGGGCGGCCCAGGTGAAGCCTGCCGACGTTGATGGGATGAAAGCCGTCGACGTCCTTGGCGGGGTCGATCGCGTCGATGACCTTCTGCGCGTCGATATGAGCGGGGAGCGGCAATTGCACGAGGATGCCATCGACCGTTTCGTCGCGGTTCAGCCGGCCGATCTCAGCGAGCAGATGCTCCTGCGTCGTCGATGCGGGAAGGATCAACTCGTCGCCCTTCAGTCCCAGCTCGCGCGCTTTCTTCGCCTTGCTGCGCACGTAGACCTCGGAGGCCGGGTCGTTGCCGACGCGCACGGCCACCAGTCCGGGTGAGAAACCGAGCCGGCGGATCGTTTCGGCGACCTCCGTTTCGATCGTTGCCGCGATTGCCTTACCATCGATGAGACGTGCCGTCATGAGGCTTGCGCTTCTACCATGAGGTGCAACGGGACAACAACCTCGCGCGTCTCAGAGGAATGATGAAAACGCTTGTCGTCGTCCTGCTGCTTCAGGCCAGCTCGGTCCTCGCGGACGAGCCCGTGAAAGGAACGATCTGCTTCGGAAAGGACTGTACGTCCGTCACTGGCTCCACGTTCGACGTCAGGCCCGCCGGCATCGAACGGCGTTTCGTCTGGACGAGTACCGATGCCTTGAGAGTCGTCCTCGGCCGTCTCGCGGCGAATGCAACGACCGTCGATCTCAGTCCGAAGGACGCGCGCAACGTCACGCTCTCCGTGCGCGGCGACGCGCAGCGGGGATGGCCGGTGGAGACGCGTTTCGCAATCGCGGAGAGTCCCGACCAGCAGTGGCGATGGACCATTCCGGCAAAGTTGACCGGAAAGGCGATGTCGATTCGCGTCACCCCGGGCGCCTACACGATGATGATCGGCGCGGACCATCACAAGGGCGTGCGGAGGCAGCTCAAGGTCGATGCGCGGGATGTCGACCTGCGCGAGATCATCCTCGGCCCCGTGCCCGCGGTGGCCGGCCGCGTCGTCACGGTGACCAGAAGCGGCGATGGCGGAGAGCCGAAAGAAACCGCGGTCGCGGGCGTGCAAGTCGCGCGAAGCGATGGAAAGATCATCGCTGCCACAGACGAGCAGGGCGCATTTCGCGCCGAGCTCCTCGAGCCGTTGACGAAGGAGCTGGTCTTCCTGAGTCTCGGGCTCGCTACGCGCGTCGTCCCTCTCAACATCCTCGCGACCGACACCGACCTCGGCGTTGTCAAGCTCTCCAGCGGTGTGAAGCTGAGTGTCCACCTGGTCCGCGCCGATGC
The DNA here is from genome assembly GCA_038244715.1 of Thermoanaerobaculia bacterium. Classification (GTDB taxonomy): domain Bacteria; phylum Acidobacteriota; class Thermoanaerobaculia; order Gp7-AA8; family Gp7-AA8; genus JADGNZ01. Next base: position 18,265 of record JBBRTE010000034.1, read on the forward strand.
TCTGAAGGCGAAGGGGATGCGTGCGGTTCTTGCGGAGGCTTCAAAGACCGAGTACGAAAACACGAATATCGCGACCCGCGAGGTCAAGCCAGGCGAGGACGACGTGGTGTTCCCCGATCTCTCGGAGGGGACGTACTACGTGACGCTGACCGGTGACGGACCGCTGGAAAAGCTGACCACGGCCATCCCCGTCAAGACGCAGGACGTGTCGGAGCAAATTCATCTCAAGCCGTTTCAACTCCGGGGCACCGTGCACCTCGGTAACGACCCGCTACACGAAGGGACCGTCGGCGTACACGACCGCGATCACACATGGACGGTGGACTTGCCGATCGACACCGAGGGCCGGTTCGGGGGCACGATGTGGCAGGCAGATGGGATCGGTGGCTGGGTCAACTCGAAAGAGACAGGCTCGCTTCCGATCGACGAGGCCCCGATCCTGACCGGCGATCCCGCACTCTGGGAGGTCAGGTTCAGACGTCGATTCATCGCCGGCCGGATCTTCGACGAGGAGACGAAGATGGCCGTTCCCTCCGCGTCGATGCACCTGCAACTCGAGACCAGGTCCGACAACGGCATGGGCATGAGCCAGCTTTACACCGGCGTCCGTGTCGACAACGACGGAACCTACTCGATCGCGGCGACGCGTGACGGCATCTACGACGTTTCGGTGACCACTCCCGATCATGTCGTCGCGAACAAGACGATCGAGCTGAAGCAGGATGATGGCTCCAGCACCACCGACTTTCCGCTGACCCGCGGCATGGAGCAGGTCATCGATTTCGTCTGGGCTACCGGTGAACCGGTCGCACAGGGATTCGTGATCGAGGGTGTCGCGCGCGACGGTCATAACCCGGGGTGGTCGGCGATGACGGATGGAAACGGACGGTTGAGCCTTCGGATGCGAAGCGGCGAGAGGAAGACCCTGTTCATCGTTCCACGACAGGGGTCGTTTGCGGTTGTCCACGTCGCGGCGGGGGAGGAGACGCCGATGCGCATGGTTGTTCCGCAGCCCGTGGGGTCGCTGGTGATGAACTTTCAGGACTCCGACCGTAAGCCGGTACTGGCCGGTGCGGCGATTCGCTGGAACGGCGAGTGGCTGCCTGCTTCCGTCGTGGGCCGGCTGAATATCACGCGTCTTGATCCCGGCTCGCTCCGGTTTGCGCTTCTGCCGTCGGGATCGTACGAGTTGTGGGGGATGCATGCGGGTCGGCCTGCTCTTGCGCCCCCGCCGCGCGAACCGGTGCATGTCGGCCTCAGCGGTGGAGAGCAGACGGTCGAGATCACCGTCGCGAAATAGGAGACGTGGATCGCCAATTCTGGCCGCGCGCCGGTACTCCTCCTCGAAAGGACCCCGCCCCACCCGCCCCCGTCTGAGCTATCCTGCACCGCGCGCCGGCGATGCCGACGGTGCCCCACGATCGCCCATTTGGGGCGCCGTTTATTCGGGGAATGAATCCCTTGACGGTCCCTGTTCGGCAGTGTTACCGTTTCACCCCCTTCCGCAGGGAAGGTGTGTGGTTGTCTTTGAATGACGTACGGCGCTGAGCTGTTCTCACCTGCGCCGGGTCCTCCGAAGATCGAATCTCTAAGTTTCGTGGTGTGTTCAGGAGAGTCATGCGTACGTATTTCCCCAAGCAGGGCGACATCGAGCCGAAATGGTTCATCATCAACGCCGAAGGCAAGATCCTCGGTCGTCTTTCGACTGAGATCGCCCGGATCATTTCCGGCAAGAGCAAGCCGACCTACACGCCGTTTCTCGACACCGGTGATCACGTGATCATCATCAATGCCGAGAAGATCGTCCTGACGGGCAAGAAGGAGACGGACAAGATCTACCGTCACCACTCGCTCTACCCGGGTGGTTTGAGCGAGCGCGCCGCACGTTTCGTCCGGGCCGAAAAGCCGGAATCGATGATCGAGCGCGCCGTTCTGGGCATGCTGCCGAAGAACAAGCTCGGCCGGAAGATGATCAAGAAGCTCAAAGTCTATCGCGGTACAACTCACCCCCACGAAGCGCAGCGGCCCGAGCGGCTCGACGTCGCGTAAACCGGCTTGACAGGTCAGGAGGATTCTTTGGCTCTGGTTGAATACTACGGAACGGGACGTCGCAAGACGTCGACTGCCCGCGTCCATCTTCGTGAAGGCAGCGGTGCCATCACCGTGAATCACCGCTCGCTCGACGAGTACTTTGGCAATGACGTGCTGAAGATGATCATCAAGCAGCCGTTGTCGCTGACGGAGATGATCGACAAGTTCGATATCGTCGTCACGGTCGACGGCGGCGGTCCGAGCGGCCAGGCGGGTGCGATCCGTCACGGCATCTCCCGCGCGCTGCAGATCTTCAACATGGAGCTGCGTAAGCGCCTGAAGAAGGCCGGCCTGCTCACACGTGACCCGAGAATGAAGGAGCGCAAGAAGTACGGCCAGAAAGGCGCGCGCGCTCGCTTCCAGTTCTCCAAGCGCTAGTCTCGATGTACCGGTTTTCCCCAGCTTGATTTTTGTGAGACAGGAGCGCCGCTCGCTCCTGTCTTTTTTTTCTCACGCCGTTCAACTCAAACGTCAACGAAAGGGAGGGTTTGCTTGGCAGTCTCTATTACGATGAAAGAGCTTTTGGAAGCTGGCGTCCACTTCGGTCATCAGACCAAGCGCTGGAATCCGAAGATGAAGAAGTACATCTTCGGCAAGCGCAACGGGATCTACATTATTGACCTTCAGAAGACGCTCAAGCTCTTTAAGGAAGCTTCCGCGTTCATCTCGGACCTCTCGTCCCAGGGGAAACGCATTTTGTTTGTCGGCACCAAGCGCCAGGCGCAGGATGCCATCCTCGAAGAGGCCAACCGCTGCGGCATGTTCTACGTGAACAACCGCTGGCTCGGTGGCACTCTCACGAACTTCACCACCGTCCGCAAGTCGATTGAGCGCCTCAAGGAGATCGAGGCCATCACCGGCGATACCGAGAAGGAGATGTCGAAGAAGGAACGGGCCGCACTCGACCGCGAGCGCGACAAGCTCCTCAAGAACCTCATCGGAATCCGCGAGATGGATGGTCTTCCTGATGCCCTTTTCGTGATCGATCCGAAGAAGGAGTACATCGCCATCCAGGAAGCGAAGAAGCTGCGCATTCCGGTCGTGGCCATTGTCGACACGAATTGTGATCCGGAGGACATCAACTACGTCATTCCGGGCAACGATGACGCGATCCGCGCGATCCGTCTGTTTACGCAGAAGATCGCCGACGCCGTGCTCGAAGGCTACAACCTCGCCGAGGAGAAGTTCATCGGCGTGGAGGACAAGGGCGAGGCTGCTCCGATCTCCGCTCCCGCTCCTGCCGAACCCGCCGAAGCGGTCAGCGCTCCGGCAGCTTCGTAGATCTAAATCAAACGACTTCCACTTGGAGCGCCGCCTGTCCGCATATGCGGCAGACGGCGCTCTTGTATTGAGGAGAAAAAGCAGATGACACAGATCACCGCAGCGATGGTCAAGGAACTGCGCGAGCAGACCGGCGCCGGCATGATGGACGTCAAGTCCGCGCTGACCGAAGCCGATGGAAACATGGAAGAGGCCACGAAGATCCTCCGCAAGAAGGGTCTGGCCGCCGCAGGCAAAAAAGCCGGACGCGTCACCGCCGAAGGCACCGTGACCGCGTACATCAGCGAGACTGTCGGCGTTCTCGTCGAAGTCAACTGCGAGACCGACTTCGTCGGGCGCAACGAGAACTTCCGCCACTTCGCCGATGACGTCGCCAGAGTCGTCTCCCAGAGCAAGGCCGACTCGGTCGACGCTCTGAACAATGAGCCGTGGCCCGGTGACGCCGAGAACCAGACCGTCGGTCAGGTCACCCAGGCCAAGATCGGATCGATCAAGGAAAACATCACCATCCGCCGCTTCGTCCGTTACGAAGCCGCGGCGAACGCGGTCTTCTCGTCCTACATCCATGCCGGCGGCAAGATCGGTGTGCTCGTCGAGCTCGTCGCCACCAGCGGCGAGAAGAGCGCGAAGATGAGCGAGATCGCCAGGGACGTGGCCATGCACATTGCCGCGGCCGAGCCGCGCTTCCTGCATCGCGACGAAGTCACGCAGAAGGACCTCGACACCGAGCGCGAGATCGCCCGCGACGCCGCGGCCAAATCCGGAAAGCCGGAGAACATCGTCGAGAAGATGGTCACCGGCAAGATGGAGAAGTTCTACGGCGAGGCGTGCCTCCTCGAACAGCCGTACATCCGCAACGACAAGCAGACCGTCAGCGAGTACATCGCCTCCTCCGCCAAGGAGTCGGGTTGCGCGTATGCGGTGACGCGGTTCACCCGGTACAAGCTGGGCGAAGGCATCGAGAAAAAAGGTGGCGATGATTTCGCCGCCGAAGTTGCCTCGTATCTGAAGTAGACCGTTGTCAATCCCAGGCCGCGAGATCTGGGAAGGATCCAAAGTGCGCAAACTGTGAAGGTGGCGATGATTTCAACCGCCAAAGTTGCCGCGCATCTGTAGGACCTTTGTCATCCTGAGCCGCGAAGACGGCGAAGGGTCTCAAGATGCGCAAAGTGTGAAGCGCGCGTTCAGAGTTTGCGTATTTTGAGATCCTTCGCTTCGCTCAGGATGACAGGCGGCGCTTCGCCCAGGATGACGAGTGGCTTCGCTCAGGATGACGAGTGGGTTCGTTCGGGATGACGAGTGGGTTCGTTCGGGATGCCCATGCCCTGGGTCTCTTGCTGACGTTCAGGGCGGCCGGGTTGGCCGCCCTTTTTGTTGTATAAAGCGTGGCCAATGCCTCCTCGCTACAAACGCATCCTTCTGAAGCTCTCCGGTGAAGCGCTGATGGGCGGACGCCGCACCGGGATCGACTCCGAGACTATCGCCCGCATTGCAGATGAGATCGTTGAAGTTCACCGCACCGGCGTCCAGATCGCCATCGTCATCGGGGGAGGCAACATCTTTCGCGGTGTGACGGCGGCCACCGAGGGGATCGACCGGGTGGCCGGAGATCACATGGGGATGCTGGCAACCGTCATCAACGCCATCGCGTTGCAGGACGCGCTCGAGCGCCGCGGCGCGCAGACGCGCGTCACTTCCGCCATCACGATGGCCGAAGTGGCGGAGCCGTTCATCCGCCGGCGCGCCATTCGCCACCTCGAGAAGTCGCGCATCGTCATCTGCGCCGCCGGCACAGGCAATCCGTACTTCACCACCGACTCCGCCGCCGCTCTCCGCGCAAGCGAGCTGAAATGCGAGATCATCTTCAAGGCCACGAAAGTCGACGGTATCTACACCGCGGATCCTGAGAAGGACCCGAACGCGACGCGTATCCCGCACGCCACCTACCAGCGCGTGCTCGCCGAGCGGCTCCAGGTGATGGACGCCACGGCCATCGATCTCGCGCGCGGCAGTTCGATCCCCATCTACATCTTCTCGCTGATCGAGCCCGGAAACATCCGGCGCGCGCTCCTCGGCGAAGACATCGGCTCCATGGTTTCCGACTGACCGCATCCGCAGACAAGGAAGCAATCATGCCCATCAACGCAGTCATCAAAGACATGCAACACCGGATGGACGGCGCGCTCGACGCGCTCCATCGCGAGTTCAAGTCGCTTCGTACAGGCCGCGCCAACGCTGCGATGCTCGACGGCATCACCGTCGACTATTACGGCACGCCGACTCCGATTTCACAGGTGGCCTCGCTGAAAGTTCCCGAGCCGTCGCTCATCGTCGCGGAGCCGTGGGACAAGAACATGGTCGCCGCCGTCGAGAAGGCGATCCGCACCTCCGACCTCGGCCTCAATCCCTCGACGGATGGCAAGGTGGTGCGCATTCCGATCCCGCAGCTGACCGAAGAGCGGCGCAAAGAACTGGTGAAACGGGCGCATCACATGGCCGAGGAGTCGCGGACGGCGATTCGCCAGGTGCGCCGCGACGGCAATGACAAACTGAAGAAGATGCTCAAGGATCACGAGATCTCGGAAGACGACGAACGTCGCGCGCTCGATGAGATCCAGAAGTCGACCGATAAGCACATCGACGAGGTTGGCGCCGTCCTCAAGACCAAAGAAACCGACATCATGGCGGTGTGATACGACGTCTCGTGGCCTCGAAGTTCCGGAGTCCCGGAGCGCCGAATTACCGCGAGACTCCGCGACCGCGCAACCGCGCGACCTCGAGACCATCAGCGATGCCGACAGCCACCGATAGGATTCTGGTCATCATCCCCGCCGCGGGAAGCGGTACCCGCTTCGGCGGTGATGTGCCGAAGCAGTTCCTCCCTCTCGGCGGCAAGCCACTCGTTCAGCGCGTGGTCGAACGATTCCTGTTCGATGCCTCGGTCACTCGCATCGTCGTCCCGGTGCTGGACATGCTGCTGAATGCCGTGAAGACCGCGCCCGGTGACCGCGTGCAGTTCGTGGCCGGCGGCGCATCGCGGCTGCAGTCGGTGACGCGTGGCCTCGAGTCGAGTGGCGAAGACTTCGACCTCGTAGCGATTCACGACGCCGTCCGGCCGTTCTTCTCGATCGACACGTTCCACGCCACGCTCGAGGCTGCGCGCGAACATGGCGCCGCCTTTCCCGGTATGCCGCTCCCGGACACCGTGCACCAGATCGCGGACGACGCGATCGCATCGACGCCCGATCGCAGCGTCCTCGTCGCCGCGCAGACTCCGCAATGTTTCCGCATGGACGTGCTGCGCGAGGTGCTCGCGCGCGCCGCACGGGAAGACGCCGACGCCACGGACGAAGCCGGCCTGGCCGCGAAGTATGGCCATCGCGTGCAACTCGTTCGTGGTGACTCGATGAATTTCAAGATCACGCGGCCCGAAGATCTGGTGATGGCCGAGCGGATCTACGCGGAATGGGGCGGAGAGAACGAGCCCGATAGCGACACTACGAGCGAGTCTGAGAGCGAGTCATGATCCGCATCGGTCAGGGCGTTGACGTCCATGCCTTCGACGATTCCCGCCCCCTGATCCTGGGAGGCGTACGCATCAGCGATACGGGCGGGCTTTCCGGTCACTCCGATGCCGACGCCGTCCTCCACGCCATCACCGACGCGCTCCTCGGCGCGGCCGGAGCGGGCGACATCGGTCACTATTTTCCGTCGGATGATGCACGCTGGAAGGATGCCGATTCGAAGATTTTCGTTCGCGAGGCGAAACGCGTCGTCGACGAGCTGGAAGCCGGGATCGCCAACGTCGACGTCACGATCATCGCCGCAAAACCGAAACTGGCGCCGTTCCGCGACGCGATGGAAGAGTCGATCGCGAAACTGCTCAACCTCCCCGCCGGTCACGTCAACGTGAAAGCGACCAGCACCGATCACCTCGGTTTCATCGGTCGGGGAGAAGGAATCTGCGCGATGGCGGTTGTACTCATTACGTCGCTCTGAGGCAGGCGCTTCGCCTCGCGATAGAGTTACGTCATGGTCCGCGTCCGTTTCGCTCCCTCTCCAACCGGTCACCTGCACGTCGGTGGTGCCCGCACTGCCATCTTCAACTGGCTCTTCGCGAAGCATGTGGGCGGCACATTCATCATCCGCGTCGAGGACACCGACCTGGCGCGCTCCACTGCCGAATCGGAGACCATGGTGCTCGACGACCTGCGCTGGCTGGGGCTGCTGTGGGATGAAGGCCCGGATGTCGGCGGGCCGCACGCGCCGTATCGCCAGTCGGAGCGCGTGGACCGCTACGGCGCGGTCGCCCGCGAACTGATCGCGCGCGGCATCGCCTATCGCTGCACGTGCACCGAGGAGGAGCTGGAGGCGAAGCGGAAGGTCGCGGAGGCGGAAAACCGTCCGCCGCACTACGACCTGACGTGCTGGTTGAACCGTCGCGAGGACGACAGCGTGCCGCACGCGGTCCGCTTCCACGTTCCTGATGACGGCGACGTCACGATCGACGACGCCATTCGCGGCGACGTCACATGGCGCAAAGAGTCGCTCGGCGACTTCATCCTCGTCCGCTCAGACGGGTTGCCGACGTACAACTTCTCCGTCGTGGTCGACGATCACGACATGGAGATCACCGACGTCATCCGCGCCGAAGAGCACCTGACGAATACGCATCGGCAGGTGCTGATCTATCGGGCGATGGAGTGGGCCATTCCGAAGTTCGCACACGTGTCGCTCATCCTGGGTCAGGACCGGACGAAGCTTTCGAAGCGGCACGGTGCGACGTCGGTGGCGGCCTATGCCGAAGCGGGATTTCTCGCGGATGTGATGGTCAACTATCTGACGTTGCTCGGCTGGTCCGCTCCTGATGGGCGGGATGTCTTCGATCGCGAGTATGCGATCGCCAATTTCGCGCTCGATCGCGTCAACGCGGCGCCGGCGGTGTTCGACCCGCAGAAGTTCGAATGGCTGAACGGGCAGTACATCCATTCGATGACCGCGGCGGCTTTGCGGCCGCTCGTGGTGAAGTCGATTGGCGTCGATACACCGTGGCTGGAAGAGGCCATCGACGTGGTGAAAACGTCCGTCCATCTCCTGCCGCAGTTCGGTGACGCCATCAAATTCGTCACGGACTACACGGCAACGGCGATCGATCAGGCGTTCGCGAGTGCCATCGCCGCCGATCTTCGGGAGTATGGCGCGCCGCACGATGCCGACGCGGTCAAGGCCATGAACGAACGGTTGAAGAAAGCGACCGGGTTGAAGGGGAAAGACCTCTTCATGCCGCTGCGTCTCGCACTGACCGGAATGGATCACGGGCCCGAGCTCGTGCGCGCGATCCCGCTACTGGCGCGGGCGAGCGAGTCCGATCCGAACGTGCTCTCGCCGCTCGCGCGCGTGGAGCAATGTATTCGCTGATCCGCAAGCTGCTGTTCCAGCTCGATGCCGAGGATGCGCACGAGTTCGCAGTGCGGCAGATGATCGCGCTGCAGAAGATCCCGATCGTTCTGCAGGCCGTCGAGCGATTCTGCAGGCCCCCCGCGAGCGCGCGGCGAGAAGTCATGGGCCTGACGTTTCCGTCGCCGATCGGCATCGCGGCGGGCTTCGACAAGAACGGTTTGCTGATGCCAATGCTGGCCGCCCTCGGCTTCGGCTTCGTCGAAGTAGGGACCGTCACGCTGAAGCCGCAGCCGGGAAATCCCCGGCCGCGTCTCTTCCGCTATCCCGAATACCACGCGCTCATCAACCGGATGGGATTCAACAACGACGGCGCGGATGTGGTCGCGGAACGGCTGGCCGCGTGGCAGCGAACGGTCCCGCTCTTCGTGAATATCGGGAAGAACCGCGATGTAGCGATCGAGGCGGCGCCGGATGACTACGGCGCGTGCGCGGAGAAACTGGCGCCGTTCGCGGATGCAGTCGTCGTCAACCTCTCCTCGCCGAATACGCCGTCGCTGCGCGAGCTGCAGCGTCCGGAACATCTCGAACGCATCCTCACGGCCGTCGGCCCGGCGCTGGTGAAGATCGCGCCGGACATCGACGACGCACTCCTCGACGAGATCTGCGACGTCTGCGTGAAACGAGCCCGCGGCATGATCTGCACAAACACCACGACCGCCCGCCCGTTCCCGGCCAGCGAATCCGGGGGTCTTTCCGGCGCGCCTCTGATGGAGCGGTCAACGTCCGTGCTCGCGCGGGTTCGGAAACGTGTTGGCGCCGGCTATCCGTTGACCGGTGTCGGTGGCATTTCCACGTCGGATGATGTCGAAGCGAAGGTTGCCGCGGGCGCCGACCTCGTGCAGGTGTATACCGGGTTCATCTACGACGGCCCGTTCTTCGTCCGGCGGTTGGCTCGCGGATGGGGCTACACTCCGCCGGCGTGATCATCTACGGCGTCAACCCCATCCTCGAAGCGATCCGTTCGCATCCTGAACGAATCCGGTACATCGGCGTCGTCCGCGAGGAAACCGCGCGGCACCAGAAGCTCATGAGCGAGGCGAAGCGGGCCAAGGTGGCCGTCCGGCCGCTTGCTGCCGACCACATCGAGAAGCTGGCTGGGCGCGGTGTGCACAACGGAGTGGTGGCCGAGATCTCCGAGACGGCGTATGCCGACTTCGACGACATCGTGGCGAACGAGGCCACGGCGTTCGTGCTGATCCTCGACTCGATCACCGATCCGCAGAACTTCGGGGCCATTCTCCGTGTTGCAGACGGCTTCGGCGTCGATCTGGTCGTCATCCCGGAGCACGACAGCGTCGGTTTGACGCCGGTGGCGGTGAAGGCGTCTGCCGGGGCGTCGGAGTGGGTGCAGGTGGCGCAGGTGACGAACCTGGCGCGGACGATCGAGGCGCTGAAGAAAGCCGGCTACTGGATCTATGCGGCGGCCGAGAAGGGCGATCGTCCGGATTCTGTCGACCTCAGCGGCAAGGTCGCCCTCGTGGTGGGCAACGAGGGGAAAGGCATCCGGAGGAACGTTCTGGAGCACTGCGACCGCGTCCTGACGATTCCGATGACCGGTCACGTGGAGTCGTTCAACGTGGCCACGGCGGCCGCGGTTCTCTGCTACGAGGTGCGGCGGCAGCATGGGGTGCCGGACGGGAAATAAGTTCCGGCTTGCGTACCGTTTGGCCATTTGCTATAACCCACGGTTCCTCGGCCTCCGCCGTCTGAGCTCCATCCTTTTGCTTAGCGTCGACAGGCTGTTTGTGTCTTTGAAATATCGCGGTTTGACGCTGGCATAGCTCAGTTGGCAGAGCAGCTGATTTGTAATCAGCAGGTCGCGGGTTCGAGTCCCGTCGCCAGCTCCAGCACGGGAGTCGTTGAATGGAGAGTTGGCTGAGCGGTCAAAAGCAGCAGACTGTAAATCTGCCGGGCCACGCCCTACGAAGGTTCGAATCCTCCACTCTCCACCATTTTTTCATGCAGAAACAGTACGCGGGAGTAACTCAGTTGGTAGAGTCACAGCCTTCCAAGCTGTTGGTCGCGGGTTCGAACCCCGTCTCCCGCT
>JBBRTE010000035.1:0-24979 GCA_038244715.1 Thermoanaerobaculia bacterium
TCGCGGTCGATTCCGAAGCGATCTCGGGCCTCGGTGCCCGCAACATCGGCTCGGCTCTGATGAGTGGCCGTGTGGCATCGATCGATGCAGTCCACGAAGGCGATCGCCTGACGATCTTCGTCGGGTCGGCCAGCGGCGGTGTCTGGAAGTCGCAGAACGGCGGTACGACCTTCAAGCCGGTCTTCGACAAGCAGCCGGTGCAGTCGATTGGTGCGGTCACCATCGATCCGAAGAATCCGAAAGTGATCTGGGTCGGCACAGGGGAGAGCTGGACGCGCAACAGCGTCTCCATTGGCGACGGCATTTACAAATCGACCGACGGCGGCGACAACTGGACGAACATGGGGCTGCACGAGTCGGAGCGGATCTCGAAGATCGTCATCGATCCAACCGATTCGAACACCGTATATGCCTGCGTTCCCGGAAAACTGTGGAGCGACAGTGACGAGCGGGGTGTCTATCGCACAGCCGACGGCGGCCAGTCGTGGACGAAAGTACTCAAGGGCATGAACGCATCCACCGGCTGCTCGATGCTCTCGATGGATCGCTCAACGCCGAAGACGCTCTACGCAGGGCTGTGGGACTTCCGCCGCAAGGGTTGGACGTTCCGCTCCGGCGGCGATGGGCCTGAGGCGCCGAGCGGCAGCGGGCTGCTCAAGAGCACGGATGGCGGCACGACGTGGTCCGATCTCTCGACCACGGCCAAGGGCCTGCCGGCAAAGCCCTGGGGGCGTGTGGCGGTGGCCGTGGCGCCGTCGAAATCGAACGTGGTCTACGCGTTCATTGAAGCGGATCCGCCAAAGAACGGGCTCTATCGATCAGATGACGGTGGTGCGACCTGGAAGGTACTGGATCGCAGCTTCAACATGATCCAGCGTCCGTTCTATTTCGCCAATCTGATCGTCGATCCGAAAGACGAAAACAAAATCTACAAGCCGGACTACGGCCTCATCGTGAGCATCGATGGCGGCAAGAGCTTCTCGCGCATCGACAATGCGCACGGGGACTTTCACGACGTCTGGATTGATCCGCAGAACACCGAGCACGTGATCACCGCTGACGACGGCGGCATTTGGTATTCGTACAACGGCGGCGCGCACTGGTGGAAGGCTGCGAACCTGCCGATCTCGCAGTTCTACCATGTGAGCCTCGACAACGAGACGCCGTATCACGTGTTCGGCGGCGTGCAGGACAACGGCTCGTTCGTTGGCGTGAGCGACAAGCCGGGCGGCGTAGCGAACTCCGATTGGGAGAACATGTACTTCGGCGACGGATTCTGGATGTTTCCCGATCCCACCGACAATGACTACGTCTACGCCGAGTCCCAGGGCGGCGACCTCGGGCGCGTCAACCGCAAGACGCATCAGATCCGCAATATCCGGCCGTTGCCGAAGTACAACGAAGGCAAGCTCCGGTTCAGTTGGAACACGCCGATCTCCATCAGCTCCACCGGTGCCATCTACCTCGGCGCGCAGTATCTGGTCCGCACCCGCGACAAAGGCGAGACGTGGGAGCGCATCTCACCCGACCTCACCACGAACGATCCAGAGAAGCAGAAGCAGGAACAGTCGGGCGGAGTGACCGTCGACAACTCCGCGGCCGAGATGCACACGACGATCTACGCGATCTCGGAGTCACCGATGGACGCGAACCTGATCTGGGCGGGTACCGACGACGGCAACGTGCAGCTCACCCGCGACGACGGCAAGTCGTGGACGAACGTGACAGCGAACATTCACGACGTGCCGGCCAACGGTTGCATCTCGCGAATCGACGCCAGCCACTTCGATCAGGGAACGGCCTACGTCACGATCGACCGCCACACGTTCGGCGACATGAAGCCATACGTCGTGAAGACCACCGACTACGGCGCCACCTGGACCTCGCTCGTCGGCACTGGAACGCCGATGCGTGGATATGCGCACGTCGTCCGCGAAGACCTCGTCAATCGCGATCTGCTCTTCGTTGGAACCGAGTTCGGTCTGTGGGTCTCTGTCGATGGCGGCCGTCAATGGGCCCAGTACAAGGGTGGAAACATCCCCGACGTGGCGGTCCGCGACGTGGCCATACATCCGCGCGATCACGATCTGGTGATCGCCACGCATGGACGCGGCATCTGGATTGTCGACGACATCACGCCGCTGCGAAATATGACGGCGGCCATTCTGCAACAGAAGGCGGCGTTTATCCCGGACCGTCCCACACGGCAGCAGCTGCAGGCATTCGTGTTCACGCCGCGCGGCAGCGCCGAATTCATCGGCGAGACTCCGAGTGGCGACGCCGTGATCACGTACTACCAGCGCCGGCGGCACATCTTCGGCGAACTGAAGATCGAGATCCTCGATCCTGCCGGGAAGGTGATCGAGACGATTCCCAGCAGCAAGCGGCGCGGTCTTTCGCGCGTGACGTGGGGAATGCGTCTGCCGCCGCCGTCCGTGCCCGCCGCCGCGACCGCGGCGCAGTCTGCGCAGATCGGTCCGCGGCGCCTGCCCGGCATCTACACCGTGCGCATGACGAAGGGCAACGAGGTCTTCACGACGAAGATCGACGTGGGCGCGGATCCGCGGTGGAACGCGACGCCCGCGGAACGGCGCGAACAGTTCGACCTGGCGATGAAGATCTGGGGGATTTTTGGCGACATGTCGTTCGCCGTGGCCCGCATCAACGGAGTTCGCGACGCGATCAGTCAACGTGCGGCCGCACTTCCGGCGGATGACGCGCGGAAGGAGCGGCTGGCGACAGCGTCCGATCAGCTCGACACGTTGCGGCGGCGCATCGTGGCGACGAAAGAGGGCGGCATGCTCACCGGCGAGATTCGCCTGCGCGAGAATCTCGACGACCTCTATGGGAACGTCGTCTTCTACGAAGGGAAGCCGACGGCCACGGAGGTCGAGCGCGCCAACGCGATTTCACGAGAGCTGGGCGATGTCATGCAAAGTTTCGAGGCGTGGGCCGCGAAAGAACTGCCAGGTATCAACAAGGCCCTCGGCAAGGTCGCAGTGAAAGTGCTGACCCGCGCGGACTGGGACAGCCGCAGTGCCGAAGAGGGCGGAGGAGGAGGCGCGGCTTCCTCCTCCCGAGCTTTCGATCGTGATTAGGTGGTGATTCAGAACAAACGTTCGTTAGGCGGTGGCGGTAGCGGATGGCCCGCTACACGCCGCCGCGAAACCGCCGGCGGTAGGTGAGTGGGGTCGTCCCGAAGGCCTCTTTGAACCGACGGCAGAAGTGCGCCTGATCGGCGAAGCCGTGCCCGATAGCGATGTCGTGGATCGTCGTGCCGGTGTCGAGCAGTGCTTCGGCGGCGCGGTCCAGCCTTTGTTTTCGCACGTAGGCGCCGACGGATAGTCCGGCCAGGGAGTGGAACGCGGTGTTGAGCGTCGAGGCCGAGACGCCGGCCGATCTTGCGATTGCGGAAACGCTGAGGCGCGTGGCGAGGTTCGAGGAGATGATCGACGTCGCCCGCTCGAACCAGAGAGGACGATCCGTCGTCTTTGCCGGCAGAGCGCGGGCGACCGTTGCCAATCCCTGGACGATCAGCGCCTCCATCATGTAGCGCGATGCCGGATCGTTCCGTGGAAACTCGTCCCACAGTCGATGCGGTATGTCGTCGAGAACGTTGCCGGGCAGGCGGAAGCTGCTCGTTACCTCGAACAAGGAACAGATCAGTGGCGCCGCAGCCATTTTGAACTCCACGACGAGCGCCGAGAACGGACCGGAGAGATAGGCGTCATGCGCAAAGGCTCGTGGGCGGAACTGCAGCTCGTCAGGTCGCAGGGTCTCCTCGCCATTGGACGAGATCTCGAGCAGGCAGCCATCGAGAACGAGGTGGAGGTAAGCCCGATCATGCACGTGGGGCGGAAATGCCGCTGCGCGCGCCGACTGGATGCGGCCGACTGTGAACGTGCCGCAATCCAGGGTCGTGCTCTCGATGGTCATCGGTGATACTACGCTTCGTAACAGGTGAGGTTGCACTGGAGCGCGGGCGTCTCGCCCGACGGTGAGAAGCGCCCGAGAAGTGAAGGATGCCGACTTCGCTGCAAACCCGGCGTCATCGCTTATTGTTTTGCAGCTACCTACGGAGGAGCAGCCCGGAGAGGAACTTGACCCTCGATCTGCTTTGTCCAACACTGAAGCAGAAGTAATACGGAAGGATCACAATGTGATCGAGCGCCAGGCCTTCCGTTGCTTCGTACGGATGGGACTTCAGCGTACAGGGTGGCGGCGGCCAGGCTTCATTCGCTGCTATCTCGTGTTGCACGTGCCGGCGCTCATCAGAAGGATTCCGCCGGCGATGAGGACGGCGCTCACTGCTGGATGCACACGCTCACGCTGCGTCGTGGTCACTCCAATCGAGGTCCCGCCCGCATCGATGCCATGCCGTTCGCGATGAAGAATCGGCACAAACAGAGAGGCGATGCCGAGAACCACCAGGATCACTCCGATGGCGAGAAGGTTTCGCATCGGGTTGTCTTAGTCCCGTTCAATCCGCACGGGGTGGTCAACTGGTGGGCGGTGGTGGGAGCTCGTTCACGATGAGGAGCCTTTCGGCGAGGCTGTCCGCGATTCCTTGCCCCTCCGCTGGTACTCTCGCGCGAACATGACTCGGAAACGGCTTGCCATTCTGACTGGTGGGGGGGATTGCCCGGGGCTCAATGCAGTGATCCGCGCCGCCGTCCGCACTGCCACCCACGACTATGACTTCGACGTTCTCGGCATTCAGCTCGGCTTCGAAGGATTGCTGACCGATTCGACCGTACCACTCACCGCCGCATCAATCCGCGGCATCCTGCCGAAGGGCGGCACGCTGCTGCGCACCACCAATCGCGGGAACCCCTTTGCGTATCCCGTCGAAGGAGGAGGCTTTGAGGACCGCTCGGCCACGGTTCTGGAGACGATGGCCAGGCTCGGCATCGACGGCGTGATCGCCATCGGTGGCGACGGAACACTCAAGATCGCGCAGCGTCTCTTTGAGATGGGCGTGCCGATCGTGGGAGTCCCCAAAACGATCGACAACGATCTTGCCGCAACCGACTACACCTTTGGCTTCATGACGGCGGTCGGCGTGGCCACCGATGCGGTCGACCGGCTGCACACCACGGCCGAGAGTCACGATCGCGTCATGATCCTCGAGGTGATGGGCCGCAACTGCGGCTGGATCGCGCTCTATTCGGGCCTCGCCGGCGGCGCGGACATCATTCTCATTCCGGAGATCGCCTACAGTCCCGAGCACATTGTTCGTTCGATCGGCGAGCGATCGAACGAGGGGTCGAAGTTCGACATCATCGTCGTCGCCGAGGGCGCCAAGCGCGCGGGGGGCGAGGAGAGATACCTCGATCCGGCGTCGCGCCGTCTCGGGGGCATCGCCTACCAGGTTGCCGCGGACATCGCCCAGCACATCGATTTCGAGATTCGCGTGACCGTGCTCGGCCACATCCAGCGCGGCGGCTCACCGATCGCGTTCGATCGCATCCTGGCCACCCGTTTCGGAAAAGCAGCAGCGGACCTCTGCGCCCGTGGCCAGTTTGGCCGGATGGTGGCCCTGCGCGAGGACAAGATCGTGTCGGTCCCGATACGCGACGCCATCTCGAACCTGAAGCGCGTGGACCCTGCCGGTGAAATCATCTCCACCGCGCGCAGTCTCGGCATCTCGTTCGGCGACAGCAACTAACGGAGCTGACGACGCCGCTGCTGGAAGCGCACCTCGTCACGGGCCGGAGGAACGATGGAATCCCAAGGACGAATGCTGAATGTTGAATGGATTGCGGCGGAGCGTAGCCACATTCAACGGTTAACATTGAACATTCCGATCCTCGGTCGCGGAGTTTAACAGCGGGGGTTTCATCGTAACGCGCCGCCGGCGATACACTCGCGCGTCATGACGCAGCGCATCGTGATCGTCGGCGCGGGATCGCAGGGGATGATCGTGGCGGACATCCTCGAATGCGCCGGGACGCCGGCCATCGGGTTCGTGGACGACACGCCCGGGAAGAACGTTCTCGGCACGATCGACGACCTGCGCACGATCGCTCATGACGCGATCATCGTCGCCATCGGCGATAACCGGCTGCGGCGCGCACTCGTGGAGAAACTCGCCGGCGAGCGGCTGGCCACGGCGATCCATCCGTTCACATCGATCGCCAAATCGGCGCGCATCGGCGAAGGATCGATGATTTCCGCCGGGGCGGTCGTGACGCCGCACGCGGTGATCGGGCGGAGCGTGATTCTGAACACAAAGGCGTCAATCGATCACGACACGGTCGTCGGCGACTTTGCACACGTCTCAGTCGGCAGCACGATCGGAGCGACGGTGCGGATCGGCGAGGAAACTCTCATCGCTGCCGGCGCGACCGTTGTCACGGGCATGACCATCGGCTCGCGAAGCGTGATCGGCGCGGGCGCGGTTGTCGTGCGCAACATTCCGGATGATGTGACCGCGTTCGGTGTGCCGGCGCGTGTGTGCTCATGAGCGCGCGGCGCGGAGGGCGCGCCAGGCGCGGAACGCGACAGGCAGCAGGCGGAACGGCGCGGCGAACGTTCGCGCGATCGTCCTGTGCAGCCGATAGCGGGCGGACGCGCGGGCAGGAAGGCGCGACAGAAGCGCTTCGAAATCCGCCACCGTTCGCGCGAGCGTGAATCGGCTCAACATCCGCGCGCGACCGTTTTGTCCAAGGCGGCGGCCGAGCTCGCGGTCGCGAAGCAGGCGGATGATTGCGGCGGCCAGCGCGGGCGGATCGTCCATCGGCACGAGCAAACCGGTCTCCTCATGAATGATGGTGTCGGCAAAACCCGGGATGTCGGAGACGACCATCGGCCGCTCCATCAGAAGAGACTCGATGGTTCCTGCGAGGTTGTCGCTCAGCGAGCAGTGGACGGAGACGTCGAACGCGGCCAGCATGGCCGGAACGTCATCTGTTTCGCCGGCGAAGAGGACCGCGTGATCGATGCCGAGTGTCGTGGCGAGGTCGCGCAGTGTCTGTTCGTAGGCCGGACCGCCGGCTCCCCAGCCACGGCCAACGAGAACGAACTTCGCGTCGGGGACCGTTTGGAGCACGTGCGGTATCGCGCGCAGAAAAACGTCGTGACCTTTGACGCCGCGCCCGCGCAGAAACTTCGGAAGAGTTCCGTTCTTCTTCGACGGCGGATAAAAGTAGGCGATCTTGCCGACTACGGGCGTTGCCGCGTCGATGCCGAGGTTCTGACGCGCGGCCGTCGTGCCGACGAGTGCCGGGTCGTGTCCGCTTTGATCGACGGCGTAGAAAATCAGCTCGACCTGGTCCGCCGGAACGCCGTAGTCGATGTAGAGCTGTCGCGTATACGTCGACGACGCGATCGTCTTCGTATCGCAGAAAGCAGTCCCCACTTCCAGCGCGCGCATGACGGTCGATTCGAGCGAGATCGGATGGACGTTACCGGCCAGATGAATGGGGACGTCGGCGATCCATGTGGCGATGCGCGAGGCGATGACCGAGGCAAAGATGTGGCTGTGCACAACGTCGGGACGAATGCGGCGCAGAAGCCGCACGACACGAATGAGCGAACGCACGCGCGCGATGTGCGACGGCGCGTAGAGCACGCCGTCGACCGGCGCCGCATGGACCTCGATGCCGGCGTTCCGCAGTTCCGGCGCGATGTTGCCGTCGAGAGAGGGGACGATCGCCGCGACGTCATGCCCCAGTTTCTTCTGCTCGCGTGCGAGTGCGATCATCCACGGCGCGCCGTTCGGTGTGGCGGCAATGTGCACGATCTTCATACGGAGAACGGCACCTCAGCTGGTTGCATCGGCTCGAGCAACTCGTTGTGCTGCAACCGCCGCGGGCATTGGAGCAGGTAGCGCATCGTCATCTCCTCGGTGGGAAAGACGTAGCCATCGAGATCAGGCGGACAGATTCCGAACCGATCAGCGAGCAGAAGCGCCACCGCCTGCCGCGGACGCGGACTCAGTCCGACAAGGCGCGCAGCCTTGCCGAGGAGCCGGCGATACAGTGGACGTGGCCGCGGAACATACGCAGAGGGCTCCTCGCCACGCCAGCCGTGCTCTTCGATCACGCGGCGCATCTCCGCCTTGACGGCGGGATCGGGGATAAACGCCAGCCCGGAGGCGAGCTCGCGCAGATATGCGTCGCGTTCGATGAGCGGGAAGAGACCCTCGCCGACGATGCGCTGCACGAGTCCGTACTCGTGAAACAGAACGTTGTGCCCGAGGCCGAGGCCCGGGATAGGAGCGGCATCGAGCCACGGGCGGCAGCCCCACAGCTTCATGAAATCGCCGAACGAGCCGCCGGTCTCAACGCGGAAGTAGCCGACCGCGTTGCTGTACTGAAAGCCGTACATCATCACCAGCGAGTGATCGAGATGCAGGTACCGCTCCTCCATCGCGCAGAATCGGTAGGTGAATGCGGCATCCGGCGTCGACGACCGGCAGATGCTTCCGAACCGATCGCGCACGCGCTCGATGACGGCTCGCGGCGTGATGCAGTTGGAGAGCAGTGGGAAGGCGTAGGTCATCTCCCGGATCATGGCTCGTGAGCTCAGTCGTACGACCTGCGCAGTGCGGATCTCGTAGAGCTTGCCGCTCACCGGAGACTGTCCGGCTACGAAGAACGGCGGCGCCGGAAAGGCCGTATCGGCCGCGTACGTGACGATCCTCTCCGGATACCGTTCGCCGGCGGCCGCCAACAACCGGAGGCTCTGCGGTTTCCAGATCTTCCGATCGTAGTGAATCATGAAGTGCGTGGCGTCGCTGCGCGACAGCGCCTGCTCCAGCGCCCAGTCCCAGTGCGCCGCCATGTCCAGCTCTTCGGGCGGCCTGATGTAGATGAGGCGCGGATCGTTCGCTGCGCGGCAGAATTCGGCGACGGTACGAACGTCTGCTTCGGATGAGGAGTTGTCAGAGACGATGACTTCGAACGCGCAGCCGCCCTGGCCTAGAAGCGACTCGATGGCGGCGAGCGCGTAGCGCGGTCGATTCCGCGTCGGTATGACGATGGCGATCTTCATGCGGCGCCAGCCGGCACGGGATCGAGAACGTCGAGATGCTCGTGGCTCTCCTGCACGCGCCGGGGGTACTTCCCCGCGTAGCGCAGCGCTTCGTCGTCGTTCCGAAAGGCGAAGCCGGTGATCGTGTCCGGGACTCTGCCGAAATGATCCGCGAGGAAACGGATGATCGCCTCGCTGACGATGTGTTGAGGCGTGGGCGGGACGAACTCCGGAGTCTCGCCGCTCCACCCCTGCCCTTCCAGAAGCCGGTGAAGTCTGGTCTTCTCCTCGGGATTTACCAGCCACCGCAGCCCCTCGGCGAGTTGGTTCAGGCAGGCAGCGCGGTCGATCGGTGGAAGCTGCCCGGGAGCAGCCCGTCGCACCAGCTCGTACTCGTGATAGAGCATGTTGAACCCGAGATTGACGCCCGGCAGCGGGGCGGCGTCGAGCCAGGCCCGGTCACCCCATCCCTTCTGAAAATCGGCGAAATCACCACCCGTGGATCGGAGGTATCCGAGGCCGTTGCTGCGGTCCGAGGCATAGAGGATGCCGAGGGGCCGGTCGAGGTGAAGGTAGCGGCTGTGGAGCGTGCAGAAGCGGTAGGTGAAACAAGTGTCCGGACTGGTGGAGTTGCACAAATCGCCAAAGCGATCGATCACGGCATCGAGCACGTCTCGAGGCACGAGACAGTTCGAGAGGATCGGAAAGGCCTGGCCGAGGTCGCTCGCCCGCCCGGCCGCGGTCAGGTTGGCCACGCGCGAGGTCTTGATCAGATAGCCCTTCCCCGTCCATGGCACCTGCCAAAGCCGCAGCGGCGGAGGGTAGCCGTAGACGAAATCTACGGGAAACGTGATGACGAGATCCGGCCACGTTTCAACGGCGGACTGCAGCGCGTGCAGCTGGCGGGGCTTCGAGATTTTGCGGTCGTAGTGAACGGTGACGTGGGTGGCGTCGGAACGCTCCATCGCCTGGCGAACGGCCCAGTCCCAGTTCTCGGCCATTCGCAGCTCCCGCGGCGGACGGAGGTAGTGGACGCGAGGCTCGCTGCGTTCGAGATCCCGCAGCGCCGCATCCGGCGACGGCGAATTGTCCGAGACGAAGATATCGACTGGGACGTCCTGATCCAGTAGCGATCGCACGGCATTCATCGCCAGGTGCGGCCGGTTGCGGGTTGGAATGACGGCGGCGATCGTTACGCTCATCGGATGCGTTTGACGAACCCGCCGCGGCAGCCCGTGATGCCTTCCGTCAGCACGCTCTCGTTGAAAATGAATGGCGGAGTTTCGGCGGCGTAATCAGGATGCTCACGGACGAACTCTGATACGGCCGCATTCGGATTGTTCGTGGCCCAGTCCGCCGCACCGCGCGAACTGCCGGCGGCGGCTTCCATGACGTGGCCGTCCATCGCCACGATGTACGAGCCGGGTTTCAGCAGAGGTGCGTATGCCTCGAGCTCCTGCCGCACGTGCGCTTTGCTGTGATCGGAATCGAGCACGACCAGCGCGTTTTCATCGGGCGCGATCATCGCCTTCACCGACGCCACTACCGCGGGATCGATCGAGCTTCCCTGCACCAGCGTGATGAGCGGCTTCAGCGGGTGCGATTCAATGGCCGCGCGGTTGTGCGGCCGGATGTCGATGTCGACGCCGATGACCCTGCCGCGTCCGATGAGCTTGCACAGACTGGCGAGGAAGATGAGCGAGCCCCCGTGCGCGACGCCGGTTTCGACGATCACGTCCGGCTGCACGCGATAGATCAGCTCCTGCAAGCGCAGCAGGTCCTCCGGGTACTGAATGAGCGGCCGCCCGAGCCAGGTGAACGTATACGGATAGTTCACGCGAATCGACATCCCCAGCCACGCGTCCGAAACGAGCGCGAAGGCCTCGGCGGTGTCCATCGCGTACGCCCTTCCATCCACGGTAACTACACCCGCTCTGCGGTCGATGGTGATCAGACATTCCTCCCGATCAGCGAGGGGAGGTCGTCCAGCAGCCGCAACGGTCTGAATCCGAACTCCGACCGCACGCGTTCGATGTCGATGCGGGGAAATACCGCGGTGGGGGCGTTCGGAACCGCGGAGACGCTGCAGCCGGTCAGCCGGGCGATGGCCGCGGTGACGTCCGCATGCCTCAGGTTCTCACCGCTGGCCACGTTGTAAATCCGCTGCCGGCCGTGCAATGCAATCTTCACCAGCAGGGCGGCCGTGTCGCTGACGCTCACGTAATCCTTCTGCGATTCGAGTGCCGTCTGCAGGGCAATCGCGCCGGTCGTCTTTGCCTCCGCCAGGATCATGCCGAGAAACGTAGCAGACTGGCGGGCTCCATACACGTTCGAGAGCCGAGCCACCCGGCCGCGCCCGCCGAGCGAGAGGACGATCGACTCGCCAGTCGCTTTGGAGAGGTTGTAGATGTCCTCGAATTCGAGTGGACTAAACCGTAGCGCGTCGTCCTCGTGCGCCACGCCGTTGCCGTTGATGTAGAGGCGCGTCGAAGAGAGAAAGACGATCGATTCGAACGTGGTGCTGCGGACGACGTCGAGCAGCCTGGAAACGTGCGCGTCGACGGCGTCGAACGGACGCTGGCGAAAATCAGCGGTCAGGCCGATGCAATAAATGATGTGACCGAGGTCGCGCCCTGCCAGCGGCTCGTGACGGGCCGGCGTCTGGAAATCGATCCCGGAGCATTGCAGATACTCGACGAGATGGGAGCCGACGAAACCGGAAGCGCCGAGAACCGTGATCAAAGGCCGCCCGCCGGATGATGGAGTTTGGGGTCGCGGTGAAACAGTAGTTTTGGACTGACGTTCGGCGTTACACGGAACAAGCTGTCATTGATCACCGCCGCGTCGCGAAAGGCGAAAAGGTTGAAGCCGTGCGGCGGACCTTCGAGATACGCGGTCTCGATCGGAACGAGCTCGATCGGCCTTCCGGCAAGGTCGTAGTTCGATTGAAAGTCGCGAACAGCAAGGATGGTGTAGCCGAAGGCGGAGAGGAGTTGCACGATCTCCGTACTGCGCAGGCCGTGCGACCAGTCCACATAGGAGCGGTGCACTTCGAAAACGACGTAGGGCGCATTGCGCGCGAGCTGCTCGCTCGCGCCGCGCAGCGCGTGAAGCTCGCCGCCCTCGAGATCGAGCATGATCAGGCCGACGCTGATGCCGAGGTCGCGCGCGTATGCGTCGATCGTCGTCGCGGCAATGCCGGTCTCCGATTCCGCCGCACCGGCAAGCGCATCGTGACCGACCAGACGAAGAGTCGCCGGCTGGCTCCAGAGCCCGATGGCATTCACGCGCACGTTGTCCAGACCGTTGATCGAAGCATTGCGCTCGATCATCGACGCCTGCACGGCATCGGCCTCGAACGCGTGACACGTTCCACGCCCGCGCAGAGCGTTCGCGATCGGAATGGCCTGGTCGCCGAAATACGCTCCGCCGACGACGACGTCGGTGACCATTCCGGCCAGGTGCACGAGAAGTTTCGTCGTTTGCGGCTCCCAGACGTGGTCCGGTTTCTCGGGGCAGGACATGACAAAGTCGCGGGCAATTTTCGACCGGTACGGAAATTCGAATATGAGACCGTTGCTCAGTTCTTTGCGGATGACCGTAAGCGAAGTATGCAACGCGTCTGCGATCGGTCCCGTGACGTCGTCGCGCACGGTTGTGAAGCGGTTTTGTGGCAATCGCTCGAACTGCTGAAGGGCGGCGATCATCCGCGCGCGTGTCGCCGCGTCCTTACCTAGCCGGTGCAATGCTTCTTCGGTCATCGGTTCATGTACGGCCAGGTCCGGTCGCGTTCGGAGAGGCGAAGCGGCTGCATCGGCCAGTCGATCCGGAAGGCGGGATCGTCCCATCGAACGCCTCCACCAGCCTCCGGTTTGCAGCCGACCGACAGCAGATAGCTGACTTCCGTGTCGTCTTCCAGAGTCAGATAACCGTGGGCCAAACCGGGGGAAATGAAAAGCATCCTGAAATTGTGCCGCGAAAGTTCAATCGCAAACCATCGTCCGGTCTCGAGATCGAGGGCGACGTCGTAGACCGCGCCGCGGCTGCAACGAACGATTTTCGCTTCTCCATGCGGCGCGTGCTGAAAGTGCAGACCGCGCAGCGTGCCCTTCGCCCCGTTCCACGAGACCGCCCCTTCGGCGATATCGGGAAGCAACGGGTGCAGTTCGTCGGAATAGGTCTGCAGGAAGTACCCGCGCTCGTCGCGAGCCGGCTCGATCTCGACGACCATCACACCCGCCAGCGGCGTTTCGACAAGCTTCACGCCACCACCTCGGTCCGCGGGATGGCCACGACAAACCGCCCTCCCCACTCTCTTACGTGGGCCATCTGCGCGACGATTTCGTCCTTCAGGTTCCACGGAAGAATCAGGACGTAGTCAGGACGCGTCCCGGCGATCTTCTCCGGTGCAAAGATCGGGATACGCACGCCCGGAAGATAGAGCCCCTGTTTGTGCGGACTGCGGTCGACGGTATAGGAAAGAAGATCGCTCCGTACTCCGCAGTAGTTGAATAGCGTGCTCGCCTTCGCCGGCGCACCGTAGCCCACGACCTGCTTGCCCTCTTCACGCGCGTCGATGAGAAAGCGCAGAAGCGAGCGCCGGCAACGCGCGATGCCGTCGCTGAACGCGCGATACGCGTCGAGCGACTCGAGGTCAAACTCCCGTTCTTTCGCCAGGACGCTTTCCACACGCGGGCCGGCCTCGGCACCGCGATGTCGCGCGTAAACGCGAAGCGACCCGCCATGCGACGGAATCTCCTCAACGTCGGTCACGGCCAGGCCATGCGCTTCGAGAATCCGCTGCACAACCTGCAACGACAGATACGACATGTGCTCGTGGTACATCGTGTCGAACTGCACGAACCGGATGATCTGCAGCAGATGCGGAAACTCGATCGTAATCGTGCCTCGGGGAGCGAGCGCCAGCCGCAATCCTTCCACGAAGTCGTTGATCTCCGGAACATGCGCCAGAACGTTGTTTGCGATCAGAAGATCGGCGCTGCCGCCGATGTCTGCTCCTACCGCGGACCCGAAAAATTCAGTCCGCGACTCGATCCCTTTCGCCCGGGCCGCGGCGGCGACGTTCGCGGCCGGCTCGATGCCCAGCGCCGGAATCCCGGCGTTCACAAAATTCTGAAGCAGATAGCCGTCATTGCTTGCGATCTCGACGACCAGCGACCGCGATCCGAGGTCGAGGCGCGGCCGGATAGCCTCGAAGTACTCGCGCGCCCATCGCACGCAATCGTCCGAGTACGATGAAAAATAGGGATAGTCGCTGAAGAACCGTTCCGGTTTTTCGGCCAGCGGTGTCTGCACCAGATAGCAGCGATGACAGATCCAGATGACGAGTGGATAGAACATTTCGGGAGCGCCGAGACCATCGGGCGTCACGAGAGCGTTCGAAAGCGGCAGCACGCCGAGATCGGCGACAACCTCCGTCAGGGCAGTACTGCAGAAACGGCAAACGGTCATGCGGTGGCGCGCTCCATGAAATCTTCGATCTGAGAGTTTGTGAGGTCACGCTCGCTCCGGTACCAGTCCGTCGTCCATGCGACGGCGGTGGGGATGTCGAGCAGCGGCTTCCATTGAAGAACCTGCCTGGCCAGCGAGCTGTCGAGCGCCAGCGTCTGTGCTTCGTATGGATGGGGACCTTGTACCATGTGCGAGGACGTGCCCTCTCCCCATCGCGCCGCCATCGCCGCAGCGAGCCAGCCCACCGTGCGCGCTTCGTGTTCGCTCGGTCCGAAGTTGAAGGCTGGAGGCAGGTCCGCCCGGTCAAACGCGCATTCGGCGACGAGAAGGTAGCCGTGCAACGCATCGAGAACGAATTGCCACGGCCGCGTCGCTTCCGGGTTGCGGATGAGTGCTTCCTTCCGCTCCCGGAAGGAACGGACCAGATCCGGAACGAGCCGGTCGCTCGACCAGTCGCCTCCGCCGATGACGTTTCCCGCGCGCACGCTGACGATGCGCGGCGCGGCGTCGTCGCGCGAGAAGAACGACTTCCGATAGGCCGCGATCGCCATCTCCGCGCACGCCTTGCTGCCCGAATACGGATCGTCACCCCCGAGCGGATCGCTCTCGCGAAATGCGCGTCCTTCGCCCGAATTGGCGTAACACTTGTCGCTGGTGACCAGAACCGCCGCACGAACGGAAGGTGTATTGCGCAGCGATTCCAGTACGTTGACCGTGCCGATCACGTTGGTCGTAAACGTCGTCGCGGGATTGTCGTACGACGCACGGACGAGCGCCTGCGCCGCAAGGTGAAAGACGACCTCTGGCTGTGCGGCATTCAGGGCTGCGCGCAGAGCCGGCAGATCGCGCACGTCGTTGTCAGGGAGTGAATAGCCGCTGACGTCCGCGCTTAAAATCGTCAACCACCGCGTCAGCCAGCGCCCTTTGAAGCCTGTGTGCCCCGTGACAAAGACCCGCCGCCCGCGCCAGAAGCTGCGATTCATCGCCACATGTTCCACGGCGCGCGACCGGACGACCACAGTTCTTCGAGATGAATCTTGTCGCGCATCGTGTCCATGGGATGCCAGAAGCCGGGATGGCTGAATGCGGAAAGCTGTCCGCTTCGGGCCAGCGTCTCCATCGGTCCGCGCTCCCAGACCGTTGCGTCGCCTTCGATGAGATCGAACACCGCCGGCTCCAGCACGAAGAAGCCGCCGTTGATCCAGCTCCCGTCGCCGGGCGGCTTCTCGGTGAAGTCGCGGATCTTGTCCTCATCGATGTCGATGACACCAAAGCGGCCCGGCGGCTGAACGGCCGTGAGCGTTGCCTGGGTCTTCTGCTTGTGATGAAAGGCCAGCAGCGCGGCGATGTCGATGTCGCCGAGGCCGTCGCCGTAGGTGAAGCAGAAAGTCTCATCGCCGATATGCTGGCGAACGCGCTTGAGCCGTCCGCCGGTGGCGGTGTTGTCGCCCGTATCGACCAGCGTCACCGTCCAGGGTTCCGAGCTGTTCTCGTGCACCATCAGCTCGTTGTTGCGGAGGTTGATGGTGACGTCGGAGTTGTGGAGGAAGTAGTTGGCGAAGTACTCCTTGATGGTGTAGCCCTTGTAGCCGAGGCAGACCACGAAATCGTGGATGCCGAAGTGCGAATAGAGCTTCATGATGTGCCAGAGGATAGGACGTCCCCCCAGCTCCACCATCGGCTTTGGTCGAACGACCGTTTCTTCGCTGAGGCGCGTGCCGAGTCCGCCGGCCAGGATGACTGTTTTCAGGGCGGGTCCATGATAGCGGATCCGGCGGATGATGGGCGCCGATCCGCTGTGGCGCCGCACACCGCGCGCCGATTCCTACTGGGAGCCGTACCCCCCGGCGGGAAGACCACAAGCATTACGAGCGGATGTTCTGACCATGTCCAAAATCGCCGTCCAGAACGACCGTGGGAACTGATGCGCGAGAGCAAAAAGTACTGGCTGGCGCCGATTATCATCGCGCTCGTGCTGGTGGGCGTCCTGCTCGTGATCGCCAAAAGCTCGGCCCTGGAGAAGAAGCGACGCACACCTCACCCTACCGGCGCCCGAACAAGACTGCCTCGGCCTCGTTGATTGGAAAAGAAACCGCTGCCAGGCCGGCGTCACTCTTCTCTTCTCTCCAATACAATCTGGGAATGAGCGATTTTCCGACTGTTGCCTACCAGCCGAGGCGACTCTCGCACGACGGATCCCGTCGAGCCGTAGCCGCGTTCCGCGACACGCTTCTCAAACGGCGCACGGTGCGGGACTTCTCGTCTGATCCGATTCCTGATCAAGTTCTTGCCGTCGCCATCGCCGCCGCTGCTTCCGCCCCCTCGGGCGCCAACATGCAGCCCTGGCGTTTCGTCGTCGTCACCGATCCCGCCGTCAAGCGCGAGATCCGCATCGCTGCTGAAGAGGAAGAGAAAGAGAACTACAGCGGCCGTATGCCCGAGGGGTGGCTGCGGGCTCTGGCGCCTCTACAGACTGACTGGCGCAAGGAGTTTCTCGAGATCGCGCCCGCCCTCATCGTCGTATTCAAAGAAGACTACGGCTTCCTTCCTGATGGCACCCGCGTTACGCACTATTATGTGAACGAATCAGTCGGAATTGCGTGCGGCTTTCTTCTGGCGGCGCTCAACGCCGCCGGCCTGGCCACACTGACTCACACACCCAGTCCGATGGGATTTCTCCGGACAATCCTCGGCCGGCCCGTGAACGAGAAACCCTATCTTCTCGTGCCTGTCGGATATCCCGCGGCAGGTTGTCGCGTGCCCGACATCCGAAAGAAGTCACTGGAAGAAGTGATGATCATTCGCTGATCCTGTCAGCGCCTCCAGTGAACCCGACTCCCGCAGCGATTTCGTCACCAATCGCCGGGTACCTGTGGTGCGCAAAAAACTCGATACGCACCTCGAAGCGCCCGTTTTGGGAACCGAAGATGGTTGGGAGCTAACGGTCGCGTGTGCTCCGCAAGAACTCAGTTCGTGTCGAATCGATGGTTCAGAACGGAAGATGGTTGGAGCCAGGTGTTGAATGAGTTGGGTCGGAGATCTCAATCGCCCGAAATTCGAATTGCTGGCTCATGAGCATTTCAGGGGCCGCTGTCGTGGGCCTACCCCGATTTCGTGCACAGGTTGATGTTTGGGAGTCAGGCGACGTTGGCCTGACTCCGTTCGAACTTCACAGGAGAATGGTAGCCGATGGATGAATGCCGGCAAATCGAGGACGCGACAGATCGCCTCGCAATCATCAATTCTCCCTGGCGGAAGCTCCGGCTTGTGGCGGAGACGCTGCCAGCGCGTCGTCGACGATTGTGTGGGCCTCTTTGAGGATGCGCTTCAGATGCTCCGCTCCTCGGAAGCTCTCTGCATAAATCTTGTAGATGGCTTCCGTCCCGGACGGACGTGCCGCAAACCATCCGCTTTCCGCAATCACCTTCACGCCGCCAATGGATGCACCGTTGCCCGGCGCGTTTGTGAGGATGGTCTGGATTTTTTCGCCAGCCAGCTCTGCGGAACGAACCTGCTTCGGCGAGAGTTTCTTCAGCGTTTCCTTCTGCGCCGGGGTGGCTTTCGCCTCAACGCGATCGTAAAAAGGTTCACCGAACTCGTTCACAAGATCGCGGTAAATCTCTCCAGGGTCGCGGCCCATCCGTGCCGTGATCTCCGCCGACAACAAGGCCGGGACGATGCCGTCCTTGTCCGTTGTCCAGACGCTGCCGTCAAGCCGGAGGAAAGAGGCGCCGGCGCTCTCTTCGCCGCCAAAGCCAAGCGACCCGTCGAGTAAGCCATCCACGAACCATTTGAAGCCAACGGGCACCTCATAGAGCTTCCGGCCGAGCTTCGCCGTGACACGATCGATCATCTGGCTGCTTACGACCGTCTTGCCGATGGCCGCCGACTTGTTCCACTTCGGCCGGTGCTGGAAGAGGTAGGAGACGGCGACGGAGAGGTAATGATTGGGTGGCAGCAACCCCGAGGTTCGGGTGACGATCCCGTGCCGGTCATGGTCGGTGTCGCAGGCGAAAGCAATGTCGAAGCGATCTTTCAGGCCGATCAATGACTGCATGGCGTAAGGCGAGGACGGGTCCATGCGAATGCGGCCATCCCAATCCACCGTCATGAACCGGAAGGTCGGATCGACGGCCTCGTTGACTACCGTGAGATCCAGCCCGTAGCGCTCGGCGATCCGCGCCCAGTAATGAACTCCGGCGCCCCCGAGGGGATCGATGCCCATTCGAATGTGTGCGCCGCGAATCGCGTCCATATCGAGGACGCTGCCGAGATCACTCACATAAGTATCCAGATAGTCGTGCCGATGCGTCGTGGCTGCCTGTAATGCCCGCTCGAAGGGAATCCTCTTCACACCATCGAGTCCGCTTTCGAGAAAGGTATTCGCTCTCGCTTCGATCCATCCGGTGACATCGTTATCGGCCGGGCCACCGTTGGGTGGGTTGTACTTGAAGCCCCCGTCGCTGGGCGGATTGTGCGAGGGCGTCACGACAATGCCGTCGGCCAGGCCCTGAGCGCGCCCACGCCCGCGGTTGTAAGTGAGGATTGCGTGAGAAACCGCGGGAGTGGGCGTGTATTCGTCGCCCTCGGAAAGCATAACGTCCACGCTATTGGCCGCCAGGACTTCGAGGGCGCTGGCGCGGGCTGGCTCGGACAGCGCGTGTGTGTCGATGCCGAGGAAGAGCGGGCCGTCGATGCCTCGTTGTTTACGGTACTCGCAAATGGCCTGACTGATGGCGAGGACATGCCATTCGTTGAATGTCGTGTCGAATGACGAACCGCGATGCCCTGAGGTGCCGAAGGCCACTCTTTGTGCGGGAACTGACGGTTCCGGAATGAGCGTGTAGTAGGCCGTCAACAGTCTCGGAACATTGACCAGCATCGACGGCTCGGCGGGTTTCCCTGCCAATGGACTGATCTGCTCCACCGCATCGTCTGCGCTGCTCACGCTGCACCTGCAGTGATTAGCGCGGGGACAACAACGCTCATCATGTTGCGGCCTGGCGGCGTATCCGTTCCCGCGCCGCGGTAACAACGTGAGCCGGCTCGAAGCCGAAGTGCTGTGCGACGACTTTCATCGGCGCTGCCGCAAGCAGTACACCGTCGGTGCAGCGTCCATCGGCGTGCCGGGATGACCGGACTGCGCCTTCTGTACGGCGTCAATGGAAAGCATTCGAAGTGTATTGATGCAAAGCTGGTCGAGTTGTGGCTGTTTCATCATGGCTTCTTTATCCATTGTTCGGTTAGGCGCAGGCCGAAATGAGATTGCATCATCTCGACCAAGCCAGCCAGTGTCTGCTGAGTGCTTTCAGGAACGGGCTAAGGCGTGTGCGATTGTAGGCATCGGCGGCCTTTCGGATCGCCTCCGCCTGGGTTGGATAGGAATGGATCACCTGCGATATGGTCTTTAGCCCGATCCCCGCCACCATCGCGAGGGAAATCTCGTTGATCATCTCGCCGGCGTGTCGGGCGACGATGGTCGCTCCCAGGATGGTGTCGGTGCCGTCAAGGACGTGGATCTTCACGAAGCCATCATCCTCGCCGTCGAGGACCGCGCGATCCACATCGCTCATCGGCACGGTGAAGGTCTTAATGGGAAAACCCCGTTCCTGCGCCTCCTTTACATGGACGCCCACGTGGGCAATTTCCGGGTCGGTATAGGTGCACCATGGAATCGTCAGGGAACTGAGTTTCTTGTGGCCCCAGAACAGGGCGTTCTGGATCACGATGCGTGCAGTGGCGTCCGCCATGTGGGTGAACTTCCGCTCCAGGGCCACGTCGCCCGCGGCGTAGATGCGCCGGTTGCTGGTCTGCATGAAGTCGTTCACCCGGACGCCGTGCTCCCGGTCGTACTCGACGCCGGCTGCTTCGAGGTTCAGTCCGTCGACGTTGGGAACCCTCCCGACCCCCGCCAGGATCTCGTCCACCGCCACTGTCGCTACCTGGTTGTCGTTGACCAGACACACGAGCTTCTGCCCGCCCCGCGAGGTAACGCTCGTCACCTCTGTGTTGAGCCGCACGTCGATGTCGTCTTTCCGCAAGGCATCGGCAAGGATCTCCGCGGCGTCCCGCTCCTCGCCGGGGAGGAAATAAGGCTCCTGGCTGGCGATGATCACCTCGCAGCCCAGACGCGCGAAGGCCTGAGCCAGCTCGCAGCCCAGGGGCCCGCCGCCGATCACGAGCAGCCGCCGCGGGCGCTCGGTCAGGTTGAAGACCGTTTCGTTGGTGAGATAGCCGGCTTCTGCGAGGCCCTCGATGAGAGGTCGAGAGGCACGGGCGCCGGTGGCGACGACGGCCTTCATGAACTTGAGTTCGACGCCGCCTACATTGACCGTGCGGAGATCGGCGAAGGCCGCTTCGCCCAGGAATACGTCGACGCCCAGATCCCGGAACCGCTGTGCCGAGTCGTGGTGACTGATGTGCGCTCGCAGGCGGCGCATGCGCTCCATGACCGCGGCGAAATCGACTTCCGAAGACACCGGTGCGCTCCCTGTGAATCGGGCGGCGTGGCGGAGATCGGCGTAGAACCGCGCGCTGCGCAGGAGCGCCTTGGAAGGTACGCAACCAACGTTGAGGCAATCGCCACCGAGGAGGTTCTTCTCCACCAGCGCCACCCTGGCGCCGAGAGCGGCTGCACCGGCCGCGGTGACCAGCCCGGCCGTGCCGGCACCGAGGACGACGAGGTTGTAGCTTTGAGCGGGTTGCGGGTTTGTCCAGTCCGCCGGCCGCACGTTGGCCAGCAGCTCGGCGTCACAGGCGTCGTTCGGCAGCAGCTCGGAGTTAGTGCGGCCTGTCGCGCTCATCATTTGCTCGATCTCAACCACCGTTGCGAAATCCCGCCCGGCGCAGTCCGCTCACGATGGCAGGACACTCGCGCATCAGTCGCCAGAGGAGCCCGGAGCGGTGATTCTCGATCATCAACGCCACTGGTCCCTGGTCCAGCCCGTGGTGCTCTGGGGAGAGCCAACCGCGATGGTTCCCGGCGCCGGTGTCGAAGGTGGGGTTGAAGCTGGTCAGGAGCCCGTCCGCGCTGAGAACTTCATGATGAGCGTCCCGGAAGTGCCGGATGGCGGCCAGGACGATCTCCGGCGCGAAGGGCAGGGACGCGACGGCCGCCCAGGGCGCCAGGGTTCCATCATCGGGTCCGAAGGGAACTCCACGGGCCACGTAGCCATAAAACTGCCGCTCGACGCCGCCTTCGCAGCGTTGCTTCTCGAAGCCGGGGCCGAGGCCGGCGGTGACTCCCCAGCAGTTCTCGCCGTACCCCTTGAACCACTTGGGATTGCGCATGGCGTACTGCTGCTGGACGTCGGTGGCCCGGCGGCTGTTCTCGAAGTAGTCGGAGCGCTTCTCCCGCATGAACGCATCCTGGATGCCGCGCAGGTCGATCCAGACGTGCGAGAGTTGGTGGATGAAGAGCGGCGCCGCAAAAAGGAAATCAATGTCGTAGAGGTTCTCCCACTGAAAAGTCCCGGTCCACGCGCCGTAGCTCTCCGCGGGCAGCGGGTGCGTGGGCGAGCCGAGGCCGAGGATGTAGAGCAACATCGCCTCGCTGTATCCCTCCCAGCCGTAGCTCAGGAACCCGGCCTTTGGCTTCCATCCCATGCGCACGACCGGACCGTTTGCGGCAGCCCACGGCCAATCGATCCGCTCGTAGAGGAACCGGGCGAGCTCGCGGATCTCCCGTTCGTCATCTTCCGCGGCGGAAAAGTACATTCCGCAGGTGAGGACGCCGGCGATCAGGATCGCGGTGTCGATCATCGACAGCTCGCTCTTCCAGACGCGCCGGCCGGTTTTCATGTCGAGGAAGTGATAGTAGACACCGCGATGGCCGGTGGCGTCCGGCTCCTCGCCCTGGGAACTGTCGCGAAAGAACCGGAGCGCGGTCAATGTCCGCGCGGCGGCGTCGCCACGGGAAAGGAATCCCCGCTCTGCGCCCACGACCCAGGCGGCGAGGCCGAGCCCGGTGGCGGCAATGCTGCACGGGGAACCTTCCCTCGAGCTGTCGGCAATCAGCCCATTGTCCGGGTTCGCGGCTCGGAGGAAGTATCCGACAGCGTCCTGCTGCAGCCTCTGGAGATCCTCCACGCTCGTTGACGGCTCGGTCATGACTTTTCGACGTGCCCACCGAACCCGAAGCGCATCGCGGACAACAGCTTGTCGGCGAACTGCGCATCGCCTCGGGAGCTGAATCGCGAATAGAGGGCCGTGCTGAGTACAGGCACGGGCACGGCCTCATCGATAGCCGCCTTGATCGTCCACCGTCCTTCGCCGGAATCCGATACCCGGCCGTCAAACTTCGAGAGAGTCGGATCCTCGACCAGGGCGGCCGCTGTTAAATCCAGCAGCCACGAGGCAATGACACTACCGCGCCGCCAGACTTCCGCGATATCGCGCACGTTGAGATCGAATTGGAACTCCTCGGGGTTGCGCAGCGGGGTCGTCTCGGCATCGGCGGCCTGTTTGCTCTTGCCCACATTGGCGTTGACCAGGATGTCCATTCCCTCGGCATAGGACGCCATCATTCCGTACTCGATGCCGTTGTGCACCATTTTGACGAAGTGCCCGGCGCCGCTCGGCCCGCAGTGCAAATAGCCCTGTTGGGCGGTGCCGCCGATCTTCTCGCGCCCGGGGGTGAGCGGGATGTCGCCCGCCCCGGGCGCCAGCGTCTTGAACACAGGCTCGAGGCGCTGGACCGCGTCATGCGGGCCGCCGATCATCAGGCAATAACCTCGCTCAAGGCCCTTCACGCCTCCGCTCGTACCACAATCGATGTATTGAATCTGATTGACGGCGAGCTCCTCCGCCCTTCGAATGTCGTCCACGTAGTACGAGTTGCCGCCGTCGATGAGGATGTCGCCGGGCTCGAGATCAGGCACGAGATCAGCGATGAGTTGGTCCACGAACGCTCCCGGGACCATCAGCCAGATCGCTCGCGGCTTCTCAAGCTTCTTCACAAAGTCAGCGAGCGAGGAAGCCCCAACGGCCTTCTCCAGCGTCAGCTCCTCCACCGCTTTGGGCGACCGATCGAAGACCACGCATTGATGGCCTCCCTTGAGAAGCCGCCGCACCATGTTGGAGCCCATTCTTCCAAGACCAATCATTCCGATTTGCATACTTGTCTTCCTGGCAGCGCTTCGGCATCGCCGACGTCGGCCTTATGCCTGGCGTGGGTAGATGACGAACAGGGTCTCTTCGGGATCGATGTCGCGCGTCGCTTCCACAAAGTTGGTGCCGTCCACGTTCGAGACGAAACGGAAACTCATGTCGCGACGAAATGCGCGCCAGTCCCCTTCGAGAGCTACTTCCACTTCTTCTCGTGACATGAGTAGCACGAAGGCGCCACCTTGTTGCCGCGCAGGTCGCGTCCGTGGCAGGCCGCGCATTTCTGCGCCGGGTTCTCCGATCCGGGCGCGTGCAGAACGCCGTCGTGAGAGACGGTGTGGCTCTTGGGAGGGTGCCCGATGTGCTTCGGAGGTGTCGTAGTCGTGGTCGTGGTCGTGGTCGTGGCCGGCGCAGGTGCCGGAGCCTGTGTCACGGGTGCCGGGGCCGGCTGGGGCGTTGCAGGGGAAGGAATCGCGGGCTCCGGTGCGGCCACGGCCGGCGGCTCCGTTGCCGGCTCCTGAGGAGCCTCGGTTTTCGGTACCGTCTTCGGCGGAGCCGGTTTCACCACCGGCTTCGTTCGCGGCGGGACGCCCGGCGGGGCCAGAGGCGTCGTGCTCGTCTCCACCGCGGCTGTTGCAGAGTGGACGCTCTCCGCCGGCGCCGTCGTCGTGCTGACCGGCTTCTGTGTAACGACCTGCGTCGTCGTCGTGGTGGTCGTTGTGATCGTGGTGCTCGCAGGCGTCTCCGACTGCGTCGTTCGAGTCTCTGACTGGCATCCAGCGAGAAGCAACAGGAGAAACGCGGCAAAGGCGGCGTTGCGCTGCATTCGATCCTCTTTGTGCGAATCGTACTTCAAGATGCGTCCGAGAGGATCGTTCCAACCGCGATGAAACAGCGGCCGCTCGGCGCTGGACCCGTCGGCAGCGCCCGCCGGCTAGCACGAACCGACGCCGATGTGCCGGCCAAACGCCGAGACCCATCCGCTTGACCCGGACCGGATATTGGGCGTCTGATTCGAGTCCTGTCGAGGAGATCTGATGACAATGCCGAAAAAGAAGACGGTTGACGGAAACGAAGCTGCCGCGTCGGTTGCTTATCGCATCAACGAAGTCGCCGCGATCTATCCGATCACCCCCTCGTCCACCATGGGCGAGCTGGCCGACGAATGGTCGGCCCGCGGTGACGTCAACATCTGGGGAAGTCCGCTCACGGTCGTCGAAATGCAGTCGGAGGCCGGTGCCGCGGGAACGGTCCACGGTGTTCTGCAGGCCGGCGCCCTCGCCACGACATTCACCGCGTCGCAGGGCCTGCTGCTGATGATCCCGAACCTGTACCAGATTGCGGGCGAGCTGACCTCCTACTGCATGCACGTCGCAGCGCGGACGGGTGCCACGCACGCGCTTTCGATCTTCGGCGACCACTCCGA
>JBBRTE010000036.1:0-24398 GCA_038244715.1 Thermoanaerobaculia bacterium
CCATGTCCCCGGTCTTTTCTGTTACCCATGTCCCCGGTCTGTACCTCGGTTGCAGCGGACTTCGTGCCGCTCGTTACCGGTGGCTGTGCCATCCTCCTCGCGCGCGGCACGAAGCCGCTGAACCGAAGGGCCGTTGGGCGGCACAGAGTGAGCACCTCGCGCATCGGGCTCGTGCGCTTGCTAGCCAGACGGCGGGCCGATCGTCGCGTATCTCGAACGGAGGACACCATGGGACTCTTGACCTTCAGTATCAACGTCACCTTGGACGGCTGCGTCGACCACCAGGAAGGAATCGCCGACGCCGAGACACACGCCTTCTACACCCGCCTCATGGACGAGGGCGGGGCGATGCTGTGGGGCCGCGTCACCTACGAGATGATGGAGAGCTACTGGCCAGCGGTCGCTCGCGGCGACGCCGAGGCACCGCCGGCGATGCGCGAGTGGGCGGTAAAGCTGGAGGCCAAGCCGAAGTACGTGGTGTCGTCGACGCGAAAGGACTTCCCGTGGACGAACAGCCACCACATCGCCGGCGACCTGCGCACAGGCGTACAGAAGCTCAAGGACGAGACCCTGGACGGCGTGCTCCTCGGTAGCGGCAAGCTCGCGACCGAGTTGGACCGGCTCGATCTGATCGACGAGTACAAGTTACTCCTCCACCCCAGGATCGCCGGCCACGGCCCCACCCTGTACGAGAGCGGACTGCCCAGCACCCGACGGCTCGAGTTGATCTCGGCGAAGCCGCTCTGCAGCGGCGCGGTCGCCATGCACTACCGGCGCGCGCGTTGACTCGGAGAGGGGTCAACGCGGTCTAACTCCGGCGGTGAATCCTGATGCACCCGCAGCTCGTTCCATTCGACGGGCACGGCGCGGGCCCGCAAAGGATGTGCCGGTGGGTTACGCCTGCGGCGCGACGTCACCGGATCGGCGCGAGGCAAGAGGTCGCCAGCGGTGCTGGCTGCCGTTACCGATTTCTACTTCCACCAGTGATTGATCTCTTCAAAGATTGCGTCGTTTTCGAAATATTCACTGTGAGCGGCCAGCGGGGTCGTGGCGTTTTTGTCTTCGACGTTCTTGACGCGTGGCGGCATCGCAATGTCGGGGTTGTCATAGAAGTCGAGTGGTCCGCTGATGATGTCGCTCGGCGACCAGTAGTTGATCCATTTGAGGTCGGTCCTGAACGCCGCGTCCGAGATCAGC
The DNA here is from genome assembly GCA_038244715.1 of Thermoanaerobaculia bacterium. GTDB lineage: Bacteria > Acidobacteriota > Thermoanaerobaculia > Gp7-AA8 > Gp7-AA8 > JADGNZ01. The sequence continues at coordinate 1,198 of JBBRTE010000036.1, forward strand.
GGCTGCGTCGCCGCGCTCAGTTCGTCGATGGCAGCGCTGACAGAGCTGGAGCTTGTGCCGTAGACGTACGCGATCTTGTCGAGCGGTGATCCCGACGTGATGAAGAGATTCGTGCGCTCTCGCACGTTGTAGTTCTTGCTCGGTGCGGACAGGTCGAGCTGTTCTTCGATCAGCATCCGGTTCAATGCGTCGTAGGCAACAACCGTCCCAAGAGAGTGACTGACGAAGCCGACGTTTTGATACAAAGGCGAACCGTCGGGTTTTTTGGAGAGATAGAGAGCGCGCGCGACGTTCAGCGCCACCGTCCTGATCTCGTCTTTGATCTTGAAGAAACGATCGAGCTTGTGGGAGCTCACATAGGCGACAACATCGCCGAGGTAGCTGACGAGGAAGCTCCGGACGAGGTATCCAATCGCGACCACGAGCACCCATGGAAGGTAAACCTGGCTTCTGCCCTCGGGCATCCCCATGTATTTGATCCAGCTCTGCACCACCCAGAAAACGACTCGGAAGGTAAGGAGTGGGAGCGACAACAGGGCGACGCCAAATGCGAGAAGCTCGATGGCTCCGAACCACCCGGATGGATGCCGGCCCCTATCTCTAATTCCCGACGTGACGCGCCTGACGGCCGTCAGCAGGGCCCCTGCCGTCATGAATACCAGGACGGGCCACCACGAGTTGGCTGTATAGGGACAGCGATCGAGTGATGCGGCAACGTTCCGTTTGATGAACACAGTCATCCATAGGGAGTGAAGATCTTCTTTGCAGGTCGACGGTCGTTCATCACACCGAACAGGCGTGGGGCATCGCAACTCGAAGTGATCTTTCCCCTGTGCGTAGAGTTTGACGGAGCCCTGGAACAGCAGCACGGCGGAGGCAGCAACGATGCCGGCCACGGTCAGCCATCGAATGAACCGGGCAATCGCTTGAAGGAAGTTCGGCAGACCCGGCACAAAGGGTTCTATGAGGGCGAGCGCAGCAATGAAGCCCAGGAGAATCCACAGACCTACTGGAAAGGCGGCATGGAGCGTTTGAATGCAGCCTGGAATCACGGCCGCGGTCGGCGGGACTGTAACGGCCTGGCTCGCCGCCAGGATGACACCGATTCCCCATGCCGCGAGAAGCAACGCCGCGGTGGCGACATAGAGCGCCAGCGTCCCGATCGCGCTGATGTAGTGCGCGACGAAGCGATGGAAGCTTCCGCTCTTCGCCGACGGCCTTGCCGCGTGCGCGACGACCAGAAAAACGCCGAAGGCCATGACCTGGTGAACAAAGATCGCAATCAGAGTCATTACATCCCGCGTGCTCTGGGCTTCCACGGAAAGGACGCCCTTCAGAAGGACCGCGCTGCCGAGGAGAACAATGCCCACCAAAGAGATGATGGCCAGGGCGACGATGATGACCAGGATGTTGCTTGCGAAGGGGATATCGAAGCCCACGCTGTTCTGAAAGATGTTGCGATAGAACTTCCGGTTGGCTTTCGTGAAACCGTTCCAGCCACCATTCCACAGAAACCTGATCACGTCCGTGAGCCCCACCTGCCCTTCGGTGAGCGGTGCCCAATAGGCTTCATAGATGTGAAGGGTGCGGGTGCCGTCACTCAACTGCAGGCGCTGGATCGGAGGCGCCCCATCGACGGGAACCGTATGAACTTCCCGCTTCAAAGCGGGCACGACCCGATCCATGCCATGGGCGATTCCGTCCATTGGCTGGAAGCGGAGTTGCGCTCCCATCCCGTGCGTCACGAAGATCGCCGAGACTGGACCTTCCTTCACAGCCGGTGTTGTGGCCGGGCCAGTTGCCTGCCGCTCAAATGCCCCCGAAGTCCCGAGACTCTGATCAATCGGCTCATCCCCTGCGGGCTTTTCTCCCGCCGGCGTCGTCCGAATCTGAGCGGAGGAATCCTTTCGGGCGTACTTAGGCGGAAGTGTCTTCTCGGTGACCTCAGGCGCGCGGCGTTTCCAGTCGGTCGACATGAACGATGACCCTCCCGCAGCGACTTTCGGAGCTTACAAGTCGGGGCGTCGATTGTGTTGAGTTGGGACTGCCTAGGAGTGGCGCAGCGAGGACAAATCCCTACCGGGGCCATGGCGGGGGCCAGGCCTCCATGGTGACTTGTCGCGCGCTTTGAAGTGCGGTGTCAACAGCCACTTTCTGAGAATCGGAACCAACTGAGCGGCGACGATTCCGACGCCTATCGAACCGCCGCCCGGATCAGCGCCGCATTCGCCGTGCACTTCGCTTCCTCGGCCATCTGCAGCGCGGTTTTTCCATCGATCGCATCCTCGATGTCCAGGCGCGCTCCTTTGGCCAGAAGCGCTTTGACCACGTTGGTCATGCCGCACTCCTGGCTGGCGAACATCAGTGCAGTCATGCTCGTGTCGGAAAACGCATTGACGTCCGCTCCCTGTTGGATCAGGTACAGAGCGGCATCCTCGTGTCCGCGAGCCGACTCGATCAGAGCGGTCGAGCCCTGGCCAACGCGCGACTCGATGGGGATTCCGGCCTGGAGGAAAAGTTTTATCAGCGACAGTTGTCCGAAGACGGCGCTTTGCACGAAATCCTCATCGGATGGTGTTGGATACCCGGCGTCATGGAGTTTCTTGATCGCATCGAGCTGCGCGGGCGTGGGAGGTTTTTCCTTCAGCGTCTCAACGCGCTTCCATTGCTCTGAAAGAACCTTCCAATCGTTGTGATCCAGGACCATCTTGACGATGCCGTTGGCGTCCTTCCATTCGTCGGCCTTTTGAGAAAATTTGCCGGTCACGAAGAGCGTGGTCTCGTTTCCGTTCAGAGTTTCCTTCCTGAACTGAAGATTCTCGAGGGGAGAGGAGAGCTGGGTGAGCGCGGCCAGTGCCTTCGCATCGTTCAGGCCCTTCAGATCGTCCAATCTCGATTTGGCGAGGAGTTCCTTCGCTTCGGCCAACCGCGAGGCCTGCACCGCATTGAAATAGCTGACGTAGGAGCGGTATCGAAGGGCGGCGTCGGCGGCCTGTGCCGCCGGTGCGGATGCGACGACCGACGCGGCGAGTGCAACGGCGAAGAAAGACATAGGAATCGTTCGAGACATGGGGACCTCCAAGGGCGAGAATAGTGCACCGTACGGCCATCAGTAGCGACTGTCAACCGCGCCTTCGGTTTCTTCTCCGTCTTAAGGTGCTGAATTTAGGCCACTCGCCGACACGTGTTTTCGGCGTTCGTCAATGGAAACTCCGGAGAGAGCGGGGTAGAACTGCTTGATGGAAGTGAAGAACGAAGGCCTGCCCCCGCGCCGCACCCCCGCTTCCGCCGAGGCCCCGCAACAGACCGAGGAGCGTAGTGGGGACGGAGAGGTGTCTTCAGTAATGGCAGTATCTAACTGTTGGGTCTCAGGACGTTGTTCTTATCCAGACGACCGATCGGTGAACGCTGTGTTCGCATCGTGAAAATCAACATAAGCAGGTTCTGAAGTTGCCTCTTCCAACTTTGATGCGGACCCTCCTTCACCCTGACCTCGCCTGCCAGCGCGACGCGCGGAGAGTCGTTCCGAAGCCCGTTGGACTCGTTGCTACGACGGCTGACGACCGCCCGGCGCCGGCGTGGCCCCGCTGCGTTATCCTGGCGCGAGTGCGTTACCATTTTGCTCGGCGGAGGCACGGCTTCGCGATGGAGGGCCGGCGCACACATGTTCTGCGTCTTCCTATACGGTCCGGTTGCGTCGGGTAAAGTGGACCATTGCACGAGCACTCCAGAAAAACACTGGCCTGCCGTTGTTTCACAACCATCTGGCCGTCGATGCCGCGTTGTCATTGTTCGAGTTCGGCTCGCCTGCTTTCGTTCGGCTTCGCGAGACGATCTGGCTGGCGGGCTTTGCCGAAGCAGCAGCCGAGAACAGATCATTCATCTTTACATTCGCGCCGGAAGCATCCGTGCAGCCGGACTTCATCGGGAAGGCTCGGGACATCGTCGAGTCGGCAGGTGGCCGGGTGCTGTTCGTGGCACTGACGTGCGACGACGAAGGACTGCAGGGTCGAATCACGGCCTCCAGCCGGAAGGCCTTTGGAAAGCTGACCTCTGTGGAGGAATACCGCGCGCTCCGCGATGCAGGAGCTTTCTTCTTTCCTTCAGTTCCAGAACCGGCGCTCTCTTTGAACACAGAAGTGCTTTCCCCGGATGAGTCGGCTCGAAGAATCGAGAATCTCATCGAGCAGGCCGCCACCTGACTGGTCGCCTCGAACATCCACCTGTTCAATACCGGACACAGTAATGTTCAGACCGGTGGCGACTCGCGTTACTCGTAAGCGACTTTGCTGCATCCACGACAATCGAAAACGTTCGGAGCCATTGATCAAGTGGGAGTTCCTCCAGGGCTCGCTTGAACCTGGCCATCTCAACTTCGGCGGCAGGAATCGCTGGTCCTCCTCGGAAAACTTGTCGAGGCCAGCATTCCCGATTCGTTCCCAGCATCGCTCCGACGATTACAGCGCTGAATCCGGCGCCGCTACAGCTGCGAACGGAGCAGCCCTGCGGCGCGCTCCATCAGCTTCTCGGAAAGGGGCCGGCGTTTCCATGCGTCGTGAGTGATCTTGCGGGAATGGAGAAGGTCCTCTTCAAACACGGCCACCTGCCGGGCGGCAAATTCTGCGTCGAGGACGTTGAGGTTGGCTTCGTCATTGAGGCGGAAAGAGCGGGAGTCAAAGTTCGTCGATCCGACCGAGACCCAGATCTCGTCGATGATCATGGCCTTGCAGTGGTACATCGTCGGCTGATATTCGTAGATGTCCACTCCCGCTTCCAATAGTGCGCCCCATCGCGATTTCGATGCCTTGCGCGTCACCTCGGCGTCGATGTGTTTCCCGGGCACGATCACCTGCACCGTTGCTCCCCGCTTTTTCGCAGCGACCAGCGTCTCCACGGAAAGATCGTCGGGGACGAAATACGAGTTGGCAATGCGCACCGAGCGCCGCGCGCAGGTGATCGAGAGCAGGTACATGAGGCGTGCGCTTTCGCTGCCTTCGTCCGGCGAGCTCTTGAAGACCTGAGCCCGCTGGGATCCCGCGGCCTCCAGCTTCGGAAAATAGTCGTCACCGTGCGCCATCACGCGGGTCAGGTCTTCACTGCACGGGACGAGAACGCGCGCTGCTGCGCTTCAAGCATCGCGCGATCGATCGGCCGTCACGCCCGACCGATGGAGTGCCGAACTACCGCCCGGGATTTTCCGGCCGGATCACGGCGCGCGAGAACTTGATGAAGTAGTCGATGCCTGAGACGAGCGCGAAGAGCATGACTACCCAGAGCGCCAGCTCACCGATGAAGCGGAACTCGCCTAGTTCGTAGCCGACGATCAGCAGCGCGATCGCTACCACCTGCGCCACCATCTTCGTCTTCCCCAGAGGTGATGCCGCGATCGTGACGCCGTGCTGCGCGGCGATGGAGCGCAGTCCGGAGACTGCGAACTCGCGGCCGATGATGATCACGATCATCCACGCGCGCGCCAGACCAAGCTCGATGAGCGAGATGAAGGCCGCGGACATCAGCAGCTTGTCGGCGATCGGATCGAGCAGCGCGCCGAGGCGGGTCATCTTGTTGTACTTCCGCGCCAGGTAGCCGTCGAAGTAATCCGTGATCGCCGCGACGAAAAAGATGGCCAGCCCCAGGTAGTTGGAGTACTTGGTGAGGAGGACGACCACCATGAACGGGACGAGGAAAATGCGCAGCAGCGTCAGCGAGTTCGGGAGGTTCCAGATCTCGGTGGCGACATCTTCCGGCGGGGGTACGACGGTTGGTTTCGCGCGTTCCAGTGCCACGGAGGCGCCTTCAGTCGGCTGCATCGGGAGTTCTCGGTAGGTGTCCGGCACGGTCAGAATAGTCGCTTTGCGCCTGCGTTGGAAGCGCGCCACAAAGGAATACAAATCATGCGATTGACATTCCTCAACCTGCAACCGAGAATCTCGGCCCGCACGTTGGGAAAGTGGCGGAATTGGTAGACGCGCAGGTCTCAGAAGCCTGTTACTTCACTGTAGTGGGGGTTCGATTCCCCCCTTTCCCACCAGCGGCCACCCTCCTTCTCCGACTCTGCTTTCCACCAAAGACCAGCCAGCCGTTCCATCAGGAGAACCAATGAGATCGTGCGTTCGCATGGCCGTCGTTCTGAGTTTTCTGGTCGCAGGGGTTGCCCAGGCGCAGCAGATTCTGGTGGGACAGGTCAGTGGGCAGTTCGATGTCTTCTTTACCCCTTCGGCCACCCTCCCCAGGACGGTCATCGACACCAACAACCCGGCCAATCTCGCGGGTGTGCTCACCACAGCAACGGTGCGATTCGCAACGAACGTTCCTCCCTGCGGCATGACGTTCAAGATCCGCTTCTTCCGGCCCGCGGGGATCGGCAGCCTGACGCTGGTCGCCGAACGCGGCCCATTTACGGCCTCAACGACTGGTGCGATGTCGATTCCGCTCACACCGTCGGTGAGTGTCAACGCCGGCGATCTGATCGGAGTGACCATGTCCGGCGATCCGAATTGCGGCCTCGTTGCGGCGCAGAGAAGGGACAACCAGGGCTTTTACAACACCTCCAGCGACTACAGCGGCGGATCGTTGGCAAGTGCGTCTGTCTTCACCGGTTCCGAGGTCTCGCTGCGTGCCAGCTCCAGCGACTCGGTGTTTCTCGGAGTCATCCCCGCCGTCGGCACCGTGGTGGGCGCCAATGGATCGGCGTTCCGAACGACCTTTCAGGCAACGAATGAAGGGGATGCTCCGGTGAAAGTGACCTATACCTACCATCCGTCCAAGACTCCGGGAAGCGCGTCCGATCCTTCCAAGTCCGTCATCGTTGCCGGACACGGCACCGACAGCACCGACTTCCTGTCGGCCATGGGCGTGACCGGTCTTGGGAGCATCGACGTCTCCTCGCAGACCTGGTCGCCGTTCGTCGCAGCGCATGTCTTCAACGATACCGGCAACGGGACGAACGGCTTCATCGAGCCGATGGTCTCCGTGAGGGACGCGCTTCACCTCGGCGAGAACTTCCTTCTGATCATCCCGACCGATATCGTCAATTTCCGAATGAACATCGGCGTCCGTTCCCTCGACAGCATCGCCAGCGTAGTCTGCACCTTGTACGATGCCGCCGGAACGAAAATCGGGGACAACTTCGGGAAGAATTATCCCGCAAGCTACTTCGAGCAGGTAACGCTGCAGGAGTTTCTACCAACCGGTGTAACCGTGCCGGCCGCCGGCTCTCTCGACTGTCAGGCACTGGGCGAGATGGTCATCTACAGCTCCATCACAGACAACAAAACGAACGACAGCGCGATCTACATCGCACAGCGGCGACGCTGATCGCCTTCCGAAGCCTCTTACTTCACTGTAGTGGGGGTTCGATTCCTCCCTTTCCCACCAACGGCTCCTCCCCTCCTGACCCACGATCGACTCCGATGATGCATTGCCCGCGAACAGTGCGCCGGGGTACCCTTTGCGGAGAGAGTCCGGCATGCACCTTTCCTCCATCGCTCTGACGTTCGTGATCGTCGCGTCTCCCCTTGCGGCCGCCGTGCGGCTGCATCCCGCGCACGAGATCCGCCAGACGGCACCTCCGACGGTGCCGAGAAATGGCGTCCGTGCCGAGCTCCTTCACGATCTCGACGACGTACAGAAGAAGATCCTGTCGCTGGCCAATGCCATTCCTGCGGACAAGTACTCATGGCGTCCGGCCCGCGGCGTCCGCTCCGTGAGCGAGGTCTACATGCACATCGCCGGTGGCAACTACACGCTGGTCAGCTTCGTCGGAGATCGCGCGATGGTCGACACGGGCTCCTTCGAGCGCGTCACCGAGAAACCGCGTGTGATCGAGGAGCTGCGGCGCTCGTTCGACTTCTTGCGCAACGCCATCCTCAACACGAGCGATGCCGAACTGGACAAACCGATCCGCATGTTCGGCAACGACGGCACTGAGCGCGCCGCCTTCCTCATGGCCCTCAACCACATCCACGAGCACCTAGGCCAGTCCGTCGCGTACGCGCGCATGAACGGCGTGGTGCCGCCGTGGAGCACCGAGTAAGACGAGCCAGGCGCATCAGCGCGTGTAGCGAGTCGCGTAGCCGGGCACCGGGACACCGGCCGGCAACCGCTCATCGTCGATCGGCGCGGACGGCGTCAGCGCCATGGGAATGATTCCCGCCCAGACGTTGCGCGCGTAGTCCTCTTCGTCATCGACCGGAGGTCCCGTGCGGATCTTCACCGACGCCTCGGCCAGAGGCATTGCGATGACCAGGGTCTGCTTCAACTCGGATTCATTCGGAGCGCGGACGTCTCGCGCGCGCCCTCTGCACACATGCTCGACCAGCGCGTCGAGCACGACGAGCTTTTCTTCGCGATCGACGACTTCCCGCCCCTTCCCCATGATGACGGCCGAGCGATAGTTCATCGAGTGGTGGAAGGCCGAGCGGGCCATGACCAGGCCGTCGAGGATGGTCACCGTCACGCAGGCATCCACGCCGTCGCGGAGCGAGCGAAGCATCCGACTGGCAGCCGAGCCGTGGAAGTAGAGCGTATCGCCGACCCGTGTGTGGATCGTCGGGATGACGACGGGAGCACCCTCGACGACGAAGCCAACGTGGCAAAGCAGAGCCTCATCGAGGATGGCGTTGACGGTGTCGCGGTCGTACTGTCCGCGCGTCGCCAGACGCCTGACCGTCGTTCGCGGCGATTGCATTGACGACTCGTGTGCTAGTACAGTAGCGCTCATATGTCAGTACAACAATACGTCTCGGGCAGGACCGCCGTCAAGATCGCCGCCAGCATCGAAGCGGCGGTGTCGAATGGAAGAGTCCCGCCCGGCGCCCGCCTTCCCGCCGTCCGTCCCCTCGCCGCACACCTCGGTGTCAGCCCCGCCACCGTCGCGGCCGCGTATCGCACGCTCCAGGAGCGCGGCATCGCCCTGGCCGACGGCCGGCGCGGAACCGTCGTCCGCCACGCCTCCCCCGCCGCCCCACCCACCCGCTCCGAGCTTCCGCCCGAGGTCCGCGATCTCGCATCCGGCAATCCGGACGCGAGCCTGCTGCCCGATCTCGCGCCATTTCTCCGAAAACTGGACGGCACTCCGCGGCTTTATCGCGATGACCTGAACGATTCCGATCTGGTCGCACTGGCCCGGGAACAGTTCGAGGATGACGGCGTCCCCTCGGACGCGGTCGCCGTCGTCAGCGGCGCACTCGACGGCATCGAACGCGTCCTGCGCGAGCAGCTCCGTCCAGGCGATCGCGTCCTCGTCGAGGATCCCTGCTTCACCGGCGTTGCCGACCTTCTGAACGCTCTCTCCCTCGTTCCCGTGCCGGTCGCCGTCGACGATGAAGGCATTCGCCCCGACGCGCTGCGGGCCACCTCGTCCGCGGCGGCGCTGATCGTGACCCCCCGCGCCCAGAACCCGACCGGCGCTGTTTTCAGCGAACGTCGCGCGCGCACGCTGCGCGCGCTGCTTCGAGAGCGGAGCGAACTGCTCCTCATCGAAGACGATCACGCCGGGCCGGTTGCCGGCGCGCCCTACGTGACGTTGGTCGACTCCTCCCGCGAGAAGTGGGCCGTCGTCCGCTCCGTCTCCAAGTCGCTCGGTCCCGACCTGCGCCTCGCGATCCTGGCTGGTGATGGCCAGACCATTGCCCGTGTCGAAGGGAGGCAGACCCTCGGCATCCGTTGGGTGAGCCACGTTCTCCAGCGGCTGGTCGTGGAGTTGTGGCGCGACAAACGCGTGCAGAAGCAGCTTGCGCGTGCGGAGCGGGTGTACGCACAACGGCGCGAGACCCTCGTCGATGCCCTCCGGTCCCGCGGAATCGAGTCGCACGGCCGCTCGGGATTCAATGTCTGGATCCCGACTCCCGAAGAGAGTGCCGTGGTCCAGGCTCTCTTTCAGCGCCGGTGGGCCGTCGCCGCGGGAGAGCGTTACCGCCTCCGGACAATGCCCGCGATCCGCGTCACGACGGCATCACTCGATCGGAGCGACGCCCTCAGGTTCGCCGGCGATCTGGCGGAGGTGCTGCGACCATCACGGAGGATGGCAGTGGGGGCGTGATGGCTACGCCCGCGCCAGCTCCTTTGCGAACATGCCCGGCGTGTATGCCGTCACGTGACCGGTGAACGCGGACGCCGCCACGGTGAGCGGCGATGCAAGCCAGAGCTTTCCCGGTCCCGAGCGGCCTTTGTAATTGCGGTTGATCGCACTGATCGTGACCTGGTCGGACTCTTCCGACACGCCTGGGCCGCATCCGATGCAGGCACCGCATCCGGGATTGAGGACCACGGCGCCGGCACGCTCGAACGTATCGAGCAGCCCGTTCTCGCGAGCAAACATCTCCACGGCGTGCGACCCGAACTGGATGTAGAACTTCACCCCTTCGGCCACCTTCAGACCGGCGTCGACCGCTTCCTTCGCCACCTGATGGTAGAAGAGAAAATCGTCGATCTTCCCCGCGGTGCAGGAGCCGGCGTATGCGATGTCGATGCGGACATCCTCGACGTCGGCGACCAGCGCACCATTCGTGGGATCCGAGGGGATGCCACGATCGGGATCACCGGGGTGGGCGACCATGGGCTGGATGGAGGCAAGGTCGATCGTGTGGACGCCACCGGCGTATTCGGCATCGGGATCGGGAGAGACGGCGCGCGTACGAAGCGCATCGACATCGATGTCCGGCCGCATCGCAGCGAGCCAAGCGAACGTTTTCTCGTCGGCTTCGATGATGGCCGTCCGCGCCGCGCACTCGGTGGCCATGTTCGCCAGCGTGGCCCGCTCGTCCATCGACAGCGAGCGCAGGCCGGGACCGGTGAACTCCATGATCCGGTCGAGCGTCAACTGCGGCTTGGCGTATTCGAGCAGGATGGAAAGCATCACGTCCTTGGCCGTGACGTTCTCGCGCAAGGCTCCGGTGAGCTCGAAACGGATCGACTGCGACACCTCCACCTGTGTAAAACCGGAGTGGACGAGGTTCGCGTACTCGGTCGCACCGACGCCCCAGGCCAGCGCGTTGTTCACACCGCCCATGCACGTATGGCTGTCGGTGGCCTGGATGAAATCGCCCGGGTCGATGATGAACTCGCGGGCCACCTCGTGGCAGATTCCGGGGGAGATGTTATCGGTCGCCGAAAAGTCGCGGCAGCCGGTGTGCTGCTGAAAGTCGCGCTGCAGATCGCGCAGCGTCTGGATCTTGCCCATGAAGGGGCGCATCCGCGCGACGTCGTCGGCGTAGATGAGGTGATCTTCGAAGACCGCGAACTTCTGCGGATTGCGGATGGCGTAGTCGGGGCCGTACTCCTGCTCGAGGAAGTAGTGCACCTGCGCGGTCGTGAACTCATGCGTGTAGCCGCCGTCGACTTCCACGACGATCGCGTCTCCCGGCTTGACGTAGGTCTGCTGACCCGGCGTCGCGCCGACCACGTGCCGGGCCAGGATCTTCTCCCCCATCGTCATCGGACGTTTCGCGGTGCTGGGGACCGGGACCTTGAGCTGGCCTGCCGCGACCGCCTTCGCGAAGGGGAAGAGGCCTCCTTCCCGAATGATGAGCTGGGTGATCGCGTCGTACCCTTTGCAGAGCTCGTCGATCGACAACCCCTCGCCGGCCTGCAGCCGCTGCAGCATGGCGTGATCCGCCATCAGCAGCCCCTGATTGATGTTGTTCCCGGCGTGGATCGGCGCAAACGACGCGGCCACGGCGATCCGGATCCCGCTCCAGACCTCACACTGCGTCGCCGTCTCGCGGGAGCTGCCGACTCCTTTGCGATATCCGCTGACGATGATCTCGAAGTTGCCGTTGATGAGCGCGTCGTGCTCGAACAGCCGTTTGCCATCGACGATCAGCCCCGCGTACGCATCGCGCGCGATGTCCTCGGGCTTATGGCTGAAACAGACCCAGGCCGGAGTCATGGCGTCCGTGTTGATGTCGTCGAGCAGATCGTCGATCGTCAGATCCTTCATCTGAAGATCGAGGTCGCCACGAAGCTGCCGTCGGATCAACTCGGGGTCCTTGGTGAGAAACAAGACGCGCTTGCCGGGCGTGAGCCGGATGATGGGTTCAGGTTTCATGGTTCCTTTGTGTGTCCGGTTGCTGGGTCGAGGCGTTGCTGGGCTGCATGGCGGCAACCACCCTCCGACAGCCGTCACCGAACCCGATTCTATGCAACCTCATGACCCGCTGTCGTCATCCCGTGACATGATTCGCCTCCATGCTCTCTCCGGGCACCATGCTCGGCCCATACAAGATCGTCGCCGCTATCGGGGCGGGCGGGATGGGCGAGGTCTACCGCGCGCAGGATACCCGGCTGCAGCGCGATGTCGCCGTCAAAGTCCTCACGCGCAATCTCTCCAATGATCCCGACGCTCTGAGACGCTTCGAGCAGGAAGCGCGGGCGGCCGGGATGCTCAACCATCCCAACATCCTGGCCATCTACGACATCGGAGATGAGGCCGGAGTGCACTACATCGTCTCCGAGCTCCTGGAGGGCGAGTCGCTTCGCGCCCGCATCCGTGAGAGCTCGATCACGCCGCGCAAGGCCCTCGACTACGCGGCGCAGATCGCCCGCGGTCTCGCCGCGGCGCACGAGCGCAACATCGTCCATCGCGATCTCAAGCCGGAGAACCTCTTCATCACACGTGATGGCCACGTCAAGATCCTCGATTTCGGACTGGCCAAACTGGCCGCACCGCGTCTTCCGAACGCCACGCCCGGGGACGAGCATGAGACGACCCTCCCGTCGACCCCGACCGAGCCCGGCAGGATCATGGGCACCGTCGGGTACATGGCGCCCGAGCAGGTCCGCGGGGGAAGCGGTGACACCCGCTCCGACATCTTCTCCTTCGGCGTCATCCTCTACGAGATGCTCGCGGGAGTCCCGCCGTTTCGCGGTGACTCCCCCATCGAGACACTGAACGCGATTCTCAAAGACGATCCAGCCGATCTCTTCGAGCTCAACATGCGCGTCCCTTCGGTGCTTGACCGCGTGGTCCGGCATTGCCTGGAGAAGAATCCCGACGAGCGTTTCCAGTCCGCGCGCGACCTCGCCTTCGATCTCGGATCCCTCTCCGGGCTCACCAGCCAGGCAGTGCCGTATCTCCCCACATGGCGCTTCCGCGGCCGGAGCATGCTGAAGGCACTCGGAGTGCTCGCTGGGGCGGTCGCACTGGTGGCGATCGCCTACCTCGTCGGGCGACAGCGGGGCACGCAGCCGCCAGCGAACTTCAAGCGCATCACGTTCCGCAGCGGGACGATCTTCAACGCGCGCTTTTCACCCGACGGACAGACCGTGTTCTACGGCGCACGGTGGGGCGGAAAGCCGATGTCGATCTTTTCCGTGCGCGAGGATTCTCCCGAGTCGCGCGACCTGCAGCTCGGCTCCGGGACCGACCTGCTGGCGGTCTCCCGCAGCGGACAGATCGCGATTTCGCTGGGCCGTCACGCGATTGGCTACCTGCGAGAGAGTGGGACACTCGCCCAGGTTCCGATCGCGGGCGGCGCCCCGCGCGCGATCCTCGATGACGTCGAGTTCGCCGACTGGTCGCCGGACGGTCGTCTGGCCGTCGTCCGCACCGTCGCCGGACGCTGCCGCCTCGAGTTTCCGATCGGCACGGTCCTCTACGATTCCGTCGGCTGGATCGGACATCCCCGCTTCAATCCGTCCGGTGACTCCATGGCCGTGCTCGAACACCCGTTTCTCAATGACGATCGTGGATCTGTCGTTCTCATCAACGTCGCAGGAAAGTCGCACCGGATTCTGACGAAGGAGTCGCAGAGCATTCAGGGACTGGCCTGGCGTCCCGACGGAAACGAGATCTTCTTCGCTGCGGAGGATCGGTCCATGGCCCGGGCGATCGTGGCGGTCACCATGCGCGGACGGCAGCGGCTCGTGGCATCCAGCGCCGGCCCTCTCTGGCTGCACGACGTCGCGCCGGACGGACGCATGCTCGTCACCCGCGAGATCATCCGAGCCGGCATCGTGGGTGTTCGAGGGACGGCGAAGCCCGTGGATCTGTCGTGGTTCGACTACTCCGTCGTGCGCGATCTCTCCCCCGACGGAAAGACGATCGTCTTCTCCGAGTCGGGAGAGGCGGGCGGGGCGATCTTCGGTGTCTATCTGCGATCCACCGACGGCTCCCCCGCAGTCCGGCTCGGCGACGGAACCTCGGAATCCCTCTCGCCCGACGGTCAATGGGTTCTCTCCATCCCTCGGAACCGCACGCCAGCGCAGATCGTCATGCTGCCCACCGGCACAGGACAACCGCGGCAGATCACGCACGACCGGATCAATCACCGCAATGCCCGCTGGATGCCGGACGGGACGCGCATCGTCTTTCAGGGCAACGAGGAGCGGCGTTCCCCTCGCCTCTGGATTCAGGCGGTGGGAGAGTCCACTGCCAGGCCCATCTCACCCGAGAACGTGACCGGGACGCAGGTAACGCCCGATGGCCGTTTCGTGCTCGGCCGTGGCGCGGATCGCACGTTCCAGCTCTATCCCGTCGCCGGCGGCTCACCGACACCCGTGCCCGCACTCGCGCCGGGCGATGTCCCGACGCGCTTCGCACCCGACGGCCGTTCCCTCTTCGTCGCCACCTTCGGCAAGGTGCCCGCGATGCTGTACCGAGTCGACCTGACGTCCGGATCGCGGACTCTCTGGCGTGAGGCGATGCCTGCCGATCCTGCGGGACTCATCAACGTAGGCCCCATCCTTGTCACGCCGGACGGAACGACGACGGTCTACAGCTACACACGGCTGCTCTCGGATCTGTTCATCGTCGTCAAATCGCCGGAGCAGTAAGAAGAAGGAGCAAGCGGAAGGTGCCCCAGCTGGTTTTTCTCTCGCTGTTCTTCGGGCTCGTGACCGGGAAGCAGTCTGTCGTGCTGCAGGTGCAGCCGGGGGTGGCTCTCGTCCGCGTCGAGCTGGGCGGGAGGGAGGTGGCGCGAATGACGGGCGCGCCGTGGTCTGCGACGGTCGACTTCGGGAGTGACCTGATTCCCAACCAACTCGCCGCCATCGCCTATGACGATCATGGCCAGGAGATCGGCCGGATCGCGCAGACCATCAATCTCGCGCAGCCGTCGGCGGAAGTCCAGATGGTGATCCATACGGATGGCGCGCGGCCCGTCGCTGTGGATCTGGTCGGCCGCCACCGGCTGCGCAGCGCGCCATCGAACGCCAGGCTGCTGGTCGATGGAGTGGCGGTTCCGCTCAACCGGGGGTTTCATGCGTCCCTTCCCTCGATGAGCGCCACCCAGCCACACATTCTCTCGGCGGAGATGCACTTCAGTGATGGAGAGGTTGCGCATCGCGATGTCGCCATCCAGGCCGGTTTTTCCGGCTCCACGAATTCCGAGCTGGCGCCGCTGCTCGTCCGCGTGAAATCGGGAACGCAGTCCGACAGCCTGACCGATTGCTTCTTTTCGCACGGCGCGCCGCTGCGTGCGACGGCGATCGAGAAGACGGACGCGGTCGTCGTGATGGTCAAAGACCCGGCATCCCGCATTCGAGCTCGGGACGCGGGCGAGCTCCCCTTCGCCCTCCGCACCGAGGGACGGATTCTCTGGCCGGTGCCACGGCCTATCAATATGCCGGGCGAGCCGACGGCGATCGCGTTTCCGCAGTCCATCGATCACAGCCGCGTGCCCTCCGCAGGATGGCTGTTGCAACAACGTCTATCTCCCGTTCCCTCCGCCACGGAGCCGCGACAGTTCACGGATGCCGTAGCCGTCGCCGCGATCGGCTCCCTCGAACGTGCCCGGCGGCGCGCGGTGGTGCTGGTATTGGGCAAGACCGAAGATCACAGCCTCTACACACCGGCCGTCGTCCGCCGCTACCTCGACGAGATCGGCGTCCCGCTCTTCGT
This sequence comes from Thermoanaerobaculia bacterium, assembly GCA_038244715.1. Lineage (GTDB taxonomy): Bacteria > Acidobacteriota > Thermoanaerobaculia > Gp7-AA8 > Gp7-AA8 > JADGNZ01. The sequence goes on from JBBRTE010000036.1 coordinate 17,039, forward strand.
CTGGTCGGCCGACCTCTGGCAACCCCGCGAGGACCCTCGATGGGGACAAGTCGACAACATCTCCACGTCCTCGGGGATCAGGGCAGCCGTGGCCCGTGTCGAGCACGAGCTCGAGCTGCAGAGGATCGTCTGGATCGCGGCGGATCCGCTCACCACACTCCGCGCTGAAGGATCGGAACGATGCGGCCTCGTGCCGCTGGCCCATCGACGCGCTGCACCATCGGCACAATGAGGATGACGTCCATGAAACGAATCGTGATCGCTGCCATCGCCACTCTTTTCTCCGTCGCCGCGCTTGCGCAGAACGCCGCGGAATCGATCGAAGTCCGCGTCGTCAATGTCGACGTCGTCGTGCGTGATCGCGCCGGCAAGCCTGTGACCGGGCTGACAAAAGAGGACTTCGAGGTCTTCGAGAACGGGCAGAAGCGCGAGATCACGAACCTGTATGAAGTCCACGCGCAGGCCCCGGGCACCAAGCCGGCTGCGAACGCTCCATCGCCCGCGCCGGTTCCCGTGGCGGCCGCGGAAACACCGGTGGAAATACGACCACGCAATCTCGTGGTGTTCATCGACAACTACTCTCTCGATCCGTTCCGCCGCGACAAGGTCGTGCAGTCGTTGCGCAAGTTCCTCGACACGAAATTGCAACCCGACGACCGCGTCATGATCGTCGTCTGCACGCAGGAGATCAAAGTCGTCACTCCGTTCACCAGTGATCGGAAAGCGATCGAGGACGGACTGGAGGCCACGAAAAAGCTCGTCAGGGCCGGGAACAATCGTGCGACCGCGCTCGAGCAACTCAAACATCGCGTCGGCGAATACATCGACGCCGGCAAGGAAGGGAGATCGCCTTGGCGGGACTATTACGAGATGTCCCTCAGCCTCGTCGAAGGATTCGTCGAGGAGGAGATCTTCAACTCGAGAAACACTCTGGTCGCGCTCGGCCAGGTCACTGCCGCGCTGAACGGTCTCGAAGGAAAGAATGTCGTCGTCTTCGCCGGGGCGCATCTCCCCGAGCATCCGGGGAAGGAGACCTATCTCTGGCTGTACACCGCGTTCACGCCCTACCTCCCCCTCACGATGGGGACGGAAAGCATCAGTGGTAAGACCGGATCGATGCAGCACTACTCGATCGAGGAGGCTGCGAAACAGGCCAGTGCGAACAATGTCGCGCTCTATCTCATCGACGCGGCGGACTCACGCGATGCGATCAGCGCGGAGAGTGGAATCGCCGTCGACAAGATGGAGCAGTTCACGAGCTTCACGAACACCGCAGCCGCGTATCAGACACTCGCGCGCATCAGCGGCGGAATGGCGCTGACGAACTCCGACAACTTCGATGCCGCCTTCGAGACCCTTGCCAACGACCTCAACGCCTACTACTCCGTCGGATTCAGGCCGGCCAGCGGCCAGACTCCCGGCCTGCGCACGATCGTAGTGAAGATGAAGAATCCCGCGTACCGCTTCCGCGCCCGCGAGACCTACATCCCGAAGGCGGCCGCCGGCCCACAGGACGAGATGAGCACCCGCGTGATCGCCAACCTCTACACGACCGACCCGCGCAATGCCTGGGAGATCAAGCTCACACCCGGCACACCGGAGAAGGTGGGAAGCGAGTATCGGGTGCCATTCCAGGTGACGATGGCTTCAACGATCACACTGGTGCCGCAGGACGCCGGTTTGGCCGGCAACTTCGCGGTTTATGTGGTCGTCGGAAGCGGGAGCAACACGTCCAGGGTGATCCGGAACGTACACACCGTGAAGGTACCGGTCGACGCCGAGGACGATTTCCGGGACAAGCAGTTCAGCTACAAGGCGACGATCGCGATGAATCCCGGAGACAACATCCTCTCCGTCGCCGTCATCGACCTCGGGAACGAGAGCAACGCCGGCTTCGCGCGCGCGAAGGTGCAGATTCCGTAGCGCAAGAGCCGGGAGCTGACGTTCCCATTGCCACGGCTGCTACACTTCCGACTCCCACTTCAATCTGGAGTCGAACCATGCCTGGAACCAAGGTCGGCCACTTCCGCGTTCGATGAAGTCGTAGATCTGGCAGATGCTCGGATGCGCAAGCTGGGAGAGGACCCGTGCTTCGCGAAGGAAGCGAGCCTTTGACAGAGGGTCGAGGCGATGATCGGTGCGAATTGCTTTGGGTGCGACCCTACGGCTCCAGCACTTCGTCGAAGCCCGCGTAGACTTCACCCATCCCACCGTTTCCAATCACGCTGACGAAGTCTCTTCCGGTGGTCGAGTCCGATCTTCATGGTGTTGGCGAGGCTGTGGCCGGAGATCAGCTCGAGCACCAGAATGTCGGAGTCCGGATCGCCGAGGAAATTGCGGACGTCCTGGTGGCGGCGCATGAGAAAGGAGTGATTCATCGAGACCTCAAGCCCGACAACGCGATGATTACGGACGCGGGTCACGTGAAGGTCCTGGACTTCGGCCTTTCCCGCGCCGGCGAAGCGCAGGCGCTGGCTGCTGGCGGTGCATCGTCCGAACAGACGTTCGCATCTCTCCCGTCCACCGACAGCGAAATCACGGACGAGGAGCCGGCGAACGACGAGACCGCTGTGCGCCCAGGGACTGCCGACTCCTCCTCACGCGCGACCACTCCTCTCACCACCGACGGGACCATCATGGGCACCCTCGGCTACATGAGCCCCGAGCAGGCTCGTCTTCGCTGGATCGACCAGAAGCCAGCCCGCAGGCGAAAACGATTTCTCACGCAACGCTAACGGGCACTCGACCTCCGCGTTTTCTTGCGCCCGCGATCCCGACGCTCTCACCGATCCAGCCCCAGTTCCATGTAGGCAGTCCCAGGAATCGGATTGTGACGATACGGCGGAATCTCGCGGAACCCGAACCGCCGGTACATCGCCCGGGCCGCGGTCATCGTGGGCAGCGTGTCGAGGCGGATCGAGCGGTAGCCGGCGTGTCGCGCAAACTCCACCGCTTCCTCCATCAGCGCCAATCCCACACCCATCCCCCGCCCCTCGGGTTGGACGTAGAGCCGCTTCAGTTCCGCGACGTCCGGCTCTTCCAGCGGCCGCAGCGCGACGCACCCGATCGCGACGCCCCCGGCTTCTGCGAGGAGCAACGCTCCGCGCGGTGGCGCGTACGACCCGGGCAGCGTGTCCACCTCCGTGGCGAAGTCCTGAAATCCGAGGTCCACGCCGAGCGAATTCGCGTACTCGAGGAACAGAGCCCGCACCGCGTCGAGATCCGCCGGGGTCTGGCACGATCGAATCGAAATGCTTGGCATGCGCTGGCAGCGTTCGCGGCTACAGCCTGCTCTCCGAGATCCGCGACAGTCCCTTAACCAGAACTGCGACGGCCACGAGGCCTGCGAGGCTGTAGAGGACGATCGTTCCGATGTTCTCGGGCACGTCGCCGAGACGTTTCAGAAAGAACTCCCAGACCGCCGGCGCCGCGAGGACCAGCAGGAACACGGTCACGATTCCGAGTTTCAACTTGACGACCGAGAAGTAGGTTCGCTTCGGTGTCATGCGGGCCTGATCTGGCAACGCGTTGCAGGTTGGGCATTCGGCGAGCGCGCCGGGAAGCTCGCCGTTGCAACCGGCGCACACCGAGGCGCCCTCAAGTCCCGAGGGTTCCATCGGTATCTGCGACGACCGCGATGGCGAAGGCGCCGCAGAAAGAAGCGCGCGCGCCAGATCGAGATCATCCGCCCGCACGAGCAACACGACGCCTCCCATCGCCGACACCAGATCCGGATGCGACCCGCCCAGAAACTGTTCCAGCAGCGAGCTGTCGATCCCTGAGGCACTGAGTACCGAGGAGGCTACTTCGGCTTCGGAAAGAAGGTTGAACCGCTGGACCTCGACCAGGCTCTTGTCCGTCATGGCATCAGTTCCCATTCAGCGCGCGTCGCGTCGCCGCGCTCTGACTCACGCTCTGCATGAAGAAGGATACGCCGGGAGGTGAGGGGCCTCTCCGCGCGTCGTCCGCGGAGTCACCGCGCTGTGGTGCCCATTTGGATCCGGATCGCGCTGCGCATGCACGAAAAACAACAAGCCGCGTCGCCCCACGCTTCATCGAAACAGAGGTACCAAACCTGAGCAGGAAACACATCGCGAGGACATGGTCGATGGAGCTCCCGCTGCCGTGGAGCGTGGAGGATGTGGCTGCCGGAGCATGCACTCGATGTCGGATACAGCGCGATGCGACGGGAACTGCGCGTCGCATAACGCTGTATCCGACGGCGGTGGGAGTGTTTGTATGCGACACTTTCAGAGTGCCCCACCCCCCGGCGTCCGCCCGGATACGCGACGGACGGAGAGAGTGGGGCGGGAGTCGAAGTAAGAGTTGGGCCACCTGAAGAATGGATATCGTCGAGCAAAAGCTGCGCGCAGACGTGGATGAGTTCGGGTGGCATGTTCTGAACGTCCTTCCAGATGCCGGGCATTCGCCACACAGTTACTCCGTCGGCCTTTTCAGAAAATTTCGGCATTCCGAGCTTGTCGTTGTCGGCTTGAGCTCGCCGCACAGCCGAGGAAAGTGAGAAAGGCCTTGCGATCGCGATCGGAACGGAAGATCGGACGCCAATTCATTGACGCGGGAGGTGAGGTGATAGAGAGCCCCTTCGAATTCCAGTCGTAGCGGTCGTGTCATAACGCGCCGAGGATCCCTCGGTATACGCGGAGAACCCAGAGAATCTCGCCTGCGTAGAAGACCAGCGGCGAAAACTCCTCGGAATGGCTGAACGCGAGGATACCGCTACATATCGTGGAGCGCGGACGGAGGGGATAAACGAACGAAGGTCTGGCACCTTCATTCCCATACGTTCCCACGTTCCCACGTTCCCAGAGGGGATGAACGAACGAAGGTCTGGCACCTTCATTCCCTCGTTCCCCTGACCGGTGCCGCTCGCTGCCGTCCTCCGGCGCCTTGTACACTTCCCCGTGTTGCAGGTGGCCGCTGACGCGCCAGTCCATCGGGAGGACGACAGGAATGCGAGTGTTGCGAGGACGTCTCATAGCCATCCTTTTCGTCGCCGCGACGCTCCCCGCTGTCGTTGATGCTCGCGTGTTTAACGACAAGCAGTGTGGAATTGTGTTTTCCATACCCCGATCGTGGACAGCTCGAAAGGCACCATCCGAGGAGTCACGCATCGAAGAGGGGGAAGTCATTCGGTGCTCGATCGCTCTCCGCCCGAATGGATGGTCTAAGCTCGCTAAGCGCTCTCGATGGGGGGCTCCTGACCCTCCGCTCGTATTGTTCGTGTTCTCATCCTCCGTGTCCTACGACCAGGCTCTTTCAGAAATCGGGTTCGAGCAAGATGAGGGGCGAGACCGCTTTGGCATGTCGGGAGGCTACGGCTCGTTCGCAACGGCTCAGCCGTACCAGTCCGGCGGCTTGTCGGGTCAAGCCGCGTACACGTTCTTCCGCGGCTTTGTTCGCGATGAATCCCTACTTCATGGAGAGGAATCGCGAGTGTTCAGCGGCGAAATTGGCCATATGGTTCTGAAGGCACCTTCGGGCCGCTTCATTGGATTCGAATGTGAGGGTGGGACACCGGACGAGTCCGTAGATTGCGAGTCCGCCATTGACCGCATCGCCCGAACGATCAGGTTTGTGTCGTCTCGCAAGCGGTACCGCGCCCCCTAATTAGCTGTTGCAACCACGCAGTATCTGGGGCCAAGGTGTTGGGGCCAAGGTGTCAGACCTTCGGTTGTGCATGATCCGCACCTCGTTTCCACCAGAAGGGATCAAGGTGTCCAGAGGGATCAAGGTGCCAGACCTTCGGTTCTGCAAAGAAGGGATCAAGGTGTCAGACCTTGAGAGGGATCAAGGTGCCAGACCTTCGGTTCTGCATGATCACCACCTCATTTCCACCAGGAACCGCAGCCGGACAGAGCGCGAAGCCCGTGTCTTATCGCCGCTTGGTCGATCATTCTTGATTGAGCTTCGAGGGAAGCGACGACTCAGGCACTCCCATCCCGTTCCGACCATTGATCGGTCAGACGACGGGGTGGAAGGCGTCGAGTGAAGGGGTTACGCCCGCAACGTCGCGAGCGCCGTGTCGAGATATCCGAGGAGTGTTGGGTTCGTACCGAGCTCCTCGTCACATCGTCGGATGAGGTCTGAGACGTGGCCGTCGCTTCGGAGTAGCAGGCCCGCGGCGATCGAACGCAGCGTGATCAGCCCCTCGTGCCAGCCGATCCACGCAGCCAGTCGTCGCAGCGCATTGCCGCGTGCCTGCCGGATCCACGACCTCGTCGCGCCGGCGGCTTTGCCGACCGCTTCGACGATCCTGTGCATCTTCGGCCGGCCTACCGCGCGTTGAGTTTTCGGATGATCGGTCGAGCGCGGCTTCACCTCGACAATCTTCCTCATTGCGCGCAGCCATCCTTCCGTGCCGAGAAAGATCGCGCTGGTCAGCCGGTCCCATAGGCAATCCTCCGCGCCGATCGCGGCCAGGACGAACTCCCGATAGTTGACGTGCGCGGTGCGCCGATCGGGATGGAAGAGCGCGAGCGCCCCGGGAAGATCGAACCACTCCGGCGCCGGCTCGAGCCCGGCCGTGGCCCGGTAGCTCGACCACTTGTAATCCTCGGGGCGCTCCACCATCTTCGCCCGCACCGGATTGAGCACGGTGTACCGCAGTACCTCGGCGAAGTACGATTCCCTCTCGATGAGAAACGCCTTGAATCGCCCCTGGAACAGATGTCCAGAGCGTTTGTGCACGCGATTGAACCATCCGGCGTAGGTGCCGTTGACCCAGTGCATGCCTCGCGAGAGGTTCGGCTCCCGCGTCTGGATGACGAGGTGAAAGTGATTGGTCATCAAGACCCACGCGGTAACCGACCAGCCGAAGCGTTTTGCCGCACGGCCGAGGAACGTGAGAAAGGCCTTGCGGTCGCGATCGCAACGGAAGATCGGACGCTGTTCATTGCCACGGGAGGTGAGGTGATAGAGAGCGCCTTCGAATTCCAGTCGTAACGGTCGTCCCATAACGCGCCGAGGATCCCTCGGCATACGCGAAGACCCCAGAGAATCTCGCCTGCGTAGAAGACCCGCGGCGAAAACTCCTCGGAATGGAAGATGCCGCTACATATCGTGGAGCGGGGATGGAGGGATGAACGAACGAAGGTCTGGCACCTTCACTCCCCCTCCTGCGAAAACTCCTCGGAATGGAAGATGCCGCTACATATCGTGGAGCGGGGATGGAGGGATGAACGAACGAAGGTCTGGCACCTTCACTCCCCTCTACAATGAACGTCCCCACGAGGCCCTCGGCCAGAAGAGGCCTGCCACCATCTACAAGTCATCGCCCCGGCCCTATCCCGAGTCCCTGCCAGCCCTCGAGTATCCGGGCCATCTTGAGATCAGAACAGTC
>JBBRTE010000037.1:0-17782 GCA_038244715.1 Thermoanaerobaculia bacterium
ACGCAGCCAACGTATACCTCTCTTCGGGAGTGATCTGGTGATATCGCAATGACGATCCCTTCTTGCCGGAAGTTGTCGTCAGTGTCCCAGTTCACTCCCTTCTCGCGCGAGTGCCATTGCACTTAGTTCTTGAATTCGCGGGATCAAATCCATCGTCCGCCAGTTCTTCACTTCAAAGCGTCTCTGGAGGACAAATGGACAAACCGTTAGATCGACGCAGGTTTCTGAAGGTCTCGGGCATGTCACTGGGAGTCGGAGCTCTGATCTCGGTGTCCCCTGCCTTGGCCGGCGGCGGGGCGGCCGCCACAACCGTGCGGAGCTGGTTCCGCAAGCGAAACGGGGAGGAGTTGACTCCGTTCCGCCTCGTGCAGCTCAGCGATGCCCACGTCGGATTCCAGGGCACAGCCAACCCGACAGGCACGAAAGCATTCGAGCGCGCGATTGAGATCGTTAACGGTCTCAACCCGCAGCCGGAGTTGATTCTGTTCACGGGCGATCTCACTCATGAGGCCGAAGTGCCTGGAGAGCACGCCAAACGGATGCAGCTCTTTAAGACGCTCACGTCACGCCTCAAGACAAAAAAGGTGATGTATGTGCCGGGTGAGCATGACGCGGCCCTGGACAATGGCGCTCTCTATCGCCAGTTCTTCGGAGAAACGCACTACTCATTCGATCACCGAGGCGTTCACTTTGTCGCGCTTGACAATGTCTCGAGCGGCAAGCCCGCCGTCGGCGTCGAGCAGATGGCTTGGCTCCAGAACGACCTTGCGCGATACCCGCACACGGCTCCCATCATTCTATTTACGCATCGACCGTTGTTCGATCTGCGCCCGGATTGGGAGTGGTTTACGCGTGACGGTGACGATGTACTCAATCTCCTCGCGCCCTACGAGAACGTGACCATCCTCTACGGTCATATCCATCGCCATGATGTCCATGACACCGGCCACGCGAGGCACTACGCCTCGCGGTCGCTGATCTTTGCCTTCCCCGACCCGGCGACGACCGGCGACAAGAAGGCGGTGCCCTTCGACAAAGAAAGGCCTTTCCACAATCTCGGCCTGCAAATGATTGCCGGTAACACTGCCTCGCAGCAACGACCCACGTTCGGCGTCGATGACGTCGAGCTCACTCTCCGCGAATTCGCGGGGACGGACGGTGTCCAACAAATCTTGAAACCAGGAGTCTCTCTGTGAAGCGGTCGCTCATCCTCGTCCTCCCACTCGTCATCATCGGAATCACCGCAGTCGCATTCCGTCTCTACGCGCAAGAGTCGCAACCTCGGGTTGTGACGATTTCCGCCAAGCAGTTTCAGTTCACCCCGGATCAGATCATCCTCAAACGCGGCGAGGCGGTCACGCTGCGCGTTTCCGCCGAAGATCGCGCCCACGGCTTCTATCAGAAGGAACTCAAGCTCGACCTCGATCTCTCGCCCGATCACATTGCCGAGGTCACCATTACGCCGGAGAAGGCTGGTCGCTTCGTTGCGATATGCGATCACTTCTGCGGCTCGGGGCACGGCAACATGAAGATGGTCATTAACGTCGAGTGAGCGTGTTGCCATACGTTCATCCGCTGCTCCGCATCCGTGGGAGTTCACTACCTCGCGGAGAAGGTCCTCGCCACCCCCCTCACCCGGCCTTCGGCCACCCTCTCCCCGCTGTGCGGGGCGAGGGACCTCGCGATGAGGGGTTGCGCGACGAAATCAGGAAGACGAAGTCGGACGAACGCTCCGCGGTTGATCCGGGCTGACGAGACAACCGCGCGATGAGGGCCTCACCTTCAGAGCTTGTAGGCTGCCATCAGGCGTGCTGCGGCCTGCTCGTAGCCGAAATTCTCCGACTGCGTGAAAACGCTGCGGCGAAGAGCGGGGAGGTCGCTTTCGGATGCTGCGATCACCGTTGCGGCCGCAGCTTCCGGATCCGCTTTCTCGGCGATTAGTTGTGGAGCGAGCGTGCCCAGCAGCGCGCGTACTCCGTCGATTGGGAACGTTACGGGAACCACGCCACAGGCCATCGCTTCGAGCACGGCGCGATGTCCTTCGTCCGAGCCGCGGGCGGTGAAGAGCAGGAAATCAGCGGCGCGATAGTGGTCGGCAAGGTCGTCCTCGTGATAGCCGGCCCAGATCACGTCGACTGACAGTTCCTTCGCCAGGACCTCGAGTGCCGGACGATGTTCGCCGTGGCCGACGATCATCAGCCGTGCCGCGGCGATCTGTTTCTTAACGAGCGCAAACGTATGCAGCACGTCTTCAAAGCCGCGATCCTTCGACAGCTTTCCGATGGCCATTAGCAGTAACACATCTGCGCCGAGTCCGAGACGGGAGCGGACGTCAGGACCTTCAGCGGTGAACTGGCGCTGGTCGAGCGGCGGTGGAGTGAACATGGGATTGCGCAGGCGGATCGCCGGCGCTTCGAGGAACGACTCGTTGACGACGCAGAGCCGTGTCGAGTGGGCGATCAGCCATTTCGTAAACGGATCGCCTCGCAGCACGCGCCGCGCGTGGAACGTCCGGACGATTGCGGTGTTCCGGTCCCGTGCGGCGAATAGCGCCAGCCAGTGGTCATACGTGAGATGCGCGTGAATGACATCGAAGCGATGGTGATCGATCAGCTGGCCCATGGCATCGACCGTTCGGGCGAACGAGAACGGGTTTTGTGCCCGGGCGATGATCGGGTGCGTGAAGCCGTGGTGACCGATCTTCTGCTGGAGCTTGTAGCCGCCGACGTAAGCGTAATGTGCGTCCACGCCCGCCTCACGGAGGGCTTCGGTTTCGGCGAATGCGGGGGCTGCCGCGCCTGTCCATCGATTGCCTGCGGCGAGGTGAAGGACCTTCATCAGGCGGCGATGGTACACTCCGCGCCGCCATGGCAATCCAGCCTCAGCTCCTCGAAATCCTGGCCTGCCCGATCTGCAAGGAAGAGGTCCATCTCGTTCCGCTTTCGGAGGCCCGCCGCGTCACGGTACGCGACAAGTTCCGCGACAAAATGCGTGGCGAGGAGCTGATCGTCGAAGACGGACTGCAGTGTGTGAAGTGCCATCGCGTCTATCCGATCGTCAGCGACATTCCGGTGATGCTCGTCGACGAAGCCTTCGAAGAAGCGTGACGCTCCGCCGTGTCTCTCGCCAGACGCCTCGGCCTTCCTGAGGAGACACCCACACCGGTCGCACTGGCCGTCCTCTTCTACATCGGTCACCTCTTCTGCTCCGGCTGGGTGGCATCGTCCGAGATCTTCGCGTTCGCGACGATGGCCGCCGTGGGCTGGGCGCTCTACAAGCGACTGCTCGTGCCGTCGTTTCACATTCTCTTCTTTCCGCTGGCGCTCTATGCGCTCGACTCGACGATCTCGTCGTTCGTCGCCAGCCGGCACATTCACTCCTTCGGCGAAGGCGCGCTCTGGGGAAAACTGGCGTTGTTTGCGTTTGCGCTGATCCTTCTGCGAAACGTCCCTGCTGCGCGAGGAACGGCCCTGAAGATGTTCCTGATCTTCGGCGTCTTCTCGGCGTCGTACGGGTTCCTGCAGTATTTCGGGCCGGGTGGCCATCGCGATCTCGAACATCGGATCACGGGGCCGTCGGCACACGTGATGACACTGTCTGGCCTGCTGCTGCCGGTGGCGCTCGTCTTCCTGGTGTTGTGGATCTATGACGTCCGCAACGTGCTGCTGCTGATCGGGACGCTGATGACGCACTTCGCGCTGCTGTTGACATTCACGCGCAGCGTGTGGGTGGGGTGGATTGTGGGTGTAGCGGTCCTGCTTGCTCTGAAGTGGCCGAAGGCGCTGGCCTGGGTCGTCCCGCTGGGCATTCTGCTGATCAGTTTTGCGCCTCTGCCTTTCTTCAGTCGGGTGGTTTCCAGCTTCGACATGAAGCAATCGTCCAACCTCGACCGGATCCGCATGGCAGAGGCCGGCGTCGAGATCATCAAGGACTATCCGCTGTTCGGGGTGGGGCCTGCGAACGTCAAGGAGGTCTATCCGCTCTATCGCAAGCACGACGCGCCGCGCTTCCGGATCCCGCATCTGCATAACAACGTGATCCAGCTGTGGGCGGAGCGTGGTGTTCTGGCGCTGGTCGCCTATCTGATGCTGCTGTTCCTCTTCCTGCGCGCGTGCGCCCGGGCGTGGGGCGGTCCGGAGACGCGGTTCGCGGAGGTGGGGGTCGCGGTGACGGTGGCGATGGCGGCGGCGGGGCTGTTCGAGTTCAACTTCGGGGACACCGAAGTCCTCTGGATCCTGCTGGACGTCTTCGTTCTGGTGATCAGTTTCACCGAACGGCCTCAGCGGTCGAATGAAGGCTGGCCGGCCGCTGTTGAGGAAACAGGTCTGTAACCTTTCCACCATGGATGCGTCGAATGAGCGAGATCGGGAGATGAAACACCTGAGCGATCAGGAGTTGATGAGCATCGTTCAGGCCGGTGACTTCGCTCCCGCGTCTGAGATTTACGAACGTTATTCGAGTCGTATCTACAACTTCGCGTATCGCTTCCTGAAGAACAGCGAAGCGGCGGAAGACGCGACTCAGGAAGTCTTTGTCAAGATGCTGAAGCACGCGGGCCAGTTTCATGGTGGAGCAAAACTGTCGACCTGGCTTTTCTCGATCACGGCGAACTGGTGCCGCGATTATTTGAGGAAAGCCGAGAACAGGAACAAGGATGGAGAGGACGTTCTGATCTCCCTCCCGGCGCCGGCCGAACTCTCGCCGGAGCGCAACCTGGAGCGCCGGGAAGACGAGCGACGGATTCAAAACGCGTTGGCATTGCTCTCCCCTGATCAGCGCGAGGCGATTCTCCTCTCGCGCTACCAGGGACTGTCGTATGCCGAGATCGCGCAGATCTCCGGCTGCTCAGAGGGAGCGGTAAAAACGCGCGTATTCCGCGCCATGGAAGTGCTGAAGAAGGCACTGACAGGCGAGACCCGTGGAGGGGACCGATGTCTGACTGCGATTCCATGAGAGAGAACATGCCGTTTCTGCTGACCGAGTCGCTCGACCCGGCCCGGCGGGAGCTGACGCACAAACACATCGAGACCTGTGCTCTCTGCGTCGCCGAATGGTCTGCCTACAAGGAGACGTGGCAGATTCTTGACACTCTGCCGGAAGTTACGGTCCCTCCGCGCGTGAAGCAGCGGTTCCTGGCGGAAGTACAGCCGGCCCCGCCGCGAGACAACGTCGTACCGTTCCGCCGAGGCCGCGCGGCGCGTTGGCTGGCTCAGGCTGCGGCGGTGGTGATCGTCGGCAGTGGAGCGTTTTATGCCGGACATCGCGCGGCACCGCCGGTCGAGTTGAAGCCTACCCCGGCCCAGGTGACGGCCATCCAGCAGGCGACCCCGGTAGCCCAGTTCTACTCCATCGCCGAATCGCGTGTGCTCCCTGCTGCGGCGATCAGTCCGCAGATCGAAGGACGTCCCGACATTCAGAACGTTCAGTTCAGCGATCCGTCGCCGACCAACGACCAGATCGGGGTTGCGTTCGACATCACCTCCCACGTCACGGTGACTGGCCGGCCGACGGACAAGAGCATGGTCCGCCTGCTCCGATACGTGCTCGAGAACGAGGACAAGGAATCGCCGTCCCGGTCGCGGGCCATCGACTGGGTGCGCTCGACCTACTCGCACGTCGGCAATCCTGACCCGGAGATCACGGAAGCCCTGGCGAACGTCTTGCGCAACGATCAGCATCAGGGGGTCCGCATCAACGCTGCCGACACGCTGCAATCCCTGCACTCGGCGATGACCGACGGAACGCGTGACGCACTCGTCGAAGCACTCAAGAACGACCCGAATCCCGCCGTGCGTATCAAGGCGGTCGAAGCGCTGGCGAAGCTCGCCCGCAGCGGCGTGGCCCTCGACCCGGACATGGTCGACACGCTCCGGAAGAAGGCTTCCCAGGATGGCGAAAACGTGTATGTCCGCGTCAAAGCGGCGGAGGCGCTGAGCAGTATCCAACCGCGATGAGACCTGCCACTCGAATCTTCATCGCCGTGGCGGTGCTCCTGTCGGGAGCACAGCTTTTCGGCGCCAACTTCGGCACGAGCAATCGTGTGACACGCGAGTTCCCGATCGACCCGGCAGGCTCCGTGTGGATCGACAACCCGTTCGGCAGCATCGACGTCGTCGGCATCGACGGGAACATCGTCTACATCACCGCCGATCGTGTGGTTACCGCGCCTGATCAGGCGTCGTTCAAGGAAGCGGCGGATGGTGTTGCCATGAGTTTCGAGGGCGATACAAAGGTCCGCCTGGTGCGCACGCTGCTTCCCCCGACCCGCAACGCGCGCTGGAGCGTCGCCGTGAATTACGTGCTCCGCGTGCCGCGCAGCATCAACGTGAAGATCGGGTCGAAATTCGCCGACCACCTTCGCGTTGCCCAGATCAACGGCAGCGTCACCGTCAACGGATTCGCCGGGACGCTCATCATGGAAGGCGTGATTGGGGCCTCCGCGGTGAGCATGGTCAACGGCAAGATCATCTACAACTACACGCAGCGCCCGGTGTCGAAGGCGCAGGTTCAGGCAGTCAATGCGGACATCGACATCTACCTCCCGACGAACTCCAACTTCGACTGGGTGGCGAACACGCTCAACGGCGACATCCTGACGACGTTTCCCGTTCATTCGGGGCGTTTCACGGGAGCCATCTTTCACGGGGTCATCGGTACCGGCGGACCCACGATCAACACCGAGACGATGATGGGACGCATCCTGCTGCAGGCCAGAGGCACGGACCCGCGGCAGGCGCAGTCGATGCGTGTGAGCGCCCCCGATCATCAGCGGGTTCCGAGCGATGTGATGCTCCAGCCGGCCAAGAAAATTCAATTGCCCTTCGTCAACGGCGACTTCACGTTTGCGGCCTCCGTCGCCGACGTGACAGTTGGTGAAGTCCGCGGCAACGCCCGCGTCGAGACCGGCGCCGGCGAGGTCGAGTTGGGAGCCGTATTCGGACAATGCAACGTCACCTCGATGGGCGGTCCCCTCAACCTCGGCGACGTCATGGGCTCGCTCTTTGCGCACACGGGCGCGGGAGACATCCTCGTCCGCGCCGCGCGCATGGGCGGCCAGTTGACGACCGATGGTGGCCTCATTCGCGTCATCGTGGCCGGTGGACCGATGACCCTTCGTTCCGGCGGGGGAGACATCATCGTCCGTCAGGCATCCGCGGCGATGGACGCGGAGACGGCGTCGGGCGACATCACGATCACCGGTGATCCGGCGCAGAAGACACTGAAGGTGACGGCGCGAACGCTTCAGGGCAACCTGATCCTGAACGTCAGTCCCCGCTTCGCAGCCGATATCGATGCGACGATCCTGACCTCCGACCCGGACGTCAACGAGATGCACATCGACTTCAACGGGATCTCCGTGCGCCGCGAGCAGGTCGGAAACAAGACCCGCATCCGCGCCACCGGCAAGATCAACGGTGGCGGGGAGCGCGTCGAGCTCTACGCGGAAGAGGGCGACATCCACATCTCCGCACAGACGATCACGCCGATCCGCCTGGCGAATCCGAAGTAGGCTGTCTTGAAGCCTCGCCGGCGAGGCCGCCGCCGCCCCACTGCCGGCGCCCAACACAGCTGCGCTTCAGGGCTTGCCGGCCGTGCGACGCCGTTTGGCGTGCAGGCGGTCGATGAGCTTCGTCGTCGACCGGATCTGTTCGAGGATCTTTTCTTCGAGGCCGGCGCCTTTCGCTTTGAAGCTCTTGGCTTTGCGGAACACGACGCGGGCTCGCTCTTTCTGGCCGCTTTCGAGCAGTGCCATCCCGAGGTGCATGAGGTTCGTCGCGGTCGGTCCGAGGTCGGCAGACTTCGTCAGGAAATCGACGGCGTTACCGAACTCACGGCGCTTGAAGTACACCCAGCCGAGGGCCGCGAGCGGGAACTGCTTCAGCTCTTTCGGTGAGTAGCGGAGTGCGAGTTGCGCGGACTCGAGAGCTTCGTCGAGGTTCTCTTCCATCTCGGCGAGGTTGTAGGCCTTCTCGTAGTAGGCGATCGACTTCGCGTAGTTCGACGTGTAGTCATGCAGCATCTCTTCGAGGGCGCGATTGGCGTCCTTGAAGTTTCCTTCCGCACGCAGGGCTTCGACCAACGTCGTGTATGCGGCGGCGGCGACGACGTCCGTCGGCCGCTGCCGGAGAACGCGGCGCGCCGCGGCGATGGCCTCCGTATTCATCTCCAGGTGCGAGCAGAGAAGCGCGTAGGGCATCAGGATGCTGATGTTGTCGGGATCGACGGCGGAGGCACGGCGGTAGTGATCGAGCGCCTCGATGTAGTTGCCGCTTGTGGCCAGCGTCTCCGCCTGCTTGAACTCATCCGCGGCGGGACCTTCGAGGGGGATGTGGCCGGAGATACCCTCGTAGATCTTGACCGCCTGCTGGTATTCGATCTTGTTCGGATTCAGCTCCAGCGCTTCCTGGAAGCAGTCGATCGCTTTGCGGTTCCAGTTGCGGTCGAGGTAACAGAGGCCGAGGTGGTAGATGGCTTCTTCGTACTCGGGGTCGAGCTTGAGCGCGGACTGAAACGACTTGATGGCGCGCTCGAGCTGCCCCTTGTCGTAGAAGATCGTGCCGAGCAGGTAGTGGGCCTGAGGCAGTTGCTCGATCTGGATCGCCTTCTCCAGAAACTTCTGAGCGCGAAGGAGCTTTCCCTTCCGCGCATAGATCGCGCCGAGGGAAAAATAGGGGAGAAACGATTCCTGCGAGATCTGGATCGCGCGGCGCAGCCAGCGCTCGGCACCTTTGAGATCCTGCCGTTCGTGCAGCAGCACGCCGTAGAAGACCGCGGCGTCGAAATGATCGGGCTGCACTTCCAGCGTCCGCTCCAGGTAGTGTTTGGCGCGATCGAGGTTACCGTCGTTGAAGAACATCTCGCCGAGGAAAAACGAGAGCTCGTAGTTGTCGCGGTCGAGCTTGAACGCTTCTTCCAGTGCCTTGATGCCGCGATCGGGATCGAACGCGTCGATCGCGGCCTCGGCCTCGGCCAGCAGCTGCAGGAAGCGCTCGCGCCGCTCGCCCCGGAACAGCGACATGATCCGGTCTTTGCGCTCGGTGAAGCGCTGCTTCTTCTCGAGGGCGAGCATCTGCTCACCCATCTTCGATTCCCAGAGCTCGACGAGCTCGTCGGAAGAGACGACGTTCTTCCGCTCCAGCAGCTCTTTGACGGAGAGGAGCCCGGTCTGATTGATGAAGATCGCGCGTTCGTGCTTCTGCACCGCGTCGACGACGCTGCGCAATGCTTCGGCGCTGCGCTTGACGATCTCTTCGAGCCCGGAGACGCGCTCCAGCAGATGCTCATCGAGAGAAACGTCGCCTTCTTCGTCGTACTCTTCGACCTCGTCCTCTTCGAACGAGCTCACTCCCGAGAGCACGAGGAGCTTCGCCTGACAGCGGAAGCAATACTCGCGCTCGTCGTCATTCAACGCACTGCAGGTCTGACAAAGCATGATGTGGTTGCGATTAGAACACTGCGAACGCTCTTCGTCATCCCTCGCAGTCAGGGCTTGCGATAGTCGAAGAATCCGCGACCGCTCTTTCGTCCCAGCCAACCGGCATCGACCATCTTCACCAGCAGTGGGCAGGGACGGTATTTCGGATCGCCGAATCCTTCCTCGAGTACGCGAAGAATCGCCAGGCAGACATCGAGCCCGATGAAATCCGCGAGTGTGAGCGGGCCCATCGGATGATTCATGCCGAGTTTCATGACGCCGTCGATCGATTCCGGTGTGGCCACGCCTTCGAACAGCGCGAAGATCGCTTCATTGATCATCGGCATCAGCACGCGGTTGGAGATGAAGCCGGGGGAGTCGTTCACCTCGATCGCTGTCTTGCCCATCTGCTTCGACAACTCGGCGACACGGGCATACGTCTCGTCGCTCGTGGCGATGCCGCGAATGACTTCGACGAGCGCCATCACCGGCACGGGATTCATGAAGTGCATGCCGATGACTTTGTCCGGACGCTTCGTCGCCGCGGCGATCTTCGTGATGGAGATCGAGGACGTGTTCGAGGCCAGGATGCAGTCTGGACCGGTCATCCCGTCGAGTGCCGCGAACAACTGCGTCTTCGCGGCGACGTTCTCGATGATGGCTTCGATCACGATGTCGGCGCTTGCGGCCGCATTGATTTCGCTCGTGGCGCGGATCCGGCCGAGGATCTGGTCCTTGTCGGCGGCGGTCATCCTCGCTTTGTCGACACCGCGCTGCAGGTTGGCGGCGATGGTCGACATGCCGCGCTCGAGAAACGCCTCCGCAACGTCGATCAGCGTGACGTCGAAGCCGGACGCTGCGGCCGTGTGTGCGATGCCGTTTCCCATCGTGCCGGCACCGATCACGACGATATGTTTCATGAGTTCCCTCCAGAACGCGCGAAGTGATTCCGTTGCAGCAGCCGGAGAAGCGGGCGTAAGATAGCAGACCCGGAATTCGGTCCATGGCCTCGAAATGCTTCATGTGCGGTGCGGCGATCACGCGGGGAATCCTCTGCGAGCGGTGCGATAAGCCTCGGAAAGCGAAGCCTCAGGCGAAGCAGGTCGAAGTCGCGCCAGCCGCGGAAATCGGGAACGAGACGATCGCCGCAGGGCCGCCCCCAGAAGTGCCGCCAATGGAAGTGCCACCAGCAGAAGTGCTTTCAGCAGACGGGGCACTAGCAGAGGCGCCACAGATGGGAGCGACCCCCGCCGAGCCGCTTCCCACGGAGCCGCAATCCTCTGAGCCGCCACTCGCGGAACCTGTCGTCGCCGCGCCGGTCGTGGCACTGCCCTCCATCATGCCGCCGCCCCCGCCACCCGTCGCTCCTGCTCCCATCCCCGCGGCACTTGCGCCTGACACGGGCTCCGTGCGCCGGTCGGGTGCTGGCGGTGCTGCGGCAGCGGCAGCGGCTCATGCACCTGAAGTCGAACCGTTTCCGAAGGCACCGTTGCTGCCGTTTCCCGTCGAGTCCACCTCGCCGGCGATTACGAGCGTCGCGAACGTGATCATGGCCGCTGGCGCGGCTGCCATCGTGCTCGGTCCTGATCGCGGGGTGAAGTTCGTGACCGACGAGGCGAAGAAGCTGTTTGGAGCGATGCAATCCGAGCTTTCGTCCACACGTCAGATCGAGTCACTGAGTGGCGTCCGGATCGGCGATCTCTCGGTCCCGGCATCGACGGCGCTGCGCATCCGCAATCGCAACATCCTCTTCACGCTCGTCCCGCTCTCCGGCGGTGCGATGGGTGCGGTGCTCATGTTTCGCGAGGCCGAGGCGATGGACGCGGTCCACGCGTCGTTCGTGTCGTTCGTGCGGGAAACCGTGTTTTCGCCGCTGCGTTCCCTGCGCGACTCCGTTCTTGCGTCATCCCGCACGCGCGAGAATGACCCGTTGCTCGAGGATTGGGCGGGCACGATCGACCAGATCCTCTCGTCTCTGGAAATGGCTCCCGAGGTCGAGGAGCCGCCGCCGGCTGCACGGATTCCGCGCGTCGTCGACATCATTCACTCGGTGGCCAACCGCTTCGGGCCATTCGCAGACCTGAAGAACATCCAGTTGCAGGTCGACGTGCCGGAGTTGGATGAGCGCTTCCGCAATCACGAGCAGCTCATCGACGTCCTCGGCGTGCTCATGGACAACTCGCTTCACTACGTATCACCCGGCGGACAGGTCGTCGTCGGAGTACGTTGGATGGAGCACAAGGGCAAGCCGCTGCTGCTGTTCTTCGTGATGGACAACGGACCGATGGTGCCGGAGCCGCTCCGACAGACGATTTTCGATCCGGGATTCCACTGGAACCCGCAGGCGCCGGAGCGTACGGGACGCAACCTGGCCAAGGTGCGCGAGTTTGCGGTCGCGCATGCGGGCTCGGTGTGGGTCGAGTCGAAGTCGGGGAAAGCCTGTACGTTCTTTCTCCGCGTCCGTCCCGATGGCGCGCGCTGAGTCAGTGATCAGGCTGCTGCTGGCTGCGTAGCGCTCCGCCGCGACGATCACGCCGGTGGGCTTCCATGCGCATCCGCAGCGAGGCGAACTTCGTCCGCTGCTCCGGCGTCAGGACCGTGTCGATCTCCGCGTTGGTGGCGTCGAGCTCCTGCCGTATCTGCGGACGGACGTTGTTTGTGACGGTTTCGATCTTGGCGTGGTGGTGTTCGATGATCGCCTGAATCTGCGTCTTCTGCGACGGGCTCAGGGCGAGCTCTCGACCGAGGTGATCGGCCATCCGCTCCGAGGAAAACCGCGGGTGGCTCGGAACGAGGCGTCCGCTGCGGACGAGGTAGAGCCGATCACCGGCCACCCCGACCAGGATGCCGGCGAAGAAGGCGACGATGACGACGACCACGGCCGCCGTGCGAGTACTAGTCGACACTGAACGTATCCCCTCCCAGCGAGATGTCGACACTCTGCATGCTGGTTTGTGAATCGAGAGTCACCGTCGATGGATCGCCGGGCCGGTCGACCCACTGGACGCCGAGCGCTGCAACGACGGCCAGCGTGGCGAGGGAAACGACGACCGGACGGAACCAGCGGGCCAGGACCTGCGCGATCCCGGCCTGTGCCTCGGCCGCGATCCGTTCGCGCACACGGGCGGCGATACGGGTGGACATCGCCGCATCCGGCTCGAAGCGCAGCAGCCGGGCGTCGGTACGAAGGCGTTCCAGAAAGTCGTCGTTCTCAATCATTGCTGCCCCCGTGAAGGTCTGCCAGATTCTGTTTCAGTTTGCTGCGCGCCAGGGAGAGGTGCGATCGCACGGTCCCTTCGCTCAATCCCAACATTTTGGCGATCTCGCTATGTCCGAACTCGTCCACGAGATACAAGCGTGCCACGATTCTCTGCATCTCGGGCAGTGCTTCGATGCCACGGTCGATCCGCTCCGCCAGCTCATTGGCCAGCGCCGGCAGGTCTGCCCGGTCGCGTCGTTCGCCAGGAGCCTGGTCCGTGATCTCCTCGTGACGGAACCGCTTCCGGTGCTTCATGACGTCGAGGGCGAGGTTCGTGACGATGCGATAGATCCAGGGACCGAACGGCTCGCCCGTCTTGAAACGGGAGATGTGCTCGAAGGCTTTGACGAACGCGTCCTGGGCCAGATCTTCGGCGTCCGCGGGATTGCGCACGATTCCCCAGGCGATGGAGACCAGCCGTTTCGTGTACTTCGAGACGAGGTACTCGTACGCAGCGGCGTCGCCGCCTTTGACGGCAGCGATCGCTCGCGCTTCGATCGGGTCTTCGTTTGTCGCGCTTCTCGTCGGCGCCTTCTCTGCTGCGAAAACCAGACGATCGAGCGCGAGGGAGCCGGCCACGGCTCCCCCGAACATCGACGTGGTGTCCATCATTTTCCTACTTCTCTGCGTGCCTCGCCATGCGTTCCTGCATGAACGTAGCAGCTTTGACACGCTGATCCGGCGTCAGCACATTGAGCGCCTTCGAGAACGCATTGAGTGCGTTCGTCTTGATCTGGTGCTCCGCGACACTCTGCTTGTCGATCAGTGCCTGGGCGCCGGCGATGTCATTCGGATTTGCGAGCAGGACCTGCGCGATTGCCTGACGTCCGCCGCGGAGCGATGTCCGATACGGCTCGTTCTGGGTGCGGAGGTCGGTAAAGATCGTCTTGATGTCCGTCGCCTGCTGGTCCGTGAGGCCGAGAGCCGTTTTGGCGTGCTGGAGGCGACCGAACATCATCATGTTGCCGTCCATGTGTCCGTGTCCGCGGTGAATGTGCTGCGCGATGGCGAACGGCACGGCCAGCACGACCACCATCACGGCTGTTGCGAGTACGATCAAAGTGCGTTTCTTCATGGGGTTCTCCTTGTTCACAAACGGGTTACGACGACGCACGGGGAACGTTGAACATATAATCCCGCGAACTCGGTCCGCGTCTATGCGCCCTCTTTCTGCTGGCTTTTTCGGAACCCTGCTGGGAACCGTAGCTCTCGCTGTCGCGAGCGTCAGCCCCATCTCCGCGCAATCGCTCGTCTGCCCTCCGGTCGCCTCCGCTGCCGGGCGTCCTTGCGAGAATTTCCATTTCCACGTGCAGATGTTCCGTCCGGACACGCGCGAATTTACGGAGTTTTCCGGCGTCAACGAGTTCGCATCGTCGACCGCATGCGAACGCGCCCGCGACGCGCAGTTCAAGCACAACATGGCGATCGTGGAGTTTCTCCACGCGCAGAGACGCGACTGGTGGTTGGCCGATCGATTCGGCCCGTGCCATTGCGACATGACCGTCGAGAAGGCCAGCCCCAACTTTCTGAGCGACGCCGCGCGGCTCCAGCAGGTTCGCGATGCCGAAGAGATCCGGCAACGGGTCCGCGAACGCCTCCTCGACGCCCGCGCTCCGAACGACGGAGAATTGATCCGTAATCTGAATCCGCTTACGAGCGCCACGCCGCTCATTGGCGGACCCAAGGTCGTGTCCCTTCCGCCGCCGGCGGCGGTGATGACGGCCGCGAATTCGCCGGACGATCTGCGCAAGACCAGAGCAGTCGATACGACGCCGTCCGCCACCGCGTCCCTCGATCTGCCGCTGATCGATCTCTCGTCGCCCAGTACGCCGTTGCCCGAGGGGTCCGCGCCGGCGCCGGTCACGCTGCAGTCGCCCGCGGTGCAGCCTGCGCCCGCGGAGACGACCCGGACTTCCGCGGCGGACGCTGCGTCGGCCAATCGAAGCACTGCATCTGGACCACCGCCGGCACCGATGCCCGCTCCCGTTTCGCCGGCTGGCCCGACGGAAACCGTGGCGGTGGTCGCCGACGACCCCGACCTTCCCGCACCCGAGGATGTGGCCGATGCGTTCGTCAGTTATGAGTCGCAGCGCATTCAGAACGTGTTGAAAGTGAGCGGAAGCATCGGAGACGAGACCGTGAAGGCGCAGGTGCTGGAATCGTGTACGCAGCGCATTCAGCTGCTTTCGAATCTGCGCTCGATCATCGTCGGTTCCGGTGCGAAGAGCCGCCTGGTCGCCGCTGCGAATGCTGCGAAAAAAGAAAGCGACCGTCTTGCCCTCGTGGCGAAACTGTTCGGCAGTGATATTCCTCCCCACTGGGCACCGAAGGATGCCGAAGACGTGATTTTCGATCCAGGCGTGACCGATCCGGAGCACATCCTGCGTGACAACACGAGCTCCGACCAGCAGAAGCGTCGTGCGCTCTACGCGATGCTGGCCACCTCGTCGCCGACCGAGCAGCAACAGTTGTGGCTCACCGGCGTCGTCGAGGCGCTCCTGCGATGATGATCGCCGCGCTCGTCCTGGCCGTTGCCGTCGCCCAGGTGCCGCCGGCGCTGGCTCCGGCTCCGGCCTCTCAGCCCGCGCTGCAGACGGCGGGATCCGCATCGATGCCTCCGAGCGAGGAGTTCGTGAAGGCCGTCTTCTTCGGGAAGAAGTTCGCCGACATGAAGGACTACACGACTGCCTACCAGCAGTTCGCGAAAGCCGACGCGCTCCAGCCCGACGTTCCGGCCGTCCTTTACAACATGGGTGTTCTCCTGGCTCGCACGGGACGGTTTTCCGAGGCGCAGGCCAAGGTCGACCGGTACAACCAGCTCTACCCGGCCGGGGCCGAGAAAGCGCTCGTGGCGAAGCTGCGGCTCGAGCTGGAGTTCGAACGAGAGGTGCAGAAGAAGCGGCAGACGGATGAGGACTACACCGCGATCTTCACCCGCGGCCGCTTCTTCTACGGCAAGGGCGATCTCCCTGCTGCGCTCAAGCTCTTTCAGGACGCGGAGCAGCAACGTCCCACCGATCCGGCCGCGGTCTTCAATGAAGGCGTTGTTTACGAGAAGCTGGGAGATCTGACGAAGGCGTCGGAGCGCTTCCATCGCTACGAGGAGCTCGAGCCCGAGGCCACCGCCAAGTCCGCGGCGGACCAGCGCATCCTGGGCATCGAGAGCGAGATGTCCGATATGACGACGAAGATCGTCTGTCCGTTCTGCGGCTGGCGGCTGCCGATCGGCGCGATGTGGTGCCCGCACTGCTGGCACGGCCCGTACCTTACATCGCAGGCTGCCTGGAGCTCGCGTCCGTGCGCCGATGGGGCAACCGCGACCCGCGCGACGTACTACGCCGACAACCGGTTCGCGAAGAACGACTCATTGCCGTGTCTCTACAACGGAACGATGCTGGAAGCGTTGCGCTACACGCCCGCCCGGCAGCGGCAGGTGCAGGAGGCGCGGAAGGCCGAAGGCTGGACGTACAGCGGCGACATCATTCAATCGTGGCGCGATCGCCAGGGGAACGAAATCCGTTACATTCAGGGAGTCGACTACCTCGAGAAAATTGTCTCCCCGAGCGGTGGCGACGTGCTGTCCTTTGCCGCACATCGCGCAGGCGAGGGCATCTGGCTGCTCGATCGCGAAGACACGATCATCGACGGCCAGAAATACACGTCGCGCTACACGTTCGACGCTCAGAATCGGATTGCACAACAGCAGGTCGTCTATCAGAACGCCGCCGCGTGTAATGACCTCATCACGATGACTTCGACTCCCTCGTACGCCGCCGATCAGCTGACCGGTGTGAAACTGCACGGTGCCTACACGGGCACCGTCGTGCAGGGTTCTCCGCACGTCGATTGGGACGCGAGCCTGGTCAGCTCCTACGACACGAACGGCCGTCTGGCGAAGGAAGAGCTGGTGGTGACGTCGATGACGAAGACCTACGCCGACAAACCGTATGGCGCCGAGCGGCAGGAGATGTCCACGATCTACCCGGAGATGCGCGCCCGTCGTCCCATCGAGCACGTCCTAAGCCTCGGCGACCGCTGCGGCATCTCCGGGACGACGATCCTCGCGAACTCCATTGATCTGCGTCCGTTCTACTCATTTTCGCCAAGCCTTCCTATCATGCTGACCAGCGGTGTGACGCGGTCGACGGTGAGTTTTACGTATCCGGACGGGTACCGGGTAAGGTAGCGTATGGCGTGCCCTGGCTCACGCCCGGACCGCCAATTAAAGTGTCTGGGCGGCCAGGAGGAATCGGCAGGTTATGCAGCCTGAACGGTCCCGTAACACTGCGCGTCGAACGTCACTCGCGAGGAAGTCATCGCGATGCCGGAAGTTACGAGCAACACGGTCCTGCTATGATTAGGTTGTTACGCAGCTTTGCCCGCGACTCGGGGAACGGGGAGAAGCTGCTCAAGTACTAGTTAGCCGCGAGACAGTCAACCCTCCTTATTGTGAAAGGAACTCCTGTGGACAGTCAACTGATTCCAAAAACCATCGATAGCAATTATCGGGGTCGCAGACTCGCGCTCTGGTTCTTCTGGATTGTTGTGCTTGTCAGAGGGCTGCAGGGACTTTCTCTAATCCTCAATGGTCATTCAATCGTGAGAGCTGCAGATGGGATTCCTCTTGAAACCTTTCCATTCGCCGCCTCCCGATCAATCGTGGCGGTGTTCGTTATCACAGGGTATTCTCGCTTACTACTATCTCTTCTATGCGTACTAGTGTTCGTGCGCTATCGAAGCGCGATCGCCTTGATGCTTACACTGCTGGCGCTAGACCAGGGTGGTAAGGAGCTCCTTCTTCAGTTCTATCCGCTTTTCAGGGTTGGAAACCCGATAGGCCCAACCGTAAATTCAATACTTCTCGCTCTAACGCTTATTGGCCTCGTCCTAGCACTATCCGGTGAACGAACTCCCATCCAAAAGAACTGAGACGCGTTCCTATCCGCCCAACTCGCGGCTAACAAGGCGGATCAACCGGGGACATGGGTAACAAAATAGACCGGAGACATGGGTAACACTTCAAGAGCCCGTCGAGCGTGCAAGCGTACCGTGGAATCGGGGTGAAAGGTTGGGATTACGCGGAGCGTCGGCCCTTTCGCTATGAGGCA
>JBBRTE010000038.1:0-14403 GCA_038244715.1 Thermoanaerobaculia bacterium
CCGCTTTGGGCGGTGGATGGATGCGAACAGTCCCAAAAAGCGGTGCGAACAAGTCTCAGAAAGCGTGCGACAGTCTCAAAAAGCGGCGGCCTTGCCGCCGCAGTCCAAAGCGCTCCGCGCGAAACTGTAATCAGGGCAGCTGGAGAGTAGGACGTAACCGACCGCCGAAATCGTAATTTGCTTTCGCGCGAAGCGCTTTGGACTGCGGTGGCAAGGCCACCGCTTTGGGCGGAGGATGGATGCGAACAGTCCCAAAAAGCGGTGCGAACAAGTCTCAGAAAGCGTGCGACAGTCTCAAAAAGCGGCGGCCTTGCCGCCGCAGTCCAAAGCGCTCCGCGCGAAATTGTAATCAGGGCAGCTGGAGAGTAGGACGTAACCGATCCGCCGAAATCGTAATTTGTTTTCGCGCGAAGCGCTTTGGACTGCGGTGGCAAGGCCACCGCTTTGGGCGGAGGATGGCGCGATCGTCTGGAGAAACGCGGCCTCGCCGCCGATCGCAAACGCGCTTCGCGCGAAATTTCCTGCCACGGCTGCCGGTAGTGCTCACTCCCGGTACCCGACGAGACCCGCCCCAACCCAATGGAACGCCGCTTTGTTCAGTTCGTGACCGCTGCCGCTGCGTTCATGCTCATCCTGCTCCTCCTCGACCGCGACGGGCTGACGCAGCAGCTCGCCCTCGGCGGCGCCACCGCTCTCTTCCTCTGGCTCTTCGCGCGCCGCTCCGAAGTGAGCGCGCGCCAGATCCTCACCTGCATCGTGGTGGCGACCATCGGCGAAATCGTTCTCTCCATGGGCTGGGGTCTCTACTCCTACCAGCACGCTCTCATCCCGTTCTACGTTCCACCCGGTCACGGGCTGTTCTACCTGCTCGCATCCGAAACCGCGCGCCAGCAGGCGGTGCGGGTTCGCGGAGCCGCCATCACGCGCTGGACGCTCATCGCCGGAACGGGCATCGCCATGGTGAGCCTGGCGGTGCGGAACGACGTCTGGGGCTTCCTCTGGTGGATCGGTGCCGTGGCGCTGATCGCGGTTTCGAAGAACCGGCTGCTGCTCTCGGCCTGCTTCGTCTATACGATCATCCTGGAGTGGGTGGGGACGGCGATCGGTAACTGGAGCTGGACGGCGCAGGTGCCGTTTCTGCGCATGCATTCGGCGAACCCGCCAGCCGGCGTCGGCATCCTGTACATCCTGCTCGACCTCATCGTCGTAGCGATCACGGCGAATGCGCTCGCCGTCGAACCGATCGCCGGCGTGCAAGAGCACGCGGCTGTGGTTTCTTAAACCTGCGCTAAACAACAACCCCATTGCACGGAGCAGGCAACGGCGATACCGTCGCGTGACTATGAAACGCCTGCTCTTCGCCCTTCTCTCGCTCGCGATCGCCTTCTCCGCAGTTGCCGCGTGGAGTGTCACCCGCCACATCGCCATCGGCGGGACAGGCGGCTGGGACTACGTCGCGATCGACTCCGCGTCGCGCCGCGCGTATGTCTCACACGGCGATCGTGTGGAAGTCGTCGACATCGACGCTGGCAAGGTCGTCGGGCTGATTCCGGACACCCTCGGAGTCCACGGGATCGCCATCGATCACGAAGGCGGGCGCGGCTTCATCTCCAGCGGCCGTCTCAGCGTGATGTCGATCTTCAACCTCAAGACGCTGGAGCGCATCAACGACGTGAAGACCACGGGCGACAATCCGGACGCGATCATGTTCGAGCCGTCCACGAAGCATGTGTTCACGTTCAACGGCCGGGGAAAGAACGCCAGCGTCTTCGACACGCATGGAAAGGTGGTCGCGACCATCGCCCTCGGTGGGAAGCCGGAGTTCGGCGTCAGCGACGGCCATGGCCGCGTCTTCGTCAACATCGAAGATACGAGCGAGCTGGCAGTCATCAACGCGAAGACGAACGTGGTCTCCGAGCGTTGGAAACTCGCGCCGTGCGAGTCGCCCAGCGGTCTGGCCATCGATCGCAAGCACCACCGCCTCTTTACGGTCTGCGAAAACGAGATCATGGCCGTCGTCGACGCGACGAACGGAAAGATCGTGGCGACCGTGCCGACGGGAAAGGGCACCGACGCCGCCGCGTTCGACGACGAAAAACAGCTCGCCTTTGCGTCGAACGGCCAGAGTGGAACCCTGACGGTGATTCACGAGGCGTCGCCGGACAAGTACGACGTGGTGGAGAACGTGGCCACACAGCGCAGTGCGCGCACGATGGCCCTCGACACGAAGAGCCATCACATCTTCCTGCCGGCGGCAAAGTTCGGCGAAGCACCCGCGGCGACGGAGAAGTACCCCCGCCCGCGCGCTCCGGTCGTGCCCGGCTCGTTCGAATTGCTCGAAGTCGCGCCGTAAGCAGGGCTTCGAGCCGATCGTCGACAAGCGCCAGCAACCGACAATCGCGAGCAACCCTCGCCCCGCGCGAGCGGGGAGAGGGAGACACGGAGCGAAGCGGAGTGCGGGTGAGGGGTGGTGAGCGCCAGCCCCTCATCCGGCCGTTGGCCACCTTCTCCCCGCGAGCGGGGCGAAGGCCCTCGCGATTCTGATCCGTCCGAGGATCGCCGGTCGGGCTGCAGGGTCAGGCCGAAAGTGGAACCAGCCGATCGTCGACAAGCGCGAGCAACGTCGCCAATCGCGAGCAACCCTCGACAAGCGCGAGCAACCCTCGCACCGCGCGAGCGGGGAGAGGGAGACACGGAGCGAAGCGGAGTGCGGGTGAGGGGTGGCGAGCGCCAGCCCCTCATCCGGCCGTTGGCCACCTTCTCCCCGCGAGCGGGGCGAAGGCCCTCGCGATTCTGATCCGTCCGAGGAGAGCAGCTGATCGAGGAGGGCGTCCCGAAGTGGGTCGTTTGGGTCGACGCCCATGTGGCAAGAAACTCGTGCCCTCTTCGTTCTACGATACGCGGCGATGAAACCGATCGTCGCTGCCCTTCTTCTCGTCGCTTCCACCGCCTCTGCGCAACAGACGCTGATGCGGACGCAGAAGCCACCATTGCATGGCTCGCACTGGATGGCCGTCACCGGCAAACCGCTCGCGGCAACGGCCGGTTCGATGATCTTTCAAAAGGGCGGGAACGCCGTCGACGCCGCGGCCGCGATGATCGCCGCGACGTGCACGATGTGGGACACGCTCTCGTGGGGTGGCGAGACGCAGGCGCTGATCTACGACCCCCATACGAAGAAAGTGATCGGCATCAACGCCCTCGGCGTTGCACCCACGGGCGCCACGCCCGAGTTCTACAAGAGCAAGGGATTTGCGCATCCACCGGACGAGGGCGTCCTCGCCGCCGTCACCCCCGGCACACCGGGCGGCATCCTGACCATGGTCGCGGAGTTCGGCCGTCTGTCATTGAAGGACGTCCTTGGACCGGCGATCGAAATGGCCGACGGGTACGCGATCGAAGCCCAGTCCGCGAATACGATCGATCGGAACAAGGACAAGCTGAAGAACTGGCCCTACTCGAAGAAAGTTTTCCTGACTCACGAGAGCGATGCGAAACATCCCGGTCCGGTCGCCGGCGAGATCTTTCGCCAGCCCGACCTCGCCGCCACGCTGCGCAAACTCGTCGACGCGGAACAGCAGGCTCTCAAGGCGGGCAAGTCGCGCAAGCAGGCCATCTATGCCGCGTACGATCGCTTCTACAAGGGCGACATCGCGAAGGAGATCGTCCGCGGCACACGCGAGCAGGGCGGGCTGTTCACCGAGGAGGATCTGGCCACATGGAAGGTGCACATTGAAGAGCCGCTGTCGACGAACTACCGCGGCATCGACGTCTACAAGCTGAACGTCTGGACGCAGGGCCCGGCCATGCTGCAGGCGCTGAACATTCTCGAAAACTTCGACCTGCAGTCGATGGGCTACAACTCACCGCGCTACATCAACACCATCTACCAGACGATGAGCCTGGCCTGGGCCGATCGCGATTTCTACTACGGCGACATCTACGCGCAACCGGAGAAGCCAGTGAAGGGATTGCTGTCGAAGGAGTATGCGAAGGAGCGCGCGAAGCAGATCAACGCGGAACGCAATGATCCGAAGAGCCGTCCGGGCGATCCCTGGCCGTACCAGGGTGGGACGAATCCTTATC
Source organism: Thermoanaerobaculia bacterium (assembly GCA_038244715.1). Lineage (GTDB taxonomy): Bacteria > Acidobacteriota > Thermoanaerobaculia > Gp7-AA8 > Gp7-AA8 > JADGNZ01. The sequence goes on from JBBRTE010000038.1 coordinate 4,087, forward strand.
CTGAACTACTGAAAAACTGGGATGCACCGAAGGCGCCTGCTCCGAAACCGGCCGGCGCAACCGAGTCGGGCGCGCTGCGGCAGAACGAGTTTCTCCGCGCCACTCCGTCCCTCTCCAGTGACTACCTCTTCTCCTTCTACGCCGGCACCACCTCGGTCGAAGCCGCCGACGCGGAAGGGTGGCTCGTCTCCGTCACGCCGAGCGGCGGCTGGCTGCCCGCCGTCGTCGCCGGCAACACCGGCATCGGTCTTAGCGAACGAATGCAGAGTTTCGTCCTCGACCCGTCGGAGGGACCGTACAACGTCGTCGCGCCGGGCAAACACCCGCGGGTGACGCTGACGCCGACGCTGGCGTTCAGGGATGGTGCACCGTGGATGGCCTTCTCCGTCCAGGGCGGCGACAGTCAGGACCAGAATCTGCTGCAGTTCTTCCTCGACGTCGTCGAGTTCGGGATGACGGTGCAGGAAGCGACGGAAGCACCGAACGTGAACAGCTTCCAGATGCACAGCTCCTTCGGCGCGCACGACATCAAGCCCGGCAACATCCTCCTCAACTCCGCCGAACCGCCATGGGTGAGGGGAGAGCTGCGCCGGATGGGCTACACGATGACTTTCGAAGACCGCACGTCCGGCCCGATCAACGCCATCCTGCTCGACCGTGCCCACGGCACGTTCTGGGGTGGCTCGAGCAACCACGGCGAGGACTACGGGATCGGCTGGTGATCATCGGTCCCGTTCACGAGTGCTACCAGATCCGAACGCGCGCTGACGGCGCGAGATACAGCCGCTGCCCCGGGTGCACATCGAACGCGTCGTACCATGCGTCGAGATTGCGGACCGTGTCGCCGCGGTACTCTTCCGGCGCGTGATCGCTGGCAGAGACCTGCTTCCGCAGTCCGCTCTCGCTGATCTTCCGCCGTAGGGTCTGCGCGTAGGCGATGAAGAACTCCCGATCCTGTTCGCGCACGTAGCTCGGGTCGGTTGCGCGGCTGCCGAGCGTCTTGCGGTAGGCGTCGAACGCAGCGGCGAGGCCGCCGAGGTCGGCGATGTTCTCGGTGAGGGTGAGCTTGCCGTTGATCGCGAGACCGGGAAGGGGCTGGTACGCCGAGAACTGCTCGACGAGCGGCTGTGCCATCGACTGGAAGTGCTCCAGATCTTCAGCAGTCCACCAGTGCCGCATCCTGTGCTCGATGTCGTAGTCGGCTCCGAGCGTGTCGATGTAGTGAGTGAGATCGTGTCCGATGATCGCGCCGATGGAACCGTAAGCCGCGGCGTCCGATGACGCGTGGTCGTACTTGGGAGCCTCCAGCAATGCGGCGGCCATGACGTAGGAGTTCTGCTGGAACACGAGGATAGCGCCGACCGTCTGGGGCGACATCGCCCAGTCCTTCAGGTTCACGGGCTTGTCGAGGAGAGCGAGGGCCTTGGTTCGAGCGTGCGCGGCGACGCGCAGCAGATTGCCCAGCGGATCGTTTTGGTCGATCGTCAGCGACGAGGAGTCCTCCCATCCATCGGGATAACCGAGCCCCACGTACAACGTCTTCAGCTTCTGAAGCGCGCCGGCTTTCGTGGCCGGCGACATCCACATGGAGGCTTCGACTCGCGTTGTGAGCGCCGCGCGGACATTGTCGGAGATCCGTTCCACACGCGCCTTCTGCTCCGCCGGGAAGTAGCGCTCCGCGTACATCCGACCCAGCGCGTCGCTCATGGCCGATTGCGTGGCAACGAGCGCACGCGCGGCGCGGGAAGGCTGGGGACCCGGAGTTGTGGTGGCCCGCAACGCCATCGCCTCGCTGGCGAATGCGTGTGGGAGTACATCCGCGAAGTCGAGGAGTGCGTGGACGCGCAGGTAGTCTTTCCAGCTCTCCAGCGGTTGCGACGCGACCAGCGCCGCCAACCCCGTCACCGCGGCCGGCTGCCAGACCCCCAGCTCTTTCTGACTGGCCAGTCCCGCCTCATCGAGGAAGATAGCCCAGTCCATCCCGGGGGCTCGCTTCACGAAATCGTCTTGGGTCCAGACGTTGTCGGCGTTGTGGTCGTTGGCCGATGTCTCGCGCGTGCCCTGGCTTTGTGCGAGCGCCGTCTCCAGCTCCAGCACCGCCCGCGCACGGTCGTTCGCACGATCGAAGCCTGCGAGCGAGAGCAGTTTCGCGATGGATTCACGATAGCGTTCTCGCTTCACGGTGTCGGCGCTGCGATAGGCCTCTCGGTCCGGCAGCCCCAGCCCTCCTTGCACCAGAAACGCAACGTTGTTCTTCTCGCCATGGATGCTCTGCTCCACGGAGAGGCCCAGCACACTGGCCGATTGGTAGATGCCGAATCCCAGCGGGTCGACATCGGCGCGCATCCCGCGAGCGAGCAGGCGCGTGAGGCCCGCCTTGTCCGTAACGTTCTCGACGCGATCGAGCAGCGGCTTGAGGGACGCGAGCCCCCTGGCCTCGATCGCCCCGTCGTTCATGTACGCGGCGCGGAACTTCGCGACCTTGCGTGCCGGCGAGCCGGCGGGCGCGGAGCCAGCGGCGTCGAGGAGCGACGCGATGCGGCGGCGCGCCTGTTCCTCGAGCTCCTCGCGCGCTCCCCATCGCTCCCGGCCGGCCGGCACCGTCGTGGCACGGAGCCAGGCGCCATTGGCATAGGCATAGAAATCGTCGCCGGGGTTGATGCTCCCGTCCACCGTGTTGGCGAGACGCGACGGTTCCCGGCCGTCCGTCGCGGGTGCAGCGGTCGAGGACAACGGCCAGCACGAAAGCGCGGCGAGGAGGATCGGCAGCGCGATCGTGAGAATGTGTCCATCGGCCTGGCTACGAAGAGAATGGTGCGGAGATGGATCAGTGTGCATGGGCGTAGCCTCTCGCTCGAGTCACGTTTCGAATCGGGGCAGCCCGCCCCGGTGACGACGAGCGGACGGTATCGAGGGGGAGGTGGTCCTGTCGCTGCGCAGGCCGACAACTTTCGTTCACTTTCGGACACCGGACCGCCTCGGCGAACGCTGGAGAGAGCCCTGTTACGTCCGCGCAACGGTCGCTTGATGGACGCGACCGATAGTCTCTCGATTCGGGATAATGGGACGCATCGCTCACAACCCATGATTCGCGCTCAGCTGATCGACGTCCTCTTCGTCATCGTGCCGCATTCGCTGCTGCTCGACATCGCCGGGCCCGCGGAAGCCTTTCGCCTCGCCAACCAGCACCGCGAACTGCGCGGACTGCCGCCACGCTTCCATCTTCGCTTCGCTGGTCCGGTGGCAGACCCGCGGACGTCGGTCGGGGTGGCTCTGGGCGATCTCGTTCCCTTGCCGGAGCAGCTCGCGACGCCGACCTGGGTCATCGTGGTCGGTCAACCGACGGCGCACGTGACGCAGGTGACGCCGGAGATCGCGGTCACGGCGCAATGGCTGAGCGATCGGCTGCGCGACGCGCTCCTGGAGGCGGACACGCCACACCGGCTGGTGACGATCTGCTCGGGGACGCTGCTCGCCGCGCGCGCGGGACTGCTCGCCACCCGCCGCTGCACCACGCATCACGAGCTGTTATCGATGCTTCGCACCCTGGCGCCGCACGCGCAGGTCATTGACAACCGGGTCTTCGTGGTGGACGGACCGCTGGCGTCCAGCGCGGGGATCACGGCCGGGATCGACGTCGCGCTCCACCTCATCGCCGAGGAGTGTGGTGAGGCTCTGGCGGCGAGCGTGGCGGAGGATATGGTCGTGTACCTGCGCCGCTCCCCGCGTGACACCGAGCTTTCTCCATTCCACATGCACCGCCGCCACCTCCACCCGACCGTGCACCGCGTGCAGGACGCGATCGTGTCCGAGCCGCAGCGCGCCTGGGACATGGCGTCGCTGGCCCACGTCGGCCAGGCTGCCGAGCGTCACCTGCTGCGGCTGTTCGTCGACCATGCCGGCATCTCACCGTTGCACTACCTCCGGCTGATCCGGCTGGAGCGGGCCCGCCAGTCTCTCGAATACGGCGAGACCGTCACGCGCGCCGCCGCAGTGGCGGGCTTCGGCTCCGACGTACAGTTGCGCCGCGCCTGGAGCCGCCAGTGGGGCGGCTCGCCGCGTGATGCGGCCCGGGCGGCGGGCCCGGGCGCTCCTGTGCCGCGTGAATCGCGAGCGCGAAGCTCATAGCTTGCAGCTCTGAGCTCGCAGCTTGCAGCTCCCAGCTCATCGCTCATATCCAACACTTCACCAGAACGTTCCTTGCCATCCGCGCGCGCCTTTTGCACAATCGCGCGCCGGAGGAGTGTTCGCATGAAGAATGTCTACCGGCCCCTCGTCGTGGCTCTGTCCGTCTCTCTTTTTCTCGCTGCCTGTGCAGCGATGCAGCAGCAGAAGGCCCAGGCTACGCGCGCGGACAGCGGCGAGTTTCACAACCTCCAGGTCTTCCCGCAGAACATCACGCACGACGAGCTCATCGCCAACATGCGCGGCTTCGCCCGCGCCCTCGGCACCCGCTGCGATCATTGCCACGCCGCGAATCCGCCCGGCTCCGCGGAAGCGATCAACTTCGCCTCGGATGCCAAGCCGGAGAAGGCCGTAGCGCGCGCGATGCTGAAGATGGTCCGCTCTGACAACTTCGAGTACCTCTCCAAAGTGAACCCGCACGGCCAGATGGTCACGTGCAACACCTGCCACCGCGGCCACACCGTACCCGACACGGCCGCACCGGCAGGGGAGCCCGCACCGAAGGAGTAAAGCCCCGAAGGAATGCCGCCTTTTCCTCCGCGGTTAGCCGACCTTGACCGCGGAGGAGCCACACGCTATCGTCCGCGCCTGCCAATCTTGGCGCATTCGTCTAGGGGTCCAGGACGCCGCCCTCTCACGGCGGTAACACGGGTTCAAATCCCGTATGCGCTACCAACCACTTAGCCATAAATCACTGACAGTGCGAGAAACGGGGCACCATCACGGCCGCCTGCTGGACCTTGAGAGTGCCAGGTATTGATCCGGACTATTCGTGAGCAGGGGAATGGCCGACCAGTTACCTTGTCATCCTCGTCCGACCGGCCAGCCGCCACAATTCATGGGGCGTCGTCGCCGAAGGTCGCCGCGAGGCAAACTCCAGCACGAACGACAGACGAAAACGGCCGCCGGGATCGCTTCCGGCGGCCGGATCAGTCGTAGGACACTTACTCCCTGCTCACTTTGGCGCCGCCGCCTTCGCCGCCTTCGCGAAATCGCCCGCTTTCACGATCGTGATCTTCGACGGGTCGATCCACTGGCGCAGTGCGGCATTCACTTCGTCGAGCGTCAATGCGGCGACTTTCTGTTCGAATTGCCCGTCCCACTGCATCGTGCGATGGGAGAACAACTCATTTCCGAGGGTGCGCGCGAGCGCGGCGTCCTGCGCGCGCTGAACCTTGCGGGATTCGAGGTAACCCTTCTTGGCTTCGTCAGCCTCCTGCTGCGTGAAGCCGTCTTTCAGTGCCCGCGCGATTTCTTCGCGGAAAGCCGTCTCCAGTCGCGAGGCGTTTTGCGGAGCGTAGATCGCAAAGGTGAAGAAGTTGCCGGTCTTGTCGAACGAGCTGGCGTTCACGCCCGATCCCACACCGTAGCTGAGTCCTTCCTTCTGCCGGATGCGGCTGCCGAGCCGTGAGTAGAGACCGCCGCCGCCGAGGATGGAATTGGCGATGACGAGCGCCGGATAGCTGGGGTCATCATCGCGAAGGGCGAGATTGAACCCGGCAAGGAACAGGGCATTGGCCTTGTCGGGAGTCTCGAACGATTGATTCACTGGCGCGATGTCCTGGTAGAGCCGCGGAATGCGGGTGAATGCCGACGTGCTCTTCCAGTCGCCGAAGAGCTTCGTCGCCTGCGCGGTGAGCGCCTTCGCGTCGAAGTCGCCGACGACGGCCAGCTCACCCGCGGATGCGCCCAGGAACGACTTGTAGAACGTCTTGATGTCATCGAGCGTCAGCGCGTTGATACTGGCGATGTCCTCTTGCGGCGTGCTGACGTAGCGGACGTCGCCCTTCGGATAGTCATTCATGTGGCGGCCGAACTCGGTCTGGGCCACCGCCTGCGGATCGGTCCGTTGTTCTTCCGCCTGCGTCAGGTTCTCCTGCTTCCACGTATCGAGCTCACTTTGGGGGAAGGAGGGCGATTCCAGCACCTCGGCGATCAGGGCCAGGACGGCCGCTAGATTGTCGCGCGTCGTCTCGGCGGTGATGTTCACCGAGGTCGGGAGCGCCGTGGTGTTGACCCGCGCCTTCAGGCGGTCGAATTCGTCCTTGAGCTGCTGGCGCGTATGTTTCGCTGTCCCGCGCTGCAGCATGTCGCCCGTGGCCTGAGCCACGGTCTTGAGATTCATGAGCGACTTCTCGTCGCCGAAGCGGATCGTGAGATTGGCCACGGCGGTGTTGCCGCGTGTCTTCTTTGAGAGGAGCGCGAGTTGGAGACCGGCGGGAACGGTCGATCGCGAGGTTCGCGACTCGATATTCGCAGGCGATGGGTCGAATGCCTCGCCCGCTGCGATGGGCGCATCTCCCTTGTAGCCGTCGACGAGTGAGGCAATCTGTGGCGTGGCAGGGATCTGCGAACGATCCGGCTTCGAGTCGGGGATGAACTGGCCGACCGTGCGGTTCGACGGCTTGAGATAGGCCGCGGCCACGCGCTGCACGTCTTCGGGCGTCACCTTGCGAAGATTGTCGCGGTTGATGAAGAAGAGACGCCAGTCGCCGGCGCCGATCAACTCGCTCATGGCCAGACCGACGCGGTCCGGTGCGTTGAGCGTCAGCTCGATGTTCTTGAGCAGGGCCGTCCGGGCGCGGTCGACTTCTTCTTTTGAGACGGGAGAGGTCTTGAGCGCCTCGATCGTCGTGGACATCGCGTCGCGCGCGGCGTCGAGCGACTGCTCCTGCCGTACGGAAGACTGGAAGGCCAGGAAGGCCGGATCGTGCATCTGGAGCAGATCGCTGCCGACATCCGTCGCTTTCTTCGTCTCGACCAGAGCCTTGTAGAGCCGCCCAGAGGGCGTGTCCGCAAGGATGTGTGCGAGGACCTGGACCGCCGCGTAGTCCGGGTGTGCGGTGGCGGGGACGTGATAAACCATGCAGAGCGATTGGACATCGCCGACGCGCCGCAGAGTCACCGAGCGCTCGCCATCCTGAACCGGTTCGGACGTATAGGTCTGCTGCAGTTTGCGGGTGGGTCGCGGAATCGAGCCGAACGCGGAGCTCACCTGCGCAAGGGCCCTGGCCTCGTCGAATTTGCCGGCGATCAGCAGAACAGCGTTGTCCGGCTGGTAGTAGTTCCGATAGAAGGCCTGCAGCCTGTCGATAGGAACGCGCTCGATGTCCTCCCGCGAACCGATCGTGGAGTGGCCGTAGTTGTGCCAGAGGTAGGCGGTGGAGAGAACGCGTTCCTCGAGGATGTTTGCGGGATCGTTCTCGCCCGCCTCGAACTCGTTGCGAACGACCGTCATCTCCGAGTCGAGATCCTTCCGGGCGATAAACGAGTGGATCATGCGGTCCGCCTCGAGCTCGAGCGCGAACTTCAGATTCTCTTCGTTCGCCGGCAGTATCTCGAAGTAATTCGTCCGGTCGAACCACGTGGAGGCGTTGTAGATCGCGCCGTGCGCCTTCAGTTCCTGCGGGATGACTTTGTGCGCCGGCGTCCCCTTGAACGCCATGTGCTCGAGGAGATGGGCCATGCCGGTCTCGCCGTACCCTTCGTGGCGCGAGCCGACGGTGTACGTGAGGTTTACGGTGACTGTCGCCTTGGTCGGGTCGGGGAACAACAAAACACGGAGCCCGTTCGAGAGCCGGTACTCGGTGATCCCCTCGACCGACGTGACCTTCACGGGTGCACTGTGGGTGGCTGTGGATTTCGCTGGAGCGCTGGTCTTCTTCTCGTCGCCGTACGTGGTGAGGGCCACGAACAACAGCAGCGGAAGCAGAATCGCTCGATCGTATCTCGTCATGAAATTCTCCCTATCGTTTGTGCCCCGTCGTTATACAACGGGAGGCGCGCCTCAATCTGGCTTGTACGCCAGAAAGAGGTGCCAGGTTGCTCGCCCTCTCACGAGGTAACACGGGTTCAAATCCCGTGTGCGCTACCCAACTCTTGCGCTACCAACTCTCCCGTAAGTTATTCACCCACAAGGCCTCTCGTGAACGGCCCAACTCGTGCGGGGACACGATACGAGAGCGATTCGGGTCCGAGTTGGGCGCATTTCTGAGCACAATTTCCAGAGCCGGGATGGGCACATTTCCAAGGCCGGGACGTGCCTCTCTCATCAAGAGACTCGGACAGTCGGTCGATGCCTCGGGACTGGTGGTGAGGGATCTTTCTTTAGAGATCGCTGGGGCCGTCTCGGATGAGACGGCCCCCCAATCGTTTTCAGCGGCCGATTAAAACCGGAGTCCCAGCAGGAGTGTGTGGTTCTGGTCGCCGTCGGACTTGTCAGTCAATGGAAACGAGCCGGAGCCGGGCACTGTCGCGGTCCCGTGATAGGTGCGGGTTCCGGTGAGAACCAGATAGCGGTATTCGAACGTGATCGCCATACGGCGGGCGCTTTGAAGCGGAAAGGCGAGGCCGGCAATACCCTGGTATGCGAAGGAGCCATGAGTGGCCCCTTGCACCACGATGGTTACGCCACCATTCGAGGCGTGCGACGTCGGCTCGTGAACGAACTGACCGCCCAGGCCGGCACCGAGGTAGGGATGCAGGCCCCAGGCGTCAAAATCATAAAGGGCGTTCGCCATCACTCCGTACTTGTTTTCCGTCCCTGTGCCATTGGTTTCGCCCTGAAGTCCGCTCTCGCCCTTGATCTTGTCTGAGCGGTAGTCCAGCCCCACTTCCGCACGCCACTGCGAGCCGAGGCTTTTCCCTATGCTGAAGACGACGGCGGGTCCCGTTTTGGTCAGCAGCTCGCCCGACACGGCGGGCGCCGGCGAGCCATCGAGGTGGACCTCGACCTTCTCGTGCTGCATTTTGTTGAAACCGACCGCAACGCTGACGTACGTAGTGCCGGCGGTCTGTGCTTGCGCGGCGAAGGGAGAGAGAGCAACGACGACTGCAACGGCCAGAGTCATTCGGTTCATGGATGGAGGCACCTCCGTGCCGTGTTCGCGAAAAGCGTGGAACTGCAGTCGGTAAGGGTGATTTCCCGCTGATCTCACCCCCGAGTCTCTGAGGGCGATTCGTGGGCGATCAAAGGGCGCAACGATCTCCTGATTGAGGCTGCGTTTGAGGTCGTGATTCCGCGGAGGAATGGGCGATGTATTGGCGAACGCGAGAGTCTCAGCGGTCCGCCTGCAAGCTACCATGAACAGGCCAGGATTGGTGAAAAGAGCTTGTCTCATCACTCCTCTGCGACACGCTGCAAAACCGTGGCGTTGAGTCTGCGACAGGTGCCGGCCGCGGAGATTTCCCTCCACACACCAGTGAGCCGGATGAGGCGGAGATCCCACGATTCCTGAGAGCGGGCTCAGAGCATTTCGCGCGAAACGGGAGGGCTAACCCCCACCGCTGCGGTTCGCACGAGAGCAGGCATCAGGTGGTAGACGGCGTCGCGGAGAACAGACGGGCGGATGGGTTTGTCGAGATCGTCGTCCACATGGAAGGTCTTGAACGCTTCGTTCCTGTAGACGGCACCTCGATACGCGAGGACATCACCACGATCCTGATGCCAGCGGTCTTTTCGTCTTCCTTCAGCCGGCGGCAGAGCTCCCGCCCGTCGAGACGCGGCATGAGAGCATCGGTGAGCAGGAGGTCCGGAAGAATTGAGGCGGCAATGGTGGCTGCCTCCTCTGGGTTGGCATTGCAGAGGGTATGAAAACCCATTCCCCGCAAGGCCTGCTCGGCCATGCTGAGGACTCGCGGGTCGTCGTCTACGATCAGGGCGAAGGGACCGGGAAGCGTAGCCGCATCGAGTGAAAGCAGTCTGGCTATACCGGTAATCTCTTCCTGCTTGTGTCGCTCCCACAACGACGTTGGAGCGGACAACCAGAACTCGTTGCGCATGCGAAAGGAGACCTGACACGCACAGCCTGCGCAACCGGGACAGGCGAACGTCCGTTCCCGGGCAATGCACACGCAGAAGGCTGCAGAACCGAGGTCGAAGGCCACCCGACATCAAGAGTGAAGCGCGACATCAAGAGTGAAGTGCGACGCTGACCTTATGAGTGTAGGTGTTATGGAGCGAGAGGAAAAGCGGACGCGGAGCGTCGACATATTTGGTTCCTCGCTGCTACAGGTGGGTAGCTTGACATCGTAAAGTGGCCGTTCGACCGCCGCCTGAATGTGATTCGGTGGAAGCGGAACGGTGTCAAGCCCTGCGCCGCCCAGCCGGCTTGACACCGATCCGCATCCACC
>JBBRTE010000039.1:0-13446 GCA_038244715.1 Thermoanaerobaculia bacterium
AGACAAGGCTGACGATCGTGACGTAGCCGCAGAAAGCCATTCGGAGCCGGCGAAGTGGTGGGCGCCGGCGGCCTCGCCGGCGTAATCAGCGGAAGACCTCGTTCGGCACAATCCCGAGCTCGAAACCGGTTTCACGGAATGGTCAGGAACGCCGGCGAGGCCGCCGGCGCCCCACAGAACCGGGCGACGCGATCTCTCCGTCCTGCACCGACCCCCGCGCTCCGATCGCGTACAACACCGCTCCGATGACGCCCCAGAACACCACCAGTTCAACCGTCGTGAGCGACGCGTGCTCGATCCGCTCGCGGAACGAGAGACGGCGAAGCACTCCGGCGTCCGCGATGAGCTGCACGAGGAGCAGCGCCCCCATCGACAGCACCGAGACGACGGCGCACACGCGTTGCACGAGCATGGGCATCTTCAGCGTCACACTCGCGTACAACTCCGCATTCGCACGCGGAAGCATGAGCAGCGCGATGCTGTGCAGGAAGTAGAGCGCCACCAGCGCGAAGACCGCGATGTTCAGCGCCAGCGATACCTGCCCGCTGACGAGCAGGATCAGCGTCACAATCAGCGTCAGCGTCAGGCCGAAGACCGGCGTCCCCGTCCGGGCTGAAATCATTCCGAGACTCCGCGGCGCCAGACCATCCTCTGCCAGCATGATGCCGACGCGTGACGGAACGAGCATCGTCGCATTCACCGAGGTCGTCAGCGCCATCACCGCACCCAACGTGACAAACCAGGCGGCACCCATTGGCAGGTACCGCGACGCAGCGGCGGCCATCGGTGCCGCTGCCTTTTGCAGTTCGACGCCGGGAAGCACGCCGAATGCGACGGCCGACATCAGGAAATAGATGACCGTCGTCGCCAGGATTCCGCGCAGGAAAATCCGCGGGAGGCGATGCGTCGAATCGCGGACTTCTCCTGCCGTCTGCGCCAGTGATTCGAATCCGGCGTAGCCGAAAAAAACGAGCGGCAACGCCGCGGCGAACCCTCCCGGACCGTGCGTGAAGAACGGCTGGTAGTTGCGCAGATGAACTGCGAACACTCCGGGCACGACGAGGACCACGATCGAGAGTCCGAGCAGCACGCACATCCAGACCTGAATGCGGCCGAACCAGCGAACGCCGGCGACATGAATCGCGTAAAAGAAAAGAAGGCTGCCGATCGCGACGGGCATCGCCGCGCTACGGGGCAACGCGCCGGCGAAGAGCGCGACGACGTAGTCACCGAGCGCCCGCGCCAGATAGGCCAGCGCGCCGATATACGAAATGATCTTGAGCCAGACGCCGACAAAGGCCAGGCCGTGACCGCCAAAGGTGCGCGACAGATGGGTGTATTCGCCGCCCGGCTCACGCCCCAGCGGCGTGGAGAGGAACACCGAGTACGCCACCGACGTTGCGAGAATCGCCGGCGCGAGCACGAGGTAGCCGAGGATCACGCTCGGCCCGGTCAGGGCCCAGGCGTCGCTGGTGACCTTGAAGATGCCGGCGCCGATGAGCATCCCCAGCAGCGTGGCGTACGACTCGATAGTACCGAGATCGCGACGGAGCGATGCAGAAAGCGGTGCGGTCATCGGGCGGTGATGATGCCACGCATCGGAAGAATCACGGATGCAGGCTCATCGTCCTGCCGGGTGTGCGCTCCAGCGCTTTGCGGTACGCCGCTGCCGCCTCCGACGCCCGCCCCGCGGCCGACAATTCGTCACCGAGAAGCTCGTACGTCGGTTTCTCGACGACGGGCGGCCCGAACTCGAACGGCATCGACGTCTCGGACTTCGCGGCGTTCTGGAGGAGGGTGATCGCTTCGTCCCGTTTCCCTCCCGCCACCAGCAGCATCGCATCCGCCTGCTCCACCATCACCTCGGCCCGAATGTGCGCGCTGGGGTTCATGGCGCGATGCTCGTTCCTGCTGGCCATCGCATCCTTCTGCAACTCGTGAAGACGTTCCACCGCGGCGCGCAGGGCAACGGCGTCTCGACGGTTGGCGAGAACATCTCCGTACGCTATGGTGAACCGCGCGTTCGCGAACTCGGCGCCTTCAGGGATTCCGACGTTGTCCGCGGCCGTCAACGCGCCTCCGCTGGCGATCTGATGGGCACGCATGTCGGCGAATGAGTCGACGCGCCCGCTGTACGAATCCATCTCCCCCGCGGACTCGAACTTCGTCTCGAACGCGGAGACGCGGCAGGCATCCAGGGCCTTGCGCGCGTCGTCAAACTGGCGCTTCTGCAGATAGGCGTAGTGAAGCCAGAGCGGGTAATGCCCGCAGGCGACAGCCTGCTTCCCTTTCGCTGCGCGCTGGCGATTGACGACGTCGATGGCCCGCCGGTTCGCGGCGATGACGTCGTCCCACATCCCCATGGCGATGAAGATGTGCGATGTCATGTGCAACGCGTGACCGGCATTCGGCGCGACCGTTCCGTAGCGTCGTGCCGCACGCATTCCAAGGGGTGCGTGGATGGGATCGTCATAACTGTGGATGAGGTAGTGCAGCACTCCCGGATGCATCGGATGCGCCGGCAGCACCTCTTCGAGCAGGGCCGCGGCGCGCATGTAGGTGGCGAAGTCCCGTCCCTGATGCGAGGTGCCGAGAAGGGCCAGTGCGTAGAAGGCGGTGGCGTCGACGTCGTCCGGATAGCGCGCGTGGATCCCGCGCATGGCATCGGCGAAGAGGAAATCGCGCGCGTCCTTGGTGCCCTCACCATAGAGGACGTCGATCGCGCGGAGATAGTCGCGTTCGCGCTCGGTGCCCGCCTTCGCCAGACGCGCGGCAGACGTGGCTCCGAGCCGCTGGAGCGCGGCCCGCGCCGCATCCCCGTCCTGCTGAAACCACACCGGATGTGTGTAGGTCATCGCCTCGCCCCAGTAGGCCATGGCGAACGACGGATCGATCGTCTGCGCGGCCCGGAACTCACGTGCCGCGTCGGCGTATTCGAAATCGTGCAGCAGTGCGAGGCCGTGCAGAAACGATTTCTGGGCGCCGGCCGAGCCGGAATTCGCGAAGGCAACGTCGCCGGCGTCGTTCTGGGCGAGCGCCGTTGCCGCAAAAAGAAGGGTGCAGAGGATCAATCGCATGACGCGATGATAGCGTTCTCCGATGCGCCGCCTCGTCCTTCTTCTGCTGGCACTCAGCGCCGCCGCATGCGCTTCGGCTCCTCCCCTAGGCAACGATCCGTACGTCGTCGTTCTCGGCATCGCCCAGGACGGCGGGTATCCACAGGCCGGCTGCAATCGCCCCGACTGCGTCGCCGCGGCGCACGACCCCGCACTGCGGCAGCGGGTGGCGTCGCTGGCGATCGTCGATCCCCGGTCACGCCAGCGCTGGATCATCGACGCCACTCCCGATTTTCCGTCGCAGCTCCGAACGCTCGACGAGATTGCGCCTCGCTCCGCCTCCGCGCCACTCCTCGACGGCATCCTCCTCACCCACGCCCACATCGGCCACTACCTCGGCCTGGCCCAACTCGGACGCGAAGTTCTCGGCACGCGCGATGTGCCCGTCTACGCGATGCCGCGCATGCACGAGTTCCTCGAACACAACGGTCCGTGGAGCCAGCTCGTGACGTTGAAGAACATCGCCATCCAGCCGCTCGACGATGGAGTCACGATCGCACTCAACGAACGGATCCGCATCACGCCGTTGCGCGTTCCTCATCGCGACGAGTTTTCAGAGACCGTCGGATTCCTGGTCCAGGGTCCGTCGCGCGCCGTCCTCTGGCTGCCCGATATCGACAAATGGGAGAAATGGACAACGCCGCTCGAGTCGGTCCTCGCCCATGTCGACGTCGCCTACCTTGACGGCACCTTTTACGACGCAAGCGAACTGCCGGGACGCGACCTGCGCGAGATTCCCCATCCGCTGATGCAGGAGACGCTGGCACGCGTGGCCGGATCACCCCTGCTGGCGAAGATACGTTTCATCCACCTCAATCAATCGAATCCGTTGCTGCGAGAACGAAAGCCGGGCGTGGTGGTGGCAAGGGATGGGGAACGCCAGGGGCTGTAAAACTCGCTTCGCGCGAAAAGGAATGAGAGACCGCGTTCGGCGCGAAGGACACCGCAGTGTAGGCCGCGTTCCCTACGGAATCAGCAGCACCTTCCCCGTCGTCTCCCTCGCCTCCAGCGCCGTGTGTGCCTTGCCGGCATCCCGTAACGGCACTTCGCGATCGATCCGCAGCGTGAGCTTCCCCGACTCGATCCAGTCGAAGACATCGCGCGCGCGACCGAGGAGCTCCTGGCGGGTCTGTACGTAGAGCCCGAGGCTGGGGCGCGTCAGGAAGATGCCGTTCTTGGCCAGACGCCGCGGGTCGAACGGCGGGACCAGACCGCTCGATTGTCCGAAGAGCGCCAGAGTGGCGCGGATGCCGCAGCACTCCAGGCTCTTGTCGAACGTCGTCTTGCCGACAGAGTCGTACACCGCCTGGCAGCCCTTGCCGTCCGTTTCCGCCATCACAATCTCTTCGAAATCGTCCTTTGTGTAGTCGATGACGATGTCGGAGCCCGCATCCCGCGCGATCGCGAGATGCTTCGTCGAGGCCGTTCCGAACACCCGTGCGCCCTGCAATTTGGCCATCTGCACGAGCAACGCACCCACCCCGCCGGCGGCAGCCTGGACCAGCACCGTGTCGTCTTCGATGATGTGATGCACGCTCGTGGAGAGGTAGTGCGCAGTCATCCCCTGCAGCATCGCCGCTGCGGCTGTCTTCGCATCGACATCCTCCGGCAGCGGCACGAGCTTGTCGGCTGGCGCGAGGATGAATTCCGCATACGCCCCGCGTACGATCGCGAACGCCACGCGATCGCCCTTCTTCAGTGTTCCGACTCCCTCGCCAACCGCCTCCACGACCCCCGCCCCTTCCGAGCCGGGTGTGAACGGGACCGGCATCGGATAGAGGCCCGTCCGATGGTAGACGTCGATGAAGTTGACGCCGATTGCCTCCAGCCGCACGAGCGCCTCACCCTTGCCCGGTTTCGGTGTTTCGACGTCTACGTACTGGAGAACTTCGGGGCCGCCGGTCTCGGAAACAAGGATCGCTTTCATGGCAGTAACCTACACCAATTCCGGCCCGTCTTTCCTTGCGATACTCCTCCCGTTCCTCATGTCCCTGGCCCGCGGTTTGACATACGGAGATCACTCGGCACGTTCAACGTTCAACACCGATCACCATCACCGTGAGATCGTCGTAGCGCGCGCCATTGGCGTGGCGTCTCGCCGCATCGGCGACAGCCGATCCGACCGTTCGGGACGAGAACGAGCGCGGCAGAGCAGCCAGGATTCCATCGAAACCGAAATCCTCTCCATCCGGCGACGCCGCCTCGACCACTCCGTCACTGTAGAGAAGCAACCGCTCGCCGCGTGCGAGCGTCAGCGTGGTCGATGTCCAGCGGGCATTCGGCAGAATGCCCACGACCGGACCAGTCGAGTCGATCTGTTCGACCCGTCCGTCCGCGCGCACGATCATCGGAGGACAGTGACCGGCATTCACCAGCGCCAGCCTGCCGTCGTCGCGCAGCCAGCCGATGACCGCAGTGGCGAAACGGTTCGACGGCAGCAGCGGCTTCAGGAACTCGTCCAGCCGGTGCATCGTCGTCGACGGATCACAACCGGCCCGCGAGCAGGAGAGGATGCGATGCTCGAGCTCTTCCTGAATCATGGCCATCACCACGGCCGCCGGCAGCCCCTTCCCGGCGACATCGCCGAGGGCGAACCAGAGGCGGTCGCGGGTCTGGTGCGTGAACCAGAAGTCGCCTGTGAACGTCTTCGCCGGGATCGAGATGGCGTGGACGTCGTATCGCTCCGCGATCTCACCGCCAAGGCCGCCGTTTCCCCACAGTTCCTCGGCCGAAACCTCGACCGCCGCGAGATCGCGCGAGCGTCCGACTTCGAACCCTGCGGCGCTCACGCGGCCACCGGCTGACAGTGACGGCACGGACGATAGCCGCTCTCGAGCGCGACATCGGCATCACGGAACGGCATCCGGTTTTTCTCCTGAATGCGTTTCGCGTCGCGGCACGTCGGAAAGCAGAAGATGTGAGTGGTGCGCGAGCCGATGTAGCGAACATGCTCCTTCGCCAGGGAGTCGAGCTGATCGACATCCACACCCTCGCTCTGCAGCAGCGCGCGTTTGGCATCACTGCCGAAGGCGTAATTGCCGATGCCTCCCGACGCCGGCACCACGCGATGGCACGGTACGACGTACGGCACGACATTCCGGGCGATGACATTCGCCACGGCGCGGACGGCGCGCGGGCGTCCCACCTGGCGGGCCACCCAGGCGTACGTACGCACCTCGCCGCGCGGAATGCGCGTCAACATCTGCAGAACATCGTGCTCGAGATCGTTCGCCGATTCGAGATCGACCCGCGGCGTGTCGACCCCTTCGCCACTGAGGGCCGCTGCCACCTGGCGACGAAGCACTTCGGGAATCGTCCCCGGCGCGAGCACCCGGCCGTAGCGCCTGGCATACGCCCGGCGGACGTCGTCGATCGATCCGGCGCGCGCGATCATGCGGATGCGGCCATCGGAGAATGCCACCCACACCTCGCCGACGCGGTCGAAGGAATCGGAGATGGCGTCGCAAACGGCCTCACAGCAGGAGACCGGAGGCGCGAGCGCCAGCGCTTTGACGGTGTCCGCCAGTCCACCGACATCCCCCTGCGACGCGTCGCAGCTGCGGCAGATCTTCAGATGCTGCTCGACCGCAGTCTTCTCGATCGGCATCAGCTCATGCGTCCGTAGTGCATCGATGCGAGTCAGTACGTTTCTACATTGCATACGCCACCCCCTTCTGTGCCGTTCCCTGCAGCGTTCCCCTGGTGAGGGCATCCCGTAGCAATTTCAGGGAACGGAACACTTTCCCGCGAAGAGCTGCCTCCGACGATCCGACCGTCCGAGCGATCTCCGCGTATGACATCTCTTCCATGAAGCGCAGCACGATGAGCTCGCGCGCGTCGACGGGCAGCAACGCCATCGCGCGGCGCAGGAGCTCGACCTCTTCTTTCCGCTCCAGTTCCGAGCCTTCCAGATTCACGAAGGGTCCGAGGCGGTCGTCGTCGAATTGTTCCAGCGGTTGCTCGAGCGAGCTCCGTTTGGAGCGGCGCTTGTTCAACGAGAGATTGCGCGCGGTCTTGAACAGCCAGGGCCGCAGCGCCAGCGCAGCGCAACGCTCCTCGTCGTATTGACGCGTGAGGGCCCTGTGGGCCCGCATCATCGCGTCCTGGACGACTTCCTGAGCGTCGAAGACGTTCTCCAGAATGCTGTGCGCATAGGTGTAAAGCGGGCGCTCGAACCGCTCGATGAGCCGCTCGAAGGCGCCCGGCTCACACCGATGGACCGCCAGTGCGAGGCCGTCATCGGCCCGCTTCGTGGTCTCGCCGCCGGTCCACGAGTTCTTCATGTACCTAAGAACACAGGCAACCGGCGTTTCGTTCGCGGGAGACTCGGATGCCCTGGCCGGCGGCGGATTTCAATCACCAGCCCCTCATCCGGCCTTCGGCCACCTTCTCCCCGCTGCGCGGGGCGAAGGACCTCGCGATCGGCACCGTTCGCGTTTTTTTCTGCGCGATCGACCCTCGCCCTGCAGTTTTCTGCGCGAGCAACCCTCGCCCTGCAGTTTTTTGCGCGAGCAACCCTCGCCCCGCGGCAGCACGGAGAGGGAAACACGGAGCGAAGCGGAGTGCGGGTGAGGGGCGGGCCGGGATTCACCAGCCCCTCACCCGGAATTCGGGCACCTTCTCCCCGCAAGCGGGCGAAGGACCTCGCGATGAAAGGGGCTGGAACCATTGGCGGCCCGGCGGGCAGCTGCGACCTCGCCTCAGGAAGGGCAGTGGGGCGCCGGCGGCCTCGCCGGCGGAATTCAACCGCCAGCCCCAAAACGTCTTCGCTCGTACCTTCTACTCGTACCGGAGGGCGTCGATCGGGTCCAGCCGGGCTGCCTTGTATGCGGGGTAAATCCCGAAGAACAGGCCGATCGAAATCGACACCACGAGCCCGACGACGATCGACCAGAGCGGTGTCGCGGTCGCCAGCGGGCTGACCTTCCGGACGACGAGCGCGATGAGCATCCCCACCGCCACGCCGATCGCTCCCCCGACCCCGGAGAGCGTCATTGCCTCGGTTAGAAACTGCATGACGATGTCGCGCCGCACCGCTCCGATGGCCTTGCGGACGCCGATCTCGCGCGTGCGTTCCGTTACGGAGACCAGCATGATGTTCATCACGCCGACGCCGCCGACGAGAAGAGCGATCGACGAGATGAAGATCATCGCCAGCGTGATGCCGCCCGTGATCGCGCGGAAGTTTCCGATCAGTTTGTCCGGCGTGAGCAGCCCGAAATCGTTCGGCTTGTTGAATGGCACCTTGCGCCGGGCGCGCAGCACGGCCGTCCCCTCCTCCGTGATCCGGTCGACCCACTCCGGCTTCCTCGGAACCGTGGCGATGTTCACGCCGACGTTTTTCTTGATCGCCGGAAAGTGCGCATCGAACGTGGTGATCGGGATGTAGACGTGCGAGTCCGTCGACTCGAAGAACGTTGCGCCCTGCTTTTCCATCACGCCGATCACGACGAACTTCCTGCCCTTGATCGACACCTCCTTGCCAAGGGGATCGCTACGCGGGAAGAGCGTGTCCGCGATGCCGGAGCCGACGACGATGACCGAACTGGCGGAACGGACGTCGGCGTCGGCGATGAATCGCCCCTCGCTCACGAAGTGGTTGTTGGCGATGCAGTAGTCCTGATTCACGCCGCCGAGCGTGTCGGGTGTGGCCTCGTGACCCTGATAGATCACGTCGGGAGAGGCGTTGTCGTTGGAGAACCAGTAGCGCTCCGGAGAGACGGCCAGCATCGAAGGGCAGAGCCGCTTGATCGCCATGGCGTCTTCGAAGGTCAGGTCCTTGCGCAGGCGCTGCGAGTCATCGCCGTTGCCCGGACCGAACTGCGGATCAAATTTCTGGAACTGCACGAGGGTCGCGCCGAACGCCTGAAAATCGTGCACGACGTTGTTGTTGAATCCCTCGATAATCGAGACCATCGCGATGACTGTCGTCACGCCGATGACGATGCCGAGCACGGTCAGCGCCGAGCGAAGTTTGTACGCGGTCAGCGCGCGCGCTGCGAAACGAACGTTCTCGCGGGCGCCGAGGAGATAGTCATGGACGCGCATCACGGCAGGGCTCATGGTTACTCCGACCTCAACGCATCGATGGGCGGCAGATTCGCGGCCCGTCTCGCCGGGAAATAGCCTGCGGCGACACCGGTGATGACGGCCACCAGCAGTCCGCTGATGATGAGAGACGGCCGGACCACCGTCGGGAGCGGGAAGGCCGCCGAGATGCCGAAGCTGATCAGGACGCCGAGGAGGACACCGACGATGCCGCCACCCAGAGCGAGAAGAATCGACTCGGTGAGGAACTGAAGCTGGATGTTCCGCTTGCGCGCGCCGAGGGCTCGGCGAATGCCGATCTCGCGCGTCCGCTCCACGACCGACACCAGCATGATGTTCGTGATGACGATGCCGCCGACGACGAGCGAGATGCCCGAGATGAAGATCATCAGCGCGAACCCGCCCGCCGAGATGCTCTTCCAGAGCGTCTGCAACGCCTCGGCGGAAACAACCCCGAATGGATCATCGGCGCGGAACGAGGTCCGCCGCCGGCTTCGCATCAGCACACGAACCTGATCGAGCGACTTCTCCAGCCCTGTTACCCCGCCGGCTGCTCGGATATAGAGATCGATGCTGCGCTTGGTTCCGAAGGCCTTCCGGTATGCGGCCAGCGGCATGTAAAGCTGCTTATCCTGATTGCGGCCGAGGACGGACCCCTGCTTCCGCAGGAGCCCGATCACGCGCGCCGGCTGGCTGCCGATGCGAAATGTACGGCCGATCGGATCGAGCTTGCCGAACAATTCGTCTTTCACATCGGAGCCGATCACGGCGACCATCGCCGCGTGCGCATCTTCGGTATTCGTGAAGAAGCGCCCCTCTTCGACATCGACGTTGCTGATCTCGCCTATGTTGGCGGTTCCGCCCTGGATCTGCACGCCGCTCAGTTTCTGCGCTCCGAACTTTACGGCCAGCCGGCTCGACTCCTGCGCCCCGACTGCCGCGCACGTCGTGCACCGCTGACGGATGGCCTCGTAGTCATTCCAGTCGATCTTCTTCCGCTTCACCGCCTCGAGAAACTGTTCGCGGCTGGTGATGATCCCGAACTGCGTGACGACGTAGACGTCCGGGTTGAGCGTAAACACCTTCTCCGCGATGTAGTCATTCAGCCCGGCGATGATGGAGACGACGGAGATGACCGTCATCACGCCGATGATCACGCCGAGCAGCGTCAGAAAGCTGCGGAGCTTGTGCGCCGTGAGCGCGCCTGCGGCGATGCGGAGGGTGTCCATGAACGCCGCCTAGCGGCCGGCTCCCGCTCCCGGCGTGCTGCCGTCCTTCTCTTTCAGTTCCTTGACCTTGGAGCCTTCCTTCAGTTCCCGCAGGGCCCGGAACGGTCCAGTCACGATCTCCTGTCCTTCCTTCGCACCGCTCACGAGCTCGATGGAGCTGTCACCCGAGAGGCCGGTGGTCACGGTCTCGAATTTCACCGTGCCGTTCTGGTGGACAAAGACTCCTTCCTCATCCTGCGGCTTGACCGACTTGCTGCCCGGTTTCTCGCGGACGACGAGCGCCTGGATGGGAATGGCCAGCGCCTTCGGGCGCGTGCCGGTGATGATGTCGGCCGAGGCCGAGAATCCCGGACGCACGCCCGCCGGCGGCGCCTCGATCTGGATCTTCACCTCAAAATTCACCGCCTCGGTCGTCCCGCCCGTCACGCCGTTTCGCTTGATGGGACTCGAGGCCACTTCCGTGACGAGACCCGGGAAGGTCTTGTTCGGATAGGCGTCGATCGTCACGCTGGCGCGCTGGCCGACTTTGACGGAAGGGACGTCGGTCTCGTCGACTTCCATCACCGCTTCGACGACGCTCATGTCGGCGATCGTCATGAGGACCGTGCCGGCGTTGTTCATGGTGCCGATGACGGCCACTTCGCCTTCTTCGACGGGGAGGGCGGTAACGATGCCGTCCATGGGAGCGCGCATCGTGGTCTTGGAGAGCGTGTCGCGCGCCGCGGTGAGGTTTGCGCGCGCCTGGCTGATGCGCTGCTCGAGGGCCATGACGTTCGCCCGCGCGGAGTCGCGCGTGCTCTGCGCACGCTCCAGATCCGCGCGCGGCACGATGCGCTGGTCGAAATTCTTCTGAGCCCGCTGAAAGTCCTGGTCTGCCGCAATCGCCGTCGCCTTTGCAGCGTCGCGATCGGAGAACACGGCCTGCAGCGCGGCGTCGGCGCTCTGCGCGGTGGCCGCGAGCTGCTTCTGGTCGATCTGCAGAAGGAAATCGCCCTTCTTGACGACTTCACCCTCGCGAACGGCGAGATTGACGACCTGTCCCATCACGTTCGCGGAGAGGTCGACCTTGCGCTTCGCGTCGATGCGTCCATTTGCGGAGACTTTGCTCGTCAGGTCCTGCCGCTGCACTTTGCCGAACGTGACCGCCGTGACGTCCTTGCCGCGCCGCGATGCGAATCCGGCGGTGAGCACACCAGCCACGACCAGGACGACGATTCCAATGATGATCTTCGTGCGACGCTTCATGAAGGGAGCTCCTCGTTTGATGAACGTAAGGGCCTATACGGGAAGGCCCAGCGGGAGTTGCGCGAGAGGATGACGTAAATCCAATGAATTTCGCGCGAAGCGTTTGGAGTGCGGCTGCAGAGCCGAGGCTTTCTGAGCTTGAGCGCGAGGTCCTTCGAAAACGCCCTCCCTCCCAAAGCGGTGGTCCTGCCACCGCAGTCCGAAGCGCTTCGCGCGAAACAAGAATCTACGCTTCTCTCCTTGCCCGGCTCCCCATCCACAGCAGGATTGCCCCCATCGCGCACGCGGCCGGGCACACCAGCAGGGAGAGACGCATCTGTCCCGGGTTCGTGGCCACACCCAGCACGTCGCTGATCCGGCCGATGAGCGGCGCGCCAATCCCGTATGCAACGACGTTAACGATCGAGAAAAACACGCCGATGCCGAGGCCGCGCAGGTTGGGGCCTGCGATGTCGTGTACATCCGCCGTGGCCGGGCCCACCCACATCAGCGCCAGTCCGTAGAGGACGACGTTGAGGATCACGATGATCGTCACGTTGTTCACGAAGAGCACTCCGATCCAGAGCGGAATCGACAGTGCGGCAGCGAATGCGGTGAACGCCATACGCCCCCCCGCGAATCGCCGGCTGAAACGGTCGGAATGGTAGCCGCCGAGGATCATCGCAGGGATGCCGACGACGATCGACAGGATGCCGGCCGCCACTCCGACGACGGCCAGGCTGAGATGGTGCACACGCACAAAGAAGGACGGTCCCCAGATCCCGAGGTTGTTGGACGAGAGCGCGAAGAGCGCATAGCCGGCAAAGAGATAACGCAACGGCTTCGAGCGGAAGAGCAGCTTCCAGTCGTTGTTGCCACCCGCGAGCACAGCCGCGGTTTCCGTCCGTCCGCGAGGCGCTTCGCGCAGAGCGAACACCATCACGGCCAGCACCAGACCCGGGAACCCGAGCAGATAGAACGCCCATCGCCAGCCGTGCGTCTGCCCGATCCAGCCTCCGAGAAAAAACGCCAGACCGCCGCCGATGGCGATGCCGGAAGAGTAAACCGACTGCACCGTGGCGCGCATGCGCGTCGGAAAGTAGTCGCTGAGCAGTGAGAGTGCGGCCGGGCCCAGCGTCGCCTCGCCCACTCCGACCATCAGTCTGCAGAAGAAGATCGACCAGAAGCTGCTGGCGAACCCGGTCAGACCGGAGAAGAGACTCCAGACTGCCAGACCGACGCCGATGATGACCTTGCGCTTCGTCCGATCGGCGAGCCGCCCGAAGGGAACGCCGAGGAGCGTGTAGAAGATAACGAACGAGGTGGTACCGAGGAGTGCGAGTTGCAGATCGGAGAAGTGCAACTCCTTCTTGATCGGCGTGAAAAGGATGTAGATGAGCGTGCGATCGAGGAAGTTCAGGACGTAGACCGCGGTGAGCACCGCCAGGGCGTACCAGGAGTAGGCAGGAGCCTTCTCGGTTTCGTCGGACATGGAAGGCGGCAGTGTAGACGACCTCGGCCGCTGTTCTTCCGGAGGATTCAGCCAGTTGAGGAGAGAAGCGAATGTTCAATGTTGAATGTTGAATGTTCGATGTTGAGGGAGAGCACACAGAGTCGAAACGAAGGGACCATCTGCGCTCGGCCTCTTGCATTGAACATCCAACATTCAACATCCGGCATTCATCATTCGGTTTCGGTCACACAACTCGCCCCCGGGCACCATCCCATCGCCCGCCACGCGTTCCAGTAGACTCAAACGATGCGCGTCGCCTTCGCCCTCCTCTTCGTCGCCGCCACCCTTTCGGCCGCCGTCGTCGATGACCTCAACG
>JBBRTE010000040.1:0-12607 GCA_038244715.1 Thermoanaerobaculia bacterium
CATCCACCGCCCAAAGCGGTGGCCTTGCCACCGCAGTCCAAAGCGCTTCGCGCGAAAGCAAATTACGATTTCGGCGGTCGGTTACGTCCTACTCTCCAGCTGCCCTGATTACAATTTCGCGCGGAGCGCTTTGGACTGCGGCGGCAAGGCCGCCGCTTTTTGAGACTGTCGCACGCTTTCTGAGACTGTTCGCGCTTTGGGGACTGTTCGCGCCATCCACCGCCCAAAGCGGTGGCCTTGCCACCGCAGTCCAAAGCGCTTCGCGCGAAAGCAAATTACGATTTCGGCGGATCGGTTCCTTCCACGCTCGCGAACGTCTCTTCTACCCGCGCGCCGACTTGATCAGCGCTTCCATGTGATTGAGGTAGCGCTCCAGGGCCCGCCGGCCGGCCGCGGTCAGCGAGTATTCCGTTCGCGGCACGCGCCCGGCAAATGACTTTTTGCACGCGATGTAGCTCGCTTCTTCCAGCTTGCGGGCATGGACGCTGACGTTGCCGTCGGTCGTCTTGAGAATGCCCTTCAGCTCGTTGAACGTCAGCGTTGGATTGACGGCCAGAGCACTGATCATCGCCAGACGTGTCTTTTCGTGGATGAGCCGATCGAAATCGGGGATCTGCGTCTCGACGATGCGCGGCGTGCGCGCCGGCTCGACACTCTTTCTTGCTGTTGCAGGTTTAGCCACCGTATCTCCTTGCGATGATCAGTCCGAAGCCAATGTGCAGTCCTCCGAAGGCGATGCCGAGGAGGACGTTGGACGCGCCGAGAGGGACAAAGGCGGCGGCCAGTCCGAAGAGCATGAAGGCGAGTCCCATGAGTGGAATCACACGCAGCGAGAAGGCGCCGCTGCTGACGAATGCGGTTCCGTAGAGCAGCAGCCAGGTCGCCGGAATCGCGGAGTAGCTCTCCGCGCGGACGAGCGCCACGGTCACGACGGCGCCGGCCACGAGCGGGGCAAAGTAGCTAACGAAGAAGCGGCGGGCGGACCCCGACATGAACGCTTCGTTCGAGCGCCGCGCTTTCACGGCCATCGTTCCGAACCCGATCAGCGCCGCCACCACCGCCTCGGCCAGCCAGGTCGCCAGCCAGAGTCGCAGCGAGCGCCCCAGAAAGGTCTGGGCGATCGCCGTCGCCGCGATCGCGGTCGTGCCCACTCCCACCCCGCCCCACCCTGGGATCGAGGTGAACGAGCCGGCGCGCTCCATCGCGGCGCGGATGAAGGTGATGTTGTCGAGCGCATGCTCGCGCATGCGGAGAGGGGCTTCCGACACCATTCGCCATGGTAGCGCAAAGTGCTTTGGATGATTCAACGCCACGGGATCCCTGCATGCCCTAATATGGAATGCATGCCAGCCCGCCGATTCCTTCCGTACGCATGTCTCATCGCTCTGTTCGCCGTCGCCGCGCACGCTGGCACCAACCGCTGGACGCTGAACGGTCCTGATGCTGGTACTACGACACGCTTCGCCTATGACTCGCTCAATCCATCGATCGTCTATGCGAGAGCGGAGGCGGGAATCTTTCGCAGCACCGATGGGGGGCAGCATTGGGCGAGCGTCCGTGCGTCCTTAGGGATTCTCCCGCAACACGTCGAAGTCGCCTACAGCGATCCGCAGAAGGTCTACGTCTCCACCCTATTCGGACTGCTCAAGAGCAACGACCGCGGCATCACGTGGCAGACCGTGCATCCCTTCGGATCGTACACGGTGGCCGTCAGCAGAACCAACGCGAACGTCGTCTACAGCGTCTCCACGGGTGGGCCGTTCCGCTCCACCGATGGCGGTCAGACGTTTGACCCGGTGGGATCCGGCCTGCCACCGTCTGCTGCATCGGCTTCGGCTCTGGCGGTGGACCCGCAGAATCCGGACATCGTCTACGCGGCCTACTCGACGAACGCGGGAGTCTACAAATCAGTCGATGGCGGAGCACACTGGAGTGCGTCCAGCAGCGGCCTGCCGCAGGCCGTGCTCCTGGCACTGGTGATCGATCCGGCGAATGGCACTCTCTACGTATGCGGATACCCGGGTGTGTTCAAGAGCACCGATGGCGGCGCATCGTGGACGTCCATCTCGGCGAATCTGACGATTTGTGTTTCCATGGCGATCGCTCCGGGCACACTCGTCGTGGGGACCGCTCAGGGAGCGTTCAAGACGACAAACGGAGGAGCGAGCTGGAGCCCGCGCCTGGGATTGGGGAGCGGAATGGTGTCAGGCATCACCGTCGACCCCTCGAACACCTCCAACATCCTCGGCAGCACCTTCACGACGCTGCGGAGTACGGACGGCGGAACGACATTTAACGCCGTCTTCGGGATCACGGCTCAGCTGACCCAAACCATCGCTGCCGACCCGAAGAAAGGAGCCACGGTTTACACCGGTGGGCCAGCGGGCCTCTTCAAGAGCACCAATGCCGGCGAGACCTGGAGCTTGCTCACAACGGATGGCGCAACGTCCGTGGCGGTCGATCCGTTCGACTCTTCAACCGTCTACGCGTCGTTCGGGAACGTGAAGCTCAGTAACGACGGCGGTGTGACGTGGCAGAGTTTTTCCACAGGCCTCCCGCCAGGAACCTCCGTTACGCTGGTTCCCGACCCGTCGACTCCCGGCGTGCTGTATGGGATGGGTGGCGGGACCATCTACAAGAAGGCTGGCAGCGGGCCGTGGACCCCGGCGGCAACGGGCCTCCCCTCCGGCTTTGGATCGCTCCTCAAGATCGATCCGAGTCGTGGCGCCACTCTCTTCACGGCAATCGGTACGTCGGTATACAAGAGCGTCGACGCAGCGGCCTCCTGGTCGGCGGCGAACGGCGGGCTGTCCGGCGTCGCTATCGGCGGCCTTGCCGTCGATCCGTTCGATTCGAGCCACCTCCTGGCGTGGGCAAACTCGTCGGGCTACGAGTCGAAGGATGGCGGAGCGAACTGGCTTCCGTTCTCCGGGCAGGCGCACCGGCAGGCGATTTCCTTCGCATTCGACCCGACCGTACCTGGCCGCGTCTACGAAGACAGTGACGATTCTGTCGATCGCAGTTCCGACGGAGGAAACACCTGGCAGCTGGCAAACACGGGGCTTCCCAGGTCTCACGACAGTGGACTGGTCATCGCCTCCAACGGCCTTTCGCTCTACACCGGTGGAGTCCGGGGCGGCGTGTGGTCGATGCACTTCGGCCGCAGCCGTGCCGTCGGGCACTGACCTCGCAGTCCCCTGAGCTGTGAACGGCATCGTGCAGAGGCGCTCCCGGGCCAGCATTCAGCGTTCCGAAGGTGCCGACAGCGTCCGCACGCTGGTGATCGCGCTCGCGGCGAACTGCGTCATCGCCGTCGCGAAACTGATCGCCGGACTCATCACCGGGTCGACCGCGATGCTGGCCGAGGCGGCGCATTCGTTTGCCGATTCGCTCAATGAAGTGTTTCTCGGGGTTTCGCTGCATCGGGCCAAACGGCCCGCCGACGCCAGCCATCCGTTCGGCCACGGCCGCGAGCGATTTCTCTGGGCGTTCATGGCCGCGATCGCGTCGTTCCTCATCGGCGGTTGCCTCTCGATCGGCCTGGCCATCCGCCAGCTCGAGACCGGTGGGAAGATGCATGGAGCGTTTTACGCGTGGATCGTCCTGCTCGTCTCGTTCGTCGCCGAGGGGATCTCGTGGCTGCAGAGCGTCCGTCAGGCGCGGCGTGAGGCGAAGGAACGCGGCCACAGGACGTGGTCGCATCTGCGCCATTCCAGCGAACCGCTGCTCCGCGCCATCGTCGTCGAGGACAGCGCCGCGCTGATCGGGCTCGTGATCGCCGCAACCGGCCTGCTCCTCAGCCAGATCACCGGCAACAACACGCCGGACTCCATCGCGTCGCTGCTGATCGGAGTCCTTCTGGCAGTCACCGCCTTCGGGCTGGCGCGGCCACTCGCCGATTTTCTCGTGGGCCGGTCGCTCGCTCCGGATCAGGTCGAGACACTGCGCGAAATCCTTGCGGCATCACCCGCCATCGACGAGATCCTTTCGATGCAGGTGGTCTATGTCGGCCCCGAGGAGGTGATCGTCGCGGCGAAGGTACACCCGTCGTCCAGCGTCACGACCGAGGAGCTGTCCCACGCGATGGACGAGCTGGACCAAACGCTGCGGAAAGCATCACCGGTCGTCGCGGACGTCTTTCTCGACGTGACTGCGTACCGCGCCGGTGATGCCGCGGCGCCCGCCGCGACTCCGCCTCCCCAACCTGCACCGCGGGGTCGTTCGTGATGTTGTCCGTCGTCGCGCCGTAGATGATGATGCAACTGACCACTACCCGCCTCCGGGAGCGGCCTCGCGATCGACCAGCCACCATGTGTCGGTTCCCGCCGTGACCTGCGCGATCGGATAGTCCGCCCCTTCGCGCACGGCTTCGAGGATCGGCTTCTTCTTCACGCCGGTGGCCAGAACGAGCCGCAACGCCGCCGCACGCAGCACGGTTTTCGTCAGCGTCACTCGCCACATGTCGAGCCGCGGCACGAACACGTCCGCGGCGATGCGATCCTCCACCGCGAGCACCGGCGTACCGGGAAAAAGCGACGCCGTATGCCCGTCATCGCCCATGCCGAGGAGCACGAGGTCGAGCTGGTTCAGGGCAAGGGCACGCCACTCGTCTTCGAAGGCGCGCGCGGTCGCCGCAGGATCGTTCAACTCCGTCCGGAACCGCAGAAAGCGGTGCCCGGCAGTGATGCCGCCGGCGAAGAGCGTCTCCTGAATCGCACCGGCGTTCGAGTCGGGATGATTGAGCGGGACATAGCGCTCGTCGACGACGACCCAGGTGATGGGAAATGCCGCCAGCTCCTCGCGTAGTGGAGACTGCCCCAGCATCGCGTGCAGTGGTTTCGGCGTCGATCCGCCGGACAGCCCGATCGTGCGGGCACCCAACTGCACACGCTGCACAAGAGTGCGCGCAGCAGCGTGGAGGAGGTCGTCCGTTGTTTCGAAGATGCGAAGGTTCATGGTGTGGTGGTGTGGTCTCGCGGTCAGAGATCATATCGTTAGCGATCCAACGATCGACTCAGTGTTGGGCCCTGACGAAACGCCGCGAAACCGCGCGACTCCGCGACCGCGCCACCGCAAACCTACACCCGCTTCGACAGTTTCAGCGCGAGCGGGAGCACGCGGCGGAGGACGCGGTCACCTTCCGAGCGCTTCAGCTGGCGGACGATCAGTTCGTCCAGCCGCTGATTGAGCGTGCGTGTGACCGACTGCACCATCACACTCCCGTCGACATTCGCCACCAGCACGCCGCGATCGCGGTCACGCATAATCGAGGCGCATGTCCCGTCGGCAAAGGAGATCTCCACCTGCGCGATCCCACCGACGTCCGTCGACTGGTAGCGTTTCTCGAATGCATAGTCGATCGTGCCGCTGGATCCTTGCACCGTGCCACTCGACTCGACGACGTGCCCGACCTGCGCGCTGAGCCACGACGCGAAGAGCAGCGACTCGATCGACTCACCGAAGAACTCGTGGTTCGAGCTTCCGGCGATCACCCGCACGCGGCGGATCGTGTCGAGGCGGTTGCGCATCTGCGGAGGATCGAAGATCGAGGCCGTGGCCGAGCGCCATTCCTCGAGCCGTCCCCAGTTCAGATCGGCGGGCGACGTCGACGTCTGTTCGGCGATGCGCACCACCAGTGCCAGATCCGCCGGCGAATCGAAATGTGCGGAGTCCACGATCAGCCGGTCGGCCGATTCCAGCAGCAGTTCGACGTACGCCTCATGCTCGTTCGGCAGATCGCCGAGCCACCAGAATGCCACCGGCATGTCGGGGATGAGCAACGCGCTGACCACGGGCGGAACGCGGTGAATGCGATCGCCGCCGGCCACGATGTTGATCTCCTCCGAACAAACCTGTTTGCCATCCCCGATGAGATGGCAATTGGCGCTGATCCACGACGTCAGCTCCGCTTCGTCAGCCGGATTGGAGCGGACGACGATCGTGCGCTGCGGGACGACCGCGCTGGCCCTGCCGAGGGTCTCGCTGGCGCTGGCGTGCAGGTCGCTCGTGGACGTATGTGCCACGACATTCCAGAGCGCGGCGCGCGT
Organism: Thermoanaerobaculia bacterium; assembly: GCA_038244715.1. Lineage (GTDB taxonomy): Bacteria > Acidobacteriota > Thermoanaerobaculia > Gp7-AA8 > Gp7-AA8 > JADGNZ01. Next base: position 6,048 of record JBBRTE010000040.1, read on the forward strand.
GACCGCATCCTCCCCATCCTGCTGTCCGCGCCACAACTCGGAGAGACTCTTCTCGATTGCGTTGACATCGACGCGGATGTCCGCGGTGGAGAGGTCAGTCATGATCGTGATCCCGGAAGCCCTGGATGCAAGCTCATGGCCTTCTCCACTTCCGCCCGTCGTGCTCGATCAGCTGGTCGGCGGCCTCTGGTCCCCATGTGCCGGCGGAATACGTCGACGGCCCCGCGGGATCGGCAGCCCAGGCATTCAACAGCGGGTCGAGCCACGCCCACGCGGTCTCTACCTCATCACGCCGTGCGAAGAGCGTCGAGTCGCCCAGCATCGTCTCCAGAAGCAGCCGCTCGTATGCCTCCGGTGGCTCCGCGCCGAACGACGTGGCGTAGCGAAACTCCATCGTCACAGGCGCGGTGCGGACCGTCGGCCCGGGGACCTTGGAGTCGAACTTGAGCGAGATCCCCTCGTCCGGCTGAATGCGGATCGCCAGCACGTTCGGCTGCATCTTCACATTCGCCAGTTTGTGGAAGAGCGGATACGGCGCGGGACGGAAGTGAATGGAGATGTCGGTCACGCGCTTCGGCAGACGCTTGCCGGCACGGATGTAGAACGGCACGTCCGCCCAGCGCCAGTTGTCGATGAAGATCTTCAGCGCGGCGTAGGTATCGACATTCGAGTTCGGGGCGACCTTGACCTCTTTGCGGTAGGCGACGGCCTTTTCTCCCAGCACCGAGCCGTCGACATACTGTCCCCGCACGGCCACCTCGGTCTCACGCCCTCGAGGGAACTCGCGCAAGGCACGGAGCACTTTCACCTTCTCGTCACGCACGGCATCGGCTTCGAACGCCACCGGCGGCTCCATGCCGATGAGGGAAACGAGTTGCAGCATGTGGTTCTGGATGATGTCGCGCGAGATGCCGGCGGTCTCGAAATACGGACCGCGCTTCTCGACCCCGATCGACTCCGCCACCGTGATCTGTACATGGTCAATGTATTGACGATTCCAGAACGGCTCGAAGATCCCGTTGGCAAAGCGGAGCACCAGCAGATTCTGCACGGTCTCCTTGCCGAGGTAGTGGTCGATGCGGAAGACCTGGCGCTCGCGGAAGGTGCTGACCGCGACATGATTCAGTTCCCGCGCCGACTTGAGGTCGTGTCCGAACGGCTTCTCGATGATCACACGCGTGAAGGGGCCCCCCTGCTCCGGGTCCGTGACCATCTTCTCCCGCCCCAGCAGTTCGGCGATGACCGGGAAAAACTGCGGCGGAACCGCGAGGTAGTAGATGCGCCGTCCGCCGGTGCCGCGGCTGTCGTCGCATTCCTTCATCTTCTCGTTCAGACGGATGATGCCATCCGGCTCGCCGAACTCGCCGCGGACGTAGAAGAGTCCCTTGGCGAAGTTTTCCCAGACCGCCTCGTCGACCGGTCGTGTGCGTGCGAACTTGTCGCACGACTCGCGCATCGCGATCCGGAAGGCGTCATCCGTGTAATCGGGACGCGCGTATCCGATGATGGTCTGGCCGGCCGGAAGCAGCCCGTCGTGCGCCAGCGAATAGAGCGCCGGAATCAGTTTTCGCTGCGTCAGATCTCCCGACGCACCGAAGATCACCAGGCAGGAAGCATCGGGGACGCGCTCCTGCTCCAGACCTTCACGAAGAGGATTGGGTTCGATCGCGGGAGTGACCAGCGACATGTGCAGCCTCCGTTTTCCGATTGTAATGCGAACGTAACCCGCTCTTCAGGCCGGGATCAGACTGGTGGAACGGGCGTGGCCTCCGACGCCCGCTGCATCTCCTTGGCCACGCGTTCCGCCTCGGCGAACACGCGCATGAAGTTCTCGCCCATGATCTTGCGAATGTCATTGTCGCTGTAGCCGCGGCGCTTCAGTTCCTCACGGATCGCGGGCAGCTTGCTCACATCCTCCATGCCCCGCGGTACTTCGGGGATGCCGTCGAAGTCGGAGCCGATACCGACGTGATCGACCCCGGCCACCTTCACCATGTGATCGATGTGATCGACAATCAGCGTCCAGGAGATCTTCGGCAACGGGTGCGCCGCGAGCAGCGTCCGCATCGCTTCCTGGTACTCTGGCCCTTCGCTGGGATCCTTCGCCTTGAGCGCTGCGACCTCGCCCTTCAGCGACTCTTCGCGCGCCTTTCCGGCCGCCGCGACCTCGTCCGACAGAAATGCCGGATAGAAGTTGGTCATGACCACGCCGCCGTTCTTCGCCAGCGCGCGGAGCATGTCGTCGGTCATGTTCCGCTTTGCAGCGGCAAGTGCGCGCGCGGAGGAATGCGACGCGATGACCGGCGCCTTCGAGACTTCGACGGCGTCGTAGAACGTCTTGTCGCTGACGTGGGAGATGTCGACGAGCATGCCGAGACGATTCATCTCCAGAACGACCTGCTTGCCAAAAGGTGTAAGCCCGTTGTGCTTCGCCTCGTCCGTCGAAGCATCGGCCCAGTTGTTCGTGTTGGTGTGGGTGAGGGTCATGTAGCGCGCACCGAAACGGTAGAAGGCGCGCAGCAGGTCGAGGGAATCCTCAATGGCATGGCCGCCCTCGATGCCGATCAGGATGGCCCGCCGGTGGTCGGCCACCGCGGCGCGAATCCCGGCAGTCGACGTCGCAAAACGCACCCAGGCCGGATACCCGTCGACCATCTCGTGGATGGTCTCCATGATCTTCAAGCAGTAGGCGGCAGCGCCCTTGTTGGCGTACTTCGCTGGGACGTAGGCAGCGAAGAACTCGGCGTCGAGACCGCCGGCTTTCATGCGGGGATAGTCGAAGTGGCCGCGCGTATTCAGCGCGCCGAGGTCGAAGGGATGGTCGAGAAACTCGCTGGGGGTGTCAGCGTGGGTGTCGACCGTGATCGACGGCGGGAGCGTCGGTTTCGGAGCGGCCTTCGCGCGGTCCGAAGCGGACAGCGGTGTGACCAGCGCGAGAAGAAGAACGACCGATGCGATCCGTTTCTGCATCGGCAAAGAGTAGCGTAGGTCGGACTCCGGCGTCCGGCCGATGTCCAACCCACGCGAGAATCTTCCACTAATTGTTCGCTCGTCCCTCGCTGATCTGCTCGATGGCGGTGCCGACACGGACGCTCTGATTCGACTCCTTCGAGATGTCCCCGATGGAGATGATGCCGACCAGTTCCTCGCTGGCGTTGATCACGGGCACCCGGCGGATCTGGGCCTTGCTCATCAACGATAGAATCTCCTCGACGGGCATGTCCTCGTGCACGGTGCGAACGGACTTGCTCATGCACTCCGTCACGCGCGTGTCCGCGAGCTCTTTGCCCTCAGCAACCAGTCGGACGACGATGTCGCGGTCGGTGACCATGCCGATGACCTTGCGCCCATCGACGACGGGCACGACACCCGTATCTTCCTTCGCCATGATGCGGGCCGCGTCGCGGACCGTGTCCTTGCCGGATACCGTGGACGGGTTCGCCGTCATGACATCGCGCGCGCTGCGAGAAGCTCCCCCTGATTTTGGATCGTGAGTCATGAATCCTCCTTTGTTCAGACGAAGGAGGAGCAAGCCCCGTGCCCCGGGAGCCCCGACTCAGAAGGCGAAGCGCAGTCCGACGCCCAGCGTCGCATAGCGCGGCTTCGGACTGTAGAAGTGTGCCCAGTGATAGGCGCCTTCGGCCGTGATCCCCAGGCTTCGGGAGATCGGGAAGAGTCCGTTCACACCGGCGACGAAACCGTAATCGCTCTCCTGCCGGTTCCCGCCGCTCTGCCGGTAAAGGCCGGTGCCGGCGAAGATTCCCGTCGCGCCGAACGCCTCGGAGAAGCGGTATTCGATGACGGCGTCGGCGTACTCGACCTGCCCTTTCGAGTCGACGACGTCGAGGACCTGATTCCCGGATGCGTCCTTCGAGACGAACACCGTCTTCGCGTCCATCCGCCCCACTTTGACCTTGAAAATGGTGCCCTGATCGAGGGAAACACCATAGGAGATCTCTTCGAAGCCATGCTGGAAATCGGACTTGCCGCCGGCTGCGGTCTTCAGCGCTTTCGCGCCGCCGACCAGCAGGCCGACCTCGTTGTTCTGCGCGAAGACGGGAAGAGCGGAAACGGCGAGGAAGCTGAACAGGATCAAGGTCTTTTTCATACGGCCCTCACTATATCGAAATGGCTGATGACGTGTGCATCCGCGGATACAATCGCCCTGTGTTGCAAACGCTGTCGTCATTAGGACGGGAGACGGCGCGAATCGTTCTGCACGCCACGTGCGTGGTCTGTGGCGGTGAGCTCCCGTGGAGATCGCGGACCGCCTCGTGCTGTTCGGCGTGCTGGGGGTCTCTTCCGGCGATTTCCGCGACGAAATGCCGCTTCTGCGCCGCGCCCTGGAGTGGTGACGACCCCGACTTCATCTGCGGCCCCTGCCTGTCCGATCCCCTGCCCGTCGTCTGGACGGAGGCCTGGGGCTGCTACCGCGGCTCCCTGGAGCGGGTTCTCCATGCATTCAAGTTCAAACGCCACGATTTCTTCTCCGATCCCCTGGCGGAGCTGATCGAACGCGCGATCGTCGCGCGCGGCGATCTCGACTTCGACACGATCGTCGCCGTCCCCATGCATCGCGCCAAGGTCCGGCGGCGCGGTTATAACCAGGCCGAGCTGCTCGGCCGCGCGCTGTCCCGCCGGCTCCGGCTGCGCTTCAAGCCGGCGCTGCTGACGAAGACCAGCGATCGCGACGCACAATCGAAACTGGCCCGGGACGAACGTGCACTCAACGTTCGCGGTGCGTTTCTCGCATCGCCCCGGGTCGTGTCACGAAACATCCTGCTGGTCGACGACGTCTGCACGACCGGTGCAACGATCCGCGCGTGCGCTGCCGAGCTCCTGCGCGCCGGCGCGGCGCGCGTGGCTGCAGCAGTCGTGGCAAAGACGGAGTGAGAATGCCCGAGTACGATCTGATCATCATCGGCGGCGGAATCATCGGCGGCAGCGTGCTGTACCACCTGGCCCAGCTCGGCTACCCCGGCCGCGTCCTCGTCCTCGAACGCGAGGATGCGCTCTCCAAGGGCTCCACCGCCCTCTCGGCCGGCGGCTTCCGCAACATCTGGACGACGCCGATCAACATGCGGCTGACGAGCTACTCCATCCGAAAACTCAAGGCGTTTCAGGACGAGTTGCAGTTCCCCATCGGCTTCGACCAGCGCGGCTATCTCTTCTGCCAGTACGAGGAGAATTTCGAGAGCGCGAAGGCATACGGCGCAGAGTGGGCGAAGAACGGCGTAGCGATCGAGTTCCTCGACGCGAAGGAGGTCGAAGCCAAGGTTCCCGGCCTTCGCGCGGGCATCGACCACATCGATCCCGAGGTCAACGAGCTGCTGCAGATGAAAGCGATCGCGGGAGGTGTCTTCGGGCCCGAGTGCGGCAGCTTCGACCCCTCCGCCGCCGCGCAGGGCTACTTCGAGCGAGGGCTGGAAGGCTTCGCCGGCCGCGCCGAGCTACGCCTGAATGCGACCGTGACCAAACTCCGCATCGTCGACGGCGCATACAAAGGCGTCGAGATGGCGGACGGCTCCTTCATCGAGAGTGGAAGGGTCGTCGTCGCCGCTGGCGCCTGGACCAACAAACTGCTGGAAGTCTCCGGCCTCGGCGGCGAGGATCTGCCGCCGGTCATCCCGCTCAACCGGATGCTGTTCATCACCAACATGCCGCCCATCGAAGGGTTCGAACACATCCCGATGACGATCATCGACAACGGGATCTACTTCCGGCCCGAGGGTCCGAACCTGATGATCGGCCGGGCGGACCCCGATACGCCGGCCAGCTTCGACACCACACCCGATGCGAAGTACTACGAGGAACAGATCAACTACTACATGCAGGAGCGCATCCCTGGGATGGAGCGCTGCCGGCTGATGTCGATGTGGGGCGGCCTCTACGACACCAACGCCGTCGACCACAATGCCGTCCTCGGCGAGCACCCGCACGTACAGAACCTGATCTTCGCGACGGGATTCTCAGGGCACGGGGCGATGGAGTCGCCCGCCGCAGGCCTGGCGCTCTCCGAGCTCGTACACTTCGGAGAGTTCCGCACCCTCGACTGCAGCCCGCTCTCAATTCGCCGCTTCTGGGAGAACAAGCCGATCCACGAGTCGATCGTGATCTGAGGATCGGTTTCGCGGTTACCACTGTTCGCACCAGCCCCCGCCCAAAGCGGTGGCCTTGCCTTACAGTTTCGCGCGAAGCGCTTTGGACTGCGGCGGCACGGCCGCCGCTTTCTGAGACTGTGGCACGCTTGCTGAGAGTGTTCGCAACGCTTTTTGGGGCTGTTCCTACCCCCGCACAAAGCGGTGGCCTTGCCACCGCAGTCCAAAGCGCTTCGCGCGAAAGCAAACCTTACGATTTCGGCGGATCGGTTACGTCGGGCTGTCCAGCTGCCCTGCTTACAGTTTCGCGCGAAGCGCCTTGGACTGCGGCGGCACGGCCGCCGCTTTCTGAGACTGTGGCACGCTTGCTGAGAGTGTTCGCAACGCTTTTTGGGGCTGTTCCTACCCCCCGCCCAAAGCGGTGGCCTTGCCACCGCAGTCCAAAGCGCTTCGCGCGAAAGC
>JBBRTE010000041.1:0-12448 GCA_038244715.1 Thermoanaerobaculia bacterium
CTCCTCCACGGCGCCCCCTGGCGCCGCGTCGAGCATCTCTGATCTCTCCTGTTCTTGCACGCACTCCCTCCTTCGTCTCGCCTCCAGGAGGGGGGATTTTTAGCTGACCGCACGGGGGGATTTTAGGAAGGCCGCCGACAGGGCGGCCGCGCATCGCATCGGCCTTCTCAACGTGGTCTCTCTTCCTGCCGTCATGCACGTCGTTCTTGCTGTCCTGCTTCTCGACTACACCCTATGGGTGTGGCATTGGGCGAACCACCGCGTCGCGTTTCTTTGGCGATTCCACCTTGTGCATCACGTCGACCAGGATCTCGATAGCTCAACCGCCTTGCGGTTTCACTTCGGCGAACACGCGCTGTCCGTCCTTTACCGCGCCGCCCAGATCGTCATCATCGGCGCGTCACCGCTCGCGCTGTGGGTGTGGCAGGCGTTCCTCTTCGCCTCAATCCTCTTTCATCATGCGAACATCGAGCTCCCGATCGCATGGGAACGCCGCCTCGTGCGGTTCATCGTCACGCCGCGCATGCACGGCATTCATCACTCCGATCGATTCAGCGAGACCGACAGCAACTGGTCGAGCCTCCTCTCGTGGTGGGATTACCTGCACGGGACGATGCTGCTCTCCGTCCGCCAAACCGATATCGTGATCGGCGTTCCTGCCTATCGAAACCCGGCAGACGTGACGGTTGGCAGGCTCATACTGTTGCCCTTCCGTCGTCAGCGGAAGGACTGGCATGGGCACGACGACCGCCTGCACTCACGCGCTCAGCAAGAGCCGCGAACCGTACTGAGTCCGTAGGCGAGATTCGCCTTCCGAACGTGGGGAAGGCGCAGCGGGTAGAGAGAGGAGCCGCCCGCAAGGCCTACGGAAACGAATCCAGCGCAGCGGCGATGTCCTCGATCGACGGGCGTTCGCGATAATCACGTTCGATTTTCGACCAGCGGACGTTTCCCTGCTGATCAAGCACGAAGACCGCGGGGCGCGGGACACCGTCGATGTCCTGGCCTGCGTACGCCGGATCACGCAGCCCGTAGCGATCGATCGTCGCCGCGTGGGGGTCGAAGAGCAGTGAAACGCCGAGCTCGTTCCTCCCATCCCGCGCGATTTTTTCCGCCAGCTCATGACTCTGTTCAGGACGATCGAGACTGATACCGAAAACGCGTACGTCGCGGAATGCGTGGGCAAGGCTGCGAAGTCCGACCAACTGCCGGACACAGTACGGTCACCAGTAGCCGCGATAGAACACGAGGACCAGCTTGTTTCCGCGCGACGCGGAGAGGGTGATCCTGCTGCCGTTTTGATCGACAAGAGTGAAGTCGGGCGCCAACTGCCCAACCGCCGGCGGCGCCACCCGAATTGGTTTGGAGGCCACGACGACGGTGGGCGCAGCACGCACCAGAAAGAGCGCCATGGCCACGCTCAGCACACTGACTCGAACGAATCGCTTCATGCGCAGCAGCTTATCTCAGCGTGCGGGTGACGTCGGCGATCCTGGCGATCCGTGGCGCAAGGGCGTCATCCGCCTTCAGGAGGCCGAGGCCTTTGCCGTGGGTGACCACTTCGATCTCCGTGTCCCCCGCCCCGAAGGCCTTCTGCACGTTTTCCACGTTGTTGAGCACTCCCTCCCATTTGTCAGTTCCTTCGATGCTCACCTCGAAGACCAAGCGGTGATGGGGCCGCTTCGCGCCTCGAGCGTAGAGCGCTCGCGCCCAGGATCAGGATGGCGATGGCTGGTTTCTTCATGAGGTCTCTCCTTCCAATCGACCGTTTCTTCCAAATACGGTGCATAAAGGTCGCCGCTACCGGTATTATATTCCTACATTGGAATATTTGCATACTCGCGACGCCTTGCTCAGTTCGACTGGAGGGAATTGACATGAACGTGGACCGCTACCTGCGCCTCATCGCCGGAATCGTCGTAGCCCTGAGTGTGGCCCTGGCCTGGTTTTTTCACCCCGCATGGCTCCTGCTGGCCCTGTTCGTGGCCGTCAACCTGATCCAGTCCGCCTTCACGAACTGGTGCCCGGCCATGATTCTGCTTCGGAAAGCCGGCGTTCCCGATGTCTCCTGTCCCCCCGGGGCCTCGAAGTGAGCCGTGTGGCGTCAATCGCCGCCCCAATGCTCGCGGCGATCCTCCTGTCCGCGGCGGCACGGTCCGATGCGGCACCCGCTGGGAAGCCAGTCACGGAGGTGACTCTGGCCAGCGCGGTCGCGATGGCTCTTCACCAGAACCCAGCCGCTACGATCGCCGGCTCCGGACAGCGCATCGCCGGGGCGAGGCTGCTGCAGGCCCGCGCCGCCTGGCTGCCGGTCGTGGAAACGAGCGAGTCGTACACGCGAGGAAACAACCCGGTATTCGTCTTCAGCTCACTCCTCGAACAGGGCCGGTTCGGAGCCGCGAATTTCGATCCGATCCTGCTCAACCACCCCTCCGCCATCGACAACTACCGGACCTCGGTCACCATCCGCTATCCGCTCTTCGATCAGTTCCGTCGAATCGACGGCATCCGGGAGGCATCGCTGAACGTCGGCATCGCCGCCAGTGAGTTGGATGGCACCGCCCAGTCGATCCGCCTGGAGGTCCTCCGCGCGTACTACGCCGCGTTGCTCGCAGACGGCCAGCAGCAGGCAGCGGCGCAGGCGGTCAGCAGCGCCGAGGCGGATGCCAGGCGGATCGGCGACCGTGTGGCGGCAGGTCTTCTGGTGCAATCCGATCTCCTTGCTGCCAACGTGCAACTGGCAGCCTTCCGCGAGAAAGCCATCGCCGCTGATGGCGAGGTGGTCATCGCCCGGCGTGCTCTGGCCAACGCGATCGGGAGTCCTCACGACCGACTCGTGCCACTGGGATCGATTGCGCCGCTCGATCTCACCCTGCCTGATCTCGACGAGTTGCTCTCGGAGCGCGTTGCTTTGCGCTCCGACATTCAGGCTGCCCATCTCGACCAGCAGATCGCCGCGGCAAGGAGCCGCACGGCGGCGGGAGCGCTGCTTCCGCGCCTCGATAGTTTTGCCAGCTGGGGAGCGAGCAGCTCATCCTTCAGCGGAGGCAAGGGCGATCATACGGTCGGGCTGGTGGCGAGTTGGCGCGTTCCCGATGCCACGGTGTGGGCGGAGCGGCGCCGGGCGGAAGAAGAGATGAAGATCGCCGAAGCCCGGCAGCGCGCGGTCACCGCCAACGCCGAACTGGAGATCGTGACTGCGTGGCAGCACACGCGCAGCGCGCAGGCCCGCCAGGTCGCAGGCAGTGAGTCCGTCGCGCAGGCCGGGGAAGCGTTGCGCATCGTCCGCGACCGCTACGAACAGGGGCTGACCACGATCACTGAAGTGCTGCGCGCGCAGACCACGGTGCTCGAAGCGCTCCTTCTTCATCTGCGCGCACTCCATGATTCCGCCGTCTCCTATGCGGAACTTCTCCACGCCACCGGCTCACTCAATTCCATCGACCCGTTTACGCCAGCGACCAACCCAGGAGGCCAATCCAAGTGAGCCGTTCATTCCTCGCCGCCATCGTCCTTGGAATCATCGTCGCCGGCTGCAGTTCCGAAGAGCGCACTGCCCCATCCGCGCCGGTGCCGGTGGGCGAGATCCGCGTTGCGAACGCAGGCTTCATCGATGATTCCGTCCCCGTCCTGGGCGTTGTGCATGCCGAGACCGCCGCCACCCTGACATCCAGAATCGTCGGGAATGTCACGGCGGTTCGCGTGAATGAAGGCGATCGCGTGCGGCGCGGCGACCTTCTTCTCACCATCGACGCCAGTGATCTCGAGACCCAGCGGGCGAAGGCCATGCTCGACGTGCGGGCGATGGAGAGTGCTTCCGGCGCGGCGCGCGGCGGGCTCGAAGGCGCAGAGGCCAATGCCCGGCTGGCGCGGTCGACGTACGAACGGTATCAGGCGCTTCGCGCGCGGAGCTCGGTCAGCGCACAGGAGTTCGACGAGGTGGAAGCACGCTACCGGGCCGCCAATGCGGAACGCGATCGCGCCCTCAAGGCGTACGAGCAGACGCAGTCGGCACGGCAGACCGCGACCGCCGGCGCCACGCTCGCGGCGACGCAGTGGAGCTGGAGCAGGATTACCGCTCCATTCGACGGCGTCGTGACGGCGCGCTGGGTCGACGCCGGAGCGCAGGCAGCTCCCGGGGTCCCGCTGCTGGCGATCGAGAGCACCGGGCGGTACCGCGTCGATGCCTCCATCGACGAAGACCACGCCGCGCTGCTGCGCGCCGGCCAATCGGTCAACGTCGTCCTCCGCAACGGCGGCGCGGTCATCCCTGGAGCGGTCGCCCACCTCTCACCGGCCCCGGATTCCGTCTCGCGCAGTTATCTCGCGAAGATCTCCCTTCCGGCCGATCCGCGCCTGACGTCCGGACTGTCGGTGACCGTTCGCGTGCCGGCCGGCAGCCGCGCCGGAGTCTCCGTTCCCCGTTCAGCAATCGTTGACCGCGGCGATCTGAAGCAGATCTGGGTCGTCGACCGCGGGGATGTGGCCCGCCTTCGCTACGTCACAACCGGAACGATGCAAACGGATTCGGTCGAAGTCCTGAGCGGCCTCGCGGCAGGTGAGCGCTTCGTCACCGACGCGCATCAGCCTCTCACCGATGGCACTCGTGTCGTCGCCTCTTCAAAAAGGATTGCCTCGTGAGCGATCAACCGCGCCTGGGGCTGGCGGGAAGTCTGGCTCGGATCTTCATCACATCCCGCCTGACGCCTCTTCTCATCATCGCCGCCACACTCCTTGGCATCGGAGCGGTCCTGCTACTCCCTCGCGAAGAGGAGCCGCAGATCATCGTCCCGCTGATCGACGTCTTCGTAGAGATGCCCGGCGCGTCGCCGAAGGAAGTGGAGCAACGCGTCACCGGCCCGATGGAGAAGCTGCTCTGGGAGATCCCCGGCGTCGAATACATCTACTCGACATCGTCGCCCGGACAATCGATGGCCGTCGTCCGGTTCAAGGTTGGAACGAAGGAGGAGGACGCCGTCGTCCGGCTCAACCAGAAGCTGGCAGCGAGCTCCGACGCACTTCCCTCCGGAGTCACACCTCCTCTCGTGAAACTTCGATCCATCGACGACGTTCCGATGATGGCCATGACGTTGTCCAGCGACCGTTATGACTCGATGACGTTACGGCAGATCGCCACACGCATTGCGGACGAGATCAAGCGCATCCCCGATGTCGGTCAGGTCGAAGTCATCGGAGGACAGCGGCGCCGCCTGAACGTCACTCTCGACCCGGCGCGCATGGCGGCTAGAAACATCGCCCCCGCCGCGTTGCCGCCGATCATCCGGCAGGCGAACGAACAATCGCCGTCGGGCAGCGTCGTCACCGGAAATCAGGAGGCCATCGTCCAGACAGGAGGCTTTCTGGCCGATGCGGATGATGCCGGCAGGCTCGTGGTGGGGATCTCCGGGAACCGCCCTGTCTATCTTCGCGACATCGCCACGATCCGCGATGGCGCCGAGGAGCCGGTCAGCTATGTGTTGAACGGCCACCGCGACCCGCAGGGACGCGTCGCGATGCAGACTGCGGTGACCATTGCCGTCTCCAAACGCAAAGGGACGAACGCCACGGATCTTTCCCGGAGCATTCTCGGGACGATCGCCGCCACGCGGGGAACGCTGATCCCCAGCGGCGCTGAACTGACCGTCACCCGCAACTACGGAGAGACCGCGGCGGAGAAGTCGAACGAGCTCCTGCTGCACATGCTCATCGCCATCATCTCCGTAGCCCTCCTGATCTGGGTCACGCTGGGGCGAAGGGAATCGAGTGTGGTCGCCATCGCCATCCCGGTCACTCTTGCGCTCACCCTGGCCGTGTTCTACCTCCTCGGCTACACCCTCAACCGCGTGACGCTGTTCGCGCTGATCTTCTCGATCGGCATCCTCGTCGATGACGCCATCGTCGTGGTGGAGAACATTGTCCGTCACTACCGGATGACGGAAAACCGGAGCAGGCCGCTGCGCAACGTGGCGCTCGAAGCCGTCGCCGAGGTGGGGAATCCGACAATCCTGGCCACCTTCGCGGTCGTAGCCGCCATCCTGCCGATGGGGTTCGTCCACGGCCTCATGGGTCCCTACATGCGGCCCATTCCAGTGGGTGCGACTGCGGCCATGATTTTCTCGCTCCTCATCGCCTTCATCGTCACCCCCTGGGCAAGCCTCAAGCTCCTCGGCAGCGGCCCGAAGGATCATTCCACGCAGGAAAGCTCAATGACGCGCGTCTACCGGCGCCTGATGGCGCGACTGGTCCGCGATCGCCGCTGGCGCCGAGGCTTCCTTACGGCGTTGACCGTCCTCCTTCTGATCGCCGTCGCCTTCGTTCCTATGAAACTCGTCCGTGTGAAGATGCTGCCGTTCGACAACAAGAGCGAGTTCCAGATCATCATCGATACGCCGGAAGGAACACCGCTGGAGTCGACGCTGGCCACGGCGCGCGAGATCGGCGGCGCGCTCGATGGCGTCCCGGAGATCGCCAGCGTGCAGATCTACGCCGGCACCGCATCCCCGTACAACTTCAGCGGACTGGTTCGGCACTACTTCCTGCGACGCGGCTCCAACGTGGCAGACATCCAGGTCAACCTCGTCCCCAGGAGCGACCGCAGCCGGCAGAGCCACGACATCGCCAAAGACGTCCGCACGCGAATCGCGCCGATCGCGCTGCGCAACGTGGCCCGGGTCAAGGTTGCCGAGGTGCCTCCGGGACCGCCGGTACTGGAAACGCTCGTGGCCGAGATTTACGGGCCTGACTACAACCGGCAGATCGCTATCGCAAGGGACATCGAGAAACTATTCGACCGGACGAGCGGCGTCGTCGATGTCGACACGTACATCGAAGATGATCAGGCCCGCTACCGGGTCGTCGTCGACAAGGAGAAGGCCGCCCTCAGCGGCGTGGCCACTTCGGCCATCAGCGAAACGATGCGCATGGCCCTGGCCGGCACGGACGCTGGCGCACTCCACCAGCCGGAAGCGCTGGAAAGCGTGCCTGTGACGCTTCGCCTGCCGCGCATCGATCGGTCAACGCTGGCTGGCATCGAGCAGCTGCGCGTCGCCGGAGCCGCCGGAAATACTGTTCCCCTTGGCTCGCTGGTAACGATTGAACGCGACACCGCGGAACGGAGCATCTACCACAAGAATCTCATGCCGGTGGTCTACGTGACCGCGGACGTTGCCGGCCGCGAGGAGAGTCCCGTCTACGCGATTCTCGGACTGAACCGGGCCATCGACGCGATGCGCCTCCCGGAGGGCTATTCGCTAGACCGCTATGTCGCCAGGCAGCCCTCTGCCACAAGCCGCTATGCCATGAAGTGGGATGGTGAGTGGCACATCACGTACGAGGTCTTCCGCGACCTCGGCATCGCCTTCGCCGTGGCGCTGCTGCTCATCTATGTGCTGGTGGTGGGATGGTTCCAATCGTTCCGGACTCCGTTGGCCATCATGGCCGCCATCCCGTTTTCACTCGTCGGGATTCTCCCCGCGCATGCCGCGATGGGTGCCTTCTTCACCGCCACGTCGATGATCGGCTTCATCGCCGGAGCAGGGATCGTGGTCCGCAACTCCATCATCCTCGTCGACTTCATCGAGCTACGGCTGAAGGAAGGGATGCCACTGGCGGAGGCGGTCATCGATGCGGGCGCAGTGCGGTTCCGGCCGATGATGCTCACCGCCGCGGCTGTGGTCGTAGGGGCGAGCGTGATCCTCTTCGATCCGATCTTTCAGGGTCTGGCCCTCTCGCTCATGGCCGGCGAAATCGCATCGCTCCTTCTCTCGCGCATGGCCGTCCCGATCCTCTACTACGTTCTCGCGCAGCGATCGGGGTCAGCAGCGACGGAGCGAACGGAGTCACCGACCCCGCTTGTCATTGCCCTCAGCGGAAGCGCGTCGTCCGGCGAATGATCACTTCGCCGTCTTTGTGCTCGACGGCCGGCTTTCCTTCGGCCATGCCGCACTGCGGACAGCGAGGCAGGCCGTCGAGATCGTCGGCCACCCCCTGCTCAAAGAGCGTGTCGCAGGCAGCGCAGCGCCACAGTTGCTCATCGACCAGCGAACACGCCGCGGCGATGGATGTCTCGTGACTCATGAGCTCCTGCGGGCGACCCGCGCTCGCCCCAGCACGGCCGACTGGGCAATGAGACGTTTTCGCAGGCTGGAGCAGACAACATCACACAACTCGTAGACGCTCTCATCACCAATGCTGCAGTAGACCGTGTTGCCGTCCTGCCGCCGGGAGACGAGGCCGGAGTCGATGAGGATCTTGACGTGCTTGCTCATGTTGGGCTGGGAGATGCCTAGCAATTCTGTCAGCGCGCCAATGCTCATCTCACCGCGTCCTTCGAGGGCTTGAAGAATGCGCAGGCGAACTGGCTCGGCCATGACCCGAAAGCGGGCCGCCACCAGATCGAGAGCATCGGCGGACATGTCGATGTGTTTCTTCTTCGCTGCCACGATCAAGGCAACTCCCGGACAGTCCTGTTTATTGCGGGAAAGGCCAATCTTCTTAACTGCATCGGAATCTACCGATACTTGGCCATGCCGTTCCCGAGGCTCACGATTCCGCCGGCGATCGATTCCAGCGAGTTCAGGAGGCGCGTCAGAACGGCGCGTGACCATCGATCCGGCCACGGAGCACGGCCAGGAGACGCAATGCCAAGGGGTCGTTCATTGTCGCCGGTGGAGTGCAACATCACTGCCGTGGCAATGGGCGCGGAATGCAACAAGTCGGCGGGTCGCTACAGAACCGTCGCCGTAGGATAAATTTTTCGGTTCACGGTCACTACTCGAACCACGGCGGCTTCTCGATGTCTCATCGGTCACCCGACAACGCCGACGCTGCGGTGCCCGCGGCACGCCGCGAAGAGTCGGGGCCGTGCTCGTCTCGCGGCGCGCCCATCACGACGTGCACGTTGTGCCTTCGGCCGTCGTCCACAAATGGAATCGCCTCGGGGGGCACCGTCGTTCCGTCGAGCTTCACGGATGCGACGCCCGTCGTGCGCCGTTCCGGATTCTCCACTTCGATCACGTAGAGCGTCTGTTCCCCAAGGCGCAGAGTGACCTCGAACCGGGGCCAGGTCGTGGGCACGCAGGGACGGACCGACAGTGTTGCCCCGTGCCGCGTAACGCCGAGGATCTCCTCGATGCCGACGCGGTACATCCATCCGGCTGAGCCGGTGTACCAGGTCCATCCTCCGCGCCCCTCATGCTGCGGGTGGGCATAGACATCGCCAGCCAGGACGTAGGGCTCCGTCTGATAGCGCTCGACCTGGCGCGGCGTCCGCGTGTGGTTAATCGGATTCAGCATGTGAAAGAACTCGACGGCATCATCGCCCTGTCCGAGGCGAGCCACCGCGAGGACGAACCACTGCGCCGCATGTGTGTATTGGCCGCCGTTTTCCCGCACGCCGGGAACGTAACCTTTGATATAGCCCGGGTTTTCCGGACCGTGGTCGAACGGCGGCGAGAGGAGCAGGACGAGTTCTGGGCCGCGGCGCACGAGATGAGCGCGCACGGCATCCATCGCGCGCTCGGCGCGGGCGGCCGGTGCGACACCCGAGATCACCGCCCAGGTCTGAGGAATCGAGTCGACGCGTCCGTCCACGTTCATCGAGGATCCGAGCGGTGTGCCGTCGTCGAAGTAGGCGCGGCGGTACCACGAGCCGTCCCAGGAGAGATCGAGCATCGCAGCGATCCGCTCTGCCTCGCTTCGCCAGCGTGCGGCACGGTCCGCATCTCCACGCGCCTCCGCGATCGGCGCGTACTCCGTGAGGACGAGGTGGAGGAAGAAGCCGAGCCAGACGCTCTCTCCTTTTCCGAGGTTCCCGACTCGGTTCATACCGTCGTTCCAGTCACAGCTCCCCATGAGCGGGAGGCCGTGTGCACCCGCCGTGAGCCCGCGCTCGATCGCGCGCACGCCGTGTTGATAGAGCGCAGCGGATTGCGAAGAGACGGCCGGCAGACCATAGGCATCGGCATCGCCCGCAGGGACCGGAGCCGCTTCGAGGAACGGCACGACCTCGTCGAGGACATCCGCGTCGCCGGTCGCTCGCAGGTAGCCGGCGATCGCGTACGGGAGGAACAGCAGGTCGTCGGAGCAATGCGTCCGCGTTCCCCGCCCGGTCGGCGGGTGCCACCAGTGCTGGACGTCACCCTCCACGAACTGGCGCGAGGCCGCGCGGAGCAGGTGCTCGCGCACGAGGTCGGGACGAGCGAAGGTCAACGCCATCACGTCCTGCAGTTGGTCCCGGAAGCCGAAGGCACCGCTGCTCTGGTAGTACCCTGTGCGGCCCCACATGCGACCGGCGAGAACCTGGTAGACGAGCCAGCGGTTCACCAGGATGTCGAACGAGTCGTCCGGTGTCTTCACGGTGACGGCGCCC
Source organism: Thermoanaerobaculia bacterium (assembly GCA_038244715.1). Taxonomy (GTDB): domain Bacteria; phylum Acidobacteriota; class Thermoanaerobaculia; order Gp7-AA8; family Gp7-AA8; genus JADGNZ01. Next base: position 10,370 of record JBBRTE010000041.1, read on the forward strand.
AGGATCGACTCCCACGAAGCCTCGACGGCTCTGAGCTCGGCTGCCGCTGCCTCAGCGTCAGCGTAGAGCCCGATCAACTCGCGGGCCTCCTCTGCACTGGCGCCTTCTCCGAGCAGAAATACAACCCGCGCCGTCTCGCCTGGCTCGAGATCGACGGCGATCTTCAGCGCAGCGCAGGGATCGAGGCCCGCGCCGAAACGGCCGAAGAGCTCGGATCGCAGGAAGGCGGCGGCACGGTGCAAGGCGCCGTTCCGTCCCAAGACCTCAGTGCGGTCGCCCGTGGACGAGGTAGGGATGACGCTCGAGGCCGAAAAGGCCACTCGCCCAGCAAAGTCCTGGTTGTAGGGGTTCCTCGCCAGAACGGCGCCGCTCTTTTCGTCCCGCTCCGTCACCACGAAAAGATGCTCGTTGGGACGCGGCGGCCCCATCGCCCACTCGTTGTAGGCGAACAGGGAGAGTCTCCGCCTGCGTCCCGACTGATTGGTCAACGTCAGCAGGGAAAGCTTGACCGCACGCTCACGGGCCACGAAGACCGCGAGCTCCTGCTCCAGCCCAAGGGCCGCATGCTGAAAACGCGTGACCCCGGCGGCGTGGCGGACCACCCAGCGTGGCGAACGTAGCCTGCGCTGGATCGCATCGGGCGTCGCGCCCCAGACCACACCCTGCTCATCGTCGCGAAGAACGATTGCCTCCGAGGTCGGGTCGGTCACCGGGTCGTTCGCGAACGGTGTCAGGCGATTCTGATTGCTGTTCAGCGACCACGTCACGGCGGTGCCGGACGCGGACACGAGTGTGCCGAAAAGCGGGTTCGCGATGACGTTTGACCAGGGAAGCGGGGTTTCCCTTCCCCCTTCGAGAACGACGACATACTCCTTGCCATCGGGGGTGAAGCCTCCGAAGCCGTTCTCCATAACGAGCGGAGGCACTGGCACGGGCGGCGTATCGTCGTTTGCGGCCACGGGCGGTGGCACGGTGGCAGGCGTGGGCGCGGCCTCGGCTAGCATCTCGACCTCAGGATTCTCGAAATGCTCTGCGAGCCCGCCGCGGTCCCCGACGAGCACGGCACGCGCGACGGTCTGGACGAGGATCCGCTCGGCCTCCGTCATCGCGTCTCCTCGCAGGAGATAAACGCCGCCCGACTGCCCGCGGTGCGTTCCCCATGGACCGGCCTCGACGAGCTGCGTGAGCTGCGCCTGCATGGCGTCGAGGTAACTCACAGGGTACTCGTTCAGGATGACGATGTCGGCCTTCAGTCCCTCGAGACGCCAGTAGGCCTGTGCCTTCAGGACTTGCGCGACGAGTGAGGCGTCGTCTGTCGGGAGCACGCGCACCAGGACGATCGGAAGGTCGCCCGAGATGTCATGCCCCCATAGACCGGATTGTCCGAGCGTGTTTCTCGCCATCACATCCGGGCGGGCTCGCATCGACGCGTCGGCGCCGAAGACGCGGGATGCAAGGCGCTCGAAGAGCTGCGCCTCCTCCGCGGAGACCCCGAGATGGCGAAGCGAGACCTGCGAGTTCGTGAAGGCGAGCGCAAACGCGCGCCCCGCGGCGCCCGGGTCGTGGTACTTGTGCGCGAGTTGGCGGGCCGTATCGACGTCCACCGCCGCTCCGGTCGCAAAAGAGAGGCGCGCGACGCCGCCTGGAGGGAGTCGCAGACGCGTCCGCAGGCTGAAGATGGGATCGAGGACTGCCCCGGTCGTGCCGCTCAGCGCTCGTCCGTCGAGGGCTCGCGGAGACTCCGGTGAGCGGCCCCGGCCGAGGAAGCGCGCCCGATCTGTCTCTCGCTCGATCGCCGCCTGCGGCATTCTCTCGAGCGACAGGGCGTGGAAGGCATGGAACGGCGGGTCCTCTTCGCTACGTTGACGCCGGCGCGCCAGGAGCGCGGCAGCCTCCGGGAGCCATTCGGTCTCGACGAAGAGCTTCCCGAACGCGGGATGCGCGGTGTCCTCCATGAGGCCGCCGAGCACGAGCTCGACGTAACTCGTGACTTCGATCGCTCGTACCCGGTCACCCCGGTTCGCGAGCGTGAGGCGGCGCACCTCGACGTCGTCCTCGGGCGAGATCGCAATCTCGAGC
>JBBRTE010000042.1:0-12323 GCA_038244715.1 Thermoanaerobaculia bacterium
GGACAGCTTCGCGCATTCTTGTGGACGTTCATCCGGGCCCTTCCTGTCAACCTGTTCGTTTGAAGAGCTTTCAGATTGACGAAAGTCGCCCGGATGAGCAACCCGCTTCAAGGAACAACGTCCTGACACATCACAACTAACTCTCGCTTGCAGCCGACGCGGTCCGTTGCGTTCCTGCGCTCCAAATTGCGCTACCATCGCGTCGCGGTCCGCGCGGCTGAACCCGTGGCCGTTGGGCAGCAGAATGATCGGACTCAAGCGGTCAATCGACGCACCAGACATCGTTGTACTGCCACCGGTTCTCGTCGGCGGTACGCTCATCGCCGGCGTGGCCATCCACTTTCTGGTCTGGTTCAGGCCTCTCCTGCCCGACACCATTGCGCGGGTTCTCGGCCTCGCGATCTTCATTTCCTCCGGAGTCCTCGCTCACCTTTCCCAGCGCGCGATGCAACGGGTCGGTACCAACGTTCTGCCAACACAGCCGACGACTGCTCTGGCGACCGACGGACCGTACCGCTACTCGCGGAACCCGCTCTACATCGCGGCAATCGGCGTCTATCTCGGTGTGACGTTCTGGGTCAACGGTGTGGCGCCGCTGCTCTTGCTGCCGCCGATGGTCTGGCTCCTTCGTCGCGGTATCGTGCTTCGCGAGGAGCAATACCTGTCCGGAAAATTTGGCGATACCTATCGCGCGTATCAGGAACGCGTGCGACGTTGGCTGTAAGTAGCTGCGGCCTGCCGTCCAACTCTGCGGTGCACCGGACTTCGAGCCGCGTGTTGCCTGCGTTCCGAGTGCGCTACCATTTCGCGTGCGGCTCGAAGCCGGTGAGCTTTGACCGTTGGGCGTCTTGGCCACGAAGCGATGGCAACCTTCACGAAACTTCAGGGCCAGTACCTGGCCTTCATGGACGCGTACACGAAGGTGAACGGTCGGCCGCCCGCGGAGGCCGACATGCAACGTTATTTTGAAGTCACGCCGCCTGTCATTCATCAAATGATCATCAACCTGCATCGGCTCGGTCTGGTAAGTCGCTCTCCGGGTGCGGCTCGGTCTCTGCGAGTGGCCATTCCGCAAGACGAGATCCCCAGACTCGAGCTGCGCGAATAGACGCCCAACTCGCGCTTGCAGCGGACTGCAAGCCGTTATCTGCTACGCTTACCCTCACGCTCTGTGCGTGGCCCGCAGCCGCTGAAGCGCAGGGATTTAGACGACCACCGCATCCTCCCTACACCCCAAATGCACATAACTGTAGCTACCGTCATCCTAGGGATCATCGGTGCTTTCGCCAGCTTGGCGTTTCACGCCTCATACCGGCGGCCTCCGATGCCGCGCGCACCGACCATCCTTGTTCGCACACTCGTCTGAACAGCAGATCTCGACTTACGGGACAGCTTCGCGCATTCTTGTGGACGTTCATCCTTGGGCAGCATGGCACCACGCAATCCGACACGGTGTTCGTACGAATTGAGTCTGGCAATCGACGCGATCGCGACAACTCACTACTTCCGGACTAAAAGGCACAGAACAACTGTTACCCACGCGGATCGATTCGCGCATTGTGCGTACGTACCGCACCCACGTGTACTGTGCTGAGGAACCGGGAGAGGTACGCGCTGACCATGTCCTTCGGATCTGGGGCCGAGTGTTCTTGCGACTCCACTACCGCCTGCGCCTGCGGCCGAAAGCCCATGTCCCCGGTCGTTCCTTACAGACCGGTGAACTCGGGTCCTCGGGCTTGCCCAAGAGCTCGGGCGGCAGACTTCGTAGCCATTTCAGCCCGGTTGCTGCGTTCGGTGTCGCACGCACCTCATGAAGCGTGAGGTGGGACGCCCAACCTCGCAGTCTTCGACCCAGCGTCTGACACACAAGTCGCGTGAGAGCCGAAGCCGCTCACCCTTGAACGTTCGCCGGTGCGCAGCCAGGGAACCTGTCATTCCGAACCGTCGGAGCCGACAGCGGCGGAGCACGGCGAGAAGTCCCCGACCGGTAACGGCTGACCGGCCGGGGAGATTAGCGAAACCGCGATCTGCCTACCTCACATCCACGGTTCGTCTAAGGTCGGTCCGTAGATCGACGGCACCTTCCCATCCACCATGCGTAGATAGACGGAGAACTGTCCGCGGTGGTGAATCTGGTCGTGCAGGAGGAACCAGCACCAGTCCTTTCGCGCGATCTCGCCCATTGTTTTCGGTCCCGTGAAGAAATGGACCTTCTCCGCGAGCTCGATGTCCGTCGCGTCGTGGACCATCTTGCGGAAGTCGGTGCTGGCGTGGTCGAGCGTCGTCATCAGCTCGTGCCAGTCCTCGGGCGCTGTCGGCATCGACGACGGACCTGCCGGCGCCGCGTTCGCGAATTCGTCGTGCCAGACCTTCTTGCCGAGGCCGCATTCGAGGACGAAGACCCAGGCGAGCTCGCGCGCGGTCTTCGCCTTGGGATGCGGGCGGAAGTCGAGTTTGTCTTTCGGATATGCGCGAAGGACGCGCATCGTTCGGGCGTGCTCATCATCGTAGGTTTCGAGGAACTGTTCTTTGCCGCGGATTGTCATCGGTAGCCTCCTGTGCTTGTCTCATTAGATCAGGTTGATATAGTCGCTGTCAGCGCGCACCGTTCCTCGCGCGCCATTCCGTATCAGAGGATGGTCCATGCCTCACAACACCTTCAATACTCTCGATTCCTTCGACCTCGGCGGCGGGCGGCGCGGACAGTTCTATTCGCTGCCGAAGCTGGAAGCGGCCGGCGTCGGCAATGTAACCACGTTGCCGGTGTCGATCCGCATCGTTCTCGAGTCGGTCCTCCGCAATGTCGACGGCAGGAAGATCGCTGAGCACGACGTTCGGACGCTCGCGAACTGGAAGGCGAAGGGCGAGCGGACGGACGAGATCCCGTTCATGGTCGCCCGAGTCCTGCTGCAGGACTTCACGGGCGTACCGTTGCTCGTCGATCTTGCCGCGATGCGATCGGCCGCGAGCCGTGCAGGCGCCGACCCGAAGATCATCGAGCCGCTCGTACCGGTCGATCTCGTCGTCGACCACTCGGTGCAGGTCGATTACTCCAATCGTCCCGATGCGCTCCAGCTCAATATGGACATCGAGTTCAAGCGCAACCAGCAGCGCTACCAGTTTCTGAAGTGGGGCATGCAGGCCTTCAACGGCTTCGGCGTCGTGCCGCCCGGCATCGGCATCGTCCACCAGGTCAATCTCGAATATCTCGCACGGGGGGTGCTGGAGAAGGACGGTGTCTGGTATCCCGACACGCTCGTCGGAACCGACTCGCATACGACCATGATCAACGGCCTCGGCATCGTCGCCTGGGGCGTTGGCGGCATCGAGGCCGAGGCGGGGATGCTGGGGCAGCCGGTGTACTTCCTGACGCCGGATGTCGTTGGCGTTCATCTCAAAGGTGCGTTGCAGGAAGGTGTTACCGCGACGGACCTCGTGCTCACCATCACCGAGATGCTGCGCAAGGCCAAGGTCGTCGGCAAGTTCGTGGAGTACTTCGGCGAAGGTGCTGCTTCGCTCTCATTGGCCGACCGCGCCACGATCGCGAACATGGCCCCCGAGTACGGCGCGACCATGGGCTACTTCCCGGTCGACGAAGAGACTTGCCGTTACATGACCATGACCGGCCGCAGCGAGGAACAGGTCAACATCCTGCGCGCGTACTTCCAGGCGCAGGGTCTGTTCGGAATGCCGAAACAGGGCGACATCGACTACACGACGTCGCTCGAGCTCGACCTCGCCGGCGTCCGCGCGAGCGTGGCTGGCCCGAAGCGGCCGCAGGATCGCATCGAGCTCACGAATATCCAGCGCGAGTTCCGGGAGATGCTGCAGAGTCCTGGTCCGGGCGGCTATGGGAAGCCGGAAGGGGAACTGCTTCGCAATACGGTGACGCTCGTCGGCGTCACGTCGGAAGGTCCCGATCACACGATCAGCGGCGGTGGCGAACAGGATTCCGGCACTGCGCCGAACGCGCTCTCCTCGCGCAAGAAAAACACCAGCATCGTTTCGGAAGAAGAGATGCTCAACAACCGGCCGACGCCGGATCGCGTCTCCGCCGACTCGCTGGCGGACGAGTTCCCGATGGCGGTTGCGAAGCTGCATCACGGCGACGTTCTCATCGCTGCGATCACCTCCTGTACGAACACCTCGAATCCGTCGGTGATGCTCGCGGCCGGGTTGCTGGCGAAAAAGGCAGTGGAGAAAGGCCTGCGCGTTCCGCGCGTCGTCAAGACCTCGCTCGCTCCAGGTTCGCGCGTCGTCACCGACTATTACCAGCGCAGCGGCCTGCAGCCGTACCTCGATCAGCTCGGCTTCTACACGGTCGGTTACGGCTGCACGACGTGCATCGGAAACTCCGGACCGCTCGATCCGCGCATCGAGGATGCCATCACGGCGCGCGACCTCATCGGGGTGAGCGTGCTCTCCGGCAATCGCAATTTCGAAGCGCGCGTGCATCAGTCGATCAAGGCCAACTTCCTGATGTCGCCACCGCTGGTGGTCGCTTTCGCGCTGGCGGGACGGATCGACATCGACATGGCCAGCGAGCCGCTCGGCCGCGGGTCGCACGGGGAGGATGTCTACCTCCGCGAGATCTGGCCGACGATGGAGGAGATCCGCACGTGCATGGCCGACGCGCTCGATCCGCAGTCGTTCCGCACGCTCTACGCGAACTTCGCCGATCAGAATCCGCTCTGGAACCAGATCCCGTCGACCGACGGCTTGCTGTATTCATGGGATGAACAGTCGACGTACATTCAGGAGCCGCCGTTCTTCGAAGGCCCGCTGACGATGGAGGCGAGTGTGGCGGCGGACATCACCGGTGCCCGCCCGCTGGCGATCTTCGGCGATTCGGTGACGACCGATCACATCAGCCCGGCCGGCTCGATCAAGGCAAGCTCCCCGGCGGGCAAATACCTGATCGAGAACGGCGTCCCCATCGAAGACTTCAACAGTTACGGCTCACGCCGCGGCAACGACCGCATCATGACGCGCGGCACGTTTGCGAACGTGCGGATCAAGAACCTGATGGTGCCCGGCTTCGAAGGCGGCGTCACGGTGCACCAGCCGGATGGCACGCGGATGTCGATCTACGACGCCGCGATGCAGTATCAGAAGGAAGGGACGCCGCTCGTCGTCATCGCCGGCCAGGAGTACGGCACCGGCTCGTCACGCGACTGGGCCGCGAAGGGCACCAAACTCCTCGGCGTCCGCGCAGTCGTGACGCAGAGCTTCGAGCGCATCCATCGCTCCAACCTGGTCGGGATGGGGGTCCTGCCGCTGCAATTTGAAGAAGGGACAAACGCGGCGTCGCTCGGACTGGATGGAAGCGAGACCTTCGACGTCACGGGGATAGCCGGGCAATTGCGGCCCCGGCAGAAGGCCACTCTCGTGATCCATCGCGCAAACGGTTCCGTCGAGAACGTTCCGGTCATCGTTCGCATCGATACGCCGATCGAGGTGGACTACTACGAGCATGGGGGGATTCTGCCCTTCGTGTTGAGGCAATTGATCAGCGCCTCGGCGAATGGATCGTAGGGCGCGAACTCGGGCCGGATCAACGCAGGTACGTGCCTTGGCCGCTCAGTGCTTTGCTGCGCGCTGACGCGGTCCGGCCACACACCCTTCAAATGAAGAAAACTGGTCGGTTGCCGGCCAGGTTGTCACGCTCGCCGCCGCGGACGAGATGCCCGAGTCGAGATCGTTTTCGAAGGTGGTGCTATCGGAAGGACGGGAGTTGAAAAACACCACGGTCGTCACTCCATTAAAGCCGCGCACGACCTCCGTAGCGGTGCCCGAAAGCGCACCCAGATGCCACCAGGTGGCATCGTTGCCAATGGGCCGTACCTTCCATCCCAGAGCGTCATACGTCGGCGTGGAGGCCCAGTTCGGGACCGACGGCCGCGCCGTCATCGTTGCTATCGTCGATGCCGACAGAAGATCTGGATGATCGGTTCTGCCGTCGATAGACAACACGAAGCGGAGGTAGTCGACGGGCGATGCCACCCACCCGCCGGCGGAGTCGAGGCTCTCGATGCAGATACCGCCATCCGGTCCTGGCACTTTCGCTCCTGTCCCGTAGATCGAGTTGAACAACGGTGCGCCTGGGTAGTCGTAGTACTTCACTTCCTTCGGGAGCGCTTGCGACTGGAGAGAGTGACCAATCCGCATGCAAGCCGCCCCACTCGGTGAGAGCACCTGCTCGCGGACGAAGGTCTCGTACGGCAGTCCGTTGATCGTCTCGACGACACGCCCCAGGAGGATGTAGCCGTAGTTCGAATAGTTGTAATCGGTGCCGGGACTGAACTGCAGCGGCTTTCCCATCATGTAGTGAATGATCGTAGCGCTGCTTGCGGGCGACGGCGTTCCCGCTGCGGCGGAGATGACCACCGGCAGGAAGGCCGGGTCAAACGTGGTGTCGCGGTTCCACCCGCCGGCATGTTCGAGCAACTCGCGAACCGTGATCGTGCTCAGACGCGGATCGACGGTACCGCCGGGCAGCGGGTCCTGATGGGGAAGGATGTCGAAGACCCGCTGGTCCAGGCTCAGTTTTCCCCGCTGGACGAGCAGCAGGATTGCGGCCGACGTCACCGGCTTTGAAAGGCTGGCGATGCGAAACATGGAATCGGGCTGCACCAGTTGCCCGCTGCCCGTCTCCGCGTGCCCGTAGCCTCTCGCAAACACCAGCTTGCCATCGTGCACAACGGCGATGGCGGCACCTGGAATCTGGTACTTCGTCATGAGGGAATTGGCCAACTGATCGTACGAGGACATCGTCGGCACGGCGACTCCCGTCGAAGGGATCGTCTGCGCCACGGCTGTGGAAACGAAGACAGCTGCCGCTAACGCGATCGGCAGCGAAAACGCTCGTGAAGACATAGAAGTGATCATGGTAAGGCTGTTTGAGGCGGAGAACAACGCTACAGGCCGGTCGGGAGAGGAAGCGGAATTGCGCGTGCTATTCTCCGGTGCCGAGGCTTCCTACCAATGTGGCAATACACCCCTCGCGTTGCAGTGGTTCGCGGTCTTCGCACCCCCTTCGCGAAATCCGGGACGCATTACGCGCACCTCTCCGCCCTCGACCTCGGCAAGATCGTCGTCGCGGAGCTCGTTCAGCGGTCGGGAATCGATCCCAAAAGCATCCAGGAGCTCGTCTTCGGGAACGTGATCCCTTCCGTCAAGGCTCCGAACATCGCCCGCGAGATCATCCTCGGTACGGGATTGCCGCGAACACTCCCTGGCTTCACCGTCAGTGAGGCGTGTGCCTCCTCGAATCAGGCCATCACCTCGGCCGCGGACTTGATCTTCCGCGGGTACGCCGACATCGTCATCGCCGGCGGCAGTGAGTCGCTCTCAGACATCCCGATCCTTTTCTCGAAGAAGTTCGCCGATGCGCTGGTCACGTCGAGCAAGCAGAAGAGCATCGGCGGAAAGCTCGGTTCGTTCAAGAAAATCCGGCCGCACGATCTCGCTCCGGATGCCCCGGCCATCGCCGAATCCACCACCGGGCTGACGATGGGCGAGTCCGCCGAGAAGATGGCCAAGGAGAACGGCATCACGCGCGAGGCGCAGGACAAGTTCGCGCTGCAGAGCCACCTTCGCGCCGCCGAGGCCACGGCCAGCGGACGGTTCAAAGAGGAAGTGATGACGGTGGTCGTGCCGCCCGGCTACGACAACATCGTTGAGACGGACAACCTGATCCGTGCCGACTCCACGCTCGAGTCGATGGCCAAACTACGGCCGGTCTTCGATCGGAAGTTCGGGACGATTACCGCGGCCAACGCGTCCCCGCTGACCGATGGCGCAGCTGCCGTGATCCTCATGTCCGAGGACAAGGCCAAGGCGTTGGGGATCAAGCCGATCGGGTTCATCCGGAGTTACGCGTACGCCGCGACCGATCCCTTCGATCAGTTGCTGCAGGGCCCGGTGTTTGCTCTGCCCGTCGCGTTGGAGCGCGCCAAGCTTGCACTGAAGGACATCGGCGTCATCGAGATGCACGAGGCATTCGCCGCGCAGGTGCTGTCGAACATCCAATGGATCGGTTCGAAGAAGATCGCGCAGGAGAAGCTGGGCCGCAGTGAGCCGCTCGGCGACATCGATCCGGAGACGATCAATCGCACCGGCGGCTCGATCGCCCTCGGACATCCGTTCGGAGCGACCGGCGCGCGCATCGTGACGACGGTCTGCAACGAATTGCAGCACACCGGTCAGCAGTACGGGCTGGTGACGGTCTGCGCGGCGGGTGGAATCGGCGTGGCGATGGTGCTGGAGCGCGAGTAAGCGCCGTGGCGACATCCAAAGGCGCTGCCATCCAGGCCAAGCTGCGCACCTTCGCGCTGACGTTCCCCGAGGCGTATGAAGAGTTTCCGTGGGGACACAGTGCGATGAAGGTGAACAAGAAGGCCTTCCTCTTCATGAGCATCGATGAGAAGGGGATCTTCTCGATTTCCGTCAAGCTTCCGCAGTCGCGCGACATGGCCGCGGATCTTCCCTTCACCGAGCCGACCGGCTACGGCCTCGGCAAAAGCGGCTGGGTCACCGCAACCCTTACCGACGAGAAGGCGCTCGATCTCATCAAGGCCTGGATCGGCGAGAGCTATCGGGCCATCGCGCCGAAGAGACTGGTGAAGCAGCTCGGGTAGGCGTCCCTCTCTCGGATAAACTGGACGGCGATGTCCGAAGTCATCCGCGCCGTCTGCCCGCACGACTGTCCTGATACCTGTCTGATGCTCGTCACGGTGGAGGATGGCCGCGCCACGCGCATCGCCGGCGATCCCGCGCATCCGTTCACGCAGGGATTCCTCTGCACGAAGGTCGCGAAGTATCTGGAGCGCACGTACCACGCCGACCGCCTGGCGTTTCCGCAAATTCGCGTCGGAAAGAAAGGGGAGGGCCGCTTTCGCCGCGCGACGTGGGAAGAAGCGACGTCACTGATCGCGGAGCGCCTTCACGCGATCATCGCGTCGCCCGACGGGCCGCAGGCGATCCTGCCGTACTCCTACGCCGGCACGATGGGGCTGGTGCAGGGGGAGGGGATGGCGTCGCGGTTTTTCCGCCGCATCGGGGCATCCTTTCTTGATCGGACGATCTGCTCGACGGCGGGTGCGGAGGCGTTGAATCTGACGTATGGCACGCGGATGGGGACCGATCCGGAGAGCATTCCGGAAGCGAAGCTCGTTCTGCTCTGGGGCACGAACACGCTCACGTCGAATCCGCATCTGTGGCCCTTCATCCGGCGCGCGCGGGCCAACGGCGCTCCGATCATCTGCATCGATCCCCTTCGCACGCGCACCGCGGCTGCGTCGGATGAGCACATCGCCATCCGTCCCGGAACCGATGCCGCGCTGGCGTTGGGGATGATGCACGTGCTGTTCAGGGACGGTCTGGAAGATCGTCAATATCTTGACGAGATGACGATCGGCTGGCAGAAGCTGCGCGATCGTGTGCTCGCCGAATACCAACCGGAACGTGTCGCGGCGATCTGCCGGTTGCCGGTCGAGACGGTCGAGCGCCTCGGGACGCTTTACGGAACGACGCGGCCGACGTTCATTCGCCTCAACTACGGATTACAGCGTCATGCCGGCGGCGGATCTGCCGTCCGCGCGATCTCCCTGTTGCCGGCGATTACCGGCGCGTGGAATGACGTCGGTGGCGGCTGCCAGCTATCGTCGTCCGGCACATTCGCGATGAACATCGCCGCGCTGGAGCGCACCGACCTCGGCAATCACTCTGCGCGGACGATCAACATGACCCGGCTCGGCGAGGCTCTGACGACGACCGACGATCCGCCGGTCAAAGCGCTCGTGGTCTACAACTCGAATCCTGGATCGATCGCTCCCGATCGCGAGAACGTCCTGCGCGGTCTCCGGCGCGAGGATCTCTTCACCGTGGTCCTCGAACAGTTCCAGACCGATACCGCCGACTACGCCGACGTTCTGCTGCCGGCCACGACGCAACTCGAGCATTCCGATCTGCACAGGGCGTACGGCCACCTCTACGCGATGTACAGCAAACCATCGATCGCACCCCTCGGCGAGGCGTTGCCGAACACCGAGATCTTCCGCCGGCTGGCCGCTGCGATGAAGCTCGACTTCCCCGAGCTTCGTGAGACGGACGACGAACTGATGACGGCTGCGTTGACGGGGCCCGCCGAGGTCATGAAGGGCGTCACACTCGCTGCGTTGAAGGAGCACGGCTCCGTGCGTCTGAATGTTCCCTCGCCGCATCTCCCGTTCCGACGCGGGGTGACCTTGACGACTCCGAGCGGGAAGATCGAGATCGAATCGCAGCAGGTCGCGGCTCTCGGCCTCGATCCGTTGCCGCTGTTCGTTCCTCCACTCGAATCCGAAGAGCGCAATCCCGAGCTGGCGCGTCGCTTTCCACTGGCTCTGATCTCCCCGCCGGCGCACACGTTCCTGAACTCGAGTTTCGTCAACGTGGTGTCGTTGCGCCGCTCGGCGGGGAAGCCGACGCTGGAGATCCATGCGGACGATGCGCAGGCGCGCGCGATCGCGGATGGCGCACGCGTGAAGATCTTCAACGATCGGGGGATGTTCGCTGCCCAAGCCGTCGTCACGGATCGCGTCCGGCCCGGCGTCGTGGCGGCGCCATCCGTCTGGTGGGGAAAGCTGACCGATGGTACGAACGCCAATCAGACGACATCGCAGGCGCTGACAGACATCGGCCGGGGCGCGACGTTCTACGACAATCTGGTGGATGTGCGGCCGGAGTAAGCGACGCCGTTCACGAGAACTCGTTGACGACTGCGTTCCACTCGCCGCGCTCGCGCAGGAGCCGTTCGACGAGCTCCCGGAACGCACCCTGCCCGCCGCGTGCTGCCAGCGTCCATGTCGCCGCGTCCAGAACCTCGGGTGCCGCGTCCGACGGAGCGGCGGAGATTCCCGAGCGCCGCATCGTGCTGAGGTCGGGAAGATCGTCGCCGATGTACAGCACTTGATCCAGGGTCAGGCCCAGTCGTTTCAGGATCTCCTGGCAGGACGTGAGTTTGTTCGCCGCTCCCTGGTGAAGCTCGGTGATGCCGAGCTCACGCGCACGGCGCACGAGTGCCGGGGAACTGCGCGACGTCAGCAGGACGATGGGGATTCCGGCGCGCTGCGCCAGCTTGGCGCCGAGGCCGTCGCGGACGTTGAACTCCTTGAGCTCGGAGCGGTCGCCGGCGTAGATGATTTTTCCATCCGTCCAAACGCCGTCGACGTCGGAGACGATGAGGCGGATTTCGCTCGCCGTAGTCATGCGCGGCGAAGGATAGCAGTCTGTCCCATAGAATCCGCCGCGTGACGATTCCAAAGCGCCGCGTATTGCGTGGTCGCATCCTCTTCGGCGCCATCCGTGGCGTGAGTGTGATTGCGCGTCGGATCCCGCTCCGTGCGGGCCGCGCAATCGGTGTTTTCCTCGGCCAGCTGGGCTGGCTGTTGCTCTGGCCCGACCGCGCTCGTGCTCTCCGAAATATCGCCCTTGCCTTCCCCGAGTGGCCGGTTCGCCGTCGCCGCGCCACCATCAGGGCGATGTTTCACCACCTCGGCAAGACGCTGATGGAGATCCTCTGGCTCCCGAACCTGGATCCCGAAGCGTGCGCGCGCACGACCACGTTTGAAGGTCTCGAGAACCTGCATCCCGGCGTCGGGATGATCGGCATCACCGGGCATTGCGGCAACTGGGAGTGGATCGCGCACGCGATCGCCCTGCGAACTCCGGTGACCGTGATGCATCGCGAACGGGACGAGGTGGAGATGAACGAATTCGCCACCAGCCTCCGCGCGTATGCCGGCATTTCAACCATCGATCGCGGTTCCACAGCGGCCGGCCGGGAGATGATTCGGGCGCTGCGCAGCGGCAGCATTCTCGCGTTCCTGATCGACCAGAACATCCGCGCCGAGAGTGTGAAGGTCCCGTTCTTCGGACGCCCGGCCCTGACTCCCGTCGGCCCGGCGAAGCTGGCCGTGAGGATGGGCGTGCCGATCACGCGCATGTTCGGCGAACGAAGAGGCGACACGCTCCACATCCGCATCCTCGAACCGATCCTGGTCAGTACGGACGATGACCCGGTGGCGCTCACGGCCCGGCTCACCGCGGACATCGAAGCGCAGATCCGCCGCGTCCCCGAGCAGTGGGTCTGGATGCACGACCGCTTCCGCGAACGCCCGAAGTGGGACGTAACGGATCCGCCGAAATCGTAGTTTGCTTTCGCGCGAAGCGCTTTGGACTGCGGTGGCAAGGCCACCGCTTTGGGCGGGGGGTAGGAACAGCCCCAAAAAGCGTTGCGAACACTCTCAGCAAGCGTGCCTCAGTCTCAGAAAGCGGCGGCC
>JBBRTE010000043.1:0-11995 GCA_038244715.1 Thermoanaerobaculia bacterium
GACGTTGAGTTCGCGTCGCCGGTTTCTGTGGGGCGCCGGCGGCCTGGCGGGGTTTCCTGACATTTCCGTTAAACCGGTTTCGAGCTCGGGTTTGTGCCGAACGTGGTCTTCCGCTGATTACGCCGGCGCGGCCGCCGGCGCCCACCACTTCGCCGGCTCCGAATGGATTTCTGCGGCTACGTCACGATCGTCTGCCTTGTCTCCTGACGCTTCCAACGGTCAGTTCGCAGAATCTCGTCGACGGTCGCGAACGCGATTTCCACTTCCTCATCGGTCGTGTAGAAATGAGGAGAGAAGCGAACCCCGGCGCCCGGACGGAAGTCGCAGACGATGTCTTGCGCGTTGAGCTCGAACGCGACCTCTTTTGCGTGCGGCATGAGCACGGAGACGGAGCCACCGCGACGCGCCTCCTCGCGGGGGGTGCGCAACTCGAAGCCGCGCGCATCGGCCAGGTCGATGATGCGCTGCGTCTGCCGCAGCGACTTCGCCCGGATCGTTCTCATGTCTCCACCCGACGCCTCGGCGATCACCTTCGGGCCTTCGCGCGCCGCGTAGAGCGCGGGCACGGCAGGGGTTCCCAGGGCGAAGCGGAGCGCGTCGTCGCGGAAGCGCATCGGAGGCGGTTCGAACGCGAACGGGTTCGCATGCGCCATCCAGCCCGTGAAGCTCGGTTCCAGTTTCGGCCGCAGTTTCGGATCGACGTAGAGAAACGAGCCGCCCGGTCCGCCGCAGAGCCACTTCAGCACGCCACCGACGGCGATCGGGACGTCCCACCCGGTGACGTCGACGGGGACGATGCCTGCAGACTGAAAGACGTCGAGGACGAGCGTGGCGCCAACCTCGCGGCAGCGCCGTGCGATCGCCTCGACGTCGATCATGTACGACGACTCGAAGAGGATGTGTCCGATCGGCACGATCTGGGTGCGCTCGTCGATCGCCTCGAGCAGCCGCTCGAGGTCGAAGCCGAGTCCGGAGGCGTCGTGCGGGACAGTGACGATCTCGGCGCCCAGACGTTGCGCCAGACGGTCGTAGATGTAGCGGACAGATGGGAACTCGCCATCGACGATGACGACGCGATTGCGCGGCGCTACGTAGTCGAACGACGTTAACACCACCGCCTCCGCGGTCGTGACGTTCGGGAGCATGACCACGGAGCCGGGCGGTGCGCCGATGAGCGGGGCGATGAGGTCGCCCACTTCGATCGACATCATCCACCAGCGGTCGCCCCACGCGCGCACGCCGCGCGAGGCCCAGAGATCGGCGTACTCGATGAGCGCATCGCGCGTCGCAGCGGGCATCGCGCCGAGTGAATGCGAGACGAGGTAGGTGGTCTTCTGGAGAATCGGGAAGCGGTCTCGATAGTGGAGCAATGGATCCGTCATGCCTCGGTCACCGCGTAGCCGTCCCCATAGAATTTGCTCGTGATGCTCGTGTGGAACTGGATCGCCTTGACCGGCGGGTATTTCGGATTCGGGATGCACGGCAGGACTTCGAGGATCTCGTTCTCCCAGAGATAGACGGCCATCGGCAGCGAGACCCGCGTCTCGTGCAGTTGCCGCGGGTCACGCGGTTTGCTGACGCGGTGCGTGGTCGAGGGAAAGATGTCGTTGCTGATGCGCTGCATGTAGTCGCCGGTATTCAGGATGATGCTTCCCGGTGGCGCGGCGATGCGTACCCACTTCATGTTGCGGCGGTTGAGGATCTGCAGTCCTTCCACGGCAGGAGCGGGGAGAAACGTGAAGAGGTCGATGTCTTCGTGCCCGAGGAGACGGGCGGCGCCGGTGGCGTCGTCGGAAGGGGAGACGGGGGGGTAGTAGTTGAGGCGCAGCCCGAAGTTCGTACCCGTCAGTCGCGCGTCGAACAGATGCGGGTCGCAGCCGAGGTACGTGAGGAGGCTCTGCATGATGGGGAGAATGAGACGCTCGTTTCCTTCGACGATGCGCCGGAAGAATTCGGCATCTTCCGATGACGGCCAGAAGGCGCTGGTGTCTTCGAATGCGCGGCGGCAAAAGACCCACCCCTCGACGAGATCGGGATGCATGTTGCTCGTCTCTTTGATCGGGAAGTAGCCCTGGTTGACGGAGCCGAAGCGTTCCGCCCGGAATCGCATTTTCTCGGCCAGGGTCAGACCTTCGAAAATCGTCTCGATCCGCCGTCCCGCCTCGGCGTACAGCTCGGGTTCCACTCCGTGACCTTCGATGATGGCGAAGCCGATCTCGTGGAGCGCATCGCCGAGCTGGGTGGCGAAGGCGCGCTTGTCCTCGAGATCACCATGAAAAAACTGGCCGATATCGACGGTCCGCACTTCGAACTCGTCGTCGAACTGCTCGTCGCCGCCGTTCTCCGCAAGGCGGTAGTTCTGCGGTTTCTCCACCTGGTCGTAGCGGATGAAATCCTGGTTGCTGGCCCGGACTCCCTCTTCTTTTTCGTGCATGGGGGAGCATAATCCCATGAAATGCTTGCAATACTCGAAGGTGGTTGCCGGGTGACGGGATTGAAGGAGGGGCAGCCAGCGGTCGACGGGCCGCTCCGCGTGTGGAAACATTTCGGCCGCGAGGCAGGAGCGCGGGCGATCTCTCTGCGCGTGCTGGAGTTGGCGGCGGGAGAGCGCACGACCTTGCACAACGAGACGTCCGATGAGGTGCTGTACGTTCTCAGAGGATCGGGGAAGGCTGGGGACGCTGCGATCACGGCCGACACCGGGATCTACCTCCCTCCCGCCACACCATTAATGATTGCGGCCCTGGAAACGCTGACGCTCATCAGCTCGCGGTGTCCGGACGACGGCCCGACGCTCGACGGTTGCGAGCCCGGCCGCGGGGATATCGTCATCAGCCCGATGCGCGATCGTGCTGCGCAACGAACCGGCGACCGCTGGTACCGCGAGGTCATCAACGCCGATGATGGCAGCGCACAGGTCACGGAATTCGTCGGCGGTATCCCCCCGGGCCGCGCGCCCGATCACTATCACCTGTACGAGGAAGTCATCGTCATCCTCGAAGGGACGGGCGCGATGTGGGCGGGAACGTCGAACACGCCGATCGAACCGGGATCATGCATCTTCCTTCCGCACGGCCAGGTGCACTGCGTTGAGAACCGAGGAGCGGGCGAGATGCAACTGCTCGGAGTTTTCTATCCGGCCGGCAGCCCGGCGGTGCGCTACTCAACGCAGGGATGAGGGATGAGGCAGGGATGAGGGGAGTGAGGCAGGGACGAGGGTGTCAGGCGCTTTGCGGTGACGTGGACGGATGACGATGGCCCGCAGGAAGGCGTTTACATTCCGCGCCGTGATTCGAGCTCGCTGTTGAACACTCTGGCAGGCGGACGGCTCTTCCCTGGCTGAACAACTGGCTTCGATCGATCGCGATGTGTCCGTGCGCGTATTCGCTCAACGGCGGATGCGCGGCCCTCGCGGTCCATCTTCGCGTCGACGGACGAGGCTTCACGGTTCTTCGAATCGGGCGCTACGCCGGGCGTGGTGAACGGGATGGTGAACGGCAGGGGCTGCAAAACTCGTTTCGCGCGAAGCGCTTTGGACTGCGGTGGCACGGCCACCGCTTTGTGAGGGGGGCTCGCGAGCGATTCGAGGTCCCGAATTCAATCCCAGAAAGCGGCGGCCTTGCTACCGCAGTCCAAAGCGCTTCGCGCGAAAAAGAATGAGAGCTGCGGGAAGCGCACCGCAACGTAGGTCGGACTGTCAGTCCGTTCAGCCGGATATTCGGCCACCGCTGGCGGGAAGAGGCTTGACGGGATGGTGCTGCATACCGACCACTGGGACGTCCGGCCGCTGGATGTGGAGCTCGTCCAGTCGAGCTACTTCGATGATCGGACGCTCTTTCCTGAGGGGAGCGTCCTGTTCGATTGCGCGCTGGTCATGCGCAATATCGTGCACGAATAGCACCCGCGGACCGCGATCGCGATCTAGCGGAAACCCTCGCACCTCCATCTCGTAATCTGGTGAAGGGGCACTATGAGCACCGAGGTTTCAGCGGTCCCGTCGGAGGGTCGGTTTGCGGCGCGGTTGCGCGGGTTCGGGCCAGTCGGGATCGTCGCCATCCTGGCCATTCTTCTCGGCAACTCACTCTTCATTCCGTTCAGTGCGATCCTGATTCTGCTCTGGGTTTGGCTCTCGCGAACGCCGTGGCGGGAGATCGGCTATGTGCGGCCGGCGAGCTGGCTGTTGACGATCGCGATCGGCGTTCCTTTCGGGATTGCCTTCAAGTTCCTGATGAAGGCGGTCGTGATGCCGCTCCTCGGTGCGCCCCCGGTGAACCAGGCGTATCACTACCTCGCCGGCAATCGTGCGTTGATCCCCTTCGCGATTTATGCGATGACGATCGGGGCCGGTTTCGGGGAGGAGACGGTCTTCCGCGGCTATCTGTTCGAGCGTTTCGGCAAGCTGTTCGGTCCTGGAAGTGGGGCCAGACTGGCGATCATCCTGATCACGTCGACGTGGTTCGGTCTCGACCACTACTCCGTGCAGGGACTGGCAGGGGCGGAACAGGCGGCGATCGTCGGACTCGTCTACGGCTCCCTGATGAACCGCGAAGGGCGCATCTGGATGCTCATGATCGCCCATGCCGCGTTCGACCTGACCGCGTACGCGATGATCTATTGGGACTTCGAATCGACAGTGGCTCACCTCATCTTCCGTTAGTCCCATTCCGGCATTTCTCTTGCTCTTCATTCAGCCAGGAGAACGCACAAATGCCTGCCAAGAAACGTGAATTGATCGAGCCGCACGCTGGTGACAAACGCTATGTCCGCCGCGATGACAGTGGCCGTTTCAAGGAATCGGACAACGTGAGCCGGTCGCTTTCGCAGGACGCTCGCAAGAAAGCGTCAACGAAGTCGAAGCCCGGCCAGGGCGACAAGGGCGACCGCAAGTAACGGCCGTCAGATCTTGAGGTTTAGAACGAAGGAGCCCGCATCCTTCGTTCTTCCCTGTTACAGGCCGCTCCAGTCTCCCGTCGCGATGATGGACGTCTTCTCTCCATCCGTCCTGGCGATGCGCGTTCTTGTGATGACGTAGACGGGTACCGCTGCCTCGCGTGCCGTCCGCGCGTCGCGATTGGAGGGATTCGGTAGCCAGTTGGGGTGGGTGTGCACAATCGCAACAGTCCCCACAGGAATCGGACCGTGCCATTCAGCCCGATTCAATTCGCCCCCCGCGGTCCAACGCAGGAAAAAGGTAGCGCCGCCGCGATTGCGGATCAGGAATGCAGCCTGCTCCTCACGCGAGCATCCGTATCGCGCGTCGCGAAGGAGTGAGGACATCACTCCGCGCACCGCGGGGTCGTGCGGATCGACCGCTGTGAATGTGAGAACGAAGGCCGCGATGACATTCAGCATCATGCCTTCCTGAACGCCCGCGTCTCGCCGCAGGTTTACGGGCCCACGCAACGAAACACGAGGCGTGTCATTTCGTTCACCAGTGCGGAGTGGGCCGTTCTCTATACCGATGGCTTGATGATGGATGCGAAACGGCGAACCTCCTGAGCGCGATCGGATTCCACTTCGGGGAGGCGCAGCAGCATTGTCTTGTCGCATAATCCGGGACATGCGAAACCTCGTCATCTCCGTCGCTTGCGTCGCCACGCTGTTTGCCTGTGGGAAAAAGGAGACGACGGCGCCTTCGTCCAGCTCCGCGGTCTCACAGACTACGTCCACAATCTCGACTGCGACGACCTCGACCACCGCTGCGACGGCGGGATCCCCAGTTTCGACCGAGCCCGATCTGCTGGCGTTCTCCTCAGGTGCGCTCATCGTGCAGAAACCGCAGGAGTACGACGAATCGTGGTCGGCATTCCTCCTGACCGATGAACGCAACAACAGCGGCTGGGCGACACCCGAGAATGTGGTCACTCCACAGACGATCGTGATCGGGTTGCCCGAGCGCACCCAGCTCGACCGGCTCGCGTTCGACACGGAACATGTCGACGGCGAAAAGCGCGGCGCGAAAGACATCACCGTCGAGATGTCCGACACCAGTGCCACCGGGGGATTCCAGCAGATCGCCGCCGTATCGCTGCAGAGCGCGGCGGATAACCAGACGTTCCCGGTCTCCGCGCAGGTATCGGGCCGGTGGCTGCGGATCAACGTGAAAAATAACCAGGGCTCGACGCAGTACATCGAGCTCATGGAAGTCCGCGGTTACGGAAAACAGCTGACCCAGACTCCGTTTGTCGATGCCAGCGGGACCTATGAATCGGACTACGGCAAGTTTCATCTCAAGCAGGAAGGGACTTCTGTAACCGGCTGCTACGAGCACGCCGGTGGCCTGCTCAACGGTGGCATCGAGGGACGGGTGATGAAGTTCACGTGGACCGAAGACGGACCGCAGAAGGGTCCGGCGATCATGGTCTTCACGCCCGATGGGAAGGAGATGCTCGGTCTCTGGTGGTACGACGGGCAGACGGATGCGACCGGAAGCCGCTGGAACGGCACGCGGATCTCGAGCGACGTCGGTTCGTGTCCGCACTGGTCCGGCAAGACCGGCGCCGAAGCGCAGATGACGAAGGACATCGAGGAGCTGGGCCGCACGCGCATCTACGGCATCAACTTCGATACGGATTCCGATGTCATCAGGCCCGAGTCGAAGCCGACGCTGGACAAAGTCGTGACGATGATGAAGACGAAGGCCGGCTGGAAGCTGCGCGTCGAGGGACACACCGACGCCAGCGGCGGAGACGTGCATAACAACGAGCTATCGGGTAAGCGCGCCGCGTCCGTGAAGGCCTACCTGGTGGCCGGCGGCATCGATGGCGCGCGTCTCACAACCTCCGGACTCGGTTCCACCAAGCCCGTCGCCGGCAACGACACCGCCTCGGGGCGTGCTGAGAACCGGCGCGTGGAGCTGGCGAAGGAGTAGCGGCGGTCAGTCCGCGAAGTAGAAGCTCTGATCCAGAACGCGCCACACGGACGCGTTCTTCTTCATCGCCACGGTGCCTTTGATCTTCTTCCCTTCGTTGTTCATGCCCTCGATGTCGAGGTTGGCGCGATCGCCCTTCATCAGGCCACCCATCACCTTGACTGTCTTCGGATAGTTCAATGCCAGTCCGTGGAAGTACTCCTTCATCTCTGCCGCCGCGGGTTTCGTTTTCGGTACTTCTTCCATTGCGAGGTGGGGAGTGGCAGCAGTCCAGTCGGCGGCCCGGATCGCTTTGACCAGGGCGGCGTAGGTGGCCCCCGGCTCCGCTCCACCGGCGACCAGGACGGATGGCTGCGCAATCGGCGTCAACGCGACGTCGTACGGAAGACGAAAGTCATAAGCATCGTCGAACATCTGTCCCGATTTGGTCGTCCAGCACGAACCCGATATGTGCGCAGCCGTCGGGGCTCCCGCCTTCGCCGCAAACGTGTTGCCCAGATCGATCTGCCGCTGTCCCTGATTGAGAAATGCGGAGAGTCCGCAGCGATCGGCGCTCAAGATTCGCAGGACCAGGAGGTTGCCCGGATCATTCGTCGATGCCTGCTGGAGCACAGCGTTCACCGTGTCGATCGCATCGATCGCCGCCGTCCGGTCGATCTTGAAATCAGTCTGAAGGATGACCGTCATGGCCGGGTTGCTCCCAGTGGCGGGTACCTGGTAAGCGAGCGAATCCATCGGTGTGACCTGACTCTTGCCGAAATGGAACGCGCCGTTGCCGGTGTCCGCGGCCAGTGCATGCGATGCGGTCACCGCAGCGATGAGCATCGCCACAGTGAGGAAAGGGATCCGGAGTCGAGACATTGGGGGCGACCTCCTCTGGATCGTTATAGGCGTACCCGGCGTGCGTGCGCAAGCTGATCGAGCCGCGCCAAGCTCGTCAGACTCGATCCTTTTTCGTCGTGTTCGTCTGAGCCGCCCACATCCTCGATAACCTCCGTTCCGCGAATCGTCAAGGCGCTCCGCGCCTCCTCCGCTTCGCTCCGGCCCCCCGGGTGCCGCTCCGATCCACTACTGTTGTATTGCGGCAATGCTGGAAGGCATGCCTTTCCGGCAACAACGCCGGCGCCATCCAACTCTACACTCGCCGCGTACAATGACACTCACGTCATTGTCGAACATCGGCAGCATCATGATCGACATCGATTCCCAGTTCTGGGACCAGAGTTTTTCCCGGAAGCCGGCGGCTCGGTAGAGCGCCGGCAGGCTGGCGGGGCGGCGCATTCGTGCAGCGAAGATGATGACGGGTACGACAGACCGTGGCCGAGGACGAGCCAGGAGGCGAGGCTGCGGTGCTGTTTGAGCCATTCGGCGCGAATGCTGTGGGCGAGCGCCAGCAAGGCTCGCCGCCGATCAACTCCAGGAAAATCTCCTCGAGATCAGTGTCTCGAGTCGCGATCTCGTGGACGCCGACTCCAGCCAGCACGAGCCGCTCATTGATTCGCCGCAGTTCATCGGGAGGAAGGGCGGGAACGATCACTTTCCCCCGCGACAGTCGCACGCCCCACTCGCCCTCGGTGAGGATTTCGATCGCCCTGACATTGTCGCTGGTGTCGATCGTGGTCACCGATGCCTCTCTGCGCTTTTCGTTCAGCGCCGCAAACGAACCCTGAAAAATCATCGCTCCTCGATTGATGATCCCGGCGTGGGTGACCAGACGTTCAATCTCCGACAGCAGGTGGCTGGAGACGAGGATCGTGATCCCGTGATCGCGGTTCAGCGAGATCAGGAGATCGCGCATGTCCAGGATTCCCTGAGGATCGAGTCCATTCGTCGGTTCGTCGAGGATGAGCAGCGACGGCTCGTGCCGGAGCGCGACGGCAAGACTCAAGCGCTGCTTCATACCGAGGGAGAATTGGCCTGTGCGCTTGGCGGCGGTGTGCGCCAGACCTGCCATCTGCAGGACCTCATCGATCCGCTACCGCTTGCACTGGAACACCGTCTGCCAGATCGCCAGATTCTCACGAGCGCTCAGGTGGGCATAGAGCGAAGGCGTCTCGATCGACGATCCCACGCGCCGGAGGATCTCGATTCGCTGGCGTGGCATGGACATGCCGAAGAGATCGATCGTCCCGCTCTGGCGGCGGAGCAATCCGAGAAGGAGGCGCAGGGTCGTGGTCTTGCCCGCGCCGTTGGGACCGAGGAAGCCGTAGATGCTCCCGGTGGGGACCTGGAGCGAGATCGCCTGAAGGGCTCGTTCCGCGCCGAAGTGATGTGTGAGTGCACTCGTTTCGATGACAAGCATGATCGGGGCACCATCATTGTGCGCATTCGCAGCCGTGCCAAATCGAATCGGAAGACCCGCGTAAAAGCGCCGGATGGTCTCTTATGCTTCTGGACGGTGTCGAGACTTACGATCGAGTTTGTTGGCCAGTGCCAATACCGTTGGTGATCCGGGTGTTGAATCGCATGAGTAGAATCACAGAAAGCGAGCAACCGTTGGACCCTGCCAATCCGTACGACATTTTCCTTGTTCCGGGCCAGTTCCCCACGATCCAGGCAGCGGTGGATGCGGTCGTTCGACCGACGACGATCCTGATCGCGCCGGGTCTGTACTCCGAGAGTGTTCGCGTGACGTCGGTCGGATATCTCGTTCTGCAGAGCACGCAGCTGTCGCGGCGCGGGGTCACGCTCTCGGGTGCGGGTGGCAGGGCGGTCGTGTGTTCCGAGGGGTCGGTCCTGCACCTGAGCGGAGTGGAGATTCGGTCGCGTTCGAACCTTCGGGGAATGCTGATTGACGACTCGCAGGTCAGCTTGCAGGACTGCGTCATCGCCGGTAATCGCGTCGACGGATCGTCGGGCGAGCCATACGGCGCCGGGATGTTGTGCCGGCACTCCCGAGTGAAAATCCAGAAATCGACCGTGGCCGGCAACGTCATCGACGGAGAGTCTGCAATCGCCGGCGGCGGTGGGCTCTACTTCGAGGATTGCAACGTGGAGCTGGCGGGCAGTTCAGTCCAGGTCAATGCCGTCTACGCCTCGGGTGCGTCGCGCGGTGGCGGGATCTGGGCGGCACACACACGAATCCGGATGTGGAAGAGCCGGGTCACGGACAACGCCGTTCACGCCGCGAGCTGTGAGGGCGGCGGGCTGTATCTCAGCGATTCGCTCGATTGTCAGATCGGCGGAAGCGTCATCACCGGCAACGGCAGTGCGGAGGCTCGGGGCGGCGGAATCTTCGTCTGCGGCGAGGCGTCGAAGGTCGTCGTCCACGCCAATACCGTCGTCCGTCACAACCATCCCGATGACCGCGCTCACTCTGCCAGCGCCGGGACTCAGCTAGACTGAAATCATCAAGCCACAAAAGGAGTCTGTCCATGCGCCGTTTCGTGCTGCCCGCTGTCGTGATCGCCATTGCTCTTCCGCTCTTCGCCGCGGAACCGAATCCATCTCTCCGCCAGCGCGAGCTCATCGAGAAGATGCTCGCCGCGACGAACTCCGACCGGATGATGACCACTGTCATGGACTCGATGTACGCGGAGATCGAGAAGCAATTCATGAAGGACGCGCATGCAAAGGGGAATGACCCCGAGGACATCGCCGAAGCGCAGGAGCTGTTCACGATGTTCCGCGAACGCTCCCGGAAGGCCGATCTCGGCGCGCTCTTCCACGAGTCGATCATCCGGATCAATGCGAAGTATTTCAGCGAACAGGAGCTTGCCGACCTGGTGGCGTTCTACGCCAGTCCCACTGGCAAGAAGGCCGTTTCCGTGATGCCGCAGCTGATGGCGGAGGGGATGCGCGCCGGCGTCGACACGCTACAGCCGAAGGTCGAAGAGATCATGGCGGGCGTCCTCGAGGAGCAGGAACATAAGCGTCCATGGCGGCGCACGATGGCAGACATGCGCGCACTGGCGACGGGCGTCGAGGCGTATCAGACTGACCAGAGTGATGAGTCGTATCCCGCAGCTGCCGACCTGACCGGCCTGAAGACGGCGCTCAAGGGAATCACGATGTCGCAGAAGTTTCCGGAGAAGGACATGTGGGGCCATCCCTACGCCTACGTCGTTTCTCCCGATCATCATCACTACCGCATCGTCAGCGCGGGCGCCGACGGCATCTTCGACTGGGACAGCCGCAAGATCGACGCTGCGAAATCCGGGGACGAGACGACGGTCCGTTACCGCGACCGGCTGGAGGACGACATCATTTACGAGGATGGCTCGTTCCTCCAGCTTCCCGTTCAGGCGAAGCCGAAGGCAAAGAAAGAATAAGGGATCGAGGCGACGCGCCCGCTTTCCATCGTCTGGCCCTACCTACAGGGAACATAATCGTCGCGCTATCCGACGAGCCGTATGGCGCCGGCATGGCGTGCCGCCGAGCCCGCATGCGGGTCCAGGAGTCGACGGTGGCCGGCAATGTCGTCGATGGCGGGGCTGCAATCGACGGTGGTGGCGGACTCTTTTTCGGGGGGCTGGAGCGTGGAACTGGCTGGTAGTTCCGTCCAGGTCAATGCCGTCTACGCGTCGGGCGCGTCGCGTGGTGGCGGGATCTGGGCCGCTCGCACACGAATCCGGATCTGGAAAGGCCGCGTTACCGGACAATGCCATTCACGATGCGAGCTGCGCAGGTTGTGCCTAAGCGAATCGTTTGGATGGCCAGATCGGCGGAAGCGTCATCACCGGCAACGGGAGCGCCTCGACGCGTGGTGGCGGCGTCTTCATGAGCGGTGCGCCTCGAGGATTGCCATCCACGCCAATACCGTCGTAGTTCGTTATGTGGCGCGCCACATAGTGGAGGTTCTGTTCCCGGTTGCATTATGTGGCCTCTTGTAGGCATCGCTGTCAGCGCGCGACCGCCTGATCCTTTTGCTTCCGTACACTTCGCGTCTGGCTCCTTTTTCGACCGGTGGAGCAGGTTATGCCTGCCCCACCGTTTTTCTTGCGTGCGATGTAGCGTGGGAGGGTGTGATCCTTGGACTCACAAATTTGGTTCCTCGCTGCTACAGGTGGGTAGCTTGACATCGTAAAGTGGCCGTTCGACCGCCGCCTGAATGTGATTCGGTGGAAGCGGAACGGTGTCAAGCCCTGCGCCGCCCAGCCGGCTTGACACCGATCCGCATCCACC
>JBBRTE010000044.1:0-10475 GCA_038244715.1 Thermoanaerobaculia bacterium
ACCAGTGCGCGCCGCCGTATTACGACTACCAAATGCCGCCGTCGACATCGGTGAACAAGTGCACCGAGATATGCGGATCAATCCAGACGTCGTGAAAGTCCCCGTGCGCATTGTCGATGCGCGAGAAGCTCTTGCCGCCATCGATGCTGACGATGAGGCCGTAGTCCGGTTTGTAGATCTTGTTCTCGTCCTTCGGATCGACGAGCAGATTCGCGATGGAGAACGGGCGCTGGATCATGTTGAAACTGCGGTCCAGCACCTTCCACGACGCACCGCCTTCTTCAGATCGATAGAGCCAGTTCTTTGGCGGATCCGCTTCGATGAACGAGTAGACCACGTTCGATTTCGACGGCGCCACGGCCACGGCCACGCGTCCCCATGGCTTCGCCGGCAGTCCCTTCGCATCGGCCGAGAGATCGGACCACGTCGCACCGCCATCCGTGCTCTTCAGCAGTCCGCTGCCGCTCGGCGCGTTAGGCCCATCGCCGCCGGAGCGGAACGTCCAGCCCTTGCGGCGGAAGTCCCACAGCCCCGCGTATAGCGTCTTCGGGTTGGCGCGATCCATCGAGAGCATCGAGCAGCCGGTGGATGCGTTCATGCCCTTGAGCACTCTCGTCCACGACTGGCCGCCGTCGGCTGTGCGATAGACACCGCGCTCGTCGCTGTCGCTCCACAGTTTTCCGGGAACGCAGACATACACGGTGTTCGAATCGGTCGGATCGATGACGATCTTCGAGATCCGCTCCGACTCGTGCAGTCCCATGTTCGTCCAGTTGTCACCGCCGTCGGTCGATTTGTAAATGCCGTCGCCGATGGAGACGCTGTTACGCGTCCAGCTCTCCCCAGTGCCGACCCAGATCACGTTCGGATTCTTCGGATCGATGGTGACCGCACCAATCGACTGCACCGGCTGCTTGTCGAATACCGGCTTGAATGTCGTACCACCGTTCTGCGACTTCCAGACACCGCCGCTGGCGGAGCCGACAAAGATCGTCAGGCGATCACCTTCGTGGACTGCATCGATCGATGCGACACGGCCACTCATCAGAGCCGAGCCGATGTTGCGGGCACCGAGGCCCGAGATCGCTTCGGAATCGACCGCGACCGCACCGTTGTCGCTTTCAGCCGCGAGCGGGGGCGCCCCCCGCCCCGGCCCGTTGGCCTTTTTTTCTCTTGCTGCAACGGGAGCACTCCCGGCACTGCCGACGGGCTTGGCAAAGCGGGAATCGGCGATCGGCACGTTCAACTCGATCGTGTCCCACGTCGATTTCTGACGCGACGAGCTTCCCTTCGCGCCGACTTCGACGGAGAAAGGGAGGAACCAGCCATCGATGTCGCGGTAATCGCCGAGGTAGGTCTCGTACTCGGTTTCCACACCTCGCACCATGCGGCGGGTGTCGTATCGGATGGGCAGGTAGTAATCGCTGTCGAGGTAATAGACGTAACTGTCGCCGTTAGGGACGGTGACCTTGATCTTGTACGTGTCCGTTCCCTCAACCGGCTCCTTGCCGAGATACTCGAGGGTGCTGCCTTCGGTCTTCCAGTGCACCAGCACGCCGTCGAAGTCGCCGTCCTCGACCATCCCTTTGCGGGTCGATTCGTCTAGCTCCTCGGGATCCTTCTTGCCGTTGAACGGTTGAATCGTCCAGCCATCCTTGCCGTCCCAGGCGGTGATGCCGGCCATGCCACCGAAGGCAAACTCTTCCCTCACGCGAGTGGGCCGGACGTTCTCCTGAAGAAGTTTCGCCGTGAATCCGCCGCCGCCATCGAAACGGCCAACACGACGGATCGCCTTCACGGAATCGATCTTCTCGATTCCGCCAAGGGTCTTGATGTACCGCTCGACGAGCTCCTCGGCAGTCTGCCCGAGGGCGGGCAAGGCGAGCGACGCGGCAATGATCGCAATCAGAAGTCTTTTCATGCTCACAGTTTCGCCCTCTCGCTGCATGCGGTCTTGTACGAATCGGCAGAATTTGAACGTGTGAAGGATGAGAGCGGAGGGTTCACCGAGGCGTCACTTTCTTCTTGTGAATAGTCTCGTATTAGAGGTTTGACCCTCCGGTTAGCGGCGATGCCTCACTACAACCTCTATTACAAGCACGAGGCCGGAAATTTTTTCTTACGCGCTCGAAAGGCGCGCCCCGTTGCGGCAACCTGCACATTGCGATTCGTAAGAGCGACCAAATTTTGATCGAGGAGAGAGATTACTTGAGAAACAATCGTGCCTCTGACCACTCATCTCACTGGCTTTCCATTCTGATCGCCGCACTGATTCTTACCGCATCCATCAACGCGCAGGAGAAGACTAAAGGCACCTACCATGTCGAGCGCACCTCTGCCGCGATTCGCATCGACGGAGTGCTTGACGAGGCGGTCTGGAGCAAGGCGCCGACATTCGAGCTCGCTTACGAGACCCGGCCCGCCGAGAACGGACCGGCCCCCGCGCGCACCGCGGTGTGGATCACTTACGACGCGTCGAACCTGTACGCCGCATTCCGCGCGCACGACCCCGAACCGAAGCAGATACGTGCCCGCTACTCCGACCGCGACTCAGCGTTCAACGACGATTTCGTCGGCCTGATCCTCGACACGTTCCACGATCAGCGTCGGGCCTTCGAGTTCTTCGCCAATCCTGTCGGTGTGCAGATGGACCTCACCCAGAACGAGATGACCGGCAACGAAGACTCCTCCTGGGATGCCATCTGGGACTCGGCCGGAAGGATCACCGCAGATGGCTACGAAGTCGAAATGCGCATCCCTCTCTCCTCCCTGCGATTTCCTCCCACCTCTGGCCAGATGACGTGGGGCATCGACGCCGTGCGCAACTACCCGCGGAGCCAGGGCTACCGCCTCGGGCTGTCACCGATCTCGCGCGCCAACAACTGCTATCTCTGCCAGGCCTCCACGCTCGAGGGCCTCGAAGGCATGCGGCCAGCGCGTTCGATCGAGCTCGACCCGACCATCACCTCCTCGCAGACGACCGAACGCACCGAGTTTCCGAAGGGCCCGTTCCACTCGGACGATCCGAAAACCGAGCTAGGCCTGACCAGTCAGTGGGGCATCACACCGAACCTCACTCTGAGCAGCGCCATCAATCCCGATTTCTCACAGGTGGAGGCCGACGCCGCACAGCTCGCTGTGAATACGCAGTTCGCGCTCTTTTTTCCCGAGAAACGGCCTTTCTTTCTGGAAGGCGCCGACATCTTCGAGACCCGCTTCAACGCCATCTACAGCCGCAATATCGCGGACCCTGTCTGGGGCCTCAAACTCACCGGCAAGGCCGGGAAAAACGCGTTGGGCGCCATCGTCACGGAAGACCGCCGCACCAACTTCCTCATCCCTTCCAGCCAGGGAAGTGGACTGGCCACCTCAAACGCCAAGAACCTCTCCACGATACTCCGCTATCGCCGCGATCTCTTCGGTTCCACGACCGGCGGGCTCTTCTACACGGGACGTGAAGGCGATGGCTATCACAACCGGATGTTAGGCGGGGACATCCTCTTCCGCTGGAAAGAGACCGAGGCGCTGCGCGTGGAGCTCATGGGCTCGACGACGCAGTATCCGGGCACGGTGGTGGCCAGCACGCATCAGCGCGCCGATGAGTTCACCGGTCATGCCCTGCGCGCCGTCTATCAGCACTCCGGCCGCGAGTGGTACTACTACGTCATCTACCGCGATGTGGCCAAAGGCTTCCGCGCCGATCTCGGTTTCGTCCCCCGCGTCGACTACCGCGAGGGCGGCGGCCAGCTCGAGCGCGCCTGGTATCCGGAGAAGAAGGCCTGGTCGCAGGTGCGTGTTGGTGTCGAGGCCGCCAACAGCGAGGACCAGTCGGGCCAGCACCTCGACCGTCACGCTGATTTCTACTCCTGGGCACAGGGCCCGCGGCAATCGTTCGTTCGTCTCGACGTCGTGCCGGGCGACCAGTCGTACCGCGGACACGTCTTCAACACCGATCACATGGTGCTCTACGGTGAGTTTCAGGCCAGTCCCGACGTGTATCTTTCGAGCCAGATCACAGTGGGCCAGCAGGTCGACTACGCCAATGCACGCCAGGGCGATGTGCTGCGCGTCGATCCAGGAGTGCGCTGGAACGCCGGAAAACATCTCCGCCTGCAACTTGACCACTCGTACGAGAAGCTCGACGTCGACGGCGGTAGCCTGTTTACTGCGAACCTCACCCAATTCCGCGCGACGTATCAGTTCAACAATCGCACCTTCGTCCGCTGGATCGCCCAGCATCTCAACGTGGACCGAACCCCAAGCCTCTATTCATTCGAGACAGACGCCCGCAGCCGCGACTTCTTCAACCAACTCCTCTTCTCTTATAAGGTCAATCCCCAGACTGTCCTCTTCCTCGGCTATTCCGACACCTACGGCGGCGATGCACAGACCACCCTCACGCAGCAGAGCCGCACCCTCTTCCTGAAGTTCGGCTACGCCTGGCAGGTGTAGCCCACGGAGTGCGCTGGCTGCGCTCGTGCCGTGCGAGCGCAGCCAGCAATCTCGCGCCTTCGGAAGGGTCAGGTCTCCACTCGGCGATTCGCAGCGTTCGTGATCGAGCTGGAACAAACGAAGAATCAATGAGCCCGCCCCCAAGCGAAAGGGATCAGGCAGCGCGAGGAGAAGATCTGACCCTGCCAGGCCGGCCTTCGGCCTGGGACGGGCGTTAGAGGCGTCGCGATCGTTATCGGTCACAGTCAGCCGCACGCGGTAGTTGGCAGGCGGCAGGCTCAGGATGACAATTTGCTCAATCCCGCGGAATGTGAAACGGCACTTCCTCGCTCTGCGCGCTTTCGTACTCGCGCTGTTCCTCGTTCACTTCGTTCTCTTCTTCGAGGCTGTAGATGCGGATGTCTTCCATTTGCTCTCCTCAACTCCTGCCGAACTGCGCGGCTTCGGTAGAGCCGGCCAGAGCTGTTGTCGATGATTGCCCGTTCGAGATCACTTTCATCACTTCGTCGAAGTAGCCGGTGCCGACTTCGTGCTGGTGTTTCGTGGCCGTATACCCATGCTCCTGTGCCGCAAACTCTGACTGTTGCATGCGCGAGTAGGCGGTCATTCCTTCGTCGCGGAACTGGCGCGCCAGCTCGAACATCGAGAAATTCAGAGCGTGGAAGCCGGCCAGGGTGACGAACTGGAACTTGTAGCCGAGCGCTCCCAGCGCGCTTTGGAAGTCGGCGATTTCATCGGCCGATAGCTTCTGCGCCCAGTTGAACGACGGCGAGCAGTTGTAGGCCAGCGTCTTGCCCGGGTACTTCGCATGGACCGCGCCGGCGAAGCGGCGCGCTTCGCCGATGTCCGGTGTCGACGTCTCCATCCACAGCAGGTCGGCGTAGGGCGCATACGCAAGCGCGCGGGCGATGGCGGCATCGACGCCGCTGCGGATAATGAAGAATCCCTCCGCCGTCCGCTCGCCGGTGAGGAAGGAATGATCGCGATCGTCGATGTCGCTCGTCAGCAGCGTGGCGCTGTTCGCGTCCGTGCGGGCGATGACGAGCGTCGGAACGCCCATCACATCGGCGGCAAGCCGCGCGGCGGCAAGGGTGCGGATGAATTGCGACGTCGGCAGTAGAACTTTTCCGCCGAGGTGCCCGCATTTTTTCTCGGAGGCAAGCTGGTCTTCGAAGTGAACGGCCGCGGCGCCGCACTCGATCATCTGCTTCATCAGCTCGAAAGCATTCAGGCAGCCGCCGAAGCCGGCTTCGGCATCGGCCACGATCGGTACGAACCAGTGCGTGCCGTTTTTTCCTTCGCTGTGATCGATCTGATCGGCGCGTTGCAAGGCCTGATTGATCCGCTTGACCACCTGTGGCACCGAGTTGGAGGGATAGAGACTCTGGTCGGGGTACATCTGCCCGGAGAGATTCGCGTCCGCGGCAACCTGCCAGCCGCTGAGATAGATGGCCTTGAGGCCGGCCCGCACCTGCTGGATGGCCTGATTGCCGGTCATCGCGCCAAGGGCGCTGACGTAGGGATCGTCATGCAGCAGATCCCACAGGCGATTCGCCCCCATTGCGGCGAGCGTCTGCTCGATGTCGATCGAGCCGCGCAGGCGCAGGACGTCGTCGGCCGTGTAGTCGCGCGTGATGCCGTCCCAGCGCGGGTTGTTCTCCCAGTCTCGTGCCATCTGCTTCGGGTCGCGTAGTGCCTTCAGCCTGGCCATCGCCCCTCCTTTTCGAGGTTCAGAAGCTCCTCATACGCCGGGAGCGTCAGGAAATCCGCCAGTTCGTTACTGAGGATCAGGCCTTCGAAGATCGCCGCGGCCGCGTTGAGGTGGGGGCGCGACCCGATCTTCTCCAGCTCTTCGTCGCGGATCTGCCGGTAGAGCCCAGGGGTGACATCGCGACCGTCGTCGAGGCTGGCGTGGTGATGAGTCCACTGCCAGAGCTGCGTGCGCGAGATCTCGGCCGTGGCCGCGTCTTCCATCAGGTTGTAGAGCGGCACGCATCCAAGCCCGCCCAGCCATGCCTCGAGGTAGAGGATTCCGACATTCACATTCTGGCGGAGTCCCTGCTCGGTGATAGCGCCATCAGGCACGCGCAGAAGATCGGCCGCAGTGACGTTGACGTCCTTGCGCTCGCGATCGATCTGATTCGGGCCGGGCATGTGCTCGTCGAAGATTCGCTTCGTCACCGGCACGAGACCGGGATGCGCGACCCAGGTGCCGTCGTGGCCGACGCGTACTTCGCGCAGCTTGTCGGCGATGACTTTCTGCATGGCCGCGTCGTTCGCCACTTCGTCGTTCTTGATGGGGATCTGTGCCGCCATCCCGCCCATGGCGTGAATGCCCCGCCGGTGGCAGGTCTTGATCAGTAACGCGACGTAGGAGGCCAGGAACGGCTTATCCATGGTCAAGGTGGCGCGATCGGGGACGACGAAATCCTGCTTTGCGCGGAACTTCTTGATGAAGGAAAAGATGTAGTCCCAGCGCCCACAGTTCAGTCCCGAGGAGTGCTCGCGCAGCTCGTAGAGGATCTCGTCCATCTCAAACGCCGCCAGGATCGTCTCGATCAGCACCGTGGCCCGGATGGTTCCGGACGGAACGCTGAGACTCTGCTGGGCGTGGAGGAAGACATCGTTCCAGAGACGCGCTTCGAGATGCGACTCCATCTTCGGCAGGTAGAAGTACGGACCGGTGCCGCGGGACATCGCTTCTCGAACGTTGTGAAAAAAGTAGAGCCCGAAGTCGAAGAGACTGGCGGACACCGGTTCTCCGTCGACGAGAAGGTGTTTCTCCAGCAGGTGCCAGCCGCGCGGACGAACGACCAGCGTAGCCGTGGTCTCGTTCAGCGCGTAGTGCTTCTCACCGGCGGAGACGGAGATCGAGCGCCGCACGGCATCGCGCAGGTTGCGCTGACCGTCGATGTTGTTGAACCACGCCGGCGCGTTTGCGTCCTCGAAGTCGGCCATGAAAACGTTCGCGCCGCAGTTGAGGGCGTTGATGATCATCTTCCGGTCGACGGGCCCGGTGATCTCGACGCGCCGGTCCTGCAAGTCGGCCGGAATCGGCGCGACGGTCCACTCGCTGTCGCGGATGGCTTGCGTCTCGGAAAGAAAGTCAGGCAACTCGCCGGCGTCGATGCGCGCCTTCCGCGCCTCCCGCTTCGCCAACAACTCTTCGCGCCGCGGATTGAATTGACGATGAAGGCCGGCTACAAATGCGAGGGCGTCATCGGTGAGGATGTCCTCCCATTCGGCTCGCCGTTCTCCGCGCACTTCAATGTCGGTCATGGTGTAAAGTAGTTGAGCACGGAACGAGGCAAGTTACTACCTATCTGCATGTTACGGAGTCAATAGTTGTAAAGACAGTGCTGTAAATCTGTCAGTGACTGTAAAGAATGTTCGCGATCAAACCCCGTGTGGAACAAGCCGTGCCATCGGGAGACACCAACGATGCTGAACCTCGGCACCAAAGTCCGTTCCATCCGCCGCCGCGAGCGTCTGACGCAGACCGACCTTGCGGCGAAGCTGGAGATCTCGCCGAGCTACCTCAATCTCATCGAGCACAACCGGCGTCCGCTGCCGGCGCACCTGCTGGTCAAATTGGCGCAGGTGCTGAAGGTCGATCTCGATTCTTTCGCCGACGACGATCACTCACGGCTGGCCGCCGACCTCCAGGAAGCATTCGGCGATCCGATGTTCGAAGAGCATCCGCTGACGACCGGCGACATGCGCGAGCTTTCCGAGCATCCGGCCACTGCCCGCGCCGTTCTTGCGCTATATCAGGCTTACCGATCGACGGTCGAGTCGACGCGCGCGCTGGCGAGCAAGGTTTACGACGGCGGCGATTTTCACGGCATCGATCCCGCCCACTTGCCGTCTGAAGAAGTAAGTGACGTCATCCAGCACAACCTGAATTACTTTCCCGAGCTCGAAGCAGCCGCCGAGGAGGTCGGCGTGCGGGCGAGGCTCGATCGAACCGACGTCTATCGATCGCTCGTGCAGCATCTGCGCGAACAAAACCACATCGTGGTCACGATCATGCCGGTCGGGCCTGACCGTGCCGCCAGCCGGCGCTACGATCCGGAGCGGCGCGTGTTGGCGTTGTCCGAGGTTCTGCCGCCGTGGAGCAGGCAATTCCAGCTCGCTCACCAGCTCGGGCTCATCGAAGCCGGGGATGTGCTCGACGGCATCGTGGCCCGATCGAAGGAGTTTCTGACGACGCCGGAGTCGGCCAAGCTTTGCCGCATCGCCCTGGCCAGCTACTTCGCCGCCGCGCTGCTGATGCCATTCGACGACTTTCTGCGCGTGGCCGAACAGGTGCGCTACGACATCGAGCTGCTGCAGCATCACTACACGGCCAGCTGGGAGCAGGTCTGCCACCGTCTGATGACGCTCCGCAATCCAGCACGTCCCGGTGTGCCTTTTCACTTTGTCCGCGTCGACATCGCAGGCAACATCTCAAAGCGCTTCAGCGGAACCGGCATCCGCTTCGCCCGTTTCTCGGGGTCGTGTCCGCGCTGGGATGTCCACGCTGCGTTTCTCACGCCCGGCCGCATCCGCACCCAGCTCTCGAAGATGCCGGACGGCACGGCGTACTTCTGCGTGGCCCGCACCATCCGCAAGAGCTTCGGCTTTGCGGCCGGCGATGCGTTGATGGCGGTCGGCATCGGCTGCCCGGTCGACGCCGCACGCAAGCTGGTCTACGCCGACGGCTACGATCTGGACAACCTCGACGCCGCGGTTCCGATCGGCACGACCTGCCGCCTCTGCGAACGTCTCGACTGCGAGCAGCGGGCGTTTCCTCCGCTGCAGCACGGCTTCACGATCGATGAGAACTTTCGTGGCGCGTCGTTCTACGCGCCCGCGGTCGGTCCTTCCAAATCGAGCTACTCTCGCCCTACGCCAGTGGGGAGAGGGAGACACGGAGCGAAGCGGAGTGAGGGGGAGGGGTGAGGCCGGTAGCCCTAGACACTCTTGTCTGGACGCGGGCGCCGCAGGAAGTCGACGCGGGTGATGCAGGAGAGGAAGGGAACCGTCCTGGTGGTCGTGAATTGCCGGGACGACGTAATCGCACACGAGGGGCGCGTCGGCTGCGAGGCGGACTTTATATTCTGATCGCTGATCGCCAGCCGTACGGCTGACCGAGGGCCGGCTGCGCTCCTCGGGTGTGAGGGGCGCGAATTCGAGCAGGCGGTATTCGCCACCTGCTTCCACGCGGACGTGCGTGCCCGGCGGCAGGCTGGACGGTACCGTGTCGACTACGATCCTAGTACCAGCGGCCGCGAGCGGCGCCCGAGGACGCGCCGGCGATGCCACCATCGACGATGATGTCGAGCGCGGATGCACTCATCCTGAATCCGGCGCGCCCTTCTGCGTCAGTGCGTTTGCTTCACGGCGGATGAAAAGTCCAGATCGGCGTAGTCGAAGCTGAAGTCCGCGAGCGGCGAGACCGGGCGCATGGCCGCCTTTGCGGCGCGCCCACTGGCAACCTCGAACGTCATGTACGCGTCCTCGATGCCACGGTCGGTAAACCGCGTGCGGAAGGTATCGTTGGCGACATGCTCCAGCGCCCCCTCCATGCCCGGTGTGCGATCGAACGTGATCCACAGCCGGCCCTGGCCGCGATCGGCCAACGTAACCGTGCCGTACCAGGGATCGCTGTAGGTTCCGGCGTAGTCCGGGATCGGCAGAGATGAATGGTCATTGGGCAGCATGTCCTGCGGCAGATGGCGCAGCGCCCCGTTGCGAACGACGGTGTCGGAGTGAGTGAGTCCTGGTGGCGCTACCGATCGCTGGCAAACACGTAAGGACGACGTTGCGTCTCGCCTATCTCGCCGTGAAGACGTACTCGTGCTGCGCGTCGCGTGTGATCAGCGTCTTCTTGTCGCCAACAAGTCCAGGGATGAACTTCAGACCCGCCATCCCCGGTACGATGGTGACGAACGTGACCGAACCGTCCGGTTCGCGGCGGCTGGCAACTTCGCTCTTCCACTCTCCGAAATCGAAGATCGTCTTCCCGTTTGCCCGCGTGA
>JBBRTE010000045.1:0-9651 GCA_038244715.1 Thermoanaerobaculia bacterium
AAGAGTACGGTCGCGATGAAGAGTACGGTCGCGATGAAGAGTACGGTCGCGATGAAGAGTACGGTCGCGATGAAGAGTACGGTCGCGATGAAGAGTACGGTCGCGATGAAGAGTACGGTTGCGATGAAGAGTACGGTTGCGATGAAGAGTACGGTCGCGATGAAGAGTACGGTCGCGATGAAGAGTACGGTCGCGATGAAGAGTACGGTTGCGATGAAGAGTACGGTCGCGATCAAGACTGCAATCGCGATGAGGAGTACGGTCGCGACCAAGAATGCGGTCGCGATGAAGTGTCGGTGGAACCTCCTTTCCTCATCCTTGCAGGACTCTCATGCGTAAGCCACTGATCGCTGCCGGAATCGCGGTGGCGGCCGTTCTTGCCGGCGCGGGTTGGACGCGCAACAAGCTCGCCGCAGACCGGCAGGGCGACTGGGTTCGTGTCATGCGCGGGGACCTCATCACCGGCATCGACGTCATGGGAACTCTGGGCGCGGTCGACTCGGGGAGCTTCGGTCCTCCGCAGGTGAATGACGTCTGGGACTTCAAGATCTCGATGCTGGCGCCGGAGGGAGCCGATGTGAAAAAGGGACAGCCGGTATTGGCGTTCGACACGACGGAGCTGCAGAAACGGCTCGATGAAAAGAGTGCCGAGAGCGAACAGGCGCGCAAGGAGATTGAGAAGAGCCGTGCGGACCTGGCGCTGCGCCGCGAGGACGAGAAGCTCAAGCTCGCCGATGCAGAGGGCCGTCTACGGAAGGCGCAGCTGAAGCTGGAAGGGCCGCCCGACATCGTCAGCACGAAGGACCGAAAGCAGATCGAACTCGATTTCAATCTTGCGAAACAGGAGACGGAGTCGATCCGGCAGCGCATTGCCTCGTTCGAGCGTGCGGCTGCGGCGCAGATCGCGCTGTTGAGCAGCAAGCAGCAGACTGCGGCTGCCATCGTCACCGAAACGCAGAATGCGATCCAGTCGATGACGGTCCTGGCACCACGCAACGGGACGATCGTCTATGTCATCAACCGCCGCGGCGACAAGAAAAAGGTCGGAGACAGCTGCTGGCGCATGGAACGCGTGATTGAGATCCCCGATCTCGCGCACATGATGGCCGAAGGCGAAGTCGACGAGGCAGACGCGGGAAAAGTGGCGATCGGGCAGCGCGTCCATTTCAACCTCGACGCGCATCCCGATGAAGAGTTCGCCGGCACGATCAGCGAGGCGTCGCGCACGGTTGGGCAGCAACAGGGGACGAAGGATCCGATCAAGGTCCTGAAGGTCCGCATCAAGCTCGATCGCACCGATCCCGCCCGGATGCGGCCGGGGATGCGCTTCCATGGAACGGTGGAGCTCGGCCGCGCCAGAAACGCGCTGCTCATTCCGCGCGGCGCCGTCTTCGTGTCGTCCGAGGGACCGGTGGCGTACCGGCGCAACGCATTCTCCGTCAGTGCCGCGCCGCTTACGCTCGGCCGCGAGAATGAAAAATCCGTCGAGGTCCTCAGCGGCCTGACGTCCACGGATCGCGTACTGCTCCCGAAGAGCGGCGACAGGGACGCGCCGAAGTCATGAGGCGTGCACTTCCGCTCCTGCTGCTCGCGGTCGCCTGTGGTCAGAAAGCGGACGTGCCCACCTTCCGCGTCGAAGCCGTTCGGTTCGCGCGGCGGGTCACCGCCGACGGCAACCTGAAGTCCACGAAAGCATCGCCGCTCACGGCGCCCAGCGACGCCCCGGGTCAGCTCAAGATCGCCTGGATCGTTCCTGACGGCGCGCTGGTGAAGAAGGACGACCTCGTCGTCCGTTTCGATCCCACCGACTACGAGACCGCGCTGCAGGCCGGCCGCGAAGACCACGAGACGGCCGGCAACAAGTTGAACAAGACGAACGTCGAAGCCTCGACCACGCGCACGAATCTGCGTCGCGATGCCCATCAGGCCGGTGATGAGCTGGTCGCTGCGCGCTCGTTCAAGTTCGATGACGCGGAGATCTTCTCGCGTTATCAGCGGGTGGAATCGCAGATCGATGAGACGCTGGCCGGGCATCGCAAGGAACATGCGGAAGGCGTTCTCGGCGTGCGCGACAAGCTCTCCTCCGCGGACCGCGACCTGGTCTCGATCGAACAACACAAGGCGGACCTCAAGATCCGCAACGCCGAGCAGGGGTTGCACGCACTGGAGATGCGTTCGCCGTACGACGGGATCCTCGTCCTTCAGCGCGACTGGCGCGGCGATGTCGTACGGATCGGCGACACGCTCTGGCCGGGCAGTCCGATCGGCGAGATTCCGGATCTGCAGTCGATGAAAGCCGAGGTGTTCGTGCTGGAGGCGGACGCGGCAGGATTGGCGGTGGGCGAAACGGCTACGTTGAGCGTCGAAGGCAAGCCGGGCAAGAACATCACCGGCAGAGTCTCTCAGGTCGATAAGCTCGCCCGTCCGCGTTTTCCACGCGTCCCGGTTCAGTACTTCGGGGCGACCATCACGCTCGATCACACGGATCCTTCGATCATGAAGCCTGGAGCCCGCGTACGCGCGGTGCTCGACGTCGAGAATCGCGAGGGGGCGTTCTCCATCCCGCGGCAGGCCATCTTCGAAAAGCAGGGGAAGAAGCTCGTCTATCGCAGGCGGGGCAAGACATTCGAGCCGGTGGCGATCGAGATCGGTTCGTCGTCCGCGGGACGTGTCGTCGTGACAAAGGGGCTGGCCAAGGGCGACGAGATCGCTCTACGCGACCCGACCGATGAGAAGGATGCGAGCTGAACGGGCGAGCGACTCATGACCACTTCGGAAACATTCACCACCGCGCTCCAGAACCTGGCCACGCACAAGCTGCGCACGGCATTGACGATGCTCGGGATGATCTTTGGCGTCGGCGCCGTCATCGCCATGCTCTCGATCGGCGCCGGTGGGGAGAAGAAGGCGCTCGAAGCGATCGGACGGCTCGGCCTGCGAACCGTCATCGTGCGCGCCCGAACCGTGAAGCCGGAGGAGCGCGCCGAGCTGCGCAAGAAATCTCTCGGCGTTTCCCTCCGCGACGGCGATGCGATCGGCGAAGCCGTCCCTGGCGTCGAGATGGTGCTGCCACGCGTCGAGGTCAAGCCGTACAAAGTGCTCGCTCCCGGCGCGAAGACGAGAGCGAAAGTGCTGGGGATCTCCTGGCGCTACCCGCGCGTGGCTGTGGTTACGCTCGCCGAGGGACGAATGTTCGACCAGCGCGACGAGCAGGAGTATGCGCAGGTCTGCGTCATCGGTCAGGAAGTGCGCCGCAGCCTTTTCGGATACGGGCCGGCAATCGGAAAACATCTCAAGGTCAACGATGTCTGGCTGGAGGTGGTCGGACTCTTTGCGGGGGAACAACCCGGGACGGCGTCGTCGAAGGATGTGCCCGTCGCATCGAACGCCGCCGAGATCTGGATTCCGGTTTCGACGGCGATGCGCAAGTTCGACCGCGATCCGCTCGACTCACCGGTCGACGAATTGCTCGTGGAGTTGAAAGAAGGCGTTTCGACGCGCGACGCCGCGACGCTGATCCGCCCGCTGCTGGAACGGCTGCACGGCGGCGCCGATGACTACGAGATCGTCGTCCCGGAAGCGCTGCTCGAGCAGAGCCGGCAGACGCAGAGAATCTTCTCGATCGTCATGGGTTCCATCGCCGGAATCTCGCTGCTCGTCGGCGGCATCGGCATCATGAACATCATGCTGGCCTCGGTGCTGGAGCGGACGCGCGAGATCGGAATCCGCCGTGCCATCGGAGCGCGGAAGCAGGACATCAAAGCGCAGTTCGTCATCGAGTCGTTCACGATCAGCCTGATCGGCGGAGTCTCCGGCATCATCATCGGCATCATCCTGGCGCGGCTCGTGGCGGCGTATGCGGGATGGCCGACCGTGATCACAGTCAGCTCCCTGCTCCTCTCGTGCGGTGTGTCGATCACGGTCGGACTGATCTCCGGGATCTACCCCGCCGCCCGCGCCTCGGAGTTGAATCCGATCGAGGCCCTGCGCTACGAGTAACGCCGCCGAGCCCGGCGAGGAATCCCCCACCTGAAACCCCGGAGGGTGGCGCCGTATCGGCGAGCGGTTGGGGGATTCCGCCCTGCGCCGCTCACGCGGCTCCGGCGGGTTCGGAATGACCGGTGGAGAGACTGCGACGAGTGGTTCTCTCGGCCCGGGAAGAGATAATCTCCGCTGTGTCATCCGGTTGGGATGAAGACACTGGAGGATCTGTTCGCATGCTTGTCCGCCGTCTTTCGATCGCGCTTCTCCTGATCGCCGCATCTGCATCTGCGGTCACGTTTCCGCCGCTTCGGTATCAGCACCGCACCTTGGCGAACGGTCTGGAGGTCTACTCCATCGAGGATCACGCCACGCCGACGGTGGCGATCAACGTCTGGTACCGCGTCGGGTCGAAGAACGATCCCGAGGGACGGAGCGGGTTCGCGCATCTCTTCGAACACATCATGTTCAAGGCCACCGCCCACATGAAGTCCGAGATGATGGACCGCCTCACGGAAGATGTTGGCGGCGCGAACAACGCCTACACGCATCCCGATCGCACCGTGTACTACGAGAACATCCCGTCGAACTATCTGCAGACGCTGTTGTGGGCGGAAGGGGAGCGGATGGGCTCACTCACGGTCGACGAGGCGAGCTTCAAATCCGAGCGGGACGTGGTCAAGGAAGAGTTCCGCTTCCGCATCCTCGCGCCTTCGTATGGCCGCTTCAACTACACGGTCACCAAAGACTCCTACACGACGCATCCGTACAAAAGGCCGGGAATCGGGTCGATCGAAGAACTCGACGCGGCGACGCTGGGGGACGTTCAGGCGTTTCACTCGATGTTCTATCGCCCCGACGACGCCGTGCTGATCGTGTCGGGCGACTTCGATCCGAAGCAGCTCGACACGTGGGTCGACCACTACCTCGGATCGGTGCCGCGGCCTGCCACGGAAATGATGCGCGTAACCGTGAAAGAGCCGGCACGAACCGAAGAGAAGCACTTCTCCGAACATGGCGCGAACGTTCCGTTGCCCGCCGTGGCACTGACCTGGCTGATTCCACCCGCGCAAAGTGACGATTCCGAACCGTTGGCAATTGCTGCTGCCGTGCTCTCCGAAGGCGATTCGTCACGGTTGTATCAGGCGTTGGTTTATAAAAAGCAACTCGCCCAGCGCGCGAATGCAGACGCCGAGACGCGGGAAGACGGCGGTCTCTTCACGGCAACGGCGGTGATGGCCAGTGGCAAGAAGCCGGAGGATGGAATCGCCGCGTTGCGCGAGGAGATCAGGGCGCTCGCCGCGAAGCCCGTCACCACGGCGGAACTGGCGAAGGCGAAGAACCTCCTCATTACGGCAGCGTTGCGCGAGAGAGAGACGAACGACGGCAAGGCAGGCGCGCTTGGCGAGGCCATCACCGAGTACCACGATGCCACCTACGTGAATCGCGGTCTGGCACGACTCGAAGCGGTCACCGCGGGCGATGTGCAGCGCGTCGCAAAAAAATATCTCATCGACGGCAAAGCAGTGGTGGTCACCTACACCTCGGAGGCGAAATGAAGACGCTGGTAACCGCCGCCGCGGTGTTCCTGATGTTGCAGCCTGCGTTCGCGCAGGTCGAGACCACACCTCCTCCGCCCGCCGCCCCGCGCGCGGTGCAGATCCCCAAACCGGTCGAGAAGACGCTGGCGAACGGGCTGCGGGTGGTTGTCATCGCCAAGAAGGGTGTGCCGCTCGTCGACGTCGAAGTGCTGATCCGCAACGGTGGGGAAGCTGATCCCGGCAATCTCCCTGGTCTCGCTGATACGACAGCGTCGCTGTTGTCGAAGGGTACGAAAACCCGCAGCGCCGAGCAGATCGCGCGCGGCGTGGAAGCACTCGGTGCCACGCTCGAGACGGGCGCGGGATGGGACCGCTCGACCGCCGAGGTCAGCGTCATGTCCTCGGAATTGTCGAAGGCGATGGTGTTTCTCGCGGACGTCGTTCGTCACCCGGCGTTCAAGCAGGATGAGATCGATCGCCTGCGCCAGCAGAATGTCGACGCTCTGTCCGTGGCCATGCGCCAACCGGGCCGGCTGGCCAACTTCGTCGCCGCGCACGTGATCTTCGGGGCTACGCCCTATGGCCACAACCTCGGCGGGAACCCGGATTCGCTGGCGCGGATCAAGCGCGACGACATCGTCGCGTACCACCGCGATCACTACCGTCCCGACAACGCCATTCTCATCATCGGCGGTGACATCACGCCGGCCAAAGCCTTCGAGATCGCGCAGGAGTTTTTCGGCGCGTGGAAACCGTCAGCGGGATCGCATCTCGTCCCGTCCGAACCGGCGAAAGAATATCCGGCGTCGCATGTCGTCGTCGTGGATATGCCCTCGGCTGGACAGGCGGCCGTAGTCCTGGGACGTCCCGGTCTGCGACGCTCCGACTCGGGTTACTACCTCTCGCTCGTCACCAACTCGATCCTGGGGGGCGGGTTCTCATCGCGGCTCAATGAAGAGATCCGTATCAAGCGCGGTCTCAGTTACGGCGCGAACAGCTCGTTCGACCTGCGACGTGATGTCGGCCCGTTCATCGCCTCCGCGCAGACGAAGAATGAATCGGCCGGAGAAGTCGCCGGTCTGATCCTCGATGAATTGAACAAGCTCGGGACGACTGCGGTGCCGGGCGACGAGCTCGGACCACGGAAGGCCGCGTTGATCGGCGGATTCGGCAGCCAGCTCGAAACGACGAGAGGCATCGTCGGACGGATCGCGACCCTGGCCCTCTACGGACTGAGTCTCGACGAGATTAACCGCTTCATTCCTGGCGTACAGGCCGTGACCGCGGCGGATGTTCAGGCGTTCTCCGCGGCGCATCTCGCGGGCGAGCCAAGCGTCGTGATCGTCGGCGACGCGAAGAAGTTTCTGCCGGTGCTGCAGCAGCGATTCAAGAATGTCGAAGTGATTCCGATCGACGAGCTGGATGTGAATGCAGCAACGCTGCGAAAGGCGAAAAAGTAACCGCTCGATTTCGCGCGAAGCGCTTTGGACTGCGGTGGCAAGGCCACCGCTTTGGGCGGGTGGCGTGGCCAAGTGGCGTGGCCAGGTGGCCGGACCCTCGCGCGTAGTCTCAGAAAGCGGCGGCTCTGCCGCCGCAGTCCAAAGCGCTTCGCGCGAAACGGACTTCTACTTCCCCGCCAATCCCCGCTTCGTCGTGAGGTAGACCGCGAACGACCCGAGCCAGTGGCCGCCTTCATAGTGTTCGCCCGTAACTGACGCCAGCCCCGCCGCGCGATGGGCGGCAGCAACATTGCCCAGCGCCTTCACGCGAGGATCACCTTTCGGAAGGCCGGACGCGATTCCCTCCAGCATCCAGGCGCGGCTGAGATTCAATCCGTCGAGATGCGCCAGCTTCGGGTCGCTCGGATCGACCACCACCTCGGGGTGCAGCGATGCGAACCGCGGCAGGAATGACGCGAGCCATGCTGCGTACTGCTTCGCCGGCAGGACGCGCCGCATCACGTCCGCTTCCGCGATGCACGGCGAGAGGAAGTCTTCCCCGGACGGCTCGTAGCTCAGCGGGCACGATGTATCGGATTTGTAGAAGCGGATTGCGGCGTCGCGCGCAAGCGTCTTCAGCGAAGCGTCGCCCGTCGAGTCGAGGATCAACCCAAGCGCAAACGCGGTCTGACTGTGCTCTCCGGACCGGACTGGATGCGACAGCTTCGGCAGCCAGGCGGCCAGACGTTCATTCGCGGCCTGCTCGAGAGGACGCATGTTCGTCGAAAGCTCGCGCCCGAGGGGATCGTCCCATTCGCGCAACTCAGCGGCGAGTTGGAGGAGCCAGGCCAATCCGTACGGACGCTCGAAGCTCGCGCGTCCATCGCCGCGGAGATATGCGGCTTCCTTCGCGATGTTCTCCGAGGTGAGGCTTTGCGTCAACGCCGCACGCGCGTTCGCGGCGAACGGC
The DNA here is from genome assembly GCA_038244715.1 of Thermoanaerobaculia bacterium. Classification (GTDB taxonomy): domain Bacteria; phylum Acidobacteriota; class Thermoanaerobaculia; order Gp7-AA8; family Gp7-AA8; genus JADGNZ01. Next base: position 7,932 of record JBBRTE010000045.1, read on the forward strand.
GCGTCGGGAAACGTTCGCGCGAGGCGTGCCAGCAGCCAGTGGCCATGGACCGACGAGTGCCAGTCGTAGCAACCGTAGAACGCCGGCGTCAGCGAGCGGGGAGGGGCGACGTCTTGATCGCTGTTGAGGTTGTGCGCGATCTTGTTCGGATACTCCTTGTGCACGCAGGCCAGCGCGAGGTTCGCAAAGCGGTCCGCTGCCTTTGCGTCGAATTCGGCGGCGTGCAGCGAGCTGGCGGCGAGAAGGATGACGGCGGCGTGTCGAAGCATCCGTCGAATGTAGCACTCCGTCTCGCGTACTGCCGCCTCAGTGATGCATGTGCATGAGGATGTAGCCGACCAGCACGAGCGCGAGTACCGCAATGACGACGATGGTGATCGTCGCGGAGTGCGACGAGCCGCTGGTGGCCGTGTGTTCGTAGACGACTTTGCGGGAGACGCGCTCGTCGTCTTCTTCAGGTAGGTTCGACATGCTCGGGTTCGGCAGCAAGTGAAGTGCCATCCAGGCCCGCGGAGGTCCAGGCGAAGATCGGGATGGCCAGACAACTCAGCGCGGCGGCCACCAGAAAGGCGCGGCCCAGGCCGTAGTGCGCGCCGATTGCGCCGATGCCGAACGAGCCGAGTCCGAGGCCGGTGTCAAACGCCCAGACGATCGAGCCAAAGGTTCGCGCGCGGCGGGCCGGATCGGTGCTGCCCAGAATGATCGTGACGAACGCTGGATAGACCGCGCCGAACCCGACGCCGAAGAGCGCTGCCGACGCGATCATTTCCCATCGCGTGTGGGCGACGCCGAGCCAGCCGAACGCGATCGGTACCAGCACCAGTCCGGGATAGAGCATCCGCCGCGGTCCCATCCGGTCGCCGAGATGGGAAAAACAGATGCGGAAGAGGACGAGCGAGATCGCGTAGGTCGTCAGGTAGAGCGCTGGCGGCTGGATATGGCGTTCGATCGCGATGATCGCCGAGTAACTGGTGATGCCGCCGTAACCGAAGGAGGCGACGGCGAGCGAAAGCGCCACTGAGATCACGCGCCAGTCCCAGGCGTCCGAGACGGCCAGAGTGCGCGCGTCGCTTCGTGCTTCGTCGCCGCGCAGCAGGAGCGCACCGAACACCATCACCACGGAGATCACAGTCAACTCCGTGCACAGCGTTCTCCACCCGAAGTGAAACACCCACAGACCGGCCGCAGGAGCAACCGCGATCGCGCCGCTGCTGGCGAGACCCCAATAAGCCATCCCCTGCGTCCTGCGCGATGCCGGGATGTAATCACTCATGAGCGCGGACGCCGATGCCATGAGCCCCGACCAGACCGCGCCATGGATCGCGCCGATGAGAAACAGCAGCGGCAGATGCGTCACGACGCCGTACGCCGCCGAGAATCCAACGAAGAGGATCGATGCCGTGATCAGAAACCGACGTCGCCCGAAATGATCGGCGAGGCTACCCATGACCGGTGCCGCGAACGCGCTGGCAAATGTGTAGACGGAGAGAAACCAGCCTGCCTGCGCCTTCGAGCCGCCGAGCTCCAGAATCCGAAAGGGAATGGCCGGCAGAAGCTGGAACGCGGAGAAGAACGTGACGAACGCATACGCCCACAGCATCGCGAAGCGGGGAGTGAAGAGCGGGTCGCGGTGCGTGGTCATGCGGGGCGATTGTACGTAGAGTCGCTCGGTTGCCTGGGTTGCCTGGGTTGCCTGGGTTGCCTGGGTTGCCTGGGTTGG